>NZLU01000009.1 GCA_002692725.1 Ponticaulis sp. | reverse complement strand
CAGCCAGAGACTGGGGAACCGGATTGTGTTCGCTGAAAGTTCTTCCTTAGCGTGGTTCTACGAAGAAACCTTCCGATGGGGCCGAACACTTGCCGAAGTTACTTTGGGTGGTCCACGGAGAACGCCTCCCAGACTTGGACAGCTTTGAAAAGCTACGGAAAGCTCGAAACGCGATTCAACACTTTTGCGCTCCAGACATCGCCCGGCCAGGTGATCTGTCCCTCACCTTCCTTTACCGAAACATCGACCCACTGATTAAGCGCCACTTCTCCGTTGATGCCGTGAACTTCATTGAACCAGATGAAATCGGCTACCTGATAGAACACTTGGTTCGACTGGAGCTGCCATTTTCCAGTTCGGAAGTCATTGAGATTTCCGAGTTCAATATTTCGGAGGCATTGAGCAACGCAGGTGATGAATACCGAAAAGCTGTCGAGGGGCGGCTCTGTCAGTATCGGCGCGAGGACCTCAGTGCTCGCTAAATGATCACAGGATGGTTGGTGCTGCTTAGATGCATTAGATTTCGGCCATAGATGACGCAGAACCCTAGGTTCTCTGCCCGAATGGTCTGGACATCGCCGTTTTCCAAGTTTGACGATTGCGCTTCAATGCTTGAGAGTCTGTCTGAAGTAGGTCGTTACAACCCGGGAGCATCATGCCGGACTATTCAGAAGACTGGCACCCTGGCAGTTTCACAAAGAACTTTGGCTGGGGGAAAGATGGCCGAGGCCTGGCGGAGCTCCACCATGCTATTCGGGTGGGGTTCGGAGAAGCTAAGGGCGACATCAGACGCAGTGATTTTCGTCAGCGTTTGGAAGCGCAAGACATCAATTTCTACATCCCTGCCAATTTCTTTCTCTTCAACTACTCGAACGAGGCCGGTGATTGGATTTGTTTCGATGAGCTCGTCTTTCAGGCAGTGTTCTTCGGACACTCTGAACATTTCGACAGACTCGCGCTCTTCGCGTTCAACCTCTCGTTAGTTGGTTCGTGGCAAGGGGCGCGACATTTTCAAAGGCGGCCTGCCCTATGGTCGAACCGATACATTGTTGAAAGGTTGGCTCAGGCGCACAGGTGGGACGTATCCAAAGTCAATGCTGATGACATCCAGGCGTTCTTGGATGGAGATGGCCGATACAAAGCAAAAACCTCCCGGAAGCTCAGCACCAACCTGAATTTTCTATATCAGATTGGTGGTCTAGACTCCGTAGTTGCTGATACCATCGAGCGGTGGTGGATGAACGCTTCCTTCTTGGCAGCAGATCGTCTCTGTCGTCTTCAATATGCACGCCGACTGAACGTCTCCGCTATTGGGGAAGCGCTAGATGAGTTCGAATTCAGTCTACTGTCCGGAGGTAAGAACGTAGAAAAGTCCTATGCGCTGAAGCGTTTACTGGAGATGTATGTTTCCGTAGGCGGACCTGCTAGGTTTGAACGCTCCGTTGAAGCCATCAATTCAGGGAGAACCAACGATCCGCGTCCATATGGATTGGTAGACAAGAAGCTCCCAAGAGCGCCAAAATCTCTTCCAGCAGGCGTTGTGAACACGATGGATTGGCTAGACGCTTCCTACGAGGTCCTAAACCACGACGAACTAAAGGCTTTTGACGTCGATATGTTCGTCCGAGAAGCCTCCGTGCGTGCCTTATCGAAAATCCGTGAGCGCGGGATCAAACCAACAATGAGCTCGTCAGACCTCATGGCATTGATGAGAGGCTGAATTGGCACCAACGTCAGCATGTCTGGACACATCTGCTTTGATTGCGCTTCTCAACGAAGACGAACAGGCGCACCCCGCTGTCTTGCGTGAATTCCAGAAGTACAAATCGAGCGGGATGGTGTTCATCACTGAAGTGGTTTTTGCTGAAGCCTCTGCAGGGATGAACTCTGCGGAAGAGCTACGGTTGGCACTGGACGAGCTCGGCATCTCAGATCTTCAGGCAAACGATGAAGGCCTCTTTTCCGCAGGCCAAGTTTTCAAAGAATACCGGCGGAGCAAAGGGGAAGGAAAGAAGGATGGCGTGTTGCCTGATTTTATGATCGGCGCGGTCGCTTACGCTAAAGGTGTTGCTCTAATCACCCTGAATGATAAAGATTTTGTAAATAAATTTAGGAACCTAGCCGTTGTTAACCCTGTCAAAGAGTGACTCCGCCGTGCAGGCTGGGAGAGCGGTGTCGCGTGTTTCTGCAAGCTATGAGGGACGGTGTTCATTGGCGCCGTTTGGTGCAACGGTTGTTTGAAACAAGCACATACGATGACCCTAATGTGATGCCCAGTGAAGCACGGGACCATTGGTCGTTCATGGAGACGAATTCGGCATCAGCAGTCATGAGTGCTGTGTGTCCGGACGAATGGGCTGACATTATCAGCGTGTTGTCGAGCTATCGGCTAGAACCCCAATACTGGCTCAGGGCTGGAGGCAATAGAGGCGACATCGCAGAGCAGATTGACAATGCCTTCCACGAAAGGGGCTGGAGGGAGACCAGGCTGGATCTTTCGACAAAAGGCCTCCTCTTCTCCAAAGACGGTGAGAAAACAGGAGAACTCCCGGAGGTCTATCAAGAGGGCTATCTTGTAGACAATTTCAAAAACAGGGTTGTCCTTGATGTTGAGTGGAACGCTAAGGACGGCAACCTCGACAGAGACTTAGCTTCATATCGGTCTTGGTATGAAGCCGGAGTTATTTCCGCCGGAGTTATCATTACCAAAGATCGTCGCCCTTTGTTGGAGCTAGCGCGCAAACTCTGGGGTGACTACCAAGATACGATACCTGAGGAGGAAAGGGTAAAGAAGCTTCCAATCGATCTGACGACTTCGACTGTCACGGCATTCGACAAAGCACAAATGCGCGTTCGACGCGGTGTCATGGGCCCCTGCCCTGTCTTGATCGTAGCAGCCAATCAAAGCACTTGGGACGGTACGCCCTACACGAGCCCCTAGGAGGACTTCGCTACCGCCGGTCTACCCCTTGGCCGCATTTGCGTTTCTGCAAGATTCAGGAACGATCTGACTCGTTGGATCGAGTAGCCGGTGTCTTCAGCAAGGTCTCGGATGCTTTCACCGCCCTCATAACGCAACCGCACTTCTTGGCCTATCTCGAGAGCGACCGCCTCAGGGACGGTTTCGTTAGAGTGAAGAGGCGGTAAAATTGCTCCACCTTCATAACCTTTGTGCACTTTCCCTCGTGGTGCGACTTCTTCTGCGGCCTCGTCCCCCCAAACAGTCCAACCATTCTGAGGATGCCGCGCAAACATCTCCAGGTAGGGTCCGGGTGAGCAGGACGTAATCAGGTCATATTGCTCATCAGGCTTGCGTGAATGCTCTCGCTTCCGAGTTTCGATCATATTGACCTGAGAACGGGCTGGAGCAAGTGTCCTCATCGAACCCTTGACTCCAAACAACAAGATCTCAGTCACGTTTCGAAAATAGAAACCGACGCCTCTACCATCTGGGCCGCCATCCTTGCGTCTTTTTGCCCAAATAATATTGGACACGTATCGGAAGCCCCATGCTTCCATTACGGCCAGTCCATCCGGCAAGAGCGCATTGGGGACCCAAAGGTAAAGGTGAGCATTTTTTGCACAGACTTTATCAACGGGAAGCGCTTTAATCGCATCCAGCGTCATCGTGGAGTATCGATCAAGCCTGCGATGCTCTGGCGCAACTTTGCCGGTTCGGTTTGTGAAGCGCCAAGGCGGGTCAGCCAATACCGTAGAAAAGCCTCCTACTACGTTCGGCAATTTAGGTGCTGGCTCTTCTGCGCGCAGCGGTTCGACTTTCCCATTTTTCATGCTCGGATACCCCGTTAAGATCTTTTTTTAGATCTTTAAACCAGTTTGCTCTCGCTGGCTAGGTGCAAAATTCTCTGGTGCGATGGATGCCAAGAGCATTCGCGACAATACACTCTTGATAAACCCACATCATAGTTAGGGAATCCTTAACGGATAACAGTTATCTGTTACCTCCTGCGTCCATCTATCTCCGAGGTTGATGGAATCTCTATTCCACCAGCCCTAAGGCATTCATATAGAAGCTCTTTCTTGGTAACGCCGCGCTTCTTTGCCTCCTCTGCAAATGCGTTCTTGATGGGCTCTGGCACGTTGGTGAACGAAAACTGGACGCGCGGAGCATCCTTCAGGGCGGATGATTTGGATCTGCTCACGCTTGGCAATGGGGCTGTCATTGCCTTCAGTTTTTGGGAGCTGTCATCTCCATCGAGGTCATCATCGAGGTTTACGCTGACTTTGGCCATGACCCGCTCCTATAAAATCCCAAGAGGCCCCTACCCTGCAAATCCGCGAGCACTGACTGAGCTGACCGCCGCGCCGATCCCTGCGGAGCCTGGCCTGTGGAAGTCATTTCCTTGAAACCAGTTCGATGTGCACACATGGCATTCAGGCGTGGCACGTTCTGAGCGTCGAGTGCATCAACGATAGCCTGAGTGATGTTTGTCTGCGTATCTACATCCATCATGACCACTAACGCCGGAATCTCTTTCTCCATGGTCTCAGCGACGCTCTGGACGTGCGAAAAAGTCCGCTTGGCCCCCTTTGCGTCGGCTTCATTGGCTTTAGACGGGATCAAGATCAGATTTGCGGCTGCGATAGCATGCATCGCCATAGCCGATTTAAACCCCGCAGTATCGACAAAGATCGCATCGTAAGCGGGTTCAGTCTTCTTCAGAGCTTTGACGGTAGGGATCAGTTTTTCGTCATCTTCTTCATAGAGCCAATCAAGATCAGTTTGTTCTTTCTTGGCCCATGCCTCCAAATGGCGCTGAGGGTCAGTATCGATCACCGCGATCCTGGCACCGTCTTGAACCATCAGACTGGCGATTGCTGTTAAGAGCGTTGTTTTGCCCGCTCCGCCCTTTTCCTGCACTACGCTTATGACCTGAGTCATCGTCTGCCTCTTTCTTGTTTTCGCAACCCTTAACTCATAACAGATAACTGTCAACTAATAACCGTTATCCGATAACTGATAAGTGATATGGGTTATCTGTTATGAAGCGCGTCCCTTTCGCTCGTACCATTTACGGCAAAACCCCACGAACGCAGCATCCGGATGGCGCGGCGGGTCGTTCATCCACATCCGCCATTCTTGCTCAAGAAAGTACACGTCCCAGGTCGGAGCAGCCTTGCGGGCTTGATCGTAAGCATCGGAAGACAGCCGCACCTTGGCCTCTAAAGCAATCGCTGGACTGTCGCCATAAACGTCCAGAAACTCGGGCTTTGGCGTGACCTCAAGGACATCGTGTAGAAGCCT
>NZLU01000038.1 GCA_002692725.1 Ponticaulis sp. | reverse complement strand
GCTCTATTATCCCGGTCTGACGCGGGACCGCTATGACCGTGCACTGGCACAGGTTTTTGTAACGACTGAGACCGGGAAGGAAATCTGGCTCAACGAAGCTCTGGTACTGGAGGGCGCCGCCTGGGTGAGACTCTATGCCGACACCGCTAGCGGGAGTGACGAGCTTTGGACAGCAGAAAGCAAAGCGCGGTCTGATCCGGCAGGCCTCTGGGCGGGCTCTTCACCAGAGACTGACCTCGCCGCTGCCGGGCAATCGGACGGGCAGTTTGTGATCCTGACTGTTGAACTGGACGGAGCCGAACCTGTGGGCGATGAATGCGAGCATTCAGTTCGATCGACCGACATTGTGGTCAGATACCGCATTTCCGGTACCGTTTGTTCTGGTCTCACAAACGAGCCGGTCGAAATCCGCGGCTGGGCGCGAGGCGGTAGCGTAGATATCGGCACCGCGCTGAATATCCGCCCGATCTCTCAGTAGCGCCCGCACTGGCATCACACACCCGGAAGAATGCCTGACTCTCCGGGATCGCCTGAAATGCTGATCAGCGCTGATTTCAACTTCTTCAGAGCCGCATGTTCGATCTGGCGCACACGCTCCTTCGAAATCCCGAGGTCTTTGCCGAGGTTTTCAAGCGTAACCGCCTCTTCCGTAAGCCTGCGTTTGCGGATGATCAACAGCTCGCGGGAGTTCAGAGCCGACAGAGCTTCTTCGATCCAGCGCTTACGCTTGCCCGCGTCGTGGCTCTCCATGAAAGCATCCTCGGGTGTCGCACTGTCGTCGGCGAGCAGATCCTGAAATTCGGCATCTCCATCCTCGCCCACCGGAACGTTGAGCGAGCGGTCGGACCGGGACAGGCGCGACACCATCCGATCGACATCTCGCTCTGGTACACCAAGCTCTGTCGCGATCAGAGCCCGGTTTTCGGGTGTGATGCCGGTGTCGCTTAAATCGTTGATGCGCGCACGGAGCCTGCGAAGGTTGAAGAAAAGAGATTTCTGCGCGGCCGTTGTGCCAGTCCGCACGATGGACCAGTTCCGCAGCACGAAGTCCTGAATGCTGGCTCTGATCCACCAGCTCGCATAGGTCGAAAAACGCACATCGCGATCCGGATCAAACCGCGCTGCAGCCTGCATGAGGCCAATATTCCCCTCCTGAATGAGATCAGGCATGGGAAGGCCATAATTGCGGAAACGTGTTGCCAGGGAAATGACAAGACGGACATAGGCAGATGTCAGTTCGTGAAGCGCTTTTTCGTCTTCATCCTCGCGCCATCTGCGCGCAAGGTCCTGCTCATGGTCCGCTTCGAGAAGCGGAGCGCCCATTGCCGATTTGACGAATTTCCGATCCGGATCGGAACGTGTGGATTCGCCCGTCGTCATTGCGTCCTCCTAACCTTTGTTAAGAGATACGCATGAGCGCTCCTGCTGGATCACTTCTGATCGGATATAGATCAGGCGGCTTTCTTGGCGAGGGATGTGGTGAGTTTTTCCATCGCGGAATCACGATCGATATTCTCAACAGCTGCCAGCTCGCGTGCCATACGGTCGAGCGCAGATTCATAGAGCTGACGCTCAGAATAAGATTGCTCAGGCTGATCTTCAGCGCGGTGAAGATCGCGAACGACTTCTGCGATGGAGATCAGGTCACCAGAATTGATCTTTGCTTCGTATTCCTGAGCACGGCGGCTCCACATGGTACGTTTGATACGCGCGCGACCACCAAGGGTACGCAGAGCGTCATCAACGAGTTTGGTGCCGGCCAGGCCACGCATTCCGGACGCAACTGCACGCGCAGTCGGAACGCGCAGGATCATTTTGTCCTGCTCGAAGGAAACGACGTAGACTTCAAGATCTATTCCAGCGATGGATTCTTTTTCGATACCGGTGATGGTGCCGACCCCGTGAGCCGGATACACGACGTGTTGACCGACTTCGAACGCTGCTTTGTTGTCTTGAGCCCGTTTTGCCATTTTGTTTTACCTCTCAACGCAAACTTTCTTGCGGCAAATAAATCTCCGCGCCAATCGAGACAGGAGCTGACTGGCGTCGTTAATGGAATTTAACCTTTCATTAAGATTTATTCGCGCGGAGGCGCCTTATATCATAAAAAATGGCAAAAGAATAGTGCTCCGTGAGGAGACTATTCAGTTCAGGCATAACGACTACTTGCGATGACTAGCTGAAGGCAGCCTGCCTGTTCCGAAGCAGCCGGACTCAGCAGGCCCAAATCTTCCGAAATCTTCCGCCCTGATCAGTCGACGCCTGACTGAATTAAAGCTCGACTCAGGTTCCGGAGCCTGGCTTTTCGGAAAAGTACTTCTCATACTTGCCTTTTTCATCGGCATACTTGTCGCGATCTTCGGGCGGCGTACCCATGAGCGTGATGTTCGGCCAGATCTCGGCAAATTTCGAGTTGATCTTCAGCCATTTGCCATCGGGATCATCCTCGGTGTCCGGAACAATAGCTTCCACCGGGCACTCCGGCTCACAGACTCCGCAGTCGATGCACTCATCAGGATGGATCACAAGGAAGTTCTCACCCTCATAAAAACAATCAACCGGGCATACTTCGACACAGTCCATGTATTTGCATTTAATACACGCATCGGTGACGATATAAGTCATTCACACATTCTCCGAACACTTCGAGGCCCCGAAATGTGACGGTCGGGGCCGAATGTCAATTGAGGGAATCTAAAGACAGCTGTTCTGCCCTTTGCCGGGCCTCTGCGCGGGATCGGTCATCGACGTGCAGAAGTGACGCCACATGACGTACAAACGCGTCTTCAAACGGGCATTTCTCACCATCAGCAAAGGTCACGAAGTAAAGCCCTTCGATAAACTGGACGCGCTTTTCCTCAGCAAGTCCTTTGACAAGGGTCGTATACTGATGCGCCCCGGTCGCCTCTTCAGCAAGGTCCTCTGCCTCATCAAGTATTGCAGAGGCCGCATCATGTTCGATGTCGAAGGTCTTCATCAGAACAGAAATGATCCGCTCGCTTTCAATATCGGCGTAAATGCCATCTGACAGCGCGGTTTCCACCAGCAGGGCCGCAGCTGCGACCTGCGGATCTTCCGTCCGACCGGCGCTTGCGTCCGATTCCTGTTCCTGCCCCCCAAAAAGGGATTTAAGCCAGTTCATCATGGCATTTTCCTCAACTCTTCACCGAAGCGACCCCAGTCGCGCCGTTTCGTCAAGCCTGATTACCCGTCTTCTTCGGAAAGACGTTCATAGAATTCAACAGCTTCGCTCGCAGGACCGCGTCGTGCCGGTAGTCCGAGCACTCGAACGGTGATCACTTCGCCCCGCGCGCGGAAGATCAGAATATCATCCGGCACGATGGTCGCACCGGGCTTTTCTGTCTTGCGGATCATACCGGTCCGGTCGATACGAACGCCCTTTTGCGAAATGGCTTTGGCGGCATCTGCGCGCATTTTGAAAAAGCGCGTGCGCCAGAGCCAGATGTCGAGGCGTTGCTCGGTATCACTCACCCTCCGGCCTTATCGTCACCCGGAGTTGCGCCTTCCACAGGTGTTTCGGGCGCGTTTTCGGTTACTGGCGCAGCAGCCTCCGGAGCTGGCGTTTCAACGGGCGTTGCGGCGTCTGTTGCCTGGGTATCCGCCTCAGGCACCGCCGCGTCTTCTACTGGCACTGCGGCAGCATCAGATTTCGGCTTATCGGTCTTCCGCTTTTTCTTCTTTTTCGGTTTCGGCGGAGGCTCAGTCGGCAAAAGCGTTGCGAGAGCGGCAAACGGATTGTCCGGATCGTTCTTGCGGGCTTCAGCACGCTCTGCGGCGCGAGCCTTTGCCGGATGCGGCTTTCCACCATCATTGCGGGGCGGGCGCTTTCCACCTTTATTGAAGTCAGCCTTTCCTCGCGGGGGCCGGCCGCCTTCACCCTGCGGCTTGCGCGGACGGCGATCCGGGCGGCCGTCTGGCGTCGCGCGCGCTTTGAACCGCCAGGTTTTGACCGCGCCGGTTTCAGCATCATTTTCCGCTGGCACAAGTCCATGCGCTTTCAATACTTCCACGAAAGCTTCGCCCGGACAGGACACGATAGAGGCAAGCTCTGCGGGGATTTCGAAGAGATTCCTCCCCGCTTCCTTGCGGCGCTTGTCGATTTCCCAGGCAAGGCGCTCGGCAAGATCGGCGCGAATGGCGCGTGGACCAAACAGAAGGTACCCTTGCGCGCCCAGCGAAGCCTCGCTCCAACCCTCTTCCGCCGGGAAGGACCCCGCTCCGGTCGGCGCAATCATCACATCCGCATCGTTGAAGACAGAAAAAAGCCGCGCGATCAGAGCCTGCTGCGCTGGTTTGGTCGTCTCGGGCGCATAGGCTGCGACGCGGCCCGTGCGGATGCCCCAACCTTTGAGTGCCTCACGTTCTTCGGTGGAAAGGCGAACAGGTGGTTCATCCTTGCGCAAATCGATGGCCGCCCCTGATTCCAGGACGCGGAAAGCAAGGCCGCGCGCAACACCCGGAAGATCCGCTGTGTTCAGCTGCTGTTTCAGAGCGGAGAGTGCGGGCAGAAGCTTGGCTGTGGTTTCCTTCACATAGAGCTCGGCGCGGTCCCTTGCCCGTTCGCGCTCTTCGGCGGGCGATTCTTCCGCGCCAATGAGCTCGACACGCGGGCTGAGCCAGTCACCTCCCTTGAGAAGGCGAGCGATTGGCTTATCCGCGAAAACCACCTG
>NZLU01000037.1 GCA_002692725.1 Ponticaulis sp. | reverse complement strand
TGGGCATGAACGTCCCAAAGGTCTGGATGCCAACGACATTGCGCAGGAAGACAATGATCAAGGCCGTGATCGGAAACATGAGGAAGACGCCGATCATCTTCTCGCTCAAGCCCGTAAGCGACATCAGCTCCGCCGCGTTGAGGGTCCAGATGTCGCCCGATTGTGCGTCGAAGCGGAAAAGGGCGGATGCGGTTTGCTGCTCTCGGATGGTGAAGCGGTAATCGAAGTTGATATCCGAGGAGTGAGTGAACAGGGCCTCGTCGCCGGTATACAGTCTCAGGTAATTCTCGGGCAGCGAGGCAAAGTGGCCGTTGGTTGGGTCGAAGGGAACCCAGCTCCCCTCGATCAAAACCTCGACCCATTGATGGGAGGTGCGTTTGGAGCCGTTGTTGAGAACGACGCCTCCGACCAGTCTTGATGGCAAATTGTTCAGCCGTGCGAGCGCCACGAAGAGGCGCCCCTTGCCATTGCAGCTGGCCTGCTGCAGGCGCAGGGCTGTCAGTGCGTCTGTGTAACCCTTGAACGGCGCGGATGCGATTTGCGTATGGGTGTAGTCAAAGATGGCGTCCAGCACGGGCCGCAATTCATTGACCTGTTCCGGTGCTATGCGCGCCCAGAGGTTGGCAATCTCCGGGTGGCTGATCTGGATGCCGTCGGTTTCTTCCAGGTAGGAGGCGCTGTTGGCGCTCTGTACCGGGATCGTCAGATCGGCGTCCAGTTCGAACCGAACGGGCTGGAGAGCGATCTGGGCATCGTAGCGGATCTGGTTGGCGTCCTGGCCTGACCAGGTGACGAAACGGCCACGGGCATCGCTATGATCCCCAAACTGCATGTCCGCGGAGTGGATGGATTCCCTCAACACTTCCTGGCGGGTATCAGACCGCGGAAGAAAGGTGCTGACATTTACGTCGGTTTCCTGCCCGTCGAAATGCATGACGAGGCTGTAATTATAAAGCGTTTCGGCTTTCAGCTGCGACAGCAGGTCGGGAGCTTGGCGAAGGTGCGTGGCCAGCAGGCCAGCGCTGACAAGACCCAGGACCAGAACCGGATTCGACAAAGCGCGTATCAAACGGGAAACCAACATACTCACCCTCCGCTACCCGTGCCTTATCGATCGTTTGGCGGCTGAGCCGGGTCACGCCAGTTGTTCGCGATCCGCGCCGCTTCAGCTTCAGCGGACATGGGGGGGCTGACCATGAGTTGGTCGGCCAGAATGTCGAAGACAAGTGATGTCTGTGAACTGGCCGTCTGGTATCCGGACATGTCGGTTTGCGGTGCTTCCTGAGTCACCACGAGAACGCTCCAGGTGGCGTTTTCACGGCAAGCCAGCGCGCGTTGCGAGCTGGACCGGACTTCCCGACAGACGCCGGTCTGCGAGGCAAAGCTGAGAGAGGGTGAGAGCCCGTTTTCGGTTTCTCCGCTCGGCGTTTGCTCCAAGGCCGCGAAAAGAAACGATCCGCTCTCGACAGGGCCCGCAGACAGGCCGGTGTTTTCAACCGAAGCATTGAAAAGCTGGGCGCCGACCAGCATTCCCACCAAAAGTGAGGCGGCCAGGCTTGCCGGACGGGCCATTTCGGCTAGGCGGGCTTTCCAGGGCGCCAGGGTTATAACCTGAGCGGATGCAGCCGGTTCAGCGGCGTCTCTGACCAACGCCAGAATGTGCTCTGGTACTGGCTCATCTGCGATATCGCCGAAGGTTTCGCTAAGCACAACGTCTACATTTTGAAGTCGCGCGAGCGCCTCGCGCAGGCGCGCATCTGTCTTGAGCGCTTCATCGAGCGCCCGCACATCTTCCTCGGCCAGTTCGCCATCAAGATAAGCGCACAGCTGCTGGTCAGTGAAGCTCATGGCTGCCTCCGGTTTGCGAGATGTCAGCGTGATCGCTGAACTGGTGGGCAAGGGTTTTTCGAGCGCGGGAGACGCGGCTCAGAACGGTTCCGACCGGGATGTCGAGTGTCTGTGAAGCTTCGGCATAGCTAAGCCCCTCCACGGCAACGAGAATGATCGCTTCGCGTTGGTCCTCGGGCAGACGGCTCATTGCACTACTCACATCTGACAGGGTTAGGCGCGCCATAGCGGATGCTTCTCCATCTTCTCCACGCAATTGGTGTGACACATCGTCTACGGCGACAGGCGAACGGACCTTTCGGCTCCGGATTTCATCGATCCAGAGGTTCCTGCAAACCCGGAAACTCCATTTCAGCAGATCAACATCTTGCGGGAGCTGTCGGGCCAGCAAGCGCTCCACCGTCCGCTGCAGGAGGTCGTCGCCATCCGGCCGGTTTCCCGAGAGGGAAACCGCGAACCGTCTCAGTCGCGGTAGAATGGAAATCAATTCATCGTTCACTGCGTCGCCCAATTGTTCGATCATGGTGTTGACGTTTGAGGATGAGTTTTATTCCATCGGGTATGAATTTTTTTGTGTACGCGCCAGGGACCATGGATCCGCACAGTAATGACACGCCAGTCTAGTCTTCTTCGATCAGGCTTCAGGTTGTTCCTGACCGCTTGTTTTGTTGCGCTCCTGCTGAGCCTCCCTTTGCTCGCGCCGTCGCCGCTGCGAGCGAGCGCCTATGCGAATGCATCTGCTTCAGGTGGCGGCGCGTGGTTCTCAAGACAGGAGGATGACGACGGCGAGGAGGAGCCAGAGGAAGAAGAGGAACAGGAAGAAGAGGAGCAGGAGGAAGAGGAGCAGGAGGAAGAGGAGCAGGAGGAAGAGGAACAGGAAGAAGAGGAACAGGAGGAAGAGGAGCAGGAGGAAGAGGAACAGGAAGAAGAGGAGCAGGAAGAAGAGGAGCAGGAGGAAGAGGAACAGGAGGAAGAGGAGCAGGAAGAAGAGGAGCAGGAAGAAGAGGAACAGGAGGAAGAGGAGCAGGAGGAAGAGGAACAGGAAGAAGAGGAGCAGGAGGAAGAAGGTGAAGACGGGGAGGAGGACACTCAGTCGGCCCTTGCCTCAGAGCAAACAGATCGCGAGATTGAAGCCAGAAATGTCGCGAACGAAGATGCCCCTGATCGCGGTGAAGACGATGAGGGCGATCGGGACGAAATAGAAATTGGGTTTGAGGAAGACGGCGATCGCTATGTGATTGATGAGTGGGTCATTTTCACTGATGAGGACTCGGCTGCAGAATTGGACCAAACCGGATTCGATCTGCGAGAGGTCGAGGTTTTGGGGCAGCTGGATCGTGTGCTTGTCCGCGCGAGATCCCCACAGGGTATGAATTTGGCGCGTGCGCGGAGCATAATCGGGTCAGTCGCGCCCGATGCATCTGTTACCCACAACCATATTTACCAAACGGGTCAGGGGCTTGGCTATGGCCGCGTTCCCAACGAACTTTTTCAGATCACGCGGTTCGGAGTTTCGGGAACACCCCGGATCGGTGTTATCGACACGGCGGTCGATCTCAGCCACCGCGCGTTGAGTGAAGCGCACATCGAGACGCGGGACTTCGTGAGCTATGCCGGCAAGGCGCGCCCTCGCCAGCATGGAACGTCGGTTGTCTCTATCCTAGTGGGCCAGGATGAGAACTTCGCGGGCCTTCTGCCCGCCGCTGAGATCTTCGCCGCATCTGTGTTCATCGATTCTGTGACATCCGGGGATATGGCGACGACTTTCGGCCTGGTCCAGGCCATCGACTGGATGCTTCAAAACGAGGTGCAGGTCATCAATTTCAGCCTGACCGGTCCCGACAACCCGATCTTGCAGCAAGCCATCGCACGGGCCCGGTCCCGCGGCGTGTATGCGATTGCGGCGATCGGCAATGAGGGGCCAACAGCGCCCCCCCTGTTCCCGGCAGCCTATGAGGGAGTGATCGGCGTCACGGCTGTGACCCAGAGAAATCAGGTCTATCGGCTCGCCGGACAGGGCAGCCATGTCGATTTTGCGGCTCCCGGCGTGTTTATCACCCACGCCCAGGCCGACGGAGAATACACAGCCTCGTCCGGGACGTCTCTGGCGGCCCCTTTTGTCAGCGCTGTTTTCGCCGCGCTTCTCGAGCAGGGCCTGTCGCCGCAAGAGGCCTATTCGCGTCTGCAAGGCGCTGCGGAGGACTTGGGAGAAACCGGCTTCGACCCCGTTTACGGGTTTGGCCTTCTTCGCGTGCCTGCGGAGCCCTGCGAGGCAAGCACGTGTTCAGCAGGGGCTGATCCGAGCGAATTCTGATACTCGCGCGAAGCGTTGCCGCTCTCTCGTTTGCGCATGGCGTCAACTTGTGGCCTGAGATGGGTTCAATCCCGGTCTTTCGAGACCGATCCGTTCTGGTCTGAAAGCACCGCCACTCAGACCGGCAGGTCTCGTCTCTTTCCATGAATTGGCAATTTCTTCCCCAAGTTTCGGGGGTTTGCTAAGCCGTGTCTGGAACCGAGACCGTACGAACCCACCCCAATACCCCCGAAAACCCCGAAAGTGACGTTGTCAGAGGAACTTGGCCTTGAGCGCAAGGTAGCCGTTTCGTAGCCTCCGCGTATGCGTGACCCGTTCAAATATTTCAAAACATCGCCCGAGATCATTCGCCTTGCGGTGATGATGTATATCCGCTTCCCGCTCTCGCTGCGC
>NZLU01000036.1 GCA_002692725.1 Ponticaulis sp. | reverse complement strand
AACCCGCAATGATCAGAAATCACTCAAATCAGGCCTTGCAGAACAGGGGCCGTCCACACATGACAGCACCGTCATTACGGGCTGTGGGCTTTGTCCCAATCCATGAACTGGCGAACGGGACCCACGTTTCCTGAGCTTACTGAACTGATCGTGGAGCTAAGGTTCGGCGAACCAAACCTCACCCTCCCCCGCCCTGAAAATTGTCAAACGACTGACGTTGCCGGGTCTCGTGGGCCCGGTGCTTGAAACTGCTCGCTCTAAAGCGGGGCTCAACGGGGAACTGTTGCCCATTTTCGTATTCTGAGGAATGGCGGTGCCGCAATCTCGCGCTCCTTTTTGGCCAGCAGCGCAATGACCTGTTCTTCGAAGATTGCTTTTTATGTCGACCGTGTCCGTGCCGGCGGGCTCTGGATTTGCCTTCGTGACATGCGGCCCTTCGGTTTCTCGATTGTTCTGAGGGTTTGAGGTTTTCAGGGTCAATGGTTATTTCTGGCGGGCGTTCCCCGGGCCGGAGCTCTCGCGAAATTAGTGCGCCCTTCACATAGTGGGCGAGTGCACGCCCAAGGAAAAGTGTGGCCGGCCTCGTTTTGCCATTCCAGGATTATATGGCTGATCAGTTCTGTGCCGTTGTTCGAGACGATGGTTTTCCAATTTCAAAAAACCGCCGAGCTGCCGCCAACGTCGGCACACATCTGCCATCGCTATAACGCGTTCTGGTGCAGCCAGGGTTGTGACGGCCGTCTCTCTGGTCGCAACCCCGTCAAACAACTAGGGCTTGCGCATGAGGCGTTTCCAACGAGTGCTCATGGCGACTTCTCCCGATCGCTGATCGTTGCGTAGCAAGCGGCCTCAAGACTTCAGGTCGGGCAACGCCCCTGTGAAAACTCACGGCAAGGCTGAACTAGTCGCTCTGCTTTTTAGCTCGCCAGGAGATTGAAGTTGATGAAGCCCATCGCAATTCTCTAGCGGGAGCAATAACCATGGGAACAGGAAGGAGTGCTGGCCTACTATGGCACTCGCTTTTCGACCAGAAACCTTGGTCGACGCTTAGTCTCCAAGTAGATTTTCCCAATGTACTCGCCGACGACGCCAATGGCGAGAAGCTGTACTCCGCCAAGAAAAGTAACCGCGACGGCTAGCGACGCCCAACCGCTGACAGTTGCGCCGAGCAAGGCCTGTCCAATTGCAAACACCCCCCCGAGAATCGATATCAGAGCCACGCCAGCCCCAAGGCTCGTGATCAGGCGCAGAGGGCGGATAGACAATGAAGTGATCCCCTCCCACGCGAGGGACAGCATTTTGGTCAAAGGGTATTTTGACTCGCCGGCTGCGCGCTCGGCTCGTGTATACGTTACAATTGCCGTCTTGTAACCGAGCATGGGAGTCATGCCGCGAAGAAACAAATTGACTTCCTCGAATGAGCGCAAGCTTTCTACTGCTCGGCGGCTTAAAAGCCGGAAGTCGGCGTGGTTGAAGACGACCTCCACGCCCAGAGCTCTCAAGAAGCGGTAAAACCCTTCAGCTGTGACGCGCTTGAAAACGCTATCCGTGCGCCTTTCGCTACGCACGCCGTAAACGATTTGAGCCCCCTCATCCATGAAAGCGTCGACCATGTCTTCGATGGCGTTATGGTCGTCTTGACAATCAACGTCGATGGAAACCAAGAGATCGCCTTCTGCTTCCATCATACCCGCCAGAACGGCATTCTGATGCCCGCGGTTACGGGTTAACTTCAACCCCTTCAAATCGGCATTGTCGTGCGCATACTGCTCGATGAGAGACCAAGTGGCATCAGATGATCCGTCATCGACAAGAAAAAGGTGGCTGGAATGGGAAATTTTTCCAGCGTCTTTAAGACGGTCGAGCAATGAGCGGAAAGCAGGCACGCTAATCGGCAGCACCTCTTCTTCATTGTAGCAAGGTGCAATGATCGCCAGCGCAGGAGGCTCTGCCAACATAGATAACGCCTAGGAATTAAAGTGGATCTATATTCCAAATATAATTAGGTGGCTTGACTGTAACTACGCGCTTTACGACGTGCATTGGTCACGGCAATCCAATCGACGATATTCCGCGGCATAAGGCGGACGAGTGCTCGTCGCAGGCGCCAAGTCAAGGGAGAGGGGTCTGAGAGTGGTTTCGTCTCGTCAATTGCAGTTGCCTTAACCTCCTCCGGCAAATCCTCAATCGAGCTGGCCGCGACGTACAGTATCGTGTTGTAACGGTACCAAGGCTCTATGGATTTGTCGTCTGATACGAGAGGTCGAAGAAAATCGAAAGGCACATACCCATGCTCAGCAAACAAGCTCCGCCAAAACTCCAGTGACTGCTCATTCACATGCCGTTCCCCCCCTTGGCCAGGCGGTGCCGCAGAAAAAAGGATGCGATCGCCATGACGGACGAGGCTGTCGACAAAGCGACGGGAAGCGTCAGGGGGGAGATGCTCGGCGACTTCAAGAGTAGTGACCAGGTCGAAGCGCCGCTCTAGATCGAACGGCTTGGCAAGGTCCCGTTTGTGGAAAACGCTTGGGTCGATATGCAGCTTGGTCGTGTCGACGTACTCGCCATCGACACCGTGAACATCTGAGATCCCCGTTGTTCCCCAAACTTGGGCCCAGGCGCCACGACCGCACCCGACATCCAGAAGGCTCGTTGGATTAAGCGCTTCGACCATAATGGGAGCGACTTTGCGCGCTGACCGAAATGAACCCTGTTCAATGTAAGTGAAGAAGGTGTCGTCGTAGATATGTGACATGGCGATCTCGAATTCGTCGTCGGATGTGGGCGAGGGATCGGCAAACGCCCACACGCTGAACGCAATAAAGTTTAGGATGGGTAGTGACATAACGACGATAAGCGAACCCGCTATCCGAGGCAATCCTAGATACGGTGCGACGACATCCAGTGTCATGAGGCTGAACCCAAAGCCGACCGCGTTTACAATCAGGAAGCGGCTCATCTGTCCGACTGCGGCGGCGCGCCGTTGGAATGTGAACTTGGCGTGGGCAATGTACTGGAATGCGATCGCCGTTAAGTATGCGGCGGCTGTAGCTACAATAGGGGGCGTGCTGAGCCAATCGCCAATCGCTATTGCGACCACAAAGATTCCAGCTGTGCTGCCTCCGACCAAGGCGAAGCGGATTAGCCGTGACAGTCTTAATAAGTCCGAACTCATAGAGTGTTGCTCGTTATGTCGGCGACCAGCCCCAATTCGCTGCCGGATTCTCGTTACACGTTCGGAAGCCGGAAACGCATAGTCTGAGCGCTGCAATTGCGAGAGCTGGGTTCGCGTTTGATGAATTCAGACACACCGCATTCTGCAGCGAAGGTCAAGCTCGCTCAAACGCGACTGGGATGGCCGGGTTGGCTGGCACATCGCATTCTTTTGTGGATTTCAAAGTGCTTGGCCAGAAAGACCCTTCGATCGCGTCGGCCGATTGGCGTGACCTCGCAGCAGGAACGGTCGCCAGGTCGTCCTGTCAGGTCAAGACCGTGACCAAAACCCGTATCAAGTTTTCGGATCGGGTGAGCAGCCCTGTGAGAGCCTAAAGTTAGTCCGCTCCGGATAATGGAAGGTCTCGAATCAATATCCCGCAACGCACTCCATCGCGTGGTGTCGCAAGAATGGCGAGAGAAACTGATTCACCGTCGCTCGAGGGCGGAAGCGCCATGTCCACTTGCTGAAATTCGGATGTTCCTTGCGAATTGCTATACCCGAATTCGGTTTCCGAATGGAAACTGCCATTGTGAAAGACTTGGACACGGACAGACACCGACGGGCAGCCCGACCGATATCTGAATGACAGCTGCGCCATTTGAGATGCGTCTTCTGTCGTGATCAGAGTGAAGGGAATGCCAGGTACATTCTGGCGAGGTCCCGAGCTAAACCAATTTTGATTGTCGGCTACATAGGGTGGTCGCGCGTCATAGCGCGGGGATATATCCATCCAAAATGGTATGCGAAGGTTTTCACTCCCGCGCTGCCTAATCAGGGCGACGGTCTCAAAGGAGTGGGCTGTGTTCCAAGACTCGCGCCGACTATAAATCTCGATCTGCCTTCCAAGACCCGCATCCAGAGTCGTCATCAGGCGGAACTGAGAGCCAATACTCTCTCCTTGATGAATCAAATTCGCCGCCTCGATCATCATGGAGTGTGACTCGGGGGCCAAATGGATACTGGCTGGAGATGTTAAAACAACATAGTCGGCCGCATTGATCGAATGCAAAAGAAATGGGTCTCGCTGATCAATGACTCCAAAGGGTAAGACTCGTAGTCGCTCATCGCCCAGGCGCTCGATCAGGCTTTGTGCAACTGCTGCATTCAGCGCGCCTCCGGCGGCCAGGAAAACAATGTTGCGATTGGCTTCGGGTGATAGGTCATCGCTGACGGCGATGCGCTCAAGAGCCTGCCCAAAGGCTGCGACATCCTCGCGCTCACCAAACCTTGATCTGTGATCGATCCCCATCGTTTTGCCCGCACCGGGCAGCATGATTACTGCGGTGAGAGCAAAGGTTAATACAATGCTGACAGCCGCAGACAGCTTCTTACGCTCTAGGAAGCGTTCTGCCAGATTGCCTGCCATCAGAACCAGAACCATTAGGCCCATTGGCACTGTAACCGCGCTGAGCAGCAACATGTGTTGGATGCTCCTATGCCCGACGAAGGCGGGCCAGAGGATCAAAAACACTGTGTGGAAGGCTGCGATAAACACCCTATCAGACCGGCCGGCGTCGGTGCTGAAGGCGCCGACGCATAGGCCAAGCGTAGCTAACGAGAGTGGGAACCAGCCGATCCGCTCTGCAAAGGCAGAGATCGTGCCGATGAAGCTTTGCCTATAGCCTCCGTAGGTCGCGCTTTCCGCGAGGGTGTTCGCGAGATAGCGAGGCTCTACAGCAATCAGGAGAACCGACGTTAGGAATCCGGCGGCAACCACCCACAACAAATTTCGAATTTCGAGGAATTCTAGCAATCCCCTTGGCGGCTTGCCCTTCGCCAATTCAAATAAGGACCGTTTAAGCTCCTCGGTGATTGCCTTGTTTTGAGCGAGTAGAAAGAAAAAGGTAAGTCCGTATGCAAAATAAATAAAGGTAAAACCGAATATGAAGTGCCGCCGTAGGTAGACCGCCAAAAAGCCGGCAATAATGGCAACGCCAAGACTTTTAAGCCCCATTTTTCTAGATGGCGAAATTGCGATCATCAAAACGATCAAGCAAAATACGCCAGAAAAATCGGGGTACCATGTAGATACAGCCCGTATATTGTTGCCGATTGACAAAGCTATCACAGTGCTGACAAGGGCAACAATCACTTCATTTCGGGAAGGAAAGGTTCGGCGCGCCAACAAAAATAGAGCGGCCATCGCGAAAGCCAGAAACACCGAAAACGCGAAAGCGATATTACCCTCTGAATAGCCGAAAGCGTTCAGAAAAGGGGCAAGAGGTAAACCGAAGAGCTTTGTGTAGGTTGAAGTGAAACTTGTTCGGGTCGCCTCCAGGGCGTCCCAAAAGCCAAGACCTTCAAATGACCTGGCGATGTAAATGTATGTCCGCCCATCATAGGACGGGATATTTACGGTGCCGCCCCAAGAAAAGGCGAAGGCGAGCAGTGTCGTCAAAAAAACTGCAATAGGCAGCAGGAACTTTGATGTAAGCACTGTGTTCCTGAGATTCATACTTTGCTCCAACGGCCACCGATGTCAGCGCCCTGACCCCATAAAAAACAATTGCTTAGATTTCGATCGGACAGCGCTACCAAGATGCTCCAATCACAAGGCTCGGGATAGTTGTCCCAACCGGACAGGTCAACCCGAATTCCAAGAAGTTACGCTTGCCTGCTCAAGCTGTGAACCTCAAACCAGCACGACTAACCGAACACGCCGAGCGCTACGCGCCCCCAATCGACCTACCGGGGGGAAGCATGCCCAACTTCTGAGTGAGGCGTGTGTGCCGGCAACGGCCTGCGACATTCCGCCCTTGGCCGGTCGGGCTCGATCAGTATTATGCAAGCGCGAGGGCGCGGGCCGCCCCTTTGATGCATGAGCAAGTTTCGCCTTGCTCTGCACGCCGGTTAACAGGGGCGGGACATGTCAGAACGTTTACACTATTTCGATGGCCTTCGAGGCGTCGCGGCGCTAGTCGTGGTCGTCGGCCATTTCTTATCCGCCTTTATTCCGGCCATGGTTTTCGGGTCTCAGGAACCGGAAATGGCGCTGGCTAACCAGATCGCCGGAACGCCGCTCTATGTGCTCTATAGCGGGACGTTTGCAGTCTTTATATTCTTCGTGATGAGTGGTTTTGTTTTTGCTCGAGCACTCGATCGATCCGATCGCGGGATACTTGAAAATCTGATTAGGCGCTATCTCAGATTCGCGCTGCCGGTTCTGGCTTCAATCCTAGTGGCGTGGGTGCTTATCGGTCTGTTGCCAGATGCCAACCAGCGCGTCGGAGAGATTTTGGACGTTGAATGGTTTGCCCGACAATATGCCTATGGAGCTCACGATATAGAGCGGGTTCTTCGGGAAGGTCTGTACCGGAATTTTGTCGCAGGTGGGAGCTACTATAATCTTGCGCTCTGGACGATGCGTGTTGAGCTTTTGGGGTCCATTGCGCTGATCATTCTGTATTGCGCTTTGCAGCCTAAGTATCGGATGCTTTTGTTGTTCTTTAGCATCGTATATCTGCTCGGCTTTACGGATCGTGGTTGGTGGCAGAACCTTGCAGCCATCGCCGTCGGTGCCGTTTTTTGGGAAGGCTCCAAACTGAACTGGAAGGTGCCTTACGCGCATTTTCTGGGGGCAGTTTTTGTTCTGGCCGGCCTTTATTTGGGCGGACTTCCGCGCGTTGGTGTGCGCCCCGATTCACCCCTTCGTCCTGTAATGGACGTCTTGCGCGAGCTTGAATTCGGCAATGCATACTTTCTGATCATGACCGCCGCTGCTAGCTGCCTCGTATTGGGCATTGCGCTATGGCCGCGCGCCCAGAAGTTGCTCTCAGGTCCAATCGGCCGGAAGCTCGGTGACTTGTCTTTCCCGGTTTACCTCCTTCACTTCCCGATTGTGGGTACAGTCGGAGCTTGGGTATTTGTGACTCTGAATGGTTTTGGAGTTTCCACACCCATTGCGATCACGGTGTCCTTCGCTTGCTATCTGCTTTTGGTTTTGGGCTTATCGGAGCTATTCCATCGCTACGTCGAAATTCCGACTCTCAGTTTAATTCGTTTGCTCAGTCGGCATTGGCCCTCAGATGTCCAAATTGCGGCTCTGTTTCGATCGCTTGGTGATCGGTTCAGGAATGTATTCATCGTCTTGGTTAAGTAGGTGAAGTGTTGCTCTACGACGTCAACACTGGGTTCGAGGCGGCCTTTCTTGTATGACGGCACCACCTTTGCCCATCGGGAAATACCAAACAGCGAGTGGCTGGGCAGCCTGGGAGCAGCAATTTGGGCGAGTGTTCATGTCTGACCCTGGCGTTATGAGTGAGGCAAGCGGGGGATGAATCTTTGCCGGATTGCCCTGATCGATGATCATACGCTGTTCTCGGCGGCGTTCGGGACGTTGATCGGGCAATTGCGGCCGGATTACCGTGTCGACGTGTTCGATGACCCGATCGCCTTTCTCAAATCGTCCGCAGACCCGGCTGCGTATGATCTCTTCATCCTGGATCTGGTGATGCAGCGCATGAACGGGCTCAGCCTGCTGGCGAGCCTGCAGCAAAGAGCGCCGCGCTGCCGGGTGCTGATGTTGTCGGGCGTGGGCACAGAGCCGCCGATTGCCGACATGCGGCGGCTGGGCGCCAAGGGTTTCGTCCACAAATCGGATGATTCCGAGGTCCTGCTCGGCGCGATCGATGCGATCCTCGCCGGTCAGTCCTGCTTTCCGGCGACCGAAACCCCCACCGGCGAGGCCGAGGATGACACCGTCTATTTCACGCCGGCGGACCGCAGCTTGCCGGCTTTGGCGCCGCGACAGCTCGAAGTGCTTAATCTGATCGCCAATGGCGAAACCAACAAGGCCATCGCCGAGCGGCTGAGCATCTCGGAAAACACCGTGAAATCGCACCTCAAGGCGATTTTCGAAGCGCTGGGGGAGCGGACGCGCACGGGCTGTGTCCGTACGGCTCAGACCCTTGGCCTGATCGACTGACACCGCCGTCAGTCGCGGTCAAAATCCATCAGGTCGAGCATGGCCCGGCGCAGTTGAAAGGGATCGGCCGGCTTGGCCAGAAGTGTCAGCGCGTCGGTCTCGGGCAGGCCTTTGAAGCGTTCGATATCACCTGACATCAGGATGGCGGGGACGGTCTCGGCGACTTCGGCCCGAAGGGCGTCAATCACGCTCAACCCGTCCTCTCCCTGCTTCAGTCGCTTGTCCACCAGAAGAATGTCCGGCGTGTCCGGTGCCCAGGACAGGGCCTCCAGGGCCTCACTGCCGGACTCCGCGGCGATCACCCGGCAGGACCAGCCGGTCAGCAGGATGGACAGGCTTTCCCGCACGGCCTTGTCATCATCCACCAGAACCACGAAGGGCGGGTCGGGGAAGGCCTCGAATCCCTGTTCCACGGATACGGGCAAGTCCCCGGCCTCGGCTGTCGGCAGGATGATACCGGCTGAAGTGCCCTCTCCCGGCACGCTGTTGAACACGATCTCCAGGCCAAGCCGGTCGGCAAGTTGACGGACAATGGACAGGCCCAGACCCAGTCCGCGGGCATCGCTGGAGTCCCGGTCCAGCTGGACATACTCCTCGAAAATTCGCTCCTGGGCCTCCGGCGGAATGCCGGGCCCGGTGTCGCTGATCTCCACGCGGATGGTTTTGTTGCCCTCCGGTCGGGCGGACAGGCTGATCCGGCCGCCCTTCGGCGTGAACTTGAGCGCATTGGACAGGAAATTCCGCAGGATGCGCCCGGTGAGCAGCGGGTCGCTGCGAACCGCCACCGGCTCGGCGTCGACGGAGAGTTGGATCTGCTTGTCGGCGGCGGATTTGGAAACTTCCGCCGCCAGGTGCGACAGGGTCTCGCCGATGTCGAAGACGGAAGGCTTTACCACGATGCCGCCACTGTCGATCCGCGCGGTCTCGACCAGGCCCTGCAGCAGGCTTTGCTGGCTGCGCCAACAGGCCTCGATTCGGTCGAGCAGGTCACGCTGCTCCGGTTGTGAAATCTGGCTCCGCAGGGCACCGATCAGGAAGCCCTGGGCCTGCAGGGGTTGCGACATGTCATGGCTGGCCGCGGCCAGGAAGCGGGTCTTCTCCGCGCTCACCCGGGCCAGCTTGTCGGCCTGTTCCCGCAATTGTTCGGACAGGCGCCGATTGCGTTGGGCCGCCAGGCTCTCCACGGTCTGGACTTCGGCCCGGGCGCTGACGAGCAGGCCGAACCCGTAATAGATGAGCAGGCCGAGGCCGATCAGGCGCAGTCCGCCTTCCACCTCGATCAGCCAATAGGCGCTGAAAGGCACCAGGGTGGCGGTCGACAGGCTGACGAAGCTGGGACGGTATTCCGAGCTCGGCATCATGCCGCCGACAGAAATCGAGAACACCATGTTGATGGTGATGAAGAGGTTCAGGACGGAGCCGGTGTCCAGGAAGAGGATGGCCAGGGTCGACCAGGCCAGTCCGGTCAGGCCCGAAATGATCACATGGCCGGTCAGATACCGGTTGAGTCTTTGCGGCGTGACCCCATCCGGTACCATCCAGCGCGGATAGAGAAAGACCAGCCCGACCAGACTTGATGTGACCAGAACCCAGAGCACCGCAAATTGCTGCGCGCCCGAAAGGGCAATCAGGGTCGTCAAATAGAGGATGACGACCTGGATGATGAGGCAGGACTGGTTGGTGCGTTGTCGCAGCAGCTGGGCTTGGCTGAGCCGGACCTGGGCGAGGTCTTCGGCGGCAAAGCCGCGCCGCTCCGCGCTGTTGGCGTCCGAGCTGTCAGATCGGGTCATTGGCCCGGGGCCTCGTTCCGCACGCGGTTATATCCACGTACGACCGCGATCAGAGCGACAAGGCAGAGCGCCGGCAGAACGGTGCTGACTAGGACGATGGTGAGGCGGACAGGTTCGCTGGCCGTGTCGCTGCCGGAGGCCTGATGGCCCGCCAGGTTCAGGGACAGGCCGATGATCAGTCCGGCGAGACCGGCCGAGCTTTTCTGGACAAATGTTGCGAGCCCGAACATGCGGGCTTCGATGCGGCTGCCTGTCCGGTCGCCATGGGCATCAATCGCGTCTGGCAGGATCGACCAGAACATGACCGGCAAGCAGGCATTGCCGATGGCCGCCAGCACCATGAAGCCAAGAGCCGGCGCCGCCGCGGACTGGGGCATCAGGGCCAGGCCGGCATATCCCAGCGCGGCCACGGCCAGGCCCACGATGAGAGTAGTGGTCTTGGACAGATGATGAGCGAGGGCTGCCCAGACCGGGGCGAACGGGATCATGACCAGAGCCGGGAGGCCCAGGGCCAGCGGTACTAGGTCCGGGCGCTGGAAGTGATAATTGACCAGATACAACACGCTTTGTGTGTAGAAGCCGAAGCTAAGTGTGGCCAGGGCCATGAAGATCATGAGCCGGGCGAAACGCGGGTCGGACAAGGCGCGACGGAATGCCAGGGCGAGCTTGGCCCGGTAGCTGTCCGCCCCTTCGCCCTGCGCTGGGGGGTGCCGAGGCTCGCTCATCATCCCGGTGCAGGCCCACAGGCTGGCCCCAGCCAGGCCGCCCAGAACGATGGCTGCGACCAGATAGGCGGGGCCTTCGCCGAGGGGGAGCTGAAGCGCCTCGATCAGGGCCGGTGTCGCCAGCGCGGCTGTCAGGGCACCGAGGGCTGCTCCCATGACCCTGAGGGCGGCCAGCGAATTGCGAATGCCGGGTTCACGGGTCAGCCGGGCGGGCATTGTGTTGTAGGGCATGCTGGCGAACGTGTAGGCGGTTCGGAAGGCGATATGGGTCACCAGGGCCCAGAGTGCGGCTGGCATCAGGCCGGTGAAGGGCTGAGAGAAAAGAAGCGGGTAGGCGAAGGCCAGCGGCAGGGCCGCCGCGCCGATCAGTCCGCCGTAGCGGCCGACCTTTCGAGCGCGTCGCTCGGTCCAGGTCGCAACAAAGGGGTCGGAGACAGCGTCCCAGATCATTCCTGCCATGTAGATGGCACCCGCCAGGAGCGGCGGCAGGCCCAGAATTTCCGTGTAGAAATAGAGCAGGAAGAGCGCGCATCCCTGCCACAGCATCACGAAGCCGAAATCGCCCAGGCCAAAGCCCACACGTGATGCCGTACTGACAGAGTGAGCCGGGTCGTTGACCTCTTGGCTCGCCATTCGGTGCCTCCCCCTGTGACGGGTCCGCACCGCCAAAACCACCCGGCACCCACCCATTCGGGTGATTGATACTTACGTTAAACCGCGGCCCAATCAAATTGAAAATTAACGCCTTTTTACTGTGCGCGCGGAGCGTGCGGTGCGCGTTTCTGCGCGCAAGAGGGCGAGGGGGATAGAATTATGCGTGTTTCGGTCGAGCGTCTGGCATCCGGTCTTGCGTCTGCAGGTTGGGGGGCGAGCCGGTGGTTGGCGGTCCTTGCGATGGCTGCGCTGGGTGGGGCCGGCCTGTCCATACCCGTGCAAGCAGACACTCCGGCACCCCTCGTCAGTTTTATCAACGGGTCGACCTACACCAATGCCGATAGCCTCCAATTCACGGTCTACTTCGACCAGTTCGTGGTGAATGTCGATGCAACGGACTTTGAGGTTTCGGGCACGACAGCCGGTGTCACGACTGTCTCGCCTTCTGGCCCGCAGGGCTTCGCGGTCACTGTATCGGGAGGAGACCTGGCCAATCTGAACGGGGAAGTCCGGCTTGGAATCGCCAGCGGCAATGATATCCAGAATTTGCTGGGAACGCCGCTCGGTGCGTTTGATCCGTCAGTGGCCGACGCAACGGTTGTGAATAACACCCCGCCCAATTGCGCGTTCTCGACGACAGAGCCGGCGCCGGTGACCGGTAACTTCCTTGTCGACATCACCTGCCTGCCGCAGGACGGATTTGCCGACGGAATTGCCGTTTGGTCCTTCACCGAAAGCGATCTTGTCGTGACCAATGCGACCATTGAGTCGTTTACGGCGGCGGCAAATGCCGCGCCCGGATCGGTTACGCTTCGTCCGGCCGGTGCCGGAACGATCACGGTCAATCTGCCGGCCGACAGCCTCTATGACGAGGCGTCCAATCCCAACACAGCGTCCACGGAATTCTCGATCGAGGCGGCGATTGCAGCCCCTGAAATCAGCTTCAGCACGACCGTTTCTTCGCCGGTGAATGCGCCCTACACGCTGACCATCACCTTCAGCGAGGACGTCACCGGTTTTTCCGCCAGCAGTATCGGTGCTGCGGGGGCCTATGTGTCCGACTTCTCTGCCGTGTCCGCGAGCGTCTACACCGTTCTGATCACGCCGGCCGGAAATGGCACGCACTCGGTCGGTGTCGCAGCGAATGCCGCCACCGATGCAGATGGCTACGGCAATCCGGCTCCCGACGCGTTCGAGATGACCTATGACAGCACAGCGCCGACGGTGAACCTGTCCAGCGGCGTGATTGCGCCTCATCAGGCCAATACACCCTTTTCGGTGACCGTAACATTTTCCGAACCCGTCACGGGCTTCGATAGCGATGATGTGGATGTCACGGGTGGCGTGTTGCAAACCCTGACGCCGACTTCAACCGGTGCCACCCTGACGCTGATCAGCTATCAGGACGGAACGCTGACGGTCGACATTCCTGCCGATTCCGCGGTGGACGCCGCTGGCAATGGCAATTCGGCGGCCAGCCAATTCAGCCTCGAAATCGACGGTACGCCTCCAACGGTCACATCTGTGGCTCGGACCGCACCGGTCAGCACCCCGGCCCAGGCCGACACGATCAGCTGGACGGTGACGTTTTCGGAACCGGTGATCAATGTCACGGCCAATGATTTCCAGATTACCGGACCGACCGTGGATATCGGCACTGTCAACGCCGTGAGTTCGACTGTTTATGAACTGACCACCCAGTCCGGTGGTCTGAGCGGCTTTGATGGCCTTGTCATGCTCAGCCTGTCTGCGACGTCAAACATCACGGATGCCGCCTATAATGACTTGCCCGATCTGTCGCCGACGGGGCTGGATGAGCGGAATGTCGACATCGACAACGCCGGACCGGTTATCACCCGCATCGACCGGGCATCGCCAACCGACTTCTACACCAATGCCGACACGCTTTCATGGCTCTTCGTTTTCAATGAAACCGTCGAGAACGTTCTGGCATCCGACTTCGCTCTGACCGGGTCTACCGCCACGCTCCAGGTGTCCGTGGACGATAATGAAGTGACCGTCACGGCGTCCGGTGGCGACCTGGCGTCGTTGTCGTCGCAAGCCGTGCGTATCAGCCTGCAGAGCTTTAATACGATTGAAGACAGTTTCGGGAATTCGATGTCCAGCACGGTCGTGCAGGGCGCGATCAATGACATCTTCGTCGTCGACAATGCCGCGCCGGTGCTTGAAAGCATCGTGCGATACAATCCCGCGACCGAAACGACCAATCAGGATGACTTGACCTGGCGCGTTGTCTTCGATTCCGAGGTTGTTGGTTTGCAGGCGAGTGATTTTGTTGTCTCCGGTAGCACCGCCACAGTTACCAGTATTGCCTATAGCGCAGGGGGCAAAGACGGTCAGACCTTGCGGGCTGGACGGCCCGGTGTTGAAGAATTGGCCGGATATTATGTGAACGTGTCGGGTGGTGATCTTGCCGCATTGGGCAGCAACGGGCCTGTAACGGTTTCCCTGGCGATGAACCCGGCCACCAGCCTGTCGGACCGAGCCGGCAATAGGCTTTCATCGCCGACACCGCAAAATGCGGCCGAAACCTATTCGGTCGCCAATACGGGTCCGCAGATCGCCTCCATCACTCGGCTGGCTCCGACGGATGAAGTGACCAATGCGGACAGCGTGAGCTGGGCTGTAAACTTCTCGCGGATCTCCCCAACCCTCACCATGGCACCGGAAGACTTCAGCCTGACGGGTACAACAGCGAGCCTTGCCGTTGAGCGCTTCTCCATCGGGTTCAACGTGACGGCATCCGGCGGCGACCTGGCCTCGCTGGACGGTGAGATCGAGCTCACCGTGTCGAATGCGACGGTTGCGGACGAATTTGGCAATCCGCTGGTAAGCACCACGCCGGACGGCACGAATGACAATACGTTCCAGATCGACAATACGGCTCCATCCGTGACGCTGGCCTATACCGGTAGTGAACCGATCTCTGGCGTGTTCAGTGTGGACATCGCCTTCAGCGAAGACGTGTCGGGTTTCTCGATCGATGATCTGGACGCGACGAATGCCAGTGTCTCCAACCTGCAAGGTTCGGGCAGCAGCTTCACGGCGGATGTCACCCCGTCTGCGGACGGCACCGTCAGCCTGGACATCGCTGGTGCGTCCTACACGGACGAAGCGGGCAATGACGGGTCGGCAGCGACGACGCTGACCGTGGAGTCCGACGTTACGGCCCCGACTGCGACCCTTTCTTCGACTGCCGCTGATCCGGTCGCTGGGGCTTTTGAGGTTTCGGTTGAATTCAGTGAAAACGTGACCGGCCTGACCGTGGCCGGCTTCGACGTGACCAATGGTACGGCCTCCAGCCTGATGGGTTCGGGCACGGACTATTCCGTGACGATCACGCCGGCCGCCGATGGTGAGGTCTCTGTCCTCGTCGCGGCTGATGCGGCCGAGGACAGTGCCGGAAATGGCACTGAAGCCTCATCCGCGCTGACCCGGATTGCGGATATGACTGCGCCGACCCCAGTGCTGGCCAGCACGATGGCCGGACCGGTTTCGGCGGCCTTTCCGATTACCATCACCTTTGATGAAGACGTCACCGGTTTCACGGTCACCGACCTGGTTGTGACGAATGGTACCGTGTCGGGCTTCTCCGGCTCGGGTGCCGATTACAGCGCCACTGTGGCACCCACCACGGATGGAATCGTGACGGTCAGCCTGGCGGCTGGTGCCGCGACCGACGCCGCCCAGAACGCCAGCCAGGCCGCCGGTGACCTGGAGCGGGAAGCCGATCTGACGGCGCCGGGCGTGACCTTGGCGACCGCGGCGAGTGGTCCGCTCTCTTCCGCCTTCAGGGTAACGGCCAGCTTCGACAGTGCCGTCACCGGCTTTGGTCTGGATGATCTGGTTGTCACCAATGGTACCGCCTCCGCTCTGGACGGGTCCGGGGACAACTATAGCTTTGTTATCACCCCGACTGCCGATGGTCCTGTCAGCGTGGCGCTGCCGGCTGGTGGTGCATTCGACCTCGCGGGCAACGGCAATACGGCAGCCGAGGCTCTGAGCCTCGAGGCGGACCTGACCGCTCCGGGTGTGGTCCTGACCTCCGACCTGTCCGGTGCTGCCATCGCGCCCTTCACCCTGACGGTTACCTTCTCGGAGAGCGTGACAGGTTTCGCGCTGGATGATCTGGAAATCACCAATGGTGAAGGCTCCAACCTGTCCGGCAGCGGCGCTGTCTACACGCTCACCGTGACGCCGACGAGCGGCAATCCGCTGACCGTGGCCTTGGCAGCCGGTGCGGCTGTGGACGCGGCAGGCAATGCGAGCCTGGCGGCAGAGCCGTTTGAAGTGGAAACGGATGCCATTCCGCCGGTTCTGACCCTGGAATTGCCGTCCAGTGATGTCGAAGGCCCGTTCGAGGCCGTGTTCGACTTCTCCGAACCGGTGGTCGGGTTCACGGTAGACGATGTCCTCGTGTCCAACGGCGATATCTCCGGCTTCACCGCAGTGACGAGTTCGCGCTTCACGGCCACCATTACCCCGCAGACCCTGGGTACGGTCGCGCTCAGCATTCCGCAGGGCGCTGCCAGTGATGAGGCGGGCAATCCCTCCGAAGCCGCGAGCGGCGAAGTGGAAGCCGTATCGCCGCCGGTCGAGGTCACTCTGTCGGTGGGCGATACTGTTCTCGACGTCACGCAGATCGCGACGGCGGTGAACATTTCCAACCCGGGCAGCCAGGCCATCGAGTTCCGCGTGGATGTCGATGTCCCCTGGCTGGATGTCTCGCCGCGCAGCGGTACGATCGCCGGACTGGATTCCATCCAGTTGATGATCTCGGTCAATGACCAGGCAGAAGCTTTGGCCGCCGGCTCTTATACGGGCCGCATCACCGTGGTTAACCTCTCCTCCCGGCCGGCGCGTCAGCCGGGCGCGTTGGGCGCAGAGTCGGAATCCGTTGTGGTCTCCATTCCGCTCACCATCACCATTGCCGAACGCCGCGGCACAATCCAGCTGGTCGCCACAACACCGGGGGGGCTGCAACGGGATGAGAGCTTCATCTATGCGTCCGGCGATGCCGACCTGGACGGGATCAGCCTGACCACGTCGGGGGGGCTGGCGTCGAGCTCGCCAGTGCGCAAGCTCTTCGGGACCTATGACATCACTCAATCCCTGCCGCAGGGCTGGCGTCTGGACAGTCTGTCCTGTTCCGGTGACCTTGATGGCGGCAGTGTCATTGATCTCGCTGCGGGTCGCGTTGATATCGACCTGGACCCTGAAGAGGACATTGTCTGTACCTTCGCGAATACGCGGGACGAGGCCGAAGTTCGACTGGCAACACAGCGCGCCATCCGCAATTTCGTGGTCCGCCGGGCTGACCGGATCCTGGACGCCAGCCCGGATCTGGCTCGCCGTTTCATGGATCGTGACACGACGTCACCGGGCCATGTCGCTGTGGACATGACGCGCAATAGTCGTCTGGCCAGTCTGTCGACGAGCCTGTCGGGGCTGCGCGGCCATGCCAAGCAGTCCAGCCCGCAAATGCCCGGCACCCGTGACATGGACACACGATCGGACTGGGATGTCTGGCTGTCCGCCAATTACTCCTCGGTCAGCGACGACCGGGCCGGCGACCTGTCCGAAAGCGAGTTCGGCATCGTCCAGATGGGCGCCGACTGGCAGGTGTCCGAGGGTCGTCTCTTCGGCGTCATGCTCCAGCGCGACTGGATGGATGATGTGTCGGAGGACATTGCCGCTCGAGCCGGTGCTGTTCGGGGTGCCCGGGTCGGCGGGTCCGGCTGGATGGCCGGCCCCTACATGGTACAGCAGGTCCGCGAAGGCGTCTGGCTGGATGCAATCGCCATGTATGGCGCGTCGAGCAATACGGTGGATCCGCTGGGGCTTTATGAGGATGAGTTCGACACCGAACGCTATCTTCTGCGGGTCAATCTGACAGGCGAATGGCGCCAAGGCGGGTGGCGTGTCCGCCCGGCGGCCAGTCTTTCCCATTTCGAGGAAACCCAGTCGGCCTATACCGACAGTCTCGGCATCCATATTCCCGCCCAGACCATCACGGTGGGCCGTTTTGAGGCCGGGCCGGAAGTCGCCTATCGCTTTGATCATGGCACGGAGGGCTGGTGGGAGCCGGTCGTCGGTCTGACCGGTGTCTGGGACTACAACCCGGCCACCCTGCTGGATGAGAATGGCGGACTGGTCGGATCCGGCGATGTCCGGGCCGATGCCCGCTTCGGTGTCCAGGGCGAGTTCTGGGGCGGAGCCATCCTGCGCTTCACCGCGGATGTTTCCGGTTTGGGAGACGGGGACTTTGAGGCCCGTTCCGCACGTCTGGAAATCCGGATCGGCCTGCAATAAGGCGCCTGTGGTGGAGGCTTGGCCTCCACCACAGTGTCCGCCCTCCGGGCGTAGATGGCCCAGCTATCCCTGTTTTAGGCGCCGAAGTCCTGTGTCTGTTTGTAGCGTTCAGGCAGCCCGCCGGCCTGGTTGAGGGCGTTTGTCACCCACGAGCGCCAGGATCCCGAAGTGAGCGTTTATGATCTGGGCGGCGTTTCCCAGGCGTGGTCGGCTCGTGTCGAGCTACGACAGACCTCGCCCTCCGTTCCTTGTGCCAAGTTCATCAAGGCTGAGACCTGTT
>NZLU01000035.1 GCA_002692725.1 Ponticaulis sp. | reverse complement strand
GCACATCACCGAAGTTCAGGCCGATATCGAGGGCGATACATATTTTCCGGACTTTGATGAAAAAAACTGGAAAGAAACGGCGACAGAACATGTCCCGGCCGGCGAGAAAGACGACTATCCGACCATTTATCGTCGCCTGGAACGAAAAGCCTGAGCAGATCTTAGACGAGCTTGAGGGTCGCTTCGCGTTTCGGATTGTTCTTGTCCAGCCACGCATCCGCGAATTCCGGCAACCAGCTCATTACATCATCACAGATGGCAAGCGCCTCAAGTGAGGACGGTGTGCCATGTTCTGAAAGCTTCACCAGCAGATTCAGAGAATTTTCCCTGTCCGGCAGATTGAGCGCCACATAGCGCGCCATTGTGTCGAGATCTTCAGAATAAACCTGCTCAGAGGGCATGATACACGCAAAAGCGCCCATTAGCGCGATCTGCGCGAAGGTCCGGCTGGAGGCGCGCACACGCGTTTCGGTCGATACCGCTTTTAATCGGTGGCGAAGTGCGCGCAAGCGTCCGCTCAAGCCAACAATCGAAGAGTTTGCGGCAGCAGCCGTAAGCTTTTGTGGCGCAATCAGGCGCTTCAGGTCCCGCCCGGCAATCGCCACGCTGTTCACACCCAGACGAAAGCGCGGATGAGAGAACTTCCCATCTGCCGGAAAAATATCGTCCCAGCCAAACACTTCGAACGTACAGGCACCGAGCGATGGGTGCAGTTTCTGCAAACGCAACGCTGCCGCCGCACAGAAAAGATCAAGCCCGACCGCCTTTTTCATATGACGAAGCACCAGAATAAAGACGGCATCATGGCTCGCATCCCGCGCGAGGCCACCCGACAGGTAAATGCTGTGCAGCGCGTCTGAGAAACGCTCGATCGCAAGATCAGCCGCCGACTGCGCAATATCCATAGACTCCGCTGGCAGTTCATCCGGAGAGAGCGCGCCGTTCAGAACCCGCCCCCACGGATCCTGCGGCCAGATGCAGGGTGAACGCGTCATGCTGCGGCTCCGACGGGATGCCATTGAAGGGTCAGATTGATCGCAACCGAAATCCGTTCTCCGTTTCCGGAATGCGGTTTCACTCCGTGACGAAGCCAGCTTGGAAAGATCACAAGCTCTCCGGCTTCAGGAAGAATCGCATGCTGAGACGCCGTGCCCTGTCCGTCCGCGCCGGTCCAGAGCACATTCGGGCTCTGCATATGGGCCATTGGATAGCGCGGGTCTTCCAGAACCAGATGGCCGTCTTTCGCAGGCTCACCGCCATTACCCATATCCACATAGAACACCGCAGACGCAAATGCGCCCGGATGGCAGTGTTGCGCATTCAGATGTCCCGGCCCGCTCACATTCGCCCACATGTCTATGCCCCATCCCAGACGCATAGATTGCGGTTGGTCTGTGACGACCAGATGACGCTGAACCACATCGGCTGTGAGTGCGAGCAAGGTTTCCACGCCCTCAATGCCCCAGTCGCGCATGTCATTTTTGGAATGCCAGCCGCCAACATTGGATCTTTGCAGTCCCGGGTCCATCGCCCGACGCGCAAGAATGCCCGCACGAACAGGCGCCACGAGCTTGTCGAGCTCAGGGTGGCGTGCACGCACCAGAGGTGTCGTGAAAAGCTGTTCTGCGCGAAGGCTGCGATCCTGCGTTTCAGTCATGGCAGAGAGCCAAGCTAATCTTGTGCCAGCTGACAAGCAGTTATGTCATCTGGCGTGATTTTTCACGGGGATTTGCGCGGTAAACATGCGTTTACTCAAAAACAATTTCAGGCAAACGCCGCCCTGAAGCCGTCGCCATTTCGCGCGATACTGCATCCGCGAGAGATAAAAACGCCTCCGCGGCGCTGCCTTCTCCGAGAGCGACGGGTTTTCCTGTGTCTCCACCCTCTCGAATGGCGGGGATGAGCGCCAGTTCGCCCAGAAACGGCACATCCAGCGTCTCTGCCATGCGCCGGGCCCCACCCTCACCAAACAGGAATGTTCTGTTCTGTGACACCGGATCCTCGAAATACGCCATGTTCTCGACGACACCCAGAACCGGCACATGCGTCTTACGGAACATCGCCACGCCGCGTCGGACATCGGCCAGCGCGACTTCCTGAGGGGTCGATACGATCACGGCACCATCCAGCGAAATACGCTGTGCCAGAGTGAGCTGCGCGTCTCCCGTTCCGGGAGGCGTATCAATGATCAGAATATCAAGTTCGCCCCAGATGACATCTTTCATCATCTGGGTCAGCGCAGACATGACTATCGGCCCCCGCCAGATCATCGGCGCGTCAATGTCAGATATATATCCGATAGACATGAGCTTCAGACCAAACGCCTCAATCGGAATGAGCTTGCCGCCCTCACCCTGCCCCGGATGGCTCTCCGCTGTACCGGTCATGGTCGGCACTGACGGCCCATAGACATCGGCGTCCAGAACACCGACTTTCAGCCCTCTCCGGCTGAGCGCCACAGCGAGGTTCAACGCGACGGTCGATTTGCCAACGCCGCCCTTGGCGCTTGCCACGGCGATGATGGATTTGACGCCGGGTATCGTCAGAGCACCACTACCCGCATTCTGTGCAAGCTTCGCAGGCGTCGCTGCCTTCGATGGCGCGGCGCTCACAGGTTTTGACGGCGCAGCAGTGGTCGAATGAGAGGTCAGAAGAACCCGCACCTCACCCACGCCTTTCACGGCTTTCGCAACCTGTTCAATCTCATAACGGACACGTTCATCCTGCTCGAGCGTTTCACGCGCGCCCAGAACAGCAATCGTCACATCGCCAGCGTCCGTCACGACCACGGAATCGATGCGGCCGCTTTCCGTTACAGGAGCGCCCGTCACAGGATCTGAGATCGATTTCAGCTCGATCTCAATGTCTGAAACCTGAATTCGGCGTGATTTAAAAAAGCGCATACTTGAAGCACCCGGTGGCAAAAGGCAGAAACAGAACCTAGATAGGAAGTTGATTCCACAAAACACGTGGAGAGGAACTTTAAAAGGGAGCGGCTATATGCCCTGGAACGACCAAAAAGGCGGTGGCAAAGGACCCTGGGGGTCCGGCGACGGTCCGAATGGAAATGACAATAATAATTCTCCATGGGGCAAGCCGTCCGGCGGCAATCAGGGACCCGATCTCGAAGACCAGCTGAAAAAGGTCCAGGACCGCTTCAAAGGCGCCTGGGGCGGCAATCGCCGTGGTGGTTCTGGCGGCGGTGGCGGAGGCAAAGGCCTCGGCATTGCCGGCATCCTTCTCCTCGTCGGCGCACTTGCTGTGGCATGGGGCGGCACGGGCGTCGTCGTCGTTGATGCAGGTGAACAGGCCGCTGTATTCCAGTTCGGCAAATGGCAGCGTAATCTGCCCGCAGGCATCCACGTACACCTGCCACGCCCGATCGAAACTCACGAAATCATTCGTGTGGAAGCACAACAGGAAGTCCGTATCGGCGACCGGTCTGACGAAGGCCTCATGCTGACGGAAGACGAAAACATCGCAGACATTCAGTTCTCCGTGTTCTGGAAAGTCGATTCCGCCCGTCCGCAGGATTATATTCTCAACCTGAAAGATCCTGACACAGCCGTTCAGATGGTTGCAGAATCCGTGATGCGCGAAGTCGTGGGTAAAAGCGAACTCCAGCGCGTCATTACCGACGAGCGTTCTGAGGTTGCGCGTCAGGTCCGCGAACAGACCCAGACCCTCCTAAATCAGTATGGCGCAGGCGTTGAGATCATCGACGTACAGATCGCGCGCGGCGACCCTCCTGGCCCCGTCATTGAGGCGTTCAACGATGTAAACGTCGCACAGCAGGATGCTGAACAGCGGATCAACCGCGCGCAGCGCTATGCAAACACCATCGTCCCGGAAGCGCGCGGTGAAGCCTCCCGTATTCTTCAGGCCGCTGAAGGTTACCGCGACAGTGTTATCGCCGAAGCCACTGGTCAGGCCTCTCGCTTCACTCAGATCTATTCTGAATATCGCAATGCACCACGCGTCACGCTTGAGCGTATGTATCTGGAGACGATGGAACGCGTTCTCGCGCGCGCCGACAAAACCATTCTCGGCGAAACATCCGGCGCTGTACCTTACCTTCCGCTTGAGCGGACCAACCGCGACCGGCCAAACTAAGGAGACAATCTGATGAAAGGCATTTCTATCGTTCTGATCGTCGTCCTGGCCATAGTCGGGTTTATCGGTCTCAATTCATTCTACACGGTTCGTCAGGACCAGCAGGCCATTGTGCTGCGCTTTGGTAGTCTCGTGGAGGTTCGCAATGAATACTATCTGGCCGACACCGGTCAGACGGTCGATGAAGCGGGCCTCTTCTTCAAACTGCCAATCGACAATGTCATCTTCCTCGACCGGAAGAATATCGGCAGCGACATCGCAGACATCGAAGTTCTGGCATCCGACCAGCGTCGTCTCACCGTGGACGCGTTTGTCCGTTGGCGCATCACCGATCCGCTGAAATTCTATCAGCGTTTCGGAAGCGAGCGCGGCGCGACGGCTCAGCTCCAGCGATTCACTGAATCCAATATTCGTGACGCACTCGGTCAGGTTCCCGTTCCGGAGATCGTCTCCGGACAGCGTGCAGCGCTGATGGATGAGATCAAGACCAACGTGAACTCGGCCCTTAACGGTACCGGCATCGAAATCATTGACGTTCGTATCCGCCAGGCTGACCTTCCGGCACAGGTCGCAGAAGGTGTCTATAACCGGATGCGGACCGAGCGTCTCCAGGAAGCTCAGCGCATCCGTTCTGAAGGTGAAGAACAGGCGCGCCTGATCGAAGCCCAGGCTGATCGTCAGCAAACGGTCATTCTTGCTAATGCTAACCAGCAGTCTGAAGAAATTCGT
>NZLU01000034.1 GCA_002692725.1 Ponticaulis sp. | reverse complement strand
GGCAAAAACCCTCCTCAAAGGCAATGTCGTCGTCGATCTGCGCAATATTTACAGCCCGGCAGACATGGTCAAGCACGGCTTTAAGTATACCAGCGTCGGGCGGAGTTAGTTTCAGACTGCGCCAATCGGCCTCTTCCCCTCCTACGAGGTTCGGCTTAGATGAAAGCCATGTCGACATCAGAACCGCCAGATACAGCGCACACCTCTGACGAGCCGAAGGTTTCTTTTGGCTTTGAAGACGTCTCACCCAATGAAAAAGTCGATCGGGTAAAAGGCGTATTCCGATCGGTCGCCAACCGCTATGATCTGATGAATGATCTCATGTCTGCGGGCGTCCATCGCATCTGGAAGGCGGCGACAATCAACCGCCTCAATCCACAGCCAGGCGAGAGTTTTCTCGATGTTGCGGGTGGCACAGGCGATTTGTCATTTGCCTTTCTGAGATCTGCCGATGAGAAAGCGCGCCGGACGGGCGCGCATCATCGTCAGGCAACGGCCGTCATTTGCGACATTAATGATGCCATGCTGAGCGCAGGCAAAGACCGCGACCTCGCCCATAAATATGCCGGACGAACCGATTGGGTGTGCGGCGATGCCATGGCGCTGCCCTTTGACAGCAATTCGGTTGATGCGCTGGCCATTGCCTTCGGCATCCGCAACGTGGCCGATATGGATATGGCATTCCGCGAGTTTCGCCGCGTGCTGAAGCCCGGTGGACGATTCGCCTGCCTCGAATTCTCGCACATGACTTCGGGCATTCTGCAGGACGCCTATGACACCTATTCCTTCAACGTCATTCCGCGCCTTGGCGAATGGATCGCCAGTGATGCCCCCTCCTATCAATACCTTGTTGAATCGATCCGCCGTTTCCTGAAACAGGATGAAGTCACCCGTCGCATCTCTGAGGCTGGTTTCTCGCAAGTGAGCTGCACCAATTATTCAGGCGGTATCGCAGCCCTCCATTTCGGCTGGGCGGTCTGACATGTTTCGCATGCTGGCGGACTATCTGCGCCTGATGAGAGCTGGTGTGACCCTTGCGCGTCACGACGTCATTCTGCCGCCGGAATATGCGAACCGACTGCCACTGCCAGCACGGGCGTTTGGCGGCTTTCTGCGGGCCTTCACCGGCAAATCGAAAAAGCGCCCCGGCGAGCGCCTCGCCTCAGCGCTGGAGTCGCTCGGGCCTGCCTATATCAAGCTCGGCCAGTTTCTGGCGACCCGGCCTGATGTTTTCGGCGTGGAAACCACAACTGACCTCTCGCGCCTGAAGGACAAACTCCCGCCCTTCAGTCAGAAAGCCGCCCGCGCGCAGCTGGATGCCGAATTTGGTGCAGAAAAGTCAGCCGCGCTCTTCCCTGATCTTTCCGAGCCCATTGCCGCAGCGTCCATCGCACAGGTGCATCGCATGTCACTGGGCGGAAAAGACTTTGCGGTCAAAGTGCTCAGGCCGGGCGTTGAAACCAAAATTCTCAATGAATTGCGCGCCATGCGACGCGCCGCCAGCACAATCGAGACTGTTGATCGCGCCTCAAAGCGCATGGAACCGCGCGCCTTTGTCGAGACGGTCGCGACCTCCATGGTGAAGGAGCTGGATCTACGTCTCGAGGCCGGCGGCGCAGCGGAATTCCGTGAGCTGACCGAGAAAGAAGGACATTTCCATGTTCCCGAGGTCGACTGGGAACGCTCGGGCAAGTCGATCCTCACCACAGAATGGGTGGCGGGCACACCGCTGACCGATACCGTGGCCCTCGCCGCCCGCAAGTTCGACCGGAAAGACCTGGCACGACGGGTCACACAGGGCTTTCTCGAGGCGGCCATTCATCACGGTGTGTTTCATGCCGACATGCATGAAGGCAATATGATCTTTGCCGATGATGGCCGGTTATTCCTTGTCGATTTCGGCATTGTCGGGCGGATCGGCATGGCCGAACGACGCTTCCTTGCTGAAATTCTGCACGGCTTTATCCGCCGGGATTACAAGCGTGTGGCTGAAGTGCATTTCGAGGCGGGTTATGTGCCGCCGGACCGCTCAGTCGGTGATTTCGCACAGGCGCTTAGATCGGTTGGAGAGCCGATCCACGGCAAATCGGCCAGTGATGTGTCCATGGGTCGTTTGCTGCTGCAGCTGCTCGACTTTACCCACACATTCGGCATGCATTTGCGGCCCGAACTTGTGCTCTTGCAAAAAACCATGGTGCAGGTGGAGGGCGTGGCCCGGAACCTCGATCCCGAACACAATATTTGGGATGCCGCCAAGCCGATTGTCGAAGAGTGGATCGGTCGGGAGTTCGGCCCAACGGGCCTGGCGCGGCAGGCTGGATCGATTCTGAAAGACCTGTCTCAGAGGTCCACGCGGCTGCCTGACATGCTGGATCGTTTGGAAGTCGTTCTTGCCGCCAACGCCTCCCATGTTCAGCAGTCTGAGCCTCAGCGCCTGCCGGGTTTTCTGTACCGGCCCGTCACCACCTTACTTGTTTCCGCTATCACTCTGACAGGGTCGGTTTTCGCCGCCATGGCGCTCTATCACTGGCTATTCGCCTGACAGGCGAGTGCGCCTCAGAAGATTAGTTCAAAAGCAGTGTCTGGTTGTTCGGATCACACTTTCCGTGCTTAATACCTTGTTAGTATTTTATGGGGTGACGCATTATGGTCTCAGCAAAATCAGTACTGGCGGGTATGGCCACGCTGTTTGCATTCAGCCTTCCGGCTTTTGCAGGACAGCCCGGTCCCTACCTCAAAGCGGCAACAACACATTATCAGAAGCATGAACCGGCTCCGGTTCACAAACAACATCATTATGAGGATCACACCACGCGCGACCTCAATTATCAGTCTTACGAACGTCTCGTTCACAAGCAGCAGACCACGCCGAAATACCGGTATGTTCAGCAAGCGCCTGTTCAGCACAATCCATGCTATCAGCCAGATCCGTGTCAGACGACCTATCATCAGGCGCCTCCGCCACCACCGCCCCCTCCTCCACCGCCTCCGCCACCACGCTATGACTGGCTGGCTTATGACGATTGCGGCGGCGACAAGATCCGTCGTCTGAAGAATGGCCGGAATGATGAGCGCCGTTATGAAGTGTGCTTTTCTGATCTGAACCACACCAATCCGCATTACCGGAATGAAGAATTGCTCAAGCGAATCCAAACGGCGTCCAAGAAGGCCTGTCGCGACAGCTCTTTCTCAGCGCTTTACCGGCTGCGTGCCGAACGCGAGTGCCGCACAGAGGCGACCGAGGATGCTGTCTACAGCGCCAACGTTCCTGGGTTTGTCGAGTATTACTATTGGAAAACCGGCGAACGCCGCCCGAACATCACGGTGCATGATCCAATCATGTAATCTGCGGGTTTGATGCAGAACAGAAAAGGGCGGCCCTGAGGGTCGCCCTTTTTCGTTGGAATTATGGCTATCCGTTTCCCTTTTTTAAGAGACCGCCTATACGGTAGTTTACGGATTGAGGACCAGATGGCGGATCGCAGTATACTTCTGATCATTACGGGCGGCGTTGCAGCTTTCAAAAGCCTGGAGCTGATACGCGAGCTCGGCCGAGCCGGTGTAAAATCGCGCGTCATACTGACAAAAGCCGCGCAGGAATTCGTAACTCCGCTTTCAGTGTCCGCGCTGTCCGGGGAGAAATGCTTCACCGAACTCTTCGACCTGAATGACGAGGCCGAAATGGGGCATATTGAGTTGTCGCGTTCGGCTGATCTTGTCGTGGTCTGTCCGGCAACAGCCGATATTCTGGCGAAAGCCGCCAACGGGTTGGCGAATGATCTCGCCTCAACCGCCATTCTCGCAACCGATAAGCGCGTGCTTTTCGCCCCGGCCATGAATGTCCGCATGTGGCAGCATGAGGCGGTGCAGCGAAATGTTCAGCGCCTGCGTGATGATGGCGCAATCGTGCTTGATCCCGATGAGGGGTTGATGGCCTGCGGCGAGTTTGGTCCGGGTCGCCTGCCGGAAATCAGCGCGCTGAAAGCGCGCATTCTTGCCGAACTCACGCCAGATACGTCGCTGTCCGGGCAGCACATCCTGATCACCGCCGGCCCGACGCGGGAGCCAATTGATCCGGTTCGTTATCTCTCAAACCATTCCTCTGGCCGTCAGGGCTATGCCATTGCTGAAGCGCTTCAGGCCCGCGGCGCCAAGGTCACGCTAGTGTCCGGTCCTGTCTCCATCGCGCCGCCCAATGGCGTTAATCTGGTGCCGGTTGAAACGGCTCAGGACATGCTGAAAGCTTGCGAAACCGCCCTGCCCGCGGACGCCTTCATCTCTGTTGCGGCAGTCGCGGACTGGCGCCCGGCAAAACCGGCCAAATCCAAGCTGAAGATCAAAGGCGGCGACGAACCCGTTGCGCTCGAATTTGTCGAAAACCCCGATATTCTCAAAACGCTGTCGCACAAGACAAAGAACCGCCCCGGCCTCGTGATTGGCTTTGCCGCGGAAACGAATGATGTTGAAGCCTATGCGCGCGGCAAGCTTGAGAAGAAAGGCTGCGACTGGATCATTGCCAATGATGTCTCCGGCGATGTTATGGGGGGCATGAATAATCAGGTGAATCTGATTACAAAGGACGGCGCTGAACGCTCGCCGAATGCCTCGAAAACGCAGATTGCCAATTGGATTGCGGATCGAATCGCGAAAGCGCTCAGCTGAACAGTTTTCGCTTCGGAGAGACCGATGTCTGCGCACACCATTACCCTGCCCGTTGTCCCGCTTGACCATTTCGACGGTCTTGAATTGCCAAAATATGAGACCTCGGGCTCTGCCGGAATGGATGTCCGCGCGGCGCTGCCCAACGGCGAACCGATCACGCTCAAACCGGGAGAACGCCAGCTCATCCCCACCGGTCTCAGCTTTGCCATTCCAGACGGTTATGAAATGCAGGTCCGCCCGCGCTCGGGCCTCGCCTTCAAGCACGGCATTACCTGCCTCAACACACCGGGCACAATCGACAGCGACTATCGCGGCGAGCTCAAAGTCCTTCTGATCAATCTCGGTCAGGAGCCGTTTGAAATCGTCCGTGGCGAGCGCGTGGCTCAGCTTGTCATGGCACCGGTCACACAGGGCATTTGGGCGAGCGTCGATACGCTTCCGACAACCGACCGAGGAGAAGGCGGTTTCGGATCAACCGGTAAGGCCTGAGCGCGCTTGGCACGACCGCCTCACATGAAAAAATATTAATCTGCCTCTTAAATACGGCCGGACTTGCCCTTATATATCGAATAACGATATTATGAGACAAGGAGGCTGGGTTATATGCAATTCGTAGTGATGGTTTTTGTCGTGATGATTACGGCGCTGATTGTCAGCGCTCGCAGGCGATCAGACGATAGAGAAGAACCTGATGACTATGCCAGAGTGAAAGCTGAGGTCCTGCGACTACGCGAGCGGGTACGGACGCTGGAACGGATTGTAACCGACCCGGACAACAGATTGTCGCGTGATATTGGCGATCTTTGATCTGCCTTGGGTAAACCAGATTATTTTGAGGTGAAAACACAATGTTTGGAATGGAATCAGCTCACTTTATGGTCGTGATGATTGTCGCGGTCAGTGTCGGATCAGGCGCTTATATGAGCTATCTGAAAACTCGACGCGCAGAGGCCGAGGCCCGCGGATCAGGCGATAGCGATGAACTCCGTCGCGAAGTGGCTGACCTCAGAGCGCGGGTCAAAACGCTGGAGCGCATCGTCACCGACAAAGAGCGCGAACTCTCTCGTGAGATCGAACGTCTCTAATCGAGGCAGTCATACACCGCGTTGAACAGGCGTGTGGGCCGGGGGTCGCCAAGCAAATGGCTGGACTGCCGGTTCATGACATAGGCGCAGGAAATGCCTGCATCCGGGTCGCCGAAAGCGGCTGACCCGCCCCAGCCGGAATGGCCAAAGCTGGCTGAATTACGCCCATAAAAACCAAGTGTGTTTTTCATCGGACCGGACGCAAAACTGACCTCGAACGGCAAAACGCGGTCCTGACCTGAAGCGCGGATTTTCAGGAAGTCTGCCCAGGTCTCCGCATCTGCAATCTCAACATCACCAAGTGTTCCGCCTGTCGCATAGGCCGCATAAAGCCGGGCGACCGCTTCCGCCGTGCCATGGCCATTGGCCGAGGGAATTTCCGTCTCGCGCCATTCAGGCCCGCCCCGATCCGGCCCGGCCCATTTGGTCAGAAACGCTGTTTTCTTGACGTCATTCATCTCGCCTAGTTTCGGCAGTTCCCGTGGGCGCTGAATATCCGCGATCCGATGGTGTTCGCTGGCGGGTGTACCGATCCAGAAATCAATCTTGTCAAAGGCATGAGCCTGCCCGGTATGTGTAAACTCATCCGCCAGAACCGTGCCGAGCGTTTTGCCCGTCAGGCGCATGACGATTTCCCAGGCGATATAGCCCCAGGTCGAGGGGTGATAGCCCGAACTGCCATCGGGCACGGGCGACCAAAGCGGCTCAGCGTCTGCGAGGGCAGCGGCTGTTTTGGCTGGATCCAACCAAATAGCAGGATCGATCTCATGCTTGAACCCGCTCAGCCCGCCCTGATGGCTCATCACATCTGAGATGGTGAGCTTGTCTTTGCCATGCGCGCCGAACTCAGGCCAGATATCAGTCACAAGCGTGTCATAGCCGACACCCTCGGCCTCGCTGATCACCCGCGCGACAACGAGGGCGCTGATGGCTTTCGAGGTGGAATAAACCGGAACCAGTGTATCCATCTGCCAGGGCGAGGATTTGCGACGGTCTGTCCAGCCGCCGACGAGATTGACGACAATTTCGCCGTCCCGGATCATCGTAAAGCCAGCACCCAGCTCCAGATCTTCATCAAAATTGGATTCGAATGCGTCGCGGATCGGTTCGAAGCCTGGCGCGACATATCCGTTCAGATTTTCCATTCCTGCGTCCTGTTCCGAGCGTTGGGTCAGGCGGGCTTAGGCCATGAGGGAGCGCGGATCAAACATTGCTGAGCAGATTGATCCCGAAGCGCCGCAGAACCAGAATAAACCCGATAATCGAAGCCACAGTGCCCGCGATTGCGGCAGAGAAAGAGACCCAGAAACCAAGCCCTGCTTTCTGGCTGAAATACAGCACCACGAAAAACGCCTGGCTGGCCATAATGAGCCAGAATGTTGTGTAAGCGAGCTTACTCGCCTGCGCCGCATTGCCTGTATCCGAGAATAAGAGCCCTACGGTGAGAACCGTCATCAGCGGAAACGCAATCACGACCGCCGACACGAAGGCATTGCGTTTTGCGATTTCCGTAAGTGCCAGAACGAAGACCGCAATGACCAGCGCCTTCACCCCCAACCATAACCAATCCATAGCAGCCCTCCTCCCGCGAATTTGAAGCCTTGGCTGCATGCTGACAAGCAAAACCATCCACCACTGCATTCACGAATACAATTCTGAGATTTTTGTTCCCTGAAATGCACTTTTTCATTTTTCCGTTACATACAAGAGGATAAGGGAAATGCATGACCGACGCCACCACGCAGAACGAGCCCGAAGGGTCTATTCTGACCGCCCTTGACCAGCTGGCCGAGAACGCGCCGCCAGAGGGGCTGTCGCTTGCCCAAATCTTCGATGCGCTGGACGAACGGGCCTTCGGAGCGATCCTCTTTGCGCTCGCTTTGCCGTGCTGCATCCCCTTTCTTTACGCAGTGCCGCAAATCGTATCTCTGCCAATGGCCGCCATTGCCTTTCAGATGGTGATGGGGCGTCATGAGCCGTGGCTGCCCGAAAAATTCGCCAATCGACAGATCGACAAGGCGGGTCTGGACCGTATCGCCAAAAGCGGTCGAAAATTTTTCGGGTGGGCTGAAAAAATCGCCATGCCACGCCTCACCTTTCTCACCAGTCAGGTCATGGAACGATTTATTGGCATTTTCCTCTGCATGTTCTGCGGGTCGATCCTGATCCCGCTTCCACTCACGAACACCACGCCGGGTTTTGCCGTTGCACTGGCTGCATTTGGCCTGATGGCGCGCGACGGGCTGATGGTATTGTTCGGACTGATTATCGGGATCAGCTGGATCGGAATGCTGCTGATCCTGGGGCCAGAGGCTCTCAAACAGTTGATCAAAGGTGCGCTTGCTTTATTCGGCGTTTAAACTTTCAGCTCATTCAGCGCTGCGCCCACCGGTCGCAGTGCCAAATACCATTTAGTTTGTCATTCTGGACGCTATGCATTTTTCTACCCCCTCCCCCAGGACATGGCCACTTTGGGCGCTGATCCTTTCCGCAGCCATGCTTGCGGGCGCGCACGCGTTTGAGCATATCGGACGGCTTCTGCCGTGTCCGTTGTGCCTGCGTCAGCGCGAGGTATATTGGGCGGCGATTACGGTTGCAGCCATTGGCTACGGGCTCATCCGGTTCTGGCCGAGCGATCGGTTGAAAATCACTGTGAACATGATGCTCTGCCTCGTTTTTCTGACGGGCGCTGTCATCGCCGGTTATCATACCGGAGTTGAATGGAGTTGGTGGGACGGCCCACAAAGCTGTTCAGGCCCATCGACGCCGACTATGTCTGAAAACTTCACAGGCCTGAACCTCGACCGGAAGTTCGCAACAGTGTCGTGTGACAAGCCTGCCTGGACCATGTTTGGCATTTCCATGGCCGGTTATAACACGTTGATCTCAGTCGGACTGGCTGCCATCTCCGGGCAGTTTGCCTTACGCGCCCTCAGTTCTGCGCCGCTCCCGGACGAAGCGGAAGCCATCTAAGCTTTCAAAGTTTTCAAAACGGGATCAGGCTTTGCAGCCGGCCGGATAAAGCACGCCAAACCCGTCTCCGATCTCAATATCCTGCTGCGGGCTGACGGACGAACATACAAGGCCGAGTTCAGACCGGGCAAATACAGCCGGACCATCCAGCCAAATTTCCGCCTGGTCAGTTGTCACCGGATCAAAAAAGCTGATCTCGCCCGACACAGAGTTCGCGCCGCATTCTTCATGTCGACCAATCTCGTCCACGAGGATCATGCCCACAGTGTTTTCTTCGCGGGGGTAAAGCGCCCGAACCAGCCGCTTACCAGAAGCCTCGCTCAGACACGCGTCAATCGCTGGCCCATAATCGACAATCAGATTTTGCCAGCTCACACTGGCAGCCTGCGCCACGCTGCCCTCATGCGACCCGCCACATCCCACATAAGTCACATCCTCAAATCCAATCCGGACATCCAGAGATCCACCTGGTCCGTCGCAGCCATCACGCGTGAGGGTCACGCGCATTCTGCCAGCATCAAATTCCATGACGCCATTCGCGCCATCCGGCAGCTCAGGCAATGGCACTTCCACGAGCGGAAGACCGGGCCGTTCGAACACGATCCAGCCATCTTCGAAAATGACTTCCCAGTCAGGCTCCTGCCCCACGGCACGGACCGGGGTCTGCATGTCAAAAATCGTGACAGGGTCTGCACGCACCGTCTCTTCAGACACCAGCGGCGCTGACGCGCGATCCGGTTGCGGCAGAGCTGGCCCACCAGCATCTGGCCGTTCCATACTGGGTGCGCGACTGGCTTCTGGCTGTGGGTCCGGTTCAGACGTGTCCGATCCCCCACATGCGGCAAGTCCGAAAGCCAGCATCATAACTGGCCAGAGTTTCCCCCGCGAATCAGCTTTCATTGCGCGCTCCCACAGCTCATCCCCAATCTACCACATTCCACTCACACAAGAAGCCTTACGACCGCGAAAAGCCGCTCATTTCGCTATGTTGCTGACGCAATCAACCATTGGACGACAAGTTTCAGGCAGCCACCCCAATGGCCTTCTGACCCGTTTTGTATCGATTCCGTGACTATCAGAACACGCTCCGGGCGAAACCAACCGATTCCAAGCGCCTCCTCTCCTTTCGCACTTGCGAAATTCGTCCGAATTCTGAACAAGGACAGCCAGCCGGGTCTGGGGAGGACCCACGCCTTCCGGAGAATGAGAGTCGCAGATTTTGGTATCTCGCAAAGCGGCCAGGAAGTCTTTCTTTGTTCACTGTTACACAGGGATTACACAGATGAGTTTTGAAAAGTTTCTCGTCAGTTCATCAGCTTTGGGTCTGATGTGCCTTTCTGCCGCTCCGATTGCCGCAGCGCAGGGAGAAGAGGCCGAAAACCGCTTGAGCACCGTCACCGTGAGTGCGCAGCGTCTCGAAGAAAACCTGCAGGATGTTCCGGTCTCCGTGACCAATCTGGCAGACGAAAAGCTCGACATTCTGAAATCAGGTGGCACCGATGTTCGCTTTCTGTCAGCGCGCGTGCCTTCGGTTATTGCCGAGAGTTCGTTTGGTCGCGCCTTCCCGCGGTTTTATATTCGCGGCATTGGCAATACCGATTTCGACCTCAATGCCTCTCAACCTGTCTCTCTCGTTTATGACAACGTCCCTTACGAAAACCCGATCCTGAAAGGCTTCCCGGTTTTCGACCTCGAAGACATTGAAGTTCTGCGCGGACCACAAGGCACATTGTTTGGTCGCAACACGCCGGGCGGCATCATCAAATTCGATTCCAAAAAGCCGACCGAAGAATTCGATGCCTATGCGAAAGTCGCCTATGGGTCTTACAATACGGTCGAGGCAGAAGGCGCGGTCGGCGGACAGCTTTTTGACGCACTCGCCGTGCGCGTGTCCGGCCTCTATCAGTATCGCGATGATTATGTCGACAATGACTATCTCGGCGTCGAAGACGCCTATGAGGGCTTCCAGGAATATGCCGGTCGGGCACAATTCCTCTTCACGCCGTTCGACAATGACTTTCAGGCGCTCCTGAATGTCCATGCACGCTCCAATAACTCAAGCGCGCGCCTGTTCCGCGCGAACATTATTGATCAGGGGTCGAAAGGTCTGGGCGCTGGTTTTGATCGGGAGTCTGTATTCTTCGACGGTCTGAACGATCTTGGCCAGACGGCATGGGGCACAACGCTGACCATGTCGAAATCCCTTAATGACTCGGTCGACCTGACCTATGTCTTTGGTCATGAATCGGCTCAGGTCGATTCTGTCGGCGATATTGATGGCGGATTTGGCGCGGCCTTCCTGCCAGATTCAGGCCCGGGCTTCATCCCGTTCAACTCTGAGACCGGCGGGTCGGTCAATGAACTCACCCAGACCACACACGAATTGCGCCTCGCCTTCGACAATGGCGGCGCGCTGAGCGGACAGACCGGTGTCTTCCTGTTCAACGAAGATGTCGACATCACTTCTGTGTCTTACGCGACATTCAACCCGGCCAAGCCGCTTGATGGTATCGCCACTCGGAAGGGCACCACCGAAGCCTTTGCAATCTTCGGCTCTGTGTCTTACGACGTGACGGAAGCGCTGACACTGACCGGTGGTGCTCGCTTCACGGACGAGACCAAGGATTTCGAAGTTGAGCGTATTCTCAGCCCATTCGGTGCTGGCCCGCTTGGCCCGATTGCCGGCTCAGTCGGTGACGATCAGGTCAGCTGGGATCTGTCTGCGCTCTACGAGCTGAACGACGACACCAACCTCTATGCCCGCGTGGCTAAGGGCTTTCGCGGACCGAGCATTCAGGGGCGCCTCGTTTTTGGTGACACGGTCTCTATCGCGGATTCTGAGACGGTTATCTCTTATGAAGCGGGTGTGAAGTCCGATGTTACAGACTGGCTTCGTGCGAACGTGGGTGTGTTCACCTACACGCTCAACGATCAACAGCTCACCATTGTTGGCGGCATCAACAACACGGTCGCTCTGTTCAATGCGGATGAAGGTCAGGGCTATGGTTTCGAGGCCGACATTGAAGCCGCGCCGATTGAGAACCTGCTCTTTACCGGCGGCCTGTCCTATAATCATACTGAGATCAAGGACGACCTCCTGATCGCGCCTGGGTGTGGGGCACCATGTACCGTTACCGACCCGGCAGTGACCGACTCCAATGGCAATTTCCTGGGCTATAACATCTCCGGTAACCCATTCCCGAACGCACCGGAATGGATTGCCAACTTCACAGCCCGCTATGCCTACCCGATCGCAGGCGGCGAGCTCTATGCCTATACCGACTGGTTCTACAAAGGCGAGACGAACTTCTTCCTCTATGAGAGCGTCGAGTTCGGCGAGGAAGGCTATTGGGAAGGCGGTCTGCGCGTCGGGTATAAATCCGATGCCGGATATGAAGCTGCCCTGTTCGCCCGCAACATTCTCGACAATGAAGTTCTTGAGGGCGCCATCGACTTCAACAACCTCACCGGCTTCGTCAATGAGCCGCGTATTGTGGGTATTGAGCTGAGCTGGGAAAACTAAGCCCATATCTCTCAGACCAGATTTGAAAAAGCCCGGCCATAAGGCCGGGCTTTTTTAATTACCGTTGCATGCGTTTCTCAAATTCACGCTGCTCCCAGTCGCTGCCAAACAGCGCAACTTTTCCAAAAACGAGAGTGCCGTGAAACACAAGTCCCGCCCCCCAGGCGAGCGCCACATAGTGAATCCAGATATCATCTGGCGATCTCATGAAATCGTTCACAGCAAGAACTGAAATCACAATCACAAAGACTAAAATGTGCCGATAGAACCCCTTGAGCCGACGTATCTCGGCGATGACGCGGCGTTCCTTGTCTTCAAGCGCGGTGGTGGAAGGTGATTGGGTCATTCGGTGTTGCTCCTGTATGAGTGTTGAAACATCCGTTTCAAAAACAGCAGCCAGCGCTTTGAGGCTTTCAAGACCGAGCTTTTGCCCGTTTTCTGCGCGTTGAATCGTCCGGACACTGATCCCGGAGATTTCTGCAAGGTCTTCCTGAGACCAGGCTTTCTCCAATCTGCGGTCAGCTATACTCATGCAAACGACTCCGTGCTGGCTGTCCTCACAAGACACCGTCTAAAAGTCTGTTTTACCACGACACGCACCCGCCATTCACCCGACATGACGGGAAACTGGCGGGTCTGAACTTCCAATTCAGATACTCACGCGGAAGCTTTGTCACTTTTGGCTGGGGGTACAATGTCGGCTTTGAACTCCCTCAGGAAGCCAGCCATATCACTCAGCGGGATGGGGCGTGAGATATGATAGCCTTGCGCAATATCTGCGCCCATGAGACCAAGCAGGCCCAGAACTTCGTTGGTCTCAACCCCTTCGGCCACGACGCGAAGCCCAAGCGTGTGCGCCAGATCAATTGTCGACTTCACCAGAAGCGCATCCGATGATCCTTCGGTCATGGCCAGAACAAAGGCTTTATCGATTTTTAGTTCATGGGCTGGAATTTGTTTCAGGTACGAAAGCGATGACAGGCCCGAGCCATAATCATCGATCGAGATTTCAACACCGCTGTCACGCAGCTTCTGAATGTTTGCAAGCGCGCCTGCAGGGTCATCAATAACCGCCGTCTCTGTCACCTCGAGACAAAAACAACCCGGAAATTCGCCCAGCGTTTCCGCGAGCCAGTCGATGAACGCTTCATCCCCGACAAGCCGACCGGAAAGATTGATCGCAATCTTCAGGTCGTAGCCCTTTTCAAGGAGTTCATCCCGATCGGCAATGGCACGCTCAACCACCCACCGGGTCAGGGGTTTGATATGTCCGGTCTCCTCGGCATTCTCGACAAACTCATCCGGGCGGACAAAACCGCGATCGGGATGCATCCAGCGCAGCAGCGCTTCGGCACTGCAGACCTGCTGTTTTCTGACGTCGTATTTGGGTTGGTAGACCAGCGAAACCGCCCCATCGTTGAGGCCTGACATCAACTCGCTCATCATCGCAAGCGTGCCAGATGGCTCTCCATACATGTCGCCATCAAAGGCCATGATCTGCTGTCCGGTGACCCGCGCCTGACTGACGGCAACCAGCGCAAGATCAACCGGTTTCAGCGAGGCATGCTCGATATTGCGGGCGAACCCAGCCGTGATTTGAACATCAACCTGCTCAGAACCCACAAGGAACGGCTCATCTTCGATCGAAAACAGCGAGAAGCGATCCATCAGTTCATCGTCATTCTCACAGCGCATCAGAAGGCCAATTGTATCACTGGCGAGTCGCCCATGTGCCAGAACGCCGACCTCCAGAATCAGACGATCTCCGATCATGGTCATCAGATCGTTAGCGGCGGTCTGGCCAATCACATTCCGGATCCGGGCAAATCGATCAATGCTGACGGCGATAACAAACAGATTCTCCGAGTCGTCCTGACTTTCCCATTCAAGCGCCTGTTCCAGTGCCCGGCGATTTGGCAGGTCTGTTTCGGTGTCGGTCAAGGACAAGCGCGTGATGTGCGCCTCTCTTTCGGTTATCTTCTCGGCCATGGACGAAAAGCTGCGCGCCAGTCGGCCAATCTCATCGCGGGAGGAGATATCCACATCGATCACGGAGGAGTCAGCAAACCCCCGCACGGCATTGTCGAGCTTTCGGATGGGTTCTGTCACGCCGCGCGCAATGACCCAGCAGCAGGCCAGGAGAATGACCAGCCCTGCAACGGCACTCCCCCCCAGCGCCAGGAACATACCATTATAGGGCTTCATGGCTTCTGACATGGAATAGCGCAGAACCAGTTTCGCGGGTGGAAAATCGCCAAATCCATCGATCTCATTTGTCGAAACGATATCGTCACTTCCCGTGTCCAGCACGAAATCCGCATCGGCAATGCTCGCGACCAATGGGATGGGAGAATAGGTTTCGAGTTCGCGCAACTGAGCTTCGTTGACCGGTTTCGCAAATGCCACCCAGCCCACCAGACGAGGCGCTTTCACAGGCGCAGAAACCAGCTGATAACGCAGTCCATTGAGTTCGAGAACGCCTGCTGGATCGGTGTCCGCCTCCAACGCGTCCAGCAAATCGTCCGGCACATCAATCAGAGTTTCAGACCCGGTCGTATCGGCGCGTACGGCCCGACCATCCGGCAAAACGGCATAGGCCAAGTCAACGCCCAATCGGTCCTTCAGATTGATCAGAGCCGAACCGATTGTTGGAATATCCTCAGTCGCGACCGCTGAACGAAAACCAAAATCCAGCGCCAGTGTTCGCGCCTTATCAAGAAGATCGCTCTCTTCCATCTGCCAGATCCGGTCTTGCACAAATGCAGCCGATCGCAATTCGTCTTCGACTTTGGTGCGGGCTGTGTCCTGAATGAAGAAAAAGCTGATCAGGGACAGGATGATCAGAATCAGTCCGATACTTCCACCAAAGGCAAGCGTCAGGCGTGTCCGAAACTGACTGAACATACCCCCACCCAATCTCTAATGATTGCCAGCGGCCAAAGCGGCAGGGGCAACATCAAGCGTCACCTTCAGTTCTGAAGCCCCGTTCCATGAGATCACAACATCGTCGCGCTCGCTCATATCCGGGTGCCAGACCAGAAACTCATTTGTGCCGGCAGGAAGATCTGTAAAGGTCATGCTGCCGGCCCCATCGGTCTTTCCAGCATACGGCGTGTCCACCACTCGGATATATCCGATCATTTCATCATGGATGTTACAGCCGACGGCCACGACACCGGGCGTGTCGAACGCGATGGATCGGGTTTCGTCTCGTCCATAGAGCTCGATCTCGAACCGGTTTCCCTTGGAGAAGGAGTATACATGGTGGCGCATCCGGTCCCGGTTGGGAAAACTGACTTCACTTCCCAGAGGAGCAATCAGCACATAGGGCACAAATGTTTTGTCGGACTGTTCCATAAGAACGTCCCAGTCAAAACTGTCTGCGCTCACCTCAGCCTCACTGTCTTTTGCGATCACAACAGCGTTGGGAATAGCTTCGCCCGCTTGTGTCTGAACAAGAAGTGTAACCGGCCCCTCCGCCAGAGCTGGCAAGCCAATCAAAAGATAAATGGAAAGTAAAATTCTCATAATACAAGGATAGTTAAATACACTTAAATATTTTTTAAATTTAAATACGCAAATAGAGCGTAAAAAGAGGGCTGTATCTGTGGGGAAACTACTAAGTTTACTTAATCGTCCGATAGTCGCGATTGCAGGTTTTGGCTGCTTATCGTGCAGTTTGACCGCCGGGGCGGATCAGGTCACGGGCATTGAAACTGGCGGAAAACTCCTTTTGACACGGGGCGTCACCAGTGTGGATGGTAGCGCCGGTGGCGGCATTGTTCCCTGGGCGCTGATTGCGGGAAATGAAACAGATCGCGGCATTGGCGGCACCGCTTTTTACACCAATCTATCTCTGTCTGATTATGACTTTCACGCCGTCGGCGGCGCGATCGGATTTTATGATCGTGTTGAGCTGAGTATCGCCCGTCAGGAGTTTGATACCGGCGCAACCGGCGCGCTTCTCGGGATCGGAGATGGCTTCACCTTCAAACAGGACATCATTGGCGCAAAGGTGAAGCTGGCCGGTGATGCGGTCATCGATCAGGATAAGCTGATGCCTCAGATTGCTGTTGGGGCCTTCTATAGAACGGCGGACCATGAGAGGTTGTTGAATGCGCTCGGCGCGAATGACCATGAAGGCGTGGATGTCTATATCTCCGCGACGAAGCTGATTCTCAGCCAGAGCCTCCTGATCAACGGCACCCTGCGTTACACGGAAGCCAATCAGAACGGGCTTCTCGGCTTCGGGGGCCAGGACGACTACACAATCCAACCGGAAGTTTCGGTCGGTTACATGCTGTCCCGACGCCTTGTGGTGGGCGGTGAGTACCGTGCCAAGCCTGACAATCTTGCTTTTGCCAAAGAAGATGACTGGTTCGACATCTATGCGGCCTACGCCGTGAATGAGAATATTTCACTGACCGCAGCCTGGGCTGATCTCGGGTCGATTGCGACCTTTGACGATCAGCGTGGGCTCTATCTTTCCTTACAATTCGGGTTCTAGCCAAGATGAATATACTGACCGTTATTCTGCCGCTTGTTCTTGTGGGCGCACAGAACGAAATGAGCAAAACCCATCCCGATGAATTTGCTGTCGCCCCATATGAGCAATCGAACGCCAATGCCGGTGCAGATCCCATCGACAATGCTGCCGTTCTGGCTGCCTTTGGTGGGAAAGAAGGGATCGACCGTCTGGTCGAGAACTTCTCAGATCGGATCATCGCCGATCCGCGTATTGAGGGTATTTTCCGTGCACGGGATGACGTCCGCTTTCGACGGACGCTGAAGGAACATTTTTGCTATTTGCTTGGTGCTGGCTGTGACTATACCGGCATGGATATGGAGCGCGCCCATGTAGATCATGGGATTACAGAGGCCGAGTTTAATGCGGTGGTCCAAAACCTGCAGCTTGCGATGAATGATGCCGGTATCCCCTTCCGCATGCAGAACAAGTTTCTTGCGGTTCTTGCCCCCATGCAGCGCAGCATTGTCACGCGCTAATTCAGACAAAAAAAGGGGCGGCTGATGCCGCCCCAATTGTGGGCCCAAGGAGAGGTGCTGAGTTGTTTCGGGCCCGAAGGATTGGATGGACGGGCTGAAGTCCGGCCATCCGAGGTTGGGGGTTCCTAGTATTTGTAGCCGAAGCCGACGCCGACCACAGTTGGGTTGATGTCCACATCGGCATTCACCGTCGCGCCCAGCGCCGTGGTGAAATCGACCGTCACATCGGTGTTGATCCAGATTTTCTTCACATCGACGTTGAACAACCAGCCACCAGGCTCGCCATCCATGTCGACGTCGAGGCCGACCTGCAACGCACCGCCAAAGCTCGGATCATAATCAATGCTGTCTGCAACCGGGCCGGCATCTTCATCAAAGAAGATCGTATAGTTCAGACCCGCGCCGACATATGGCCGGAACTTGCCACCTGCGTTGAAATGATATTGCAGGGTCAGCGTTGGCGGCAGAAGCCACACATCACCGATATCAACATCTGCTCCGCCCACTGCGGCCACACTGGTCGCTGTGACATCATGCGGGGTCACACCCAGAATGAGCTCCGCAGAAAGATTTTCGTTAAAGAAATAGCTGATATCGAGCTCGGGCACCAAGCTGTCATCAATCGACACATCGCCGCCCAACGGGGCCGTGCCGACAGACAGATCAGCGCTTTCATCCGGCAAAACGCCGAGCGCTCGTGCGCGGATTTGCCATGGATTATCCTGGGCTGCTGCGGTCGTGCCGACCAGAGCCGTGGCCAGAGCAAAGAGAACATATTTAGACTTGAACATAGGGCGCTCTCCGAAATTGCGCTTGGTAAGATGGGTGTAATATGCGCCCCTTTGACCTTAATAATAGTGTGCCTTTTGACGCGCGGCATTCTGACCTATATTCCGTTGTTGTATTTGCTGTTTTTCTAGTATAATTACTTTTATTATGGGTATTTTCAGCTAAAAATCCGACCAATTTCGTCCGGTTTTGGCTTTGCTTGTCACCGCTTGTTCCCCCGCTTAAAATCGCCTCGACACCAGGGCAGACAGATCGGGGCCAGATATGACAGACACAACAGATCGCTTCGAGAAAACGCCCAGCCTGATCCCGATCCGTCAGGAGGTGATCCACAATCTGACGCAGGCCGCCGACAGCCAGTCGAAATCCCCGATGCGGCAAGCCTCTGTGGCCACGATCGGGTATGACGGCTCACCGCAGGTTCGCATAATGATTGTCCGCGCATTTGAGCCGGAGACGATGGCTCTCACCGTTTTCACAGATGCCCGCTCGCCCAAGGTCACAGGGCTGAATGCCGATGCCCGCATGCAGCTCATGATGTATGACCCCGGCACCCGCACGCAAATCAGGATCTCGGGACAGGCCGAATTGCACCATGGTGATGACCTGACTGAAAAGCTGTGGAAGGGCCTGCCGGAATATGGACGCGGTGATTACCTCTCTCGCCAGCCGCCGGGCGAACAAATCGCCCATCCCGGCGACAGCTGGGAAGACACCACGCTCGGAAATCAGAATTTCATGGTGTTGCGCATCGCCATACAGGAAATCGACTGGCTCAAGCTGTCCGCACAGGGCCATCGTCGGGCGCTTCTGACCTGGGATAATGGCGAATATTCTGCGCGATGGCTCACGCCCTGACGGGAAATTCTGTTCAGAATCACCAGAAATTCCGGACGCGAATTAAGAGCCTCCCTAGGCAGAGCACTCGAACCGGGCTTAACTGATGCAAAATCAGAACGTGCGGAGGCAGGCGCATCATGGCGAACGGGCAATCAATCATTCTTCATCAGTATGAAGCGTCACCTTTTGCCGAAAAAGTTCGTCTCGCGCTGCGACTGAAAAATCTCGCCTGGTCGAGTGTCGACATCCCCACAATCATGCCCAAGCCCGATCTGATGCCTTTGACGGGCGGGTATCGCCGGACGCCCATCATGCAGATCGGCGCAGATATCTTTTGTGACACTGCCCTTATTCTCAAAAAGCTGGAACAGCGTTTCCCTGAACCACCCCTGATCAATGCTGGTCAGGAAGGCACGCATTCCATGATCGCAAGCTGGACAGACCGGCAATGGTTTCCGCTCAGTGTGGGCATCGTATTTGGCTCAAATGCCGATCGCATCCCCGAAGCTTTGCGCCAAGACCGTGAAGCCATGACCGGCCGGACCTATGGCGGCGATGAATTGGTCGCCAAACTCCCCATGCTGAAGGATCAATGGCGCGCGCATTTCAGCCTGTTGGAAGAACGTCTCACGGCGGGCCGTGGTGCAGGTGCAGGAAGCTGGCTGTTTGGCTCCAAGCCGGGCATGTCGGATGTGCACGCTCATATGAATGTCTGGTTTGTAAGCCGTAATGTGCCGGATTTCGCGAAGGCCTGTCTTCGCGAGGCGCCGCGGGTTCAGGATTGGTATGATCGTCTGATTGAGATCAAAGGCCAGGACGCAGAAAGTCTGACTGGCGAAGACGCCCTGGATATTTCCCGACACTCCGCCCCGCGCCTTTTGGCCGCCAGTACGGGCACTGAGCCACAGGGCCTTCGCCCCGGTGACCGCGTGGCCATCTCGCCTGACGATACGGCGCCGTGCTGGGTGGAAGGTGAACTCGTATCCGCGCAGCCAAATCAGATCACCTTGCAGAAAGTGAAAAATGCCATCAGCACACTGCACATCCACTTTCCACGCGCGGGCTATCTTGTGAAAAAGCTGAATTCAGACGAGGCCTGAGCTTGCGTGATATTCCGCTGAACTGCCGGCCAGACTGAATCAAAAAACGGGGAGCGATTGCTCCCCGTTCTTCATTGCAGGTCAAAAATAGTGACCTATTCGTCTTCAGGCTCGGTGTATTCGAATTCGAGCCCGAGATACTCAACCATCGCATCCGGGTCAGCAATCATGCCCTGCAATTGCATGGCGTTTGCTGCGCCGATCGGCTCCTCTGGATCCATTTTCACGCTGAGCTTGCCGCCCTTCATCAGGAAGTCTGCAAAGCCATTGATATAGGTGACAGCTGGCGGGAAGACGGAAGCCGCCTCAAACCCGGTCATACGGATCAGACCGCCAACCATGCTCCGGACCTCATCCGGGGTCGAATCCCGCAGCATAAGTACAGGGCCTTCTGCTTCCTCATCCGGGATCAGCTTGGAAATGCCGATGGCCAGTGCGAAGGCTCTTTCAAGACCGCCATCATCATCCAGCATCAGCTCAAAATCCGTCACCGCCATGCCCATCATGAAGGCTTGGGCAAAGTACTCGCCTGACATTGGCTCTTCTGACGTTTCATCGACAGAGCGCAGGAACAGCTCGCGGGCGTCATCATACGGCATGGTCGTCGATCCAAGCCCGAGCTTGAACGCACCGACCTTTTCGACATCATTATCCATGTCGAGCGACGATGCACCGGACTCCGCATCCCAGGTGAAGTTCAGGCCAATATCCATGTCGAGAATTTCGAGACCATTCTCTGCCAGCAAATCCTCAACCGAGTTGAACATGGCAAACATCTGTTCCGCTTCCGGGTCCTCAGTCACCTCTGGGACGGAGCGCATCGTGTTTTCAATGAAGCCGAGATAGGATCCGATATTGAGCCGGTAATCCTCGCTCTTGAAACTGATAACCTCTGGAATGAACCAATGCCAATCTGACAGATCAATGCTGGTCTTGCCGACGGTATAGAATTCCTCGTCGCCCATCACCGAGCGTTCGCCATAGATGGTGCCGCGCCCGAAACTCATCAGATCTGTGATGTCGGATGACGGAACTTCCTGTCGTTCAAGATAGCCTGCGAGTTTGCTCAGTTTGAGGTCCTGCCAGATGCTGAGGTCAGCAGATCCCGACATTTTCAGCGGGATGTCGGCGCCATCGAGTTCATCACCGGCAACATTCATATCAAACAGATAGGTCACGCCTTTTGACATCGACAGATCCATGTCACCGCGCGATATGCCGGTGGACGCAGCGAGCGGAAATGAGAACTCAACCTCCATATGCTGCTGCATGCCGTCTTCATTTACATCTGCATTCAAGGCGGCATTGGCATCATAATAGGCGAGCGTGTCGGCCTCGAAGCTGCGATAGAACCGAGCGAGCGGAGAGAAGAGCACCCAGGCTTCCTTGCCTTCCGGTGGGCCGTCCTCGCCGAATAGCGATACAATCCCCTCATCAACGCCTTCCGGCGCCGCGTGCCAGACCAGACCATCCAAAATCAGCTGGCCAATCGAGAAATCATAGGAGTTTATGCTGAAATCTGGCCCCTCTGGAACATCCAGAACGATATCGCCGTCTTCCCCGGGCTGGGGCAACGCCTCGCTGAGCTGATCAACATAGGTGTCGGTCGCCATCTGCATCAAGTCTTCGAGGCCATAGAGCGAGATCTCGCGGATATCGATCCGGTCGGCAACTTGCGCCGTCTCGCCCGCGGCCAGCTTGGTCAGCTCGCCATCATCAAGCCCATAGGCACGGAGTTCACCGATGCGAACACCGAGAGGAATCTCCTCGCCAACCATGGACAAGGAAATGTCGTGAAAAATCACGCCATCGCCTTCGGCTTCAATTTCGCCAATATCCACGGCGATGAAGTCAGGAAAGTTCGACAAAAGAGCTCGGACAGACGTTTCGGTGGCCAGAGCAGACCCCGGGGTCGAGGTCCGAAGCGCTTCAAATCCGGCAATGAGATTGGCTTCATCCTCGGTCCAGGTAACAGTTTCCTGCGCCAGGGCGGGCGCGGTAATCGCGCCGCAGGCCAGGCTTCCAGCCGCAAGGACAGCAGACATATGTGAGATAAGACGCATGGTATTCCTCTTGTTCAACTCCGAAGAGAGTTAAACACGCGGAATGTGACAACTGCAACATAAATTTATCGTTTTTCGGTAAATTTTGTCATCTTATTACAGTTTGCGCAAACATGATCAGCGCCTGATATAGAGATATTCCGGGTCAAAATGATTCCCGACCCGATAGCGGTATTCTTTAAGATATTCAAAGCCATAACGATGATAAAAACGCTGAGCGCCGTCATTATACTTGTAAACGGACAGATAGAGCGGCGGGCGGCCATCGCGATCGAGCCAGGCGAGCATCTCATCCATCAGTTTCCGGCCCAAACCCTGCCCCTGAGCCGACTCGTCGACATATAATCTGGCAATTTCCATCGCGCCGTCGGGCATGTCTTCCACCGGAAGACCGCAGGGACCAGCCACCGCATAACCGACAATTCGGCCGTCCTGGTCCACCGCCTTCCATATCCCCATCTCGGGATTGGCGAGATGAGATTTATAGGCGTCCACCGCGTGCGATGTTTCCAGGAACAGCGCCAGATCTTCTGGCTTATAGAGATGGGCAAATTTGTCTGAGAAGGTTTTGGCGCCGATATATGAAAGCGCTGCCTCATCCCCCGGTGCAGCTCTCAGAATGTCTATGGTCATGGCGATCGTCCTCTACAGGGCAGCCAACTATCAGCTCCTGATTTCGCTGGCAAATCTCGGAAATTCATGATAGCTCGCACGACTTTTTCCAATTGCCTGCAGGGCAGAATGAACGCTTTCACTCCGGCGCACGCCGCTGGACCCGCCATATTTGATCGTCCCAACTGGCCCGCAGCGCTGGCCGATCAGGGGTTTGTGGTCATTCACGACCTTATCCCGTCGGAGCTCACACACCGTCTGCGCCATGAAGCCATAGCGAAACATGCTTCAGACCGGCTGGAGCATGCAGGTGTCGGTCGTGTTGACGACTACACCGTTGACCTCTCTGTCCGGCGCGACAAGACGCGCTGGTTTGACCGCTCTACGTCTGCGCAATGCGACTATCTCGATCTGATGGAAACCGTGCGTCAGACGGTCAATCGCGAGCTTTTCCTCGGGCTGTTCTCCTATGAGGCCCATTTCGCAGTCTATGAACCCGGCGGGTTTTACCGTCGCCATGTCGATGCGTTCCGGGGCACAAGAAACCGCATGCTCTCAAGCGTGTTTTATCTCAATGAGGACTGGCAGGAGAGCGACGACGGCGCTTTGGTGATTTATCCTGTCGGTGAGGATGAGGCTGCTGTGCCGCTTGCCCGTATTCTACCGGCCTCAGGCACACTGGTGTTATTTCTGTCCGAGGAAATTCCGCACGAAGTTCTCCCAACCACGCGCGACCGGTATTCTATAGCGGGCTGGTTCCGTGTGAATGACCGGATGACGGCGCCTGGCCTTCAGGCCCCGCCACAGAGCCAGCCGGGTCTGGGATAAACTCAGGCGGTCGTAGGCCTGAATGTCAGCGCGACTCCATTATTGCACCAGCGTTCGCCAGTGGGTGCCGGACCATCATTAAACACATGCCCCTGATGTCCGCCGCAGCGAATACAGTGATATTCCGTGCGCTGCATGAAGAATTTGTTGTCGGCTTTTGTACCCATGACCCCATCCAGATGCGCCCAAAAACTGGGCCAGCCGGTTCCGGAATCGTATTTCTGTTCGCTGGAGAAGAGCGCCAGATCACACCCCGCGCAATGGTATATCCCATCGCGCTTTTCCTCGTTTAACGGGGAGGTGAAAGGGCGTTCGGTATCTTCCTTGCGCAGCACGCGAAATGCAGCAGGCGACAATCGGTCCCGCCATTCCTCCTCGGTCAGCGCCGCCCAGTCCGTGCCATCAGGATTGCTACCAATATCGGGCTGGAGTGTCGGATTGGAGTCTGCAGCACCGCCTGAACAGGCCGTCAGTATGAGAGCGGAACTTCCGCCAAACAAGATTTTGCGTCGGGATAGTACGGTAGGAAAAGTTAGCATCATACCGTTCAGATAGTGCGCAAACCATTCACCGACCAGTCAAGCGGGCGTGACGCAATTGTGTGATCAGAATGCTTCAGGCTGAACACGTGATCCGCGAGATAACCGGACGGCGAGAAAACTGAACCCAAAAGCTGCAACAATACCCAAAAGACCGGCGATCGGCGTCAGGAACAGAAGAAATAGTGATGCAATCAGAACAGCTGCCCACATATGAAAACATAACGCTGCGCGGTCTCCGGTCGCAAACAGAATCCCTTCTTGTAAACGCTGTGTCATGGCAGAAAACTCCCAATTTCTCCCCAAGGTAGTTTAACCATGAGGTAGTTTTATTGGCCATGTATTACGCCTCGCGGGCGAATTTTACAAAATATGTTCAACCATTATTAACCGAAAGACCCGCTGGAACGGCCCTTGAAACCCAGATGGCAGGCGGCATCATCTCCCTCAGCTCCACCTCATAATCGGTCAAATCCTTTTCCAGTTTCTTGAGCACTTTTCCCGTGAGTTCATAGAGTTTCCGGTCGTCTTTCCCATCCTGATCAAACCCGATGGCCCATCGTTTCACGTCGCCAAAGGCGTCTTTCAGCTCCTTCAGCAGGCTTTTGGCACCATTCACAAACTCCAGATCGCCTCTCAGTTCGAAGGCCTCCGGGGTCTGATCGAGACGGAATCGTTCAATTTTCATCGGGCCATAGGCTGTGAGCCCCTTGAGCGAGGTCTCATCAGTGTCTGGCACACGCTCGTCAGGCTCTTCGGCCGGGACCGGGACGCTGGCTACTTCATCTTCAGTTTCGTCCGGCAGATGCGCCAACTCGGCTTCCGCAAACTCTACGGCCTGTTCCGCGTCTTTCTGCATATCGTCAGGTGAAGGAGTTTCGCCGTCTTCTGATGTCTCGGCGGAGGGCGGTGTCGCTGACGGGATCGAAACATTTGGCATGGCCATGCCTGCCCCGCCCGACGACATCGACCCCCGAAGCTCGGCGAGTTCCTTCTGGGCTTTCTTATAATCTGTCAGAACATCCTTCAGCTCCTGCGCCAGCCGGATCAGCTGTTTTGCAAGTTCTTTGGGCTGATATTGCCAGATCTTCCGCACAAGCTTGATCTGCTTGCCCAGTTCAATCAGCCTTTCGCGCGCACGGCCTTTTTCCCGGGACAGCGCCTCGACGCGTGGGTCGACGTCTGGCACCTCGCTCTTTTCGGTTTTCTGGCTAGCCTCGGCCGACAGGGAAACTTCGAACGCTGGTTTGTCGGATAGCTTCGCGCCATAGATCTCGCGCGGTTTCGCGCGGTCTGCAGTCGCGTCTTCGCGCTCTGCAACTTTGCGCAGCGTCTGAAAGACCTCGTGATAGCTGTCTCTGATGCTGGTCAGGCTCATTTCTTGAGCTCCTCATTATCAGGCTGTCTTCTGACGGCCCGATAAGAAGATTAAGGCACTAAGGTTAAACCTCATTCCTGTCTGTCGTTTGATTTTTTGAGAAATTTCAATCGAGACGCTGATCAAGAATCGACAGGATATTGGATTGGATGTCTCCAAGGATCAGCTCACCCCAAAGCGCCGCATACAGATTGACCGGCGTCTCCGCCTCATAGCGGGTATAGAGTTCCAGCCGGGTTTGACCACTGCCCAATTCCGTCAGTTCATAGCCGCCTTGTTCAATGCGTAGATGCGGTCCCTGAGGGTGAATATGCGAGTCGGTATAGGCACTGATCGAGTCATCCGGAAAGACGAATTTCCAGACCAGACGCTGGTGCTCAGCCCAATCCGAAATATGCTCCTCAAATCGGATATGTTCGCCCCAACGGGCCGCACGAACCGCGCCTTCACCCTTACCTGTCACCAGGGCCGACGCGGGCCGTGGAATCTGCAAAAGGTTCTGGGTCACATTCCACTTCCCCTCTTCCACAGAGAGGTCGTCGAGCTCCAAAAGCAGAGGCCAGATCTCTTCGGGCGTCGCATCGAGCACAATACTCCGACGAACTTCGAACGTTGAGATGTTTTGCGGCAGACCGACATCCAGCCCCATAATCACGACTGGAATGAGGGTCAGCGAACTTAGCTCAAAAACTTTGATCTGGGATGCATCTTTATGGGCAGCGCGCTGATACCCGCGCACAGTCAGCGCGCCCCAGATCGCCATTGGCACCCAAAGCGGCAGCACCATGATGAGGCAGACAACGCCCTCCCGGATCAACACCCCGCCCACCGTAATCAGTCCGACCACCGTGATCACCGGCGCCCAGTAATAGTAAGTCCCGCTGCCATCCGCGTCCGTCTTAATCAAATAGATCATCAACGCGCTCAGGAAGAATGGCAGAGCGAGTAAAACCGTCAGTGAGATGGTCACACCGCCCGCACCCGCGCCAATCGCCAGGATCAGCGCATTCAACGCAATGCCGACAAAGAGAACAATCAGAAATACCTTCAGCAACCGCCAGCCAACCCTCAATCGGACAGACTGGGACGGCTTTTCTGTTTCACCCATGTCTCAACGCCTCTGCGCCTTGCATCTCCAGCAGACGAGTAGAAGACATTCCCCGGATCGCAACAAGCTATTCACGGAACGATTATTTGCGGCCTTTGGTCGCTTGCTTTATGCAAGGCGCCAAGATCCGATGACCGGACGACGAGGGAGAATAGAACTTGAAACGCCTGTTCCTGGCTGGCTTTGCCGCCACTACTTTGCTCTTTACCCCGCAAATTCCTGCTCTTGCGCAAGAGGCCGCTCCGATTTCGCAAGCTGAACCCATCGCAGAAACCCAGTACGGCAAGGTTCAGGGGCATGTAAAAGATGGCGTCAATGTCTTCCTCGGCATTCCCTATGGTGCCGACACTTCGGTCACCCGCTTCGAACCTCCTCAGCCACCAGAACCATGGGGCGGCATTCTTGAAGCCAACAGCTATCCGGACACCACTCCGCAGCTTGCCGGCAACACCGCCGTGTTTGCTTCCTGGCAACCCGACCCTGTTCCTGAAATGAGCGAAAACATGCTGGGCCTGAACATCTGGACACCAGGCCTTGATGACCGCAGACGCCCCGTCATGGTCTGGCTTCATGGCGGTGGTTTTCAGAGTGGTTCTGGCTCCAGTACAGCCTATGAAGGCGTTAACCTTGCCAATCGGGGCGACGTTGTGGTCGTCAGCATCAATCACCGCCTGAACGCACTCGGATATCTCTACCTTGCCGGCATGACAGATGACCCGGCCTATGCTGACAGCGGCAATGTTGGCACGCTGGATATGGTTCAGGCCCTTGAATGGGTTCGCGACAATATTGGGACATTCGGCGGCAACCCGGAAAACGTCACTATTTTCGGCGAGTCCGGTGGTGGCCGTAAGGTTTCTGTTCTGAACGCTATGGGTATGGCAGAAGGTTTGTTCGACCGCGCCATCGTCCAGTCTGGATCAATGCTCAGTTTTCGTACTCCTGAACAGGCCCACAGGGACACGCTCGACTTTCTGAAAGCCGTTGGACTTGAAGGAGGTGATCTGGAAGGGCTTAAGGTGCTCACCCAGGATGAGATAATTGCGGGCTTGCGAAAAGCCGCCGCCATGTCCAGCAGAAGCTTTTCCTGGGGTCCGGTCGTCGATGGTCGTTCGCTGAAATACGATCCCTTCACAGCGCCTGCACCGCAGCCAAACGCTGATGTCCCGATGCTGATAGGGTCAAATAAGGACGAGCTTTCGCTCTGGCTGATGCGTCCCGGCTCAAGCGAGCCAACGCTCAGCTTTCAGGCTGTCAAAGGATTGATTGGCGAGTTTGTCACCGAGGACGAGTTCGAAGACATCGTTGAAGCCTATCGTGGAGAGTTTCCGGACTATTCCGACGGCCAGATCCTCGTCGCAATGGCCTCAGACGTCCGCTATTCCGCCAATGCGGTGCGTCAGGCCAAGAAAAAGGCCGAGCAGGGCACAGCTCCCGTCTGGCTGTATCAGTTTGACTGGGAAACACCTGTGGTTGGTGGCATTTACAAAACCCCGCACGCGCTCGAAATTCCCTTTGCATTCGATACGCTCGGTAATTCCGAATCCATGGTCGGAAGTGATTTGGAAGTACCGCAAAAGGTAGCCGATCAGGTCAGCGAAGCTTGGATCAGCTTTGCCCGTCATGGTGACCCGAATGCGCGCGGCCTGCCGTTCTGGCCATCCGTGACGGAAGACGATCTTCAGGCCATGCGCTTCAACACCGTCTCTGAAGTCGATGAAGACTATTTCGATGCAGAAGGCGGCGTTCTGTTTAAAAACGAATAGAGCGCTATCGTGTCTGCCGAAGAGCAGGAATTCGACATCATCATCGTCGGTGCGGGGTCGGCGGGCTGTGTGCTCGCCAACCGTCTCTCCGAACGAGAGGATTTACGCATTCTGCTTCTCGAGGCGGGCAAACCGGACAACTGGATCTGGTATAAGATTCCGGTCGGATATCTGTTCGCGATTGGCAATCCGAAATCTGACTGGATGTACCGCACAGAGCCCCAGCCTGGGCTGAACGGACGTGATCTTGCCTATCCGCGGGGCAAAACCCTGGGCGGGTCTTCGGCCATCAACGCCATGATCTCCATGCGCGGCCAGCGCGAGGATTATGAAAGCTGGAAAGCGCTCGGCCTCACCGATTGGGGCTGGGAGGATGTGCTTCCCGCCTTTCGTCGGATCGAAGACCATTTCCTCGGAGACAGCGAGCATCATGGCACTGGCGGTGAAATGCGGGTGGAGTTTCCTCGCGTCGGCTGGACAATTCTCGACGCCTTGCGAGACGCTGCCGAGGACATGGGCATTCCCAAAACCGACGACTTCAACACCGGCGACAATACAGGCTCTGGCTATTTCCATGTGAACCAGAAAGCGGGCACGCGCTGGTCAGCCGCCAGAGGTTTTCTCAAACCGGTTCAAAAGCGCCGAAATCTGAAGATCGAAACCGGCATTCTCACACATTCGCTCGTCATGGAAGGTGACCGGGTCACCGGCGTGCGCGTGAATGAATCGGATGGCAAACGAGTTATCAAGGCGCGCGCCGGCGTTGTTCTGGCGGCAGGAAGTATTGGTTCGGTGCAGATCCTCAACCGGTCGGGCATTGGCCCGGCTGAACACCTCAAAAAGGCAGGCATCTGGCCCCGTATTGATCAACAACAGGTCGGGCGAAACCTTCAGGACCATCTTCAGCAGCGCGCCATTTACAAAGTCTCTGGCGTGCCGACGCTTAACACGCGCTATCACTCCCTGTTTGGCAAAGCAGCAATGGGGCTCGACTACGCGCTCTTCCGCAAGGGGCCGCTCACCATGGCACCCTCACAGGTCGGCATCTTCACAAAAACGGATGAGCGCCAGCACCGCCCAGATCTGCAGTTTCATCTGCAGCCGCTCTCGCTCGATAAATTTGGCGACCCGCTCCATACTTTCGATGCTGTCACGGTCAGTGCCTGTAATCTGCGACCGACCTCGCGTGGTGAGATCTATGTGACGACGCCGTCTGCCCGCGATGCGCCTTATATCTCGCCGAATTATCTGTCGACCGATGAAGACAAGGCCGTGGCCGCCAAGGCCATTCGCGTCACACGCCAGCTCATGTCTCAGGCGGCACTCGCCTGCTACGGGCCTGAAGAATATCTGCCCGGTCCGTCCGTCAGCGACGATCAGGCTGAGCTCGAAAAAGCTGCGGGCGATATCGGTACGACGATCTTCCACCCAGTGGGCACAATCGCCATGGGCGCAGATGAGACTGCGCCACTCGATCAGCGCTTCAGGTTTCGTGGGCTGGAGGGCCTGCGCGTGATCGATGCCTCGGCCATGCCGCTAATCACCTCAGGGAACACAAATACGCCGACCATCATGATGGCTGATCGCGGCGCTCGGATGATGCTTGAAGATCTGAAAGCCTGACTAACCTTCGCACGCGCCCTGATGGGCCGCATTCACGCCCGCTGACGCCGCGTGACAGAAATTGGAATAGGTTTTGCCATCACACCCGCACACCGGCATGTATTCCATTGTGCAGATTTCAGGTTTCGCCTGACACACCCCCGACTGGTCGCCTGCCCCGCAGGAGAAACTATGCGTCGCGCAGTAAGATCGTGGATTGGCGCACTGAATGGCAGCGATGCCACCGCACATTTCGCCGTCCTGCGCCATGGGTCGGCTTGTCACCGGATCAGGCATTGGCTCAGGGCCCGTTGAGGACGGCTCACCAGCACACGCGGCCAGAAGCCCCAGGCACATCGCCATCAGATACAATTTGAACTTCTGCATGTTCACTCCCCCGAAATTTGATGGTCCGGTGCCGGTCAGTATCGACCGCTTGACCCGCACTCGCCATCGTGAACCACGCTCACCCCGGCTGAGGCCGCCGTGCAGGCATTGCCATAGGTCTGGCCATCACACCCACACACAGGCCGGTATTCCCGGGTGCACATGTCCGGCCGTGGTGCGCAATAGCCCATCTGATCGGCTGCGCCGCAGGCATTGTAATCATTCTTGCAATAGGAGTTCGGATTGCCGCATTGAACCCCGGCAATGCCGCCGCACGCCTGTCCGTCATCCGCGATCGGACGACCAGGTGGATAGCTCTGCCCAGGCGGCGGGGGTGGGTAAGTCTGGCCCGGAGGTGGCGGATAATTACCATCCGGATACCGGTCTTTATACGGTTCAACCGCGCAAGCCGCGATCAGGCCCAGTGTAACAATAGCGATGAGCGTAAACAGGCGCGGCATAGGGGTCTCCCGGATTTTCAGCTGAGCTTATCCTACGTTCCGTCCGGACGGAAGTTCCTTCAGATCTCGCCTTTGATCCGCTTCATCACGCCAGAGAAATCCAACCCGTCATGACCCGCCTCCGAAAGCGCGGTGTAAATCTCTTCAGCATGATACCCCAAAGGCGTCTCTGCTCCCGCAGCCTCCGCCGCGCCCATGGCGAGCTTTAAATCCTTCAGCATCATGGCTACGGCAAAGCCCGGTTGATAGTCGCGATTGCTTGGCGCGGCAGGCACAGGCCCCGGCGCCGGACAATAACTCGTCATGGACCAGCACTGACCTGATGCCGTGGAGGAAATATCGTAAAAGGTCTGCGCATCGAGGCCCAGCTTTTCCGCCAGATTGAACGCCTCGCATGTGCCGATCATAGAGATGGCAAGCAGCATGTTGTTGGCAATCTTGGCGGCCTGGCCATTACCTGACCCACCTGCGTGAAACACATTCTTGCCCATGGCATCGAGGATTGGTTTGCCGCGCTCATATCCCTCCGCCGCACCGCCCACCATAAAGGTCAGCGTGCCCGCATCCGCCGCGGCTGTGCCACCTGAAACCGGCGCATCCATATATATGAAGCCTGCCGCCTCGGCCTTTGCCGCTGCCTCGCGCGCCTCTTCAACCGAGATGGTTGAGCAATCGAGAAACAAGGTGCCAGGCTTAGCCTGATCGGCCACGCCATCTGTGTCGAAATAGACGGCGTGGACGTGTTTCCCGGCAGGCAGCATGCTCACCACCACATCAGCATTCACCACAGCGTCGCCAAGCGCGCTCGCAGGTTTTACGCCCTTCTCCGCGACTGCCTTCACGGCGTCGCGATTGAGGTCAAACGCCATAACGTCAAACCCGGCCTTCGCCAGATTCACACACATGCCCGAGCCCATATTTCCAAGGCCGATAAATGCGATTTTGGTCATGTGGTTCTCTCTTTCTGTCGGTCTATCTACAGCGACTTCCCAAGGCGTGTTCCTGGGAACCAACTCCCGCCTTCTCAGCTTGCGAGATCAGGAGATAGTCCCCGGCGACGAACGCCGGGGCGGCGCAACACTTTGGCACGAAGTGTCGGTTCCAGCCGGATCACGTCCGGCTTTGAACCGACCTACCCTAACCTCACCTCAAACTCCGATATGCTTCGACATCTTCCTGATTCCACATACTGCCATTGGGTTTCGCGTCGCAGAAGGCTCTGCGCTGAACCTGAAGCTCGGAAGGGTTGTCCTTTCGTAAGGCGAGATCCGCATAGGAACAAACACAGCGCGCAGGCGTCCCGACCCAGATGCCGCCATTGTCCATACATCGATCCTGCTGAAAGAACGAAGGGACAGCGAGTACCGACACAAGGAGACCAATCGTCAGCCCCAGCCCAATCGCCATCCAGCCGAGTGTGTGCCTGATCTTCAAATCGCTCACCCCATGGTCGGAATGATGAAGGCCTGATCGCCGATATCACCTTCAGGCCAGCGTTGGGTCACCGTTTTCACTTTGGTCCAGAACCGCACGCCTTCCGCGCCATGCTGGTTGTGGTCACCAAAGGCAGACCGCTTCCAACCGCCAAAAGAATGGTAGGAGACCGGCACCGGGATGGGCACGTTGATACCCACCATGCCGACATTCACCTGCGCCGCAAATTCGCGCGCCGCACGGCCATTTGAGGTAAAGATCGCCACGCCATTTCCGTACTGGTGCTTTGATGGCAGGGCCGCCGCCTCTTCGAGCGTTTCAGCGCGCACCACCTGTAGCACAGGCCCGAAAATCTCTTCCTTATAGGTGCGCATGCCCGGCTTCACATGGTCGAACAGGCTTGGCCCGATGAAATAGCCGTTTTCATAACCCTGCAGAGTGTGGTTCCGGCCATCGAGCTTCAGCTCCGCGCCCTCTTCCACACCAATGCGGATATAGTCTTCCACCTTCGCCTTGTGCGCCGCAGAGACGACAGGCCCGTAATGCGCGTCCGCGTCAGTGGAGATGCCGACTTTCAGATTGGAAGCCGCATCCAGCATGCGCTCAACGAACTCATCGCCCGTCTTCTGGCCGACCGTCACCGCCACAGGCAGAGCCATACATCGTTCGCCAGCCGAACCATAGGCTGCGCCAACAATGTCTTTCACAGCCTGCTCCATATTGCAGTCGGGCATGATGATGCCGTGGTTTTTCGCCCCGCCCATGGCCTGCACACGCTTGCCGGTCGCCGTGCCGCGCGAGTAAACGTATTGGGCGATGTCAGACGAGCCGACAAAGCTGACGGCCTTGATATCAGGGTGCTCGACAATGGTATCCACCGCCACCTTGTCGCCATGCACCACATTGAGCACGCCCGGAGGCCCGCCCGCTTCCATGAACAGCTCTGCCAGACGCACGGGCACGCTCGGGTCTTTTTCGGATGGCTTGAGGATGAAGGTGTTCCCGCACGCGATCGCCACAGCTGACATCCAGCACGGGATCATGGCCGGAAAGTTGAATGGCGTAATGCCTGCGCACACACCTAAAGGCTGGCGCATGGAGAAGACATCAATGCCCGGACCCGCGCCTTCCGTATATTCACCTTTTTGCAGATGCGGGATGCCACAGGCAAACTCCACCACATCAATGCCGCGCTGAATATCGCCTTTGGAATCGGCAATCACCTTGCCATGTTCGGAAGAAAGCAGCTCTGCCAGCTCATCCATGTGATTTTCAAGAAGGCGCTTGAACTCAAACATCACCCGCGCGCGGCGCTGCGGGTTGGTCGCCGACCAGGCCGGAAATGCCGCTTCAGCCGCGTCAACGGCAATGGCCACATCCTGTGGGCCGGCCAGCGCGACCTGTGCCTGCACCTCGCCCGTATTGGGATTGTAGATGTCACCAAGCTGACCGGAATGCCCGGCGAAGCTTTCTCCGTCGACGAAATGAGTGACTGTTCGCATTTGGGGCCTCCTGATTATATTCTTCGATGCTTAGCAGACATATCGAAGTCAAAAACCAGAGTCTGCGACGAATGCAGAATTTTTTGCCTGATACCCCGGATTATTTTGGGCTGGCAACGCTGTCCCGTTCAATCAGCTCCACATCGGTAATCTGAAGATGGTTCATGCTCAGCATGGCCGCGCCTTCAAGGTCGGATGGGAAACTACCCTTAGACAGAGTTTCAACGGCAATCTGCGTCATCCGTCCAATCGGCTGGCGTACAGTCGTGATCTGCGGCCAGACCAGATTGGCGATGGCGGTATCATCAAAGCCCGCAACAGACAAATCGTCCGGCAGTTTCAATCCCTTCCGGTGTGCCGCCAGCTGAACCCCGGCTGCCATATCATCATTGGCGCAGAAAACCGCTGTCGGACGCTTGGACTGGCTGAGCAGTTTGTCGCCGGCGGCCATGCCGGTTTCCAAATTGTACTCGCCTTCAATCATCAGGTCTGAAGTCATTTTCAGGCCCGCATCCGCCATCGCAGCCTCAAATCCGTCTCTCCGGGCGATCGAGGCGGGGCAGTCCGCATGTCCTGACAGGAACGCAATTCGCTTATGCCCTTTGTTGATCAGCGCCTCTGTGAGCTTTTTCGCCCCGGAAAAATCATCAAAGCTGATTCGGGTAATACCGGAGTTCAGATTGTTCGTGCCGAGCACAACCATTTGCGGGATTTGCTCAGCCAGCGTGTCGATCAGTTCCGACGTCCGCGCGAGCAGCGGCGTGACAATCAAGCCATCCAGCCCGACGAGCGCCAGCCGATCGGCTATCGCCTGCGGCTGAATGCTGCCATCTTCTGACTGGGGCATATCTTCCAACACTAGATGATGGCCTTCCTGGCGGCAGGTTTTCAGGGCCGTCACCATCATTTCGCCGAGATAAGCTGAGCTGGAGTTCTGATAAAGAACACCCAGGAGCAGGGACTTCCCGCGCGCCAGATTTCGCGCCATCAGATTGGGTCTGTAGTTCAGTTGTCGGATCGCGTCCTGAACCCGTTTGCGGGTTTCCTCTCGAACTGCATCTGACTGATTGAGCACCCGAGAGACAGTCATTTGTGAAACTTCGGCGAGCTCGGCAACTTCTTTAATTGTTATAGATCGGGACCTGGCCACGAAAACTCCGTCGATTACGCTTACAATGTCTTTAACCTGAAATAGGCCGATGACTGACTATTCCAGCAGTCAACGCACAGCTCGATGGAAGGTTCAATTATTTGAAACCAAAGAGTAAAAAATCATATTTTATTTCAATAACTTTTGAATTATGGACGCGTTAATAAATAGAAGCATGACCAGAAGACAGTTTGTCTCCTGATCATCAGCGATTTGAATGTGTTTACTTGAATTCTTGAGGACGTCCACGGGCGGCAAGGCCCCGAAGGACAGAGCCATGCCGCTGATGCAGACTATGCCGTGCTTAGTGCTGGCTTTCCGGTGTCGTAACCGTCAGGCCTTCCAGTTCATCACTGACCTGAATCTGACACGACAAACGTGAATTGTCCTGAACACCATCCGCAAAATCCAGCATGGATTGTTCCATGGCTTCCTGTTCACCGGTTTTTGGCAGGAAGGCTTCATCGACATAGACATGGCAGGTTGCGCAGGCACACGCGCCGCCGCAATCGGCATCGATTCCGGGAATATTGTTACGGATGGCAGCTTCCATCACGCTTTCGCCAACCTTTGCATCCACGTCGCGGCTGGTGCCTTCGTGATCGATATAAGTGATTTTCACCATAGTCTTATGCGCTCCTCTGAGGTCTAGCGTGCCAGGGCTGCTGTCATGATTTCCTTCATGGAAACGGAGACATCTGCAACATTTTCTGGCGAAATTTTTGCGTTCGCGGCGATCAGCCGCTTCGCGGAAAGAAATTCGGGCGGGGCATTTACGGCGTCAACTGATATCAGTTTGCCTGCCAAAAAGTAAAAAACAGCAAAGCTCTGGCTGGTCGGATCGCCCCGAACCACAACCTCGTCATAGCCTTGAGATAAGCCCGCAATCTGAAGCTTGATATTATATTGGTCAGACCAGAACCATGGCACATCTTCGGCGGGCCGGTCCTTACCAACGATGTGCGCAGCTGCAATCTTTCCCTGCTCAATTGCGTTATGCACGCTCTCAAGACGCCCGTCGCGGCCATAATGAACCAATGGTCGGTGCGCACAATCACCAATGGCGTAAACATCCGGATCATTTGTCCGGCAATCCCGATCGACAAGAATACCGCTTTTGCACGCAATTCCAGCATCAGCGGCCAGTTCTTCATTCGGCAGGATACCAATGCCGACCAGCACAATATCGCAGTCAATCTTCTCGCCATCCGACAGAACAGCATAGGTCACGCGGCCATCACGCCCGACGAGCTCTTTCAGCATGGAATTCGTACGAACCGACACGCCCTGACTTTCATGCAGGCGCTGATAAAAGTCTGACATTACCGGCGAGGTCACCCGGGCCAGCACACGGTCTGCCATTTCCAGAACGGTGACTTCGAGGTCGAATTCGCGCGCCACGGCGGCGGCCTCAAGCCCGATATAGCCGGCCCCAACGATGAGCAGTTTATTCCCCATCTGCATGGCAGGCTTCAGCTGGCCGATATCATCCAGTGTCCGCAGATCGAATACATTCTGAAGATCAGCGCCGGGGGTCGGCAATTGCCGCGCGCGTGACCCTGTCGCAAAGATCAGCTTGTCATAGGAGAGGTCTTCCCCCTGACTAAGAGACACGGTGCGTGTGTGACGATCAATGCCCGTCACCTTTACACCCGTTTTGAGATCGATCTTGCTATCTTCATAGAACTGGCGCGGCTTCAGAAAGAGGCGCTCGCGTTCAAGCTTGCCTTTCAGATAATCTTTTGAAAGCGGTGGGCGCTGATAAGGTGGCGCCGCTTCCTCACCCACAAGATGGATCTGGCCTTCATACCCGAACTGGCGCAATGAGACTGCCGCCTGGCCCCCGGCCTGTCCCGCTCCGATGACGACTACACTGGATTCCACCGACATACTCCACCCGATCTGCGCATGTGATTTATGACGCATGCGTCATTTTTTTCAAGCCACTTGCTGTCAAACATGCTTCCTCTTAGTCAATGAGCATGAATGCAAGCCCTGATTTTGAAGTTTTTCTACCTTCTGAGGTCGATTCCAAGAGTTTGGGCACCAAACTCGCCCGTATTCTGCGCCCGGGAGATGTTATCGCACTCTACGGCGAACTGGGAGCAGGCAAAACGACGCTCGCGCGCGGTCTCATCCAGTCTTTGCTCGGTGATGAAACCGAGGTGCCCAGCCCAACTTATACGCTGGTGCAGACCTATGAGCTGCCGGAATGTTCACTCTGGCATTTCGACCTCTACCGCGTTAACACTCCATCAGAGCTTTTCGAGCTGGGATTCGAAGATGCACTGCAAGATATTGCCATTATAGAATGGCCTGATCATGCTGGCGACCTTCTCCCCTCAGATCGACTCTCACTGCGTATCCTTTTTGAGGGCTCGTCCCGCCGGGCCGTGTTATCATCTCAAAATGCCGAATGGGTGAAACGACTGGATGAACACTTTGACCGATCCGGACCGAAGCGCTGAAATTCTGGACTTCCTGTCGCAGGCTGGCCTGAGTGACGTGCGAAGTGACCCCATCAATCAGGATGCCTCGACCCGACGCTATGAACGCCTGATAAAAGACGACAAATCCTACATTCTCATGGATGCCCCGCCCGCGAATGAGGAACAGCCCTGCGGGCCAGACGCCTCCGAACGGGACCGGATTCTTGCCGGATGGAACGGCCGTACACGTCTCGCTGCAAGCCGCGTCGATGCCTTTGTGGGGATTGGTGAGCATTTGCGCTCTATTGGCCTGTCAGCGCCTGAAGTTCTTGCCTTTGACGTTGAACGTGGCCTCTGCCTGCTTGAAGATCTCGGCAATCGCGTTTTCGCTCGCGAGATCGAACAGGGTCTGGACGAGAGAAGTATTTACAGACCCGCCGCGGATGCGCTGATACGAGCCCATTTGTCGCCCACGCCTCACACCGTGACGGCGGGTGATTATATCTGGCCTATCCTCGACTATGACCGCCTCGCCCTGACTACGGGCGCCGATTTGTTTCCCAAATGGTATCCGGCGTTTGATGAGCGGGTGCGATTTTCCGGTGATCTGGCGGCCCAGTATGACGACGTCATTGCGACGCTCAGCGAGCATCTCACCCGCCTGCCAAAAGTGCTTCTCTTACGCGATTATCACGCCGAGAATCTGATCTGGCTGCCCGAACGCTCGGATGTGCAGCGGGTCGGCATTCTCGACTTTCAGGACGCGGTGCGTGGCCCGGCAGCATGGGACCTTGCCATGTTCCTTCAGGATGCGCGACGGGATGTTTCGCCTGACCTTCAGGCTGAACTGATCGATCATTATCTGGCCGAGACCGGTTATGATAGCGCCGATTTTGGTCGCGACTACGCCATTGCAGGGGCAGTGAATGCTCTGCGCATCATCGGTGTCTTCGCCCGGCTCATCTCTCGCGATGGCAAACCCCGATATAACGACTTCCTGCCGCGTGAGTGGGGACATCTGAAACAAAACCTTCAACATGAAGCTCTGGCCGATCTGCGCCGAATCCTCGAAACTGCAGCTCCGTTTCTGAAATCGGAGTAGTCATGGACCGACCCATTCGCACCGCCATGTTCCTGGCCGCAGGTCTTGGAACGCGAATGCGCCCGCTTTCGCTCACCACGCCAAAGCCGCTGATCGAGGTCGCGGGCAAGGCGCTGATGGATTACCTCCTCGATGACGCCATCGCCGCTGGCATTGAGCGCGCCGTGGTCAATGTCCACTATCTGCCCGAACAAGTCGAAACACACCTCGCGCAGAAATCCGGTATTGAGATTCTGATTTCAGACGAGCGCGAAGAGCTGCTCGAGACCGGCGGCGCGATCGTGAAGGCGCGCGACTTACTGCCTGACGAGGCGATTTTCATGGTGAACACCGATGCCTTCTGGGTGAAGCCCTCCAGTAATCCGTTTCATCTGCTCAGTGCCGCTTATGATCCCGAAATCATGGATGACCTGCTTCTCCTGGCCGACACCTCGCGCAGCCTTGGCTATGACGGCAAGGGCGACTTCAACCTCACAGAAGATGGCCGGATCGAACGGCGTGGCGAACGGCCTTCTGTCCCGTGGGCCTATGCCGGGGTGCGCGTGACCAAACCAGGCCTTTATGACGGGGAAGCCTGCCGTCCGTTTTCGGCAAACCTCATCTGGAATAAAAGCCTCGAAGCCGGGCGTCTCTATGGTTTGCCACTTGATGCGCAATGGATGCATGTCGGCCGCCCGGAAACGATTGCTGAAGTCGAACGCTGGATTGAGGACAATCCAGGCGAATGACCTCATCCCTGCTTGATCAGCAACTCTTTGGCAGTCCTGACCGCCTTTTCACCCTTCCCGCCGGAAGCGATTTCCTTGGCGAGCTTGCCCGATCCCTGATCGAGATCACCAACGCCCAAGCGACACCAGAAGCGCTGGCAAATGCGCTAATCTTCGTGCCAAACCGCCGATCCGCCCGCGCGCTCGCCGCTCGCCTGTTTCAGGAACTTAATCAGCCCGCCTTTCTACCGCCCGATATTCGGCCCCTTGGCGATGCTGGCGATAACGACCCGGCACTATTAGGCGAATTAGCCAGTATCGACGTGCGCCCTCCCATGCCGGCCGGAGCACGTCTTGGCGCCCTTTCGCACATGGTAATGCAATGGCATGAATCGCGGGGTGAAAGCCTTACATTGGCATCGGCCATGTCGGTCGCCCGCGATCTGGCTCGCCTGCTTGATCAGGCCGCCCTGTCAGGTGAGGTCGCCTGGGACACACTCGCTGATCAGGTCGAGAATGCAGAGCTTGCTCGCCATTGGCAGGTCTCGGTCGAGTTCCTCGAAATCATCACACGTCTCTGGCCCGATGTGCTGCGTGAAAACGGGTATGCCGATACGCATGATCAGGATCGCCTGGCAGCTGAAGCAATGTGTGCACGCTGGGCGCATACCCCGCCTGCCACGCCCGTTATTATCGCGGGGTCTACCGGGACCACGCCGGCAACACGCATGCTGATGCAGGCCGCGATTGAGCTTCCGAAAGGCGCAGTCCTCTTCCCGGGACTTGATCACGACATGGATCATGCCATTTGGCAGGCCATCCACACGGCACCAAGCCATCCACAACACGCCTTCAGCCAGACACTGACCGCGCTGAACACGGCGCCCGAAGCCGTTCGGCTCTGGCCCGACTATGCTGCAGACGACGATCTGACCTCCCGCCGCAAAATCATTCAGGAAGCCCTTGCGCCTGCTGATACCACTGCTGACTGGGTGACACGCCTGAAGACCCGCGCAGCCCCTGAAACGCCCGAAACCCTCACCCGGAATGGCCTTCAAGGATTGTCTCTGATTGAGGCCGAAACAGAGGCCGAAGAAGCTGATGCGATTGCGCTTTTGCTGCGCGAAACGCTAGAGACGCCGGACAAAACCGCCGCGCTCATCACGCCTGATGCCGGGATCGCGCGCCGCGTCTCTGCCTTGCTGAAACGCTGGGATGTTCATGTCAGTCCGTCTGCTGGCACGCCGCTCCCGCTGACCTCTGCAGGACAGTTTCTGCTCGCGACACTTGATTGGGCGTTCGACCCGGGCGATGCGTCCAGCTTGGCAACCATCCTGAAGACCGAACGGATTGTCCTGCAATGTCAGGAGGAAGAAACCGACTTTGTTTCCTTATTGGAACGCGGCGTACTGCGTGGTCTTCGCCGTTGGAAATCCCTTGATGACATGGGCATTTTCGCCGACCAGCAGGCCAGCGAAGCCGATGAGCACCCAACGCGCTTTCCGATTTCAGGCCAGAATTACACCGACGCCATTCACCTGATCGAGGAATTGCACGACCGGTTCAGCCCGCTGCTCGAACGCTTTGAGACACTGATCAGCGCACCATTCAGTCTGCGCGCCTTTTCCGAATTGCTGGCCGAGCTTGCGGACGCCCTGACCAAACATCCCGACGATGACGGCCCGTCCATGCTCTGGTCCGGTTCAGATGGGGCCGCCACGGCACGCTTTCTCGAAGATCTTGCCTTTATGGGCGACTGGATGCCCGAGATTGGCAAGGACGATCTCAAACCCTTCGTCACGCAATTAGCCTCAGACATCCGCGTCCCGAATGAAACGCCGCCCCACCCCTGCCTCTTCATCTGGGGACCACTTGAGGCGCGGCTTCAATGTTGTGACCGGATGATCCTTGCTGGCCTCAATGAAAGCACATGGCCGGAAGCCCCCGGCGCGGATGGCTTTCTGCTGCGGCATATTCGGGCGGCCATCGGCCTTCCTGACACTGAGGCTCGCATCGGCCTCTCAGCGCATGACTTCGCACAGCTGACCTGCTCCCGGGATGTGGTGCTGACGCGCTCACTCCGCGTAAATGACAAACCAGCCGTAGCCTCGCGCTGGCTCTGGCGCCTGCGCATTCTCGCGTCTGGCGCACTTGGCAGTCTCGACAAAGCCGATGACTTGCTGATCGGTAGAACGGGCAATGTGCTCGACTGGGTCAGAACTCAGCACACACCAACAGAAAATCGTTCTGTCGATCCACCAGAACCGAAACCTCCCAAAGAGGCCCGCACGAAACAGATCAGCGTCACCGAGGTCGAAACGCTTATCCGCGATCCATATGCCTATTATGCCCGCAAAGTGCTTGCGCTCGAACCGCTCGAAAAGATCGACGCGCCGATCAGCCCGCTCGCCATCGGCACCGCGCTGCATAATGCGTTGGAGGGCGTGAACACGCTTGAGACCCCCTCGCTGACACCAGACCATCTGGTTGCGCGGTTCTCCAGCGAGATGACACAGGTTGGGGCCGATCCGCTCTTCCTCGCCGAACGCCAGGCGAGCTGGCACGAGGTCTCAGACACCTTTCTCAGTTGGATGGCCGATCGCGATGGCGTTGTGAAATCCCGTGCTTTTGAGCAGAGCTATCGTCTTGATCTCAGCATCAAGGATAAAACCGTAAAACTGATCGGTCGGGCCGACATGGTGGAAACCCTCCATACCGGCATGCTCGTTGTCACAGACTTCAAGACGGGTGCGCCGCCCAGTGCGAAACAGGTCTCCTCTGGCCTCTCACCGCAATTACCCCTGCTCGGCGGTCTGGCCGCTCTGTCTGAAGATGAGCGCAAACCCTCCGGCCCGCCCGCAGAATTCTTCTATGTCGGATTCGGCTCGCGGGGCGGGGTCCAGTCCGTGCGCGACAAGGATATGTCGGCCGAAGACATGTCACAGGCCGCCCTCTCGGGCCTGAAGGATTTATTGGCTGCCTATGCCGACGAAACAACGCCCTATCTGTCCGGGCCGCGCATCCAGTTTCTCTCCGCCTATAGCGATTTCGATCAGCTCTCCCGCAAGCAGGAATGGGCTGATCCGGGCCATGAAGGAGAGGCGTCATGACCCCATATGATCGCGTCAGCGCCGCTCAACGTCAGGCCGCCGAACCCGATGCCAGCATCTGGGTGTCGGCCAATGCCGGCTCTGGAAAAACCAAGGTTCTGATTGATCGCGTTGCACGATTGCTGCTCACCGGCGTTCCACCAGACAGTATTCTCTGCATCACCTACACCAAGGCCGCGGCCAGTGAGATGCAGCAGCGCCTGTTCAAACGTCTGGGCAGCTGGTCGGTTCTGGAAGATGAAAAACTGCTCGCCGAACTGAACGAGCTTCAGGGCAAAAAGCTGGGGCTTGGCGACAGCCAGCTCGCCGATGCCCGTGCGCTGTTCGCTAAGGCGCTCGAAACGCCGGGCGGTCTTCGCATTGAAACCCTGCATGCTTTTGCGGGGCGCGTGCTGCGTCGCTTCCCGCTGGAGGCAGGCGTCCCACCCGGCTTTCAAGAGCTGGATGAAGTCGACAGCGCTGAACTCTGGCATTCGGCTTCGCGTGCTGTCTTCGACCAGCTGGTCGAAACAGAGGACGGCAAAAGGCTGTTCAGTGATCTGATGCGCGAAGTCGGTGGCCTTCGCTATGACGGGGCGATCAGCCTCGTGCAGGGCAATGCGACGAAACTGCGAACTTTCCTCGCCGCTCACCCGACGCCGGACGCCCGATTCGACGCCCTGTCAGCGGCACTGAATGCGCCTCACAAGCCACGCGTCGCTATTCTCGATGAGCTGATCGGGTCGGGCCTCCCGCGCGACCGCATCGGCCGGACGATTTCGCTTCTGGAGGGCGGCAGCGCCAAAACCGATATCGCGCTCGCTTCAACCCTGCGCGATGTTCTGGAGGCCGCAACACCAGAGATCGCGCTCAATCTTTACCGCTCTGTCTTCCTCAAAAAAGACGGCGAGCTGAGAGCGAAGGGTAGCTACACCAAAGCCTTTGTCGGAACGCCGGTAGATGATCTGTTTGCCATTCCTGGTGGCACTGAGACCACGCGCTTTCTGGCAGGCCTCGACGCGCTCAACGCGGCGGCTCTGCGTGACCGCACGCTGACCCTGCTTGAGATGGCCGCACCGCTTCTCGACGCCCATGCAAAGGAAAAACGCATTCGTGCGGGGCTTGATTTTGATGATCTCATTCTCGAAACCCGGTCTCTGCTCACGCGTGCGGGCCTCGCCGAATGGGTGCTCTACAAGCTTGATGGCGGGTTGTCTCACGTTCTCCTCGATGAAGCCCAGGATACCAGCCCCGATCAATGGCAGATCGTGAACGCACTGGTCGCCGAATTCTTCACCGGCACGGGCACAGCCGAATTCATCCGCACGCTCTTCGTGGTCGGGGATGAGAAGCAATCCATCTATTCCTTTCAGGGGGCGGACACGGCGCGCTTTCAGGCCGAACGTCAGCATTTTGCCAGCCGTCAGAGCTTTGAAGGCCCTGAAATCCATCTGCCGGATGTTCAGATGTCCTTCCGGTCCACCCCGCAAGTACTCGGCTTTGTCGATGCGGTGTTCAATGGTCCGGCCAGTCAGGGTGGTGCGCCCTTCAGTCATGAAGTCCCGGCCCAGGCCGATTTGATCGAACATTTCGCATTTCGCGACCAACACACAGGACAGGTCGAAATCTGGCCGCTTGAAGAGCCCGACGCAAAGCCGAATGGTGTGCCCTGGCATGCGCCGATGGATATGGAGCGCCAGAAATCTGCGCCGCGCCTTCTGGCCAATCAACTCGCGGACTGGATCGCCGATCGACTCGCCCCCAATGCGCCAGGTGTCTTCGAAGAGGGCCGCGATGCCCCGGCACGCCCGGCTCAGCCTGGCGACATCCTTATTCTGGTCCGTTCAAGAAAAGCCCTGTTCCACGCGATCATTCAGGCGCTGAAGGCCAAGGGCCTGCCCGTCGCCGGAGCCGACCGGCTGAACATTCTCGATACCCTCGCCGTACAGGATCTGCTCAACCTCATTCGCTTCGCGGCCTTGCCGGAGAATGATCTCGTCACAGCGGAAATCCTGAAAGGCCCGTTTATCGGCCTTACAGAAAAAGACGAAAACCGACTCTTCACCCTTGCGCATGATCGTGGCCGGGAGAGCCTCTGGTCGCGCATGCAGGCCTCTGACGATCCGCGCCTGACACCAGCCATTCAATTCCTGAAAGAGGTACTCTCGCGCCGCTATCTGCCCGCCTTTGAGTTTCTGAGCTGGGTGCTGAACACGCGCCACGTCGCCTTTGGCGAGACCGGCTGGCAGCTTATCAATGCCCGCTTCGGGTCGCCTGCCAAAGACCCCGTCGAAGCCCTGATCTCCATTGCGGCCAGTCTCGAAGACGTGGACGGCGCCAATCTTCAGGCCTTTCTCCTCGCCGTGGAAGAGCAGGCTGGCGAAATCAAACGCGAAGCCTCCGGCCCCGCCAATGAGATTCGTGTGATGACGGTGCACGGTTCGAAAGGCCTAGAAGCGCCGATTGTCATTCTGCCTGATACGACGGGCGTCGGGCAGAACCGGCTCTCAGGTCAGCTGCAGTTCGATGAGAGCGCCCTGCCTGTCTGGCTTGGCGACAAGACGCTCGATTGCGAAGCCAGCCTCGCCATCCGGCAGGTGGAAGAGGCCAAGGCCCGCGCGGAGAGTCACCGGCTCCTCTATGTGGCACTGACCCGCGCCAAGGATCAGCTTGTCATTTGCGGTGCCTGGCATGGTCGGTCCAAAACCGGATATGCCGAGAACAGCTGGTATGACCTCTGCCGCCAGACAGCAGAGCTCTGGCAGGGCGGCGACCAGCTAACAACACCAGAAGGGCATTGGCAGATTGGCAGCCTGCCTGCGCCCGAAATCCCCGTCATCCGGCCAGCAGCCTCTCGCCAGCATGCCATTCTTCCGGACTGGATCAATCGCACTATTTCAGGCGAATCAATTGAACCCCGGCTCAGCGCCCCAAGCCAGCTCCTGCCCGGCGATACCCCTGTCTTGCCACCTTTTGGTAAGGATCAGGTCCGCCGGTTCCAGCGCGGACGGCTGATCCACGCTCTGCTCGAGATTTTGCCGGACGTACCTCTGGCCGATCGTCAGGCCCGCGCCGAGCGCTATCTCGCTCAATGCCTCGATCCTGAGGAAGCCCAGATTGCAGACGATATCCTGACCACCGCCTTCTCTGTGCTGGAAGACCCTGAGCTTGCGCATGTATTCGGGCCGGGTGGCCGGGCCGAAGCGCCGATTGTCGGGTCTGGCCCGAACCTGCCGCAGGGCGTGACCATTAATGGCCGGATCGACCGTATGCGTGTCACGGATACGCATGTCTGGGTGATTGATTACAAAACGGACCGCCCACCACCAAAGACACCCGACCAGGTCGCACAGCCCTATCTTGCCCAGATGGGATCGTATTACGACGTCTTGTCTGTGACTTATCCTAACAAGATTGTTAAATGCGCTTTATTGTGGACCGATGGACCCCACTTTATGGTGCTTGACGAATCCGTCATGTTGGCAGCGCTCAAAAAGGCGCAGGCAGAGAATTAATGGAGACGCTTATGGCGGCTATAGATATCAATGATGACACGTTCGACACCGAAGTACTCGGGTCTGACGTCCCGGTTGTGGTCGACTTCTGGGCGGAATGGTGCGGCCCGTGTAAGCGGCTGTCCCCAAACGTCGAGCGCGTGGCTGAAGAAATGGCCGGCAAGGTCAAAGTCGTGAAACTGAATGTCGACGAAAACCCAATGACCATGACCAAATATGGTGTTCGCGGTCTTCCAACCCTCATCATGTTCAAAGGCGGCAAAGTTACAGCCACCCATCTTGGCGACATGCACAAAGAAAAACTGGAAGAGTGGATCAAGACCGAAACGGTCTGATCGCTACAGAATCTGCTCACCGTTTCGGCTGAGCACATCACCAGCCAGATAAAGCGACCCGCAAATCAGCGCGTGGTCGCTTTTTTCTTGCGCCAGACGTGAGAGCCCGTCGTCGAGATCGGTATGAACAGAGGCCGAGAGGCCGAGGCGCCGGGCGCAGTCAGCCACATGCTCCGGCTCATGGCCATTGCGATCCCCCGGCATCGGCACGCAGGCAATATGGCTGATCAGGGGGGCGAGTTCCTTCAGATACGCCCCCACATCCTTGTTCTTCAGCATGGCCAGCGCAATCCCGATGGGCGCATGGACCGCCATGGCGTCGTGTAAGGCCCCTGCCGCATGAGGGTTGTGCCCGCCATCCAGCAACACTGTCTTGCCCGGCAATTGAGCAGTCAGCGGCCCGGCTTTCAGCGTTTGAAGTCGCGCAGGCCATTCGACCTGCCGCAGCCCGGCACTCACTTTTTCAGGTTCGAGCGCGAACACGTTGGCAATTTTCAGCGCAGCCATAGCAAGCGCTGCATTCCATTTCTGATGTTCTCCGGTCAGGCCGGGTGTGACCGGTCCGATCGTCAGCCCATCCAGGTCAAGTACTGTTTCCGCTCCGCCCGCAGAGAGCGTCACCTGATCTTCAAGCGCGAAGAAGTCCGCATCACGATAACGCGCTTCGGCCTGAAGCGTCCGGCGCACCTCCGGCAATTGCCGGGCTGAAATTACGGGCGTGCCGGATTTGATTATGCCCGCCTTTTCCCAGGCGATCTGGCACAGATGCCGCCCGAGAAAATCCCGATGGTCAAAATCGATCGGCGTGATGACCGATATGGCCGGCTGATCAAACACATTGGTGGAGTCAAACCGGCCGCCCAGCCCCACTTCGACAAGCGTCAGGTCTGCGGGCACTTCTGAAAACGCGAGGTAAGCGACACACGTCATGCCCTCAAAAAACGAAAGCGGCTCGCCAGCATTCGCCTCCAGCACACGCTCGGCATAGCGCCGCATATCACTGTCAGAAATCAGCTCCCCGGCCAGACGGATCCGTTCATTCACCCGGATCAGATGGGGTGAGGTGTCAACATGGACGCGCAAGCCATGCGCCTCGGCAATCGCACGCAGAAAAGCCGTCGTCGAGCCTTTGCCATTTGTGCCTGCAATGTGAATGACCGGCGGTAGCTTGTCCTGCGGACGCCCAAGCGCCTCAAGCACACGACGGACTGGCGCCGTTGAGAGTTTCAGCTCTCGCGGCTTGGGTAATGCTTCAAACGCCGCCAGAAGGTCCGACAGCACATCGCCAGTATTGATCAGGGAGCTAGTCCTCGTCGCTGAAATCGTCGACGGCGTCAAAAGCGGGTGGCGTCACAGGCTTGAGCGCGGATTTGCCACCGGATTCCGACTTCATCAGATGGCCGAGCAGCTTGCTCATCACACCGGCCATCTCGCGGCGGTCCACCACAACGTCGACCACGCCCTTATCCTTCAGGAATTCAGAACGCTGAAAGCCTTCCGGAAGTTTCTGGCGTATGGTCTGCTCGATGACACGCGGACCGGAAAAGGCGATCATGGCTTCTGGCTCGGCCAGATGGACATCGCCAAGCATGGCGTAGGAGGCTGACACGCCACCTGAGGTCGGGTCGGTCAGCACCACAATATAAGGCAGGCCGGCCTCTTTCACGTCCTGAATGGCCAGCGTTGTACGCGGCATCTGCATCAGCGACAGCGTGCCTTCCTGCATGCGCGCACCACCAGACGCCGTGCAGACAATCAGCGCAGCCTTGCGTGCGACAGCTGTCTCAGCCGCTTTGATAAAGCCTTCGCCCGCCGCCATGCCGAGCGATCCGCCCATAAAGGCAAAATCCTGAACCAGAACCACAGCAGGCTTTCCGCCAATCTGGCCAATCGCTGCGGCCATACAGTCATCCTGAAGGATGTTGTCGCCGTTTGGATCGTTCTTATTGCGGTCGCCAATTTTGGCCTTCGCGCCCTTCAGACGCTGAATATAGGTCCGGTCATCTTTGAACTTCAGCGGGTCGCGCGGCACATCCGGCAGCTGGATTGGCTCCCATATCGCGTCATCAAACAGAGACCGGAAACGGACGAGCGGCCCCACGCGCAAATGCGCGCCCGATGGCGTCACCCAATAGCTGGACTCGAGATCAGGCCGATAGATCAGCTCGCCGGATTTCGGGCATTTCACCCAGAGATTCTCGGGGGCTTCCCGCTTTCCGAATACCGATTTAAGCCCTGGTGGGCTGATATTGGATAGCCAGTTCATGCGTTTCTCCGTCAAGCAGCGCCGCCATCTTTCTTGAGGCCGCCGCTCAGTTCCTGGGTCAGGCGGGCCACTGATTCCAACGTATTCTCGCGCGATTCACCTTGCGACATCTCAGATATAAGATCAACGAAAGCCGATCCAACGACAATTCCATCGCAAATCGCAGCCATCTCGCGGGCCTGTTCGCCTGTTTTGATACCAAAACCAACACAAACTGGCAATTTTGAGACCCGGCGCGCCAGCGCAACGCCATCAGCAATGTCTGCAACCACGGGCTTTTTCGCCCCTGTCACACCGGCAACCGAGACATAATACAGAAAGCCGCTTGCCCCATCTGAGACGGTTGCCATCCGGGCTTCATGCGTGGTTGGCGTGGCCAGCCGGATCACAGCAAGATGATGTGGCTCATACGCCTGGCGCAGAGGCTCATCTTCTTCGGGCGGCAGATCGACCAGAATGGTGCCATCAATGCCTGCGGCCGCCGCCTCACCGGCAAACCGCTCATACCCCAACAGGTGAACCGGATTGGCATAGCCCATCAGAATGAGCGGGGTGGTGTCATTTTTCAGCCGAAACCGATGCGCCAGCTCAAGCACGCCATGCAGCGTGGTGCCGGATCTCAGGCTTCGCTGGCCTGCGCGTTGAATGGTGGGTCCATCCGCCATCGGATCAGTAAACGGCGCGCCAAGTTCAATCACGTCCGCGCCATTATCGGCAAGCGTGTGCAACAATTCGAGGCTGGTCTCGAGGTCCGGATCGCCCGCCATGATATAGGTGACGAGCGCGGCACGGTCCTCAGACCTGGCTTTTTCGAACGCTGAACTTATTCGGGAGACGGGCATTAACGGGCCTTGCAGATGTCAGAAAGCCACGCTTCATAACCTGCATTTGCAGATACGCAAGGGATAGCAAGAATTGCAGGCGTGTCATCCGGATGAAGTGCACTCACGAGCGACTCGATATCCGTCCAACGGTCTGCGCGCGTTTTGAGCCAGAGAACATATTCTTCACCGCTCTCGACAGCGCCATCCCAGTGATAGAGTGACCTCACCGGCCCCTCAATATTGGCGCAGGCGGCAAGATGGCCCTTCACGCAAGCCTCGGCGAGCGAAGCCGCCAGGTTTTCAGACGGGCAGTTCACACGGATGAGAATGACTTCAGACATTTGGCGATGAACTCCAGCGCTCTCGAACAGACGAAAGTCTAAGCAGGTTCATCCTGCCACACAACGCGAGAACAGGCGTCCGCGTTCAAACTTCGCGCAGATGGGCAAACAGATCCGGGATACCGGGCCCGGTGCCTTGTCGCCGCCGTTTTCCCGTCTCACAAATTGGTGATTGCATCAGGGTATGGAGGGCATGTCATGAAACGCAGAGACTTTCTGGCCACCGGGGCCGCAGGTTTGGGCAGCACGGCGCTTTCTGGCTGTGTGAATATTACCAAAACGTCTGAAAGTCCGGCACTTCCCTTTCCTGGCAATACCGGTGATGCGCTGATCCAGCCGATCGACGCGCCCATGCGCCCCATCAAATCTTCCATGGACCGGGTGACCCGCACCATTGTTGGCCTGCGGCCCTATCGCAGTCCCGGCCCGCGCCTTGAGGCCGTGAAAGTCGGGTCGAAAGACGTCGTCCACAATTATGGCCATGGCGGCGGGGGTGTCTCGCTGTCCTGGGGCGTAGCGGAACTTGCCGCCTCCATGGTGAAAGAGTTTGGCCAGCGCGAAATCGCTGTCCTCGGCTCCGGCGCGATTGGCCTGTCCACCGCATTGCAGCTTCAGCGTTCGGGTATGGACGTCACGATCTACGCCAAAGATTTCCCACCTTACACCACCTCGAATGTGGCGGGCGCGATGTGGCATCCTGTGACGCTTTTCGACCGCGATCAGGTCACGCCCGAAACCATGGCCATGCTACATCTCGCCTCCAAAATCGCCATGTCGCGCTTCATCCGCTATGCGAATGATCCGAAATACGGTGTCTACTGGATCCGGCAGTTCTCACTCAGCGATCGCCCGATGAACACGTCAGAACCCTATATTGGCGGCGATGAGATTTATCCTGGTATGCGACGCAACGCATCAAACGGGCCGTTCGGGTTTAAATTCTATGACGCTTATTACACGCTGATGGTGGATTCCGACATTTACATGCGCGCGCTCGTGAATGACTTCCTCTCAAACGGCGGCAACATGGTGGAGCAAACCTTCGAAACCGAAAGCGATCTTGAAGCGCTGCCGCAATCTGCCATCGTCAATTGTATGGGGCTTGGCTCTGGCGAGGTGTTTGGCGACGAGACCGTCACCCCGATCCGTGGGCAGCTCTCTTTTCTGCTGCCGCAAAACGACATTGACTATGGCTATGCCGGCGGCTTCGGCGCGCGCGGTACGCTCTATTCCTTCCCGCGCCGGACCGGCATCCTGCTGGGTGGCTCAGGCGACCGGGGCGACTGGGATCTCAGCCCTCGCCAAAGCGAAGTCGAACGCATGGTTGAGGGCCATGCCTGGCTGGCCTCGCGGCTGGCTTAAAACGCGGTCCAACTATATGCGTTCACTCAGTTGACGGTTGAAGCGACCCAAAATAACTCATCACATTCCTGTTTTATATAGGCTTTTCTATTTCCGGGGGACATGATGGAGTTTTTATCCATACCGTTTCTGGCCGCATCGCTTCTGCTCACAGCCTGCGGTGGATCTGAACCCGCCGCGCCGTCACAAACGGCCAAAAACCCAACCGCAGCGCCGTCTGGCAAGCTGAATGCGTGGGGGCGTGATCTCGTGAAAGAGGAGGATTGCCACCCGGCGGTCGCTCTGGCGCTTCAGCCTTATGAGGCCGACTATGGCCAATGCCAGATGAAAACCTAAGAAGATGTCTGCGGCGCCGGCAATTTCGAGAAGGGTGTCGCCCTGATTTCCATGACCTTCGAACAGGACATCGAAATGGCAAATCCCTGGGGCATTGCCTGTGCGCGCTCCGGCAATATCGAGAATGCTCTGACCGCAGGCTGTATGAGCCGGTTCAACCAGTCCGAAGAAAGCTGCCGATGCGCGGCGCGGAAAACGATCGAAATCGAAAGTGCGCCCCTTCCTGAACTCCTCTCTTACACCGACAATGCAGACATGATCACGGCCCTGGAAAAATACCCTGATTATCTCGGCGTTCTGGGTGCCAAATCGCCTTCCGACATGACGAAAGAGCGCGTCGAAAAGCAGGATGAGTTTCAGGCGGTCTTCCAGCGGCATTACACCCGCTTTGAAAAGGAATGCCTCTGAGCCGCGCCAGCGCCGTCACAGAAAAAAGCCGCCGGAACCTTCCGGCGGCTTTTTCATGTCCAGATCATTGAATGGTTTATCCGATATCCATGCCCAGATGCTCAGCGACGGAGAAGATGTCCTTATCGCCGCGGCCACAGAGATTCATGATGATGATCTTGTCCTTGCCCATCTCTTTGGCGACCTCACCAATGCGCGCCAGTGCGTGCGCTGGCTCCAGCGCCGGGATGATGCCTTCAAGGCGGGTGCAGAGCTGAAACGCATTCAAGGCTTCATTGTCGGTGCAGGTCAGATATTCGGCCCGACCCGTCTCTTTCAGGAAGGCATGCTCCGGGCCGATGCCTGGATAGTCGAGCCCGGCTGAGATTGAGTGTGCATCGATAATCTGACCGTCATCATCCTGCAGAAGATAGGTGCGGTTGCCATGCAGAATGCCGGGCTTTCCGCCATTCAGCGCAGCCGCGTGCTGTCCGGTTTCAACGCCATGGCCCGCAGCCTCAACGCCGATCAGGCGCACATCTTCGTCTTCGAGGAAGGGATGGAACAGACCGATTGCGTTCGACCCGCCACCAATACAGGCCATTACGGCGTCCGGCAGGCGCCCTTCCATCTCGAGAATTTGCTCACGCGCTTCCTGTCCGATGATAGACTGAAAATCGCGCACCAGTTCCGGATAGGGGTGCGGCCCGGCGGCTGTGCCGATGATGTAGAAGGTCGTGTCGACATTCGTCACCCAGTCGCGCAGCGCTTCATTCATAGCATCTTTCAGCGTGCCTGTGCCGCTTTCAACCGGCACGATTTCTGCGCCCAGAAGCTTCATGCGAAAGACATTCGGTTTCTGACGGACCACATCGGTCGCGCCCATAAATACCGTACATGGCAGGCCAAACCGCGCGCACACCGTGGCCGTTGCGACGCCGTGCTGGCCAGCCCCGGTTTCGGCGATGATCCGCGTCTTGCCCATGCGTTTGGCGAGCAGAATCTGACCAAGGCAATTATTGATTTTGTGCGAGCCTGTATGGTTCAGCTCATCGCGCTTGAAATAGATCTTCGCGCCGCCGAAATGCTCAGTCAGACGTTCCGCAAAATAAAGCGGTGACGGACGGCCCACATAATGCGTCCACAAATCTTCCATTTCGGCCTGAAATGCCGGGTCCTCTTTAGCTGCCCGATATTCTTTCTCGAGCTCGAGAATGAGCGGCATCAGCGTTTCGGCAACATACCGGCCACCAAACTCTCCAAACCGACCCTGTGCGTCCGGCAAGCTATCCCAGCTATTACGCGCGTCCATAAGACTTCTTTCTGACTAAACCTGGAGAGGCAGTCTCTCCAACGACTGCCCGCTTCCGTCAAGTCATGCGTCAGACGCCATAGAAAAATTCTTCCCGAACAATCTTGCCATCAGACACAGTATAAATGCCAATTTCGGTCATCTGACTTCGCTCACCACTCGCCTTGTCCGTCGCGTCCATAGCAAAGGTCAGGGCAAATTTGTCATCACCGAAAAAGAACGGCCCGCCCACTTTTGAAGAATGGACCACATTGGCGCTGAACCACCAGTCATGCTTGCCTTTCAGCGCCTCAATGCCAACCGCTTCGCGTCCGGCTTCTCCCATAGCAAGGGCCTCAACCGACACCACATCCTGGCTGTAAAGCGTCTCCAGACCCTTGGCCTCTTCCCCCGTCTTACACAACTCTGCCAGCTGCATGCCGACATCCATCAGTTTCGGATCAAACATATCATTCTCCCAGTTCACCAACCGACTGCAGTTTATCATCGCAAAAAGAACATAACAAGAACATTCTGAGCGAGATTGAAATTTTACTAACCCGCCGCCAGATCAGATTGTGTCAGCAGTCAGGAAGATGAATGATACTGGTTCTCTGGATTTTCGCCGCCATGCTCGGTTTCGCTGTCTGGTACTGGTTCACCGCCGAGAAGCAGTACCGGCGGAAAATTGCCGAAGAGATCGACCACGCACGCCTGGCCATGGACTCGGATCTGTATCGCGAATTGCAGGAATTGCTCAAAGACGACCGGAAGCCCGAGGCCATCAAACGCTTGCGCGAGGAAACCGGCGTCGGACAGGTCGCCGCCAGAAGCGTGGTGGACGCGCTTTAACCGCGCCTCCACATTCGGGCCTCAATACCCTTTTTGCTGAATGTAGTCTGCAATCCGCTGACGCCTTATCTCAGGGTCGGGGTGAGTCGACAGGAACACTGAGACGCGCGCCGAATTGTTTGCCGCCATCAGCTCCCACAAACGGACGGCCGCGCTCGCGTCATAGCCAGCATTGTGCATGTAATCTACGCCCGCGAGATCGGCTTCCAGTTCCGCATTCCGGCTATAGGGCAGAACCACACCCAGATTGCCCGCAACACTGCCCAGTGCCGCCACATCTTCCGCGCTCACCGCGCCATCCGTTGCGCCGCCGACAACCGCGCCGCCCACTTGCGCCACGCCTGATGCGATGGCTGCACGCGACGCGCGCTCATTGGCATGGCGATAAATCGAATGCCCCACTTCATGGCCCAGAACGGCGGCCAGCTGGTCATCATTCTCGACCAGTTCCAAAAGCCCGCGATAGACGCCAACGCGATTGCCCGGCATGACAAAAGCGTTCACTTCACCAGTATCAAACACCTTCACATCCCAGCTCTCGCTCGCTTTGGGCGTGGCCGCAGCGACCCGGTTCCAGACCCGCATCACACGATTATACGTCGCGCCGGAATTTATCGTCGGCGTCGTCGCCTGAAGTTCAGCCCAGGCCTGAGCCGATACTTCCGCCAACTGCGCATCATCATAAATGGCGAGCTGTTCTTCACCGGTATAGGGGTTGGTCGTCGTGCAGGCCGAACTTGTTGCCAGGGCACTTGCTGCCAGACACCCGAACAGAAACCGTTTTGGGGTGAAGAGGCTGCGTATCGTTTCCAGGGTTCTTGGCTGCATATGAATGCTCGTGTCGCTCGTCATGTTTTGTCTCTCGGGCTCCGGGGCAAAGCGAAGGTCTCTGTGACCGCTCCCCACACCAAGGCGTTAAGGCCGGTATTTGTTCCAATTCCTCTGAGATTCCGGCGCATTTATGGCCGCCTGTCGCCTGCAAACTCGGAACCTGCAAGGCCTTCCGCCGTTCGATACAGCAGACAAACGGAGACCGATTGTGAGTTACACGCTTGAACTGAAAGACATTAAACCCGTCACCCATGACACCAACCATCTGGTGTTCAAGCGACCGGAGGGCTTTGATTATGAGCCCGGTCAGGCCACGGATTTTGCGCTGGATAAAAATGGCTGGCGGGAAGAAAAGCGCCCCTTCACCTTCACCAGCCTGCCGGACAGCGACACGCTGGAATTCGTCATCAAATCCTACCCCTCCCATGATGGCGTGACGGAACAGATCGCTCAGATGAAGCCGGGTGATACCGCCATTATCGACGAACCATGGGGTGCCATTTCGGATGAAGGCCCGGGCACGTTTATCGCGGGCGGCGCAGGCATTACGCCCTTCATCGCCATCCTGCGTGAGCGCCTCGAGAAACAGGGCACGCTACAGGGCTCGAAACTCATTTTCTCGAACGCTACCGAGAAAGACATCATCCTGCGCGAAGAGTTCGAGGCCATGTCCGGCCTGAAAACCGTCTTTACCGTCACCGATCAGGACGATGCAGGTGTTCACACCCACAAGATCGACAAGGCGTTTCTCGCCGAACATATCGGCCCGATGGATCGCAAATTCTATGTGTGTGGCCCCGAGCCCATGATTGAAGATGTAGTCGTTGACCTCAAATCGCTCGGCGTTGCTGAAGATCAGATCGTCATTGAGGATTTTGATTGAAGGACGGGGTCAGTTGCCCCGCACCGCCTCTCCAAACGCGGCAATCTTGCTCGCGTCCTTCACACCCTTTTCCGCCTCGACGCCGGAGGACACATCCACGCCCGGTGCGCCAGTGATGCGCACGGCTTCGGCGACGTTCTCTGGCGTCAGACCACCCGCAAGCAGCCATGGCCGGTTGCACTCAAAGCCCTGAAGGAGCGTCCAGTCAAAGCTCTCTCCCAGCCCGCCCGGACGGCTCGCATCTTTCGGCGGCTTTGCGTCAAACAGGAAGCGGTCTGCGGCCGGAAAATCCTTCACGGCCTCCAGATCAGCCGCCTCTGATACGGGCAGAGCCTTCCAGATCTCGCCCAGCGGACGGGCGCGGCGAATCGCCGAAATGACGTCATTCGTCTCGCTGCCATGCAGCTGAATATGATCCACCCCAAACGCATTGGCGAGCTCCACTGCCTCTTCGGCCGTCGGGTTCACGAGTAACAACACGGTTTCCACCGTCAGCCCCGCCTCTGTCGCCTGACGAATAATCTCTGCGCCTTTCGACACCTCAATATGGCGCGGACTTTTCGGAAAATGCACAAACCCGACCCAGCGCGCGCCAGCACCCGCCGCATGGTCGACATCGGCATAGCTGTTCAGGCCGCAAACTTTGATGTGAACGGGTGTAACCATGACTCCACATTTAGCTCACCCGCCAATCTACGGCCAGTGGGTTTCATCGGTGTCATCACATCTGCCGGGACATTTCTCACACCAATTTCATTCGTAAGTGAGAGTGTGCAACAGTATCTCTCAGACATCGAACAACCGGAGACATGCCATGATCCGCCCACTTCTCGCTTCACTCGCCTTCACCCTCGCCGCGCCTGCTGCGCTTGCCCAGGAGCCCGCCACAATGATCGGCCCGGAAGTCGGTGCCGCCGCGCCTGACTTTTTCGCCATTAACGCTGAAACCGGCGCGACGGTCATGCTCGACACGATCACCGGAGACACAGGCGCGGTTCTGGTCTTCTCCCGCTCGCTCGACTGGTGCCCCTTCTGTAAGAAACAGGCGCTCGACCTGATCGAGGCGACAGAGCCGCTGGCCGAAAAAGGCTGGGAACTGAACCTCATCACTTATGATGATCCGGCAACGCTCGCCAGTTATGCCGCCGAGAAAGACGTGAATTACACGCTGCTGTCCGACACCAATTCAGCCATGATCGACGCCTTCGAACTGCGCAATGAAGAGATGGATGGACGCGGCCGCTATGAAGGCATCCCACACCCGGCGATCGTGTTCATTGGCGCCGATGGCGAGGTGAAAGCCATGCTGCGGGAGGAAGGCTATAAAGATCGCCCTCCGGTCGAGACCGTCCTCGAAACGGCCAACGCGCTGGCAGACCCCGTTAGCTGATCGGAAACTAAATCGCCTTGGCATGGCGGTTCACGGGAACCGCCTCTGCGCTGGAATACGCATCGAAACACTGCGCCGCCGTTCGGAGCAGAGCCCGCGCCTCACACGGCACAGACACCGTGCTGCCCCGAACCACGCACACACCAAGCTGTGACAGCTCTTTCAGCCGCACAAACGCTTCGTCAAACTGGCTGAGTGGGGTATCAAAGGCGAGACAAACCTGCGCCACATCCACCGTCATCTCGCACATTAGTCGTTCGATCACGGCGCCGCGCAGCCGGTCGTCAAAGGTCCGCTCCACGCCGCGGGCAATCGACAGTCGGCCCTCAGCGATAGCCTCTGAATAGCTCCGGATATCCTTGGCGTTCTGAATGAACCCGCCGGGAAACTCTGAAATACCCGACGGTCCGAGTGCGACGAGCGTCTTGCAGGTGTCGGTGGTGTAGCCCTGGAAGTTCCGGTGCAGCTGACCTGATTGCAGCGCCTTGGCGAGCGCATCGCCCTCGCGCGCGAAATGGTCCAGCCCGATTGGCACATAGTCATGGTCAGCGAAGAAATCCGTCATCACCTGAAACTGCTCAAACCGGCTCTTCGCATCCGGCAAGACGCGCTCATCAATCGCTTTCTGATGCTTGGCAAACCAGGGCACATGAGCATAGCCAAAGGCTGAAATCCGGTCCGGCTCCAGGCTCGCAGCCAATTGCGCGCTGTGCGCCACTGTGTCGGCGGTCTGGTGCGGCAGGCCATAGAGCAGGTCGAAGTTGATATCCTTGATTCCGGCTGCTCGCAGCGCTTCCACAGCGTGTTTCACCAGCACAAAAGGCTGCACCCGGTTGATGGCCTCCTGAACGGTTCGGTTGAAATCCTGCACGCCAAGGCTTGCCCGCGTCACACCGCAATCCTTCAGCACGGCGATCATCTCATCCGTCAGAGTGCGTGGATCGAGCTCGACCGATATCTCCGCATTGTTTCTCAGATGGAAGGCCTGTTTCAGCGCCAGCAAAAGCCGACGCATATCCTGAGCCCGCAACGCGTTGGGCGTGCCGCCACCGAAATGGAGATGCATCGCCCCACCATGAGAGGGCAGACGGTCTTTCCAGAGCGCGATTTCCTGCACGAGCAGATCCACATAGCGCGCAATCCGGTCATACCCGTTCGGAATTGTCGTGTGACACCCGCAATACCAGCACAGTTGCTCACAGAACGGCACATGCACATAAACCGAGATGGGGTCCTGCGGTTTCACAGAGCGGAGACACGCTTCGACCAGACCGTCATCAGCGACATCATGAAACTGCGCCGCTGTCGGGTAAGACGTGTAGCGGGGCACCGGGCGGGTTGCGAGCGAGGACCATTCCTGGCGCATGGGCGGTATTCTCCTGATGAGGCCCGTACTTTGATCCAGAGCGGCACGAATGCCTATGCGTCCAGATGGCACTAGGACGAGAGGTCGCAGTCAGAAGCATGGTTTTTCGCGGAATCAGGGCTTTGACGCCCCATCATGCATAGACATCTGCCTCAAACTTTGGTCTATCACGCCGTCATAATACTCGTTTTCCAGGAGCGCTGATCCATGTCAGGTGAACTCGTCACAGTCTTTGGTGGATCCGGTTTTGTCGGTCGCTATATTGTGAGGGCCCTTTGCCGCAAAGGCTATCGCGTTCGCGTCGCGGTGCGGAACCCGGGCGTTGCCGGTGATCTGCGTCTCGCAGGTGATGTTGGTCAGGTTCAGATTGTTCAGGCCAATGTCCGCAATCGTCCCTCGATTGAACGCGCCATTGATGGTGCCTGGGGCGTGGTGAACCTTGTTGGCATTTTGTATGAGCGTGGCGCTCAGACCTTTGGTGGCAGCCAGGCGCTTGGCACGAAAAACGTGGCAGAGCTTTCCGCCGCTCACGGCGTGTCCCGTTTCGTCCAGGTCTCAGCCATCGGCGCGGATGAAGACAGCCCGTCGGATTATGGTCGCACCAAAGCCGAGGCCGAAGCTGCGGTCCGCGAGAATTTCCCGTCCGCCGTCATTCTGCGCCCAAGCGTGATTTTTGGTCCGGAAGATGACTTCTTCAACCGGTTCGCCGGCATGACGCGCATCAGCCCAGCCCTGCCTGCAATTGGCGGCGGTGACACGAAGGTCCAGCCAATTTTTGTTGGCGATGTCGCCGAGGCCATTATGGCCGGTATTGAAAATGACGCCGCCTCTGGCAAAACCTTCGAACTCGGCGGACCAACTGTCTACACCTTCAAGGAAATCTATGAGTTTATCCTGAAGGAAGTGGACCGTCAGCGCCTCGTCCTGCCGCTGCCCTTCTTCATCGCTAAGCCGATGGGCCTGACATGCGGCGCTCTTTTCAAACTCTGGCCCTTCCACGGCCCGCCAATCACGGGTGATCAGGTCGATCTTCTTCGGTCAGACAATGTCGTAGCGGCAGAGGGCGAAGTCGGCACCATCCAGGACCTCGGCGTCACTCAGCTGGAAAGCGTTGAGGCGATCGTGCCGACCTATCTCTGGCGCTTCCGCCCGAACGGTCAGTTCCACGAAGTCAAAGACGCTTAATCTTCTGTCATCAGGGCGTCGATCAGTTCGCGTCGGAACGCCCTTAATCCCTCATTTCCGCCCTTATCGGCTTGATTGGTGTTCAGGATGAACACAATCCCCTGATCTGGCAGGATGGAGACGTGAGACAGGTTCATCGTGTTCGACCCGTCATGGCCGAACACCTGCCCGAGAATCTCAGAAGTGCTCGCGCCCAGACCCAGCCGATAATTCGTGCCATCCGGCAAGCTGGTCAGATGGGTGGTTAATGCGCTGTCTTTTGAGATGAGAAAGACATCCCGCAACAGCTCGGCATGCGGCTTCAGTGCGACATGCACCGTTCCGGCAGGCCCTAACGCCGCGGGATTATCCGCCCCGGGTCCAGTCCCTTGCGGCATCAGGCCGAGAAAGGGCACACGGCTATGGCCTTCTATGTTCGGCGGCGGGCCAAATCCCCACTTGGCCTGCTCTACAGGCGGCAAATCGGCCAGCAAGACCCGCGCAAACACCTCCTGATAGCTGACGGGCGCGTCCTCATGCCGAGAGACAGCCGCTTCAATCGCCGCCCCGGCCATCATGACGCCGAGATTGGAATAGACAAAAGTGCCGTGTTCGCCACTCGCGGGTTGGGTCAGAAAGTGTTCAGCAAGGGCGCGGCGTTGTTCCGGTAGACTGCGCTCATCATTCCGACTGGTCAGAAACCAGGTCATATTCGGATTGGCTTGAAGACCGGACCGATGCGACAGCAAATCCTCGATGGTCACCGCCTGCCAGTCTTCGTGCATGTCGTCTGCAAGCTCCGGAAAGAGCTCAGGAAGCGTCGCGCCCCAGTCGACAATCCCCTGTTCGACAAGGCGGCCATAAATCAGCGCGGTCAGCATTTTGGTGTTCGAGCCAATATGCCAGGCATCGCTCGCCTCAATCGGCTCGCCCCCTTTTGTCCGCTGCCCGGACACGACCGGGCCGAGCATCTCACCAGTCTCAAACGCCACCACAGCGCCCACGCCGACGAGTTTATGCTCAGCGCGAATGTCATTGGCCAGAGCCTGAAGCTGCTCTTCGGTCATGGCCTGCGCGCTGGCGAGACCTGACATCACAAACAAGATAACCATCATGGCAAAACGCTGCATGGATCAGACCCCCGGTTTATTCGAGACTTTGCGGAACGCCTTTGGACGGCACACGTAAATTATGATCGAGACACACTAATGCATCGGAGGCGAGTCATGAAACGCACTGCAACAGCAATCTGGTCGGGAGCCCTGAAAGACGGCGAAGGCAAGCTGACCACACAATCCGGAACACTTTCGGACACACCTTATAGCTTCAAAGCCCGCTTTGAGGATGAGTCTGGCCAGTCCGGCACGAACCCGGAAGAATTACTGGGCGCCGCCCATGCCGGCTGTTTTGCCATGCAGCTCTCACACATGCTGGCCAGCGAAGGCCATCCGGCCGAAAAGCTGGAAGCCAAGGCCAGCGTTTCTGTTGAACCAGCCGAAGGCGGAGGTTTCAACATCACTCAGAGTCACATCTTTCTGACAGCTCATGTCGAGGGCATCGACAATGATACATTCATGAAGCTCGCGAATGAGGCCAAATCGGGTTGCCCGGTCTCCAAGGCGCTTGGCGGCACAGAGATTTCTCTCGAAGCCAAACTTCAAAACTAACTCAAATAAAAAAGCGCGCCGGTCTGGCGCGCTTTTCTGATTAGTCTTGTGCCGGTGCCGGGGGTGGTTCTGGCGGCTCTGGCGCATCTGAGACCTCGCGAACAATCCGGCGTTCAATCACCACTTTACGGCCATCAGCGAGTTCTTTCTCCTCACGTTCGACCCGGACTTCTTCGCCGGTTTCAGCCATCTCCTCACGAATGCGCGCAATCTCCTCATCGCGCATGCCTTTCAACACCTCGAGTTCTTTCTCAATGTCGACATCGCCCGGCGTCGGCGGAATTGGCGGGTCCTCGAGATTCATCTCGTGCATCTTCGCCTTAAGCGACGCGACGAGCTCGTCCACCTCAGCCTGACTGGCATCGAGTGCGATCGTCTCCTCCCAGTTGGAAACCATCACCTTCACCTTTTCCGGCGCCATCAGCTCGATCTCAGTCGTCTCTACCGAAATGATCCGCATCTCTTCGCCATCCTCACCGGTCTCGATACTGTCAGAGACATTCGAAATGGAGGCTTCGCGCTGAAATTCGCTGGCGGAAATCTGACCGTCGCCATTCTTGTCAAGGACGGCGAACACCCGCTCATCATTCTTGGAGATTTCACCGGCCGTCAGCACACCGTCATTGTTCTTGTCGAGCTTGGCGAACAGCTCGTCCTGAGCCGCAGAGGGCATGGCCGCAAACATTGCCGTGCCGATCGACAGGGCCATGAGCGAGCCAATGGTTTTTTTCGTATTCAAACGCATGAGAGTCACAACTTCCTTCAAAGGGTTAGAAGATTGCGACTGCCGTTCATGAGCTTCGAGGAATTCAGCAATGCCAGCGCGCAAGGCTTCGCTGGCCGAGATCCCCTCTCGTTTGCACGCTTCCATGAAGGCGATCTTCTGGCTGTAGGGCAGTCTGACTTCCAGAGATTCACTTTTCTTCTCTTCGCGCATACTCAGCTGACCTCCTTGGTTCCTATTTGGGCAGTCGCACACTCGTCATGACTGCGGCTCGCCGATAAGAGAACCAAACTATTGTCCCGATGCCAGAAAAAACCTGTCCGGACACGTGAATTTGCTGTCATTTCTGGGGTCAGTTGGGCCAGCTTAAGGTGTGCCTACCATTCCATGCCCATCGTCTTTTTCAGCCATTCGCCAAAATCAGAAGGCTTGTCATAGGCGCGCTCATCCATGGTTCCGTGCGTCAGGATGGGGCCGTCACGTGTCTCAAGACGAATACCGCGCGGCGCGGCATAGCCTGCCGATTCTGAATCCCAGGAGCTCGTATTTGGTGTGGCATCGACGGCAAACATCAATTGCTGACCACCATTGCCCTCTTCATCCTTGCCGAAGACCAGCCCGTAAATGGTTTCCCGACCAAACAGGCCATAGCTGATATGCTGGCTTTTCCCATCCAGTAGCACCTCGTCATGGGTCATCCGTCGTCGCCATTGCAGAACATGCATATTGTCTTCGGTGACAATCTTGATGTCCACTTTCCAATGGGCGAGACGCACCAGACTAGCTTGCATGATCAGACTCCTTTATCGAAAAACAACAATATCTCGTTATTCGATAAATGACAAGTCAGTTTTGATCTGCGCGCCTTTGCGACGACACATGATGAGCCAGCCCGCGAATAAACTGCGTCACATCCCGACGGAGCTGATAGACCGGAAAGGCGATAAGGCTTTCTGGTGTAAACGGCGTTTCGGGCATGGCTCTCGCAAGCAAGTCTTGATAGAGCCGGGTCTCTTCCGGTGTGAGCGGCAGAATTTCCACCGTCTCGAGGAGTTGCAACATTTCATGCAGCACCTTCATCACACGAAGCCCCTCAGACATGGGCTTCAGAAGCGCCGGATCATCGCGCCAGCTCGCGCCCTTGAACACCTCCTGAACCACGCGCTGCCCGGCCCCAAGACATTCATATTTTATACAGCCGGTGAAACCGCGTGCTGCGCGGTTCGCATGGATCTGACAGCCGGAGACCTTGCCAATATGCGGACACAGTTCATCGGCGTCTTTCTCAATCGGAAACTCCACCCCTTTTGTGAAGGCATAGGCAAAACAGCACAGAGACGCGCAGTTTGAACAATCAGACTCAAAGGAAACTGGTTCAGGCAACATCACTTCACGCCTGTAATATCAGACTAGCCACCAATCCAGCCTAGCGCGAGCGGCGAGGCGAGCACCAGCACAATGGCCAGAAAAATCCGATAAATTACGAAGGGCAGGAAGCTCATTTTCTGAAGCAGCTTCATCAAGGCCCAGATAGAGACAATGCCGGAAACGAAAGACAGCCCTGCCACCATCAGGCCGTCACTCAATCCGGCTGCGCCTTCAGGTGCGTCAGAGGTCACAAGCTCCAGCACCGCATAGGCCCCTGTGGCCGCGAGAATGGGCGCACCAATCAGCATGGAAAACCGTGCCGCTTCTGTACGCTCATATCCGAACCAGCGGGCCGCCGTCATCGTAATGCCAGACCGGCTCGTGCCCGGCAGAAGGGCTGCAATCGCCTGGCTGGCCCCAATCAGAATGGCATGACCGCTTGTCATCGTCTCCAGATTGCCGGACTGACCGCCCCGGACATCAGCCCACCAGAGCAAAAGCCCGAACACAAGCGTGGTAATCGCCACGGTCATCCAGCCGCGCAGACCTTCTTTGACGGCGTCCGGCGCGCCAATTTCATATCCACCCACAACAAGCAGAGTGATCGGCATGGACAAGAGGATCAGCATAGCCAGCCGCGCATTCGGGCTGAGCGCCTTTTTCGTGGCGACCGACCCGACCAGCTCAAACCCGCCGCCAATCGCCCGCGCGACGTCTTTCCAGAAATAAATCAGCACCGCGAACAATGTGCCGGCATGCGCCATGGCATTGATCAGCAGCTCATCCCGCGCCGCGAACCCGAAATAGTCCGAGGCTAGCAAGACATGACCGGAGGATGAAATGGGCAGCCATTCGGTTATCCCCTGCACCAGCGAGATGAGTAGAATTTGAAAGATCGACATGAATGCGTCCCGCCCCCGGCTAGGTCTGTCACCGGGAATGGAGTAAAGTGTTTTGGAACCAACGCAAGGTCGAATGCGCTATCTGGCTTAAAATATCATTATGATATCTACCATTCTGGCGCCGCCGCCCAATTTTTATATTTCGGAAAATATTGCGCTGTTTTATGTATCACTATGATATTCATTGGCAATTATTGTCTTGCGACGCTCACATTCCGCGCTTAAAGTCCGCGCGAATTCCAGGAGAGCGAGATGTCGAACCGAATGTTGCAATTCGTCTCGACCGAGCAGGCGCCACCAGAAAAACGTAGCGCTGAAGATCGGTCAGATGACTTTCACGAGATTTATCGTGAGTACATCGCGGAAAAAGCGGAAGCCCAGGCCAGCCGGTGTTCGCAGTGCGGTATTCCGTTTTGCCAGCAGCATTGCCCGCTCGGGAACAATATCCCGGACTGGCTGATGCTCACGGCGAATGACCGCCTGCAGGAAGCCTATGAAGTCTCTTCTGCCACAAACAACATGCCGGAAATCTGTGGCCGCATCTGCCCACAGGATCGCCTTTGCGAAGGCTCTTGCGTTATTGAACAGTCCGGACATGGCACGGTGACGATTGGCTCAATCGAGAAATACATCACGGACACGGCCTGGGAAAATGGCTGGGTGAAGCCAGTCAAGCCGCCCCGCGAGCGCGATCAGAGTGTCGGTATTATCGGCGCAGGTCCGGGCGGCCTTGCCGCGGCTGAACAATTGCGCCGCAAAGGCTATAAGGTCACCGTCTATGACCGGTATGACCGTGTGGGCGGCCTGCTCGTCTATGGCATTCCGGGCTTCAAGCTTGAAAAAGAAGTGGTCGAACGCCGCGCGCAGCATCTTCGCGACTCGAATGTCGAATTCGTTCTGAATTGCGATGTCGGCAAGGATGTCAGCTTCCAGTCACTGCGCGAAAAGCATGACGCGCTTCTTCTGGCGACCGGCGTTTATAAAGCGAAAAAGCTGAACGTACCGGGCGCAGGCGCCGTGGGCGTATTCCCGGCGCTGAGCTATCTGACCGCGTCGAACAAAAAGAATTTGGGGGACGCCGTGGAGGCCTATGACAATGGGGACCTCAATGCGGCAGGCAAACGCGTCGTGGTCATCGGCGGTGGCGACACCGCGATGGACTGCGTACGCACGGCAATTCGTCAGGGCGCCAGCTCGGTTTCATGCGTCTATCGCCGGAATCGCGAAAACATGCCGGGCTCTCAGCGCGAAGTGGCCAATGCCGAAGAAGAGGGCGTAAAGTTTGAATGGCTCGCCACGCCGAAGGGGATTATCGATACGGGCGGCAAAGTCACGGCCGTTCGCGCCTCGCGCATGCGCCTTGGTCTGCCGGACGCATCTGGCCGTCAGGCACCGGAAGAAGTTCCGGGCTCCGAATTCGATATCGAAGCGGATATGTGCATCCAGGCGCTGGGCTTCGATCCGGAAGACCTGCCCATGATGTTCGACGAGAACCAGCTTACCGTAAATCGCTGGGGCGCGGTGCGCGTTGATTATTCGAACATGATGACCAGCATGGATGGCGTGTTTGCGGTTGGCGACATTGTTCGCGGTGCCTCACTCGTGGTCTGGGCTGTGAAGGACGGACGCGATGCAGCCGCTGCAATCCATGGCTATCTCACCAAGAAAGCCAATTCGCAGCAACCCATGGCAGCCGCGGAGTAAAACATGGCAGATTCAGTACACGGACAATGCCTGTGCGGCTCAGTCGCCTTCGAACTCAGCAATAAAATTCAACATGTCGACGCCTGCCATTGCAAAATGTGTCAGCACTGGGCTGGCGGCGCATTCATCGGTGTTAGCGCCACGGATGCAGACATCACGTTCAAAGCCGACAGCACGCTGACCTGGTATAACAGTTCAGCCTGGGCGCGACGGGGCTTTTGCTCCAAATGTGGGTCAAGTCTGTTCTATAAACTCATCAACAAGACGGATTACTGGGCGATCTCAAGCGGCGCGCTCACCCTGCCCGAAGGGATCGAGATGGAGAAGGAAATCTTCGTCGACGAAAAGCCCGGTTATTATGCTTTTGCTGGCGATCATCCGCGCCTGACGCGCGAAGAAACGATGGCCATGATCAAAGCCTCAGTGGAAGGCCAGTCCTGATATGACAAACACGACAGAAACCTATCTGAAAAACCGTCAGAAACTTATTGATGGCCATGCCTATAACCCGCAGGACGAGCATGATTCCTGCGGCGTCGGCCTTGTCGTTGCTCTGGATGGTACACCGCGCCGCGAGATTGTGGAAATGGGCGTTCGCGCGCTGAAGGCAGTTTATCACCGCGGCGCGGTTGATGCGGACGGCAAAACCGGAGACGGCGCAGGTATCCGCGTGGACGTCCCGCAGGACTTCTTCAAGGAACAGGTTGCGCGCACAGGTCACGACCCAAGCCAGGCGCCGATCTGCGTCGGTCAGATTTTCCTTCCGCGTACGGATCTTGGCGCGCAGGAAGCGGCCCGGACGATCGTTGAAGCAGAAATCCTGCGTTTCGGCTTTTATATTTATGGCTGGCGCCAGCCGCCCATCGATCCATCCGTAATCGGACAAAAAGCCAATGATACCCGCCCGGAAATCGAGCAGGTTCTGTTCTACGACCCGAACGACCGGTCGCGCGCCGATCTTGAGCGTGCGCTTTATGTGTGCCGTCGCCGGATTGAACGCCGGGCACGCGAAGCCAGCATTCCGAGTTTCTATGTTTGCTCGCTCTCACAGCGTAACCTGATTTATAAAGGCATGTTCCTCGCTGAGGACATCGACAATTTCTATCCTGACCTCAAAGACGAACGCTTCGTCTCTGCCGTCGCGATTTATCACCAGCGCTATTCCACCAACACCTTCCCGCAATGGTGGCTGGCTCAGCCGTTCCGCATGCTGGCTCACAATGGTGAAATCAACACAGTTCGCGGCAATGAAAACTGGATGAAAAGCCATGAGATCCGCATGGTCGCCGACGCGTTTGAAGGCCATGAAAAGGATCTGAAGCCGGTTATTCAGGCCGGATCGTCGGACTCCGCTGCGCTCGACTCTGTGTTCGAAATCCTCGTCAAAGCGGGCCGCACAGCGCCCATGTCAAAAGCGCTCCTTCTGCCGGAAGCCTGGTCGAAGCGCGATTCCGTCATGCCGGATGCCCATGCTGCGCTTTACAGCTATTGTAACTCCGTCATGGAGCCATGGGATGGCCCTGCCGCGATCGCCGCCTTTGATGGACGCTGGGCAATTGCAGGGCTCGACCGTAACGGTCTCCGCCCCATGCGCTACGCCCTCACCCAGGACAATATCCTCGCGGTTGGCTCGGAATCCGGCATGTGCCCGCTCGATGAAGATGCCATCGTCCGCAAGGGCCGGGTTCAGCCGGGCGGCATGATCGCGGCGAACATCGAAGAAAACAAATTCTACGAACATCGCGAGATCGTCGAACGCCTCGCCAACGACCATCCGTATCTGGAATGGCTTGAGAACGTCAAAGAACTCGAACCAGTAATCGGACCAGGCGAAGAACCGCTCACCAGTGAAAACACTGACGAACTCCGTCAGCGCAAGCTCGCCTCCGGTTTCACCATGGAAGACATGGAGCTGATCCTCGCCCCAATGGTGGAAACCGGCAAAGAAGCGATTGGCTCCATGGGCGATGACGCGCCTCCGGCGGTGATCTCAAACACCTATCGTCCGCTGTCGCACTTCTTCCGTCAGAATTTCAGCCAGGTGACCAACCCGCCTATCGACCCGCTCCGGGAAGACCGGGTCATGTCGCTCAAAACGCGGTTCAAAAATCTCGGCAACATTCTGGCCTCAGACTCCACCCAAACCGATGTGTATGTACTCGAAAGCCCTGTGCTCTCGAACGGCATGTATAAGCGCTTTATGGCCATGCTCGGCGAACGCGCTGCCGTTATCGACTGCACATTCGAGCCGCCTGCGAAAGACGCACAGGCTGGTGTCGCACTACGCGCCTGTCTCGATCGTATCCAGCAGGAAGCTGAAGACGCCGTCCGTTCAGGCCATGAACATGTCATCCTGACCGATGAGAAACAGGGACCAGGCCGAATTGCCTGCCCGATGATCCTTGCGGCCTCTGCCGTTCAGTCTCATCTGGTCAAACAGGGGCTTCGCTCTTTCTGCTCCATCACGGTGCGGTCGGCCGAATGCCTGGATACGCATTACTTCGCAGTGCTGGTCGGGGTCGGCGCAACCTGTGTGAACGCTTATCTTGCGCAGGATTGTATTGCAGAGCGTCACGCCAAGGGTCTGTTCGGTGATCTGTCGCTGAATGAGTGCGTGCGGCGCTTCAAGGAGTCGATTGAAGCCGGGCTTCTGAAGATTCTCTCAAAAATGGGCATTTCGGTCATCTCGTCTTACCGGGGTGGATATAATTTCGAAGCTCTCGGCCTTTCCCGTGCGCTGGTCGCCGAATACTTCCCGGGTATGACCAGCCGGATTTCAGGTATCGGCCTTGCCGGTCTTGAGCACAAAGCTGTCGAAATTCATGCCAAAGCCTATGATGAAGACGTTGTCGCTCTGCCAATTGGCGGCTTCTACCGTATACGGAGAAATGGCGAACGTCATGCACTCGACGGTGCACTCATCCACAAACTGCAATCGGCGTGTGACACAGGCAGCTATTCCCGCTTCAAAGCCTATTCGCACGGTCTGCGGGAGCAGGATCCGGTTCAGTTGCGCGATCTACTGGACTTCAAAAACGCCAATGCGAGCATTCCGCTTGATCAGGTGCAATCCATCAACGAAATCCGCAAACGCTTCCTCACCCCCGGCATGTCGCTCGGCGCGCTCTCGCCCGAGGCCCATGGCGCCCTCAACATCGCCATGAACCGGATCGGCGCGAAATCCGTCTCCGGTGAAGGTGGCGAGGATCGTGACCGCTACAAACCTCTGCCGAACGGCGATAACCCGAACTCTGCGGTCAAGCAGGTGGCCTCTGGCCGGTTCGGCGTCACCGCTGAATATCTCAACCAATGTCGCGAGATAGAAATCAAAGTGGCCCAGGGCGCAAAGCCCGGCGAAGGCGGACAGCTGCCCGGCTTCAAAGTCACGGAGATGATCGCGAAGTTCAGGAACTCAACGCCGGGCGTTACCCTGATTTCGCCGCCTCCGCACCATGACATCTACTCAATCGAGGATCTCGCTCAGCTCATCTATGACCTGAAACAGATCAACCCGATTGCGCGCGTCTGTGTGAAGCTCGTTGCCCGCTCTGGCGTTGGCACAATTGCGGCGGGTGTTGCCAAGGCGAAGGCCGACATCATTCTCATCGCAGGCAATGTAGGCGGCACAGGTGCCAGCCCTCAGACCTCGATCAAGTTTGCCGGCCTGCCATGGGAAATCGGCCTTGCGGAAGCCCATCAGGTGCTCTCGCTGAATAATCTGCGCGATCAGGTCACCCTGCGGACCGATGGCGGCCTGCGCACGGGCCGTGACATCGTTATGGCGGCCATGTTGGGCGCTGAGGAATACGGCATCGGCACGGCGTCCCTCGTCGCTATGGGCTGTATCATGGTGCGTCAGTGCCATTCAAACACCTGCCCGGTCGGCGTGTGTACGCAAGACCCGGCCCTGCGCGCCAAATTCACCGGCACGCCGGACAAAGTCGTCAATCTGATGAGCTTCATTGCCGAGGAAGTCCGCGAAATCCTCGCCGAGCTTGGCTTTGAGAGCCTGGACCAGGTGATTGGCCGGACGGACCTCCTCAGCCAGGTCTCGCGCGGTGCCGCCCACCTTGATGACCTCGATCTCAACCCGCTTCTGGTGAAGGTCGAGCAGGATCGCCCGATCACCTATAAACCAACCCACCGGAACGAAGTGGCCGAAACACTGGATCACCAGATCCTGCGCGACGCACAGCCTTTCTTCGAACGGGGCGAGAAAATGCAGCTGGCCTATGGCGTGAAGAACGTTCAGCGTGCCATCGGCACGCGCGCCTCGTCTGAGATTGTCCGTCACTTCAAAGAAGGCGAATTGCCTGAGCATCGTCTCTGGATTTCGCTGCGCGGCTCTGCGGGGCAGTCACTCGGCGCCTTTTCTGTGAAAGGGCTGACCCTCGAAGTCACCGGCGATTCCAACGATTATGTTGGCAAGGGGCTTTCGGGCGCGACCATCATCCTCAAGCCCTTTGCCCATCTCACCTCTGAAGCCTGGGACAACACCATTATCGGCAATACCTGCCTTTACGGCGCGACGGCGGGCAATCTTTTTGCCGCCGGTCAGGCCGCAGAACGGTTCGCCGTGCGGAACTCCGGCGCAAAAGCCGTCATCGAAGGCTGCGGCTCGAATGGCTGTGAGTATATGACAGGCGGCGTTGCGGTCATCCTTGGTGATGTCGGTGACAATTTCGGCGCCGGTATGTCGGGCGGCATGGCCTTTGTCTACGATCCGAAAAACCGGTTCGAAAAGGTCGTGAATCCGGATTCGGTCGGCTGGTATCGTGTGCAGTCCAAGCATTATGAGGACATGCTCAAATCCATGATTGAGGAGCATCATTCACGGACAGATTCCCGCCGCGCCTACACAATCCTCGATCAGTGGGAAACCGAGCTTCCGAATTTCTGGCAGATCGTACCGCACGAAATGAAGAACCGCCTCGACGTACCCGTGGAGACCGAAGCGGTCGCCTGATAAACACAAAAAAGGCGACCCTCGGGTCGCCTTTTTCGTCTAATCAACGCGTCTGCTTAAGCCGCATGCTCATTGACGCCGGTCTCCGCGATCATGGTCATGTGCTTGTCACCGCCGACGGTGTTGTCGAGGCATTCGTATAAAGTCTTGGCCTGATCCTCGAGGCCCAGACGACGTGCGAACGCCGCACACGAACCATAGCCCGCCATGCCATAATGGGCCATCCGCTGATATTGTGTGATGATCATCGCATCGCGTGCATCATCGTCGGAAAATTCCTGTTCAATGCCATGGGCATGAGCCTCTTTCACAAGGCCTTCCATACCCTTGCAGAACTCGCCTTTCGGGTCGGCCTGATGATCTTCCAGAATGCCTTCGAGGGCGGCTTTACCGTCCTGAATGCCTTTGACGCCATCGTTCAGCGCTTGTTTCAGCTCCGGGTTCTTGGCCACTTCGGCCAGTTTGCGGGTGACTTTTTCGGCCTGCGTGTTGGCGCTATAAACGTCCTGCAGTTGGTCGATATAAACGTCTTTCAAATTCTTCAGTGACATGTATGTCTCCTTCTTTTTGGTCGCGCCGCAACGGGGCAGCGCCCTTATGGGAAACCAACGACCGCACCCACGCCTGTGTTCCGAAGAATCCCGGGCCATGTTAGGCTGAGGCAATGACCCTCGACGAGTTCAATGCATTTTGTGGCGCGCTCCCACACTCAACCCATGTGGTGCAATGGCGCGGCGCGCATGTCTGGAAGATCGGCGGCAAAGTCTATGTCATCGCTCGCGATCAGGATGGCGTGCTTTCCTCAGCCAGCTTCAAAGTCACCTGGATGGGGTTTGATATTCTGAAAGAACAACCCGGCCTGCAGGGTGCCTCTCACCTGGCTTCACGCGGCATGAGCTGGATCCAGCGCATGACAGACGAGACCATGTCGGATGCGGAACTCCTCACTTATATCCGGGACAGCTATACCCTTGTCGGTCGCGGCCTGACGAAGAAGAAACAGAGAGAGCTGGGGCTGCTTGATTGAAAGTACAAAACCGTGTAATACAATCATAAATAGCAATTCTGGTGTATGAATGGACAGCTTTATCGGTGGCCACATCGAGTTGATCGACGGCGAAACGTGCTTGATATTTTCAGACCGCGCAGTCCGGGAGCTTAATATCGCGGAAGGTGACGACCTTTATATCATTGAAAAAGACAGCAAAGTTTATTTCGAACTCCCTAAAATGAAGAAGACCCAAGACTAAGCTGCAGATCAAAGTTTCGCTTCACCAGTTCGATTGCTAGAATCCACGCATGTTGGAACTCCTTTTTCCGTGTGTCGCACTTGTTCTGCAAAGCGATCTGCCGCTCGCCCACTTTCCAGTTACCCCGCCTGCACCAGCGGAATTCGCCTCGCCTTGTGAACGCCAGAAGCATGATGGCGCGAGCCTCACCGTCTGCAGCTTCGACCGCGACGATCCCGGCCTGCGCCTTTTCCTCAATGACGAAAGCGGCGCACCCTATGGTGAGTTCGACGCCATCAATTCCGCGCTCGCCGAGCAGGATAAAACGCTGATTTTCGCCATGAATGCCGGCATGTATCATGAGGACCGTTCACCCGTTGGCCTCTATATGGAGAACGGGGAAGAACTCGCCCCGCTGCAAACCGGCGAGGGCTATGGCAATTTCCACCTCCTGCCAAATGGCGTGTTCGTCATCTGGCAGGAGGATGGCCTGAAAGGCACGCATGTTCTGGAGACGAACGCTTATCAATCCCGCATGGCGCATGATGTCGTGAATTATGCCACTCAGTCCGGCCCCATGCTGGTAATCGACAATGAGCTTCACCCGAAATTCAATCCAGAGAGCACCAGCTTCAAACGCCGGAACGGTGTCGGCATCGACGAAGACTTCAACCGTCTTTACTTCGTCCTCAGCGATGGCTGGGTGACGTTTCACGCTTTTGCCAGTTTCTTTCGTGATGAGCTCGGCTGTGAAAACGCGCTTTATCTCGACGGTTCAATCTCCCGCCTCTACGACAAAGCCAATGATCGCAGCGATATAGGTCCCGCTATGGGCCCCGTCGTAGGCGTTGTCCGCCCTTCCTCCCTTTCAGACTCCGTCGATTCCGACTAAGACGGATAACGACAGTCAATCGAGACAAGCGAGCGAAATCATGAAGTTTTTTGTCGACACCGCAGACGTGGACGAAATCAAAGGCCTGCTCGACACCGGGCTTCTGGATGGCGTCACAACCAATCCTTCGCTCATCGCCAAATCCGGTCGCAACATCCTTCAGGTGCTGGAAGAAATCTGCGTCCTCGTGCCGGGCCCTGTCTCTGGTGAAGTGACGGCCACCAATGCGGCCGATATGATCCGAGAAGGTGAAAAACTCGCATCAATCGCGGACAACATCACAGTCAAACTGCCGCTGACCTTTGACGGCATCAAAGCCTGTTACGCACTCAGCCAGAAGGATATCAAAACGAACGTCACTCTGTGCTTCTCGGCCAATCAGGCGCTTCTGGCGGCCAAGGCTGGCGCCACCTTCATCTCACCCTTTGTCGGTCGCCTCGATGACATCGGTTCGAACGGCATGGATCTGATTGCCGACATCTGCCAGATTTACTCCATGTATCCGACCATCGAAACCGAAGTTCTGGTGGCCTCCATCCGCAACCCGATCCATCTCCTGGAAGCGGCCAAAATGGGTGCCGACGTCGCCACCATCCCGGCCAAAGTCATTCACCAGCTCTTCAATCATCCGCTCACGGATAAAGGCCTCGAAGCCTTCATGAAAGACTGGGAAAGCACGGGGCAGTCCATTCTTTAAAACCCAGCGCGGGCCTTGTCAGGCCATTACGTGCCAAAAGACTGAGCCTACCGTTCCAAGCTTTGTGAACACCGTCAGAACAGTGCCGACCAGTCGCCCCCATCCAAGCCCGGGCATCTGCGTGATCCCGGCCGCGTGCAGAACACGGCCCAACAGCATGGCCCCGCCCAGGATGTGAATATGCAGCGGGCTCGCGCCGAGCAGTGCCAGCGTGCCCAGACCGATCAGAAAGATCGGCACGTCTTCCACGGCATTCCCCTGCGCCCGGATCGCCCGATAGACCGGGTCATGCCCGCCATCCCCAAGGTCGACACGCTTTTGAACGCGCAAACGTCCGACATTGCCTTTGAGAATAATAAATAGCAGGCCAAACAGGCCCACATACAGGCCGAACACTTCAATCGCAGTCATATCTCAGTCTTCCCCTTCTCAGACCCGAACCTGTCGGTTGGCAGGATCATGTCTGACAATCACCTCAACACGCAAGTCAATTCGGCTCGAATAAAAAGGGGCGACTGTCGCCGCCCTTCTTCGACCTTACATCGGTGGCGCGCATCAGCCCTCAGAGGCCGCGATCTTCCCCCCTGGCGCACTGACCATCAACTGGACCAGCTTCTCAGTCACCTTCGGCTCGAGGCCTTCCGTATGCCCTTTATCCAGACGGATCACATCCGCAACCACTTTGCCGCCATCGCAATTTGGATAGACGAATACTTCCGCGGTCCCTGGTCCCGGCATCAGTCCCCAGACAGGATTTGGATTTGCCTGCGCCAGTGAGTCGAAGACATAGCCTTCTTCGGTGTCAACCACGTCATCCTCTTTCACGCGGGCATCACAGCCGAACCGCTCCGCCCATTTCGAGGTATCCGGCAGCTCAACAATCTCCAGCTCGCCAGTGGTATAGATATGGCTGAACTCACATTCCGGCAGCACTTCCGGCGGTGGTTCAGGCCGGTTGCGCGGCCCGGTCTCGCCCCGGCTCGGACGATAAAAATTCGGCGAAATTTGCGCACGACTAACCCGACCGCCAGACAGGCTCAGCATGCCGTCCACTTTGTCGGCGAAGAAGTCTGAACAGATAATCCGACGCGAGGTCATGCCGCCCTGGCTATGACCGGCCAGCCAGAACGTGTTGATGTTGTCTGCACCGATCTCGTCGATCATTTGCTGCACGATGGTCTGCAGATGCACATCATCCACTTCAGCCCATCTTTGCGGCGGTGCGTTTGGTGTCGCAACGACCAGATCATAATCTTCTACAAAGTCGACAATCGGAAAGTAATGGCGCTCCCAATTACCATAGGATCCGCCGCCATGAAGGTTCAGCACCAGATTGACCTTCTGGCCTGCTTTCAGATCACACGAATAATCGAGATAGTAATTCCGCCCCGTTTCCGGGTTCACGGCGGGGCCCTGCTCCGTCACAAGCGCGCCGCACTCCTCACCCCTCACACACCGATCCACCGGCGGCGGTGTACACGGCGCAGCGCTCAGGCTGAGCGGCTCAGCTGGCGCGACGGTCTGACAGGAGGCAAGCACAAATGCTGCGCCCAGCGCTGTCACAACGGAACTGACTGATGTCTGAAATTTCATGATGATCTCCCTATGGCCTCTTACGGACCTGTCGAAAGGAAGTCACTCAAACCAAACCCCGTCAAGCGGACGCACGCGCTTGTGAAAGGTCATCAGCTCAGCGCTTTGATTGCCTTGGAAGCAATGACAAAAAAATTTTGCATCGGACATCTTATACGCTTCAATTTTCCCCTGAATGGTGTATTTGCACAAACCGGGACATTCTGGGGGCAAGATGGCAGATCGCATCTTTGTTTGGGTAGGACATCCGGCGCAAAATTCACTCTCTTCCGCGCTCGCCAATGCCTATACACGCGGCGCTGAAATCGGCGGCACTGAGATCCGCCGCATGAACCTCGATGAGATGAGCTTTGATCCCGATCTCACGAACGGCTATAAACAGCGCAAGGAACTGGAACCCTGCCTCGAGGAATGGCGCGAAAACATTCTCTGGGCGGAACATCTGGCCTGGTTCTATCCGCAATGGTGGGGCGGGATGCCCGCAAAGATGAAGGGTGTGCTCGATCGCGCCTATCTGCCGGGTTTTGCCATGAATTACCATGAGGATGACCCCTGGTGGGACAAGCTCCTCCAAGGCCGGTCTGCCGATGTCTTCATCACGGCAGATGCTCCAGATTTTTTTGATCGCCTTGCTTATGGCAGGCCTGCGCAAAATCAGGGGGTCAATCTGGTTTTGAAGTTTGCCGGGGGGAAACCTGTCAAATGCCACCAATTCGGATCAGCGAAATCGGCAAAGCCTGAAAAGATCAGCCGATGGATCGCCAGGGCAGAAAAACGCGGCCGTGCTATCGCGATCTAATCCACACAGATTGTTGACGTCGCATACCCATCTTTAACCGTCGAATAGCACCCGAACGGATTGTCCGTCCGCGCGCAAACGCCGGTCACTGGCAGCATCTCTCCATTCTCATCCATGCGCGGACCGTCTGGCGCCATACAACGACCACTGCATTCAGACCCGTCACGACAGAATTGTCCGCCATCAGCGAATTGCTGCGTACAGCGATACCAGCCGAGCATGCCGGCGCGTTCATAAAATCCGCCCGCAGCGGCGCAGGCATCGCGATCGGCATCATTAAAATCTCTGGGATTGCTCATCTCAGGCATGGGCGGAGGCGGTTCGGCCGGCGTTTCGCTTGATGTGGAACACGCAGCAAGCAGCAACACACCCACAAATAGACTTACAAGCAACCGCATTCCATTTCCCCCAAAGACCTGACGCCAGATTTGTCTGTGTCGGAAGGTCCGTCAATCATCCTGTGGGTGAACCCGTCAATTTTCATGCTTCCGCTTAACGCGACGCCAGCGCCGCTTTGCTAACCTCATATCGAGAGGGACTGACGAATGCTTATCACGCCATACTCCATCACCCGGGCGCTTCTTATGCTGATCTGCGCGATTGGCGTGTTCGTTTTTGTTTTCATCTGGGCGATGAGCGGTCAAAGCCAGATGGAAACCTGTCTGTATCTTGGCACAACCGCCGCCTTCGCCCACGCAGCCATCGCGCCATACACGGCTGGCCGCTGGCTGGGGCGGATGATTGTAATGGTCAGCTTCGGCGCAACCATCTATTTCCCCTTTTTTGGAGTCTCGCTTCTCGACCGGCCTACTCTGGCGACCATCTGGCCGGGCCTCCTTCTGGGCGCCATCATGGCCATGCCGGTTCATGTCGAACAAATCGTCAGTCTGGTGCTGTCCGGCATTCGCACGGTTAGACGCGCCCGGACGTAAGGCTCTGAATTCTCTGTACACGCCCTCCAGAGAATTGCAGAACGGGCCTTGATCGAGTTCGACAGGGAAAACTGCCGCCACATGACCGCCTCCCCCCTAATTCAAAGCGTGCTTCAAGCCGACGAAACCGTGCTTTGGTCCGAGACTCTGACGCCCGAAACGCTGACCAGCGCCGACATTCGTACGCCGCTCCGCTCGACCGCACTGGCCGTAATCTCGTTTATCTTCGGTCTCTGGTTCGCAGGCTGGGGCGCTGCCAAGGGTCTCGAACTTCTGGGCGAGCAGAATTACCTGCTTCTCTCCTTTGCGGCTCCTGTGGTGATCGTGCTGGCGCTCGTCTTCTTCTGGTACGGCTTCATCAGCCTTCGGGGCGTTCTAAAGCCACCACTTATCCAGCGAGTGCCCTTGGCCTATGCCGTCACCAATCAGCGGCTGCTCGCCGTGCTGGCCAATGGCGACATCGCAGACGAAATGCCCGCCGCAGATATTGGCGCGCTGGTCGACCTTAACAGCGATGAGGAGATCCTGGTCTGCCGTCGCGGCGATAAAGGACAGGAAAACGCCTTCTACATGATGTTGATTGAGGATGTTGACGGCGCTGAGGCTGCTATCCGGAAACTTGCTCCAGCAGAGCCTGTAAAAACTTAACTCCAGCCTCGACACCCTGTTGAAAAGACTGGCGGTCCCATGCACAACCGAATGTACACATCATTTGTAGACAGGGACACTACACGTTGACCGACTATCTCGCCGTCACCTGGCGACACGAGAACCCAGACGACCCGGATTTGATTTATTATGAGGTCCAGCCCGACCGGAAGGTCACGCGCATGGTCGAACACTTCAAACAGGGCAAAGTGCTGCGCGACAGCCTTGAGATTTCCGCCGAGCGAAACCCGGAAATTGCTGAACTCGGCTGTCTCTGCAAAGGGGAATTCCCAGCGGCCGACCAAATGAATGCGATCTTCCAACCGCCGGTCTTCAGTGTGCGGTCAATCTCGGAACGACGCTTTGAGATGCTGTTCGAAGGCGCAGAGGACAATCTCTGACACGATGGGCAGCAGACCTGACTTCGATAATCTGCTTGCTGCCTGGCCTCCCGCCGCTCAGACGCATTTTCGAAGCCTGCGAGACCTGCTCTTCCTCATGGCTGATGATTTGCCTGAAACGGGCGGTCTCTCAGAATCTCTCAAATGGGGTGAGCCCTCTTTTGCCCCCATCCGACCTCGCACCGGCACTGCGATCCAGCTCGCCTGGAAACACAAAACACCAGACAGCATCAGCCTGTTTGTGAACTGCCAGACCCATCTCATCGAGCGCAGGCGCGCCGCCTATCCCGACCTTCACTTTGTCGGAAACCGGGAAATCCGGATACCGCTTGACCAGCCCATTCCGGCTGAGATCGCCGCCTGCGCACGCGACGCGCTTTGCTATTTCAAGAGATCCGGATGACGCCCCCGCCAGACATCGACAGCCTCCGCGCAAAGCTTGCTGATTTCGACGGCAATGCCGTCAGCTATCTGTCCGAGACCGCTGCGGGATTTCGAGACGATCCGGACTTTCATCTCGCCTGCCTGCATCTCATGGCTGACCTTGCCCCGCTCATCCAGCGCGGCGCATCATGGATCTGGCTCGATCATGTCAGAACCGCCAAAACCATAACCCCGGCAGAACTCGACCAGCTTCTGCCTGTGCTCGACCAGATCACAGACTGGGGCGCGGCACTGCACCTCCTGCAGGCATTCGACCACTATCCGGGAGGCAGCACCGACCCGGCCCAACTTGCCCGCTTTTTTGACACTTATCTCGGCCATAAACGACCCTTTCTCAGAGCCTGGGCCGTCAATGCCCTCTGCCGTCTCGCGATTTATCACACGGCCTTTAAGCCGGCTGCGCAGGCTGCACACGCTGATGCGTTGAAAGACCCGGCGGCTTCTGTCCGTGCACGGGCCCGGAAAATATCTTTGCCAGACTGAACCATCTGCGCGCTTTGTTTGACAGCCTACCCGGAAATCAGCATGCATACCAAGGCTTTAGCGAAAACCCCATGCTGAGATATCACCTTGTCCGTGCCTGATTTCGGTCAAGTTCAAACGCCAGACAGACGTCAAGTTCAAACCGGAGTCCGTTATGATCCCTGCAAAATCGATCCGCCGCCTGATCCCCTGTCTGGGTTTGATCGCTGCGGTCTTCGCAGCCCCCACGGCCCTCGCGCAGCAGGAAGAGCCCGTCTGTCCGGCCAACATCAAAGAGCGTATGGACACGCTGCAAGCGGGCGTGATGGACCGGCTCAATGCGGGCGAACAAAACCCCGATTTTACTCCTCCGCCCATAACAGAGGATCCGCTGGTCGCTGAGACACTAACGCTCCTCGATTCCTGCGGCTATAACCGCGCCGTACAAAGAAAACTGACTGATTTTCTGGTTGGCATCGCCTATGATGTCCATAACATCCAAGAAAAAGCTCAGCTCGCAGATCTGGCTTATGCCTCCTACACGAACGCAGAATTCGCTTTCTATGCGTGCGAGCAGGACAATCCACTCACGCCAACCCTCTGCGACACCTCAGACGAGTCACGCAGTGTTTTGGCTGATCTGAGAGAAACGCTTCCGAATTTTATCTGGCCGACCATGTTTCAATACGCTCTGACAGGGAATTCGTATCCTGCGTTTTCACTCGAAATGTTTTCAAACTGTCCGTACCCTGATGATGACGTTCTCGTCGACGAACTCAACTGGCACGCCCGATCCCTAAAGGAATTCGTCGACGACCCGCAAATCAAACGGTTTGCTGTTGGCTTTATCCCGCTCAATTACCGCGCCGACGCGCTTCGCCGGGTTTGCCCGAATTCTGCCCGATCCATAACGATTGCGATGGCTGAAAACTGGGCCCTCCTGGCCGAGCGCGCTCTGGATAACCCCGACCTTCCCTTCCCGGACGGAAGTGTCCCGCCCTCAAGTTTTCCAACAGATATCGCCCGTGACGGGCTTGTCCTGCTCGATGCGTTGCCAGACCTGCCTGAAAACGCCGAGCTTTTTGAGGTCCGCGCACGCCTCAATGCGGTGATTGAAGCCGATCAGCTCTGATCCCGCAGCCATAATTGCTATCGCACCGTATGCGGAAACACCTGTTTATGCCGGGCGCAGATTTGCGGCCACAACGCGTTGAGGTCGGGCTCAGCAAGTCCGAAAATCTCTTTCAGGACGTCCGCAAGGTCTTCACTCGTGTCGATCTCGCGGCTTTCCTTCCGGCCTGGCCAGTTGATGTCCAACATCCGACCTCGCAGCGTGTAATACCCGCGCCCGCGTCTCATTTTCGCGACCAGCGTTTTCCGAAAAATCGAGTTGGGGTCTGTGATCTGCTCCTCATGCCGCTGAGCGAGCAACGCATGATCTCCCGCCTCTGGCCTGAAATCATAGCTCATGGCCGAGCCCCAGCCGCCCTCGTGCAGACGCCATAGCCCGCCCCCAATCGGCACCAACGCCATCCGTAAAGGCCGGTGCAGGGTCTCCGCTTCCTCGATCGCGATTGCGGAAATCTGCGACCCGCCAAAGCCGACATCAACCAAATAGTCCGCACCCAGACGAACCATAAGGCAAAGATGATTTCCAAGCGCTTCATCGCCAAGCGAAGCTCGCCTCACGCCTGCGGCAAGCCGGACCACCTCAAAGCCGATTGTCTCAAGCGCCCAGCCGAACACGGCATTCATTTCGTAACACCAGCCGCCCTGCTTTCGCGCAACGATCTGATCATAAGCCGCTTCAGCCGAATAAAGGACAGGCCTTGCGGCGTGAACATCGAGATTCTCGAACGGCACGGCGCGCACATGCGCCTCAATCAACGCATTCAGCGTCGCCAGATCCGGGCGAACCGGTTCAGTATAATCAATGCGTTTGAGATAGTCGGCGAGTTTCATTGCTCCCTGATAGAGTGGTCGTGTGGAGAGAGCAATCGATCCGCCAAGCGGCCGGCAAATTGCTTTCCCAACCTGCCAATTCGCATTAGAGTTAACGCCGGTGTCGTAGCTCATACCCAGACACTCGCCAGGGCGAAGCGCAGGAGAAACCCGTGTCCGAAAATGAAACCGTTTCCGCGGCACTCCAAACGGAACTCGCGCAGGGCGAAACGCTACTCTGGACAGGCAAACCACGCCCCAAATCCGTCTCCTGGGACACGCTCATTGGCAGCGTGATTGGCCTTTTGATGGCGTGGCAAACCTATCAGGCCAGCTCGAACGGCATGCATGGCGACTGGATGTTCTGGCTGATGCTGTGCCTGCCTATCCTATTCCTGTGCGCCTTCATTTACGACTTGAGCCGACGAGAAGATGTGACCCATGCCATCTCGAACAAGCGCCTGTTCTGGATCACCACCAAACCGAACAAACGGGTGCGCTGGGTCAGCCTGAAAGATGTCAAAAGCGTTCACTGTCCTGACAAGAAACGCGTCCGGATCATGGGCGAATCCCTGCCCATGCTCGGCCGGGTGAGTGCGCTCAACATCCGCCCTGAACCGACGCTTCTGGGCGATTGGCGCGATGAGCCGGACTATAAAACCGCAGCTTCCTTTATCGAGAAAGCGCTGCGGACGGCCCCCGCATCCGCCGCCTGATCACACGGCCAGACACGCCTCATTCAGAACGCATACTCCACTGAAGCCCCAAAGGTGCGCGGCTCAGACCGGAATGTATTATACCCGATAAAGCCATAGCCTGAGACGGCATAATCCTGATCCGTCAGGTTTCGTCCCCAAACACTCAAGGTGACATCGCTGCCTGCGAAGCCGAAATCCAGCGCCGCCTGTAGCGTGGTAAACCCATCCTGGCTACGCGCCTCCAGCCCTTCGGCATCAAGGAAGTAATCGCTACGATATTTGCCGTGAACGGAGGCCAGCGCGGACACCTGATCGGTCAGATCAAACGCATAGCTGCCGCCCAATGTCAGCGAGGTATCGGGCGCAAAGGGCAGCGGATTGCCATCGAACAGTGCCGCATTTCCGCCAATGTCCGAGGTCTGATTAATTTCTGTTTCGTTGAGCGTCAGCCCACCTGTCACTGTCAGCGCGTCCATCGGCCGCCAGCTGAAATCTGCCTCAAAGCCGTATGACACCGCTTCATCCAGATTGGACAGCGAATTCGATGTGATCTGCGAGCCATCCGGCAATTCGAATGACACAAAAATACGCGCCTGCGGGTCATTATAATCGAGATAAAAGGCCGCAAGGCTATAGCTGTATCGCGGGTTCGGGGCCGACTTGAACCCGATTTCCCAGGCCGTCACTTCTTCTGCGCCAAACAGACCTTCATCACTGTAATGGGCCGCATTGTTCGCGACCTCACCATTAAATCCGCCGGACTTATAGCCATTAGACAGGCTCGCATACGCCATACCGGCAGTCAGGTCGTAAGACAGGGCCATGTTTCCGGACAGCCGTGTCTCGCTGATCGTGTTGGCGCCAATCGCCGGGCCTAAGCCGTCTCGATTGTTGAACCCAACCACCCCGTCATCAAACACGTGAACGCCCTGACCACTGCCCTCTATCGTCTCATCGGTCAGCCGCGCGCCAATCGTGAATTGAAGCGCGTCTGAGAGATCAATCTGACGGCTGGTGAACACCGCAATGGTTTCCCGCGTCTGGTCGATATCCGTCACCAGGGTCATGGCATTGCCGGAGCTTGCGGGTGTCGGCCCAACCCGCCCTGGCGCACCAACATACGGACATGTGCCGATCAGCGTTTGTGGGTCCAGCTCGCCACACCAGATGGTATAGCGCTGCTGAAACTCATCAGCCGAAACCGCCAATCCATAAAGCGCCGTGCCATAGCCCGTGTCGCCGGTCAGCCGCAATTCTTCGGATAGCTGAACATAGTCCCTGTTATATGAGAGGTTCGCATTGAGGTTTGGATTGCCAAACGGCGCAGGTGTGCCGTCAAAATCGAAGCCGTAATTCTGTTCATAGCCCTCAATCGCGGTAAGGGAGAACAGAGTCCAATTGCCCAGCTCTCGAACATATTCTGCCGAGGCCCCATAAAACGCATTGTCCGTAGGCTGAATACCCTCGCCTTCGCTCGAGATTTCGAAATCGCCAACGCTTAAACTGTCATTGCGCGGCATGGTGTTGATGCCATTATCTTCTTCATAATGCGCACTGAGAAACACATGGCTCGCGTCGAGATCAAACAAGAGGCCGCCGCGCAGCCCGAACTGATCGGTCTCGCCACCCGCCTCTTCAGGACCCGACACATTGTCCAGAACAGGCCCCCGGCTCACATAACTGCCCGCCAATCGATAGCTCACGCTCTCTGTCAGCGCATCACCAATGGCTGCCGCTGCGTCAAACCGGTCGTAATTGCCCGCGCCCACACGTACATAGCGGGACTGGTCTTCCGATGGCCGTGCCGAGACGAGGTTGACCGCACCACTTGAGGCGTTCCTCCCATACAGCGTGCCTTGCGGGCCTTTCAGAATTTCCACGCGTTCGAGGTCATAGAGCATCAGACCGGTCTGAACATTGGTCGCCAGAAACACGCCGTCGGAATAAACCGCCGCCGCCGAGGGCGTCAGCGCCTGATGGTCAACAGCCCCGATGCCGCGGATCTGAAACGCCACCTGCGTGCCATTGGCGATGGCCGCCTCAACCCCGGTCGCGAGGTCGGTCAGATCGCCCGCGCCAAGATAGCTGGAGGCCAGATCCAGCCGCTCGCCCTCCAGCACCGACACCGAAGCCGGGAGATCTGAAACAGACTGCTCGATACGGGTGACGGACACCGTCACCGGGTCCAGACGGCGATCTGCGCTGACATCGTCCTGCGCAACCGCATTTCCTGCTCCCAGAATGAGAGAGGCACTCAAAAACACGTTCAGATTTCTCATGACGCGTGTGTCTATCGTGTTCGCATCATCCCTGCAATCGGCATTTCCGGAAAGCGCCCGACGCCATGGTTGCACCTGTTTGGAGAGAATTTTCTGCGCGTGTGTATCACCCCGCCAGAACCGCTTCCATCTTCGCCATGCTCGCCGTCCAGCCCGCTGCAACCTCATCCAGCACGTCCGCGCCTGCTGTTGCGACGGTCTGCAACGTCACCACCATGCTGGTGCCGGTGTTCGACGCAGAAATGTCCACAGACACCTGACTGATGCCCAGCACAAATCCCTCTCCGGTCTTAATGATCTCTGTATAGATGATCCGTTCATCCGGCACGATGTCATGATAGATGCCCACGACTTCGGCCATGATCTGGTCGCCCACCAGACAGAGCGACACATCCTTCCCACCCACGGAAAAGTCATCCTCGGTGTATTTGATCACCACATCATCTGATGGCGTATTCCAGAGCGACCGCTTCTCCACCTCTGCCCAGACAGCGAACACCTCCGCCGCTGAAACCGCGAATGATTTTTCCAGCACCGTCGTCCGATGCAGCATCTTGTCTGTCATGTCTTGTCCCCTTTATCCTCAAACATGGCCTCCATCCGGTTGAGCCGGTTTCGCCACCCCGCTTCATACGCATTGATCCAGCCCGACAGTCGGGCCAGTTGTTCTCGTTCCAATCGGCACATCCGCTTGCGCCCCTCTTTCCGTGTGCTGATCAAGCCGCCCGCCTCGAGCACTTTCAGATGCTTCATGAAGCTTGGCAGCGCCATGTCGAAAGGTTCGGCGAGCTCTGTTGCCGCCGCTTCTCCCTCATGGAGTTTCTGGATCACCGCCCGGCGTGTTGCATCCGCCAGCGCGTGAAACCCAAGATCAATTCTCGTCGGACCAGCCGCATTTAAGTTAGCCATATGGCTTAGTATTACGCAAAGACAGGAGAGTCAAAACACTTAGCCATTTGGCTTATTTTTAACATCAGCATCACTTTATGCAGCTCAGCTCTTGAATATCTGCAAGCACGGATTTTATCCTGCGCCCCAGACAAGGGGATTTGAAATTGTTGAAGAAACTGACCGCAGGCTGCATCTCGGCAACCCTGGGCACGTTCGCCATGACTAATGCTGAGGCCAATATCTGCGACGAAATTGAATGGTGGGTAATTGAAGGAAAAGCCGACGCGCCCTTCGTCTCTCTCGACCCTGATTTCGAAACGAGCGACAGCGGAAACTATCGCTCCGGAGCCGCGCTAGAAACCTACAGCAATGAACCTTGCGGTCTCTACAGAAGGCAGGAAACCTACCCTGAAGGCACAGGAAGGTGGACCAGTTTATCGTGTCAGCTTCCGGTCAATGGCGCTGAACGGGGAAGTATGTCAGCGGCTAAAGCCGCCTATCAGTCGCTGAAAGACCAACTCAATGCGTGCTCAGCACTGCGCGGATGGCGCATCAGCGAAGATGATATCCCTCCGGAATATGAAGCAAAATGGTACTATCCTGTAGATGACGGCCTCACGCTGGAACTGGCCAGTAACAAGCGGGCGGCCTCTAACTCAAACGATTTGACGCTCACGCTGGAACGATTTGAAGTTCTGACAGAGACACAGCCAGCCACCACCGAGCCGCCACTCCCCACATTAACCGCCCGCCCCCGCAATCAAATCCGCTGGGCCACGCAAGTTGCCGAAGCCTATCCTGAGATCGCTCGCAGGCTCGGCTGGGAAGGCACTGTCGGCCTGACCGTGATTGTCGGCACAAGCGGGCGGGTGGAGGACTGCCGCATTACGCGCACGAGCGGCTGGTCAATCTTGGATCACACGGCCTGCGAAAGCATGAAAAGCTATGCGCGTTTCTATGCAGCCGAAGACGATCAGGGTACCCGCGTGGATAGCAAGTTCAGCACTCGCATCGCCTACCAATTCCAGTAGAGGACCGGGCCGTCCAAGGCAGGTCTGACAAAAACAATGCCCCTTCCCATCGCCCGACAACTCCTCTAGTCTTCACGCTATCCGAGGGGCGCCGGTGCACCGGCTGAGATGAGGTTACGCAGACTTCAGCACCCTTTGAACCTGATCCGGGAATACCGGCGTAGGGACGGAAAACGAAGACACCGCTCGCGCACCCCGGGTCTCCTCTATTTGAAGGCGACCTGACATGAACAAACCAACTTCTCAATCCGAATTCGAGACCCCGAAAGTCACAACCGGCGCGCTGCCTGCCAGCCGCAAGGTCTACACCCATCCAAAGGCGGACCCGAGCCTTGCCGTGCCGCGCCGCGAGATCGACCTCCACCCCACGGCGAACGAGCCGCCTGTGCCCGTGTATGACACCTCAGGTCCATACTCAGACCCGAATGTGGAAATCAACGTCGAAAAAGGCCTGGCCCGCATCCGCACAGAGTGGGTCAAGGAACGCGGCGGCGTCGTTGAGTATGATGGCCGCGAAGTGAAGCCCGAGGATAATGGCGGAGCCACGGGCAAATACCTCGCCCGTGAGTTCCCAACCCATAACAAGCCCCTCCGCGCCGCGGACTTCGACCCGACTTTCAAGTCCGGCACCACCACAAGCGACCGCGCAGGCGCAGCCGAAGCAGGCGGTCAAACAAATAAGACCCGTATTCTGGGCACCAACACAAACGACCGTGCAGGCGCAGGTGATCCGAACAGCGCAGCTGGAGGAAACATCACCGAGCAAAAACAAAAAACACCACGCGCGCCGATCACTCAGTATGAGCACGCTGTTCAGGGCATCATCACCAATGAGATGATCTACGTCGCGGAACGCGAGAATCTCGGCCGCCAGGAAGCGCTCGAAAACGCCGCCGAAACCGTGGCGCAGGGCGAAAGCTTCGGCGCAGACATCCCCGAATTCATCACCCCGGAATTCGTCCGCGACGAGATCGCAAAGGGCCGCGCCATCATCCCGGCCAACATCAACCACCCCGAGCTGGAGCCGCAAATCATCGGCCGCAACTTCCTTGTGAAGATCAACGCCAATATCGGCAATTCCGCCGTCGCCTCATCTGTCGAGGAAGAGGTCGAGAAAATGGTCTGGGCCACCCGCTGGGGCGCGGACAATGTGATGGACCTCTCAACGGGCCGCAACATCCACAACACCCGCGAATGGATCATCCGCAACTCCCCCGTCCCCATCGGCACCGTCCCCATCTATCAGGCGCTGGAAAAGGTGGACGGCATTGCCGAAAACCTCACCTGGGAGGTTTATCGCGACACGCTGATCGAGCAGGCCGAGCAGGGCGTGGACTATTTCACCATCCATGCCGGCGTCCGCCTCGCCTATATCCACCTCACGGCGAACCGCGTCACGGGCATCGTCTCGCGCGGCGGCTCCATCATGGCGAAATGGATGCTCGCCCACCATAAAGAGAGCTTCCTCTACACCCATTTCGAGGAAATCTGCGAGATCATGCGCGCCTATGATGTCAGCTTCAGCCTCGGCGATGGCCTCCGCCCCGGCTCCATTGCCGACGCGAATGACCGCGCCCAGTTTGCCGAGCTGGAAACCCTGGGCGAGCTTACCAAAATCGCCCACGCCCATGGCTGTCAGGTGATGATCGAAGGCCCCGGCCACGTGCCCATGCACAAGATCAAGATCAATATGGACAAACAGCTCCGCGAATGTGGCGAGGCACCGTTCTACACGCTGGGCCCCCTCACCACAGATATCGCGCCGGGCTATGACCACATCACCTCCGGCATCGGCGCCGCCATGATCGGCTGGTATGGCACGGCCATGCTCTGCTATGTCACGCCGAAAGAACATCTCGGCCTGCCAGACAGAGACGACGTCAAAGTCGGCGTCATCACCTATCGCCTCGCTGCCCATGCGGCCGACCTCGCCAAGGGCCATCCGGCAGCCCAGGTGCGCGATGATGCCCTCTCACGCGCCCGGTTTGAGTTCCGGTGGGAAGACCAGTTCAACCTCGCGCTCGACCCGGAAACGGCCCGCGACTTTCACGACCAGACCCTTCCGAAAGAGGCGCACAAAGTGGCGCATTTCTGCTCCATGTGCGGCCCAAAATTCTGCTCCATGAAGATCACGGCCGAGGTCCGCGACTACGCCGCCAACATGACAGATAATGAGAAGAAGGCGCTCAATCTGGAGGCGGAGAAGGGGATGAAGCAAATGTCGGAGAAGTATGCGGAGATGGGTTCGGAGTTGTATCTGGCTGAGGATGGAAGCAAGCGTGAGGCAATTGATTGAGATTGCTGCGCATTTAAGGAAACAACCGTTAAGGGCTTTGCCTACCGGCTTCGATCCGCTCGACAAACGCTAAAGCAGCCATAACACTTTCCGCTATAAATTGAGCTTCTGAGACGCTCAGAAGCTCATTGTCGTGAGCAAGTGACCTCTCGTTTCTCGCTGCATTTAGCGCTTCGAACAAGCGATGCTGAACCCTTAAAGTTGGAAGCGCATAATCGCTGACCTCACCTTCTTCTTTGAGTATCTTCCCATACGCGCCAAAGATCGAATGCAGTGGGGTTGTTCGCACGAATTGTTGTCCATGTTCTTCGAGCAGAGTTCTGAACCGCTTCACACAATAGGTATGAATACGATCAATCGCGACGTCCGGGTTCTCGGCTATAAGGTCATTCGCAATAGAGGCCCGCAGTTTTGGTAGTGTTGTATCGCTAGAAAAATCCCTAAGCGCATCTTCCATTTGCAAAGCTGACGATTTTTCAAGCTCGTCTGTGAACTGGATTAACCAACTCTCGAGTTTTCGCTCCTCATCAGTATCCTTTTCAACGTAGTCAGGCAGCGAGCAACGATAAGCCCAAAGCGCTCTCAAGACGCGAGCGACCAATCTAGGCTCTGCAACTGCTACGAAACCCCTGAGTGTTTTGCCTTTGCTACTACCTTCAACCTGAAATCGCTCTTGAAAGATATTGAGATCAAAGGTTTCGTCGAACCATTCCGCCATTGTCCGATCGACAAAATCCAAGACATAACCTCCGCCAGAATGAAAAATCTGATCAAAGATTGCTCGCTGATGCGAAGGAAGCCGATTCTTTCGGCCCAGGATTTTTGGCATTGAGTTCTCGGCCACATTTTCCATGTTTCAACTCCGAAAATGCCTGCTCAGTTTGAATGAACTAATGGATTGAGTACATAAAAACTACTCAACTTGTTGCCTTCGCCCTCCGAGCCCGCACTTTCCTCTTAGCCGGCTCTTTCTTGGGTTCTTCTTCGAGTACGAGATCGCCATTGTCGTCCAAGTCATCAAGATCAAATGCGCCGATTTCGTTCGCGCGAACAACAATCGCTTGCCACTTTCTCTCTTGGATCAAGCCGGCAAGATAAGCCCGCTTTACAACGTGGTACGGGTTATAAAATACCGCATATGATAAATCCCCCAACGGGCCGGGCTTCAATCCGATGAAGCCTAAGTTAGCTAACCGCTGTACTCTATCTTTCCACGTCCTCAAGGCGCGCTGCCCTTCGAAGCCAGCATGGAATGCCATTTCTTCAGGCCGGTTGAGTGTCAGAAATTGTTCGTCGCGAAGCCTGCACCACATTTCGAGATAAGTACGTCCTACGGGGAAACCTTTGCCTGATAGGTCATCCATAATATTCATCATCAAAGGCATTAGCCGCGGCGTAGACACCCATCCGTCGTTGTTTATTGTCCAGAGCTCTTCCGGTTTGAGCTCAGGCCACAACTTTGCTCGAACGGCCAATTGCCGCTTGAGAATTTCATTTTGAGTACGACTCGCCAAATTCTTCTCCATAGTATTATCGGGTCCGGTTTTGGAAGCCGGACCCTTCGCTACGTCACTAGTCCCATCACCCCGTTAATTGAGGGACCACACCATACGGCCGAGATTGGAACTTCGGCTAAGCGTGTTGCTTCAGCGATGGCTAAATCTCTCACAATTTTTTCAAAAAGTCGAATGCCAAGTTCTGCTATCTGAGCCCAAGAACGCCTCATATATGTCTAACTCGAATGTTGAGTTGACTTATTTATGGAAACTTCGATTTCTTTATGACATTTATGCGCAACGCAATCGCATCAAGTGATTGGATTTTAAATGGATTTCAGAGAAACCCGGGTAACGGGGTATCGTGGTAACGACGTATCACGGTATCGAGGTATCGAGGTAACGGGGAGTCGGAGGGGGTATTGGGGCAAAATCGCTTGTTCGCGAAACTCCATTTCACCGTAGGACGTACTGAGGCACGAAGTGCTCCAGAAAGACCCGTTCTTCAAAGCGGTCGCTTCGCGCGGTTTTCTCTGGTGCATTTCGGGCGCGCAAGACGCGCTCTCAATGTCACCCTACATTGTCATCCCGGACCAGCAGCGCAGCATGGAATGATGCGCTGCAAGTCCGGGACCCAGAAATTTAAATTGTTTTTGCGTGTCTAAACCCCTCTCCTAGCAGGAGAGGGGCAGGGGTGAGGTAGAACTACATCGCCCTGTCACCTCACCCTCGGTCCCTCTCCTCAAAGGAGAGGGAGGCGCGTTTCGAAACAACCACCACAAAACTTATCCCACCCCACCACCGCCGACCCTAAACTCGGCGGATGATCCCCGCGCCTGCCTCTGACATGCCTCACACTCTGCCCGGCAGGACCCACGCGATCGGGCTGTTTTTGGTGCGGTTGATGGCCTATCTTTTGCGGCTCCATCAGGCGGATAAAACAAGCGTGCGGGCCGACATTGCCGCAATGGTCCACTCTGCCCATGGCATGGTGCATACCTTCATCCGCAATCGCGCGGCGGCTCAGCTCAAAGCCGCCGGGTGCCTCAACGAGGCGAGTGCCCTGCGCTCAAAGCCCGGAGAGCTGGCCCCTGCTGCCTCCCACACGCAAACGGAGCCCATCTCCCCGGCGGAGCTGATCGAGCGGCTTGAAGCCACCATAGAAACCTTTGAACGCGCTGAGGCGCTGGCGAGCGCGCTCGCCTGCATGATGCTCTGCGTGCATTGCCTCACAACCCCGTGGCAGCGCCGCCCGCGTCATGCCCAGATTAGACGCGCCTCGGCCATCCAAACTCGTAGGGTGGGCCTTGGCCCACCAAAACCTGTCCCGGTGGGCCGAGGCCCACCCTACATGTCTCCGCTGATCCCAAATTTAGTTTGGGATCCATGCCAGAGCGCTGGAAAGATGCCGGGTGGAACGTCTCAGGCATGGATACCTGCCTTCGCAGGTATGTTCGGTTAGATTGCCCCCTCGACTCAGAACACTTCCCCCCAACTCCACCTCACATCACTCCCCCGCGCGACAGAGCCCCCTCTGTGGCGATAAGTGTGTTGGGGCTTGCTCGGGCTTGTCGCTCGTTGCCTCGCTTGCCCTGCGCCTGCGCGGTCACTTGTGCTGAGCACCCAACACTGCCGGTCGAGGAATGCGAGCAGCCCTGAGCGCGATCCATCGCGAAGGCGAAGCCGAAGCGGGCGATCAAAATGAAGATGATTGCAAGACGGTCGAGCTTGCGAGACACACGTCCGAGCAAAATCAAATCCCCCCAAGAGCCCGACCGGGCGACGAGCGGTCAGCCTGCCCCGCCGGAGCGTTGAGCGCCGCGAACTCGCGTGAGATCAAACACTCAAAAACCTCAGCTTTTCTTTTTCATATGCTCCAGGCCGTTCACAACACCGGTTTTCAAACTCGGATTGGACATATTGGTCTTTTGCTTCTGATTGTGTTCCGCTTTGGGTTTGCGGGCTTCTTTGCTGGTGCGTTTCTGGCCTTTGGCCATGGGGTAACCCTTCAGGAAGGCCAATCGCCTTCCGGTCGATGAGCGGCACACTGCCCTCATCAGGCCGCCAGTGTATCACGTCCCGAAAGGCCCGTATGCAGATATTATGTATCCGGCGGAAGCGGGCATTGCGCGCTGTCTGCAGCAGAGCTATCTCCCTCTTATGACAGACACCTCACGCATCGATGAACTCGAAATCCGCGTCGCCCATCAGGAGCAGACGATTGAGGATCTGAACTCGGCGATCACGGCGCAATGGAAGATCATCGACAAGCTGGAGCGCGAGCTGTCGCGCCTGACAGATCGCGTGTCGTCTGCAGAAGACTCTCTGGCTGATGCCCCGCCCGCGCATCAGCCCCCGCCGCACTACTAGGCGAAGGCACAGGTGCGCCAGCTTTAGCTGGCAGTCGTACCGAGCAAACTATCCAAATGAGTCGCGCGCAGGGCCGTGGGAGGAGCAGACATACCTAAACAATCAGCAATCCCTGCGTTGAGGCCTTGATCCCTGTCGGCTGGCTGTGAGAGGGGTCGGGGGTTCAAACAGCTTGGAGACCCTATGCCCATCCGGACACCGAAAACCATATCCGCACTTCTCGCCGCTTTCGGCCTCAGCGCGCTTTCTGGCGCAGCGTTTGCCCAATCTCCGCCGCCTGCCCCCTCAGCCCCTGCAGAGCCGCAAACCGTACAGGTCGTAACCTCTCTCAGCGCCGAGGAAGTCTCTGGTTTTCTTCAATCCTCCGGCCTCCAACTTGAAGCGCTCGACGTTGAAGAAGGCTGGGCCTTCAGCATTGCCGGCAGTCAGCAGCACGGCTATCCGCCAACGCTTCTCGCGGGCGAGATGTGCGATGAGACGACCGATCGCTGTTCGCTGATGGTCTTCACAACGCGCGTGCCCAACCCGGAAGATAAAGCCATGTTGGTGCAGGTCCTTAATGCCTATAATTCAGGAACCATCCTGTCGCGCGCCGTCTATAACCCGCAGGTCGATGCGGCCTTTCTGGAATATCCTGTGATGATGGCGGGCGGCGTCACGCTCAACCATCTCAACATTGCCTTTTCCTCCTGGCCGCAATTCTGGGCGCAGTTCAATCAGGTCACGGGCGTCACTGCTGCTCAGTCTGGAGACGCAGCCCCCGCGGCGCCGGCTGAGGAATAAGCCGCCTTCACCCCGGTACGGGGTAGGGTTCGAGAGAGACAAGATCCAGTGTGTAGGCGGCATTGCCCAGATCGTTCATATTGCGCTCAATCTGAATGTCGCCCTCCAGCCAGTAAGGGATCCAGATATCCGTAATCTTCGTGTCCCTAGCGGCCCGGACATAGATCACCTGATTGGGCGGCGGGGGCGGCGTATGGAGGCAAGCGCCCATATAGGGCACGAACAGAAACTCGGTATACTGATCGTCTGATGCAAAGTTGAAGGGCACAACATAACCGGGAATACGGACGAGCTGGCCGGCCAGATCATCTACGGTCTCAAAGGTTCCGAATTGCGGCATGACATCGAGCTCAGACCCTTCTTCAATGCCAAGACCAGGCTCAATGTCCGAAAGCCGTTTGGCGCCCGAATTCATCTTGTTCTCCAGCTCGGCATAGAACTGGTCTTGTTGTTCGAAATAGGTTTCGATGGCCCCTTCTGGCAGCAAATCCTGCCATGTGATCGGCAGGGGCTCACCCGGAGCGACCCCCCAATATTCTGACGTCTTCTCGTCAGACGTCGCCGGCTCTTCGGCGGCAGGGCTTATTTCTGCCTCAGGGTTCACCGGTGTTCGGGGCTCAACTGGACGATCAGGAGCTGTGACCTCTGTTGGCGCGCTGGTTGTGTCAGAGCAGGCACCAACAGACATTAAAGCGATGAGAGGAAGAAGCCGGAACAACATGTGGCTCACTTTCATTCGGCAAAATACAAATGTTACTCTATTACAAATTCGGTTCGCTTTGTCACGCGAATTAACTGCCGAATTTGATCAGCCCCACGGGCCGCGCTTTCTGTCCTGTCGGGCTTTCAGCCAGGGTGAAACCTGAGGCCCCCTAGAGGCTGCCGGGGGCGGACTGGCCTGACCCTTCAGCGCCATCAGAGCCTCAATCCGGTTCTGGGTCGCTGGGTGGGTCGAGAAGAGATTGTCGCCCTTCTGACCCGCCAGCGGGTTGACGATAAACATGTGCGCCGTCGCCTGATGGCTCTCCACCGTTCGGTCCGGCATCAGCTCGGCCTTGCCGGAGATCTTCGCCAGAGCCCGGGCCAGCGGCTCGGGATCGCCAAGGATTTCAGCGCCCGCCTTATCCGCCTCATATTCGCGCGCACGGCTGATCGCCATCTGAACGATGGAGGCGGCAATCGGAGCCAGAAAGGCAATGGCCAGAGCGGCTATCAAACCACCCCGCTCGCGACCGCCGCCAAAGAAGAGCGCGAAATTGGCGAGCAGTCCGATCGCACCGGCAATCGTGGCCGTAACTGTCATGGTGAGGGTGTCGCGATTTTTCACATGGGCGAGTTCATGGGCCATAACGCCAGCGATCTCGTCACGCTCGAGCATGTTGAGGAGGCCCGTTGTTGCCACAACGGCGGCATTGTCCGGGTTCCGGCCGGTCGCAAACGCGTTCGGCTGATCCATTTCAATAATGTAGATTTTCGGTTCCGGCAGGCCCGCATTAGCGGCCAGGCGTCGCGTGTCCTCCAGATAATCAGACACTTTCCGATTGCCTTTATAATCGGCTGCAGGCCGCGCCTTATAGCTTTTTAGAACAATGGAATCCGAATTCCAATAGCTGAAAACATTCAGGCCAACGGCAATCACAAAGGCAATCGCCATACCGGGCACACCGCCGACAAGATAGCCAACGCCGCCGAACAGTGCGGTCATCGCCGCGAGCAGAATGAAAGTTTTCGTATGGTTCAACATGGTAATGTGAGCACGTCACTCCGGGCAAATCCAAGGTCTCAGATATGTAGGTCGTCATCGATATTCAAAAAGAGGCGGTGCGCATTACGATTTGACAATGGCGCGGCCACAAGGGCACAGCTCACCCGAACCTGATAACGTTCAGCCGATTGGCAGACTGCAATTCGCCGTTTTCTGCCCTTGGCATCCCGCCTGTGTTGATTAGGATCGACAGAAATTCGCAAGGAGGGTGGATTGCGACATTTCCTGATCGCATTGGCGGCTTGTATCTTCAGCGTGGGCAGCATGCCGGCGCAAGCACACGAATATCATGAATTTGACCCACTGGATCCGGCCCTACGCGGCTTTCTGATCCAGATTCTCGAAGACGCGCGCGCCGAGGACAAATTCAGAGGTGAATTTGAAAACCGCTCCAGTGTAACAGAAGAGCTTCAGCTGGTTCTGGAAACCAACACTGAAGAGGACCGGCAATGGCTGCGCGAGGCGGACTATCCTGAACTCATTCATGGTCAGATCGGACGCTTACCGCTTGGTGTCATCATGCAATTCTTTCGTGACCTTACGGACTTCGCCCACACCTCCGAAAATCATGGCATGGCAGAATTTACAGGCGATGACAGTGCCGAGGTACATTTCCAGCGGCTGAAGAACCTCTCTGACACCTATTGGGGAGGCCTGTAATGCTCCGATCCACGATCAGTCTCGCAAAGGGTATTCTCTTCAGTTTGGCGGCGACTTTCGCCCTGCTTCCTGCAAGCGCACAGCAAGGCGATTTCCACACTGATGAATGGCGATTTCTTTCAGCCTGGCCCGCCAGTAACGATATTTTCTGGCTCGAGAGTTATGCACGTGAAGCGGATCATGACAGTGAATTCTATCCGTTTGTCACGTCAAACTCCTATCCCGGCGGCCTGTTTCAAAACCCTGATCGGTTAGCCTGTATACGGCCCACCGAGATGTTCTGGCGCAGTGGGGAGTCCGGCGCGAATCCGGCATTTTATTCCTCTTCCACCTACATCGATAATCTGCTGCAGCGCCTGCAAGCGAATGCGAAATGGATGCGAACCACCGCCGCTGGGTTCAATCGGTTAACTGAGTATGCAAATGGTGATCTTTACAACATGACCACCAATCTGATCGGGTTCAACGCCATCGAACCGGCGGGGCAGACCGTAAATTATATTGGTTGCAAACCGACCGGCTATATGGGTGTCCGATTAATGCTCAAGAATGGCCAGGCCAACTACCTGGCATTCGGACCGCACCTCGAACCTGATTTCGGCGGCGCTGATTTCGATCTCATGCTTGACTGGCTGATCATGCATGAATTCACCCATATTTTTCACTACAATGAGGCCCCCAATAAAAAAAAGGCGGGCGGACACAGCCGTAAATATATGTGGGGTTCAGAAGGCATCGCGGATGCCATTGGCGCGTTTCGTTTTTTTGAACTCAATGGCGGGCAAAAAGCCGCCATGGCCAAGCTGAAAAGCTTAAATTCCAAGGCATATGATGAAGGGCGTTATCGCCGTGCTTTTCTCCTGCGAAACTACAATATTCCATTAAATCTGACTGCCATCCCCAACGCTGACATCAGCGGATACACAGCGCAGGGCGATATCGACGTGCTTAAAGCCATCGATGATACAATGCTGAAATTGCTCCACTATGAAACCAATGGCTTCTGGTATCACGTGCTGGAGCGATATCTGGATAAAAAGCCTGGGCGTTTTTCCGAATTCTTCGCCATGCAGGTCAATCCACCGTCCAACTACACCGAACTGGTCGACCAGTTCCTCGACAAAGTAGATGGTTCAGCGATGAGCGGGCTAGAGCATGTCTATCCGCAATTTCTCGCCGAGTTCACAAACTGGTGGGAAGACCGAACCGCGAACATGTTAGGGTCGAAAGATTGGTTCGAAATCGCATTTGGTCATTGCGAACAAATCAATGTCGGCGGCACAGGCAAGTCCAGCAAAACCATAAAGATCGAGCTGTCGGAATATGGCGGTGAGTGCGTGGATCTCAACATTGACGGAGCTGTGGCTGATCGCGTGACAGGCGCTGATCTGATGTTCAAATCAACCGATGGCAATCCCAATGAGGTTTATGTCGGATTGGCTCGCATTGACGGCTCCCAGTCAAGCGACGGGCGTTGTATTGATGCCGTTAATGCCCGGTCTTCGAAACTCGCGCCCTGCCTCCTTGACCCCACACAGGGCCGCGTCGCGTGGAATGGTGGCACGGCCAATCCAACGCTCTCACGCTCCTTCAATGTCGCCGACCTCCAGGGCACATCCGGTCAGGCAACGCTTGTCCGGATGGTTGTCGTCCGCGTGCCTGCCAACCACAAGGACATGGACACAAAACTTGAACGACGCAAATTCGACATGACGGCCTCACTCAATATCGCGTCCGTGTCGGCGAAGGGGCAGACCTCACCCAACAACAACTCTGCTCAGGCTGCGCCCACAAGCTCATCTGGACCGGTGCCGATCGGCCCCGTCTTCCATACTTATGTGCAGAGAGGAACGCATTTCGGCAATAGTGCGATCATTCCGTCCAATGACGGGCCAGCCTGTGTCGAATCCATTTTTGCGCCGGCGTTTGGGACAGGTGTCTTTGAATCTCTTGGCCGTCCGGGCGGCTTTAACGGACAGGCCATGAGTCGGATGTTCCAAGTCTATCAGACGTCTGAAGACTACGATGTGGACAAGTCGGTTGTCGCTCAGATCGTTCAGGATTTGCCATTTGGTTACACCGGCCCCGTCGAGATATCCGGCATGGCCGCCAACATTCCGTTGGGGGATGGCAGCGGACCGCCAGATGAAAACACCATGTCTATTCCCGATCCGGATAATCCATCCACCTTCGAGATTCTTGAATACACAGATGAAACGCTAAGCTTTCAAGGAACGATCAATGTCTGCACGCTGCCACCGGAAAAGTTGAATCCATTCGCCTTGCAGGGCGAAACCAACCCGTGTGACATCGCAGACCGGCAAAGCTTCGATATTAGCGGCACAATCGCCTTTCCCACTGTCAAAAGCGGTGAAACACCGATGAACGAGGTCTGCACGCCTGAATACAAAGCCTATCGGGCCATACGTATTGGCGGCATTCGTGAGGCGATGGGCGCGCAGGGTCTTCCCGATCCAGATGGCTCGCTCAATCGGAACCCGAACGCGCCGTCATCTGGTCCGAATGGTCCCGGTAGCGCTTCAGGCGGTGGCGGAGAGACCGGCGTCTGCAGCCTGCGAGAGGCCAGTGGTGCCTGCGACTGCTCCTGCGATGCGAAAGTGTGCATGGATGAGCGATCCGCTTCGGGCACAGTCGGATCGGATTTTTCCTGCAAGCTTACCTGCGGTAAGAAATGGAATGCCTGCCCGGCGAATTAGAACGCGCCGGGCCCAGGCAGTGTCAGTTATTGCGGCAGGGTAAAGCCCGGTGGCAAGTCGATGTCACCAATACACGCCATAGGGTCCATAGACATAACACCAGAGATCATCTGATTGTTCATCGCCATGGCTTGTTCAGCCTCTTCCTTGGTGAGGCCACGGTCAGCGGCGACCTTTTCGAAACCGTCTTCATGGCCAAGATATTCGGCCTCACGAATATCGACGATCAGTTCAAAATCATCTGGTCCAAGGCTTTCCTGCATCTGATTGGCCATGCATTCACACATAACCTCGTCAGTCCCATCGGACGTACACATTTCAACCTGACGCTCATAGGCGCTCCCAGTCAGGCCAGAGGCCGGTACAGCGGCCGCCTTCTCGCGCTCATAGCAGACGCTTTCAATATCAGGCGCCTGGCCGACGAACATCGCCACGCTTTCCATTTCGCCGGAGGTCGAGAGGGACTGCATGCCATTCATGAAATCTGCATCCGGCAAGGCATCGGCCCCATACAGCATAAACGCCCAGCCTGAGGCCACTTTCGGTGTGCCGGCAGCCGGAACGATCTTGGTTCTGAATTCACTGGCAATACAGCCGCAATAGGTATCGGAATTGCCCTGTGCTGAGCACCCATCCGCGATGATGGTTCGGGCGCGGCGCAAATCATTGGTTTCCGTTTTCATGACGGATGGCCCGGCATTGGCCTTTTCGATGATCGCTTCCGCCTCACCGGGCGCAAAACCGGCAAGTTTTCGGGCGTCAGCGCCGACACCAGCCTCATCATCCGCCCAGATCATGGCCTCGCAATAATTGGTGACCTGATCAATCTTGTCGGCGCGCTTCACGGCAGCAGCAGCAACCAGATTATCGTACTGGTCCTCAGTCAGTCCCATAATGGCGGCATGAGACCGACCAGAATTGCCAGAGGTTTTGACATCATAGCCAACCCAGTCAGCGATATCGCGTGTCATGGCTTCATACTCGTTCGTGCTCATGGAGGCACGAATTCGTGGCTCTGAGCACTGGCAGAAGCGCTCACTGCCGCCGCTTGCCTGACAAGCGCCAAGGGCGCGCTCGATGAAACTTCCGGCCTCGATGGCTGGCAGTGACGGGCGCTCAGCGCCTGCGATCACACAGCCGTTTTCAAATTCATCGATGGAATCCGGCTCGCCGCCAAGGTCATCCATGGCGCCCGTAAAATTCATATAGCCGTTAATATCGGCCATCCGGGCTTCCTGGGCCGCCTGAAGATTGTGCTTTGCACCTACGAGATTTTTATAGCTTTCGACAAGAAACTGTCCGCCCGCTTCAAAACCGCCCGCCGCGCTGAATTTGTCGATCCGGTCCGCAACGCAGGTACAGTCAATGTTTGGACGGTCAAGAGACGCGCAAATCTCTGCAACATCGTCAGTCTGGGCAAGGGCTGGTCCCGATGCACACAAGAAGACCGCCAGAAAAATTGAAATAAAACAGCGCATATGAGAGTCCCCGTCGTATATACCACACCCTTTTCAGCATGCACCGCCCCCATCTGGGAACCCCTCAATCGCAGAGTTAGCGTTATCACACTGCAGTTTCTCTCACGATGATGGAAATATGGGAAAGCGCCAACCGCGCCCTTTGCCCACGCCTGAGCAACACGCATAACGTTTCCCTGACCGACTATTTGTGAGACGATCAAGCCTCATCAGACTGAAGAGAAACGGCGGCCGCCTTATCACAGGTCTGCCAGAAGGAGTTTGGGGAATGGGTCAGCTTAACTCAATTTTGTCAGCGATTACGCTTCTTGGAATTGGCTTGTGTCTCCCGGCCCAGCCTCAGGACAAACCTCCGGCAGACACTAAAAATTCCAAGCTCGTCACACTTGAGCACTATGATTGCACAGGCAACAAAACGAAAACGCCGACCCATTACTGGTTTCCGCTGAGCGGTGATAGAGAGGTGCTTTCGGAAAGCCGAACCTACAAGACTAAGGCAGGTGCGCTTAAGGGGTTTGCCAGTGTGTGCGCAAACGGCAGCGATGTTACGCACTTCGGTCCATGCAAGCCGGACGAAAAGGGGCGCAGCTTTCTGATACTGGCAGAGGACGGAAAGGAAAGCTGTCGCATCATCGGGCGTTCTAAGTCCTATAATGCCGAAGAAGGTTCAAAGTCCGGCAACGAATCAGTACGCAAATGTATCAAGCAGATCCTGGAACGCGAATCCGAAAAGTCTCGATTGAACATTGAACCCGTTTCCGAGCCCGCTGCGACATGTGACGGACAAATCGAAATTGTAACGCCGGGGCGCCTTCGCGCCGTACCTTTGCCGGACTAATCGTCAAAACCAACAAAACTGACGGCCTCGTCCAGCGATTTACGGTTGGAGATCACCGCATTCGCCGGAAAACTCTCATCGGGCCAGCCCATGGCGACACAGATCATGATCACTTCATCATCCGGAATTTGCGCGTGTTCCCGCACCACCGGGCTTTGCATTATGCCCTGTGAATTGATCACACAACCGAGCCCTCGCGACCAAGCGGCATTGACCAGCGCATTTGTGACTGCACCACAATCAAACGGCGCGATGTCGCTGCCTTCGATGGATTTATCAAAGGTGATGACGATGGACACTGGCGCATCGAACTGACGAAAGCCGCGCAGTACCCAATCCTGTCTGGCATCTTTGTCATCGCGTGCAATGCCCATCTCTGCGAAGAGCTGTTTGGCGACTTCAATCTGACGTCCGCGATGGTCGCCATCATATTTCGGGCCGGTTCGGAACTCGCGGCTGTCTGGTACGCCAGAGACGGTCCGCTCGACATTGCCTTTGCGGATCGCGTCGAGTGCAGCACCTGTCACGACATGAAAATTCCAGGGCTGGGTATTGTAGGAAGAGGGCGCGCGCATGGCGAGGCCGATCACTTCGGCAATCAGCTTTTTGGGTACGGGTTTATCGAGATATCCGCGAATGCTTCGTCGCCCCTGAACGACCTCGTCATATGTCATCGATTGCTCCCTGTTTGTCTGATAGCGAAATCAATGTGCATGCTTTGCTCAGCCTCTCAAGTTCACGCAGCGAAAGCTATTGACCGATGCGGTTTCAGGAACTCATCTCAGTTCTACCGGTCGATGCTATCGCCGGGTTTGTTTCAGAACAGAAGCATTCAAAGGGGACGCTATGTACAAGAAAATTCTGGGGGCTGCGCTCGGTTTCGCTGCGCTCTGCCTGCCAGCTGAGGCGCAATATGCAAATTCACCCAGCCCGGCTTTGGGCCAATGGCATTGCATATCGAATTCGCCCATCGTTTCGATCGACATCTATTATCAGGTCGGCCCGAACGGCCAGCTTATGGGACAGGGGTCGATCGTTTATTCGGGCACTTGGCGGAGTTACAATGTGGCTGGTTATGGCCGCTGGGCAGCACAGCCGCCGGATCAGTATTCAGATCAATGGCTCTATCAGTTTCAGATCAGTCCGCAGAACCATGCTGTGTTTTCGGTTTATGCGCGACCGACCGACAATCCCAGTTTTCTGAACAATGTGTTCTATAACCCGCAAACCGGGAACACGACAGAAACCAGTTGTCAGAAAGTCGGCTAAAAGAATGGTTCATGCCCGGGGCGCGGAACGCCGCGCCCTGCTAGGGCGCCGTCATCAGAACAAGAGTTCCGGCTCGATTTTCTCATAGCAGGAATAAGCACTCGGCCCGAAATTGTCATACAGCGTGCCCTGTAGAGAATACGGCCCGCGCTTTTCGGGGTCTTCTTCCTCATCTACCCGAAGAACCAGTCGGACGTCTTCAGGATGGCTCCACTCATACCCGTTCGGAAGCGGATCAGACTGAGTGACCTCAGAGATCGTGAGATCAATTACGGCTTCGCCCCCATCGGTTTCATAGGCCGTGCCGCGCATGGCCCCGCGATTATAATAAACCCCGCCATCCATCTCCACAAAGCTGAGTGTTGGCGCATAGACCTTGTAATCAGCGCTGATCTGAAAGCGGATCTGGCCGCCGACTTCATAAAGGCCGTCACTGGAAATCGTACCGCATTCCCAGCGCCCCTCGCCTTTGACGCTGGCGATATAGTCAAACTTGATCTGCGCCTCCATCGACATGGCAGAGACCGGCAGCCCGGACACGGCAAGCAGGATAAATGCTGAAATAACGTTTGATGCGGAAAGTCTCAATCAGTCCTCCGAAGGGTTCAGAGAGATGTAATCATAAATTTGCGCCAATGTATCGGTCAGTCATCATTTCTGTCCTGAGACCAGAGCTAGCCCAATTTCCTGCTTGCGCTACCCCCCGATCATGGGAGATTGCAGTGCCATGAAAATCTATGTCGATGCTGATGCCTGCCCGGTAAAAAATGAAGTCTATAAGGTCGCCGAGCGTCATGGGCTGCCCGTATTTGTGGTTTCAAACAGCTTCATTCAGGTACCGCGCCTGCCCTTCATCACGCAGCAAGTCGTTGATGCCGGGCCGGACGAAGCTGACAACTGGATCGCCGAGCGTGCCATGGAAAGCGACATCGTCATCACGGCCGACATTCTTCTGGCCGAGCGATGCCTTGAGAACAATGCCAGCATTTTGCAGCCCAATGGCCGTGCCTATACCAAGGCCAATATCGCGTCTGCCGTTGCCACCCGCGCCCTCATGGAACAGATCCGGTCAACCGGCGAACAAACAGGTGGCGCCCCACCTTTCAGCCAGCGAGACCGGTCAAATTTCCTTCAGAAGCTCCACGACCAGATTGTCCGTCTTCAGAGAAACTGACTCCTCGTCACTTGCGAGCGTCCTGCCGCGGCTGATACAGCTGCCATAACAGGTTGACGTGAGAGATCAGCCATATGGGAGGACATGAAGTGAAGTCTGTTTTTTCAGCTCTCGCGCTGATTGCCGCTGCGAGCCTGGTGGGATGTTCAGGTGAAGCCCCATCACAAGAAACCGCAGCGCCAGCCGAAGCACCCGCAAAGACGCAAACGGCGCTTGATGTCTTCCCCGCCATGGGTGCGACCGGCGTTAATCCGGACACGCATCTCTTTCTCGATTTTGAAACCCTGCCCGAAATTGGCTCCTCCGGTCTGATCGAGATCCGTGATGTCGACTCCGGTAAAACCGTCGATCAGATTGATCTCTCCATTCCGTTTTCACCCAATCCGACCGGACGTCAGTCGGTCTCAACGGAGGCTGAACGACGTGCGCTGGCTGAGGGTTTTCAGCATTCCGACTATCAATTCATAACAATCTCAGGGGTGGATTTCCTTTATCATCCGGTACTGGTTCAAAATGATCGCGTCCAGATCGACCTGCATCCGGGGGTGCTTGGATATGGCCGCACCTATCAGGTCATCATGTCGCCGGATACGCTGATTGGCGGCGATTTTGGTGGAATTACCGCAGACGATGGCTGGACCTTTACGACGAAAACTGAAGCCCCGTCGGCTGACACCGATCGGGTGGTCGTGGCCGCAGATGGCTCTGGCGATTTCAACACGCTTCAGGGCGCACTGGATTTCGCGCCGGATGCCTCGCCTGACACGCCTTTTGAAATCTTCATCCGGAATGGCGTCTATGAAGAACTGATCTTCCTGACTGAGAAGTCAGACATTGTTGTTCGTGGTGAAAGTCGGGACGGTGTTGTTGTCGGTTATCCAAATAATTCCGCCTTCAACCCACCCCAGCCCGCACCGTCACGCCGGCCGGCCTTCACGCTCTATAATGTCGAAGATGTGCAGCTGTCAGACTTTACGATTGAGAACCAGTTTATCGGTCAGGCAGAAGCGCTGCTCATTCGGGGCAAGCGCGTTGTGGTCGACAATATGCAGTTGAATGGTTCGGGCGACGCGCTGACGACTTATGGCTCGATCTATATGCAGGACACAGAGCTCACCGGAGATGGCGACACGATTCTGGCCTATGCCTCGCTTTATTGTCTGCGGTGCACAATCAAATCCAAAGGCCCGTTCACCTGGACGCGGACCCCTGATGGCCAGCACGGCAATGTGTTTATCGCCTCGCGCTTTGTCCGCGTGAACGAGCCATTGCCGTGGACCGTCACGGCAGAAAATCCCGAAGGCCGGATTGTGGACGCTAATTTGGCGCGGCTCCCCCGCAACGGTCCGGGATCGTCTGCGCCGAACTTCCCGCATGCGGAAATGGTGATCATAGACTCAACACTTGTCGGCATTTCCGAAGAAGGCTGGGGGCCGGTTGAGCCGCCTGAGACCTTTGACTGGTCCGGCGTCAACTTCATGGAATTCAACAGCGTGGATGCAGACGGCAATCCGATCGACCAGTCCGGGCGCCATCCCATTGTAAAAATACTCGATGCGGACGCCGATGCCGAAGTGATTGCGAATTATCGCTCACCGGCTTATGTGCTTGATGGCTGGACCCCTGACGTGAGGTAGCGAGATGTCGTCGATCGTAACGCCTGAATTCGCGATAAAGATGGCGCGTTATAATCGCTGGCAAAACCAATCGCTTTACCGCGCTGCGGACGGTTTAAGCGACGCTGACCGCATGGCCGATCGCGGGGCGTTTTTCCGCTCGATACAGGAAACGCTCAGTCATATTCTCTGGGCGGATATTGCCTGGATGAACCGTTTCGCACCGGAGATCGCGCCATCCGACGTGCCGATCGCGAAATCGGGGGCCATGTTTGCCGACTGGTCAGTTCTCAAATCCATGCGGGGGGAATTCGACGAGATAATCCTGGATTGGGCCGAGGCAATGACACCGGAATGGCTGGTTGGCGAGCTGAGCTTTTACTCATCGGCTTACGACAAAGAAATCCGGCTGCCACGCGACACCAGCGTGGTTCATCTGTTCAACCACCAGACACACCATCGCGGTCAGGTGCATGCCATGCTGACCGCGGCGGGGGTTGATCCCGGTCCAACCGATCTTCCGGTTATGCCGTAAGACTGATTGGTGTTCAGACTTCGTAGCGCGTGAGTTCCTGAAGGTCGGCAGGACGTACACCACGCGCCCAGGCGGCGCGGCCCACAATGAATTGTTCTTCCGGTGCATCTGTGGGAGTCAGATTACTGGCTTTAAAGGCTGCGCGAATACCCGCCCGAGCCGACGCCGTGAGGACAGGAATGGACGCCGCTGCAGAATGCGGATCGACTGGCAGTAGCCCGCCATTCCCCCCTCCGAGCCACGTGTAATATTTATTGTGCTGCCACGGATGTCCGCCCATACGGATTGAATTGGCCTGAACCAGATAGAAATGGTCGATCACGGGCTGCATTTTCAGCATGATCTGGTCGACGCGTTGGAAATCCTTCGCGGCGCAGGCTGCCATCAGTTCATTGCCGATCTGACTGTCGGGCGTCTGCACGGCCTCGGCATTCCACTGGCCGCTCCATTGCATGTGATAATGGCGCGCCAGCAGTGGAAAGAAGTCGAGATTGACCGGTGCCATGAGCAATCGATCAGCGAGTACTTCGCACATCTGCATCGTCGATGTGAGTGTCACAGGCTGAGATATCTTGGCAGCGACAACATTCGGTTCGTCAGCCAGCCTGTCATAAACGCCAAGCGGCTGGCCAGCAGGACCAAGATGCGGAAAGCTTCGCCCTTTATTCAGAGCGGCATAAAGGATGAAAGACATGTCCGTTGCGCGCACCCGCTTCAGCATGGCTTCTGTGAGGTCTGCCTCACTGATATTCGGATCATGCCGGGGGGCCAGCAGAATCATCTCCGCACCAAGGGCCTCAAATCGCTTTAACTGGGCGATATCGGTCTCGGGATCACTCGACGTAATGATTCCGTGCAGGGGAAGCTTTCCGGCAGCCTCATCAACGATGATTTCGTGAAACTGCTTCCAACGTGGATCATCAGGCGGAGTCCAGTTTGGCAGTGGCAGTGTTCCCGCGAACCCCTGAGCAATACTGTGTTGAACATCGTGCCGGATGGCGACTTCATCAAGTGTGATGCCGTCGGCCATAAAGCTCGGCAGAAACAGATTCAGAAGCCCGCGCAATTGCTCAGCGGCCATCGCTTTTTGAGGCGTTGTCTGATCAGGTGTCATGGGAGAGATCCCGGCTGATGCGGAGAACGCCGTGCCTTGAAGAAGTGCTGCAGCCGGTGTTAAACTCGCCAGTCTCAGAACATTCCGTCGATCGAGCATGCTTCCTCCCAAAAGTCATATCGGGGGAATAATGACGCAACGTCACTTGAATTGCAATTTCAATATCCAGTACAAGTCGATTGACGCGGCGGCCTATCGATTGAACAGCTGGGTTGCAAAGGTCGGAAGCTGATTGGCAATCGACATGGCCTGAACTGAGAGTTGCTGACGGGTTTGAGCGGCCTGAAGCTTTGCGCTCTCCCGTCCAAGATCAGCATCTACAAGTGATCCAAGGTTTTTCTCGAGTATGTCTGAGGTGTGAACCGCCAGCACGCGCATGGTTTCCATCGTCCGTACGCGGCCCCCGAAATGGTTCAGCGCCAGCGCATGGTCCTGCAGGCTTTGCTCGATACGCGAGAGAGAATCTTTCGCATCTGAGAAGGGGTCAATTTTCATGCTAGGCGTCATCTGCGTATCCGCGCCACCAAGTTTCACATCATAATCATTCACGGTGACGGCCTGTCCACCATGTACATCCGTGATCGGCGACACGCCATTTGTCGTGCCGTTCAGGAGGTTAATGCCGTTGAACTCGGCATTTCCGACCATAACGTCGATCTTATTGCGCAAGACCTCGAAATCTTCGTTGAGAATGGCGCGACTGCGGGAGTCGAGTGACGGGTCAGCCGCCGCGAGCGCCTTTTCTTTCATTTCGAGCATCAGATCGGTCATGGATTCCATAGCGGAATAGGCGACATCGGTGACCGATATCCCATGTCCGAGCGATTCCGTGACGACACCGAGGCTGGCAATATCAGAGCGCAAGGTCTGCGCCATGCCAAAGATTGCCCCATTATCTTTTGCGCTATCGACCTTCAGGCCGCTATTCATGCGTGACTGGATCTCTTCAAGATCACGTCCGGATCGATTGAGCTGCATAAGCGCGCGCATTGCGCTGGAATTATAATTGACGCCGATGGACATGAACCACCTTGCACCTTTCTGGTCTTTACGCTCACCGGATATGTTCTTTATGCCGGTGCTGGGCTTCCTGCCCATTTTTACACTAACCAGTTTCCCTGAAGGCTTGTTTGAAGTCCTGTTCCAATTCTGAACGGATCCGTAAGCAAGCTGTTAGTGTTAACGAAAGATGACCAGAACCAGCCGGGTCGCCCCTCCCGCCGGTCAAAGGATTTCGTAAATGTCCAGGTGCACGCCGTCCGGCGCTTTCCGCCCGACAGCCAAGGCTAGCGTCTGATTGAGGTGCCGCAATCCCGGTGCGGCTGTGTGGAAGCGGATGCTGGTGCGGAAATAAACCGTCTCATCCTCGCGCAAGGCGCGGACCCCGTCTGACTGAATTTCCACCAAACCTTGTCCGTCAATCTCAACGGTGTAATGCGCACGGATTTCCAACACATCATCCGGCAGGAGTGTCTGCCAGTCGCCGCCACCAGATAGAATCTTGCCGGTCAGACTGCCGCTGACCTCGCCGCCAGTAATGGGGATAAAGCGTCGGCCGAACTCACCGTCGTCGACGGTTGTCGGCGCGCCAACTTCGACCCGAAACTTGCACAAATGCCGGGATGAGAGACTCATGCAGGTGCCTTTGTCTGGACCTTCTTCATCCCGGTCAGCTGTTTGTAATGATCTGCAATCTCTTGCAGCTCACCCGGCGCGAACACGTCATCGAGTTTTTCAAATCCGTTCGGCGCACGCTCATGCGCCATCTGCATGCAGATTTCCGGGCCATTCTTGCGGTTGGAGAGAACAATCTTTGCGGTCGCCGTCCGACGCTCAGCCTCATAGGCTGTCAGCATCTCGTCAATCCTTCCGCCCGCAGACACAACACGCGCAATGCAGTCAGCATCCAGCATAGCCTGGGTCGCACCATTGGAGCCGATCGGATACATCGGATGAGCCGCGTCGCCGAGCAGCGTCACACGTCCCTCAGACCAGCTATCGACCGGATCACGGTCGACCAGCGGAAATTCATAAACGGACTCGGCCGTCCGGATAAGTTCGGGAATGTCGAGCCAGTCAAACTCCCAATCTTTGAAAACCGGCCAGAAATCATCAACATTGCCGGGTCGGTTCCAGTCTTCCCGATCGAGCAATTCAGGCACGTTCAGCTCGGCAATCCAGTTGATGCGCTGCAGGCCATCTTCGCGAACCGGCTCAATGGGATAGCAGACGAATTTCTCAGACTGATGGCCCGCCATGATCATGCTGGCACCCGAGAGATAGGGCTGAACGAGGCTGGTCGCCCGCCAGAGAACCCGCCCGGCATACCGGGGCAGACCTTCATCGGGATACATCTGGTTTCGGGCGACGGAGTGAATACCATCCGCACAAATGAGCAGGTCAGATTGGAGTTCGATCTCTGCGCCGGTATCTGTCTCGCAGACACCGATGGCGATATCACCCTCAGTACGGAATGATTTCAAACGCACACCGGTATGGACGCGGTCTGCACCCAGGCGGTCTTTGACATGCTTGAGCAGGGTAAGTTGGAGATCGCCACGCCCGAGTGAAATCTGCGGACTGGCAAAACCGCCAAACAAGCCGCGCGGCTCGGTCCAGATATGCTGACCAAACTTGTTGTAAAAAGAGAGCTCTTTGGTGGCGACGCCCAATGAAAGCAGATCGTCGAGTACGCCAAGGCGTTTCATGAAAATGGAGGCATGAGGCAGAAGATTGATGCCAACACCAAGCGCCTTAATCTCGCTGACCGCTTCATAGACGTGCACATCCTGTCCGGCTTCATGCAACATCAGAGCGGCTGTTAGACCACCCATCCCGGCGCCGATAATGTTTATTCTCACGCCTTTTCCTCCCAAACCGACACAGGCCAGCGCCCCTTATGCTCAGGCGATCTGGCCGTTGCAAGCCTTTGCAGGCGCAGAACAGGCATATTGCGGTTATCGGTCGCAAATTCGCTGACATGACATTCCTCACCTGACGCGATATCAGAAGCTGAAATCCAATGACTGAGTTTTCCATGCCTCCCTTTCATCTCGCCTTTCCAGTCCACGACCTGTCTGCGGCACGCGCATTCTACGGTGACCTACTCGGATGCCCGGAGGGAAGGTCTTCTGACGAATGGGTGGACTTTGATTTCTATGGTCATCAGATCGTGGCCCATATGGCCCCTGAAGAATGTTCCCCGCCAAGTGCGAATGCCGTGGATGGCAAGAATGTTCCGGTTCGCCATTTCGGCCTCGTGCTCAACATGGAGCAATGGCATGCGCTGGCAGAAAAACTGAAAGCGGCTGACACGAATTTTCTGATCGAGCCCTATATCCGGTTCAAGGGCGAACCTGGTGAACAGGCCACCATGTTTTTCCTCGACCCGTCAGGCAATGCGCTAGAGTTCAAGGCTTTCGCCGATCGCAATCAGCTGTTCGCGAAGTAAGTCAGCGCGTCACTCCACCGGTGCGCAATAGCGACCGTCGGAAGTGTACCCGCCCGGATTGTCGCAGGCATAAGGATCCATATTGCGGACAATGGCTTTGCCGGTTTCATCAATCGCTTTGTTATAGGTCTGGACGCCCTGCCCATACGCGCCGCAACTTCCGGCATCATACTCACCTGAAGCGCACTTAATGCCGATCAACATGCTATTGCGCTGCTGCCAGGCGTATTGGGTGGCGGCATTCCAGTCATTTTTCATGAAATAGAGCGTGTTCTGCCATTCCTGATAGGTCTGCGCACAGTTCATATAGCCGGTCGAAAACGCCATCATGACTGAGTTGTCCGCATAACAGGCCTGAAGGTGCACAAGACTGGCGAACGATTGATAAACTGACAGTTGGAGCCGCTCCGTATCATTGAGCGTTGCAAGTGTGGCTGCGACTTGTTGCGGGCTGAGCGTTTCAAAACGCTCGATAAGTGTCCTGAATGACACCGCGCCCTGAGCGGACGCCGTCCCGCAAACGACAAAAAGACAAATGGGCACAAGGCCACGCAGAATTTTTCGGATCATCAGCGTCCCCCTGAGTATCTATCCGACCGGGAGAGCTTAACATAATTTACAAACTGATCACATTCAGTTTGCAGTCGACCGTCTGACTATTCCTCTTCAGGTGCAGTCTCAGAAACGACATTCGCCAGGACGTAGAGCGTAGACGGCGCATTATGCGCGTCTGATTCAACACGCACCCGGATATATTGCGGGCCTTCCATCTGGCTGGTGTCGATGCGAACGCGAATCTCGCCGAGTTCATCTGTCTCAAAGGATTTCAACGAGGTGAGAACGGACACGCCAGAGACACCAGACGATGCCTTTTTGATTTCGAAAGGGCCAAGACCATTATTCATGAACAGAAATGTGTGTTCGAGCATGTCGCCTTGTGCGACGTCGCCAAAATCCTTGCGGGCAGAATCAAAGCCGATCATCCCGACATAAGTTGGCAGAGCTTCGAGTTGGGCATCTTCATTGGAAAAGGCCGGCTGGAACATAAGGAACGTCGCAAACAGACAGGCCATAGCGCGGATTGGGTTTGCCATGATCGAACAGTCCTCTTTTTCGGATCAGCGTGAAACAAGTCAGAGGTTAAGTGCAAATCACACACCAGATCGCCGTGACATGCTGACAGATCCAGAATCGGGATAAACGAAGGGGCATGTCCAAACTCTATTTCACCTATTCCGCAATGAATGCGGGCAAGTCGGCCATACTGCTTCAGGCTGCCTATAATTATCGTGAACGCGGCATGGAGACTATGTTGTGGACAAGCGGACATCACGGTGCCGCAGACGATGCGATGGGCCGTATCGAGTCTCGTATCGGCCTGAGTGCGGACGCGCATTTGTTTCGGTCTGACACCGACTTGTTCTCTGCCATTGCCGCCCAACGAGACGATAAACCACTGCATGTCGTCTTCCTGGACGAAGCGCAGTTTCTCACGCGGGATCAGGTCTGGCAGCTCGCCCGGGCGGGTGATCAGTTTGGGCTTCCGGTTCTGTGTTACGGGCTGCGAACAGATTTTCAGGGCGAGCTGTTTGAGGGCTCGGCGATGTTACTCGCACTGGCAGACGACCTTCGTGAAGCACGGACGATTTGCCATTGCGGGCGCAAAGCCACAATGACGGCACGCCTCGGCCCTGACGGAGACGTGGTGACAGACGGCGACAAGATTCTTGTCGAAAAAGCCGAATATGTCTCGCTGTGTCGCAAACACTGGGAAGACGCACTCGGTCGGAACACGGCCTGACCTGATATCCCAGCTGACGGGAAGCCGGAACGCCACTTGCACCTGAAAGGCGAAAACCGGAGCCTTTCTCATGAGTGACATCCTCAATCGCGTATTTTCGACCCGTTTTGACACAATCAACACTGCTGAATGTGAATTTGAACCGGGACAGGTCTGGCGGATCGCACAGGGAGAGTTTGCCGGAACGACGCTTCTGATCGTGAAGGTTGATATTCTCTCTCCCATCGGTCTGGGCGTACATGTCAGCGTTCGCGGCCCATTGATGGTGGATGGTGAACCTTTTCTGGATGGCATTCCTCATCTGCCGTTTTCTCCGGACGCCATGCGCGTATCCGACCTCGAATTTACCGGGTTTCTGTCTAATATGCCCGACGACTGGGAAGAGATGTATTTTGATTGGGAAGATGATGCGCTCGCTGGCGAAGCCGGATATTTCAGTCTGCCTGTGTCTGAAATCCTGCTGACAATCCTTGGGAAGCTGTCACAAATCCTCAAATAGTCGGAAGCGAAGATGAGAGTCGTTAGCGCCTAACATATTAGAAAATATGAAGTTTTCTGAATTTTGATTTGATATTTCGATTAACCCAGAAGACAAGATCATCCAAGACTCTCCCATCCGGAGAATAGTTCCGCCGCACATTTCATTTGAACGTGTTTTATGCTATCGATACTCCGTGTCTTGGGGACGAGATACACCAGTATTCATAATTGGTGTGGGGACGACGCATGTCAGAAGAACTGAAATCCCGATTTACGTCTGAGTTGTCACGGCTCAGCACTCCGATTTTTCTTGCAGGTCTCGACCAGCCAAAAAAACCTAAGCTTACACTTCATCTGAAGGCCGAAGCGAAGAATCCCTATATTATGGGTCACGCTCAGCGCGCTGCAGCGAATGTCTTCAATTCGAAAATACCCGTCAAAATTCAGACATGGCGCCCGGAAGACCTTCTGCGGCCTGACACACTGCAGGATTTTGTGCAGAATCTGACCCATGATCTGGTTGTTCACGACCCTGCAAAATCCTATGAGCGCGCGCGGCGGCTTTTGTCCTTCGCAACCCGGCTGCGCAGCAATCTCGGACAGGATGTGGCAGGCGTGTTCTTTGCCCCGGATGCCGGTTCGATTGTTGTCGTGCTGAACGATGCCCGGTTCATTGCAGACAAAAAGCTGAAATTCAAACATCTCAACGTGACTGAAACGATCGCCTATGAGGCGATGGGCGCGGCCTTTAAAGGCCAGGAAGAGATGGCACCTCCCCTGCGCATCGGCTTTGGCATGCCGCAGACCGCACTGGTGCCGGTTGACCGTCAGTCTCTGTCCAGCAGCAAGGCACAAGTGCGGCGAATTCGCTTCAAACGTGCGGCCATGGCGGCGTTGATGGCTGCAGGCTTTGCGACGTCGCAAACCGCTCATGCAGAGGGCCCGGCTGTCAGCGGTACAAACTCTGAGATCAGCGGCTCATATGTCGACCAGTATGGCGATGGTGGCGCGGTTGGCGGATTTAGTGTGGCGACGCCGCTGACGGACAAGACAGGCTTTCAGTTTGACGCCTCGGTCGGCAATGTCGACAGCAGTCTGGGTGCGGTGGCCGGTCAGTTCTTCATGCGTGACCCGGACAAATACATGCTTGGTGTCCTTGCCAGCTATGCCGGACAAGATGGTGATGAACTGACACGCGTTGGCGGCAAGGGTGAGCTCTATTTTGAGCACTTCACTGTCGCGGCTCAGGTCGGCGCACAATTCTCTGATGTATTCGACGAAGGCCCTTATGGGAAATTCGATGTTGGCTGGTATGCGACGAACAATCTTCTGTTCAGTGTCGGAGCAGACATCAGCGAAGAGTCAGAGCTCGGCATTCTGTCCATGGATTACCGTCCGGGCTTTGAAGGCTATGAGGGATTATCCTTCTATGCCGAAGTCAATGCCGGCGATGGCGATCAGGCTTTCCGGCTTGGTTTCCGGTCACAGCTCTATGGCACCGGTACACTGAAAGATCGTGACCGCCGAGACATGGTCGGTAATGAGGCCTATGCTGTCTATCGGGGGCTTGCGGCCCTGAAAAATCAGGCGGGCTACGGCACCTGATCCTATATAGTTTGGCGTCGGTGTCGCCATCCGAACGGTTGAGTGAAAAGAGATTTCATGCCCCGGAACACCGTTCTTCTGACTTGGGAATTGGGTGAAGGGCTGGGGCATATCCGCCCCCTGAAACTGCTTGGCTATAAGCTGGCCGATGCCGGGTTTGACCTGGTCTTCGCATGCCGGGACCCGGTTCTGGCAGGCAAGGAATTGCATAGCTCGCTGGGTCGCGTGATCGCTGCGCCCTTTCAGCCCCGTCCGCGAACGGGCCTCGGTCAGATCCGCAATTACGCGTCGCTATTGCAGATTCAGGGATATGCGGAGGAAAACGAATTACTGCCCCTGGTGCGCGCCTGGAAGGCGCTGATAGACCTTGTCGACCCGGCTTTGATCATTGCAGACCATAGCCCGTCAGCCATACTAGCTGCACGCGGCAGTGTGCCGGTCGTTCAGGTGGGTAATGGCTTTCTGACGCCGCCCCCGAATTCGCGCCGGTTTCCCGATTTGCAATGGACCGATGCGGATGTGCTCGCGCCAGCGGCGGATGGAAAAATTCTTCAGACCGTCAACCGGGTTCTGTCTCATTTTGAGGGTGAGAGCCTCACCACTTTACCAGAAATGATGAACACGGCAGGTCAATGCGTCTTCTGCCTGCCGGAACTCGATCCCTACCGCCCGCTCAGACAGACGCCTGTTCTTGGCCCGCTCGAACCTGTTCCGCGTCTCATGCTCTATCCGGCTGACCTTCGAGTGTTTGCCTATTTGTCGTCGGACTATGCCGCCTTTGATACAGTGACAAAGATCCTGTCGCACGCCAATTTCGACCGCAATGTTTTTGTGCGCGGACTGAGTGATGCCCACGCACACTTGCTGGAAAATTCAGGATTGCCTCTCAGCCAGACCGCGCCGCCCCTGACCGAAACGCTGCCAGCGGCAAGCCTTGTCATCCATCATGGAGGCATCGCGACCACGCAAGCCTGTCTCTTCGCTGGTCGGCCGCAGATCATTCTGCCACAACATAATGAGGCGCGTCATACGGCTGCGATCATGCAGGAGATGGGTGTCGCGGTGAGCCTCGAGCGGAAAGACGCGCATAAACTTCCTGAGGTTTTCGCGCGGTATCAGTCAGACCGTGACTGGCGGGAGGCCGCCATGGCCCAGGCGCGGACCTTTCAAAACCGGGAGATGGCTGACCCGATGAAAGGGTTCCTCACAACCGCACTTGCCGCCATGAAGGAGGCGAGCTGAGGACAATCAAAAACTGTCTGGCACAAACTGCGGTTCAGACGACGCGGATGCATTCTGACGCGTCTGCTCTTTCTGCCAGGCGCGGCATCCGCGCCATATCCAGACCTGTCTGAGCGCTTCCAGACACAGAAATCTGCGACGGTCCCAGGATTTCAAATGCTTCCAGGATCGATTTCGCCATTTCAGCGACAAAGGCACATCTTTCCAGAGCGCACTGAGGCCAGTCGTCGGCAAAATGGATCGCGCCAGGCCATCATTCGAGCGCGCCGCATGTGCACTCAACCAATAGCCATCACGCTTGGCGCGGTTGAGAATGCCGCTCAGCCCCCAATCCTGATCATGCGGGATCGCCCATTCATGATCATCATACATCAGCGCACCTTTGGCATTCAGGCGGTGGGTGAGGTTGAAATCCTCTGATGCACGCAAATCCGGATCAAACCCGCTCTCAGACAGGAACCAATCACGCCTCACCGCCAGATTGCAGGACGGCAGACAAATAAGCCGGCCCTCATGATATCCGGGCTTTGGGTTAAGCCCCGCCGTCAGCGTAAACCGTTCGAAAAAGTCTCGCTTCTGACCAGGTTGGCCCACAGTCGGTCCGCCCATGGCAATAATGTTGGGATAGGTTCGCAGCCGATCTGAGAGGCGTTCGATATGTGCCTCATTCGGCAGACAATCATCATCCAGAAACAGAAGGTAATCCCCGCTCGCCAGTGCGGCGCCAATATTGCGGGCTGTTCCCGGCCCACGGTTTTCCGTCAGCCTCACGAAACTGGCGATATCGAAGAAATTGCGGGCCAGATCCTCATAGGTTTCAACCGGATCCCCATCCAGAACCACAAAGACTTCTGTCGGCATGGTACGATTTCGGATGATGGGACGAAGGGATGTTAATAAGCGCCTCAACAGATCTGTACGCTGATGAGTGGCGATGACCACGCTGAATTTAGCCTGCGGTATCCGTTCGGCGCGGCGACCATATTGCCGCCCGGACACCAGATCGCCTGCGGCCCAGTCGCGCCGCGCCTCAAACCAGGGCTTGCTGAGACCGGGCGTCATCTCAGGTCGGACCTCAGGCCGCCAGTCTTTCGCACATCGGATCTCAGTTATGAGCGGTATTTTGGGCTGGATTACCTGGGCTTCCGGTGCCGCAGCTTCCATAAGTGCGCCACGCCAGTCCGGCATGAACCCCCAACGTGTGACGTCGATCCCATATTCTGAATAGAGCCGCATCATTCCGACGTCCCATCTGGAGCGGAGGTCTCTTCGGATGGTGTCTGGTATCAGCGCTTCCTGCCGGGCATTGGCAATATCTGAACGTTTATCAGCCTGTTCGGCGTCAACCAGATGTCGGGCGCGCTCCTCAATGAAGGCTTCGCCGCGATTTTCCCATCTCTGGGGCAGAAATTTGCCCGCCGGAACACCCAGATGGCGACAGATCAGATCATGCGCCTGCGCCGGGTCAGACGTCACCATGTCGAACGAAATCACCAGAATATCGTCCCGCGAGAACTGCGCCTCGAAATGAGCGAGCTGAGCAGAGTAATCACTGGCTTCGACCCCGTATTCGTCCAGCCATTCGGCAGGCCCGGCATCCAGAAACCCATCACCCAACCCATTTCGATAGTGAGATTCCAAGCGTTCAAACGGATCGCGCACCACATAGATCAATTTGAAGGGAGCGCCGCATGCCTTCATGCGCTTTGCCACATCTGTGAAACGAGGCGCGTGGGTATATTGGGGTGACGCCTCGAGCGTGACGCGATGTATCAGCGGATTGAAGTGGAAATTCTCGTAATAGGTCTCAAAACTGTCCGGAGACGTTTCGGGTTCCAGAAAAAGATTGAGCTCCTTGCGACGTGACGGACAGATATTGGGATGCGCAGACAGTGCGCGATAGAGTGAGGTGGTTCCGCACTTCGTCGCCCCAATTATAACGCCACATGCGGTCGGCATGCCGTCGGGCTCAGAACTGAGGTCCCGATGTTCTGACGTTTCAGTTTCAACCATGACGTCCCCGCTTAATCCCCAGTCTAAGTGAAATTATGCCAGACCTGCATGCGATGGGTAAATTCCGGCAGCCAGCCAGTGGGCCGCGCCCGCTCGCGTAAGGGATGCTGCAGAATTCGTTCCAGCCAGCCAATGAGGTTTTCCCGGTGCGGTCGCATCAAATCGAGCGTGCGTGACCGGATCATCTCCGGCGATGGCGGCGCCTGTTTGAATGCCTCCACAGCCGCGGAGATTTCTGCTGGATCTGGCTGGACGGTTTTGACCCATTCCGGCAAGAAAAACTGATCGCGGCCACCAATGGACGGGGTGGTAACAATCGGCAAGCCAGCAAGCGCATATTCTCCTGCGGCATACATCGCCCCTTCTTCGGCCGACAAGGCGAGACCGCAATACGCCTCACTCAACAGGCCGCGAACTTCCTCGACTGATTGAAGGGTTACGCCGGTATCAGGATCGAAATTCGACCAGGCGAGCGACCGATACCCTTTCTGAAGGTCCGCAGCGATGTCTGGCTGAACCCCGAACTTCGCCGTCACCACGGCAATATTGGGCACGTCCCACGCCAGCTCATGACGTTTGAACGGGTTGTAGCGCCCGACATAGATGGCATCAAAACGCTTCTCCCGACCTGGTTCGGGATACATCACCGCCTCATCGAGAAAACAATTATGATTGCAGAGCACAGGTTCCATGCCGATTTCGCGGATCAGAATTTCGTCATTCGGCTCCTGCGCCAGCATCACACAAGTCATGTTGGGATGGGCTTTTAGAGACGGCTCAATCTCACCATACCGTCGCCCCAGCGTTTTGCGGAGCGACCAACTTGGCATCAAACAGACGTGAAAGTTGGCGCCATTTGCGCGACGGGCCAGCCAGTCGAGCGTCGGGGCCGTTTTGGCATCAAGCCGCACGCAGGCAATCAATGGATCCTCAAAGAGGATATGCAGAATATTGCCTTTGATCACGCGCCGCCCTCCCCATGAGACCGTGAAAAGCGACTATAACCGAGGTCTCGCAGGATGCGAAATTGTTGGCACTAAGAAGCAGGGCAAAACGTAAACACAAAACTTTTCCGTGTTCGCGCCACTGGATCTGGTGCCAGAATGAGGCTGCAGCCCTGAGCGCGATCCATCGCGCTGGCGCAGCCAGTGCGGGCGATCAAACCTTTGAAACACAAAACTTTCCTATTTTCGTGCCACCGGCACGAAAATTTTTGCGTCGCAAAACCAGAAAGTTTGGTGCGGTTAAGAGGACTCGAACCTCCACGGGTTGCCCCACACGGACCTGAACCGTGCGCGTCTACCAATTCCGCCATAACCGCAACCTGAATTGGAAGGCGCGTGTATATCGATCTGAACCGCCATCGTCAATGTGAAACCGCATCGGATTGAGGAGAAATCTGCATGAAATCCGCTCGTCAATTGAGGGGATGCCGGGGGCGAATAGCACATCTGTAGGAATAGTGTTTGCAGCCGTTTCCCGGCAGTTCATCAGGCATGAACTTAACCGGAGCCTCACAGATGAAACTTCGTTCGAAACTCGCTGCATTCACATTTGCCAGCCTCGCGCTGACCAGCCCGGCCCTGGCTGAAGGCCGCATCATGATCACCACATATGTGAATGATTTCCAATTCAGTACGGGAAATATCGGTTGCCCGAAAGGGCCGTGGGGCAATGCCTTCGCTGTCGATATCAACAATCTGCTGGACAAAATGCAAGCCCGGGACATGCAAGAGCTGTTTGAAATGATTGGGGATTATGAACGGCTTCACGGTATTCATATCTCATCGCGCACGCGCATAGAGAACTTCCAGACGATGGAAGACAAGATCCGCACCCAGGCAACCGGACCGGTTGATAAAGTGGGCTCAGAGCTCTGCTGGCTCGTCGCGGCCTTTCTCTAGCGCCGCTACAATCTCACCCAAAAAAAAAGCGCTGAGGCTCAACCTCAGCGCTTTTCGCGTTATTCGTTTGAATTTACTGGCCGCCAGATGCTGCCATTTGTTCCATCTTTCTGGCCATCAACTCTTCACGCGTCGGGCCGGGCGGAATGATCTCCGCATTCTGGCCCGCCAAAAAGACGCCGTCCTTTTCGACAACAATGCCATCAATGACGTTCACGGACGAGAATTTGACCGCAATTGGCATAGGCGCAAAGGGCTCAGCTTTTGGATCAGTCTTGAAGGATTGAGCCATTTCAACCTGATCAGACGCGTCTTCAAGCATGACATATGCCGGGACCGCTTCGATGCGCATCGCGTATGAAATGTGCGTCTTCTCGCCATCTGCGCCTTCCGGGCTGTAATCGGCATTACGCTTCAGGGCATACCAGAGCGCCGGAAGTTCAATCCAGGTCAGCGATTCAATCACCGAACCACGGGCGTCGACATGCTGATCATGGACAGGTTCCCATGGACGATAGCCGCCGACAAGGCCGGTCAATGTGCCATCTTCATTCAGCGTCAGATCGAGCTGCGCCTTCAGAAGCTGGAGATCTTTTACATAGCTTGTATCGCGGAACCAGACTTCATCCATTGGTGCTTTGGTCTGGATGCGACCATTCTCGGTCTTTGCGTCGAAAATGGCTTCGTATTTCTGGTTCGGAGAGACGGTGAATGTGTAGTTCCAGGCGACCTCACCCTGTGCATCCTTGATGAGCTTTTCCGGGCTGTCATAGAACGCGACGGTGACATTGTCGTCATTCATCGGGTCATCACCCTCGCCGGACACGACGACTGTCACAGTCCAGCCACCTTCAAGCATCCGGTCGTTCCAGGATTCAGCGTTGTACGACAAGTGTTTCGGACCGCGGAAATACTTCCAGCACCCCGTCGTTTTGTAAAACTGATTATCAATACCAGGCGTGCCATCGGGGCTGGTGAACCCCGTTTCCGGATTGCCATCGAGATCAAAGCCTTCGGAAATGTCCCCGGACACTTCAGTCAGACCGGGATCCGGATACGTCCAGGGCTGAGTGTAAACATTTGCGCGGTCTTTTCCACGAAAGGCCATCTGGTTCTGACCATGGTTCGGCACCCGATAGGGATGTTCGGGGTGGCGCAGCCATTTGGCTTCTTCTTCGGTATACCCCGCCCTGATGAGCACTTCTTCCCAGTCGATTTCCGGATTAGTGCCAGCCGGGCAATCAGTGCCCGGGTCGGTGATCCCGGTTTCGGCGCCATAATAATGGGCTGCCTCATACCAACTGACCACAAAGCTTTTTGACCAGTCCGCATAAGCCGCGCCAGCCGTCAGGCCAGACATCAGACAGGCAGCTGTGAACAGAGATGTGCGTTTCATCATAACCTCCCATGACAGGACGCTAGACGGGGGCTGGCATCCAGGTCGTTGTGATTGTTTCAGGCGGCGCCCTGAGAGCGCCTGACCTGAGATTTACTGACCACCCACAGCAGAGCGATCATAATAGAGATTTTTCTCCCGGCGGAGCCGCTCGCGAAGCTCATCGCGGCTGACGCTCGGCGGAACGATTGGTGCGTTTGGACCAGCGAGGATCACGCCCTGCTTGTCCGGAACCAGACCATCCACAGTGTAGCCTCTGCGATCTTCTTTGAATTCCGGTGCCTGATCTTTGAAGCTGGCCACCTGATACAATTGGTCTGAAGCATCCGGCATCATGACATAAGCCGGAACGGCATCGAGACGCATGGCAAAGGAGATGTGAGTCTTCTCGCCGTCGGCACCTTCCGGACTGTAGTCGGCATTGCGTTTAAGCGCATACCAGACACCGGGCAGGTTCACCCAAGTGAGGGATTCGATCACCGTTCCGCGCGCACGGACCCAGCCTTCATAGACCGGCTCCCACGGGCGATAGCCGCCGAATTCACCAGTCAGCGTCCCATCTTCCTGCATGATCAGACGCAGCCGGGCCTTCAGGAGCTGAAGCTCGCGATTATAGCTCGGGTCCCGCATCCAGACTTCGTCCATCGACTCGGTCGAGGTGATCACGCCATTCTCGGACCTGGCCTTGAAGATGGCTTCGTATTTCTTGTTCGGGCTGACCGTGAAGGTGTAATTGTGCGCAATATTGTTATTGGCATCCTTCACCAGCGCATCGTCACTGTCGTAAAAGGCAACGGTGACATCTTCGTCGTTCATCGGGTCATCGCCCTTGCCTGACACGACGATCGCCACGGTCCATGACCCGCCACGCATGCTGTCATTGAAGGTCATCGCGCCTGAGGACAGTCTGTCCGGTCCGCGATAGGTCTTCCAGCACCCGACTGTGCGATAGAACTCGTTATCAATGCCGGTCCGGCCATCCGGACTGGTGAACCCGTTGGATTTATCGCCGTCGAGATCGAGACCCTCAGAAATCGTTCCTGACACACCGATCAGGCCGGGATCAGGATAGGTCCAGGGTTGAGTGTAGACGTTTGCGCGGTCTTTGCCGCGAAAGGCCATCTGGTTCGAGCCGTGATTGGGCAGTCGATACGGGTGTTCCGGATCACGAAGCCATTGGGCCTCCTCTTCGGTATATCCGGCATCGGTCAGAACCTTGATGTAATCCAGCTCTTTATTGGACCCGTCCGGGCAGTCGGTACCGGGATCCACAATGCCCGTCTCCGCGCCGTAATAATTGGCCGGCTCATACCAGTCGATCACATAGCTTTTTTGCCAGTCTGCGACGGCCACGCCGGTCGCAGAAAGGCCTAAGAGCGCGGAGAGCGCTAGCGACTTAAAGTTTCGCACCGGTCGCAGGCTCCCCAACCACATCTTCAATGACGCGGGATGTTTTCATGGCACCGACACCGAACTCGCCCGGCGAAGCGCCAGCCAGTTCCATGGCCGTGAGCGACAGACGACTGATCGGCTCGCCTTTGGAGGCCACGTGCTGACCGGCTTTGTGACGGCCGCCTGCACCGCCCGCGAGGAATACTGGAATGTTCTCAAGCGAGTGGATTTTCGCATAACCGGTATCCGAGAAAGCCATGACGATGGAGTTGTCGAGAAGCGTACGATCTCCCTCCTGAATGGCGTCGAGCTCTTTCAGGAAGATACCAAAGCCTTCCATCACCATGCCGGCGAGACGGCTGGTTTCCGGCTGATACCCAAGTTCGGCATCGGTCGGTTCATCATGCGTGATCTGGTGATAGGTCTTGGCTTCACCCTTGATGTAAGTGGTCGAGGTGCCAGGCGTGTGCACCATGTTGAAGACGCGCGTCTGGTTACAGGCAAGGCCCATGGCCAGAAGCTTCGACATGATTTGCGTATTCTGGTTGACGACATCCACCGTGATGGATTTCGGCGCCGAGACAGGCTCGCCCGGGATTTCGCAGGCTTCCGCCGGAGCGGGCTTTTCGAGTTGCAGCGCAAGCTGGTTCTCAATCTCGCGAAGCGAGGTGAAGTACTGATCGAGCTTGATGCGGTCATTATAGCCAACATCTGCCAGCAGAGCTTTGCGTTGATCGCTCACGGCGGAAAGCACAGAGCGGCGCAGCATGATGTTCGGGTCTGGCGACCAATTCGGATCGTTCGGATCCTGGAAGCCTTCGCCGAAGAGGCGAGCATACAGTTCAAGCGGCGTGGTTTCCGGGGTGGAATAAGCCGTACCTGTGCGTGTTGAGTAATTCGCCTTCGGGTCGCCGCATGGTGCGAGGTCGAGCTTGCGAAAACGGGTTGTGGTGCCGATCGCGTCAGCGACTTTATTGTCGAACGACTCACCGATCATCACATTGGACTTATCCGGCGCTCCGCCCGCAAGGATGGAGGCATGGCCTGACCAGTGAACCAGGTTCGGCTTGCCGTCACCAATGACGCGGAAGCCGGAGAACACAGACACTTTTTCTTTCAGCGCCGCGAAGGTCTCGAGCTCTGGCATGATCTCATAATCATAGCCGATCGTCGGCGGCACCCAGCGAGACCCGCCCGCAGGCGTATCCGTCAGGCCGAGGCCCCAGAAATAAGTCCCGAAACGCGTTGGGATAGGCGCACCACCCGCAAGCGTTTCGCCGTTCGCGTCCATGAACTGATCGAGCATTGGAATGCCGAGACAGACGGCCGTTCCTCCGGTGAGAACGCCTTTGAGAAGGGATCGTCGATTAAAGCGAGATGTCATTGTTGTCCTCCACGGGCGTTGGTTTCTGTTTCCAGCGAAGCTGAAGTGGATCGCGCTTCCAGCCCATTGGGCACAATCACTTCGTAGAATTGAGGATCAGTCAGAATGCTGCGCAGCAGCGGTTTGAACTGATAGCCTTCCTCGGCAAAATCGGCCTCTTTGGCCTGCAGGAATTTGGCCTTTGAATAGTCAGTCGGACGACCCACGCCATAATTGTAAGCCTTCTGAACGAGGCAGGATGAGATTTGCGGGTTGTCGTGCAGATATTGGCCGACACCTGGCGCACCGCTGAGTTCCTCACCGAAAATATTCGCAGAGACGTCGATGGCTTCCCCGTTTTCCTGGGCGCGGAACTGGCCAATGCCGTCGAAATTCTCGAGCGCCAGACCAGCCGGGTCCATCAGCACATGGCATGACGCGCAGGTCGGGTCTGTCCGGTGTGCATCCAGCCGCTCGCGAACCGTTCCGGATTCAAGCGCCTGAACTTTTGAAAAGTCGACGTCGGCCGGCGGATCAGGAATTTTCGTGCACTGAAAAATCTCAGCCAGGTGCAAGCCCCGCAAAGTTGGCGAGGAGCTGCCGGGATGAGAGAACAGTGACGCGAATGTCACCTGCGTAAGAATACCGGACCGTTGAGAATCCTCATCGAACTCATAAGTCGCCCAGTCCGCCTTGGAAGCGTAGGGCACATTGTAGACAGCCGCGAGAGACCGGTTGATGACCGTTTTCTTCGTGGTGAAGATGTCGCGGTAATCGCTCTCATTATCGATCAGGTGAAGCTGCAAAAAGCGAAGTGTTTCTTCACGCGCGCTGTCGGCCACCGCTTGCGAGAATTTGGGATAGGTCTGAGCGTCTTTGGTGACCGTGTCGAAGTCTTCGAAATGAAGCATGTCGGAGAAGAACGCCCGAACGCCATGTGCGATCTTCGGAGAGCTTAGCAGGCGCTCGACCTGCTCATCAATTCCATCCTGCGTATGCAGAACGCCGGACTCTGCAGCCGTCAGCAATTCTTCGTCTGGCGCGCGATCCCAGAGATAGTAAGACAGGCGCGCCGCCTTGGAATAGCCATCCAGACGATATTCTCCGTCATCAACTTTTTCGGCGATTTCACGACGGAACAGGAATTCAGGTGAGACCAGAACGCTGACAAGCGACATCTGGAAAGCCTGACCAAACTCATCTTTGTCCTCAGCCGCCGCATCCCAGATGGCCATGACCATGTCGCGTTCGAACTTGTCCATGGGGCGTGAATAGAGACGTCGTGCTGTTTCGGTCAGGAAGGCTTCCGCACAAGCGCGCGCTTCCGCTTTGGGCGCATCAACCGCGCATCCAAGCTGATCTTCGCCTTCCGCAATAACCTGGCTGGAGATTGAACGCGCCAGCGAATAATACTGCTCAAGACCGGAGGTCGTCACGGACAATTGCGCATTGCCGACAGCCTGCAAACCATCATCGCGCATTTCCGGCTCAAACCGGCCTTCAACTTTGATAGTCTCGCCAAAGACGTCAGCAATCGTGTTGCGATACTGAGTTTCCGTGAGGCGCCGATAGGCCATCACAAACTCTGAGCGATCACCGATGGATTCGCGGGCCTCTTCATTCAACGTGGTCACGGCAAACGAGCCAGTGGCGGGCGCTTTATTCTCCGCCGATGCAGCATAGGTCAGCGCGCTTCCAAGCGCGATTACGCTTACAAAGCCTGGCAACAAAATTCGTCGCAGCAACGAAACCTCCCAATAATTTCTATTCTTTATCCCTCAAAAAACTTTAATAGTGACAAGATGTCAATTATTGATGCCGGAGATTGCTGCAAAATCCGATCACAATTCTGAAACCTCGACGGCGACTGACCAAGTTTAACGGCAAAGATCATCAGTTCCGACTATTTACCGATGGTCGATCTGTCCTTAAGTATTTTACATCGTCTGTTCAAAATCACAGTCATCAAGGCCATTTTCATTGGATTCTGACACCAATATATCGCAAGAAAAAGCTCCTGCTCAAAAGCGCAAGCGGGCCAAGCGTCTTGACCCGAGCGTTCGACAGGAACTGATTGTGGATGCGGCCAGTCGGTTGGTTGAGCAGCGCCAGTCAGCGAGCTTCACACTTGATGAAGTCGCAGCAGAGGCCGGCGTGAGTCGCCCACTGGTCCACCGGTATTTCTCGTGTCGGGATTCCTTGTTGCAAGCTTTATTGCTGCGCGAGTTCGATCTGATTATCGGGACCCAGAAAGGGCTGGTTCCGGATGATGTCAGCACGGCAGAAGCTCACCGCATCTATATCAGGCGCCATTTTGAATATCTGAAAGATCGTGGACGCATCTACTACATGCTTCTGAATGAGGCCCATGCCGAGGGTGGCGAAGCCTCGAAGCTCGCTAGAAAATTCTTCAACCGCAGCCGGACCTACTGGATCGATCGCAAAAAGAATGACGGTCTTCGGGAGGAAGAAGCCATCCTCGGCATGCTTATGACCATGTCAGCCCTTCAGGGCGCGGAAAGCACACTGAGAAAAGAACGACTCACCGTGGAAGAAGCCAGCGACTTCTGGACCACATTCGTGCTTGCCGGCTGGGAAGCCGTCGCCGCAAAATCTGCGAAGTCGAAAACTGAGGACTGAACCGTCACCGAGTCCCCGGCTCTGATATTGCGTAAACTATTTGTGTAGGCGTAAAAGGGCGACAAAGGTGCGGTTTGCGTATAGCAAACTCTCCTAATCAGATCTGTTAACAGACTTCCAGGGACGACGCTTACATGACGGCATTCACTTTCAACACAACGCGCTCCATCATCAATGAGGCGGGCGGCCTGAAACGCCTGGCCGAGGTGTGTGCAGGTTTACGGTTTTCAAAGCCGTTGATTGTGACTGACCCCGGCATTGTGAATGTCGGCCTGCTCGACAAACTCAAAGAGGTTATGGACACAACCGGCCTCGACTACATGGTCTATTCTGAGGTTGTGGCTGACCCACCAGTAGAAACAATTATGGAATGCCTGGATGCAGCCAAAGCGCATGGCGCAGATGGTGTGATCGGGTTCGGCGGCGGCTCATCCATGGATGCAGCCAAGCTGGTCGCGTTGCTATTGAAATCCGGTGAGAAACTCGAGGACATTTATGGTGTGGGCCTCGCGAAGGGCGAGCGGTTGCCGCTCATCCTGATCCCGACAACCGCCGGAACAGGCTCTGAGGTAACGGCCGTGGCAATCGTCACAACCGGCCCGAACACCAAAGCCGGGGTTGTCGCCAACCAGCTCTATCCGGATGTGGCTCTGCTCGATGCGGAATTGACGACCGGGCTACCGCCTATCGTGACGGCTGCCACCGGTGTGGATGCCATGGTGCACGCGATTGAGGCTTATACGAGCCTCATTCAGAAGAACCCGTATTCAGATATGCTCGCCATGAAGGCGCTGGAGCTTCTGTCTAAGAACCTTAAGCCGGTAATCGAGGATGGCAAGAATCTCGAAGCCCGCCAGAATATGCTGTTCGGTGCCTGCCTCGCCGGACAGGCCTTCGCAAACGCTCCGGTTGCTGCCGTCCATGCCCTCGCCTACCCGCTGGGCGCGCGTTATCACATACCGCACGGCACCTCGAATGCGCTGCTCCTGCCTCACGTTCTGCGGTTCAACTCAAGCGCGGCCGCGAAGATGTATGCTGAGCTCGCGCCGGTGTGTTTCGACAATGTGCCATCAGGTTCAAACGAAACCACTGCCGCCTGGTTTGCTGACCAGCTCGAGCAACTCAGTCTTGATGTCGGCCTGCCGCCGCGTATGCGCGATGCAGGGGTGACAGCGAATGATCTCGACCTTCTGGCGGAAGAAGCCATGGGTCAGACCCGACTTCTCAAAAACAATCCACGTCCGGTGTCGCAGAGCGATGCACGGGCCATCTATGAAGCAGCATTCTGATTTCCGGATCCAACCCAGAGGGATATGACACTATGGCTGATGACGCATCAACGAACCCAGGCCTCCTCCGTACCCAGGCCTATATTAACGGCAATTGGGTGGATGCGGTTTCCGGCGAAACCTTCAATGTCGACAATCCGGCGAATGGCGATCTGATCGCTGAGCTGGCTTATTGCGGAACGGACGAAACCACAGCCGCGATTGAAGCCGCTGAAGCCGCTCAGCCCGCCTGGGCCGCGAAAACGCCAAAGGAACGCGCCAAATATCTGCGTGATCTGTTCAACATCATGATGGAAAACCAGCAAGAGCTGGCCCGCATTCTGACGCTTGAACAAGGCAAGCCATTGGCAGAGGCCATGGGCGAAATCGCCTATGGTGCCAATTATATCGAATGGTTCTCTGAAGAAGCAAAACGCATTTATGGCGAGGTGCTGACCCAGCCGACTGGCGAAAAGCGCGTGATGACCATCCGCCAGCCGGTTGGCGTGGCTGCGCTGATCACCCCCTGGAACTTCCCGAATGCCATGCTGACCCGCAAAATTGCTCCCGCGCTGGCTGCGGGATGCACCGTGGTCTGTAAGCCTGCGAGTGAGACGCCGCTGTCTGCACTGGCGATTGCCGAGCTGTGTGACCGCGTGGGCATTCCTCCGGGCGTTGTGAATATCGTGGTCGGAAACACCCGCGAAATCGGCGCGGAACTGACCTCGAACCCAATCGTCAAAAAGCTGTCTTTCACCGGCTCAACCGGTATCGGCAAAATGCTGACCGAGCAGTGCGCGAGCACGTTGAAGCGCCTCTCCATGGAGCTCGGCGGCAATGCGCCATTCATCATCTTCGAAGATGCTGACCTCGATCTCGCCGTGAAAGGCGTGATGGCGTCCAAGTTCCGGAATGCCGGCCAGACTTGCGTCTGCACCAACCGCATTATGGTTCATGAGAGCGTGAAAGACGCCTTCGTTGAGAAGCTGCTGGTCGCGACCAATGCGCTGAGAGTCGGCAATGGTCTTGATGACGGTGTGGACCTCGGGCCGCTGGTGTCTGCCAAGGCCAAGAAAACAGTCGACGAATTCGTCGATGATGCGGTCGCGAAAGGTGCGAAGGTGCATGAAGGTCCGGCCACGCCGAATGGCGCATGCTATTCCAAGCCTCTGGTCCTGACCGAAGCTACACGCGACATGCGCGTCTTCTCCGAAGAGATCTTTGGCCCGGTTGCGCCTGTCTTCACGTTCAAAACCGATGAAGAAGCGATCCAGATGGCAAACGACACAGAGTTCGGCCTCGCCTCTTACTTCTATTCCAAAGACGTATCGCGCTGCTGGAAAGTGGCTGAGGCGCTGGAATACGGCATGGTCGGCATTAATGAAGGCATTATCTCAAACGAGATGGCCCCATTTGGCGGCGTGAAAGAGTCAGGCCAGGGCCGTGAAGGCTCACACCATGGCCTCGACGATTATCTCGAAATCAAATCGCTGACCTTCGGCGCAATCTGACACTCTGAACAGAATTGAGAAACAGCGGCGTTAAGGACGCCGCTGTTTTCTGCCGTTAATAAACCTCCTGGCTCAGACCTCAAGTCCGACCAGCTTTTTCGCGACCTCAGAACTCAACACCTCTGCCAACCGGACGCGCGTGCGTGTGCTGGCATAGCCGGGCAGTTCATAGGAGGCGAACACCTTCGCGATTGCGAGCTTGTCGTCTGCATTCGCGGCACCGGCTTCCTTGGCCAGGATCGCGCCTCGCATCAGATAAATGCTCGCAAGCAGAGAGCCAAACTGACGCTGGTAAGCCGTTGCCCCCATCAGAGAAGAGAAGGGTTCATTCTGCGATTGCATCCAGCGAGTTTCCTCCTGCATCAACTCAAGACCGCCAATCAGCGCATCGATATGCGGGACCTCGTCCAGATTTTTGAGCTTGAGGCCGATCACTTCGGTGCGCAGCGTGTCGAACAGATCATGCACCGCCTGACCGCCTTCCAGTCCGAGCTTACGACCTGCCAGATCGATCGCCTGAATGCCGTTCGTGCCCTCATAAATCGGTGGAATACGGCTGTCTCGGTACAGCTGACCGGCTTGCGTTTCGGCCATATAGCCCATGCCGCCATGAACCTGCACACCAAGGCTGGTGACGTCGACCGCGGCGTCAGTTGGCCAGGATTTAGCGATGGGCGTCAGTATGTCTTCTTTGAGTTTCGCGGCTTTACGTTCGGTGTCGCTGGTCGCATTTTCGGCGAGATCTGAGGCCATAACCGCTTCGTAAGACAGGCTGCGTGCGGCGTCCGAATAGGCGCGCATTTTGATCAGCATGTTCTGCACATCGGGATGGTGCAGGATTGCGGCATTGCCCTTCACGCCGGCCGCCTTGCCCTGCACGCGATCCGCGGCATAGTCGAGCGCCTGCCAATACGCCGCTTCGCACAGGGCCGTGCCCTGCAGGCCAACCTGCAGACGGGCATTGTTCATCATGACGAACATGGCCATCATGCCACGGTTCTCTTCGCCGACCAGCCAGCCGGTTGCGCCGGAATATTCCATGACGCAGGTCGGCGAGGCATGCAGCCCCATTTTGTGCTCGACCCCGATGGGCTTGACCGCATTGGCTGCGCCGAGATTGCCGTCTTCGTCCACCATGGTCTTTGGTACGAGAAACAGCGAGATCCCTTTGGTGCCATCCGGCGCATTTGGCAGGCGCGCCAAAACGAGATGGATGATATTCTCGGCCATATCATGATCACCCCAGGAGATGTAAATCTTCTGGCCGGTAATGGCGTATGTGCCATCGCCATTCGGTTCGGCTTTGGTTTTGAGTGCACCGACATCCGAGCCCGCCTGTGGCTCGGTCAAATTCATCGTGCCCGTCCATTCGCCTGACACGAGCTTTGGAAGGAAGACCTTCTGTTGAAACTCCGTACCATAGGACATCAGCGCATCAATTGCGCCGAGGGATAGCGTCGGGCAAAGCGTGAGAGACAAATTGCCCGAATTGAGAATATCCATGACAGCCGTCGACAACAGCTTTGGCAGAGCCTGCCCGCCATAGCTCTCCGGGAAAGGCAGCCCGACCCATCCGGCTTCTGCGAACGCCTGATAGGCCGCTTTAAAACCTTCCGGTGATTTCACACCGTCGCCGACAAGCTGGCTGCCCTGTGTGTCGCCCACGGGATTGAGGGGCGCGAAAATCTCGTCAGACATACGCGCAGCTTCATCGAGGACCATGGTCATGACTTCCTCGTCAAAGTCAGGAAAGGCTTCATGACCGAAGAAACCGCCAATGCCTGCTGTGTGCAGCAGGACGTGTTTGATTTCGTTCAGCGATCTTGCGGCCGTCATCAGTCTCTCCTCAGATTTTTGAAAGGGTTAGACTTCGGATTCAGCCTATGATCAAGCGTAACGTCAGATCAGCTTTCGGCGTCTTCGTCCGCAACCTTCATAAATTTTGCGGCGGCGAACAGACTAACCCCCGCAACGATAAACACAGACGCAACGGCCACCAGCGCCCAACGTAGCCCTTCGGCCGATGCCGTGGCGCAGGCCGCGATTTGTCCTACCGTGGCACCGTCCGGTGCAGACCCGCCCGGGCAGGCTGCCAGGAATTCAGAAATGCCTGTGCCATACATGGTGGCGGCCATGAAGTCTGAGGTGAAACCCGCAAAAGTCGGTCCGACCAGTGACCCAATCGTCGTCACCGCAAACATATGCACGGCCGCGCCCGTCGCCCGCATACTGTTGGGCACAATGAGCTGAATGGATGCGTAAATCGGTCCGTTTTTGAGATTGTAGGTGAAGCCACCGGCAATCAGGGCGATCACGCATAGAACCGGACTTGCGGCAAGGAAGGCGCCGGTGAAGAGGATAAAGGTCAGAACCGTGGCAAATGCCGGGGTCAGAAGATAGGACTTCGAGTTCGTCTTGTCTGAAAATTTGTCAGCCAGAAAACCGCCGGTAAACGAACCGACAAGACCGACCATCCCGGCGATTGACCAGACCTGCCCCGCCTCAACAAGGCTGAACTCATGCACTCTGAGCAGGAAAGAGACCTGAAACAGGCCCACACTGGAATAAGCTGTCCCGATCGCGCCGCCGCCGATGAACAGGAGCACATATGCCGGATCACGCATGAGCCGGGCAAGGTCAGAAAAGAAGATGCCTTTCTTCTTGACGATTTTTGCGTCGGTTTCGCCCTCGGCGCGCGGATCTTTCACCGTAAACCAAAGAAGAAGAGCGAGAAAAAATCCAGGGATCGCAAGCGCCACAAACGCGCCGCGCCAGCCCCAGATAGCCACGATTGGCGGCAATAACAAAGGCAGCAAAATACTTGAACTCGGAGGGCCTGCGGCAACGAAAGACATGGCAAGCCCACGCTTTGTCGTGCGGAGGGTGTCAGCAACCGTCGCTTGAATGATCGGAACGCATCCGCCTTCACCTGCGCCCATACCCATGCGTGCGGCGCCCAGACTGAAAAACCCGACTGCCGCACCACAGGCTGCCGTCATTGCCGACCAGAATGCAACGGCACCGGCAAGCAGTTTTGCCCGGTTGGTTCGCTCGGCCAGTCGTGCAACCGGAATGCCGCAAACCGTGTAGAACAGCGCAAACATAGGGCCGCCCAGCAGCCCTAATTGCGCGTGACTCCGGTGCAATTCTTCCTTGATCAGATCCTGAACAATCGAAAGCGAGAGCCGGTCCATATAATTACAGATGGAGACGAGAAGGAGCACGACCAGCACATAGATGCGGTAAGGGGTCCAAATGCTTTTGCCTGACCTGCGCCGCCCGGTATAACCGGATCGACTCCGTTCGGTGTCGTATTGGACGACATGCCCACTCCCTATAATCGCTATATATTATTATAGTTTATTCTTCGCTTTTTCGTTCGACCTGTCACCCCTTGTTTTGAGAAAATTTAACGCTCTTCGCATGGGGCATCCGGCCCGCGCAAAGCTAAACGCGTGCAGGCGAGCAGCCCATATCCGGCAGCATGCAAAGCTTAGCTGCCGACAGGGTTAGGATGAAATTCAGACCGAACGCATTCAGCCCTTCAGGCGGCTATTCGGGAAGCGCGTAAGCAATCAGCTGGCTGCCAATCGTCGGACCATCCGGCCCATCATCTGGAACCGAGGCCACCACATATTGCTTGCCATCCACCGCATAGGTGATCGGCGTTGCGTTGGCAGACAATGGCAGCTTGGTTTCCCAAAGCGTTTTGCCATTCGTGATGTCGATCGCCCGCATGGTGGAATCAAACGTGCCCACTTGGAAGACCAGGCCTGAACGCGTTGTGACCATGCCTCCATAGACAGGCGTTCCGACCTCAAACGGCAGGCCCGGCTTGATCCCAAACGGACCAATTTCGGTCATTTTGCCGATCGGACGCTCCCAGAGCAGCTGATTATTGTTCAGATCAATCACCGCCATCACGCCATAAGGGGGTTCGAAACATGGCGTTTGTGACTGGATATCCGTGAAAGGAATTTTCCAGGCCGACATGAATCGCGCGGTGAGACCATAACGCGGTACACCCTCATCCCATGGGCCCTGGCCCGTTTGATCTGCTCGTTCTGACATGGCCTGACGGTGAGAAGCTGCTTCCTCATCCGAAAGCTGAATGCCACGCATGGCCATGCGCTCTTCCTCAGAGATCAGGATGATCCGGTTACCCATCAACATGGGCTGAACCACCAAAAGACCATTGTCGGCATCGACGGAGGAGCTCGTCCAGTTATAGCCGCCCTGGTTGCCAGGATACTGGAAGGTGCCGCCAGAAGTTTCATCATCGCGCCCCAGAATGCCTTTGCCAGGCATTGGTGGGGTGTAATGCCCCTCATAACGCATCTTTTTGAATTCGATTCGGCAATAAAGCTGATCGAGTGGGGTCATGCCCCACATATCTTTCTCATAGCGCGGGACATTGAAACGGGGCAGCGCAGAGAAAGGCTGGACCGGAGAAACCCATTCGCCTTCCGCCGGGTCCTGAGGAACAGGGCATTCGCCCAACGCCGTTGGCGTTGAGCCATCCATACACTCTGTCGCTGGCCAGATCGGCGTGCCATCGCGGCGATCCAGCAGGAACATTTCGCCCTGTTTCGTACCGGCGGCCACAGCGGGAATCTCCACGCCATCCTTAGTGATATCGACGAGCGTTGGCTGTGAGGGAACATCATAATCCCAGATGTCATGATAGGCCGTGCGATACACCCAGACTTTCTCGCCAGTCGCACCGCGCAGCGCAACAACAGCCGCCGTAATTTCTTCATCGAAATCGCGACGCTTGGCGCCGTAATAGTCTGGTGAGGCATTTCCGGTCGGCACATAAATCAGATCCAGCGCCGGGTCATAGCTGGAGGTTGACCAGCTGTTTGGTGTACCACGCGTGAATGTTTCGCCTTCCGGCGGAAGCCCCGTTTCGCCGGGGCGCCCGACATCAAATGCCCAGGCAAAACTGCCATCGACAACATTCCAGGCGCGGATCACACCAGATGGGTTGGACAGCTCCTGATTGTCCTGCACCGTACCAGCAACAACGATATTCTGACCGGCAAGCAGTGGCGCAGACGAGATATTGTAGCTCCAGCCGGGCGCATCACCCATGCCAACCATCAGATCGACCTCACCATTCTCGCCAAAGTCTGCACACGGCTCGCCGGTTTCGGCGTTAACCGCGACAAGGCGGGCATCGGTTGTGGATGTCAGAATCCGGGTACGGCAGGTGCCAACATAATCAGCACTTGCCTCGTGATAGGTGACACCTCTGCACCCGCGTGCAAATCGATTGCTTTCGCCAAGCTCATCCCATGTCGAACCGGTATTCCGGTTGATCGGATTATAGCGCCAGTTTTCTTCGCCGGTCGCCGCATCGATAGAGATAATGATGTTGCCGGGTGTACAGGTATAAAGGGACTCGTCGATCTGAATTGGCGTCGCTTTCAGCTCATAAGGAATGTTCGTCTTGAAGCGCCAGACCTCTTCAAGTTCGCTGACATTTTCAGGCGTGATCTGAGTCAGCTGAGAAAACCGCGTGCCTTCATCGGACTTGCCATATCGGACCCAGTCATCACGTTCGACGGTTTAAGTCGGCACCGTCCGTTCGAACTCGATAACAGGCGATTTCTGAAAGGCGGAAATGACCAGCAACAGCGCGGCCAGACCGCTGGCACCGGCAACAAATATGCCGCCACCAGCACTTTTCACATGCGCACGATACCAGAGTGTAAAGAACCATAGGCCAACCACAATCCAGGCCATCAGACGCGGCAATAGCGCCAGAAGATCAATGCCGGCTTCGGGGATCGACCAAACCAAAGTCGCGAAGGTGATCACGGCATACAGCATGCCGGCCGCACCGTTTCGAAGCATGAGCAACGCAACAACGCCCAGCAGGCCGAGACCCGCGAGCACGTAATACCAACTGCCTCCTAGCGATACGAGCGTCCAGCCCCGGATCGTCAGATATAACCCAACAGACAGAAGAAAAGCGGCAAACAGCCAGTTCAATACGCGCGAAATCATGATCAATCAGCTCCCCGAACCCCTGCACGCGCCACTGATGTTTTTAAGATATTCGCGCGCAAGGTCTAATTAATGATCGTCGCCAATCTGGATAAGGCTGAACTTCCTGAAAAGCAATCATGTTCAGTATTGCTGACTATCACCATTCGGTCAGCATCCCGTCAGAGCTGACCGAAACTGGCGAAAAGCCGTTTAGAGGAAACCGGGTGTCACGGAAAATGACACCCAATCCCGCTTAGCTGTTCGGGTCGCGTTTTGGTTTATTCGGAGACCGCTTCTTCTCACCGTTTGAGCCCCGTGGCTTTTTCGGACCACCGCGATTGGGCTTTGATGGCCGCTTCTCGTCAGAACGTCTCTCTGGCCCGCGGCTTTGTTCTCCGGCTGGCCGACGTTCCGTGCGTGGGCCGCGTTCCGTGAATGATTTGCGCTCTCCGGCTGGCTTACGGTCTGCAGCCGGTTTGCGACGACGCTGTGGTTCATCAAAATCATCCTGGCGCGCAATCATTTCATCAGGGCCGGATACGCGCTGCACATACAGGCTTTTGTCGATGATTTGCTTCTCGCCTGCCCGCTCCATCAGCTGGCTGACAGCATCGGGGCGTAATTCCACATGGGTTTCATTAGGGCTGATACGAATAGACCCAATCTTGTCACGCGAAAAACCACCCGACTTACACAGCATAGGCACCAGCCATTTCGGGTCAGCCTTTTGACGGCGCCCCACACCCAGTGAGACCCATTGGCCGTTTTCGAAGTCCGCCGGACGATTTCGTGGCGCGCGCTCAGGGCGGTCCCCGTCATTTCGGTCGCGTCTGTCACGTCCGCGATCCGGGCCCGGTGCAGACATGTCAATTTCATCCAGATCTTCCGGCAGAGCCTGTCCCGACCGAGCAAGACGCACGAACGCCGCAGCGAGTTGATGCGGTTCAAACCTTGCTGTCAGGGCCTCAACGAGATTGCGTTCGCCGTCCGAAATTCCGTCTTCAAGCACAGAGTGTCCGATCACCCGCTCATCAAGCGCAGATTGAATATCGGCTGGAGACGGCGGCAGCCCCCAATTGGCTTTCACCCCGGCATCGCGGAGGACACGCTCAGCTTTACGCCGTGAGCGACCCGGAACGATCACCACCGATGCGCCTTTGCGGCCGGCTCGCCCTGTACGACCTGATCGATGCAGAAGTGTTTCCTGATTGCTCGGCAAGTCCGCATGGATCACCAGATCGAGGCCCGGAAGATCAATACCGCGGGCGGCAACATCGGTCGCGACGCAGACTTTGGCGCGTCCATCTCGCATGGCCATGAGCGCATTACTGCGCTCTTTCTGGCTGAACTCACCGGACAGAGCGACCACCGGAAAGCCGCGATTGTTGAGACGCGCCGTCATTTTGTTCACGCCATCCCGACGCGCACAGAAGACCAGAGCATTCGGCGCATCATGGTAGAGCAGCAAATTGATCACCGCTTTTTCGACGTCATGAGGCGCGACAATTACGGCCTGATAATCGATGTCGCCATGCTGCTCCTTGGACGTAATCGTATTGAGGCGGAGTGCATCTTTCTGGTAATTTTCAGCCAGCCGGGCAATCGGTTTCGACACCGTCGCCGAGAAAAGGAGCGTGCGGCGCTCTTCAGGAGCCGCTTCAAGAATTTCTTCGAGCTCTTCCCGGAAGCCCATATTCAGCATTTCATCGGCTTCATCGAGCACGATAACACGCAGCGACTCCATGTTGAGAGACCCGCGCGAGATATGGTCCACCAGTCGGCCCGGGGTTCCCACCACAATGTGAGGGTTTCGCTCAAGCGCGCGGCGTTCGTCACGCACATCCATGCCGCCGATACAGGATGCCACGCGTCCGCCAGCCTGGGCATAGAGCCATTCGAGCTCCTTGCGGACCTGAAGCGCCAATTCACGCGTCGGCGCGATGATCAGCGCGAGAGGCGCTTCGGCAACATCGAGCAATTCAGATTGGCCGAGCAAGGTATCTGCGAGTGCTAATCCAAAGGCAACTGTTTTGCCGGAGCCTGTTTGCGCCGATACGAGCAAGTCGCGTTCAGCGGTTTCTGGCGCCAAAACGGCTTCTTGTACGGGGGTGAGCGTTTCATAGCCCTTTTTTTGCAACGCCGCTGCAAGAGGCGCTGCAATCTGCAGGTCTTCATTCATCATGGTTCTCTCGAAATAACGGACAACCTTGACGCAACCCACTGCGGCATTCATGCCCAAAGGGGGGCTTCATACGCCTTTTTGAGCCAAACGCAAAGTGTATGCGCTGAATGTGTGCTGGTTCACGCCATCAGAACGACTGAATTTCGCCAGGATGGTTCGTGAGGATTGAAATATCCGTGTGATCTATTTTGTGTTCATACAGTTAGCGCTAGTCTGAGATAAGACCCGCTGTAAGGTGTGAAGAGTGTTTAGTCAGAAGACATCCAAGCCCGTCAATCAAGATCGAATTCTACTATCCGGAAACAAAGCCGTTCTTGCTATAGGCGACATTCATGGCCGTTTAGACCTGCTCGAACGCCTATTCAAAGAATGTCTGGAGGTGTTCAAACCAGCTGATTTCGAGCAGATGTATTATGTATTCCTAGGGGATTATATCGACCGAGGCCCACAATCCAAAGGCGTGATTGAATCCCTTATCCGAACATCATGGAAAAAAGCCAAACCTGTCTTTCTGATGGGGAATCATGAGCAGTCTTTTCTGAATTTTCTGGACGGAGCCAGCGGTTCGGAACGCTGGCTGAGATTTGGTGGTCGGGAAACTTTATCCTCCTATGGTGTTGATGTGCCACTGAACGCCAATTTCAGCGAAGATGAACTAAAGGACCTGCGAGACGCTGCGCACGCGGCTCTGCCAAAGACGCATCTGAAATTTTTGCAGGACCTCCAAGTGTCGTTCGAACTCGATAATTGTTTCTTTGCCCATGCAGGCGTTGATCCAGACCGACCACTCCATGGGCAGAATGACGATGATCTGATGTGGATCCGTGACAAATTTCTTAATGGCAAAAAGCCTCTCGATATGGTGGTCGTCCATGGTCACTCGCCGGAAACAGCGCCGGTCTGGGATGGGCGGCGTATTGGCCTCGATACCGGCGCTTATGTCACAAACAAGCTATCTGCAGGATTGATCACCCATAAAGCAGTACGCTTCATCTCGACCTGACGATCCTGAAGCCAGCAAGATATCTGAACTGCGCATCGGTCAAAAAGGCTGGAGAATGTGCTTGAGTCTGTAGATATCCTGCCAGAAGAACGACCAGTTTCGTCTGAAATTAAGCAAATTCACAAATAAATTCATAATGTTGTTTCATTCTGAAACACAGGTGCTATTCTTATTTTTCGAGTTAGCGCGTGTGGGTTGAGCTGAATGCATCAGGTCTTTTCAGTTTTTGTGATTTCATATTTTGCGATCGCCACATTTTTCGGGGTGATGACCTTCCTTGAATCACGCGCGAAAAATGACGATTGGCTGAATAGCCTGGGCTTTGCCATGCAAGCCTTCTTCGTTTTTCCCTATTTTCTGACCAGAGCCTTTTTCGGCGCGACGGAAAAAGTCGAACAGTAAATCCCGAAAAGTCTCAAGACATCAGAGGTCCGGGTATTTGGTCCGGCACTTTTGTATTTCAGATGCAAGAAGCGGGACCAGAGGTTTAAAGTCTCTGATCAACCAGGCACGCTGATGTAGATCAAATAGGTAGAGTGCCTCGATCTGGCGCAGGGACATCAGCCTTAAATCCAAAGGCAGTTGGTCCCAATACGCATTGGCAAAATTCAATCGCCATTTCATGAGCTCGACCTCGCCATAGGGCGATAGTGCGTAAGAACGTCTGAGCGCTTCAGCCGCTTGATCGTTGAGGACACCTGCCGAAACCGTTTCCAAAAATGCAAGTCTAGTCCAGTTGGATATGCGACGATCATTTTTTTCCACCGAGCGTGATGAGGCATCTTTACTTAACTCATATTGAGGCGGCTTTGTCTGAAGGTGAGCATCTGCCAACACATCCAATCGCTCGGCCGATAGGAAGCCGAGAATGGGCTGCGCAGCGCTAACGCCAATCGAAGGGTCCGATTTGAGCCGTTGCGTCTCCATTTCATCAATAAGCAAGATCGCGGCGAAGAACGCCAACAGACTGACAAGAAATCCGTTGATTAATCTAAATCTCACGTGCGGTATCCAAACTGCTGATATCGACGTGATATCAGATCAGAATGCCCCTGAGGAACACAAAACTGCCGGCACGGTCCGTAAACAGATGCTAACATCTGACATAAGTGACCAATTCTGAACATATTCTTGGTCGAATTTTACACGTTGCTGAAATGACACTTCGTTCCGACCGCTCACCTGCCAAAGACCAGTGAGGCCAGGCCGTACCTGATGGTAGTAATAAAGGCCCACACCATAATCGTCGATCTGGCTGATCATGATTGGACGCGGCCCGACCAGCGACATGTCGCCCCGCAAAATATTGAACAATTGCGGAAGCTCATCGAGACTGGAGCGGCGCAAAAAGCGTCCCACTGGTGTGATCCGGGGATCCACCTTCAGTTTTTGATACTGCCCCCATTCCGCCGCTACGTCCGGATCCGTCTTTATCAGCTCTTTGAGTTTCGCTTCAGCATCTTCGACCATTGAGCGAAATTTGAGAAACGTGAATTCTTTTCCATCGCGACCGACGCGCTTCTGTTTGTGTAGAATGCTGCCGCCATCCTGCATTTTGATCAGAACTGCAATCACGAGCAGTAGCGGCGACAAGAAGATCAAAAGCCCAGTCATACTCAATATGTCGAAACCGCGCTTCGTTATGCTGCGAACACTTTTGTGTTTGTCTGCACTCACCCGAGCAGTCACTCCGCCAGCATGCCCGCCATTACTCCGAGCGCTGGAATGCGTTTCGAATTTCAACATGCTCTCCCCGCCCAAAAATACGCTACAGAAAGCGGCCCCTCCAACTCATGGTAGTTTAGAAGATCTCTTACATCAAGTATGGTTAGATGCTTATGTAGATTTTATGATATTCTTTTAGTTGTTTAGTCATACAAATACATATGACAAAAAATTATGCAGCCCGCCCAAAATTCAGGTCGAATGCTTGTCCGTTAGATCACGCTCTGCATCGCGCTGGCGGCCTGCAGGTCCCGCCTCGGTTGTGGTCAGCCCCAGAAGGAATGCAACCAAGAGGAAGAAGGCCGGAATCTCCATCGCATAATCAAAAAGTCCGTGAAGTAAAACAACAGTCAGAACCCCGAATGCGAAAGCCTTCCAGATCGTGTGCTGGTCCGAAAACCAGGCCCGGAGCGCAACGGCGACCACGAGACTGATCATTCCCGTCAGACCAACCCAACCTCCCTGCACGAACCATTGGATGTAAAGGTTATGAACCGCATTATTTTCAACAATGCTCGCGTTGGTCTGAAGCCCCGAACTCTCAAACCGGGCGTCCTGCCAATTATCCAATCCTGCCCCAAAAAACGGATACTGCTGACCTGCCTCCCAGGCCGTTCCGAAAAATGAGATCCGCTGGTCCAAATCCGTTTCGAAGTCGAAAACTCGGCTTTGAACGACACCGCCAGACAAGATCCAGACGAAGAGCATCATACCAACAGCCATCAGACCTGAGACGATCAGGAATTTACCCCATCCAGATCCCATCTGTTGACTTTTGATACCGGCAATCAAATACCCCGCAAAGACAACGCTGAGACCTGCCACGCCAGACGCAATGCCCGCGCGGGAGCCAGTCAGAAAGAGGCAGGTCAGTGCAAAGATGAGTGCAGACAAAGTAACGGGCTGGACGAGCACAGTCCGAAACCCGCTGCCCTGCACATCCTGATAATATCTGGAAGATTTGGACAGGTTTTGCAGGATCCGTGCGAACAAAAAGAGAGAGAGAATTGCGAAATAGCTTGCAGCCGTGTTCGCGGATAGAAAAGATCCGGTCAGCCTTAAATGGTGATAAGGTTTCTCTAATCCCAAAACCGTGTCCGGCATCAGAAAATGCTGAAAAAACGCTGCGCCAGAATACAGTAATGCGTAGACGGCGATGTATCTTGCCACTTTGAAAAACCGTCGTTTGGATTTCGCGGCGGTTCGGCCGATCCAAAACACCCCCGCAGCCGCAATGAGCATAAGATACTCATGCTCGGCATCCGCCATATTGCCTGCAAAGAAATGGTATATCGAGAAGACTGAAAAGCCAAAAATGATCGGGAGATGCCAAGGTTCCAGCTTCAATGCCGGATGTCGCAGCATGCTCACGGCAAAAATCAGCAGGACACAGAACGAGACCAGCAATGACGAGGACGTGTTGTCACCGCCAAACATCAGAGCTGAAGCAGCCAAAACCAGAAGTGACCCGATGGCAGGGATCTGAAACCTGCCCGACTGACCGGAAATTTCATTTGACATAAGCTAAGGCCGGGACTCTACCGATTATCATTTCCTGATCACAATGCCTACCATAGGTACACATTCGCTCAAAAGCTGCAATCCGTGTTTGTTGACAGAAGCAGCTGGATCGATTTTTGGCATTCTGCAATTTTAGAGCTGGTTTGGTTGTATCCCATTGATAATCGAAAAAGAGCCAATTATGAATTTTCAGATATGTCGACCTGCAACACTTATATGCCTTGGTGCGCTTCGGAGATGTCTTGATGAAAAATTTCTGGCTTGTAATCGTGGGCATGTTTTTGCTGGTCGCAGGGTGTGAGACCGCCGGGACAGCAGCCACCAGCTCGGAAGCCGTGGAAACATCGACTGATGCCGCTGATTTCGAATATGTCCTGGGCACCGGGGACAGGCTGCGCGTGCTGGTGTTCGGAGAAGAGAATTTATCGGGCGAGTTTCTGATCAATCCGACCGGCAATATTTCTCTCCCACTCGTTGGAGAAATCAGGGCTGCGGGAAAAACCGAGCGCGAATTTCAGGCAAGTATCGAAGCCGCGCTGCGTGAAGGGTATCTGAACGACCCACGCGTGAGCACTGAGGTCCTCAATTATCGTCCCTATTACATTTTGGGCGAAGTTTCCGGTTCCGGTGAATATCCTTATGCGGGCGGATTGACGGTTATGAACGCCATTGCGACTGCGGGCGGGTATACCTACCGGGCAAACCGCAACATCGTCTATATCAAGCGAATGGATGGTGACGCAGAAGTTCGAGTTGAGCTCACCCCCTCCACAAAAGTGCGTCCGGGCGACACCATTCGTGTCCCTCAGCGCTTGTTCTAACTGCCAAAGGGAATTTCTTGGGCATCACGGGCGTTAGACACCGCCAGCATTCATAGCTTCAAACCATTTCATGGCGTGAGCTGACATCTCCCCGTCGCCTCGAATTCTTGCTGTTACTGCCGTCTGGTTGATCAGGTGAGATTTGTTGCTGCAAAGCAGCAGAAATAGGTGGGAATAGAACACATATTATGCTTTAGGTATCCCAGATTGAAGTCTGGGAGATCAGATTATGCTCGGCGAATACCATCATTTTAAGGTTAAGCTGCTTGCGGCAGCCGCGGTTAGCTTTCTCGCTGGCCCGGCGGGCAACGCTTTCGCGCAATCCGAACCGAGTACAGGCGCTCCGCTTTCAGCTTCCGAAGAAGGCACAGAGTCTGAGTTGACGTTTGAAGAATCCGTTGATGCTCTGGTATCAGACATTCGCGCCGCGGTGGCCGAACTAGATGAGGATGCGGATCTCCTGACAATTGAAGCTGAGATCGTCCGCGTGCTTCAGGAAAGCGAATTCGACGAAGCTGTACAATTGGCAGCGCTCGAGGTCTTGCAGCTGGATACCAATGCCATTCTAGCAGAAGCCGCCGCCAATGTCGCCGATATCATTGATAGTGGAATTGGTGGGATTCCAGGCCCGGGTGATGCTTTTGCAGAAGCTTCACCCTTGGTATCTACTGACGGAGCCGACTATTAAGGCTGGTTACAGGACACAGTTAAAGACTTAGTGACGCGAGGTGGGGATGCGTATAAGAGATTTGTCGGCTCCGATTGGGCTAATGCTTTGCCTGTCTGCTTCGGCTCATGCCCAAAACGACATGTTCAGTCGCGATCAGAATGTAAGCGTTCTGGAGCGTCCAAGACCGGAGTATGATAGTCAGGGCGTTCGCCTCGGCAGCTGGGATTTGCGGCCGAGTCTTGGCGCATCTGTCGTATACAGTGACAACGTTCTTGCGACGCAATCAAATAAGCAATCAGACTTAATTACACGCATTTCTCCCAATGTTTCGCTGTCATCTGACTGGGGACGGCATAGTCTTGGTGGAAGCGTTGGAATTGTCAGCCGATTTTACGCCGAGTCTGACGGCGAAGATTCGACGGATTTCATAGCCTCTGTAGGCGGCGGATTGGATATTACACAAGGCGCAAGCTCATACTTTCGTGCCGAGTATTTCGATGGCACAGAAGAACGGGGAGCAAGTCGTTTCGCTGCGTCAACAACCGAACCTATCGAGTATTCGATCGTTAGTGGCGAGATCGGGGGCGCGTATGTAAGATCGCAAGTCAGGTTTCAGGGGTTCGTCAGATCTGACAATTTCGACTTTGAAGACGGACTTACCGATACGGGTCTTGTAGTGGACCAGGACAATAGAGACCGCTCGGATACGACAGTGCAGGCCAGAGCGGACTATGCGCTATCACCGGACACCTCATTTCTGATCCGGGTCGAAACCGTCAATGTCTCCTATGACAGTAATCTGGGCGTCGACCGGGATCAGCAACAATTCAAATTTGATGGCGGTGTCGATTTTGATCTGTCCGAACTTGTTCGCGGGCTCATCGCGCTCGGATACTTTGAGAATTCTCCAGATGATTCAAGCCTGGCCGTATCATCAGGTCTGAACGTCGATGCAAATGTGGAATGGTTTTTGTCGCCCATCACGACTGCGACGTTTTCTGCCTCACGAACAACGCGGGCCTCTTCGCTTTCGGGAGGAACGTCTGCCACCTCAGAGCAATTTGAAGCCCGGATTGATCATGAGCTTTTGAGAAATTTGCTCCTCAGAGCTTCCGCAAGCGTCGCTGATTCAAGCTTTCAGAATATAGATCGAAGCGATAGCCGAACCTCCTTATCCTTCGGAGGCACTTATCTTTTGAATCGCTCCGTCGCGCTCAACCTTAATCTCTCCTCCAGTGAGTTGAATTCGAGCGGCCTGCAATCCCAACCAGATTTCGTCGATAACCGAATTACTTTTGGAGTTACACTGAGACGTTAGGTCTTCGTCTTTGGTTTCAGTAAAGTGTTATAAAATGAATCAATACTCGACGACGCCGAACTCCGTGCTTCAACGCGACGAAGTCCTGGACATAAAACAAGCAACCGGCATCCTCAAACGTCGTATCGGGATAATTCTCGCCACTGCTCTTCTCGTCTTCACGCTTGTCGCAGTCGTCACTTTTCAACAAACGCCTCTCTATACCGCATCTGCCCGCGTCATGATCGATGTCCGGGGGAAGGATGTCACAAATATTGAAGAAGTATTGGCTGGCGTTTCTTCTGATGCCACCGCGATCAATTCGGAGGTCGAACTCCTCAAAAGCCGGGAGCTTGCCAAAAAGGTCGTCACTGAGCTGCAACTGCAGCAGAATGATGAATTTAATGGCACCCCGCCCCCCCCCTCGTTTCTTGATACTCTCAGGTCTCAAGTCACGGGATGGATCCAGTCATTCCTGCCGCAACAAACAAGCCAGCCCCAACAATCTCCACCTGAAACAGAGGATCGCGCACTGGAACGTATCACCTCGATTGTCTTGGGCGGCCTCGAAGTGCAACGGGTGGGAGCAACTTATGTTATTGAAATTCTGTTCACCAGCAAGAACCCCGACAGTGCCGCTCTGGTCGCCAACCAGTTTGCCGAGCAATACCTGCTCGAACAATTGGAGGCCAAGTTTGATGCAACGGCACGCGCGAATGACTGGCTCAGCGACCGACTGTCGACATTACGAGAAGATGTTCAGAATTCAGAAGCTGCGGTTGAGCTTTATCGCGCTCAATCCGGCCTTTTAAGCGCGCGCGGTGCCTCTCTCACCGAGCAACAAATCTCGGACCTCAACGCACAAGTCGTCATTGAACGGGCGGAGCTACGCGGGGCAGAAGCTCGCCTCCAATCCGTGGAGGACATGCTGAGTAGAGGTGCATCGGTCGACACGATTGGCGATGTGATGAATTCAGGCGCTATTCAGGAATTAAAACAGAGACAATCCACTGTTGCTCAAAGGAAAGCAGAACTCTCCACACGCTATGGTGAACTCCATCCGGAAATCCTTAAAGTCGACCGGGAAGCTGCGGATCTTGCGCAACAGATGGAAAACGAGATTGACCGGATCGTCCAGAGTATTGAGACACAGGTTCAGGTCTCCCGAGAAAAGGTTCGCTCTCTCGAGGCGAGCCTGAATTCTTTGCGCGGGGAACTCGCTCAGAACAATCAGTCGCTTGTTCGGTTGAGAGAGCTGGAACGCAATGCGGAAGTCAATCGCACATTATATGAGTCATTCCTGAACCGGTTCAAAGAAACCGGAGAACAAGAGTCACTTGCTGAAGCAGATGCACGCGTGATTTCCCGAGCGCTCAGAGGTGGCAAAAGCGCACCGAACACAAAACTCAATCTTGCAGCCGGCCTTCTGCTCGGCGTGGCTCTTGGCCTGATTTTAGCTGTGGCTCTCGAGGTGTTTGATCAGGGTGTTAAATCCGGCACCAAAATTGAGCAAGCCATCGGAATTCCATTTGTGGCTTCGATTCCACGCTTATATCCGGGCATCATCGGAAAACTTCGCAAACTTCTGGGAAAGGCAACGCCCCCGCAGGATTATGTTCTCGAGAAACCATTTTCGAGCTTCGCTGAAAGTTACAGAACAATCCGCTCTGCCGTCTTGTTATCGACAGACGCCAAAGACGGTGCCGTGCTGGCCATTGCTTCCGCACTACCCGGTGAGGGCAAAACAACGTCTGTTTTATGCCTTGGCCGGGTTTCTGCTCTTGCCGGGTCGAAAACTGTCATTCTCGACTGCGATTTGCGGCGCCAAACTCTGACCAAATCCGCTTCGTTTTCCACTAAGAGAGACACGGAGCCGAAAGGTCTGACAGAGTTCCTTAATGGTGATGCGACACTGGATGATATTCTCATGAAAGATGAGCAAACCAATTGCTACGTCATCCCGCTCACTGCGAACTCTAATTCACCTAAGGACGTCTTCACGGCACCGGGATTTGATAAGCTCCTGAACGAATTGCGAAAGCAATTCGATCTTATCATCCTGGACACCCCACCAATACTTCCTGTTTCAGAAACGCGACTTATCATTGATCAATGCGACGGCGTTTTACTCTTGGCCAGATGGGGAAAGACGAAGAAAAGCGCACTTGTTTCTGCGAATGACATATTGCGTAAGCTTACCGCAAAGCCTGTTGGCAGCGCACTCACACAAGTCAATTTCCTGGCACGAAGCAGCTCAGGATACGGCGATTATTACGATCATTATTCCGCTTACCGAAAGTACTATGTCGACTAAATCGGAAGCAGTTGGCGACTAGAAAGATCTTTAATTTCGACACTGGGTTTACGCCAGGTTTGAAATATCGCTGGAGTCATTTGGGTAGAGTAAAACTGGGGGTCAGTTATGCGCGTTACGATGATCGGAACAGGCTATGTAGGTTTGGTATCGGGAGCCTGTTTTGCAGATTTCGGCCATGTGGTGACATGTGTCGACAAGGATGCCTCTAAGATTGAGCGGCTGGAACAGGGGATCATGCCGATCTATGAGCCGGGGCTGGACAAGCTGGTCGAGCAGAATGTCAAAGCCGAGCGGCTGTTCTTCACCACCGATCCGACTGACGCCATCAAGAATGCCGATGCGGTGTTTATCGCAGTCGGCACACCGTCGCGTCGCGGCGATGGCCATGCGGATCTCTCTTATGTCTACGGCGCAGCTGAAGAGATCGCTGATCTCATGACGGGCTATACCGTGGTCGTCACCAAATCTACCGTGCCGGTTGGCACGGGCGATGAGGTGGAAGCCATTATCGCCAAAAAGCGAAGCTCTGATGAGTTCGCCGTCGTCTCCAATCCCGAATTCCTGCGCGAAGGCGCCGCGATCGACGATTTCAAGCGTCCGGACCGGGTTGTGGTGGGCACGGATGATGATCGCGCCGTTGAGGTGATGAAGGAGCTTTACCGCCCGCTCTTCCTCAATGAAACGCCCATGCTGTTCACCAATCGGCGGACCTCTGAACTGATCAAATATGCGGCCAATGCCTTCCTTGCGGTGAAGATCACCTTCATCAACGAGATTGCCGATCTCTGTGAAAAGGTCGGCGCAAATGTTCAGGAAGTCTCGCGCGGGATCGGGCTTGATAACCGGATCGGGAAGAAATTCCTCAATGCAGGCCCAGGCTATGGCGGCTCCTGCTTTCCGAAAGATACGCTCGCGCTCACCAAGACGGCCAATGACCATGACAGCCCGGTGCGCATTGTCGACACGGTGGTTGAGGTGAATGCCGCCCGCAAGAAAGCCATGGCCGGCAAGGTGATTGCGGCCATGGGCGGCGATGTTGCGGGCAAGACGATTGGCGTGCTGGGTCTCGCCTTCAAGCCGAACACCGATGACATGCGCGATGCCCCAAGCCTCGACATCATCCCCGCCCTTCAGGAAGCCGGCGCAACCGTTCGCGCCTTTGACCCTGAAGGCATGGAAGAAGCCAGCAATATGCTGACAGATGTTCACTTCTGCGACGGGCCGTATCATGCGCTCGAAGGCGCGGATGCCATGGTGATCATCACCGAATGGGATCAGTTCCGTGCGCTCGACATAGAGCGGGCAAAAACCCTCCTCAAAGGCAATGTCGTCGTCGATCTGCGCAATATTTACAGCCCGGCAGACATGGTCAAGCACGGCTTTAAGTATACCAGCGTCGG
>NZLU01000033.1 GCA_002692725.1 Ponticaulis sp. | reverse complement strand
GCACGCATCGGACCACCCGCGATAACGCCGGTACCTGGAGGCGCTGCACGCAGGACAACCTTACCGGCACCCCAGCGTCCACGACCATCATGGTGAAGCGTACGACCCTCGCGCAGTGGCACGCGGATCATTTTCTTCTTGGCTTCTTCGGTTGCCTTGCGAATGGCTTCAGGAACCTCACGGGCCTTACCGTGACCAAAGCCGACACGGCCCTTCTGGTCACCGACCACGACGAGCGCAGCAAAACCGAAGTTCTTACCGCCCTTCACAACCTTTGCGACGCGGTTGATGCCTACGAGGCGGTCAACGAGTTCGCTTTGCTCTTCTTCGCGCTTGTTGTCGCGATCTCCCCGGCCCCGACCGCGGCCGCGACCACGGCCTTCACCGCTGCCTTTTCTTTCTTCAGCCATTGTCGTCTCCTAGAATTTCAGGCCGCCTTCGCGCGCAGCATCAGCCAGCGCTTTGACGCGTCCATGGAACATGTAACCACCGCGGTCGAAAACGACTTCTTCCACACCTGCTTTAGAGGCGCGCTCAGCGATCAGCTTGCCGACTTCAGCCGCAGCAGCAGCGGTGCTGCCATTGGACTTCGCACGGAAGTCCTTTTCCTGGGTAGAAGCCGAAGCGAGCGTGATGCCGCGTTCGTCGTCGATCACCTGCACGGCGATATTCTTTGAGGAGCGTACCACGGACAGACGAGGACGACCATTTGCCTGCTTGCGCAGTTTGGTGCGGACCCGCTGAGCGCGACGCATGAGTTTTTCGCGTGGCGTCTTCATGGTTACTTCTTCTTACCTTCCTTGCGACGAACCTGTTCGCCGGCATAACGAATACCTTTGCCTTTATAAGGCTCAGGTGGACGATATTTGCGGATCTCGGCGGCGACCTGGCCAACGGCCTGTTTGTCAGCGCCAGCGATCTTCACTTCGGTCGGCTTGGTGGAAGAGATCGTGATGCCATCCGGAGCAGCGTAGACCACGTCGTGGCTGAAGCCGAGAGACAGTTTCACGTCCTTGCCCTGCATCTGAGCGCGGTAACCGACGCCAACGAGTTCAAGCTCTTTTTCGAAGCCTTCCGTCACACCGAGGACCATATTCTGAGCGCGGGCACGCATGGTGCCCCACATAGCGCGAGCGCGCTTGGACTCATCCTTCGGTGTGAAGGTGACAGCATTGCCTTCCAGTTTCACTTCGACATCGTCGACAACTGCAAGCGTCAGTTCGCCCTTAGGACCTTTAGCAGTCAGCACGCCGCTGTCGAATGACAGGGTGGCTTTGCCGCCTTCCACAGGGAGTTTACCGATACGAGACATACCTCAAACCTTCCCTTAAACGACCCGACAGAGGATTTCGCCACCAACATTCTCAGTACGCGCCGTGTTGTCAGACATGACACCTTTCGGCGTGGAGAGAATGGAGATGCCCAGACCGTTCTGTACGAGCGGCAGGTCCTTGACTGCGGAATAAACGCGGCGGCCTGGTTTGGACACGCGACGGATTTCCGAGATCACAGGAGAACCATCATAATATTTGAGTTCGATTTCGATGTTCTTTTTGCCATCTTTTTCGACCTCGGCGAAACCGCGGATGAAGCCTTCAGACTGAAGAACTTCCAGAACACGGACACGCAGCTTGGATGCAGGCGTGGATACGACGGACTTACCGCGCATCTGAGCGTTACGGATGCGGGTCAGCATATCGCCGAGAGGATCAGAAATGTTCATTTATAACCTCCCTTACCAGCTTGATTTGACCATGCCAGGAACCTTACCGAGGTTACCCAGCTCGCGAAGCGCCACACGTGACATCTTCAGCTTGCGATAATAAGCGCGCGGACGGCCGGTGACTTCACACCGGTTGCGCACACGGTTCGCCGCAGAGTTACGCGGCAGTTCAGCCAGTTTGAGGCGGGCTGCAAAACGCTCTTCCAGCGGCAGATCCTCATTCATCGCGATCTCTTTGAGACGCTCGCGACGACCAGCATATTTCGAAACAAGCTTCTTGCGCTTGTTGTTGCGTTCGATTGCACTTTTCTTAGCCATTACGTCCTCCGAGCGCCTAGTTACGGAACGGGAAGCTGAGCGCAGCAAGCAGCGCTTTTGCTTCTTCGTTCGTTTGCGCCGTCGTGCAAACAATGATGTCCATACCCCAGATCGAGTCGACCTGGTCGTAATTGATCTCAGGGAAAACAATGTGCTCCTTCAGACCCATGGCGTAGTTGCCATTGCCGTCGAAGCTTTTTCCGTTGAGACCGCGGAAGTCCTTCACACGCGGAAGTGCGATGGTGGTCAGGCGATCGAGGAATTCGAACATACGATCACGACGAAGCGTAACCTTACAGCCGATATTCATGCCTTCGCGGAGCTTGAAGCCAGCAATGGACTTACGTGCTTTGGTCGCAACCGGCTTCTGACCGGCAATAGCTTCCATGTCACGAAGAGCCGACTGGATCTTCTTGGAGTCAGCAACAGCCTCACCGACACCCATGTTCAGCACGACTTTGTCGAGCTTCGGGATCTGCATCGGATTGGTGTAGTTGAACTGTTCCTGGAGCGCCGGCACGATTTTCTCGCGGTAGAGCGTCTTCAGGCGTGGTTCGTAAGTGGTGGCATCAGACATCGATGGCCTCCCCTGAACGTTTTGCGATACGGATCTTGCGACCGTGCTCGTCGATCTTGAAGCCAACGCGGGTCGGCTTGCCGTCTTTCGGGTCGAGAAGCGACACGTTAGAGACGTCGATCGGAGCTTCGAAGCGCTTGATACCGCCCGGATCCATCTGGTTCGGTTTCTGGTGACGGGTGACGACGTTAACGCCGGACACGATCACACGACCTTCCGTTGGCATCACTTTCGTGACTTCGCCCTGCTTGCCTTTATCACGGCCAGCGAGAACGACCACGCGATCACCTTTTTTAACCTTGGCAGCCATTACAAGACCTCCGGGGCAAGAGAGATGATCTTCATGTGGTTCTTGGCGCGAAGTTCGCGCGGAACCGGTCCGAAGATACGGGTACCGATCGGCTCACCATTGTTGTTGATGAGAACCGCAGCATTAGTGTCGAAACGGATAGCAGAACCGTCAGGACGTTTGATGTCCTTGGACACGCGAACGACAACGGCTTTGCGCACGTCACCTTTTTTCACGCGACCTTTCGGAATAGCTTCCTTGATCGACACGACGATGATGTCACCGACGCTCGCATAACGACGCTTCGCGCCACCCAGTACTTTGATGCACTGGACGCGACGTGCGCCTGAGTTATCCGCGACCATCAGATTTGTCTGCATCTGGATCATGCGGCGTCTCCACCAGCCTGATCAGTCACAAGTTCCCAACGCTTAAGTTTAGACTTAGGTGGGCACTCAATGATTGAGACCTTCTGACCTTCAACGGCCACATTATTTTCATCATGGGCGTGATAGCGCTTTGACTTACGCACTGTCTTACGAAGCAGAGGGTGCAGGAAAGTACGCTCTACACGCACGATCGCTGTTTTGTCCTGCTTGGTGGAGACCACCACGCCTTCCATAATCCGCCTAGGCATATTGCTTTTGCTCCCTCAGGTTCACGCAGCGCTGGTTTGCGTTTTTTCGCGTAGGATCGTCTGGATCCGGGCGATGTCACGACGCACCTGGCGCACGCGGGCGGTGTTCTCCAGCTGACCGGTGGCCTGCTGGAAGCGAAGATTAAATTGCTCTTTTTTCAGATCGACGAGCTGATCTTTCAGCTGGTCTTCTGTTTTTGCGCGAACGTCTTCCGCTTTCATAACGATCTCCTCTCGCGCTTATTCGCCAACACGGGTGACGACTTTAGTCTTGATCGGCAGCTTTGCTGCGCCAAGACGAAGCGCTTCACGCGCTGTCTCTTCGTTCACACCGTCAATTTCAAAAAGGATACGACCAGGCTTCACCTTCGCGACCCAACGGTCGATCGACCCCTTACCTTTACCCATACGAACCTCGATCGGCTTCGCAGAAACCGGAAGGTCCGGGAACACGCGAATCCACACCTTGCCCTGACGTTTCATCTGGCGGGTGATGGCACGACGTGTTGCCTCAATCTGGCGGGACGTGATCCGCTCTGGCTCGAGAGCCTTCAGGCCGAAAGACCCGAAATTGAGCGAGAAGCCGCCTTTTGCGTTTCCGTGGATCCGGCCTTTGAAAGCCTTACGGAATTTAGTGCGCTTCGGTTGCAGCATCGGTTACGCTCCTGCCCCTTCGCGGTTGCCACGGCGCTCGTTCGGGCTCGTGGAACGAGCACGCGCTTCGCCAGAAGCTTCCTGTTTCTTGTCCTGAGCCATGGGGTCATGCTCCATGATCTCGCCTTTGTAGACCCAGACCTTGATGCCGATGATGCCGTAAGTTGTTTCGGCTTCAGCGGTACCGTAGTCGATGTCCGCACGCAGCGTGTGCAGCGGAACAGAGCCTTCAGCATACTGCTCGGTACGTGCGATCTCTGCACCGCCAAGACGGCCAGCAACCATGACACGAACACCAAGAGCGCCAAGACGCATTGCAGACTGGATCGAACGCTTCATTGCACGACGGAAAGACGCACGACGCTCAAGCTGACGCGCAATGTCGTCGGCGATGAGGTTAGCATCGATTTCCGGCTTGCGGATTTCGACCAGGTTCACGAACACTTCGTCAGCAACGATCTTAGAGAGCTCTTTGCGGAGCTTCTCGATGTCAGCACCCTTTTTACCGATGACCATACCCGGACGAGCCGTGTGAACGGTGATGCGGCACTTCTTGTGCGGACGCTCGATGATGATTTTAGAGATACCAGCCTGCTTCATCTTGTTCTTGATGAACTCGCGGATCTTCAGGTCTTCGTGGAGCAGACGGCCGTAATCAGCACTGTCCGCATACCAGCGAGAATCCCAGGTCCGGTTGATACCAAGGCGAAGCCCGATTGGATTTACCTTCTGACCCATTACGCGGCCTCCGCTTCAGAAACAGCCATGCTTGTGTCGCGCACAACGATGGTGAGTTGAGAGAACGGCTTGAGAATACGAGCCGCACGACCACGTGCACGGGCACGCAGACGTTTCATCACGAGGTTCTTGCCGACATAAGCTTCAGCCACGATCAGCGAGTCGATGTCGAGACCATGGTTATTCTCAGCGTTCGCAATCGCGCTTTTCAGCGCTTTACGGACATCCTCAGCGTGACGCTTCGGAGAGAATTCCAGCTCAGCAAGAGCCCGCTCTGCAGACAGACCACGAATGGACTGCGCGATCAGGTTCAGCTTCTGTGGGCTGATACGGAGCATGCGCAGAACGCAACGCGCTTCGTTTTCAGCCTGTTTTGGTGGAGCCTTAGGCTTACCCATGACTACCTCCGCTTCGCTTTCTTGTCCGCGCCGTGGCCGTAGTATGTACGGGTCGGAGCGAATTCGCCGAACTTGTGGCCAACCATTTCCTCAGAAACAGTAACCGGGATGAATTTGTTGCCATTGTGGACCTGGAACGTCAGGCCAACAAAGTTTGGCAGAATGGTAGAGCGACGGGACCAGGTCTTGATCACTTCGCGCTTCGTCGCATTGGCAGCGGACTCTGCTTTTTTGAGCAGATAGCCGTCGACGAATGGGCCTTTCCAGACAGAACGTGACATGTCTAAGCGTCCTATTTCGATTTGTGACGGCTACGGATGATAAGACGATCCGTTGCCTTGTTCTTGCGGGTTTTTGGACCGCGGGTTTTCTTACCCCAAGGCGTAACCGGGTGACGGCCACCTGAGGATTTACCCTCACCACCACCGTGCGGGTGGTCGAATGGGTTCATGACAACACCACGGACAGACGGACGCTTGCCGAGATAGCGCTTGCGACCAGCTTTACCGAGGTTCTGGTTCATGTTGTCCGGGTTGGACACAGCACCAACTGTTGCGAGACAGCGGTCAAGAACCATACGAAGCTCACCAGAAGAGAGCTTGATCTGAGCATAACCATCTGCACGACCGACCAGCTGAGCGTAAGAGCCAGCAGAACGGATCATCTGAGCGCCTTTTTCAGGCTTCATCTCGATGTTGTGGATGATCGTACCGACCGGAATATTCTTCAGCGGCAGGCAGTTGCCCGGCTTGATGTCTGCCGTAGCAGACGAAATCACCGTGTCGCCAACGCCGAGACGCTGAGGCGCGATGATGTAAGCCAGTTCACCGTCTTCATACTTGATGAGCGCGATGAATGCCGTGCGGTTCGGGTCATATTCCAGACGCTCAACGGTTGCCGGCACATCAAACTTGTTCCGT
>NZLU01000032.1 GCA_002692725.1 Ponticaulis sp. | reverse complement strand
TTCGAGCTGGCGTTCGACCTCTCCGGAAACTTCAGCAAGTCGTTCGAGATTGTTTTCAGCGCCGCGCAGCTTTAGTTCTGCCTCGTGTCGACGAGTGTTGAGACCCGCAATGCCGGCAGCTTCTTCGAGAAGTCGGCGACGGTTCTGAGGCTTGGAGGCGATCAGCTCGCTAATCTGTCCCTGACGCACAAGGGCTGGGGAGTTAGCGCCCGTCGACGCGTCCGCAAAGATGAGCTGAATGTCTTTGCCGCGAACCGTCCGGCCATTCACCTTATAGGTTGAGCCAATCCCGCGACGCAGGCGCCGCATGATTTCGAGTTGGTCGGTGTCGTTGAATTCCGGCGGTGCGCGTCGGTCTGAATTGTCGAGCACCAGTGTGACTTCGGCTGTCTCGCGGGCAGGTCGCTTGGCCGTACCCGAAAAGATCAGGTCATCCATCTCTCCGCCGCGCATGGCACGAGCCGAACTCGCGCCCATAACCCAGCGAAGCGATTCCAGCAGATTAGATTTGCCGCAGCCATTCGGCCCGACAATGCCAGTCAAGCCGGGTTCGACGTAGAACGTGACTGGATCTACGAAGGATTTGAACCCGGCAATTCTGATCTCTGTAATCTGCAATCAGGATCTCACTCTGCTGGAGCAGGCTCTTCGGTAGTCGTTTCCGCATCTTCCACTGATTCTTCAGGAGCTTCTGACTCTGCTGCTTCCTCTGCGGGTGCTTCTTCTTCTGCTACCGGTTCAATACCAAGCGCTGCGTCGATGAGGGCGGACATGCCTTCTGCGAACTGAGCTTCGCGGCCCAGACGTTCGCCGTTCATGAAGATGGTTGGCGTGCCGCTGACGCCCATGGCCTGACCGCCTTCGACCGTCGCGATCATGGAATTGTAGAGCGCATCGTCACGCGTGCAGGCGCTGAACTCAGTCGCGTCGACGCCATGACGTCCGCCAACCGCGCGGAGCATGTCGCCGACTGTGCCGGTGCGAGCCGCCTGGATCAGATTGTCCTGATTGGTGAAGAAGTCGTCGAGGACGTCATAATATTTGTCTTCACCAGCGCATCGCGCGATCGCGAAACCCGCCATAGCGATATCAACCGGCGGGGTCGGGAACTCGCGGAAGATGAACTGAATGTCTCCGGCTTCGGCGCGTTCCTTGAGGACCGGTCCGACTTCCTCGTGGAAATCAGCACAGTGCGGGCAAGTGATGGAGGCGTATTCAATAATGGTCACGGATGCATCTGCATTGCCCATGATCACGTCACCAAGGACCGTGCCTGCGACGGCGGTATCGCCTGAACCGGACGGATTCCCTGCATTGCCGCTTGGTCCACAAGCCGCAATTGCGAGGCCAGAAAGGCCCAAGGTGATCCACTGTGAAATTTTCATGACTGATTCCCGTCTATAGATTCGAAGAGTTCGCCAATGGCTGTGTCAACGATCCTGTGTATAGACGGCCTCGCCAAACGCCAACAGCGCTGCAGATAATTGCGGATTTTTAATACCAGCAAGCGAGGCCATGATCTCTTCACGTTCCTGTGCGCTCAACGGCCGGGCGGCGGGTTTCGATCTGGCGGGTTTGGTCTGCAGGTATTTGATTTCCTTGAAATGTCCGCCCATGAGTGCGCCGAGTTTCTGTTTGAGTTGTTCGCTCATATGCTGAAAGACCGGGGCGGATGCGGGCAGGATTTCCAGCGTCAGAATCCGCGCCGTTGATTTTCCTGTGAGTTTTACGGGCCGGGACATCTTTGAAAGGCGCTCGCCGACCAGATCGCGCCATCGGGACTGGATCATGGGAAGGCCGGGGCCCTCATCCTTTGCGACCTTACCGAGCACTTGCTGGACACGGCGTCCAAGAATTTGTCCGGAAGGACCGACCGGCTTTGCGCGATGGCGCGCCAGTCGCTGCAAAGCGGCGCGTTCTTCATCAGATTGCAGGTTGGGTTGATCGCTGGACATAAAAGATCATCTCATGGCAGGACGCGTCTCATCAAGAGACTTTCTTCAGCCTGACAGTGTTCCGCCCCGTGCCAGAAGCAACCCTAACTACGAAAGAGGTCAGCGCCCGTCTGCTCGGCTGGTATGATCACAATGCAAGGGTGTTGCCATGGCGGACCGGGCCGGAAGACCGGAAACGGGGTATCACCACCGATCCGTACGCGGTCTGGATGTCTGAAATCATGCTTCAACAGACCACGATCCCACACGCCACGCGATACTTTATCGAGTTTCAGCGTCGCTGGCCTACGGTTGAAGCGCTGGCGGCGGCGAACCGGGATGACATTATGGAGGCCTGGGCGGGGCTTGGTTATTACTCCCGGGCCCGTAACCTTTATAAATGTGCTCAGGAAGTTGCCGCTTTGGGCGGGTTTCCCGACAGTGCCAGCGAACTGATCAAACTGCCGGGCATTGGACCCTATACAGCGGGCGCAATTGCTTCGATTGCGTTTGATGAACCGGTGGCAGCGGTGGACGGGAATGTCGAACGCGTCACCACAAGGCTTCTGGCAATTGAAACCCCATTGAAGGAGGCCAAGCCTCGAATCAAGGATCTGGTCACAGACTGGGTGCCGGAACAGCGCGCTGGCGATTTTGCCCAGGCAATGATGGATCTTGGCGCGACCATCTGCACGCCGAAGTCGCCGCAATGTCTGCTTTGTCCGTTTCTTGATGTCTGTGAAGGCCATAAGTCAGGTGAACCCACCCGGTTTCCGGTCAAGGGCAAGAAAAAGCCAAAACCCTTCCGAACGGGGGAGGCCTATATCTGTGTACGGGATGGAAAGCTGCTCGCAGAGCGGCGACCAGACACAGGCTTGCTCGCAGGAACGCTTGGCCTGCCGACATCTGACTGGGTTGTCGTTGAGAAAATTGATCCGGCGCCTGAGATGGGGGCCTGTGTTGGCCGGGTGAAACACGTGTTTACGCATTTCGAGCTGCATCTCAGCGTGATCGAATGTGAGGACGTTCAGGTGAATCGCCCAATATGGATACCGATTGAAAATCTGAACGAATCAGGATTTCCAAGCGTTTTCCGAAAAGCCCTGATTCTCTATCAGAGCTTTCGAAAGCCAGACTGAAGTGCCTCAGCCGTTCTGGAGTTCTGCTTTGACCTGTTCGTTATGGGTCTCTGCAAGTTCCCAGATTTCTTCGAAGGTGAGGGTGCCATCTGCTGCGATGACATAATCGCCCTTTTCATCTCCGATGAGGGTGTAGGCACTGTCTGGATCTTCAGCGTCGGATTCGTACCAGTAATCCAGCGCGTACAGGTTGATAAGCCGTGTCATGGGCCCTCCGTGTCAAACCCGAATCGGTTCTGCCCTTCCAGCTATCTTAAAGAGTAAGCGTCATGGGGCGCATATTCAACCGAGTCCCATCTGACTCCTGAACTTTCTCCTCAGAATGTCGATAGGTTCCAGTCCGTTTCGGGTCTCATAGTGCCAGAATGTCCATCCATTACACGCTGCTGCACGCTGAACATGCGCACCGAGACGGTGAATTGAGCCCACTTCATTTCCGTTTGTGAGGCTGCCATCGATTCGGACTCGGGCTTCATGGCGACGGGAAGCCGAGAACAGACGATCACCCGGACGCAGATACCCGCTTTCAATCAGTGCGCCGAAAGGAACGCGCGGTTCTGCTTTCTTGCTGGTCACAGTTTTGAGGTCCGTTTCCTCATAAGGCTGAACGGCATTCAGACGTTCGCGGGCATAACGGGCGTAGGAATCATCCTGTTCGATGCCGATGAAGCGGCGTCCGAGCGCCTTTGCGACAGCGGCAGTCGTACCCGTGCCGGAAAACGGATCGAGGATGAGATCGCCTTCCTTGCTCGTCGCGAGGAGGACGCGGTGCAGAAGTGCTTCCGGCTTTTGTGTCGGGTGGACTTTTTTACCGTCATCGCCCTTGAGGCGTTCCTGACCCGTACAGATCGGAATGGTCCAGTCGGAACGCATCTGCAGGTCTTCATTGAAGGCTTTCAGCGCATCATAATTGAAGGTGTAGGGTTTCTGATTGGCGTGTTTGGTTGCCCAGATCAGGGTTTCATGCGCGTTCTGAAACCGAGTGCCCTTGAAATTCGGCATTGGGTTGGTCTTGCGCCAGATCACGTCATTCATGATCCAGAAGCCCGCATCCTGAAGGATCGCGCCGACGCGGAAAATATTATGATAACTGCCAATGACCCAGATGGCGCCGGTATCTTTCAGGACCCGGCTGCAGGCGGACAGCCATTCATGGGTAAACAGGTCATATGCGTCGAAACTGTCGAACTGGTCCCATTTGTCCGTGACACCATTCACTTCAGAATTATCCGGACGCGTCAGATCGCCGCCAAGCTGAAGATTATACGGCGGATCAGCGAAGATCAGGTCCACCGAGTTTTCCGGCAGGCTGTTCATGACTTCAACGCAGTCACCTTCGATGATTACATTTTCCAGGGCGTCCATATGTCCACAGACCTCGATACACGACAGTTAAAGCCACAATCCGCCGTGATTTGATAAACAATGTCTTACCAGACATGTCGGATCAACACGATGAAAGGCGTTTCAGAATGCGAAACTTGTTTGCCGGTCATCGACCGGCGGCTTGCGGAAGAGGTCAGTTCGCAGTGACCATCGGGACTGATCGTATCCGAGACGCGTTACCGCCTTGTGAAACCG
>NZLU01000031.1 GCA_002692725.1 Ponticaulis sp. | reverse complement strand
CTGCCCTGCTTTCCGGTTGGCGCCTGCGTCCCGGCACAGATGTAATCACTGCTTATTTACTTTCAAACCCTCAATCGGCAGAGCAGGATGTAATCATCGATTACATCCGGAGATCACCATGACCATCATCCACAAAATTCTGCGTGCAATCACTGTCGCGGGACCTGCATTCTGCGGTGGCGCAGCCTTGGCCGAGGATGCGCCGACCCTGCGCATCGTCTGGCCAACTGACGGAATGACAGTGCCCCTTGGCGACGACGCCGAAGGCGTCATCGGGGTTGTGGTTGACAGCAACTTCCGCCTCGCCCCCGCCGGCACCTGCGGAGATGATCCCCGCTGTGGGCATATCCACATGCGGATTGATCCGCAGGGTGATGACTGCAACATCCCGGGCCGCACCTATAACAGCATGAACAGCGACTTTGGCGGCAGTCTGGTCATCGCACGCTTCGGGCATTGCTCCGATCGGACGGGCGACCATGTGATCGGCGTGTTGCTCGCAAATGACCATCACCAGCCGATCATGGTCGATGGTCAGCCAGTGACAGCATTGGTTCAGGTAACCACCGAATGACACCGGGCAAGGGTTGAAGGGCGGCTCCGGGGCTCGCAGCCGTCATTTAGCATTTTGGAATCTATAATAGGTTGAGTTGCCTCGTCGGTCACCTCTCGAAAATTAACGTTTCTCGGACGTTCCGCGACAGCCCACGTCATGCGGGCTTTCTCATCTGGGCATATCTCCGAAAACTATATCTTGAAACATAGCCTCCGAAAAGCTATCGTGTAGACGAGTTTTCGGAAGGATTGCCCGTGCTTGTCGGCTATGCCCGCGTCTCCACCCAGGATCAGAAGCCCGAGCTGCAGCTCGATGCCCTGCACGCGGTCGGCTGCGAGAAGGTCTTCGAAGAGAAGGCCTCGGGCGCACAGCGCGACCGACCGCAGCTGACAGCGGCGATCGAGTACATGCGCGCCGGCGACACGCTGGTGGTCTGGAAGCTCGATCGTCTGGCACGATCCATCAAACAGCTCATTGAGACGGTCGAGACACTGGAGGGCAGGGGGATCGGCTTCCGGTCGATCACCGAGGCGATCGACACCACCACCTCCGGCGGGCGCCTCGTCTTCCACATCTTCGCCGCGCTAGCCGAGTTCGAGCGGTCGATCATCCGAGAGCGCACCATGGCCGGACTGGCATCGGCCAAGGCCCGTGGCCGGCTCGGGGGACGGCCCCCGGCACTGTCGGCCGAGGACCTCGCGCATGCGCGGGCGCTGCTGCGTGATCCGGAGATCACCATGGAGCAGGTGGCGAAGCGTCTCGGCGTCGTACCGTCCACGCTCTATCGGCATCTACCGGGCGGTCGCAGCGCCGTTGAAGATGGGCCAGGCACATGACCCTGTTCGAGTGCGACCTGGAAGCCAGACTGCCGGCGTGCAACCTCGCGCGCGCCTATCATGTCGTCGTCTCTCGGGATCTGTTCGGCATGTTTGTCGTCGAGGTCACCTTCGGCCGGATTGGAGCCCCCGGTCGGAACCTGCGCTATGCGGTCGATGAGATCGGGGCAGTGCGGGCCAGAGTGCGGCAGGTGCTACGGCGACGTCTGACCGCGCCACGCCGTCTAGGCACGGCCTATCGCTGCCGGTCGCTCTACGATCCTGAGGGCTGGTTGACCGAAGACGGCCTCGATCTCGCCGCCTGATCTTTCGTCACTTCACACACCAAGTCGGGTTGGCCTGTTCTGCCGCTCCTGTCGCCCGGCCCGTGCAGGGAAGGGACCGCGGAATGTGACGGGCGCCGCCGCCCGCGCAATGGCCTGCCCGCTCCATTCGCGTCTGCGTCCCTGGCCGCTCCCGAGTTGACCATGCCCGGCCGGCTCTGAGGCGCCCACCCCTGACCTCCGCGTCCCGCACGGGACCAGCCGAAAGGAGGTCAACATGGCTCAGAAACCCGACATCTACACCCGCGTAACGAACAAGATCATCGCCGATCTCGAAACCGGGGTCCGCACCTGGCACCAGCCCTGGAACGCGGAACATCTCGCCGGCCGCATCACGAGGCCGCTCCGCCACAACGGCGTCGCCTATCGCGGCTTGAACATCATCCTGCTCTGGGCCGCTTCGGTGGCCACCGGCTACTCCGCCCCGATCTGGATGACCTACCGCCAAGCGCAGGCACTCGGCGGCCAGGTCCGCAAGGGCTCGAAGGGAGAGACCGTCGTCTATGCCGACAAGCTCCGCCGCACCGAGACGGACGACAAAGGCGAAGAGCGCGAGGTCGCCATCCCCTTCCTGAAGGCCTACACGGTCTTCAACGTCGAGCAGGTCGAGGGTCTGCCCGACCACTACTATGCCACCGCCCAGCAGATGCCCGAGGGCATCGAGCGCGACGTGGCGGCCGAGGCCTTCTTCGCCGCCACTGGCGCCGACATCCGTCACGGTGGCAACCGCGCCTACTATGCGCTGCAGCCCGACTACGTGCAGATGCCGCCCTTCGAGGCTTTCGAGGACCCGGCAGCCTACTATGCCACCGTGGCGCATGAGGTGACGCATAATGCCGAGGTTCGGATTATGCCGCGCCGGCCCTCGCAAGCCGTTGCGCAATTGGAAGTTCAGAGCCGTATGTCGGCATAATACAAGAACAACAAACAGCGGTCGTTCGCACAGAGCGCAGCGAATTCGAACTAAGAGCCAGCCACGACATTGAGAAATTTTTCGGAATCCCCTTCAGAAGGTGAATTGTTGCAGGTTGCCGCACTGTCAATTGGCAAGGGCGTTGAATACACCGACGGGGTCCATGCCGATCATCTGGGGCGGTTCGGTGCAACGCGCTGCGACTGTATCGCGGTACCTGCGATAGCCGGGAAGATGGCCAAAGGGTTGCGCACCGGTGGCGCTATCGACGAGATGCACGAAACTCAACCCGTCCGCGAGCAGGTAAGCCTCGTAGATGAGGCCGGGCGGACGTTCGATTGCCAACTCTTGGAAGAATGCGCGGAGTAGAGCGATATTCTCCTGCACCTCGCCGGGTCGCAGCTTGTAGCGGATCATAACCTTAGGCATGGGCTTTTCCACGAACCTGCAGGAGAGCCGAACTCCAGGAAACGAGTTGATCCAGCATCGCATGCACCTGCTGCGTGTGGACCTCGGCGGGCTTGAAGACGGAGTAATTTTCGAAATCGGTATAAAGCGACATGCCGACCTCTGGAACGACTGTTGCGACCTTCAATTCGGCCAGAGCTAGGCGTAGCTGCGCGGTTGAACGCACGCCGCCGTTCGACCCATAGCTTATGAAGCCAGCCGCCTTGTCGTTCCATTCCGCGTGAAGATAGTCGAGCGCATTCTTAAGGGCGGCGGGAATACCAAAGTTGTATTCGGGTGCGATCAGGACATATCCGTCAAAACGCGAAATCGTATCCGACCATCTTTTGGTATGCGGCTGAGTGTACTCCCTGCCCATCCGCGCCGATGCAAGCGCCGAGAACGGTTCGTCAAGCAGGGGCAGGCCGAAATCGGCAATGTCGATCATCTCGAATGAAGCGTCGGTACGAGACCCCGCAATTTCGGTTGCCCATTTTGCGACCGCCAGTGCGTTCCGACCGGGCCGCGTGCTGCCGACGATGATGCCGATGATGGGGTGTGCTTGGTTCATTGGAGCCTCCGATAAAAACAATACCGTATATCTATCTCTGTTCGCTTTATTGGATTAGTATGGGAAATTTGACATCTTCATCCAAAATATTGGATTATAGGGTATGAATATCGAAGAGCTTAAAGATTTCGTCGCAGTTGTCCGCGCGGGGTCGTTTGCCGCTGCGTCGGAAGAGACGGGTGTACCGAGGTCGACGCTATCGAAACGCGTCCAGATGCTTGAGGCATCATTTGATCTTCGCTTGCTCGAACGCAGCACGCGAAAGTTGCGCCTGACGCCGGATGGCGAATTGCTTCTGCCACGCGCGCTCCAACTAACCGCCGAAGCGGATGAGCTTGAGAGGTTGATGCGGGATCGCAGCTTGGAGCCACGCGGCCGGCTGCGTGTCTCCGTCCCGATGATGTTGGGACAGGAATTGCTGGGCGGGCTTGCGGCTTCTTACACCGCACGCTGGCCCGAGACGGAAATCGATGTTGTCTTCACTGACCAGCGTTCCGATCTGATCGACGACGGGTTCGATTGTGCTGTCCGTATCGGACCCTTGCCGGATTCCGACTGTATCGCCCGACCTCTGGCATGGTCGCACACGATCCTGGTCGCCAGTCCGAATGTTATTGCGGAACGGACTTTGCCGGATGAGCCGGAAAGCCTTTTGGATTGGCGGACGATCTCGTTCGCGCCGCGCGGTGCTCCGGTTCCGTGGTTGCTGGAAAATGGTGACCGGCGGGCTGATCTGAAACCGCGAAGTACAATCACCCTGGGTTCGCTACACGCCGTCCGCGAGGCGGCCATTGCCGGCGGTGGCATCGCGTTGATCCCGGCTCTTGTGGCCGCAGACGCTCTGAACCAAGGGGCGCTGGTTCAAATCATGCACAGATGGCAGGGTCCGGCGTCCGGTATTTTCATCGTCTATCCTTCACGTCGCCACGTCTCCGCTCGCTTGCGCGCATTCATCGACCTGTTGGAGTCCATCCTTACAGAAACAATGCCGAGAGCTTCGGGCGGTGCACAATCCGTAGCGGAAGATGATTAGCCGTCGGCGACAGTCCAAGCAGATGGCAAGCCACGCGGAAGTTGCATAACTTTGGTAATGACTGCTTCGTCCCGCATCCTGTAGTTTAGGCATGGGCCTATGAGCGTCTGCTTTGTTGATCTGCCATAAGCACAACCTTCAACCAATTGAAGGGAATGCTTATGAAATCTCAACCATCTCGCAGAGTCCAACCTCTGCCAAGCCTGATCAACCATGCCGAGCTCTTCGGCGAATGCATCCAAGACGAGGGATATAGCAAGGGCTCAGTCGTCAAGTACAAGTCGAATGCTTTAGCTCTTTGGGAAGCCCTATTGTCGGTCAAGCTCAGTCCTGCTGACCTTACAGATGAAATCATGGACAATCTTGCAGCCCCGATCGTCGAGGCTGCGTCGGCGAAGGACAAGAAGCACTGCCTGTACCGTCTGAACCGGTTCAGGGACTATTTGATCGAGAACGCATCTGCCCCTGTGCGTCCAGTTCCACCGCTCGACATGTCGCCAAGGGCAGTACTGAAACGCGAATACGAAACCTACCTCCGCGATCAACGAGGCCTGTCCACGGACACCATCTACCACTGTCTGCGGTTCTACGACCGGTTCCTGACTGCGAAGTTTGGTCCCGATCTGGGCGATTTGAACAGCATCATGCCCGACGATATCTCGGGCTTCATTCTTCGCTTGCGGGAGGCGCAAAACGCGCCGCGTGACAAAACCGGCCCGTCGCATCTGCGCAATCTCTTCCAGTTCTTGTTCTGGAGCGGCAAAACGGAACGCAATCTAAGCAGTGCTGTGCCGAAGGCAAAACAACCAAAACCGACAGGTGTTCCGAGATACCTTGAGCCAGAGGAGGTAAACCGCCTCATAGAGGTCGTGCGCGACCACAAGAAAACCGGTCGGCGCAACTATGCGATGCTGATGCTAATTGCGCGTCTGGGCCTTCGGGCACCGGAAGTTACGGCCATTGAACTGGACGACATCGACTGGCGCGCCGGTGAAATCCTTATCCGTGGGAAACGGCAGTTGCATGATCGGATGCCCATGTCGGCAGAAGTAGGCGAGGCGATTGTCGATTACATCAAGAATGAACGTCGCGGCCCGGACCGTGCCCTATTCGTATCGGTGAAACCGCCGTTCAAGCGGTTCAAGGATGCCCAAATCCTGCGCTGGATATTGCGCGACGCCTATGACGCAACTGGTATCAGTCCACCACAAGCCTACGTCGGTAGCCACATTCTCAGGCACAGCCTCGCGACTGATATGCTGCGAAAGGGAGCATCACTGGCCGAGATCGGCGACGTTTTGCGTCACCGTTCCCCGCTGACAACGACGATTTACGCGCAACATGATGTGGATGCCTTGCGCTCCATCTCGCGGCCTTGGCCCGTCTCGGGAGACGCACAATGAAGACGCTTACTCAACGACTTGACGAATACCTCGCCCTTCGACGTTCGATGGGGTTTGATCTCTCATTTGACGAGCGCGTGTTGCGCAAGTTCACGAGGTTTGGCGATGAGAACGGGTTCCAATGCATCTCGACGCCCTTGTTCCTCGATTGGAAGGCGAACTACGGCAGTGCGGATAACAACACATGGGCTCATCGCCTTGGTATGGTGCGCAGGTTTGCCTTCTGGCTTGCAGAGCACGATGACCAGACCGAGGTTCCATCCAGTCAGCTTGTCACCGGGCGATATCGAAGGCGGGTGCCATACATTTACGCACCGATCCAGATTGCAGAAATCGTTGCAGAAGCTGGTCAGCTACCGTCACCTTATGGTCTCCGCGGCGCTCTTTGGCAGACCCTGTTCGGTTTGATCGCGGTGACGGGCATGCGCGTGAACGAAGCTTTATCCCTGGAACGACATGACGTCGATCTGGTCCAAACCCTACTCACACTCAGAAACACAAAAAATGGCAAAGACCGGCAACTTCCCATCAACAATGACACGGCCAATCGGCTGGCTGGCTACGCAAAATTGCGAGATCGTTTGGTAACGCAAGAATCGAGCATGTTCTTTATCAAGGAAGATGGTGAACCAGCAGGAGATTGTGGGGCACGTTACAACTTCGCGCAGGTCAGCAAGAACATCGGGCTTCGGTCACCGCAAGCCTTCAACAGACATGGCCACGGGCCACGTATCCATGACTTGCGGCACACATTTGCCGTTCACACCATTTTGGACTGGTTCCGGGATGGCCGGGACATCGAAGCCGAAATGTACAAGCTCAGCACTTACCTCGGCCATTCTGAGCCAAAGCACACATTCTGGTACATCGAGGCGGTGCCCGAACTGATGCAGCTTGCCGCGGCACACGCCGAGCAGCGCGTTCTGGAGGGCACGTCATGATCGCGACCTATCCCTTACCTGCCTACGTGCAGCGGTTCTTCACGGAGCGGCTGTTGACCCAGATGCAGGCGAGTCCGAACACGATTGCCAGCTATCGCGACACCTTCAGGCTCTTGTTGAAATACGCGGCAGCAGAGACCAAACTACCGCCGACTGACCTGCATGTGGCTCATATCGATGCTGATATTGTCGGTCGGTTCTTAACGTTCTGTGAGGATGAACGCGGCAACAGCGCCCGAAGCAGGAACACACGGCTTGCGGCCATTCGCTCGTTCTTCAAATACGTCGCGGGCAGTGAACCCCATTTGCTGCATCACTGCCAGAAGGTGCTGGCTATGCCATCCAAGCGGCACGAAAAACGTGTCGTGGACTTCCTGAACCGAGGCGAAATGGAATTGTTGCTGAAGGCGCCTGACCAGTCGACGTGGTTCGGGTGGCGCGATTGGGTTCTGCTGCTTACACTGCTGCAAACTGGCCTGCGCGTATCGGAACTGATCAGCTTGCGCATCGGCGATGTCGAGCTCGGAACCGGAGCGCATCTCAGATGCATGGGCAAAGGCAGAAAAGAACGCGCGACCCCTCTCCGTGCAGATAGTCGGGAAGCGTTGCGGGCGTGGCTTGCTCAAATTGGCGCCGAGCCAAACGATCCACTGTTCGCGACGATCCGCGGTAAGCCTTTAAGCCGCGATGCAGTCGAAAGGATCGTTCGGAAGCATGCGGCCACCGCTGCCTCTGAAAATGCGACGTTCAGATTGAAGCGCGTTACGCCCCATGTTCTTCGCCACACGGCCGCGATGCAGCTTCTGCAGAGCGGCGTGGATCGAACAATCATCGCGCTTTGGTTGGGCCATGAGTCGATTGAGACGACACAGGTCTACATCCATGCCGATATCGAACTAAAGGAACGGGCGATGGCTCTGACAAAGCCGGTTGATCAGAAGACTGGACGATACCGGCCGGGTGACGAGCTCTTATCGTTCTTGGAAGCGCTCTGAATTATGCCGACACACCGCGCTGATCTTCCCACTGTGCAGCTGTCAGTGAGGATCGGCGCG
>NZLU01000030.1 GCA_002692725.1 Ponticaulis sp. | reverse complement strand
GGAGGGGTGGCCGAGTGGTTAAAGGCAGCAGACTGTAAATCTGCCCGCATAGCGTACGCTGGTTCGAATCCAGCCCCCTCCACCAACCTTCGCTTCTTGCGAAGCTTCGGCTGCGCAAGCTAATCACAAGATGTAAAACCGGTAGTCTCTCAGAGATCAGCCGAACGAAGGTTGTCTCGCCAAAGCGCAGCCTAGGCGGAATGTTTCATCATGTGGAATACATTCTCAACAGTCTGGCAGATCCGGATCGCTTTTACACGGGCTTCACAGAGGATCTGAAACAGCGACTAGTCGATCACAACTCAGGAAAAGTCAGTCACACCCGGAAATATAAACCCTGGTCATTGAAAGCCTACATCGCGTTTTCTGAACGCCAGACGGCCATTGAGTTTGAAAGTTATTTAAAATCGGGGTCAGGACGAGCCTTTGCGAAAAAGAGGTTTTAAGTCGAGACGTTGGTCTCACGCCGCGTGAGCCTCTCCGGCCGGGCGGGAAACGCCCGACGGCAGGTCTGCCGCTGTATGTATTTGAGCCCTGCGCGCCATTGGCCCGCATGTTCCTCCAAGATGACATCAAAAATAAGCTGGATGATCACCGGGCGTCTGATTGATCTGGTGGAAAACCTCATGAAAAATAGTACTCTATGTGTCCATGCACGAAATAACTGGCGCATGGGCACAGAAGTGTTTCAGATTTTCGCGGACTTCCTTCAGGCTTGGTCGGGCCGGAAAGAGACGAGGGCAGACATGATCCGCAGAGGCCAGAAGAAAACAACGCATCTTGAGATCCGCATTTCGCCCTTGAAAAAAGAGGCTTTCATGAAAGCCTGCGAGGACAACGATACGAACGCCAGCGATGCCGTTCGGACCTTCGTCGACGCCTATATCGCCCAGTCCCGGCACCTGAAACTGAAACAGATTGCCAGGGGAATCACCATGACCATCCTTCAGAACCCAGTGAAATCCGCCGCGGGCTTTACAGCGCCTATTGCCGGCACGGTTGCGGCCGCATTTTTGATGGCTGCGCCCGGTTCTGCCGAAACTTATCTGCCGCCGCTGGAGCCACCGGTCCCATACTATCCTATCGAAATGGCTGAACGCGGCATTTCTGCAGAATGTGAAGCGAGATTTGCTGTGTCCAAAACGGGATATGTCGAACCGGGCTTCAAGGTAGATTGCAGTCGCCGGGGTTTTGATGATGCCGTGAAAGCTGCTGTTTCAAAACTCAAATTCGAACCTCAGATCCGGGACGGTGAGCCCGTCCGCGTCGAGAATGCGGTGTATCCAATCGTTTTTGAGATTAATCCCGTACCGGACGACCAGTGACGCCCTGACATTCAAGTCGAAACTTCGATTCCACTGGTATGAAAGACTTGACGATCTCAGCACGATAGTGTCAAAACCCGTCCTCCCTGAGCGGGTATAGTTCAATGGTAGAACGGCAGCCTTCCAAGCTGCATATGTCGGTTCGATCCCGTCTACCCGCTCCAAGCTTTCCCATTCACCGGCCAATGCTCCGATCTGAGACACGGACGTCGCAGTCTACTTCTAATTCTGTGGCAAACAGAGAATTCAGGCGTTTCAACTCACACAAAGACTTGGCACTGCTCGTGCAAAGTGCTTTTTGAGCATGGTTCGCTTTATTAAAGCGCGACATGGGCATGGGGCATTTGAGGGGAAATTTGAAATGACACCGGTTAAAACAGCCATTCTTCCGGTTGCAGGCTTTGGCACGCGCGTGCTTCCGGCAACGAAATCCATTCCAAAAGAAATGCTTCCGATCGTTGATCGCCCGGCGATCCAGTATGTCGTCGATGAGGCCTTGGATGCCGGGATCGAGCATATCTGTTTCGTGACGGGCCGTAACAAAGGGGCCATCGAAGACTATTTCGATTCTGCTTACGAGCTGGAAGAGGCGCTGGAGCGCAAGAAAAAGACCGAAATTCTCGAAATGCTTCGGAAAATGAAGCTGCCAGCGAGCGCAAGCACGTTCACGCGCCAACAATCGGCTCTTGGTCTCGGACATGCAGTCTGGTGCGCGAAGGCGGTCTCGAAAGGCGAACCGGTTGCCGTGCTTCTGCCCGATGTGATCATCAAGTCTGAGAAATCGTGTCTCGCGCAGATGATTGAGGCCTATGATGAGGTCGGTGGAAATATCATCGCGGTCGACGCGGTTCCAGAAGCTGACGTCTCTAAATACGGCGTCATCTCTCCGGTCAAACGCGACGGCAAGCTGATCGAGATGGATGGCATGGTTGAAAAGCCTGCTGTGGCCGATGCCCCGTCAAATCTCAAAATTACAGGGCGCTACATTCTGCAGCCTGAAATTTTTGATCTTCTGGAAGACCAGGGGCCAGGAGCAGGCAATGAAATTCAGCTGACGGATGCGATGGAACGCCTGATGAGAACACAGCAATTCTACGCCTTCGAATATGAGGGCCAGGATTATGACTGTGGATCAATTCCAGGGTACTTTGAAGCGGTGTTTGCGCACGCGGCAGATCATCCTGATACGGCTGAGTTGGTGAAAAAGCTCGCCGCGTCCGTCCTCTGAGGTCAGGCGCGTTCGGGTCATTCAAGCAGCCATCGGGGGAAGCATTGCCGGAAGAACAGTCTCCAAAAGTCGCGGCCATCCTGACCTGCTATAATGAGGGGCCGTATATCGGCGCGGCCGTTGACAGCATTCTGGCCCAGACCCGCGCTGACCTGATCCAGGACATCGTCATCGCTGATGATGGCTCTAAGGAGGACACGCTCGCTGTTCTGCGGGAACTGGAGACAAAGGATAGCCGCATAAAGGTTATCTATGGCCCCGGTGGGAATGGAATTTCCAGGCAGAGAAATATAGCCGTCAGTTCGACGTCTGCACCCTACTTGGCCTTTCTCGATGGCGACGATCTGTGGCATGAAAAGCGGCTGGAAATTCAGCTTCCGATTATCGAAAGCGATGACACTATCGGATTAATCTATTCGGCGTTTCACACTTTTTCCGATGGCGATCTGGCGAGTGCGCGCATCGCGAACGTGATCGATTTGTCTGGTTCTCAAAATCTGACTATTGATTATTTTCTCAATGATCCGCCAATCATTCCCTCAGCAATGATTGTAAGACGATCAAATTTCGAGGCGATCGAGGGCTTCGACGAGACCGTCGCTGTGTTCGAAGACACCGATTTCTTCATTCGGATGTCCCGGGTTTGCCGGTTCGGATTCGTCAGCGATTCTCTCGTGTTCAAACGTGTCTGGAGCGATAGCATAACCAGCGGACGGACGGATTTGATGGCTCATCATGCGTTAGTTGCGCTCAAAGCAGCATCTGTTCAGCCTGAGCTTTACGGTCTGGTCTCGAAAAGATTGTCAGAACGAGCCCGAAAACTGGCCAATATGCGTTTTCTGCTCGGTGACCGCGAGTTTGCCCAGATCTTTTCATCGCTTGCGCTTGGGTTTCAGCCCTTTTCCATCGGAAATGTTACGGCTTGGGCGCTTGCAAGATTACCCGATGCGGCCGGTGAATTTCTCAGGCAAAAAGTCTTCCACAAGAAGATCGCTGCAGTCAAAATCGGCCAGGGGTGACGATCAGATCTCTCCGATCTGAGTGTAAGCCGCACTGGAGCAAAACAGTGCTCTCTCACCTCCATCCCTAACCAATCGTTCAATATGTGACGAGGGTTTAACAAGACTCTCTCTCGCCGTGCTGATATCGAAATTCGACGAATAGCTGTGAGGGCATCATGACACCATCATTCAAAACCATTCTGAAATCAGGCTTGATCGGCGTTAGCGCTCTGGCCGTAGGCAGCGCAGGTATAGTCTTCGCGTCTGCGCAAACGCTTGCTGGCGGCGCGGGCGGACAGCTCACATTAGAAGGCTTTGTCGGTACTCTTGAGATACGTGAAGGCTCTGCCTTTGCTTATGATCTCGATATGGGCGCGGGGCTCGTTCCGGAGGTGATGGTTACGAAGGCTTCGGGCCGCATGAGTGTGGATGGCCATCTTGATGGAGGCCCCGAGCGTTGCAACCAGAATAACCGCAAATTCGAAATGCAGATGGAGGGCGGAAAAAAACGCTCCATCACTGATTTTCCGACCCTTATTCTGACGGTTCCAGCCGGCACCAGCATGGATCTCAACGTACTTGGCGGTCAGTTGAGCCTGTCTGATGCTCAAAGTCTGGATCTTGCCTTTCATGGCTGTGGCGATGTTGAGTTTGCAGATGTCGCAGACCAGCTTGATCTTTCAATATACGGTTCGGGAGATGTGACAGGTGGATCAACCGGCGCTGCCAATGTGTCGATTCGCGGATCTGGAGATTTCGAGCTGGGCGATGTACGCGGCGACGCATTGGTGTCGATCGCCGGATCCGGCGATGTCGATATCGGTCGAATCGCAGGTCGCGCAGATCTGAATATCCGCGGGTCAGGCGATATCAGCATTCAGTCAATTTCCGACGAATTGGTCGTGGATTTAGGCGGTTCCGGCGATGTTGAAATCGAAGAAGGCGAGGTCGGAAAGCTCGATGTCAACGTGCTGGGTTCCGGCGATGTGATGTTTAATGGTGAGGCTTATGACGTTTCGGTCTTGCTTAAGGGGTCCGGTGACGTGTATGTGGCGCGTTCAAATGGAAACAGGAGCGTTAGCCGCTATGGTTCGGGCGATGTCCGCATCGGGTCCTGGCGGTATGACGACGATTAAACACACTAAGGATTGCGGACATGTCCAAGGCAAAGTTTGAGCGTAACAAGCCCCACGTCAACATCGGCACGATTGGTCACGTTGACCACGGTAAGACGACGCTGACAGCGGCGATCACG
>NZLU01000029.1 GCA_002692725.1 Ponticaulis sp. | reverse complement strand
GATCTTCGCGGGTTCGACGGTGGCAGGGATCCCGCTTCCATTGCATGGGGCATCTTGCAGATCGAGGCCAGACTTAAGGCCTGTTCTGCCGCGATTCAGCGCGGAGAGATGCAATACCCGGTGAGGCTGCACTACGGAATCGCCGAAACGGTCAAGGGCTTTGGATTTCCAGGGGCCGGCACCAATCGGGCACACAATCTGCCGCTCGAGGGCAGCCCTGCCGAGGATGAGTCCATGCGCGCACTCTTTCAGTCCGGTGCAGAGAAGTTATTTGTCCCTGCCGATCTTCTGCGGCGCAGCGTGATGACCATGAACAACCACGCTGCGACCATCCGGCCCAAGGAGCGTGATCACCCCATGATTGCCCGCGACCCTTGCGACCTGGCGCACCCTGAGCCGGAGTGGTTGGCCGAGGAGGAGGCCGGGTCCCCGATGGCCGCCATCGACCGTTATGTTGCTGCGCTGTTCAGGCAGAATGAAGACGTGCGAATTCGGGTCGGAAACCCCGACGAAATGCGCTCGAACCGAATGAATGAGACGCTCGATCTGCTAAAGCATCGAGTGTGTTCTCCCGAGGAAGGTATCGCTGAAGCGGTTGATGGCCGGGTGATCACGGCGCTTAACGAGGAGGCCGTCGTTTGTGCGGCGCTCGCAAACAAGGCCGGATTGGCCTTGGTCGTTTCCTACGAAGCGTTCGCCGTGAAAATGCTTGGCGCAATCCGGCAGGATTTGATCTTTTCGCGCCACCTGAAGGAGTCCGGCAAGCCTTTGCATTGGACAAGTCTACCTATCATTTCCACCTCTCATGTGTGGGAGAATGGGAAAAACGAACTTTCGCATCAGGATCCGACATTGTGCGAAGCACTGCTCGGGGAGATGTCCGACATGTGCAGGGTCGTCTTTCCAGCTGACGCAAACAGTGCAGCGGGCGTAATCGAGCAGGCTTACAAAAGCCGGGGTGAGATCTGGAACATCATTTGCCCGAAACGAAATATGAGGTCATTTTTCACGCCGCGAGATGCTCGGCGCCTGGCCGAGGACGGAGCGGTCAGGTTGCGTGGCAATGGCGATGAGGCTCTGGTACTTACGGCGATTGGCGGCTACCAGCTTGAACAGGCCTGCCTGGCGTCAGCGCGTCTCGAGGAGTCGGGCCTCTCGAACAGCCTGATCTATATGGCAGAGCCGGGTCGTTTCAGAGCGCCAAGAGATGGTCTGGAGGCCCGGCATTTGGCTCAGCGCCAGCTGGTTGAAGACCTTTTCCCTTCCAACGCGAGGGCTCGGGTTTTTGTAACGCACGGCCGGGCTGAGCCGATAGCCGGTTGTCTTCGGCCCCTGGACACCGGTCCACAACAGACAATTTATCTTGGCTTCAGGAACAGGGGTGGAACGCTCGATGTGCGGGGCATGTTGTACGCGAACAAGCAGAGTTGGGCCCACATTATCGAGCAGGCCTGCCGGGCCTCGGGCAAGCGGCCAGACACGATTCTGACATCGTCGGAGATGGCTGTTCTGAGGGGCGAAAAAGCGCCGGACGCCGGATTCTGGGCGGGCTTCGAGGGATAGAGGTCCTTGAGGCGTAATCATCGGGGAGGGGCAAGCAGGAGAACAGCGATGGCCATGAAAAACCTGACCGCCATTATCAGCCCCGAAATGGTTGAGCCGGTAGAAGAACGCCTCCGCCGACTGAATGTCCCGGGGGTCAGCGTCACCCACACCAAGGGATACGGTGCGTACAAGAATTTCTATCAGCGCGACCTCATGACGACCCATGCCCGGCTCCAGCTCTTTCTCTCCGAAGACCGAGTGGCCGAAGTCGTGTCGGCTATCCGCGAGGTGCTGGGCCCAGCTGCAGAGGATGGGGGAATACTTGCGGTCTCACCGGTCGAGGAATTTCACAATCTGTCCAGTTCGATCGCTTGACTGACGGACTCTGTTCGTCGGCTGGAAGTTGACGATCCTGGCAGGGGAGCAATGCCTCGGGCGTCGTCAGTCGCATCGCGCCAGACGCTGGACGGCGCCCCGCGGAATCAGTGGAGAGCACGTCATGGGCTTCTGGAAAAGAGTTATCGAGAGCAGACTCCGGGACACTATTCGTGAAGGCGGACTCGAAATCGTTCTTCCGGGCGGTGAAAACGTTTTCTTGGGACCGGATCGCGATAATGCCCTTCGCGTATCCCTGAAAACGAGCGGCTGGCTCCGCCGTATCCTGTTCGATCCCGACCTGCAGTTCGGTGAGGCGTATGTCGACGAGGGATTGGTGCAGGAGACGGGCGATCTCTATGACCTGCTGGATCTTCTCTGGACGAATGTCCTCGACGCGACCGGTGAGGGAGGGTCACCATGGTCTGTCCTTCGAAAGCTCTCCAGAACTGTCGCTCAGTTCAATCTACAAGAGAGGGCAGCCCGCAATGTTGCGCATCATTATGACATCGGAAACGACCTGTACCGGCTGTTTCTGGACGAGGACATGCAATATTCCTGCGCATACTTCCCGGATGCGGACACGTCGCTGGAGGATGCTCAGCGGCTGAAAAAAGACCACATCGCCAGGAAGCTTTGTCTCAAATCAGGGGAGAAGGTGTTGGACTTGGGATGTGGTTGGGGAGGGCTTGCTCTGCATCTGGCCAAAACGGCAGACATCGACGTTCTCGGAGTGACTCTTTCCCGCGAACAGTTTGGCCTCGCTCAGGAGCGAGCAAGGGCGGCGGGCCTCGACAAGCGCGTGACATTCAGGTTGGAGGATTACCGTAACCTGGACGGGACTTTCGACAAGATAGTCTCTGTTGGCATGTTCGAACACGTCGGCGTACCGCATTATCAAGAGTATTTTGATTGGATAGCGGGCCACCTCGCAGAAACCGGCTCGGCGCTCGTACACACTATTGGCCGAAGGCCTGGTCCCGGGGCGACAAACCCCTGGATCGCCCGGCACATTTTCCCAGGCGGGTACATTCCTGCTCTATCGGAGATCCTGCCTGCAATTGAAAAGTCTGGCCTGGTCTTGCTGGATATCGAAGTGCTGCGTCTGCATTATGCAGAAACGCTGAAGGCGTGGCGCGAAAGGTTCTTGAGCAGGGCGGACGAGGCACGGTCACTGTATGATGATCGCTTCGTGCGGATGTGGGACTTCTATCTCGCCAGTAGTGAGGCATCCTTTCGGCATGGGTTTCACAACGTCTACCAAATCCTGGTCGGCCACAGGCAGGACGCTATTCCACTGACGCGCGATTATATGTACCGGTGATACAGCTGTACGGGCCTGGAACGGTATGTGACCCAGAATTTAAGCGGGATTCGCAAATTCAGCCTGCGATTTCATTACGTGGCGAGCAATGATGCTGTTTTCGTCGCAGCGCACGACATAGACACCGATCCGTGAATTTGTCGACGATATCAGAGGCTCGTGAGCTGTATCGGACAGCTCGACACCCAGGTGATCGAGCTGTCGGCAAATACTTTGTCTTATTGTCGCGCTGCCTTCGCCGATTCCGCCGGTGAAAACGATCGCGTCGAGGCCCCGCATCGATGCGGTCAACCCCGCAATCTTCAGCGCGGCGCGATAGCAAAAATATTCTATCGCTGACTGTGCAACAGGATCATCGGGCGCCTGCACGAGCAAATCAGCCATATCACCCGACGAGCCAGATAGCCCGCAAAGCCCGGACCGTTCGCTCAGCATGGATTGGAGCTCCGCGACGGTCATGCCGGCCTGATCTGCCAGATGAAGCGCGGCGCCAAAGTCGATATCGCCGGACCTGGTCGCCATCGGAATGCCCGATATCGGAGTGAATCCCATCGTGGTCTCCACGCTGTCACCATCCAGAACTGCCGTTGCCGAAGCACCGGAGCCGAGATGGATGACAATCAGGCGCGAAGGGAATCGATCGGCGAAATTGGAGCGCAGCCAATGCACGGAATATTCGCAAGATAATCCGTGAAATCCGAAGCGCCTCACTTGCGGCGAGAGGAATGCGGCTGGCAGACCGGTATTCTGCGCGACGCGTGGCATGCCTTTGTGGAAATGAGTATCGAAGACCGCGTAATGGGGAATTTGGCGCAGGCGAATATTTGCCGCCTCAAGAGCGACGAGGCTCGCCGGCATATGTAGGGGAGCCAGGTTGGCAACGCCCTCGAGTTTCGAACGCTGTTCCGGACCGATATGTACGGGGCCGTCGAACAATCCGCCATCATGGACGAATCTGTGGCCAACTGCCTGCACGCCCTCAAGGCAATGCTCACGGTCCAGAAGATATAGCAGGTGGTGTACAGCCTGCGAGTGCGTTTCGAGTTTGTAGGTCCAGTTCTCCGCCTGGTTCGAGGGGGAGACACGAAGTCGCACGCGCCCGGCTGGCTTGCCGACATTGCTGCAGCTCACCCTGGCGTGTTCGGAGAGAGAGCCACGTTCGGCATCATGCACGGCAATCCGAACGCTTGATGATCCGCAATTGATTGACAAGATGCGCATCAGGCACGCTCGTCCGGGCACCGGGACAATTCCGCAATCAAATCATCGCATCCGGCTGCAATCAGCGGGGCCACGACTATTTCATTCGTCGGGTGGCGAATTGTATCGCACGTGATGATGTGTCGGGCACCGGCTTCGTGAAGCGCGATGAACGCGTCATCTGCGAAAATGGCGTGAACGCCGATGCAGATCGGGGACGGCAACCCTGCTTTTTTTAGGTGACCAACTGTTTCGATCATCGTGCGAGCTGTGGATATTATGTCATCGACCAAAATCGGCACCCGATCTTGCCACGCTTCGACCTCAGGTGCAGACACGTCTACGTCCCTGTCGCCATGCCGTACTTTTTTCAGGACCTGGAACGGCACTCCGGCCGATTGGGCTACAGCTTTCACCCATTGTTCGCTTTCGCTGTCCGGACCGATGATCAATCCGCCGGGAACGTGGTCGGCTATCCAGGCAGCTATCGTGTCTGCTGCATGCAGAACACGATTTGGAATATCGTAGACTTCACTCAGGTCATGGTAGCGATGCAGGTGAGGGTCGACCGTTACAAGCCCGTCAAACCATCGGCCGAGACATTGGGAAAAATAAATGGATGATACCGCTTCCCCCGGCTGGAAGCGGTTGTCCTGACGCATGTAAGCCAGGTAAGGGGCAACGAGAATGACGCGCTTCGCTCCAAGCTCCTTTGCCGTTGCGGCAGCAAAGACCAGCCGAAGGAACTTCTGGTCCGGTCGATCGAGGCTGCATACGAGGAGAACAATCCGACCAGCGACGGGAGTGTCAAACCGGAGATAGGTCTCGCCATCCGGAAAGGATTTCGAGAAAAGCGCCCCGCACTCGGCTTGCATGCTCTCGGCAAGACGTCGCGTCATCGGGGCGCTGCCTTCGAGGGCGAACAGGAGCGGTTTCATGGTGCTTCCTCCACGGATATGATTGCCGCCTCGTTCTGTATGTACTCAAGGGCATAGGACAATTCGCCATGAGTCTGGGCGTGGACGGTGAACAAGGGGGCGTTGGCTTCGACAACGCTGCCCAGTGAAACATGCAGATCGATTCCGGCGGCTTTGGATGCCGGCGCTCCTGCCAGCTTGGCAGCCTTCGCCAGTCGCCTGTTATCAATGCTCGCGACCCTGCCCGAGCGATGGGTCTCCACCGGATGTTGATGTGCGGCTATCGGCGGCACGCGCATACCGCCCTGGGCGTCGCAGATTGACTGAAATGCGCGCCAGGCCCGGCCGGAGGCTATGATGTCGGCGGCCATTCCGACTCCCTCTCTGGCCCGTGCGGCGTTGCCCGATTCGAGCAGTTCGCCTGCGAGGCGGATCGCTCGGGTCTCGAGATCTGACGCCCTGTCGGATGAGCCCGTCAGAACGGCAAGCACATCACGAGCCTCGAGGGCGGGACCGATTCCGCGTCCCACCGGCTGTGACCCGTCGGTTTGTATGACCCGGAGGTTTAGACCCAGCTCGTTGCTGACCTGTTTGAAGAGACTCCCGAGCCGGTCTGCAGCAACCTTCGACCGCACTTTCGCTGTTGTGCCAACTGGCATATCGATAACGAGGTGCGACGAACCAGCTGCTACTTTCTTGGAGAGAACGGAGGCGACGAGTTGCCCATCGCTGTCGATGTCGAGCGCGCGTTCGATACGGATTAAAACATCATCCACAGGGCTCAGTGCGACAGCGCCGCCCCAGACGATGCACCCCCCCACGCTCTCTACGACGCGCCGCATCGCGGCGAGGCTCAGTTCAACCGGCGCGAGTGTTTCCATGGTGTCTGCCGTGCCGGCCGGCGAGGTGATTGCCCGGGAAGATGTTTTGGGCATGGTAAGGCCGGCTGCAACGCAGATCGCCACAACAATTGGCGTGGTCCGGTTTCCGGGCAGGCCACCCACGCAGTGCTTGTCGATAATCGGCGTGCGGCTCCAGTCGAGGCTTTTACCGATTTTCACCATGGCCCGTGTGAGCGCGAGGACTTCGCTCGCGTCCTGACTGTGAGCCGCTGATGCGGTCAGGAAGGCAGATAGATGGATGTCGGAGAATTTGCCAAGCGAGACGTCGCTGATGATCGAGTCCAGGGCCTTCTGGTCGAGGACTTTTCCGTATATTTTCGACCTGACGGCGCTGAGTGAATTCAGAGGCGCCGGGTGGGCGAGCTCTACCTGTGCGCCGTCCTGGAGGCCCAGTTTTAACCAAGCTGTTTCGGACAATCCGATATCGCCGGGCGCCAGCAGGTCCGATGTGACCAGATTAAGCGTGGCGATAAGGACCTTGTTTCCGGGCGCGGTCACTTTGATCCGGGCATGGCTTGTGAAGCCTTCGGCTCGGCAGATATGGCAATCTGACCGCATGTAGATGATTGCATGATCGAGAGTATCGATCCCCAGTCGCCGCGCTCGAAGCGTGCTCTGGCTCGGGAATGATGAACTGTCTGGGGTCGACGTGTTGGGCCGCTGCGTCACGTTAGGCTCACTTCCTCTCCTAGGCTGGGAATGACACAATTCCAGCCCAATTCGGTCGAGAGGCGAGCCTGCAAGGCAGCGCTCGCATTCGGCTCACCATGGACGATGAAGGTTCTTCGTGGCGGCGCGCGAAAGTTGCGAAGCCAGGCAAGTATCTCGTCCGCATCCGCGTGAGCAGAAAGGGCGTCGATGTTGTGAACGCTGGCGCGGATAGGGACATTCTGTCCGTGAATCTTGACGCTAATTGCACCGTCCACGATTGATCGGCCGCGCGTGCCAGCTGCCTGAAAGCCAGTGAACAAGATTGCGTTGCGAGGGTCGGACGCAAAGTTCTTGATGTGGTGAACGACCCGTCCTCCGGTTGCCATGCCGCTCGCCGAGATGATGATTTTCGGCACGCGGTTTGTTGTGAGGGCCTTTGAATCCTCGGTTGTTCTCACATAGGTAGCAATCCCGCATGCGTCCCGGCATTCTCTGTCACTCAAACGGTGCGCGTCGAGATGTTTGCAGAAGAGTTCACTGGCATTGATCGCCATCGGGCTGTCCAGGAATATGGGCAGATCCGGAATGGCGCCGCGGCGTTTCAACTTTTCAATATGATGTAACAGTGATTGCGTGCGACCGACTGCAAATGCGGGCACGATGATGGTTCCGCCACGCGCCGCGGTTTCGCAGATGACCGCGGCCAGCTCGACTTCGATGTCGACGTGCTGATGTTTGCGGTCACCGTAGGTGGATTCGATTATCAGGTAGTCAGCATGATCGATCAAGGTCGGCGATAGCATCGTGTCACTTTGAAGCCGACCGAGATCGCCTGAGAAGACGATGCGCTGCTTGTTCGGCAAGCCGAGCTCGATGATTGATGCGCCGAGAATGTGGCCGGCCGGCAGGAAGCGGGCTGTGAGCCCGGTTTCAAGGGTTGTTTGTTTGGCGAAGGAGATACTCCGGAAGAGCTTGAGCGCGTCTACCGCATCCTTTCGCGTGTATAGGGGTTCGGCGGGGCTGTGCCGCGAAAAACCGTGGCGGTTTGCGAAATCGGCGTCTTTTTCTTGTAGATAGCCGCTGTCGGGGAGCAGGATTTTACACAAGTCGACGGTCGCGTCGGTGGCGTAGACCGGCCCTCGATAACCACTCTTGGCGAGTACGGGAATATAACCGGAGTGATCGATATGAGCATGGGTAAGCAACACGCCCGTGAGATCGGCCACGTCGAATTCCAATCCGGACCAGTTCTTTTCTCTCATGGCTTTCAGGCCCTGGAACAATCCGCAATCGACCAACCAGGAACTTGGCCCGGTGTTCAGCAGAAATTTGGAGCCTGTGACAGTTCCGGCGGCTCCGAGGAATCGAAGAGTCATGTCCATTTGTGCGCTCCAGCTGCCCTGACCAGTTCAGTGCCGGACAAGGTTTCCTTCTCAAGCAGGATGTCGGCGACCTCATCCAGCGTTTTTCGGTGAGAAGTGAGGATTTGCGTGGCCTGTTGAAAGGCCCTGTCGATCTGTGTTGCCACGGCATTGTCGATCTTTTCGGCGGTCGCCTCGCTGTACATGTGCGAGGCAGATTCCGCACGTGGCCCCAGGAAGAGCTGATCGTCGGATTCCAGCGCCACCTGGCCCAGATCGGCTATCATGCCATAACGAGTAGCCATGCCGCGCGCGATCTGGGTTGCCTTCTGCAGATCGTCAGCGGCTCCTGTCGATACTTCGTCGAAAACAAGCTGTTCAGCTGCCCGACCGCCGAGGAGAACGGCCATTTTGGTTTCAAGTTCTGCGCGGGACATCAAAAAGCGGTCTTCTATGGGCCTTTGGATCGTATAGCCGAGCGCTCCTATGCCTCGAGGGATGATAGAGACCTTCTGTACGGGATCGGCGTTTTCCAGAGCCATCGCGACGAAGGCATGACCCAATTCGTGGTAGGCGACCGTACGGCGCTCAGCGGGGTTGAGCAGGCGGTTCTTTTTTTCGAGCCCTGCAATGATCCGCTCGATCGCGGCCACGAAGTCGATGAGGCTGACTGCCGAGGCGTTCCGCCGAGTGGCGAGCAACGCCGCCTCGTTGACGAGGTTTGCGAGGTCAGCCCCACTAAAACCTGGAGTCAGAGCAGCTATTTCCTCGAGGTCGGTGTCCGCTTCGACGTGGATCCGCCGGGCATGAACGTGAAGGATCGCGACGCGGCCCGTCTTGTCGGGGCGGTCCACGAGGACCTGACGATCAAATCGACCGGCCCGCAATAATGCCGGATCGAGGACTTCGGGTCGGTTTGTCGCGGCCAGCAGTACCAGGCCGTGGCTGGGGTCGAAACCATCGAGTTCCGACAACAATTGATTGAGCGTTTGCTCCTTCTCGTCGTGACCTCCGAATCCGGGGTACGCACCACGCGCTCGACCAAGCGCATCCAACTCATCGATAAAAATGATCGCAGGCGCCTTCTCGCGCGCCTTCTCGAAGAGATCGCGCACGCGAGCTGCCCCGACCCCGACGAACATCTCCACGAACTCGGAGCCATTGATCGAGAAGAACGGTACATCCGCCTCACCAGCCATCGCCCTGGCGAACAGGGTTTTTCCGGTGCCGGGTGGACCGACCAACAGGATTCCCTTGGGCATGCGCGCGCCCAGCCGGCCATAGCCTTGGGGGTCTTTGAGGAAATCTACGATTTCCTTTAGTTCTGCCTTGGCTTCTTCAACGCCCGCGACATCCGCAAACGTAACCCGTGTATCAGTCTCGACATACACTTTTGCATTGGACTGTCCGATCGACAGGGCATTTCCGCCAATCCCGCCCTGATTGGCCATGCGTCGGATGAAAAACATCCATACGGCCAGAAACAGAATCATAGGCAAAAACCAGGAGAGCAGGGCGGCGGCGAGACCGTTCTGCGCTCGGGCGGAATAGGTGACATCATACTGTGAAAGCGTTTCCGCCAGTGCCGGATCGACAACTGTAGCCACGATGTGTTGAGGGGCATCGCCCGAAGAGCCAGCACGCGTGCCCCGGATGGTTTGTCCGCTGATCTCGACGTCGGATAATTCTCCAGACTCAAGCGCTGCGATGAACTCGCTGTAGGGGACGGCCTGCTGATGACTGGACTGCGAGATCCAGGTCTGGAGCATCAGGACGGTGAAAATAGCGAACACCACATACCAGGTGTGAAAGGATATGCGTCGGTCCATTCGTCTCTCCTGCAATCTGCTTACGCGCGAACCTGCGCCATCCCTCGCGACGGTTCAGCAAGCAAAGCCGGACTTGGTCGACGGGGCTGTGAGGGATGGAACGCCACCGAGCGTAATCAAGGCAAATCCATCGAGTCTCGAGGTTGCTGAATGACCGTTCGACCCCCTGATGCATCTCACCGCTTGTTTTGGACTGTTTTCGGCTTGTTCGCTGTGATCGCGGGCGGTTTGCTCTTGCTGGAGCATCGCGCCCACCTCACGGGGGACTGGTTCGTGATCGGATTGCTCCTCGCTTGTGTGTTCGGGCACGGACTCATGCACGGCCAGCATCGACACTGAAGAGCGGAGCCCAGTCATGCAGCCTGCCGATTATGGTCTTTGGACGCTGGTCGTATTGAACTCGGTCGTGTTCATCTTGTTTGCCGCGAGTTTCTCGCGCCCGCGTTCCTGGAGAGACTGGCGGTCATTCGGTGCGTTCAGTGCGTTCCTGGTTGCCCTGTTCACGGAGATGTACGGATTTCCGCTGACACTTTACCTTCTTTCCGGCTGGCTGCAGACCCGCTATCCGGACATTGATTGGTTCAGCCACGACTCGGGGCATCTGCTCGAGATGCTGTTTGGCTGGCAGGGAAATCCACACTTCGGCCCCTTCCATATTCTCAGCGCACTCTTGATCGGTGGCGGGTTCTGGCTGGTGGCGGCCTCTTGGCGTGTCCTGTACGCGGCTCAATCATCCGGTCAGCTCGCCGTAAGCGGACCTTATGCCAGAATTCGTCATCCGCAATACGTCGGCTTCATCCTGATACTGACAGGGTTCCTCTTCCAGTGGCCAACCTTGCTGACTCTGGTCATGTATCCGATCCTGATTGTGATGTACGTCCGCCTCGCACTGGTTGAGGAGCGCGAGGCACGCGAGATGTTTGGGCCGCGGTTCGACGATTATTCGGCCCAAGTGCCACGGTTCTTGCCCTTCATGGCAGGAAGGGCAACTCGGACATGAATCCGGAAGGCAGGCGATACCTGGTCGTGCTCACCGGCGAGCGCGAGCGGCCGCATTTTCATCTCTTCCTCAAACGACAAAACCCAGAGATTATCGTCACTTTCTGCGAGTCGCTGGAGCAATTGGAAGCGGCTGTTCTTCGGCGGAACGGGGCGGTCAGAATTCTTGCCTTCCTGACGGACTTGATTGTCCCCGGTTGGTTGCTCGGGAAGCTGGCGAAAACCCCCTACAACATCCACCCGGGCCCTCCCGGATATCCCGGCTCTCACCCGGAGAGTTTTGCTCTTTGGAATGGAGAGAGAACCTATGGCGTCACCGCGCATGAGATGACGACCCGCGTCGATGAGGGGCCGATCGTTCATGTTGATCGATTCGATATCCCGGAGGAGGCTCGGCGCAGTGAGCTTGCAGATCTCACCTATCAACACGCGGTGAATTTGTTTGCGCGCATCGGGGCGCATTGCGCGAGCAGTGATGCGGACCTGCCAAGGGTGAACATCGACTGGACGGGCAGCAAGCGAACGAAAGCCGACTTCTCGAGATTGTGCCGGCCGCCTGCCGGGTTATTGCCAGCAGATTACCGGTGTCTTCAGCGGGCTTGTGGAGCCGACTACGAACCGCCAGCGTTGTGCGACATCGGTGAGCGGAACCTTGGGCCTTCGCGGGCCAATCCATACATTATTCTGAGGGGTGCGGCGGTTTGACGCGTAAAACCTCCACATAAATCTTGCCGGGAGTTCGTCGCGTGCTAGTTCGAAACGCTTTTATGTTATTGACCGTATTGGTCATTATGGGCCTGGGCAGTGCCGAGGGGCTGGCTCACCCACCTCAAGAACACGAGCCTGAAACCGAAGCGCAATCCACCGAATCGCCGACGGCCACGAGTACCGCGCGCGACCATCATGATGAGCCTGGCGCGCTACCGCATGATCATGACGATTCCGCATTGCCTTCTAGCAGTGCGGACGCTGGGGGGCACGACCACCACCAGACGGTTGAGGGCGAGCGCCCGACATCGCAGGCCGACGAAACATCTCCCGCTCACGATCACGCTCACCAGGGCGGTGCAGTTGATCCGTGCGGAGGTGGTGATGATCATCACGCGGGCCCGGAGGGGGCGTCCGGCGGCCATGCGCATTGGGGCGATCATGGCCCGAGGAACGCTTTCGAACGCGCCTTGGCGGCGCTTGGCGTCTTTCATGCCGTGGCGGTTCACTTTCCGATTGCGCTGATCCTCGCGGCGGCGCTGGCGCAGGTATTGAACCTTATCCGGGGCAAGGATGCCTACGCGGATATCGTGCGTTTCCTGGTCTGGACCGGAGCTCTCGGCGGCGTGGCGGCCGGATTCTTTGGTTGGGCTCATGCCGGGCCGATGGCGAGCGCCGAGGCCGGGGTCATGCTCACTCACCGCTGGCTAGGTACGGGTTTGACGTTCGGCTTGTGGCTGGTGGTTGCAGCCGAGGAGTGGCGACGCCGAAACCCGGGCGCACTATCCGCGACAACGCTCAATGTCAGCCTGTTTGGTGCCGCTGCCCTCATCGCCCTGAACGGGTTTCTAGGCGGCTCCCTCGCCCATGGCGGGATGCGCCATTTGTTCGGGGGCTAAGCAGTGAAGGCCTACCCTCAAAACCTGCCCAGCTTGACTCGCCTGCGGTTCTTCGCGGCGTTGTGGGTGGTGTTTTACCACTGGCGGGAGCCGTGGAGTGTCGATTTTGATGCGGCCTCCCTGCTTCTCGCCATGGGACGGTTCGGTGTCGATCTGTTTTTCATTCTTTCCGGCTTCGTGCTCACGCATGTCTACATTGCGGCGCGCGAGCAAGGGCGTTTTCAATTCGGGCGGTTCATCATCGCGCGCTTCGCCCGAATCTATCCACTGCACATAGCGACCATCGCGCTCCTCGGCGTGATCGGCTTTGGCGCTGTGCAACTGGGCGTGCCGTTCGAGCCCGATCGTTTTCCGCTCCAGGATCTGCCTGCGCATCTCCTGATGATTCATGCATGGGGGTTCGCGCCGAATTTCGGATGGAATGGGCCCTCCTGGTCAATCAGCGCGGAATGGTTCGCCTATCTCGCCTTTCCCGCGTACATGATGGCGGCGATTGCATTGAGGCATCGCCCTTTGGCATTGCTCGCTATCGCTACGGCGCTTTTCTTCGCGCTGGACCTCGTCCATGCGCGCTTGTTCGGGGAAACCCTGCCGATGGCCACCGAGCGTTTTGGTGTGCTTCGCATTATCCCGGAATTCCTGATCGGCGTAGCACTGTATCGATTGGGGCAAGTCTATTGCCTGCCAAGGCGAGCTGCCCAGATCGCGTTTGGCGCGACTTTGGCGGCCTACTTGCTGTTTGCTCACCTTGCGGTCGACGATCGCTTGCTCGCTCTTATGGGGGCACCGCTTATCTTTTTGCTCGCTGAGACCGATCGCCATTCCGCGAAGCGGGAGCACAATGGCCTGTTTGTCTACCTGGGTGATGTCTCCTACGCGATCTACATGATCCATGTTCCCTTCTTCATGGTCGCCTTCAACTTCCTTCAGGACGTTGCCGGAGTGATCGACGAATCGATGAGCTCCGGATTGTTTCTGCTCCTGCTCGTTCTGATGATCGGAGCATCCTGTCTGACCTACGAAATGTTGGAGAAGCCGTCCCGATCGGGCATTCGAAAAATGGGCGACAGGCTTCTTCAATCCCTACAAAACACCCGCGTAAAGGAAACTGATCGATGAAACCCACTTTTGCAGCCGGTCTCGCAATTACGACGAGCTTGATTCTGACAGGCCCGGCTTTTTCGAACGAAGAAGCCTCGATTACTGACGTGCTCGAGGGTTATTCGGGTGGATTAGCTGAGGAAAACGTATCCGTCGCCGAGACCTTCGTGCTTCAGGACGGCGATGATTTCACGATATTCGAGGGATCGGGAAAGGATATCGGGTGGGCGAATTATCGAGACCATCACCTTGCCCCCGAGTTCGCAGCCGAGCATGTGACGTTCCACGTCTATGACTGGTCCAACTATACCGTCGAGGTGGATCAAGGGCTTGCGTTCGCAACATTTGACATTCGCATGGAGTATGAAGTGCGGGGCGAAGCGCGCGAGCGAGACGCGCACGGTACGGCGATTTTGGTGCATACGGAGAACGGGTGGAAAATTCGGCACCTGCACACATCGTAAGGGGGTGAAGGAGAAATATGATGGAAGATAAAGAGCTGGATGCACTGATTGCATCAGTATTGAAGTCGCGTCCGCTGAAGGACACGCGGGATTTTCGGGATGCCGTGTGGGCAAAGATCGAACGCCAGCAGAGCTGGCCGGATCGCTGTCGCGAAGCCTTGCGACCATTCTTGCCCGCTCTGTCATTTCGCGCGGCACCAGCGGCGCTGTCACTCGTAATCGGCGGGCTTTCCGGAGCTGCGATGGCGCAGTCGACAGAGCAGGATGACCTGGCGGTTTTTGATGTCGGATCCGTGTATGCGATGTTGAGCCTTGTGGCGTCCGAGAAGGAGACGCATTGATGCTTCGACCCGGAATTTTCGCGTCGGTGCTCGGCGTGCTCGGCGGGTTTTTGGGTGTGTGGCTCGGAATATTCGTGTTCGAGGGCGAGCATGCTTCTTCCACCAACCTCCACTCGATTGTCCATGATGAGCTTCGTCTGTCTGATGAACAGGAAGACGCGATAGCGCAGCTGGAATCCGAATTTGCCACTGTGCGCGCCGACTATGAAGCCGATATGGAGGCGGCACGGCAACGCATCGGAACGGCTCTCCTCAGAGATCATGAGCTATCTGCAGATGTCTCGACGGCGGCTCAGGAGTTTCATGCCGCCATGGGAGGGCTGCAGCTTGAAACGCTTAATCACATTCTCGCAATGCGTGCCGAACTGGACCCGGAACAGGCGCGCGCGTTCGATTTGAGGTTGGCGCAGGAATTTGATGCCGCGAGCCAGTAGATTGTCCGAGAGTGAGAAGGAAGACTCGCTGCTCGCGATTGACGCCCGCAATGGTAGTCAGTCGGCATTCAACAGGCTGATGGACAAGCACTATCCGGCGGTTATGCGATATCTCTCCGGGCATGTGCAGGACATCGATCAGGCGTATGATATCGCGCAGGATACTTTTGTGGCGGTGTTCAGAAATCTCGACCGATACGATCCGCAGCGACCGCTCCTCGCCTGGGTTTTTGTGATCGCCCGGAACAAGGCCCGCGATCATCATCGCCGTCGCAAGGCCCTGAGGTGGGTGGGTCTGGACGGAGAACGAGACGACTTTGTCTCGGACGCGCCCAACCCGGAGGAGATTGCGTCGAGCGCAAGCAATCTCGAACGTGCCCAGGGTCTTCTAGAGGCCTTGCCGGAAGGCCTGAGAACGCCGCTCCTGCTGTCGGTGACTGACGATCTCTCATTGGTACAAATCGGTGACATAATGGGGCTCTCCGCCAAAGCGGTGGAGGTTCGCATATATCGCGCGCGGAAATTTCTGAAAGAACAGTATTCGGAATGAGGGATGTCTGCGTCGATCGCGTAATCACATCGACACAGAGGTTTGCGCCGTGGAGAGCGTGCGACTTGTCCCCGCCACAGGCTGATTCAGCCCAACTCTGCCTCGGCGCAAACGCCGGTCGCATATCAATCGGCCAAGGAGTAGTTCTTTGATTTCAAGGCGATCATTCATGGCGGCGTCGGCCGCGCTTGGTGGGGCGGCGAGTGCCGGACTTCTGCCAGCTTGGGCGCAGTCCGCAGGCGCAACAAATCTGAACGGCATTCGCCCCCTTTCCGGGGACGTTTTCGACCTGACCATCGGTAGGTCGACCGCCGTGATTGATGGGCAAGTGGGTGGCGCGATTACCATCAACGATCAGCTACCCGCGCCGCTGCTTCGCTGGCGCGAGGGCGACGAGGTCACCCTGCGTGTTCACAACACCCTGGATGAGGACACCTCTATCCACTGGCACGGCCTATTGCTTCCATTCCAGATGGACGGTGTGCCCGGCGTGGCATTCCCTGGCATAAGGCCTGGCGAGACATTCACTTACCGCTTCCCGATCCGTCAGGCGGGTACCTATTGGTACCACAGCCACTCCGGCCTGCAGGAGCAATTGGGTCATTACGGGCCAATCATCATCGAGCCCGCGGGCACGGACCCCGTGGCCTATGACCGCGAATACGTGATCGTGCTCTCCGATTATACGTTCGAAGGCCCCCACAGGGTCTTCGAGAAGCTCATGAAGGTGAGCGATACATACAACTTCCAGCAAAGAACCCTGTCTGACTTTGTCGAGGCATCTCGGCAAAACGGGCTACTCGCCGCTTTGCGTGACCGATCGATGTGGGGTCAGATGCGGATGAGCCCGACAGATATCTCCGACGTTACCGCCGCGACCTTGGAATATCTCGTGAACGGCCACGGTCCGCAGGACAATTGGACCGGCCTGTTTTCACCGGGAGAACGGGTGCGATTGCGGTTTATCAATGCCTCGGCAATGACGATCTTCAATGTCCGGTTTCCGGATTTGCCGATGACGATTGTTCAATCGGATGGTCTGAACGTCCAACCCGTTGAGACGGATGAGTTCCAGATCGGTGTCGCTGAAACCTATGACGTCATTGTTCAGCCGCGAGAGGTTCGCGCCTACACGATGATGTGCGAATCCATCGACCGCAGCGGCTTCGCCCGGGCAACCCTGTCGCCTCGCATTGGAATGACCGCACCGGTGCCGCCTCTGCGCCCTCGTCCCACAGCGACCATGCAGGACATGGGAATGGGCCATGGAGCGATGGGGCATGCCTCCCAATCCATGGATCATTCGGCCATGGGGACTGCAGCGATGGCATCGCAAGCGAGTCCGGTTGCCCACGATGAGCGCGGAGGCCACAATGCCGCGGGCCCTGAGGGCCACACCATGATGAATTCGCCCGAAACGGGCGGCCCGCAACGTCACGATCACCCGGGTGGGCCGGGGGTCGCCAACATGGCGATGCAGCCGACATCCCGCCTGCACGAGCCTGGCGCCGGTCTGGCGGATGTCGGCCACCGGGTCCTGGTTTACACAGATCTCAAGAGTCTCGATCGAAACCCGGACACTCGGCCGCCCGGGCGTGAGGTGGAAGTCCACCTCACATCGAACATGGAGCGCTACATGTGGTCCTTTGACGGGCGTCGCTGGAGCGAGGTCGTTGATCCGATCCAGTTCTACCAAGGAGAGCGCGTGCGGCTGACTATGGTCAACGACACGATGATGCCCCACCCCATTCACCTGCACGGCATGTTCTTTGAAGTCGTGAACGGCGAAAGCGACCACAAGCCGCGCAAACACACAATCACGGTAAAGCCCGGCGAAAAACTTTCAGTGGATGTCACACCGGAAGATGTGGGCGATTGGGCCTTTCACTGCCACCTGCTCTATCACATGCACGCCGGGATGTTTCAGGTTGTCTCGGTAACGCCCAGTGAGACGCATCATCCGATGAATCCACATCAAGACCACAATCCGCACGGCAGGTCTGATGATGGGACCGGCCGAGGCGAACAGCATGGCGAACATAGCCAGCACGGAGACCCTCAATGAGAAATCTCCTCTTAATGGCGACCGCTGGTGGCCTCATGACCGCGGCAGCGACTTCAGCCTCCGCGCAAAATCAGGCAGACGCATACTACCCACCGGAAGAGATGGCGGCGGCGAGAGAAACGCTGCTGGAGGAGGCCGGCGGAGTACAAATGTTCTATTTTCAGGCTAATCGCTTAGAATACCAGGCACGCCGAGATAGCGACGAGCTGGTGGCATGGGACGTCAATGCTTGGTATGGCGGCCGAGTAAATAGGATCTGGTGGAAGAGCGAAGCTGAATACGATCTCAACCGGGGCGCGTTTGCGGACGCCAGCTTACAAGCACTCTACAGTCGTGCGATTTCGCCTTATTTCGATCTGCAGGTGGGCTTGCGGCAAGATTTCGAGCCCGACCCGATGCGTACGCACGCAGTCGTCGGAATTCAAGGGTTGGCGCCCTACTGGTTCGAGTTGAACGGGGCTCTTTACTTAAGCGACCAAGGCGAGCTTACCGGTCAGTTTGAATCTGAATACGAGTTGCGCTTGTCTCAACGGCTATACCTTCAGCCGAGAGTCGCCTTGTCATGGTCAGCAGAGGATATTCCCGAACTTGAGATTGGCAGCGGCATAGGGTCGACGACCGCTGGCTTGCGCTTGCGTTACGAAGTCTTGCGCGAGTTTGCGCCATACTTTGGGGTGGAATGGTCCCGGACTTTCGGGGGCACGGAAGACTACGCCCGCGCAGCCGGCGCCCGAACTCAGGATACGGCGGTGGTCGCCGGGGTCCGCATCTGGTTTTGATAGAGGCTCACCACAGAACGGGTGACCCAGGGAGAGTAAGATGAAGAAGATGATGCTTGCCGGTTTGAGCGCAGCGGGCCTGGTAATGTCGGCAGGGCCGGTATTCGCGCAGGACCATAACCATTCCGGTCACGACCATGGTGCAGCGTCCGAGGCGCCCACGATGGAGGAATGCCGGGCCATGCATGAGGAAATGATGAGCGAGGGCGTTGAACATCACGACGCGGCCGCTCGTCAGGCCATGATGGAAAACATGGACGAGCAGGCTCGTACGCGCATGCAGCAATGCCACGACATGATGCAAACCATGCATGGTGACGGGCATCATGATGACGCGTCCGCGCAGGAACACGGCCATCACAATGCCGACGGCGGACACCGCCACTAATCGAAATCAGGTGCGGCGGTGATGAGACTGATTGTCCCGCCGCACTGGACGATGTGACTGCCTGCCATGCCCCTTCGCCGCCTGTCTGTGATCGCCGCGATTCAAGAGCGGGCGCCGTTTCAGCCTGCGCGAATATTGATGCCATTGACAATATCGCTCCTCGTGCGACCGGCGGAGCTTGGCTATGGACCAAGCTTTTAGTTTCAACCCGATTGCGAGGCTGGGGGATTTTCGGATAGAGATAGGGGCCGCAGACTGCAGTTCGGGGCTCTTTCAATGACATCGTTTTTGCGCTGGACCATTCGGATCCACAAATGGATTGCTCTGATTGTCGGCATCCAGATCATTTTGTGGGTTGCCGGCGGCGTCGTGATGACAGTGCTGTCCATAGAGAGCGTCCGGGGCGAGCACAACATTGCACAACCTGCACCCGTGGCGATCCTTCCGGCCGAACTCATTTCGCCGGAGCGAGCGGTCGAGGCGATCAACCCTGACGGCATTGTAACCGAAATCCACCTTCAAGCCTGGCAGGGGCGGCCTGTTTTCAATGTTCTG
>NZLU01000028.1 GCA_002692725.1 Ponticaulis sp. | reverse complement strand
TGATCAACACCTGCCGACCGGCCGAGTGTCCGGTCAGACTCGCAACGGTCCATGTCCTCTTGATACCGCGCGGCGTAGGACTGCCAGTCATAGCCAATGTCGGCGATTTCGCGCTGCATACAGGCCTGGAGCGCATCACCTTTCTCATCGGAGCAGCTTTGATAGGCCATCTCTCTGATGCGTTGCTCACCCGTCGAAAAGCATCCTGTCAGGGCCAGTGTCGCGCTGCAGGCCAGACCAATCTTGATGGCATTCATTTGAAACTCCCGACATCTGCTCCCGGAGTTCAAATGTCACCTGAGTTCAGCTTTTTCGCAAGTTACCATGCCGTAGGAATGCCTGTACGCCCGTTCGGCGCCGCAACGCTTTCCAACCACACCAATGAAAATGGGTGTCCTCGCCTCTTTCATTACAAGTGATGAGATATTTGAGGCGTGGATCCCAGATCAGGTCCGGGACCGGCGATGACGGTTCGCCAATCTTGTCAACTCGCGAGGGAGCGCTTGACGATCTTATTGGCCTGGATCGGGTCGAGGCGATCTGAATAGCGCGTCTTGAGTTCAGTCATGCAGCGACCAAGGTCTTTCAGGCCACGGGCATCAAGATCAGTGATCACGCACTGAACGACTTCTTCCAGAGCAGGGCCCTGGATCTGTTCCGGCAGATAGCGCTGGATCACGTCGATCTCCTGACGCTCACGATCGGCCATTTCGATACGGCCTGCATCTTCGTATTTGTTCGCTGATTCTTCGCGCTGGCGGACCATGAGGGCAAGCACGCCCTGAATGACGGAATCATCGCAGCCCTTGCACTGGTCGTGGGCACGGGCGTCAGCGTCGCGGTCATGCACAGCGCACATGACAAGGCGCAGAGTTGCCGCCTCTACGGACTGATCGTCTTCCTGCTCAATACGGGCGAGGTCCGCCTGGAGTTGAGCGCGCAATTGCGGCGCATTGGTTGAGGGATCTGTCATATGTTGGTCTGATCTCTTCTGTGTGCTGTCTTGAGACTACGATAAAATGGTTGCGTATCTACTATTTATTCAGCTTGACGATTCTACGGCGCAGCATTAGGGCTCGCGCGTTTGCCCGGCGGTTCCGACCGCCTTCCTACAGAACAAGGACGCCCTCATATGCCTTTCCTGACCGATGATCAAGAGAAGATTGACGCCTCCGGAGCTCTGTTACTGGAAACGGGTGAAATCTATTTCGGACGCGGATGTGGTGCACAGGGAACAGCCATTGCTGAGGTTTGTTTCAACACAGCGATCACGGGATACCAGGAAATCCTGACCGATCCGTCCTATGCGGCACAAACCGTTGTCTTCACTTTCCCGCATGTCGGCAATGTCGGCGCGAATGCAGACGACCATGAGGAAAGCTCTCCGCAGGCGTCCCGCGCAGCACGCGGCGCGATCTTCCGCGGCTCCATCACCCCGCCTTCCAACTGGCGCGCCGTCGACCATTTCGACGCCTGGCTGCGCAAGAAAGGCATTGTGGGCCTCTCGGGCATCGACACCCGCGCGATCACCCGCCGCATCCGGACCTCCGGCATGGTGAACGGGATTGTCGTGCATATTGCCCCGGACGAGACTGTTTCTGTGGCTGAGCTGCGCGAAAAACTCAGCGGCTTCGAAGGGATTGTCGGCGCAGACCTCGCCAAAGAGGTTGGCCCGCTGGCGCGCTATGGCCATGCCGAACAGAACTGGAAATGGGGCGAAGGCTTCACCCCGCTGAGCGAGAGCAAATACCATGTGGTCGTGCTTGACTTCGGTGTGAAGAAGAACATTCTGCGCAACCTGTCAGAGGTCGGTGCGCGCTGCACGGTTTTGCCGGGCAATGCGACGGCGGAAGATGTGCTGGCGCTGAACCCGGATGGGATTGTCCTTTCAAACGGTCCGGGCGACCCGGCGGCGACGGGCGTCTATGCCGTCCCTGAAATCAAGAAGCTGATCGCGGCGGATCTGCCAATCCTCGGCATCTGCCTCGGCCACCAGCTCCTCGCGCTGGCGCTCGGTGCTAAGACCATGAAAATGCCGCAGGGCCACCATGGCGCGAACCACCCGGTCAAAGACTTTGAAACCGGCAAGGTCGAGATCGTGTCCATGAACCATGGCTTCACGGTCGATCCGGACACGCTGCCGGAGGGCGTGGAACAGTCTCACGTCTCTCTGTTTGATGGCACGAATTCCGGCCTCAAGGTGGCTGGCAAGCCAATCATCTCGGTTCAGCATCACCCGGAAGCCTCACCTGGCCCGCAGGACAGCTTCTATCTGTTCGCCCGCTTTGCAGGCCTGCTGGACGCGCACAAATCCAAAGAAACGGCTTGATTTTGCCCGTTTCTCCCTCGGGAAAACGAATTCGTTTTCTTTTCCTCGGGAGCCATGAAAATGGGGATCTGGAAATTAGGTCCGGATACCTGCGTCCGCAGGAATGAGCGAGGTGTGAGATGGAACACGGGTTCTGGCATGAGAAATGGGAAGAGAATGAAATCGGTTTTCATCAGCCAAAACCCCATCCCCAGCTCGTCCGCTATCTGCCCGAACTGAAACTGGCGCCCGGCGCGCGTGTATTCCTGCCACTCTGCGGCAAGACGCTCGACATTCACTGGCTGCTCGCTGAAGGCTTTGAGGTCATCGGCGCTGAACTCAGCGAGTTAGCGATCACGCAGCTGTTTGAAGAATTGGGCGTCGAGCCCGAGATCACTGAGACCGACCGGCTCAAACTCTACGCCGCGAATAAGATCACCATCTTTGTCGGCGATATTTTTGCGCTGACAGCGGATGACCTGGGCCCGATCGATGCGATCTATGACCGGGCGGCGCTGGTTGCCCTGCCGGATGACATGCGCGCGGCCTATGCGAAACACCTGCCGATAATCACAGGAACTGCGCCGCAGCTGCTCATCAGTTTCGACTATGATCAGTCCGTGATGCCGGGACCGCCTTTCTCAGTACCAGAGACCAGCGTTCGCGCGTTTTATGATGAGACTTACGCCATCACCCGACTTGCAAGCGCGCCGGTCAAAGGCGGGCTGAAAGGCTTTTGTCCTGCAGAAGAAGGTGTCTGGCTGTTAAAAGCCTGATCAGTCGTCGCTGACGCCGCCGGTTTCAGCGTCTTTCCAGTCGCCACAGATCGCCTGATAGAGGGTGAGCGCCGCAACAGCTGCGGTCTCTGCGCGTAAGATCCGTGGGCCGAGCGAGACCGGGTAAATGCCCTCGGTCTTGCGAAGGAACTGACGCTCCTGCGGAGAAAAGCCACCTTCAGGGCCGATCAGGATCGCGGCAGAGCCTTTGCCATGCTCTGCAAGGACATCCGCCATCGGGCGGGCACGGTTTTCATCACCGCCCCATTCCTCGCCTTCATTATCGCCGCGCTCATCGCAGTAATAGACACGCCGGTCACGTGGAAGGTTTTCAATCGCCTTGATCAGGTGAACCGCATCCATAACGCGCGGCATGTTCAGGCGCTCGGTTTGTTCGGCTGCCTCCATGGCGATATGGGTAAGCCGGTCCGTGCGCACGCGCTCAGACTGGGTATATTCGGTGATGACGGGCTGGATGACTTCAGCGCCAAGCTCGGTCGCCTTCTCCACAACAAAGTCGGTGCGGGTCTTTTTCAGTGGCGCAAAGAGAAGCTGCAGATCGGTCAGCACAGCCTGTCGGCGGAGCCGGGTTTCGGCCTTCAGCAGGCCTGCCGATTTTCCAAGAATTTCACTGACCCGTGCGAGCCATTCGCCATCGCGGCCGTTGAAGAGGCGAACCTCATCGCCAACATTGAGGCGCATCACCCGGAACAGATATTTGGACTGATTTTCATCGAGAGCGACCGGGCCTCCAGCCTGAAGGTCGGTCGGAACATAAAGTCGGGGCCGCGTACTCATGAATTTCCTTTGGCATCCCTCTTCTTACAGGGCAAGACAATCCGGTATAGTATGAGTGACGACTCGAGAGGAATGTCAGGGGTGACAGGGCAATGACAGGGCAATGACAGAACAATCGACACGGCCAGCCGATGCCCCTCCGGGCTGGGTTGATGCCCTGCCGGGCAAGCTGCAGAGCTTTGCGCGTCTGTCGCGGTTTGACCGGCCCATTGGTTTCTGGCTGCTCGCGATTCCCTGCTGGATGGGCATCGCCTTCGGTGCGCTGGATGAAGGCTGGAGGCCGGAGAATCTGCTCTTTGGTCTTCTGTTCGGGCTCGGCGCTATCGCCATGCGGGGCGCAGGCTGCACCTATAACGACATCACTGACAAGGACCTCGACGCGCAGGTGGAACGCACCGCAGGGCGCCCTCTGCCAGCTGGCGCGGTGAGCGTGACAGAGGCCTGGATGTGGCTGGCTTTGCAGGTGGCAGTGGGCTTCATTGTCTGGCTCTGCCTACCGCTTGGGGCGAAGATCGTAGCGCTTATCTCCATTCCACTGGTTGCGGCTTATCCTTACATGAAGCGCATCACATGGTGGCCGCAAGCCTGGCTTGGCATCACCTTCAACTGGGGCTTCCCGGTCGGATATGT
>NZLU01000027.1 GCA_002692725.1 Ponticaulis sp. | reverse complement strand
TCGGCCCGGTGCGAGGTGAGCCCGTATTGCAGATTGATGCCCGCGAGCGGCGCCGGGATCTGGCGAAGATAGGCCGCTGGCGCGCCGACGAGGCTTGCAAGCTGTCCGAAGCTCCAATGGGTCGGCGCGATCGGCGCCGCGGTGTCGGGCAGGATGAGCGCCAGGTTTTCCGGATCGTCGCGATGGGCTTCGACGCGGATCGCCGCGCTCTCGACCGTCCGCGTGCGGCTGCGCTCGGCGCGGCCCTTCACCGAGGCGTAAAGCTCCGACAGGGACAGGTAGCGCTCGTCATCCGGCCGGGAAAACCATTCCGAGGAGACGCGGCCGATCCGTTCTCCGCGCGAGATATCGACTTTGTAGCCACCGCTCGCGTCGCGTCGGCCGTCCAGGGTTTCAAGGTTCGTCATGGGTCAATCTCCGTGGACGGGCCGGCCGAGAGCCTCTCTCTCGACCTCCAAACCCGTCACGGCGAAAGCCGCCGAACTCTTACTCTCTGGGGGCGTTGCGGGGGCTCCCCGCAGAAGGGGTCGGCCGAGACTACAGGCTCGGCCGCAGGGGTAAGCTTTCCCCTTCCCATCATCTTGGTTGTTTCCCACACTTCCAATCAGCGGCCCGTTGGTTCCCGATCAGCCGGGGGAGAAAGCCCCACTGTGAAGTGATCGGAGCGGGCGGGACGATGCTTCGTCCACTCTGTGAGAGTTCCCATGCTTTTGCTGCCAAGTGCAGAGGGGTCGTCACGCCGCGGACGGGGCCTCAACTCACTATTCTACCCTCGTGCAAGACCAGCGGGCCACTGAAGGCCGCCCGACCAGATTGCCAACGTGATATGAAACCTCACAGTCTGGATGCTGATGCATGAGGATTTGTATCATTGCGCCGTCGCGGTCCAGGCGCGGAGGAACCTGCGAGCTCCTCACAGCTCAGGAAATTCTGCGGCCGACGGATCTCAAGATACGGGCATGCCTTCCGACGCCAAAGCCCGTCCGAAATCTACCTACAGATTTTGGACAAGAGTCTCTCCGGATAAGGTGCCGGGCGTGCCACTAACCAACCATTGCAACGCCACCATGGGTATGCTAAACGCCATATATGGCAGTTTATATGAAATTGGCGGCCGAATATGGCAGTTAAGGTAAGCTCGCTCAATGCGCGCCGAGCTTTGGAGGCGCTGGGAGCAAACATCAAGACCGCTCGTTTGAAGCGGCGAATCTCCGTGAAGGGATTCGCCGAACGGATCGGTGTGTCCGAGAGAACCGTCATCCGACTGGAAAAGGGAGACGACGGCGTCAGCATCGGCACGCTGGCCATGGCCTGCTTGGTGCTCGGCGAGATCGACCGGATTTCGGAGTTCCTCGATCCGGGCTCCGACGATACCGGACTGCTGCTTGACAGGGAGGCGTTGCCTAAGCGGATTGACCGGAAGCGAGGGGCCAAGCCCGCTGGATCGGGCAAGGAAAAAACCGCTCTTCCGGCCAGCGACGATGATGAAGGGGTCGGCTTCTGATGCCTGAAGCGATCGTCGCCCTTGGCGAAGGCAAGCGGATTGTCGGGCGATTGCGGTTCGAGACTGACGGCCGCCGCCAGCATTCGCAGTTTGAATATGCCGCCGAGTGGTTGGCGGCGCCCGATCGCTTCGCGCTCTCTCCCGGCCTGCCTCTGCGTGAGGGCGGTCATTTCAGCGCGGGCCGCGGTGACCGTCGTTCGGCGCTGCCCGGATGTTTTTCCGACGCCGCGCCGGATTCATGGGGACGCGCGCTCATGACCAAAGCCCTCGGCGGCGGTCTCAGCGAGTTCGACTATCTGGTTCTGTCCGACGACCGCACCCGACAGGGCGCGTTGCGGTTTCTCGGCGACGACATGGAACCACTGTCCGACCTGACCCCGCCAATCCCGCGACTGGTCGAGCTTGACCGCCTGCGCGCGCTTGCGCACCGCTTCGAGCGCGATCCCGGCGGCGCGGAGGAAGAAGCCCGCGATCTGGCCGGTGTCGCCGGATCGCTCGGCGGAGCCCGTCCGAAGGCCAACGTCGAGGGCGACGGGCATTTGTGGATCGCCAAGTTCACGTCCGCCCAGGACACCAAGCCGGTCGAACGTGTGGAGGTCGCGACGCTCAAGCTGGCGGCGAAGTGCGGCTTGCGGGTCGCCGAAGCAAAACTCGAGATGCGCGACAGCGACAGCCCGATCGCGTTGATCCGGCGGTTCGATCGCCGCGGCAACACGCGGATCCCCTTTATTTCGGCGCGTACCGCACTCGACTGGGACAGCGACGAAGGCGGGTTCTATACGGACATCGCCGACGTGATCCGTCAGATTTCGAGCAAGCCGGTCGACGATCTGCATGAACTCTGGCGACGAATCGTCTTCACGATCCTCGTCTCCAACAAGGACGATCATCTGAAGAACCACGGCTTCATCTATGCCGGCGGAGATCGGTGGCGGCTGTCCCCGGCCTTCGACATCAACCCCTCGCCGTCACGACACAGAGTGCTGGAGACCGGTATCATGCAGGGCGGGTCGTTCGACGCGTCGCTCGAAATCGCGCTGGAGGCATGCGAGTTTTTCGATGTGACGCTGGAGACTGGTAAGGTGTGGGCGGCCGAAATCGCAGTCATTCTAGCGCGATCATGGAAAGAAGCGTTTCGTGAAGAAGGGGCATCGAGCGAGCAAGTTCGTTCGTATGCCGAAGCTTTCGAGCATGAAGAAGCAGAAAGGGCAAAGGGGTTTGACGGGTAGCGGCGATAACAGTGGTACGCTTTTCGATATGGAGGAGCCCGCGCCTGAGATTGATATCAGGTTTGACCGCAGGCTGGCGGTTTTTGGATCGCAGTATGGCGCGAGCATTGAAGCAATTGCGGAACCAGCGATTACCCGGCGGCTTAAAATAAGACCGTTTTCACAACGACACCTCGTCGGTGTCGTCGGTGAAGATCAGGACGGAAACGAAATCCTGTTTCTTCCGCGTAAGACAACCTCATCTGTTCCGTTCGACAAAGTGTATGTTTGCCCCTCAGCCGTTGATGTCGAGGCCTTCGTCAACAGGGCCTCTGATGCGCCACTCACACTACTTGCACCCTTGCCGCTGAACCCGAAGAAAGATGCTGACGAAATCTCGAAGCTTTGCAATGAGATCGGCTCCAGCTGGAGTGATGGCGTTGCTTTCGCAAAGGAGCAAACGGACGGCGATCAGGTCATCAAACCAGGTTTCCGCTCGCCTCAAATTGGCGCTTTACACGCTTTGCAAGCCCATTGGACCGTGTCCGAGAAAATCGCCACGGTCGTTATGCCGACAGGAACCGGTAAGACGGAGACGATGATTGCAGCCGGTCTTCAAGAACGGGCAAAGTGCATTCTGGTGATCGTGCCAAGCGACGCGCTCAGAACACAGATTGCAAGTGCGTTCGAGCAACTGGGCATACTGCCTAAAGCCGGCTTGATTGATAAAGGCGCCCAATACCCAGTGGTATCGTTGTTGCGCAAGCGGCCAACGAGTGTCGAGGAAGCACGTGGTCTGTTCGGCATCTCGAACGTCATTGTCACAACGATGTCTATCGCCGCTGGTGTGTCGCCGGAAATTCAAGCGGCAATGGCTGAGTGTACGTCGCATCTTTTCATCGATGAGGCTCACCATGTGGCTGCGAGAACTTGGCGCGAATTCAGGGAAGCGTTCGGCAACGTCAAAATCGTTCAATTCACAGCAACGCCGTTCCGCAATGATGGAATGCGGGTCGATGGCAAGTTCATTTTTGTTTACCCGCTAGGACTGGCTCAAGCGGAGGGCTATTTCAGGAAAATCGACTATCAGCCCGTCGATGGGCTCGACCGAGACGATATCGACGAACAAATCATTGAGAAAGTCGGTGAGGCTCTCGAAGCGGACGAGGCGAACGGATATCGCCACCTCGCAATGGCGCGGGGAAACAAGCGGATCCGAGCGGAAGAGTTGCATGAGAAGTATCGACGTCGTTGGCCTCAATACAATCCAGTCCTTCTGCACAGCGGTTTGAGCGCCTCCGAGCAAGCTGATGCGATCGCGAAGTTACGAGCAGGCGAGCATCGCATCGTCGTTTGTGTCGATATGCTCGGTGAGGGTTTTGATCTGCCTGAGCTCAAGATTGCGGGATTGCATGATCCAAAGAAGTCAGAGGCCGTGACGCTGCAGTTCGTTGGTCGCTTCACGCGCACTCGCGACGATCTGGGTGAGGCAACCGTTATCGCCGCGGTGACGCGAGATGAAGGCAGTCCCTTGGCAAGTCTTTTCGCTGAGGATGCGGATTGGAACAAGCTCATCAATCAGATCGGTTCAAAAGCAACCGAGCGTGCCGTCCGACGCGAAGAGGTGTTCGAGGGTTTTGGGGGAATTGATGCAGAGATACCCTTGGAAACATTGCGCCCGACCTTGGGGACGATTGTCTACAAGACAACCCAATCGCCTTGGGATCCAATTGGTGGCATTGTAAGGTTCGATCACCGACAGCTGATCGTCGACGGTCCACACATTAATCACCACGATGCGCTGGCAATCTTCATCACCGAACGCGCCGATCTACCGAAATGGAGCCGCTTCAAAGGCATCGCCGATGTAACCTACGATCTCTTCATGGTGCATTGGGATCAGGAGGCCGGCCTGCTCTATGTCTCGGCTTCGCATGATGATCGGCTGGACGATTTGGCCAAGGCTCTATGCGGTGACGATGCCGAACGAATTCGGGGCGAAGATATCTTTCGGGCGCTCGATCCTTTACGGCGTCCTGTGCTGAACACGCTGGGCTTGAGTGAAACGCGTCGCCGAAAGATCCGCTATTCGCAATATCAAGGCAGCGATATTGCTGATGAATTGCGGAGCCGAAGTGGGAACAGGACGCGCAGCAAGACAAACCGGATGGTTGTCGGCTTCACTGACGATGGTAGGGTATCGCTCGGCTGTTCACGAAAGGGAAAGATCTGGGCGCAGGAGCGTACCAACGATTTCGGACGCTGGATGGACTGGTGCCACGACCTTGGTCGTTCTCTTCTCAATGAGACGATCTCGACGGCCGGAATAATTGATCGCCTCATTCAGCCCGAACTTGTCTCGGAGGTTCCCCAAAAGTCGCCAGTCGCAGTCGATTGGTATGAGGGGATGTCTGTCCTTGATGAGGATAGCTGGGTTTTCACCATCAACGGCGAACAGCACTCCATTTATGACTGCGAACTGGAACTTTCGTCGCATGACGCCCAGGACCGCATCGAGTTTTCGATTGTGGCAGGCACTGCGCGAGCAGACTTTACGATGACGATCAACGACGAAGGCGTTCGATACGCGTTGAAAGAAGGTCAATCTGCGTCAGCCGAAAAGAGTGCGGCGCCTATCCCGTTGTCGCGCTGGTTTCATGAGTATCCCCCGACGATCTACTTCGCCGACGGCGATTCCCTCGTGGCGGATGAACTCTTTGCACTTCCCGATACGGAAGTGCCGTACTTCCCAGATGAGCATTTCGAGGTCTGGGATTGGAGCGGTGTGGATATCCGCGTTGAATCGCTCGGACTCGAGCGGCGAGCCGATAGTGTTCAGGCGCGGACAATCGAGCAGGTTCGCTCAACTACGGGAAGCCACATTATATTTAATGATGATGGGACCGGTGAGGTCGCTGATGTCGTGGCTTTCGAGCAAGATGGCAATCACGTCACGGTGCGATTGTATCACTGCAAATATTCGTCCTCGGATGCGCCTGGCGCGAGGGTGGGCGACCTCTACGAGGTTTGTGGTCAAGCCCAAAGGTCAGTTCGAAGGTGCGAACGACCACAGAGGTTGATCGATCGGTTGCTTAGGCGTGAAGGTGATCGTTTGCGAGCTGGTAAGCCAAGTCGTTTTGAAGAAGGCGGAGTTGACGATTTGAGGGCCCTGCGCTCGCAGCGAAACCAGCTCGAATACCAATTCGAGATCTTTGTGGTTCAGCCTGGGTACTCGCTCGCGGCTAAAAATAGCACGCATTCCCAAGTCTTGGCTTCAACGGAGTCCTTCGTTGTTGATACCTTCGCCTCAAAATTTCGAATGATATGTAGCACGTAGAGGAAGGCAGGCCTCTGTGTGCCGTTAGCGGAACGGTTAGAAGACATGAGATGAAGTCGTTCGATGATTTACCCAAGCGCGATCGCAACCATGCGTTGGAAGACGAGGCTGAAGCTGCTTTCAGGGCTCTTATCTCGCGCAGCAACGACTTTGTGTTCCAAGGTTCTGACCGGAAGGACTATGGCACCGACTGTCAAATAGAGGTGGTCTTGAATGGGCAGGCCACGAACGTGCGGGTGCATGTCCAACTAAAAGGAACAGAGCGCACTTTCAACGCGGATGGCTCGTTTAGCATCGCGGTTGATCGAGCCAATCTGAATTATCTGATTGCACAGCCGTACAGCTTCTATGTCGGATATCATGCACCGTCGAAATCGCTTCGCGTCAGCTTCGTTGATGCGGTCCTGCGCCGATACGAGCACAGCGGAAAGGGCTGGACCGATCAGCAGAGCCTAACGATCTCATTCACCGAAGAACTCACGGTTGATCGTTTGAGCCGCCTAGCAAGTCTTGTAATTTCTGGGGCGCGGATCGCACGGGATCGCAGGATCGCGCAAACGACCGCGACGCTCGAGGCAATGCCTGGCGTGTTGCGAAAGGCCGAGCCGGAGCTCCATGTGCCGGAGGATGCGGCCCTCGCGCGGCAGCTGGCCGAGCGGCTATATGAAAGCGGCGCGGACCGTGTCCTCAGCGCTGCTTTCGAGCAGTTCCTCTCGGTACTCGGCGCGGATCACGACGCCATGGGCTTTTGTTACATGGCCGAGATAAACTTAGGAATGGGATATCAATCCCCTGACGTAGAGCGGATTGAGGCCGCGCTGACGCATTTGCGATCAAGGCTTGATACAGGCCGCTTTCAAGTCGGAAGCTTACATTACACAATCGGTAACGCGCTCTCGGCGCTTGGCAATGAGCAAGAAGCAAAGACGTCATACATCGCAGCGCTTGAAGATACCGATTTCAGTAGCTCATCGGAGATGGCCGCGCAGTGTTACAAGAACCTCGGCACGAGCTTTGAGCGGCTCGGCGAGGAGGATATCGCCGCCGAACACTATCTCGAAGCATTGCGATTGAATTCGAACCTGCCAGAGGCACATAACGCACTTGCCCACTATCATCATCGTAATGGCCGATACGGGGAGGCGCTGAGTTACTTCGACCGCGTTGTCTTCACGGATCGGCAACTGGGTCGAACATCGGCGATTTCGGGCTGGCGAATAAACGTCCTTTTTAATCTCGGCGATGCCCGTGCTGCCTTCCGCGAAATCAATGGTCTGCTGAGCAATGCGGATTCTGAACCATGGATATGGCCTTGGTGCGCTCGGCAGATCGCGGCTTTCGGGCGTACCTCCGTCGAGAGTGCACAACTCGCTCTGACCTTCTGGGACCGCTGCATAGCGACGCATCCCAAGTTGGGGCGTGCACGCGCCGAACGACTGCTGACCAGCTTCTATCTGCGCTCGGAAGGCGAGGATATCGGGGAGTATTCTGAGTTTCGATCGATGTTCGGCCAGCATATCGCGCTTGTGGATGCCGACGATGCCGCACTACCATGGGACCGCCTCGGCCACTGGGCACAGGACGAAGGAAATTGGGAGGAAGCAGAGCTCTGTTACCGCAAGGCGTACGAGCTGGCAGGAGGCCATTATGGCTATTGCCTAGGCACCGCGCTCAATTTCCTCGGCCGTTTTGAAGAGAGTCGCCCAATCCTCCTCGAGCAGGCGGAGCACCTTCAACCCGATGCTATGAGCTGGTTCCAGTTGGGCGTGGCGAACGGCAATACTGGACGTTCTTCTGAGGCGATCGCAGCTTATGAAAAGGCGATAGAACTCGACCCCGAGTATGACATTGCGATGTTCAACCTCGGAGGCGTTCATTGGAACGATGGAAACATCATTGCAGCCAAGCAGATGTGGCGTCGAGCGATTGAGAGATTTCCCGATCACGAACTCGTGGAAGAAATCCGCGCGAGGATTCCGTCTCTCTTCTAGACTAGCGCCAGTCTTACCTTTCAAAGGTTCCAGATCGTGCGTCCTTCAAGGAGGTAGTTCAGTGCAAGCTATGGCCAGTGCGGTAGCGCGAAGCGAAAGGTGGCTGCGAGCCGGTTCTAGACCGCCGTCGTTGGCCTCGCTTCGATCAGCATGTCGTCAATTGCGCTCTGTCGGGACTGCCGATCCAGCGTGTAGGTGTTCCGTCTGAACTCTACGCCTTCAAGCAAAGCCTTCACGTAGCCGGACACAGTGTCTGCGGCCATGATCAGTGTGGAATCGAGCGTGTGGACGTATTTGCTCGTGACTGATCCTTTGGCATGACCGATCAGCGCGGCGATCGTGATCTCTGTGAAGCCCAGGTCGTTCGCGATGCTCGCGAAGCTGTGTCGCAAAACGTGAGGGGTTACGTCCCAAAGCGGCGTGTCCTTGAACATTTTCTTCCAACTCTGTGGGAAGTTCCCGACGGCGTTGTCCAAGCCCTTGCCGGGGAAGACATACGTGCCTGCCCGCCGCTTTCGTTCGTCTTCGAGATACTCGATAACAGGCAATCCGACAGGACGGACGGAAGATCCCTCCTTGCTATCGACCAGCCGCAGGCAGCTACCCTCAAGATCGACCTCGCTCCATTTGAGATTTATGATTTCTCCGCGACGGCAGCCAGTCAGCGCGATCAGCCTGAGGATATCGGCGTGTATGCGGTAGTGGTCGCACTCCTGCGCCTCGCGAAGAATGCCGCCTAGAACCCGATACTCGGCTTCGCTGAGCCTTCGGTCACGGACCTGATATTTCGGTTTGCGGAGACCATGCGTCGGGTTGTGCTCAATCACGCCAGCCTCGACGGCATAAGAGAAAATGCCACCGAGCAGGCCCATGGTCCGGATCGCGGTGCCACGGCCGCCGCGAACGATGGCCTTACCACGGAGCTTTTCGGTTTTCATGGTCACGCGCGTCTTACCGGCAATGATGTCTTTCATCAGGTTGTTCATGTCCGGCTTTGTGATGTCCCGCACACGTCGTGTCCCAAGAAGAGGAATGATGTGCCTGCGGATACGGCCGACATCGGTGGCAATGGTGGTCTCCTTCTTCGGCCGGCCGCCTTTCCCTAAGATAAGGCCAGCTTCCATGTCGGCGATGTACTGCTCGCAGAGCTGCTTGATGGTAAGCGCCTTCCGGTCTTCTTCCCGTTCTTCGGCAGGGTCGTCACCATGAGCGACCCGGCCAAGTTGCGCTTTCGCTTCACGACGCGCGGTCTCCGGAGTCCATACGCCATGCAGACCTATCGTATAGCGACGCGAACGTCCTCTTGATCGATACTGAATCACATAGCTTCTCTTCCCGGATGCGAAGACGCGTAGACCAAACCCAGGGAGTTCATCATCCCAAATGACGTAATCTTTGGTGCCTGTTTCAGCCGTATCGACGACCCGCTTGGTGATCTTCGCCATGGTTCCAATCCCTGCCGGACCCGACTTCGCGTAAGCACCACGTAAGCACTTGGCGGCAAATTCGGGCGTATTCTCGGATAGGGATTTCGGAGAGCGGATTCTAAAAATCAATAATTTTCAGATGGTTATCGCGCTCTGGCGTGCCCTATCGCGTAATTCGGATAGGGCAATGAACCAGCTCCGAAGGCAGAGGTCTCAGGTTCGAATCCTGATGGGTGCGCCATTCTTTCGCTCACGACATATTCACTAAGCTCATTGTCTGCGCGTGGGCGGGCTTTAGCCCAGACCGTAGTCGCGGTCTTTGGTGCGTTTGGGCGATATCTTTCGGAGCGCGCCATCTCCCTGAATACAATCAACTCGTCAGGATAGTGAAATCCGGGTTCGAACGACGGTCAGGCGTCAGCGAATAATCGGTGATCACAAAGGTCGAGCCTTCGTGAAGACGAGTTGGCAGAAGCCGCGTAAACTCCGGACTGGCATCGATGCGCAATTGCGGTGAACGCCCTGTCATCAGGCTTGTTGGCGATGTGGTGACGCCGCGCCACCAGACCCCATATCCTGCATCGGCTTTCTCGAGCATCAGCACATGTTCGCCAAGGCGCGGGCTGCCTGAAACATAGAGCGGGCTTTCGGCCAGAAGACTGCCGTTTTGAAGCAATTGGACCTTACGGTCCGCTGAAGAGGCGATTAGTGTGACGACCGGGAATTCCGAGGCGTCTTTCCAGTCCGTTGGTGGGCGTTTTCGGGCCGCTGTCGAGAATTTGTCTGACTGGTTTCTGGTCAGCACCATGCCCGGATGCTGCAAGCTCCACGGATCATTTGTATCCCCTGAGATGATGACCGGCGTGCCGAGATGGGTGATCCTGAACAGTTCGTCTGAGAAAGCTCGGGGCAGGCGAATACAGCCGTGCGAGGCCGGATAGCCGGGCAGATGGCCCGCATGTATGGCAATGCCGCCCCATGTGAGTCGTTGCATGTTCGGCATGGGGGCGTTGTCGTAAAGGTTCGAATAATGATCCTTGTTTTTCTGGAGGATGGTAAAGACGCCGGTCGGGGTGATATGCCCCTTCATGCCGGTTGAGCAACTGGAGACGCCAATCCTGATCCCGCCGCGATAGACATGCACCATCTGGTCTGGAATCGAGACGATGATGGCCACAGCACCGCGCGGCGCGATCTCCGGCATCCAGACATATTCATTTGGTTTGAGCTGGCCGGGCTGGACCACAGAATCGAGCGCGCTGGCTTGGAACGCCATCAGGCTCGCCGCGCCCAGCCCGAGTGCTGTGCGGCGGGAAAGCTTCGGCATCGTGTCAGATGGGTGATCAGACATGGTGTGGTTCCCTCTCTGAGTTTAGTCTACTGCAAAAATGTCTCCGCGAATATCAAAAGAACAGCTGCGCGTGACCGACGCGGCGATTTGCCAGATTCCAGCCGGGACGATCCTAGAAGTGTTGTCTACCCTGTTCATTGGATTGACGACCGGTTATGCCCGGCGCAAAATCCCTACACTTTCCGGGATCTGGACGTATGATTAAAGACGAAAGGCGATTTGAGCGCCTCAAATCCGATGAGATCACGCGGCGGCATCGGCCTCGTCTGGATGAGTATGAGCCCGTCGACAATCACTGGGACCATGCTGTCGAGCTCTGGGATGTTATTCGTCCAGCCTGGTGGCCGATTCTGATTACGCTGGTTCTGTGCTTTCTGGTCGTCGGGAACGAGCAGATAAAAGATGTTCTGGCCGCCATGCCGCTGGAGCATTCCAATCTTGACGCCCGGGCTCAGGGGGCTGCGGGGCTGTCTGGCCGCTACTGGACCACCCTTGCAGCTTGCGCGGTGTATGCTTTCATCGCCTGGGCGTTCGCACGTGGTTTGTTGAGCATTCGCTATCCTTACACGCCCTGTCCCTTTGATCCGCCCGACTGGCATGTGGTCGTACGCATGGCCGTGGCCCGGGGGCTTGGGCTGGCGCTTCCGATCAGTTGCGCCTTATCCTATCTCTCCATGCAGATGGCACAGGAAGCCATCTTCTATTCCATCCTCGCGCTCATTCTTCTGCTGATCTACTGGATTTCTCGTCGCTATATTCACGACTGGATCCAGGAACAGCATGAGCGTGATGAAGCCGAGGAAATGGCACGCGAGACCGGCACGCCGCTCTCCCCCGCCAATGAGGCCGCCGCCGCTAAGGCCGAAGCGCTCAGCGACATTGATGAGGCGCTGGAAGAGGCCGAAGAGACCCTCGATGAAGCCTCACGGACTCACGACACCGAGCGGCAAAGGGATCTTCTCAATCGCGTGGCATTGCTGGCTGAACAGGCCGGGAACGCAGTGAAAGCCGCAGGGAATGAATTCCGCGAAGCCGATCTGTTTGATCAAAGCATGCCAGACCGGTTTTCGCAGAAAGTCCGGTATCTTTTGTATGGCATTCTGGTGTTTCACGCGATTGCCGCGATCGGGTTTCTGATCTTCCCGGTCAGGCTGCCGCAAATGATTGGTGCAGCGGCGATATTGTTCCTTGCCATTGCGGGTTTGCTGGCCTTTGGCACATTCGTCTTCTGTTATTATACGCGGTTCTGGAAACTGCCTCCTGCGATTTTGTTGTTTACTGTCTGGCTGGCTTTTGCCTCTCAGTTCAACGACAATCATACAATTGCGCGCCTGTCCGCGGACGAGACACCTGAGGTTCGGGCGCCCAGGATAGAACCCTATATTGTTGATTGGCTTGAAGCGCGCCAGGACGCGCTGCCAAAGACAATGGACGACCCCGCCTTTCCTGTTCTCATCATTGCGGCAGAGGGCGGTGGGGCACGAGCGGCCTATTGGACCGGATCCGTACTTGCAGATCTGGACGCCGTCACGCCGAGCTCCGGCTTCAAGACGCGAGATCATATTTTCCTTGTGTCAGGTGTGTCCGGTGGCGCGCTGGGTGCAGCAACCTATGGCGCGTCGATTGTTGAGGAACAAGAGAGCGGGCAGTCGGCATCAATGACGGTAGACGCCTTTCTGACCCAGGATTTCCTGTCTCCTGTGACGGCAGGCGCGCTCTATCATGACCTGTTCACCGACTTTGTCCCGTTTCCACTACATGCGCTCGATCGCGCAAAATGGCTGGAAGGATCCTGGCAGGATGGTTGGAAACGAGAGACCGGGTCCGATCTCTTCAGTGAGGATTTTCGGGGGTTGTGGAATGCAGAAGAGGGGCGGCAGCCGCTCGGCGCGCTGGGCGCTGTGCCGCTTCTGACCTTCAACACGACATCTGTGCGGTCGGGAGGGACGTGGCATGTGTCGCCGGTCAGGTACGCAGACTCGAGTGGGTGTGAAAGCCGCGATTTTGTCGATCTGGTCGAGGCGGATGGACGCGGCATGTCTCTGGCGACGGCGGCACACCTTTCAGCGCGGTTTACCGGCGTAAGCCCTGCCGGACGGATTGATCTGAAGGGCTATGATGACTGTCCGGCCAAAGGCTTTGACCGGTTTGTTGACGGGGCCTATTTCGAGAATTCCGGCGCAGATATTGCTGTTCGAACCTATCGACGCCTCAACGAAATAATCACTGCTTATTGCGGACAGATTGTCGACGGTGAACAAAAATGCGTGGCCGACCTTATTCAGATTGTACCGATCGCGATTGTTGCGGAACAGCCCAAGACCTCTAACCCGCCAACCATTTCACACGAAACGAATTCAGTTCTCGTGACGGTCGTCAATACGCGCATGGCCCGTGGTGTGGATTCGCTTGAGCGTCTCGATGATATCTCACACAATCGTTTGAGACGTATCGAGCTGGCGGTCGGCTGGAATCGCTCTGAAGAGGATCTTCACTGCGAACCCTACCCCGCAAGACTGACAGCTTTTGATGCGGAGGAGGGTGAGCCCAACGATTATCGAAGCGTTCCGCTGGGCTGGACCCTGTCACAGGATGCGGTGGAGCATATGTGCCGCCAACGCATCAGTAATCCGGTGTTAGACGAGGTAAAAGCTCTCCTGACAGGAAAAGGGTTTTAACCGCCCAGTGCGAGCAAAATGGCCGATGAAGCAGCTGTCAGAGCAGCTGGATTCTTGTCGAGAGTCTCTGGACGTTCCACAGTTGGATAAGCTGATTTCATGAGTTCCAGAGCCGCTTCAATACTTGCTGCAGCCTCAGGAAGTTCACTATTGATGGCAGCTTTTTCCTGCTCATAGGCGGCTTCAGCCGCAATCATGAAGCCATACCCGTCAAGATAAGGCTCATAAGCGTCGGACTCACCGGAAATTCCGTACATGACGGCTGCGCGGTCGATCTGGTCAGCGGCCACACCGGCCTGGATGCGTGCTTCGGAAGAACCATCATCCGGAGCTTTTTTCGCGGCTTCACGCAATGTGGCAATAATGTCTTCTGTGCGGGCGTTGATCTGCTCTTCGGTCTCGCCATCAAAAACGGCGTCTGCGGCCGCGGTTAGCATGGCATCAAACTCCTCGACGCCCTGCGCGCGAAGATATGGACCAACATCGAGCAGTACTTCCGAAACCGGATGCGCAAACATCTCGGCTGCGGCCTGTTTTTCTCCAACGGCATAGGCGTCACGGGCGGCGACAATATGCGCCTCAGTGATGGCAAGTGCTGCCCGGAAAACAACGGGGTCGGTCGCGGCTTTTTCGATCTCTACGCCGCCTTCGCCTTCGCCCCCACCAGACGGGACAACGGTGCTTTCAGCAGCGCCTTCGCCCTCGCCTTCACCTTCTCCCTCGCCGGTGTATGTGTCATTGATGCTGGCGATATTGCCCTCGCCTTCACCTTCGCCCTCCCCCTCACCTCCACATGCGGTCAAAAGGGTCGTTCCAGCCAATGCAGCAGTCAGTCCGAGGCGTGTGATGCGGTTTGTCGTAGTCTTCACGAGACGATTCCTTAGAATTTGGTGTGGTTTTTCCAGGCAAAGCGACCTAAACCCATTCGAAGCAATAATGCAACTCATTATCAAGAGGGAGTGGAATGCCTCTGCTCATTGGTGAAGTTCTCAGCCCGGAAATGCTGGCCTCTGCTCAGGAGCGTCTCAAATTGCTCGTCTGGGAAGATGGCACGCGGACCGCAGGCAGCGTGGCTCGTATGGTCAAACAAAATAAGCAGGCTGACCTCACAACCCGCGCTGGCGCGCGCCTGAAAGAGATTCTGACCGAAGTTGTCACGAGCCATGCCGTTGTGCGCTCTTTTGCAAGGCCGAAGAAATGGTCCCGACTTCTTGTCAGTCGCACGGAAGCGGGCGGTGGTTATGGATTGCACATCGACAATGCGCTGATGGGGAAGGGGGACGCCGAAGTCCGCACAGACCTCTCTTTCACGCTTTTCCTGTCCGACCCGGAAACCTATGAGGGCGGTGAATTACAGATTGAACAGTCTGGCCAGACCCATTCGGTCAAAGCGGCGGCTGGAGACATGGTGATTTATCCCTCTGACACGCTGCATCAGGTGACGCCTGTCACGTCTGGAACGCGCTATGTTTGTGTGGGTTGGATTCAGAGCCGAATTCGTGGGGAAGACCAGCGCACCATTCTATATGATCTCGATAATCTCAAAGCCGAGCTGGGCCGGACCCACGACGTCAACAGCCCCGAAATGCTCACCTTATCCAAGACGAGCGCAAACCTCCTCCGCATGTGGGCGGAGTAATCACGCGTCATCATCTTCCGATTTGCTGAGCAATTGGCCAAGCATGGCGCGCTGTTCGGCATTCATTTGCGAGGTTTCGAGGCCCGTTACGCGTTCGACCCGAGACTGAAGACCCTTGCCATTCGCGATCTGAATGGCGATGCCAGGACGTGCGTTCAGCTCGAGCAAAAGCGGTCCGCGATCTTTATCGAGCACAATATCCGCGCCGAGATAGCCCAGGCCGGTCATGTCGTAAGCTCGTGCAGCCATCTCCAGGATCGTTTCCCAGTGCGGCACCTGCAGATCGTCCAGACGATGTTTCGTGTCCGGGTGATCTTTGATTTTCCTGCCGCACTGCATCGCGCCATAGGTTTTGCCGGAATGAAGCCGGATGCCTGCACCGACGCCGCCCCGGTGCAGATTGGCCTTTCCATCAGACGCCGCCGTCGGCAGGCGTAACATGGCCGCAATCGGAATGCCCTTCAGGGTGATGACGCGTATATCCGGCACACCCTTATAGGCGACATTGTCGAACACATCGTTGAACTGAACGCGCTCTTCCACCATGGCGACATCGGGCATGCCACCAAGGCTGTAGAGCCCGGAAATCACATTGATGGTGTGATGGTTCAGTTCGTGACCCTGGACGACTTGGCCGCTGCCGCGACGCCATTGTGCCTCATACTGATCTGTGATGATGAGGATGCCTTGGCCCTGCGAGCCCTTGGCGGGCTTGATCACCGCGCCAACATCCTTATTGATGTAGCGATCCACGCGGGAACAATCGCGTGTGCATTCCACGACGCCATACAGCTCAGGCGTCGGAATTCCGGCCTCCCGTGCAAGGCGCTTGGTGATCGTCTTATCATCAACCAGACGCATATTCCGACGGGAATTGAACTCACTGACGAGGGTGAGGTTGCGGCGGTTAATGCCAATCACACCGGATTTGTGCAGACCTGAAAATGCGGAAATCATATGGCTCGTCCCACGTCTCTGAAGCGATAGTATTCCGTGAGCCGGAAACCGATATACCGGCCCATCATGATGGCAAGCGCCAACATCACGAGCAGAAGTTCCGGAAAGAGGAACATGACATCCTCGGCAAACGGGGCGGTCATGATGAAATAGCTGATGACAGCGACGAAAACGCTTCCGGCACTGTGCAGCAGTGTTTCTTTCGCACCATTCTCTTCCCAGGACATGACCATGCGCTCAATCGACATCGCCATAATGACGATAGGGAAAAGCGACACAGACTGGCCGATATTCAGACCAAGTTTCGTAAACAGGAAGGCTGCGCCCAGCATAGCAATCACAACGACGATCAGAATAGCCGCCAGACGCGGCACGAGCAGCAGCTTCAGGCGTTCGAAATAGAACCTGAAAATCATGCCGATGCCCACAATAAGAATGAACAGAGGTAACCCGTAAAGCACGCCGGTATCGCGAAACGACACGCCAATCAGAACAGGCATGAAGGTGCCGATGGTTGGCAGGCCAATGAATTGGCGCACGAACACAAGCGCGATAATGCCGAGCGGGATTGTCAGCAGCGAATGGATCGTATCCTGCAGGTCTTCTGAGAACATCAGAAAAGGTGACGTCAGCGTCGCCGGGACGCCATTGGCATCCAGCGGCAGAAAGGCAAGCCGCAAAACCACGGACACGGCGCTGAAAATGATCAGCGCTGCGGCCAGCGATCTTGCCTGGGTGCGACCGGTCATGACACGCCATCCTCTTCATCTTCGGAGGAAACTGGGTCGCATTCGTTTTCAGCGGTGTATGATTGTCCGGAATCGATCAGAATGCGTGGCGCGAGGTATTCCCGCCCCACCAAAAACGGATGATCGAATTCCGAACGATCCGCCAGATTGACGGGTGTATCCGCCGCAAGGCCATTAATGCAGACGCGCAGCGAGATCACGGGACGGTCCACCGTGCCGCCTGTTTTGGTTTTGATCAGCGCCGTGCGGATGACCTTTTTGTTGAAGCGAATGGTTCGTCCGTCGTCGCCAACCAGTTTGAAACGCACCCACTCATCGTCATCGTCATCCCGGTAGAGATCAATCTCGCGTGCATAGACCGAGCTGAAATCCGCGCCTGAATCCAGCTTGGCACTCATTTCCAGAGCGAGATCGCCAAGATAGACGGTCTCAAGATAGCCAAATGTGACTTTGTCCTGTTTGGCGTGGGATGGCGCGCAAAAAACGACGCTCGCAGCGACGAGCGCGCCCATCAGTGTTTTTGATCTCAGCATGTGCCCTAACTCCATCATCCGCTGCACAACGGATCATGCCTTTGTCTGGTTCCGTGTCGGCGGCTGCGCAGTACAAGGAAATGAGCGGCTTTGCTATAGTTTTAAGTGGGTGAACCAAGGTATTACGGCGCGTATTTCATGGCTCAAATGTGGCGAACACATCCGTTCTGAAAGTATTCATCATGAAAACAAGATGCTGTACTTGTTTAGATGTTGTTTTGGTGCCGGGTCCGGACAAAAAATCTGACTGTAAAAAAGCCCCGCACGAGGCGGGGCTTTCTTAAATTTAATCTTCTGAAAGGCGTATCAGACGCCCAGAAGCATACGCTCAGGGTTCTCAAGCGCTTCTTTGACACGCACAAGGAAGGTCACAGCCTCTTTGCCGTCAACGATCCGGTGGTCGTAAGACAGAGCCAGATACATCATCGGGCGGATCACGACCTGGCCGTCAATCGCAACAGGACGCTGCTCGATGCGGTGCATGCCCAGAACGCCGGATTGCGGCGGGTTCAGGATCGGGGTCGACATCATGGAGCCATAGACGCCGCCGTTAGAGATGGTGAAGGTGCCGCCCTGAAGGTCAGACATTTGCAGCTCGCCCTTACGGGCTTTATTACCCATTTCGCCGATCGCGCCTTCAATACCTGCGAGCGTCAGAGCATCACAATCCCGGATAACCGGCACGACGAGCCCTTTATCTGTGCCCACAGCAACGCCGATATCGTAGAAATTTTTGTAGATGATGTCTGTGCCATCAATCTCGGCATTCACCGCCGGAATTTCCTGAAGCGCGTTGACGCAGGCCTTCACGAAGAAAGACATGAAGCCAAGCTTCACGCCATGGCGCTTTTCGAAGCTGTCTTTGTACTGCTTGCGCATTTCCATGATGTTGGTCATGTCCACATCGTTGAATGTGGTCAGCATGGCCGCATTGTCCTGGGCTTCTTTCAGGCGACGGGCAATGGTCTGGCGGAGGCGAGTCATTTTCACGCGCTCTTCGCGAGGTCCGATCGCGCGTGGCGTTGCCGTCGATGCCGGCGCAGCGGTTTTCTGAGCCTTGCCGGAATCGAGGTAAGCAAGCGCATCACCTTTGGTCGCGCGGCCGTCTTTGCCGGTGCCCGGAATATCGGCCGGGTTGATTTTATTCTCTTCAGCGATGCGACGGACAGATGGTGCAACCGGAGCATCCCCTGACGGCGCGCCAACGGGCTCAGCGACTTTTTCTTCAGCCGGAGCCTTAGCTTCAGCCGCTTCAGCCGGCTTCGGTGCGGCACCTGAGGCGCCAGCCTCGATTTTTCCCAGAAGCGCGCCAATCTCGACAGTGTCACCTTCAGCGGCCACGATCTCGGACAGGACGCCGTCTTCGGTTGCAGTGACTTCCACCGCAACTTTGTCGGTTTCCAGTTCGACAATCACTTCGTCTTTGGCAACGGCGTCTCCGGCGGATTTCAGCCATTGCCCGACAGTGGCTTCAGTGACGGATTCACCCAGCGTTGGGACAACAATTTCGGTCATTACTCTTGCCTTCTTTCAGACTTGTGCGGCGATCAGGCCGTTTCAACTGTGGTACAATTTCCGCTGTCACCAAGGGCAGCGTCGATGAACGCATCGCGCTCGGCGATGTGCTTGGACATAAGACCTGTCGCCGTGGAGGCTGAGGCCGGACGTCCGGCATAAACTGGGCGTGTATGGGTGGCGCCGACTTGTTCCAGACACCATTCCAACTCGTCCCGGACAAACGTCCAGCCGCCCATATTGCGTGGCTCTTCCTGACACCAGATCATTTCGGCCTGGGTAAAGCGCTTCAGCTCTTTCATCAGAGACATGCGCGGCACAGGGTAGAATTGCTCAAGACGTAGAAGATAGATGTCGCTGGCTCCGCGCTTCTCGCGTTCCTCGAACAGATCATAATACACCTTGCCCGAACACATCACGACACGGCGGATCTTGTCGTCCGCAGCCAGCTTCACTTCGCCTTCACGGCCCGGCGTTTCAGCATCATCCCAAAGCACCCGGTGGAAAGAGGAGCCTGGCCCCATATCCTCAAGCGCTGATACCGCCTGTTTGTGGCGCAGAAGCGATTTCGGCGTCATGATAATCAATGGCTTCCGGAAATCCCGGTGGATCTGACGGCGTAATGCATGGAAATAGTTTGCTGGAGTGGTGAGGTTCACGACCTGCATATTGTCTTCAGCGGACATTTGCAGGAAGCGTTCAAGCCGCGCCGACGAGTGCTCCGGCCCCTGACCTTCATAACCATGGGGCAGAAGACAGACGAGACCTGACATCCGCAGCCATTTCCGCTCACCAGATGAGATAAACTGGTCGAACAGAACTTGTGCGCCGTTTGCGAAGTCGCCGAACTGTGCTTCCCACAATGTCAGCGTATTTGGATCAGCCAGTGAAAAGCCATACTCATACCCGAGCACCGCCTCCTCAGAGAGGAGCGAGTCGATCACTTCGTATTTGGCCTGACCTTTTCTGATATTGTTCAGCGGGGTGTAACGCGTGTCATCATCCTGGTTCACAATATGGCTGTGACGCTGGGAGAATGTGCCGCGACCAGAATCCTGACCTGAAAGGCGAATTGGGAAGCCTTCATCAAGAAGTGACCCGAAAGCCAGCGCTTCAGCTGTTGCCCAATCAAGCCCTTGTCCCGTGTCGATCGCATTGTAGCGCGCTTCATATACGCGCGCGAGCGTCCGGTGCGGTTTAGAGCCTTCCGGAGGCGTGGTGATCGACTTGCCGATTTTTTTAAGCGTATCGATTTCGACGGCGGTGTTGCCACGCCGTTCGTCATTTTCAGGAAGGCCAAGACCCGACCATTTACCATCCAGCCAGTCGGCGCGGTCAGCATGGTAAGTCTTTCCGGCTTCGAATTCCTCATCGAGGAATTTATCGAAATCGGCGATCCATTTTTCAACGTCAGACCGTTCAACCACGCCGTCATTGATCAGGCGGTCGGCATAGAGTTTCTGAACGCTCGGATGGCCCTTGATCTTCTTGTACATCAAAGGCTGCGTGAACATGGGTTCGTCGCCTTCGTTATGACCGTAGCGACGATAGCAGAACATATCGATCACCACGTCTTTGCCGAAGAGCTGACGGTATTCGGTGGCCACTTTCGCGGCATATGTCACAGCTTCAGGGTCGTCGCCATTTACGTGGAAAATCGGTGCTTCCACCATTTTCGCAACGTCGGACGGATAAGGTGAAGAGCGCGAATATTTCGGGCTGGTCGTGAAGCCAATCTGATTGTTCACGATGAAGTGGATGGTGCCACCTGTGCGATATCCGGCGAGCCCCGACAGCGCGAAGCACTCAGATACGACACCCTGACCTGCAAACGCCGCATCACCGTGCAAAAGCAGCGGCATCACTTCGGCGCGCTTGCCTTTGGTTTCGCGTTTCAGGAAGCCCTGTTTGGCGCGCGCTTTACCCAGAACAACCGGGTTCACAGCTTCGAGGTGAGACGGGTTCGCCGTCAGCGACAAGTGCACGTCATTGTCGTCAAAACTTCGGTCAGAAGACGCTCCAAGGTGATATTTCACATCGCCTGATCCGAACTCATCTGCCCCTTGCGATGATCCGCCCTGGAATTCGTGGAAGATGACTTTGTAAGGCTTGCCCATCACGGCAGCCAGAACATTGAGACGCCCACGGTGTGGCATGCCGAGCACGATCTCTTTTACGCCCATCGCGCCGCCGCGCTTGATGATCTGTTCGAGCGCCGGGACGGCAGACTCGCCGCCGTCCAGACCAAAGCGCTTCGTGCCCGGATAGCGCTTGTGCAGGAATTGCTCGAACGCTTCGGCTTCGATGATCTTTTTCAGAATGGCAATCTTGCCTTCACGGGTGAAGGCGACGCCCTTATCGGGGCCTTCAATCCGCTCCTGAAGCCAGGATTTTTCCTGAGGATCAGAAATGTGCATGAACTCGATGCCGACTGTCGAACAATAGGTCCGGCGGAGCACGTCCAGCATCTGACGGATGGAGGCGTACTCCATACCCAGCACGAAATCGATGAAAATCGGGCGGTCCCACATATCTGGGGTGAAGCCGTAAGTCTCCGGGTCGAGTTCGGGCTGGTTTTCGAAATTATTGAGACGCAGCGGATCGAGGTCAGCGGCCAGATGGCCTCGGATCCGATAGGCGCGGATCATCATGATAGCGCGAATGGATTCCTGAACCGCACGGGAGATTTCCTGCTGAGTCGCGCCAGGCGCTGAGCGTTGAGTGATCTCACGAAGAAAATGGCCTTCATCAGCTGTCCACTGATAGTCAATCGCATCGGTGTTCGCATCACGCTGGGTCAGCGGCCACCCAGATGGTGTCCAGCTCGGGCCATTGGCCTGGTGTTTGACCGGCTCGCCGCTATCGCCAACTTCTTCAAAGAAGCTGCGCCATTCGGCCGGAACCGAGTTCGGATCGCGGTCGTAATCGTCCTGAAGTTTCTCAATATAGGCAGCATTGCCTCCGTAAAGGAATAGCGAGTCGAGCATTGCTGCGTTCGCTTCTGAGCGGTCTAGTCCGGATCCTTTGGAGGGAGCACCATCATCTGCCATTGTTCTCGTCCTGAAATCTGTCCGCCATCTGGCGAAACAGCTTGTGTATCACTAACCTATTTAGGGAATTTTAAACCAAAGAGAAACCCGACCAAGGCCTAAGCCCCGAGATTCTCTGTAACGGCCAGTCCCTCAGCAGGTCAGCGCTGAAAAATTGCCCTCCGCTAAATGATATTCTCACGCGGAGCAATGCGAAACAGGACCGTTCTCTGCAGTTTTTTGAAAAAATCTTGCAGCAGGTATTCGATATTGCTGATTGACCATACGGATACGCATGGAGTCAGTTTGAGCAGGCCGATAAAAAAGGCCCGCCGAAGCGAGCCTTTTCGGAAAAGTTCTGTTGGAAAGGCCTAGCCTTTCAGCACTTCTGAGAGTGTCACGCCGAGACGTGCTGGCGATGGAGACACAACAATGCCGGCTTCTTCCATGGCTGCGATTTTGTCTTCTGCGCCACCTTTACCGCCAGAGACGATCGCGCCAGCATGGCCCATTGTGCGGCCTGGAGGGGCCGTACGACCAGCGATAAAACCAACCATTGGCTTTTTGCGTCCTTTTTTGGCTTCCTGGATCAGGAATTCGGCGGCTTCTTCTTCCGCGGAGCCACCAATTTCACCAATCATGATGATGGACTGGGTTTCATCATCGGACAGGAACATGTCGAGCACGTCGATGAAGTTCGTGCCGTTGACCGGGTCGCCACCAATACCGACAGCTGTGGTCTGGCCGAGGCCGACCTGAGTCGTCTGGAACACAGCTTCATAAGTCAGGGTTCCGGAGCGGGACACAACGCCGACAGATCCTTTAGAGAAGATAGAGCCCGGCATAATGCCGATTTTGCATTCTTCTGGGGTCAGAAGGCCCGGGCAGTTTGGGCCGATCAGGCGGGAAGAGGATTTCACCAGCTTGTCTTTCACGCGGACCATGTCCATGACCGGCACGCCTTCAGTAATACAAACGATCAGCTCAATGCCTGCGTCGATGGCTTCTTCGATCGCAGCGGCTGCGCCTGCTGGTGGGACGTAAACGACAGACGCCGTCGCGCCAGTGGCTTTCTTGCCTTCTTCGACGCTTGCGAAGATTGGCAGCTCGGTGCCGTTATCCGCTGTCCAGTTGGTGCCACCTTTTTTCGGGTGAATACCGCCAACCATTTGCGTGCCGTAGTAAGCGAGCGCCTGATTGGTGTGGAATGATCCGGTGTTACCGGTCATGCCCTGGGTGAGAACTTTGGTGGTTTTATCGATCAGAATAGACATGGGATTTTCCTTGCTTGATCCGAAATTGCGTTATTTGAAGGGGTTGATGATTTCGAGGTCCGGCAGGCGCAGGCCGTAAAGACGCTCGGTGTAGATTTTGCTGCAGCTCAGCCGTCTGGCTGACAGGATCAGCAGCGCGTCACGCAGCGGGATTTCAAGTTCGGCGGACAAGGCAACGCCTTCTTTTACCAGTCCTGAATCCACGGTCTGACAGGGCTTCAGCGCAAGTTTTTCGATCCAGTCCGCTGCCGCCTGCTTTCTCAGTGGCACGGCGCCGCGATTGGTCGCGATGTCAAAAAATTCCGTCAGAATGAGCGAAGAGGTCGCGAAATTCTCTTCAAGAATGATCTGCCGCGCCTTTTCAAAACTGGCTGGCGCATCCTGTTTGGACAAAGCCGCATAAAGCAGAACGCTTGTATCAAGAAAGACATCGGCACCGTCTAACATGGGCTGGCCTCCGCCCCGGGGCGCCAGTCACCCATACGGCCCTCAGAGGCGTCCATCAGGCGGAGTAATCCGGCGCGCGCTTCATCATGTGCGGTTTCCTGATTGACCAGGCGTTGCAGGAAATCCCGCACCATCTCATTCACACTCGTCCGCTTCATGGCGGCGAGGACGCGGACCTTGTCGAGCAGGTCTTGATCAATCGCGAGTGTGATGTTTCTGGTTGCCAAGGCTTATCTCCACATAACCCGTGTAACACAGGGTATGTGGATAATGGAAGCCGTTTTAAGTCGGTCAGTTCACGGCAATGTTGTGGTGATTGACGACTTTGCCATTCACCACAATGCGCGTGATTTCTCGGCTGCCTGGCCGGGCAATGCACGAGCCCGCCGCCTGAACCGAGCCGGTCAATTCATCTGGTTCCGCACTGTCCGCGCCCGTGATGGCACCAATCGGGAAGCTGATCAGCACCTCATAGTCATCGGCCATCACGACATCATCCACCGAAGCGAACTCGATCGAACCGTCGGTCGGCGGCGGCAAATGATGCTTCATATGCTGAATGCAGGTTTCGTAGGCCGCATTGATAAAGGCCTGATCCTGAGCGTGAGACGGCACACTGACCACCAGGGCCGAAACAACCAAGCTCGTTACTCTGAAGCATTTAAGCATGTCAGTCCTCTCTATAGGTTTTCAGGAAACTCGTGGCCGTTCGGGCCAAGCGGAAGTGGCCTGGTCCAGACGACATCACTCGTTTTTAGCGCGCGATAGAGATGTGGAAATTCAGCACCTCCGCGAGAGACTTCCCATTTGAGATCTGTACCTAGGCGATCGGTTTCCAAGGCCAGCAGAAAGAGACCATCTTCGCCGGCAAAGTGTTTGGCCGCTGTTTCCTTCACCTGTTCGGCGGTCGAAATATGGACATAGCCATCCTGCAAATCGATGGGCGCGCCAAGCGTTTCACCCCGCGCCTCGAAGTCGGCATTCTCTTCTGTCCGGAAAATTTTATATATCAGCATCAGGCCTCGCCAGTGTCATCAACAGACGGATGATCGGATGGTTTCCGTCAACAATCAATGGATCGCAAACATCTGCTAAGGTCGAGGTGAGGCTCAGAAAGTTTGGGAAGCCTTCTGACTTGTGCTTAGTCTTTGAGAAACAGGGGGGAAACATGCACGACATATCAGAGTCCCGCAAACGGCAACTGAGTGAAGAAGATTCTATCTGGCGAGATTATTTCAAGCTAACAGAGCCGTTCGTTCAAAGAGGTGCGCTGGAAAGCTTTGTCTGGCAATATTACAGCCATCCTGCTGGTGCTGCGGGCGAAGAGCTTCTTAAGAAACTTCAGGACGAAGGCGAGTCTAAAGGCTCTGAAAGTTAGGCCAGCGTCACAAAAAAGCCCCGACCAATGGGCCGGGGCTTCTTTTAATTTGCTTATGTCAGAGCTTACTGAAGACCAGCCTGAGATTCGGTTTCGAGGCTTGTCATATCTGCCTCTTTATCCTTTTTCTCCTCGCCAGCGCCTTCTTCAATGTCACCGAATTCGTTGACACCTGCGCGCATATTGCGACGTGGACGGTCTTTCTGAGCGGCTGCAAACTCAACACGTGTCAGCTCACCATCGCCGTCTGTGTCGTATTTGTCGAAGCCTTCAGCCAGCCAGGTATTGCGGCGGCCAATCACTTCAGCCTTCTGAACTTTCTCGTCGAGCGAGTCATCCAGAGATGCGAACAGACGATCTTTCATCATCTCTTCAGTGTGCGTTGTGACGTTCTCTGGTGTTTCGTCGAGCCAGCGATAGTTCACGCGGAAATACATCATTTCCTCATGAGTCTGGTCGCCAGGGAGAACGTTTGCCGTGAAGTCAGGGTTCGCCCAGTTATTCTCGGAGTTGTCATACCACCATTCGGCGACAAGCTTCGAGCCAGCCGGCACCTGAATTGGCTCTACCGGGTTGTAGTCACGCTGCCAGTTGAAGTCATAACGTGGCAGCGAAATCAGGATCTCTTCAGAACCGTCTGGCTTCAGCATGGTGAGTTCAACATGCTTACCGCGATAGTGTGCGTGTGGGTAAAGCACATAGATTTCAGCATCAGCCGGGAATTTCAGGTAAGACTTCACATAGTAATTGTCTTCGCCTGCCGGGATCTCGAAGTTCGAGTCGCCGATAACCGAGCTACGCATGATGTAATCAGGCGCTTCGTCGTGGAAATAGAGGCCAACCTGAGTTCTGTCGGTCTCTTCCTTGCCGAAGGTCGTGTAGTGCATAGAGAAGCGATACGCGCCGTCCGGAGACAGATAGGTGCCAACGCCTTCCGGGAAGGTCTGAGGGTTCTGACCAGGGGTATATGATCCGACCGATCCGCCTGGCAGACGGCCTTCGATAGAATCTGATTCCAGCTCATCAGATTTGTTGTAGTTCTGGATATAACCAGACGTCACATGGTGAACGCCTTGCATGGAACCTGGGCGAACATGGGTCGCCTTGATCCATTTGCCTTCGGTCAGCTCGTTTTCGATGACCGGATACTCATAGTCCAGCAGGCCAGTCGTTGGCAGGGTGAATGGCGTCACATTGACAATGTAGTCAGGCTCGCCCAGCGGCCAGTCTTCAATCGTCAGGTCAGCCGTTGCCAGTGGATCTTCGCCTTCACCACGTGGGGCACCAGCTTCAATCCAGTGAACGATCGTGCGTTGCTCTTCGAGTGTCAGCTCGTCATCATTCTCGAATTCACCAATGTGTGGATCCGGGAAATAAGGCGGCATGCGATCTGTACGGATCACTTCGCGGATCATTGGTGCGAAGCCCATGACCTTTTCATAGCTGTTGATTTCCCAAGGCGCGATACCGCCTTCGGCGTGGCAGGCGCCACATTTCTCAACGAGGATTGGTGCTACATCTTTTGAGTAGGAAATATTCTCGAACTTGCCAGCATCAGAATGAAGGAGTTCGATCTTGTCGCCGCCAACCGCGTCGATCATTTTCGGCTCTGGCGCTTCACCAGCGACGAGTGCGCTGATGACTTTGGCGGTGTCAGCGCCCACAGGGCCGCTATACAGGACTTTATAGCCTTTTGCAGGGCTCAGAACGAGAACTTCACCGGTCGTGTCAAAGCTCAGGCTTTCTGACACGAGCTGGCTTTCATCCATCAGGACGGTCATGTCAGCCAGGTCGAGATCAGCCATTTTCGCGCGAACGTCAGCGCGGGTCTCGCTTTGAGACGGGTTGATCAGGTAAAATTTGACGCCTTTAGCCTCATACTTGGCTTGAAGTTCTGCCATCGCCTTCATGGATTTGGCAGCAGCGTCTGAGTCCATGGTTGTCGACATCAGAACAACTGCGGGCGCGTCCTTATAATGGAATAGGTCGTGCGCGAACCGGTTCTGGTCGGTCAGCCGGAAATTCTCTGCATAGGTCGGTGTTTCAGCCATCACAGCCGGAGCTGCAACCGCCAACGCCAACATTGACGCAGAAAGTGCGATACGTGAAAGCATGTGTCTCTGTCCTCCGAGGTATTTTGAAAATACCATACAAAAAATTCATCTTTAATCGAGTTCTTTTTGCCGTAATGACTAGATTGTGACTGAAGCTTGAGTTGGCTCTCATCTTTGTTTGCGAACAATGATCAGTGTCTTGATGGTCAATTTTCGACAGTCCGGAATTTGGGAAAAACATTTCCCTCTTCACTTGGTTTTATTCTGTTTCGCCTTTGAGGGCGCGTCGAAGTCGACGTATTTGTTGCGTCTGCAACAGAAAGGCAAGACATAAAATTGCGCGCGACAGGTTCGGGCCGGGGCGCATCAGGCACAAAAAAGGCGGGCCTCGCGACCCGCCTTCTTAATTTCTACTGAGCGCTGAAGCTTACTTCTTCACAGCGTCTGTGATTTTCTGCGCTGCATCGTCGAGATCGTCAGCCGGAATAACGTTGAGGCCGGAATTGGCAATGATCTCTTTGCCTTTCTCGACATTCGTGCCTTCGAGGCGGACCACCAGTGGCACAGAGAGGTTCGTTTCTTTCACGGCCTGAAGAACGCCTTCCGCGATGACGTCACATTTCATGATGCCGCCGAAGATGTTGACGAGGATGCCCTCAACATTCGGGTCTTTCATGATGATTTTGAAAGCCGCGGCCACTTTCTCAGCGGACGCACCACCACCAACGTCACAGAAGTTGGCAGGCTCAGCGCCGTAAAGCTTGATGATGTCCATGGTCGCCATAGCGAGGCCAGCGCCATTCACCATACAACCGATTGTGCCGTCGAGAGAGATGTAAGCGAGGTCCCATTCATGGGCTTCGATTTCTTTCTCGTCTTCTTCGGTCTTGTCACGAAGTTCCATGATGTCCGGGTGACGGAACAGCGCATTGCCGTCGAAAGAGACTTTGGCGTCGAGAACGCGCAGATGGCCGTCTTCCATCACGATCAGCGGGTTCACTTCCAGCATGGCCATGTCTTTTTCGACAAAGGCTTTATAGAGGATCGGGAAGAGCTTGTAGCCGTCTTCTTTCGCAGTACCTTCGAGCGCCAGCGCATTGCAAAGCTGCTCGCAATCAGATTCTGTCACGCCGGTTGTTGGCTCAATATTGATGGTGAGGATTTTTTCAGGCGTTTCGGCCGCGACTTCCTCAATGTCCATGCCGCCTTCGGTAGAGACGACGAAAGCCGGCTTACCAGTTTCACGGTTCACGAGGAGCGAGCAGTAAAGCTCAGATGCGATGTCAGCGCCGTCCTCAATATAGATGCGGTTGACCTGCTTGCCTTCAGGACCGGTCTGGTGCGTGACCAGCGTGTTGCCGAGCATGGCTTTGACGTGCTCATAGACATCTTCAGGTGAGAAAGCGAGGCGAACACCGCCCTTTTCGCCGGCTTCAGCTTCTTTGAATTTACCTTTGCCGCGTCCACCTGCGTGGATCTGGCTTTTAACCACCCAAAGCGGGCCTGGCAGTTTGGCTGCGGCTTCCGCAGCTTCTTCGACCGAAAACACTGCGTAACCGTCTGCAACGGGTGCGCCGAAGGATTTCAGAACGGCCTTGGCCTGATGCTCGTGAATGTTCATGAATGCTGCCTCTTTCACTGGATGGTGGCTGGACGCCCCGGTAGACAGGATCGGGTTATAACAACAGTCGTGTGCCTTGCAACTCCGACGTTTCCGGAAAGATCAATTGGCGACGTTCGGATCGGTTTCTGGTTCAACGGCGGACAAGGTTTCATCATCTGTCTCATAGTCCGTTCGCGGGTCGATCTCGGCGCCGACGACTGAGGTTGGCAGCACATATTCATAGGATTCGCGTTGCGCATCTTTCACGCCGGCTTTGGCCTGACGACGCCAGATCATAACGGCGAAGAGAACAAAGCCGATTACTGCTTCAAAGATAAAAAGACCGCGCGACCCAAGCGGCGAACTCATGACGACGCCAAAGAACAAGGGGCCAAGAACTGAGCCTGACGCCCACACAAACAGAAGGCCGGACAGCATTCTCGCGATTTTTTCTGGTTCGCACCGGTCGGCGGCGTGCGCGATGCACAGGCCATAAAACGACAAAGCGCCCGTTCCCCATAATCCGATCAGAATCTGAACGGTCAGCGAGCCTGGTTCGCCATTGAGAACGGCCAGAACCAGCGCAACTATTCCGGACAGGAGCCCCATCGCCCCGATGACAATGCGTCGGTCGATCCGGTCAGAAATATATCCGACCGGCCATTGGCTGAGGGTTCCGCCGAAATAGGCCGCCGCCATAAGAATCGCAGCGGCTGAGGCGGCCGTCATGCCTTCCACCCGCTGTGCATAAACCGGAAGCAGAGACAGAAAGCCTGTATTCGAAAAGCCTGCGATGAAAACGCCAATGACCCCAGAGGGGGCCACCGAGAACATCCGACGGATGGGATAGGGGTCCGGATCCGGCGGGGCGGGCTGCAGACTACGGGTCGCGCTTACGGGCATGAGTGCCAGCGACAGGAAAATACCGCACCAGATATAAGGCTCCAGATCGTCGGCTGTTGTGCCGATGGCAAAGAACGGACCGGTGATCAGCGCGAGTTTCGCCACCACGTGATAAATGCCAAGCACAGAGCCGCGTTGCTGAACCGGGGTCGCCTCAGTCATCCAGCTTTCAACACTGGCAAACATAAGGGCAATGCCAATGCCTTGGGCAAATCGCGCCAACGACCAGCTATACGGATCGCGAAACATGGCCATGAAAAGCGCTGCGGCTGCGCACAGAGCGGCTGAGAAGGCGAAGGTGCGAATATTGGCGACTTGCCGAATAGCACGCGGCGCAATCGCGGCCCCGACCATAAACCCTGCCGAGTAAACCGCAGCAATCAGACCAATGACCGCGTCTGAATATCCTTCCGCGCCGAGCGCCAAAGGAACAATAACGCCCAGCAGGCCACCCGCAATCTGCATCAGGGCCGCAGAAAAGATCAGAGACGTGACGTTGCTGAAGGCTGTCATGGGAAGCTCGATCTAGCCAGACTGTTGAAACTGAGCGCCCCTCAACCATTTTTGCCAGCGTCTCGCAAGCCTAACACGGTAGGTCGCGAAGAGAAAAATGATTGTAGCCTATATCGATCGATTTGATGACGTCAGTTCGGGCTGTCGTCAGGCGGCTCGTAATAATAGCGGCCATCGCTGAATTGTACGTCGCGTTCCTGGAGCCCGTCCTGTTCGAGCAAAAGCTCATAATTTCGGAACATGGGCATGATTTTCTCAAGCGTCTGCTGGATAGCCGGTATGGTGGAATATTCCTTCTGAACCGCTTCCATTTTGGAACGGAGGTCTTCCATCGCATCAGCGGCGCGTTCAGGACTGCCGCACATCACAGCGAAATAAGCTTCGGACATTTCCATATTCAGCTCGTGATTGGCCATCACCGCAGGATGGGTCTTATCCCTCATCAGGTCGGCGAGGTAGCGTTGCCGGTGAAGGTTATGATAGGCGCGACAGACCGTTTCGATATCCCCTGCATGATAACCGACACTCGAAGACTGGATCATGCAATTTGTACTCGCTTGAAATTCATCGAGCACGTTCTGGCTATACCCGGAATAGGTTCTGTTGGCTTCCCAATAGTCAAATGCAGAACGACAGACATTGATTGCAGCCAGGCGTTTTGCCTCAAGGCTATCATCGGTCGGAATACGTTTTAGAGTGGCTTCAGCATCTGCGATCATGTTTTTTCGACGCTTTTCCTCTTCGCCTGCCACTGTGATCTCAGTCAGGTATCCAATGCTTTTATTGAGGGCTCGGCGTATACGAGGATAATCAGGATCGTGTGCTTCCAGTAGTTTGGCAAAATCAAGATTTTGCTTTCCGGCCTGCATGTACAGATTGGCTCTGGCGATTAGTCCTTTGTGGGTGTCGATCGCTTCGTCCAGATCTGAAAGTGCATCTGCGTATATATTGAGCCCTTTTTGACAACTTCCATGAAAGCAGGCGAGTTGAGCTGAGGCGCTTTTCAGAATAATCTCCAGCTTGGGCTTTTGATACGATTGCTCTGGCGGGATATTGATTTCGTCAAAGATTTGTTCTGCACGCGCCAAGGCTTCATTGGAGGCAGTCTCATCATCGAAATTTGACAGGGCAAACAGCCGGAACATTTCAATCAGATTGTATTCGGACTCGAAGTCGGTCAGTCCCAACTCTCTCAGCCGCATGAGATTGGACATCAGTGTGCGCGAGAGTCGTTGGAATGTGCCGATGGAGAGCGCCTCATCGATTGTGAGAGCTGACATGTCCGTAATCACATCATTTGCGATATCACCTGCCTGCGTTGCGAATTGCTGGGCACGTATTTCGCGGTTCTCAGATTGCTTAAAAAGGAATGTTGCAAGCGCGACGGAAACGAGCGAAACGACGCTTAAGACAATCAAGCTTGACGAGATCAGCGCGAAACGGCGACGTTCCTCGCGAACTTTAAGCAGCTCCCGGTTCTGCAATTCTCCCAGATTGACGTTGAGCAGACCTGCAACAAGTTTTGCAAATCCCAACTCTTCGCCATCAGCGCTTGATCGAAAATCTGGGGCCAAAGGCTCGTCATCCCGGAGGCTTGGAGGGAAGCATTCAGGAGGATCGCCGGAGACGATAACGCAGAAAATTTTTCGTTCCGGACAATTGTCCTTGAAGTACTCGATTTCCTTATTCACCCATTCAGAGGCTGCGGCCTCAGGGCTGCTGATGACGATAAGTGCGTCTGAGGCGAGAAGCTGTTTTTGAAGTTCTGCAGTCAGTGACGCAGACGCTGGGAGCTCGTTCTGATCGAGGAAGAAACGTCCGAGTTTCTCAGCTCGGAGATTTCGCAGGCCTTTTGGAATACGATAGGCTTCGAGGCGTTTGTGCAGATGCCGTGCAAAATGCGCATTTTTCCGAGAATAACTGATAAAGCCTGAAAACATCGCTCCCCCCAAGAACGTCTCGGGAGGATATTACAGTTGTGAAATCAGGTTGTCAGCCCGCTTGGATCTCGTCGAAGGAGAATGCCGCGTCGCGAACAATTTCGCCTTCATTAGACAGAATGGACAGGCCGATTGTCTTGGCCTCCCAGTCAATGTCTATCGCCCCGTAATTCTCAAACGTGTAGCCCTTTCCGATCTGGCGAGAATCGACTTCGGGCGAAACCGGGTCGTCCGCAAAAGCAGCGTTCAGGGAGGAGGCGGTGATTTCATAGAAGGGATAAGGGCCGCGATCAGCATCCTTATAGAGGAAGCTGGTGTGACGGTCGCCAGACAGAAAGACCACACCTTCGGCTTCAGTCTCTGCCAGCAGATCGTATAGCCGCTCACGTTCCTGCGGTAGTCTGGACCAGGCTTCCCAGCCATGGACATCCGGTATGATCTGGATGGAGGACACGAGAAGACGCAAATCAGCAGGCTTTTTCAGCTCATCTTCCAGCCACGCCCATTGGACATCGCCCAACATGTCCTGGTCTGGGTCAGTCGACGGAATATAGCGTTCCTTGCCCGTCTTGCCGTATTCATCCGTCGGTGTCAGGTCAGACCGGAAATACCGCGTGTCGAGCATGATGATCTGAGTTCGCTGGCCTTCCGGACCCACCATTTTTGAATAATACACGCCATCATGGTCGCCGGCTTCTTCCTCCAGGCCGAAGAAGTTTTCGAACATGCGTTCTGAAAGCACCTTGCCCATGAAATCCCGACCGAAATCATTCATGCCATAGTCGTGATCATCCCAGGTCGCGAGAACGGGCATGTTGCTGGCGATGGCCTGGAATTCAGGCTGTGCGGCGAGATCAGAATAGCTCTCACGAAGTTCAACCAGCTCGGCATCTGCATTCGCATAATTGCGTCCGTCCCGGTCGCCATAAACATTGTCGCCAATGAACAGGAACAGGTCGGCGTCTTCTTTCGCAATACTGAACATGGCCGGGTCCGGCACTTCTTCGTCATTGCACGAGCCAACAATAATGCGGGTCAGGGCCTTTCCCGTGTCGAGCGGGAGGAATGAGGGACCCGCCGGGAGCTCGCTGACCGGTACAGAGCGGTAATAGACGTTCAGAGCTTCAACGGCGCTGCTAAAGTTGGGAGCATCTGTTGAACTGGTTGTGACGGTCGTCGTGCATCCGACCAGCACGCTGGCTGACAACATCAAAGCGGCGATAGATTTCATTCTTCCCTCCGAACCTGAGCGCAGACAAATCGTTAGAATGTGGCTGTGACAAGGTGATGACGTCCTGGGCAATGAAGCACAAACAAAAAAGGCCGGAGACAGCAAACTGCCTTTTTACGCGTCATCGGATTATGAAAAAACGGCAGACGCCATAAGCGCCTGCCGCAAAGTCAGAGTGGAGATCATGTCTCACGGCACGCGAGAAACTATCAGGCCGACGCCCATGTTCCGTGAAAACCAAGTGGCCATGCATAAGGCGCACGGAAGCTCGCCAGCGGGCCGTGGTTGATGCGCATGGCGTCAAACACGTGAACTTCAGTCGCGCGTTCACGCATGTTCAGTGTCGTGCCAACGAGCCAGCCATCGCCTTCATTGTCGCTACCCGGCCGCGGAACAAAGAGATGTTCCTCAACCATGTGTTCGCGTCCGAAATCATGGGCGTCAGGTGTGACGCTATCCCAGTTCAGGCGTCGGATAATCGACGAACCGGGCGCATGATCGCGCTGGCTCGTATCGATCATCCAGACCTGATTGCGGACCTGCCCCTGATAACGTGGATCAATCCGAGGAAATTCAGCAGGCAGACCGGTATCTATCAGCTTCGCCTCGCCGGTTTTCGGAATCACCGCCATGGCCATTTGTGCCGGTGCTGTCTTTGGTTTCTGGTATTTCCCGGAAATGATGTCAGCCTCGCCATGCTCGACGAAGTCAGCATTTTCATAAGTGGCGATATCCATATGGATTGTGCCCGACTCGTCTTCCCAGGCATCACCAGTGTGGAAGAAGAAGCGCGGTGGCATTTCGGCCCAGCGGGTCTTGGAGAAGTCGTTTTTGTCAACGATCAGCACTTTCAGGCCGTGCTCTGGCTCCCACGCCATGCTCGCAGTGAAAGGCGGAATATTGCGCTTATACACCCAGGGCTGGACCAGAATGATCAGCGAACGCTCTGTCATCGCGAAGTCATGGATGTAGGAAGCCAGCCCAGTATCGACCAGACCGAATTCCTGCAGCGCACCGGCGGGAGAAATCTTGTAAATACCGACACGAGAGCCGCCAATTCCGAGATTCCAGATCGTGCCATTTGGCTCGACCTTTGGATGGGCCAGGAAAGGCATGCCTTTCAAATCTTCGCGCCAGGTTTTTGGCCCGCGCGTTTCAAGACTGACAGGGTCCATGGCAAAAGCCGAACCTGCTTCCCAGAGCGCGAGAAGATCATCCCCCACGCGCAGAACCGATGTGTTGGCGGCATTGGCGGCATCTGGGTTGCTCACTGCAAAATTCGGATCACCTTCCGTGCCGAAACCCGGCACGACAAATGCTTTCTGGGCCTGTTCGATGCGGCGCTTTTCCGTCTGAACGAAGCGTCCAGTGTGAACAGCTTTGCCATTTGCAAACCGGATTGAGTGAACCATGCCATCACCGTCAAACCAGTGCGGAAGGGTTTTATCGCCATAACGGAACTGTGCAGGGCCATTGCGATAGAGGGCGCCATTCAGGCCTTCAGGTAGTTTGCCACGCACCAATGTCATTTCGGTTGGCGCAAATCCTTCAGCTGGAGCTGTTTCCCAGCCCGCCTGCCAATAGAGGCTGTTCTGGTCGGCCCAGGCCGGTCGGGTCGCCAGCGCAGCCATGGCTGCGCTGGAACCGGCGAGAAATCCTCGACGTGAAAAACTCATAATCCTGATCCCTATTGAAGTGTGATGGTTTGAACGGTTTCGCCTTCCAAAGTGAATTTTGCCGCGTTCCAACCGGGCGGGCCGAAGCGAACGGGCGCATCATTGGAGAAGCCAAACGGCTCTGTTGGCATGCCGAACGGGTTGGTGTTCATCTCGCCATCATCATTCACATCGTGATAGATTTTGATGCCATATTCACCCGGCTCAAGATCGCTGAAAACCGCCGTGACTGTTTCTGCGGAGACTGGGGCCGCAGACGCTGCAACAGGTTGGGAGCCGTCATATCCCGCTTCGTCTTTGAAGACCGCAATCATCATTTTGCCTTGTGGTTTTTCGACATTCTGCACGGTGACAGAGAGCTTGGCTGCATCATCGGCGTGGACGGGTTGCGCGCTTGTCACAGCGGCGAGCAAGAGGGGGGCCGCAATCAGTGCGCTGAGTGTTTGCGAAACGTAAGTCATGAGTGTTCCTTTCAAAGTGCTGTGTGGGTTTGGTTGAGTGGATTGAATTGTTCAGGTGATGACCGGGGAGGCAGGCCGGATGCACGCCCCCTTCGGCATTATGAGAAGAAAACCTCGAACATCATGCGCCCCGGGAGCATGGAGAACATGCCAGCGATCAGCATGCCGCCGACAAACATCTGGGTCATTTCCTTGCGGTGCTTGGCGACATTGCGGCGGCGGATTGCCGTAATTCCCATCGGCAGGCCGAGCAGCGTCCAGGCTGAAAGGGCATGGATCGGGCTGAAATGGACCGGTGAGAAGGATGTGATGAAGAAAGAGGAGATCGCCGTGACAGCCATGGTCACCACCCAGGTCCAGCCCAGTGTGCGATGTAGCTGAAATCCTTTTGGCGCGAACATCAAGACCAGGCCGATCAGCAGAGTGGAGATGGCGCCTGCGACGTGAATTTGAATGGCGATGCCGGACTGGATCAGCGGTGTCGGGTCAAAGTGGAATTTCGGTACATATTGATTGGCGATCAGGATCCATGAGGAGAGCGCGATATAGACAATCCCAGCTATCGCAAAAATCCATTGATTGCGCGTGAGTTTTACGGGAAAGCGAATGCCTTGAGCTGGCGTTGTGTCTGCGTGGTTTACTAAAGTCATGATCGTCTCCGGCCATCTGATTCTTCGTGATACCGGCCAGTGAACGCCGGGTTGATGAGATCAGAATGGCAAAGAAATCGGGCAATTCGAGCGGCTCTTCATAAAGGGGCTGCCTTCCTTCGTGAATCGTCGCTATTGTCGTTCGCGAAGCGCGAATGACAGGTCAGAAATGAGGGGTTTGCAGCTTGCGTATCGCGATTGACTGGAAAAAACGCGGCCGGGAATTCGCTATCCTGATCGCGATCGGGACATTTCTCTCAATCGTCGGGCCATATGGGGCCACCGCCCGCATGGAATTCTGGCAAAGCTGGCTTTATTGGGTCGCGCTGATTTTCATCGGTAGCTTTGTCGGTTGGGGTGTCGCCTATCTGATCGACCAGCGCTTTCCTGGCAGACCTGTCTGGATCATGCTGTTGTGTACATGCAGCCTGTCTGCGCTCGCGATTACGATTGTGCTGATATCAGCAGACCTTGCTTTTGATGGGCGCACGACCGTGCTGGAATTTTTTATTCTGTATGGGTTTGTCTGGGTGATTTCCGCAGCCGTGACAGGCATTGGCTATCTGCTGCATGTTTTTGAGGAAAGTCGCGCGGTGCGCGAAGCCGCCGGGCAGCCCGCTTCGGAAGAGACGATCCGGAATTTCATGTCGCGACTTCCCTTGCCCTATCGCAATGCAGATTTGTTCGCGATTTCGTCTGAGGACCATTATCTACGCATTCACACCAGCGCCGGTGAGCATATGATGCTGGAACGCCTCGCCAATGCCATTCGCGAACTCGAAGGCGCAAAAGGGCTGCAGACGCATCGGTCGTGGTGGGTTGCAGAGAGCGGCGTGCAATCTGCATCAAGCAGTGATGGTCGGATTACGCTTGTTCTGAAATCGGGTACGTCCGCCCCGGTCAGTCGCACCTATGCCAAAACAGTTCGCGAAGCGGGTTGGGTTTAGTCTCCCGGCAGATCAACTACTTGAAGACAGGATGGCCTCGGCTTCTTCTTCGGCATCCGCCTCATCATCCAGGCGTTTCATGAGCTGGCTGACAAACAGGATGTGAGATCGAAGTCGATAAAGCTCGTCTGTATAGGATTCGGGCACTTCTACCCGGCCGACTTCAGCCTGGAGCGTTCGAAGCTCCCGTATCACCTCGTCGCGCACATGGTCATTCTTCGCGCCGCGGCCGCGGGCCTCCAGCGTTTTCAGCTCGCGATACCAGACATAAATTTTACGACGCGTGCGCCAGCGATAGATAGGCGGTCCTGCTCTGACGAGTGGGATGAGCAATGTCACCATGGGAATTAGCAGAACCCAGGCGCGCTCAAGAAAGTTTGCGACTCCAAACGGAAAGTATCGCCGAAGAAAGGTCGGTCCGTTCTCATAATAGCGCGTCGCCTCATCTGCGACGGGCAAATCTGCGCGATTGGGAGTGGGGAACACGCCAGGCTCTGATAAGAGCGTGCCAGACCGATGCACGTCCACCATGACCTCTAGCAAAAGCGCCTGAACAGCAGGATGCAGATCTTCGCGGACGACAACCTGTGCGACCGGCGCGATCAATTCAATCGGATCTGACGGAAGATTGTTTTCGAGGTCCAGGCCGCCTTCCGGGAAAATCACCTGTTTGAGATAGGGAGTGCGCCGCTCATAGGCGAGCGCGCGTTCGAAATTGAGAACGGAGATGCTCGGGTTCGCCAGCAATTGCCGGATAAAGGGGGCAGTGGGCGCGGTGACAGTCACCAAAACGTCTACATCGCCGCTGAGCAAGGCTTCGGCGCCATCAGGGCCTGACAAGGGCAGCAGGTTCGCCTCAACGCCGTTCTGCTCCAGCATCTGATTGGCGAGCGATCGCGTGCCTGAGGTTTCCGTACCAGCTGCGATCCGCAAATCGTCAAAGGCGCGCAAATCTTCCAGGCTGGTGTCCGAAAGCTGAACATCCCCGCGGTAAAACACCCAGAGTGGCTCATAGAAGACTGCACCTAATGATCTCAGAGTCTCGCTGTCAGCCGGGAGGGCGACACCGCCCTGAACAATCGCGGCATCGACCTCGCCAGATCGCAACATCTCAAGATTGTCACCTGAGCCGGTGCTTTCGAAAATTTCTAACGTAATGCTCTCTTCTTTGACCAGCTCACGATACTTTTCAGCGGTGAGAGAATACGCGCCTCCAACGGACCCTGATGCGAAACGAATGGTTTTAGGCGGCGGTGGGGCAATCACTCGAAAAAGGATGATTGAAACGACCAGCACCACGAGCGCAATCAGACCATACAGACCTATCGTTTTGGACATAACGCCTCCCCCCAACTTACTTTTTACCCTTATCTTTTTAGCGTCTCTCTGCAAGATCGCATTGCTCTGCCGGAAGGGGACAGACAGCCGAGTTGGCCATATTCGGCCGCAATTAGGGCGAAATCATCATAATTGCCCGGACCGGCTCCATAATGCTGCCCCGACAAGATTTTTAAAATCTTTGCAACCGAAGCGCACCAGGCCCGTTCCTTGCATGGTCTGTTTCGGTTCAGGAGGGACAAAATGGAACATTCAAACTGGTTTAAGAAAAGCGTCTCGTTTTCACTGATGACAGCTTTGATGATCGGAAGTTTCTGGCTTGTTGCCCATCAGGCAGCGCCATCCTTCTGAACGTGTTCGGAAAACGTACGCAGTCAGTTTTTTCTTCCCCAGTAAGCCGATGAACCCCCAGGCTATCTGACTGCGCCTTCAGCCCCTGCGTTTCCGAACGCAGGGGATTTTTTCTGTCTAATTTGGTTCGCAGCAGGACTCGCTCCTGCGTTCCATGAATTCTGAAAGTCCTGTACAAACGCCGGGATTGCCATTGCAGCATGTTTCCACAAGACCTGACAAAAGCGAGGCGACGGCTTCTATATTGGCAGAATAGATCATGTGCCGACCTTGCCGTTCCACTGAGACAAGATTGGCCTGGCTCAGAACATTGAGGTGAGCCGACAGCTTATTTGGTGCGATTTGCAGAGTCGAAGAAATCTTGCCCGCCGGCAATCCAGCCGGACCGGCTTCCATCAGCATTCGAAATGCTCTTAGTCTGATGTCCTGGGCCAGGGCCGAAAGGCCGTTCAATGTGGGAGCGAGATCAGGCATGGTTTTTCATTCTGAATATACTTGGTGTTTCAAGTAGTAATGATTAGTCATCTGGTCGAATAGTTGGGCGAATAAACACCATTTGCGACTGGCTCGCAACTGGGAACGAGCAAATAACACGAGGATATGATCATGAATGAGGCATTTCCCGAGATTCGTCTTCGTCCGGGGCTCGATGCAGAGTTCTACGCAAGGGAGTATGAGAAACATCGCTTCGTTCAAATTCCGGATATTTTTGAGCCGGAATTGGCGCGGGCCATCGAAAAAATGCTCACCAGCCTGCCATGGCGTCTTGTGTATTCAGATCCCGATGAGGGCGTGGTTCAGCTCTCAGCTGAAGATCGTCAGAGGCTTGGCCCCCAGGGCATGGCGATGCGGATGCAAAAGGTGATGGATCTCGCCACCCGCAATTATGGATATTGCTATAACGCGTATCAGATGAATGAGGCGCTGAAAGACGCGCGTGATCCAGGCCACCCTATCCATAAGCTGACGGCATTCCTCAACAGCGAAGCCTTTCGGACGTTTGGAGAAACCGTCATCGGTGAGGCTGGAATTACCAATACAGATGCACAAGCGACGCTTTACACGCGTGGATCTTTTCTTACCCGGCACATTGATGACGGCGCCCGTAATGAGCGTCGATGTGCCTATACACTAGGGTTCACTGAAAACTGGATGACAGATTGGGGTGGTCTGTTGCTGTTTCTCGACAAAAACACGGATGTCACCTCAGGTCATTTGCCGCGTTTCAACGTGCTTACATTGTTCGATGGTCATCGGATCCACGCGGTGAGCCCGATCTCAGCATTTGCTGGCAAGCCCAGACTGTCGGTTGCCGGCTGGCTCCGCAATGATTAGCCGTTTGCGGCGGCTTACGATTTCAGGGGGCGTTTAAGTTCCGGTGTGAGACCCTCGAGAACGCCGCGTGATTTCAGCAATTCGCTGATCACTTCCTCACGATTTCCGTCGAATTGAATAATGCGCCGTTCCAGCATTTCATTTCTGATTTCCCGGAAGCGTTTTCCATCGATGCGCCAACGTCCGTCCTCGCGCTCAAACCAGACATCCAATTCGGTATCGGCACCATTCTTAAACAGATCGGCCCGGGCCTGATTGTTGGTGTAACGCAAATCTTCGAGTTCAAATGTCTCGAAATCATCCTCACCCACAAGACCAGCCTGCACCAGAATGCTCAGAATGTCGCGGCCCGTGAATTTCTCCAGCGCCGGAATGTCATATCGTGCACGCAGAAAATAAACCGACAATTCGTCATAAATGCCGATGGAATTCATGCCACGGCCGCCATTCAGCGCGATAACTTTCAGCAGCGCATAATGGCGAAGCGTCGCTTCATTGACGACCTTACCCGCTTCCGGTCCATTCCGGTGCGATACCTGGCTGGAAAAGTCGTAATAAACTTCCCGTACCCGCTCCGGAGCCGGGCCTCCGCATGCGGCGATGCTCAGTATCGCAGCAAATGATACAGCGGCGGATGGAATGTTTTTTACATTGTATATTTTCATAAATCCCTGTTAGGTGGCAAAAAGCGGACCTTTATTGTGTTATCAGCGATTTGTATCAAATGATTGATAATAAACTCAAAACAAATGGTAATTTTGACTTTAACTATGTTTTGCTGGGAAACGCGTTAGTGTTTTGTTTCAAACACTTCTTAACACCTGAGCTGGCGATTTCGACAAAGTATTCAGTCCCACAATCAAGCCGCCAATGGCCGAGGTAAGGAGCGCTGCCCCAACCAGCGCAAGAACGGGCAGCAAAGGAAAGTGCCAGCGCGCCTCGAAGACCGACACAATCACCGGGTAGGACCCGACCATGCCGATGAGCGTGCCCAGCCCGGCTCCGACCCCGCCTGCGATTGCGAATTCGCCTGCATAGAGCGACAGAACCATGCGTCGCTCAGCGCCAAGTGTCTTCAGAAGCGCGGCTTCTTTTGCGCGTTTGCGTGCGACGACACCGAGCGTGCCGAACAACACCAACAAACCGGCAATTGTGACCACGCTCGCTGCGGCGTTCACTGCCAGTGAGATGTCTTCAAAGATTTTCGTTGCCGCTTCCAGGGCCGGTCGTGTTTCGAATACGAGCACGTCAGGAAAATCCTGCTCCAGCGCGGCAATCAACGCGCGATCCTGTGAGCCATCAGTCCTGGCAATGGCGATGTGGAAGGGATTGGCCGCTTCCAGCGTGCCGGGTGAAAACACGAAGGCGGTATTTGAACCGATACCGAAGCTGCCCCATTCGACAGCGCGAATAGACGATACCTCTGCTGTCAGATCGCGGCCAAATACACGAATGCCAATCGTGTCGCCAGGCGAGAGGCGTAATCCTCGGGCGGCCCCCAATTCCACTGAGAGCTGCAGTGGTCCTGAATAGTCAGCTGGCCACCATTCGCCCTCGATAATTTCCGTGTCGTCAGGTTCTGGACCAAGGTAGGTCACACTGGTTTCTCCACGGACAACCCAACGCTCGCTTTCTGCAATGGGGGCATCGCTAACCGGCAGTCCCTTTAGATGCGTGACGCGAACCAGAAGAAACGGGGCCCGCCTATAGGCGTCTCCGTCCTCGATATCGACGTTAAACCGCGCCATGAGCTGATCGAATTCGGCGCTTTTGTCCGCTGGAATCTGTCGAAAGACCAGAGATGGCGCATTGGAGGGGGCCGTTTCGCCGATCTGGCGCAGAAGATTGGCCTGGATCAGCACCACCAGCGATAACAGCGCGAGCCCCAGCCCGAGAGACGGCATAATCACGGTTGCAAGCGAGCCCGGTCCGGAAATATTGGAGAGCGCAAGCCGCCAGACGCCTGTCGCAGTTCGAGCCAGTCGCGCGGCGCTGCGTTTGACCAAGAGGGCCGCGCCCCAGAAAATGAGCCAGCTTACGCCTGCGCCGACCAGAAGTGCGAGAGTGACCAGCGGCATGGAGCTTATGAGAAGTGCAACCGTCACCAAACCAATTAAACACGCCCCTGCCAGAACGCGCTCCAATCGTGGGATTGGTGTTCTGTCTTCCTCAGCGAGATTCCGAAACAGGGCTGATGGTGGCGTTGACCGGGCGCGACCAATAGCCGGAATGGCAAACAGCCCGGCGGCCAGCAGGCCCAGAACCAGAGCGGTGAACAGCGGAACTGGGTAAATACCAAGCGCCTGAGGCAGAGCTAATTGCTCGCCCGCGAAACTCACCATCAGATAAGGAGCCGCCGCGCCGATCATCAGTCCGATCAGCCCGCCAATCACGGATAACAGACCGAGCTGAATAAAATACGCCGTTCTGAGCGTTCCGCTTGTTGCGCCAAGTGCTTTCAGAGCCGCAATCACAGGTATACGGCTTTGCAGAAAAGCTGTGGTGGCTTGTTCGACACCGATGCCCCCAGCGATTAGCGCGGCAATTCCGATAATGGTCAGGAAATTATTCAGAATGCCGAGCAGGTTCTGGAGCCCATCCACCGCATCTTCCGGTTCGCGAATGCGCAGAGTGCTGTCCGGGTAGGCCTGTTTGAATGCCGTCTCGGCACTGGCAAAAGTCTGGCCGGGCTCAAACGTGACGATAAGCCGGGAGCGGAAGAGCTGGCCCACGGATAATCGATTGGCCTCCTCAAGCGCTGCAATCTGTATGAGCGCTTCTGGGCCGAAGGCACCGGGTTCCCCCACCTGATCGGGTAGTTTTTTGAGTTTCGCCCGAATTACGGTATCAATGGAGCCGATCGTCACCTGATCGCCAATGTCAGCTCTAAACTGATCCAGAAAGCTTTGACTGACGGCCACGCCCCATCTGTTGTCTATGGGAGCAAGCGCTTCTGCAAGATTGGTGGCTCCACCCTCAAGTTCGACAGTGCCGATCAGCGGAAACACAGGTTCGATTGCGGTCACATCGACCTGACGGCGCAGGCTTTCTTTCTGCGCCATGGTGTTCAGCGAGATTTTTTCGGTCGATTGGCCCAGCCCCTCAACAAAGGCGCGTTCTTCTGAGTTGGCGCGCCGCTGGCTGGTCGCAAACATCGCGTCACCGCCAAGCAACATGCGCGCTTCAGCGGTCAGTCCGCGGGTGAAGACTTCCGTGACGGATCCGGATGCAGCAATCGCCGCGACCCCAAGCACGATACATGCGAGATATATGCGAAAGCCGCCAATGCCGCCCGAGAGTTCTCTCAGAGCAATGCGCCAGGCAACGCTCATGCCTGCAAACGTCCGTTAGCCATTGTCGCCGTGCGGTCGGCGCGCGCGGCCAGCTCCCGGTCATGGGTGACGAGCACAAGCGAGGCGCCATGGTCCTGAACGCAGGAAAAGAGCTTTTCGGCCACGCCAGTGCCGGTTTCGCCATCCAGATTGCCGGTCGGCTCGTCCGCAAACACAAGCTCTGGGTCGCAGGCGATTGCACGCGCCACAGCGACCCGTTGTCGTTCGCCGCCTGACAGTTGGCCGGGGTAATGGTCCATGCGATCCGCAAGACCGACTTCCGAGAGCAAGGTTTCTGCCCTTTCGCGCACATTTTCGGCCCGCGCGATTTCCAGAGGCACGCGCACATTGTCGAGCGCGGTCATGGTTGGAAGCAGGTGAAAGGATTGAAACACAAGGCTGACCCGGCCGCGCCGGAGTTTTGCCAATTCGTCCTCGCTCTTGCCGACAATATTGGTGCCGAGAAGTTCGATATTGCCTGAACTCGCCCGCTCAAGACCCGCAGCCACAGAAATAAGGGAGGATTTGCCAGATCCCGAAGGCCCAACAATGGCAACACACTCGCCCGGCGAAACGCTGAAAGACACGCCCTTTAGAATATCAACCGGCCCCGATTGTGCCGGCAATGTCAGGCAGACATCTTTCATTTCCAGAAGCTGAGCCAATTTTCTTTCCTGTGCGTTGAAGCATATGTAGTCGGGTTAGCAGTCTCAGCCTATTCAGGCGATAGAGTGGGAGAAAGTGACAGATGGGACGGATAGCACAAGCTTTCGTGATGGCGTGCCTTCTGACGGCCTGCTCGGGCGACATGACACCAGATCAACCGTCAACGACGGAGACGGAAAACGCTTCCGTGCCGGTGGCTGCAAAGACGAGTGAAACAGAAATGGAACGGTCAGAGCATCTCATTGTCATGTTGGGCGACAGCCTGACCGCGGGATATGGCCTGCTTGACGAACATGCTGTGCCTTATGTCACTGAACAACAGCTCACAGCGCGGGGCCATGACATTTCTATCGTGAATGCGGGTGTTTCGGGTGACACGACAGCCATGGGCCTCGCCCGATTTGACTGGAGCGTTAGATCGGTCGAGCCCGATCTGGTCATCATCGCGCTGGGCGCCAATGACTTTCTGGGCGGATTCTCGGCAGAAACGGCGAAACAGAATTTGGCTCAAATCATTGAGCGCGCCCAGGCCGAAAAGATCGATGTCATCCTGGCGGGGTTGCAGCCGCGCTGGCCTGAGACATCGGACACTCTGGAAGCTGAATATGCTGCGCTTTATCCGGAACTCGCTGCGGAATATAACGTCCCGTTCTATCCTGGCTTTATGAATGGCGTGTGGAACGAGCCGGACTTACTTCTGCCCGATGGTCTGCACCCAAACCGGCAGGGCGTGGAAAAAATGGCTGAAGGTCTGGCCGGTTTTCTGGATGGCGAATTGGATCAGCCCTGAGGCTTATGTCCGCTGACACTCGTGGCACACCCAAAGAAGTGCTTTTTAAATCTGACCTCAAGCCCATGCTGTCTGAGGCAATCTCCGAAGAATTTCGCATTCCCGAAATTGGTTGAATATGACCCGATCATCGCAAAATCCTGCGCGCCGCTTAGGAACAGTTTCTCGACGACAGGCAGCACGGTTTTCAGGTGAAACAGGTAGAGCGGGCGCAACAGCCAATCTTTCGGGTCCGACGCTTCAATGAAAGAGAAGCTGCCGCCGGGCTTCAGGATGCGCGCGACAAGGTCTGCCAATTGCGCCTGCTGGCTCTGATCAAAGGTTTTCAGACCAAAGGTCGAAATGACGAAGTCGCAACTATCAGGCGGAAGCTCGCTGTTCAGAACATTGTCACAGATAAAGCCGATCTTATCGGTTCGGCCTGCATGAAGCCGGTCGAGCGCGCGTTTGTGCATGCCTTCCGAGATATCAATCGCGGTGATTTCGGCAATATCCGGAAAGCGCTTCATCAGATGCGGCCAGACTTCTCCCGTGCCGGCCATAAGGTCATAACCGACCGGATTTGGTTTGCCGGGGTCGGGCAGGATTTTCACCGCATCCGACCGCCAGAATTCGGTGAATCCCATGGAGCAGACATAGCTGAACGCGATATATTTTCCGGAACAGCGGTCAAAGACACCTTTGACAAACTCCGGATCATAAATATCTGCGCCCGGCTCCGTCACATAATCTCTCCCGGACCGCCGCTGGTTTCGCTCGATCCAATCCGCTCTGCGCTGAGATAATCCGTGCTTCGCATCTCATAAAGGCGTGAGGCTGTCCGCTCGAATTCAAATGCGCCATCTCCTGAGACGTATAGCTCATTTGGTTCGGCATCGGCGGAGATGATCACTTTGGTCTTGGCTTCATAAAGCGCATCTATGAGCGTTACAAACCGCAGGGCGGCATTCATATTGTCGGGCTTCAAAAGCGGCACATTTTCGATCAGCACGGTATCAAACTGCCGGGACAGCATGAGATAATCCGCCGCGCCAAGGGGACGGTTGCAAAGTTCATCGAAGGTCATGCGTGCCACACCTGCCGCGACGTCAGGAATGCGCCAGTCGCGCCCCTGCACGGTCAGGTGAAAAGCGTGAGGTTCTGCGCACGAGGTTAGCCGGTCCCAGGCAGCCTGCATGCTCGCTTCGGCTTCCGCACCAAGCGGTGAATAATAGACCGGGGCAGAGGTGAGGCGTTCCAGACGGTAATCACGGTCAGACCGGATTTCGTGGACGTCGTGCGTGTCTTTGAGAAGGTCAATAAACGGCACAAAGCGCTGGCGATTCAGGCCATCTTTATAGAGGTCATCAGGCGGACGGTTCGAGGTCGCGACCACCACCACATTGCGTTCGAGCAATTGGGTGAACAGCCGACCAAGGATCATGGCGTCGGCGATATCTTTCACCTGAAACTCATCGAAACAGAGCAATTCCGCTTCGGAGGCAATCTTCCGTGCAGCGGGCGGTATCGGGTCGTCATCGCTGCCTTTGACGGAACAACCAGATGCTTTCTTCTCCTTTGCGTCGAGCTTTTTCCAATCATTGATGAAGGCGTGCGTTTCCTGCATGAAATCATGGAAGTGAACACGGCGCTTTGCCGTTACATCCACCGTGGCGAAAAACAGATCCATTAGCATGGATTTTCCGCGGCCAACGCCCCCCCAGAGATAGAGGCCTTTTACGGGTTTTGGCTTTGAGAACCAGCCGCCGCCTCCGCGGTTTTCCAGACGATGTTCAAGATCATCGAGCTTGCTCGCAATCTCGGCCTGCGCCGGGTCGGGATTGATCCGGCCTTCAGCGACTAAATGGTTATATCGATCGAGAACGTCGCCCATTCTAACTCAGGAAAGATGTGATTTGGCCGATAAAAATCGCAAGCGATCTCGGTTCAACCAATATCGTGGCCACCACGCCGATCACAGCTCCTGCCAGATGCGCGTCATGGCCGATATTGTCATTATTCCGGCCCATTCCATAAAGGCTGTAGAGCATGAAAAGCACGGCATAGAGAATGGCCGGGACAGGAATGAAAAACACAAAGATCAGCGCGAATGGCGCAAACAGACAGAAGCTGAAGACAATCCCGGATACGGCCCCAGACGCACCCAGCGCCGAGTAGTTGTAATCATTTCTGTGTCTGAACAGGGCAAACAGGCTGCCACCAATCAGTGCCGCCAGATAAACAATGAAGAAACTCTGGCTGCCAATAACGCTCTCAATCACCGGCCCAAAGAAATAGAGTGTGATCATATTGAACAGCAAATGCATGGGGTCGGCATGCAGAAAACCAGATGTCAGAATGCGATGATATTCGCGGTTTCGAATAATGGATCCGGAATGAAGAATGCCCCAGCGCAAAAACGCTTCATTGCTGAACGCGAAAAAACTGATCGCCACATTGGCGACCAGAAAAATCAGCGTGGCCCGTGACGCCAGTAAATCTTCCATACACTTTGTCTCCGACGTTTGGGGCTAAGCTATTTGCCTCGCTTATCGTGTCAGTGGGAAAGATCAAAATACTTGTCAAACAAAAAGCCCGGCGGTGAGGCCGGGCTTATTGAGAGGACAACACTGATCAGAGATCAGGCGGCCTGCGTTTCCGGGCGAGCCATCAGGCTCTGCAAGAAGTCGTAGAATTCTTCCGGACGCTGGATAAACCGGTTAAACGGCAGTGTCTCCTTGGCGATCGCGTTTGGCAGACAGTCAACACCTGCAGCAACACATGCGCGGGCGGCTTCATCGCGATGTTCACTCGATGACACAACAGCCATACGGAATTTGCCCATTGAAGCAACACGCGTGAGCGTCATTGATTCGTCTACACTGTCGGGCAGGCGGAGGTCCAGAACGACCAGATCGAATTTTTCAAAACGCAGTCGGCGTTCAGCCTCAAGAAGGCTTGCCGCCAGAACAAGATCAAGCTGTAATCGTTTGCGAACAGCTTTAGTACCGGCCACCATGAGCATTTCCTGTGCTCTTGGGTGGTCTTCAACCCACAAAACTTTCATTTGTCTGTCGTCCCCGTAATTTCGAAGCGAATGCATCGTTTGTTTGAACGGGTTCAACCTAGGCGCTCCTCCTTTCTCAAAAGTAAATTTAACATTCAGATTCTGTTAGGATTAGATGATTTCAGGTAAAAATCTTCATCATCCAAATTAACCAAATTTCGTTTCGATTTTAAAATGACAGCGACGCGCCCCACTGCCATGCCACAGGAATTAGAATAAAAATACAAACAAAACAGTATGGTATGTTTGTATCACTCTCGAAACGTTAAGATAAAGCTGTGGTTAAGTAAAATTAAAAAGGTAACCACAATACGACATTGCGGTGACAATTCACGTTTTAGCTATGGTTAACACTTAATGATCCTGAGGTTGAATATTAACGAATTCAGGTTGAATAAATCGGCTCAGCCCTGAAAAAATTGCAGCTTCCACGCGATCAACGTTCCGGGTTAAAAGTCTTGCATGACTTCTTCAGATTCTCTGCCTGACAGCACATCCGTATTTCTCCCCGATGAGGAAAGAGAGGATGCACACATTGTGGACGTCCTGATTGAAGAGCGCTGTCCGAGTTTCGTCAGACACTGGACCTGGCCTTTGCTGCGGCCGGTTCTGTATAAGATGTTGGGTTATCGTCGTGCGGTCGAGATGGCCGATCTGGTTCGCCAGCTTCCGGGGCGGGATTCCTTCGACCATCTGGCCACAGAACTCGATTTCGACATGACGATGCATCATCTCGACCGCATACCGTCATCGGGCCGTCTGGTCATTGCCTGCAACCATCCGACCGGGCTCGCTGATGGCGTTGCGGTCTGGGAGGCCGTGAAACAGGTGCGCGGTGATATCCATTTCTTTGCTAATGCCGATGCCATCCGTGTGAGTTCCGGCTTTTCAGATACGATCATCCCGGTTGAATGGGTGATGGAGAAGCGTTCTGCTGCCAAAACCAAGGAAACGCTTCGCCTCGCCAAGGAGGCGTTCGACCAGGAGCAATGCGTGATCATTTTTCCGTCGGGCAAGCTCGCAAGCATGGACGACGGAGCGTTGATCGAGAAGGCCTGGTTTTCAACAGTGGTCACTCTTGCGCGAAAACAGAAATGTCCGATTTTGCCGATGAATCTCAATGCGCGGAATTCAGGGCTTTATTACTTCCTGTCCAGGATGAATGGCGAGCTACGCGACATCACGCTGTTTTATGAATTGCTGAACAAGTCCGGATCGAAATTCGAGATCACTTGCGGGCCTCTCATCCAGCCGTCCGAGCTTGGCGGTGACGCCATACAGATGACCGCCAGACTAAAGGACTATGTGGCCTATGAGTTAGGCAATGCGCCGGATCTCAGATTTACCGACTGGCTGGACACTCAAAACCAGACCGGCACTTCAATTGAAAAGGATGGTTCAGCTGAGGGTTAACCCCTGTTAACCATTCCCGAATTCCGTTAGGCTTCTCTGATGTTCTGAATTCATTCAGGAGGGGCAAAACATGGAATTTCTTCAACAATTGGCCGAATGGGTCGACAGCACTTCGGGGAGTTACCGTCCCGAAATTGCCTGGCCCGTGCGGATCGTTCTGGCCATAATCGTTTTCGGTATCGGCGCATTTCTCGCGCAACTCATATCAGGCGTTATTGGCGCGGGCATTAATCGTATCCCGTTTGTCCGGCGGGCAAATGAAGATGCGGTGTCGGCTGATGCCACGATTGGCGCTGGAATTGGCAAAGCGCTGTTCTATCTGCTCCTGCTGATCGTCCTCGCGGTGGCTCTCTCGATTGTGGGGCTGACCCAAGTGGTCGCGCCGGTACAGAATATGTGGGACGATATGCTGGCCTTCCTGCCCGAGCTGGTAGGTGCAGCCGCGCTCATCATATTCGGGCTCATTCTGGCGGGCATTGTGAAGCGCCTGGTGCAGTCTGTGCTGGACGCAGCGGGTCTCGACCGACTGGTCTCTCCAATCCAGGATGAAGAAGCAACAGGCCTTTCAAACGCGATTGCCTGGATTGTCTATGTTGTCATCGCCGTACCGGCCGTGATCGCAGGGATCGATGTCCTCGGGATTGAAGCGATCTCTACGCCAACGACACTCATGTTGAATGAGATCATGGATGCGCTGCCAAATGTTGTCATTGCGGGCGTGGTTCTTGCGATTTCATTTTTCATCGCGAGATTTGTGTCCAAGCTGATCGAACAGGTGCTTCCACAATTCGGCATTGATGCGTATGTGCAGAAGCTTGGAATTCTCGAGCCAAAAACAGAAAAAGGGCTGACCGCGACCAAAGCGATCGCGGGAATTGTTGGCATTGCCATCATGCTGTTCGGAGCCGTTGAGGCGACACGACTTCTCAATTTCCAAATCCTGTCAGACTTTGTCGGGATCGTGATTGCGCAAGGTGGCCAGATTCTGTTTGGCACGCTGATCATCGTTCTGGGCTTTGTCTTCGCCAATGTGATCGGCAAGATCCTCGACGCCACGGGCACCGGTTTTTCCGATGAGCTGGCGCGATATGTGAAATACGCAGTGATGGTTCTCGCGACCATTCTGGGGGTTTCCCGCATGGGACTCGATCCGATGGATGGCATGTTCATTCTGAACATCGCGCAATACTTTGCGCTCGCTCTTGCGGTTGCAATCGGTGTTGGTGGTGCGCTCGCCTTTGGTCTTGGCGGACGTGAATGGGCGGGACGCAAGCTTGAGGAATGGTCAAGCAAACCGAAAAAGCCGGCAGCGACCGCGAAAGCTGCTGCCAGTACTACGGCAAAAACCACGGGCGCAAAGACGACTGGAAGCACGACCACCCGAAAAACAACGCCGCGGTCTCGGACCACCAAAAAGACGAGCGAATAACACTCACAAAAAGGGCCGGTTGATCCGGCCCTTTTTTCTTTATTGCAGACTGAGATTTCAGGCTGCGGCCAGGTCTCTCTGACCATACCAATTAATGTTGCGCGTCATATACATGGTGAACCCGATCGCAGCGAAGCTCGCAAAGGCCCCCATCAGCAGGGCGTAATCCTCGAGCCGCATAAGCGCGTAAATCAAAGCATAGACAGCGGTGAATATGCCAAGTGCGCGTAAGCCATAGACCCGGCTTCTGAACACGGTCATGGCATAAGCCGAGGTCATGCCGACCGTCATGACTGCAGCAATCAGGAAGGCGACGTCAAAACCGCTTTGTTCCGACAATGCCAGCAGCAACAAGTAAAAGACCGATTGTGACAGGCCAACCAGAACATATTGTGCCGGATGCGCGCGGTGCTGGCTCACAATCTCAAACAGGAAGTAGGCAAGGAACACAAAGCCGATAAACATCACGCCGTATTTAAGGGCCCGCTGAACGCTCTGATAGGGCGTGGCATTCATAACAAGGCGGACATCCACCGTATTCCCGCGGGCGGTGATGGCGTTATAGCCGGTCGGCGAAGTCTGAACGCCGGGAATGCCTCTTGCTTCGTAGGGAATGGTCCAGTTGGCGCCGAAACCCTCGCCTTCGCCGCCGCCCGTATAGGAGCGTTGCTGATAGCCGCCTTCAAACTTTGGGTCGTCCCAGTCGCCCTTGATCTCAATATTGGTCGTGCGGGCGAACGGAGAAATGGAGATCTTCTCGGCACCTGAAAACCGCAAACTGGCTTTGAGGCTGATTGGGGCCTGAGTGGAGTCCAGTTCCGGAATTCGCGCGGCCAGAAGTGTCTGAGTGTGCCGACTGTAATTTCTCTCGTCAGACTGGTTGAGCATCGGCTCAACGAGTCTCTCTTCGCCATCAATCTCGACGATGGTTTGTTCGCGAGCGGCCCGCGTATCGGACAGCCCCACATAAATGCGTGCGTCAGTCCAGTTCACCCGCGCATTGGAGGGGAGGTTCTCCCAGATGCGCTCAGGGTTCAGCGTGCTGTTAAAGGACACGCTGGCATCATAAATAGGGACTTCATGGATCCCACTCGATTTTCGCTCAGTCCGAAGTGCAATCACTGCATTGCCCGTGTCAGGATAGATGGTCAGCGCCGATTGTTGGGTCACAACGCGTCCTTCAGTGTTTGTGATCTCGCGCTCAAACGGAACGACCAGCACAGGACCCATGGCGGTTTGTTGCCCGCCATAACGTTCGCTGACCTGTCGGATCGCGTTATCGGCTCGCGAACTTCGGTCATAGATGACAGAGTAAACGAACAGGGCAGGGATCGCCATCAACAGGGCCAGTCCGCAAACGAGCAGGAGCTTCAGGCCTGTGGAACGCTGCGGCATATATCCCAGCAGATTTGAAGGTGTGCGTAAGCCGTCCGGCTCAGACACGCCCGATGTGTCAGAACTCATGAGTTCAGTCCTTCTGTATATTTTGACGGAGCCTGAACCAGACGAAAAAACCGCGGCCTCTTTGGGGCCGCGGTCTGTCAGAGTGTGTTGCTTTGAGGGTGGTTTCGCGATCAGCTTTTCGGAACCAGAACCACTTCCATTTCCGTATAGCCTTTCACAAAGCTGCTTGGCGTACGGACTGGCTCTTTCAGCACAATCACGTCGTCAAAGCGCTTGAAGAATTCCTCCCACAGGATTTTCAGCTGCATTTCGCCGAGACGGTTGCCAACACAGCGGTGAATACCAAACCCGAAAGAGAGATGGCTGCGAATCTTCGGGCGATCAATCCAGATATCGTTTGGCCGCTCAAAATGGCGCTCATCGCGATTGCCGGACACATACCACATGATCACCTTTTCGCCGGCCTTGATGGTCTTGCCGTGCATTTCGACATCCTCAAGCGCGGTCCGTCGCATGTGGGCAAGCGGGGTCTGCCAGCGAATGATTTCCGAAACCATGCTCGGGATCAGGCTGTGGTCCGCTTTCAGCTTGTCGAATTCCTTCGGGAAGAGATTCATGCCGAGAACAGAGCCAGTCATGGAGTTTCGCGTTGTGTCATTACCGCCAACGATGAGCAGAATGACGTTGCCCAGATATTCCATCGGTTCCATGTTTTTGGTGTGCTCACCTGTGGCGAGCATTGAGATCAGATCATTGCCTGGTTCGTTCGCATTTACGCGCTGGTTCCAGAGCTGTGTGAAATATCCGAGGCATTCCATCAGTTCAGCGCGCCATTGTTCTTCGCCGCCCGGGCAGATCTCCGGATTGTCACGTCCTGTTGCGACATCTGACCAGCGGGTCAGCTTGCGACGATCCTCGAATGGGAAGTTGAACAGAGTCGCCAGCATCATGGTGGTCAGCTCGATAGAAACCGTGTCCACCCAGTCAAACGGTTCGCCAACGGGCAGGCTGTCCAGAACCTTGGCGGTCCGCTCCCGGATCAGGGCTTCGAAATTCCGCAGATTGTCCGGCGCAACGATGGGCTGAACCGTTTTGCGCTGCACATCATGCTTGGGCTGATCCATGGCAATGAACATTGGAAGAGCAAAGTCTTCTTCCAGATCAATGATGGTGATGCCGCTGGCTGACGAAAACCGTTTATGGTCAGTGTCGATGGCCATGACATCTTCATAGCGCGTAACTGACCAGTAAGGGCCGACAGCACTTTCTGCGCAATAGTGAAGCGGCTCTTCATTGCGAAGGCGCTCGAACCGATCCCAGAACGCATCACGGCGCCAGAGTTCAGGGTCGGAAATGTTCAGGCGATCCAGATCAATCGCTGAGGCCGGAGGGATTGGTGCGCCTGGGCGCATATAGACGGTGCCCATCCACTCGTCTTTGACCTGATCAGACAGAAATTTCGGTTTGGTTTCGGTTGGCGCATCTGCTGTTGTGTCAGCCATAATAGTTCTCCCGGGACGTCTCTTGTCCTCTTATATCATAGCTTTGATTTCAAAACTATGACGCAGGCGTCATTTTTTTGGTAATTCATGACAGCGAGTTTACTGGAAAGCGCTCCGTGTCTCTCTTATGTAATCCTGTATCATGGTTGGATTCAATTTTATGGCTCGACGCACATCATTACTCGCGGCACTCGTCATGGCAGGCTCTCTTGCGTCTTGCGAGGAAGACGGGATTATCCGTGCCTCAGACGACGCTGCGACAGAGCAGACGGGTGATGTCACGCTTGGTGACATTCGTAATATGGTCAACGAGCCACGCGACCAGTCGGTTCCTGATGGTCCGCAGGTCGATCCCGCCGCTGCCAACATCAATCCGTTCAAATATCAGCTCGAATATAACTATAAAGAGCGAGAAGTGCTTGATGGTTTGCTGGAACAGGCGCGAGATGACGGCGATTATTACAATCGCTCACTCGCAGCGACCCAGGAGGGACTGGAGGCGCTCAATCCACAAATTCTCTGGCAGGATTATCTGGATTATATGTCGTGTGCGGTGATTTACGATTTAAGCGCCCGCGAAGGATTGTCCTCGGCAAGTGCCGCGCAAGCGAAGGCGGCGGAATTCATCAATTATGCCATGGATCCCGAAATCGGATCACGTCCTGAGAGCGAGATGGAGAATTTTCGAACCGCGCGAGCTGATCTGTTAGCGAACGAAACCGCGCGCGAAAAATATGCCCGAGAGCAGGTTGAGGAAGAGGAACTGAATAAGATCAGAACCCGCAATTATCTCAATTATTTTCTGATGCGTGATCGCCTGTCTGGCAGCATGGATAGCGAAGAACTGGCCGTTGAACTCGCCGGATGTGAAGCTAGCGTCGGCTGACGTTTCCTGCAAATCGTCTGGAACCAAACCCTGGCATTGAGAATTTCCAGTTCTGCAAGTCGACCAGATCGACACCCATGCAGAAAGAACTGGAAATGTTATGAAACAGATGACCAGCCTAACCGTCAGCGCTCTTGCTGTTCTCGCACTTGGTGCCTGCAGCGAGGGTGGAGAGGTAATCAAAGCGACGGACACCACACCCACTCAGGAAACCGGAGAAAACACGCTTGCGAGTGTAAAAGACTCGATCGAGGCGGCTCCTGATACTACGACTGTCAGCGTCGATCCGGCCGCAGCAAACATCGACCCGTTCAGCGGCGTGTATCAGGCCGAACTAAGAGAGTCGGCAAAAGAATCACTCAATGCGGCGGAATACACCGAAGCGCGTCTCGAATCGTCGATCGATCAGACTGAGCAGTTCCTCCGCGACAATGCCAGCCAGATTGATGGAGAGGGCTATGAGCCGGGTCTGAGATGCGCAGCACATTTTGACGTGGCGTCCAAGAATGGTGCCCTTCAGGCGCACGAAGCCCAAAATTACGCCAAGGAAGTTCTTGGCGCATCGGCGTTTAGTTATGAAGTCGCGGTGGTGCCAAACGGTTCTGAAGATGAGCGCGAAGCAGCGCTGAATGAGTATCGCAAACAGACCTATCGAAATTACTTCCTCGTGCGTGACAGCATGATGGAAGGGGCCGATGGCGAGGCGCACCTTGCGCAGGCTGAAGCCTGCTATGAAGACCTTGGTCTGGTGATGGCCGCGCCTGAGCCGACCGCCGAAGATGTGGAAGACCAGACCACAACGCCTGCCGAGGGCTGACACTCCCCTTAGGGCAAAAGAGAAAGGCCGGACTATACATCCGGCCTTTTTTCTTGCGTGATTTCTGACTTATTTGAACGTCGCGCCAGACCAGTCTTCTTCTGAAATCTGGGCCATCAGAATCATGCGGAAGATGAGATCATCGCCCGGCTTGATCGGCCCACCCGGCCGAGGCGTTTCGCCATAAGCGATTTCAGACGGCAGATAAACCAGCCAGTCATCGCCCGGGCACATCAGGCCAAGGGCTTCTGTCCAACCAGGAATGACCCGGTTTGCCGGAAAATTAATGCCAACGCCTCGTGCCAGCGAAGAGTCGAAAATCGTACCGTCTGTCAGGCGTCCCTCATAGTGCACAAACGCCTGATCACCGCCTTCAGGCCCGCCTTCACATGGTTCGCCTGCGGCAAGCACAATGTATTCGAGGCCGGATTCGGTTTTGTTGACTGCTGAGCTTTCATGATCCCAGTCGGGATTGGCATAAGTCGCCCAAGGATTTGCCGGATCTTCGGCTGGAGTTGCGCTTGTCTGACCGCCGCGTGGCCCCGCAGAATCGCAGGCTGACAGGGCGAGGGCTGCTGCGCCCAGGCAGGCGAGAAGGGCAGTTTTCATCATAATGACTCCAGAAAAAATCAGGCGAGTTTGCGCGGAGGATAACCGACTGCGGTCAGAGCATCCACCACTTCTTGCGTGTGTTGCGCATCGCGGGTTTCGATCAGAATATCGAACTCTGCACCTTTGGCCGGCACATCAAGTGCCAGGCGGTTATGGGCGACTTCAATAATGTTGGCGCCGACATCACCGATGATCTTGGACACATGAGCGAGCAGACCCGGACGGTCGTCACCAATGATCCGGATATTCACCAGTCGCTGATCACGCACGAGACTGCGGGTCAGCACAGAGGCCAGAAGCCGCGTGTCGATATTGCCGCCACAGAGGACGAGGCCGACGCGCTTTCCGGCAAACTTGCTGCCATGGGATAACAGCGCAGCAAGGCCAGCCGCGCCTGCGCCTTCAGCAATAGATTTCTCAACCGTCGCAAACAGGGTGATGGCGCGTTCAATGGCGTCTTCCGAGACGAGAAGCACGTCGTCAACAAGTCGGCTGCACACTTCAAAATTTCGCTCGCCCACCACTTTCACGGCAATGCCTTCGGCGATCGTCGAGCCGCCCGTCTTTGGCGGAATGCCGCGGAGTTGATTGTAGAGCGCGGGATAGTCCTGCACTTCGACGCCGATGATTTCGATCCCGGGCTGAAGTGCCTTGGCGGCTGTTGCGATGCCAGAGATCAGGCCGCCGCCGCCAATCGGAACGACCAGCGTGTCCAGAGGCTTTTCGACATCTTCGAGCATTTCCAGTGCAATCGTGCCTTGGCCCGCCATGACGAGCTTGTCGTCAAATGGATGAAGGAAGACAAGATCTTCCTCCATGCACACCTTGCGCGCGTGTTCATTGGCTTCGGCAATGCCTTCGCCCTTCAGAATGACGCGTGCGCCGAAATTTCGCGTGTGCTGCACTTTCACGAATGGCGTGTTTTCCGGCATCACGATTGTCACCGGAATTCCCAGCTTCTGCCCGTGATAGGCAACACCCTGGGCGTGGTTTCCGGCCGACATGGCAATCACGCCGCGCCGTTTTTCGTCATCGCTGAGGCCTTTGAGGCGATTCAGCGCGCCGCGTTCCTTAAAGGCTGCCGTGAACTGGAAGTTCTCGAACTTAATCCAGACTTCCGCGCCAGTAATCTCAGACAGCGTGCGAGACATACGCATCGGCGTACGTTCGACCTGACCATCTATGACTTTGGCAGCGGCCTGGACATCGTCCAGGGAAAGTGGGGATTCAGTTACGTTCAACATTGACCTTCAGTTCTGGTGCAATCGCCCGAAACGGGCTGGTGAAGGCGCTTTTATCTCTGCTGTCAGGAGAATGAAACCCTGTGTGCTGGTCAGTTTTACTGATGTTTGGTTGTCAGCCTGCCACCAAACCGTCACTGAGCTCCGAGGCATCATGTTCGGCGACGAGGTGGCCTGGGGCGACTTCAACCAGCTGCGGGCGATATTGATCAGCATCCGGATCATCAACCAGTTTGGACTTCATGAAGCGCAGGCCGGCACGTCGATCAAGCGGAGACGGCAAATCACCCTCAAGGCGTGCAAAATTCCGTTCGCGTTCCTGGCGCGGATCAGGGTTTGGAACCGCCGCGATCAGTGCCTTGGTGTAAGGATGGACGGGATTTTCGTAAATCGTGGTGCGGTCAGCCAGTTCGACCACCCGCCCCAGATAGAGCACCATGATGCGGTGAGAAATCTCCCGCACCACCGCCAGATCATGGCTGATGAACATCATTGCGAGGCCAAATTCCTGCTGCAGCTCGATCAGCAGGTCGATAATCTGTGCCTGAACCGACACATCCAGCGCGGATACGGCCTCATCACAGATGACCAGTTTGGGCTTCAGGATCATGGCCCGCGCAATGCCCACGCGCTGGTTCTGGCCGCCCGACAATTCATGCGGATACCGGTTGATGAGTGCAGGATCGAGCCCGACGCGCGGCATCATTTCAAGAACACGTTTCTCTCGATCCTTGCCCGACAGGCGCGGCTCAAACACGGTGAGCGGCTCGCCAATGGATTGGCCAATCGTCATGCGGGGATCGAGGCTGGCAAACGGATCCTGAAAGACGATCTGAAGATCGCGGCGGCTCTTTTTCAACTGGCTGGTCGTGGCTTCTGACAATTTCGAGCCAAGCCATGTCACAGCGCCATCGCTCGGTTCGACAAGACGCAGAACAGCCCGCGCCAGAGTGGATTTTCCGCAGCCGGACTCGCCGACCACTCCGAGTGTCTCACCCGGTTTCAGTTCGAAACTCACCCCATCTACAGCGCGCAATGGTTTGGTTTTCCCAAACAGGCCGCCTTCAACCTTGATCGGGAAACGCACCTTCAGATCGTCTGCGACGAGAACGGGTTTTGTCTCGGCAGGGGGTGCCGGCTGAAGATGCGTGCGTCCTGGGCGATCCGGCTGATCAATGCGCGGCACCGCCTCCAACAGCTTTTTTGTGTAGTCATGGCGCGCCTCGTAGAAAATCTGATCGACCGTTCCGGTCTCGACAATCTCGCCGCTCTTCATCACCACAACACGGTCGCACATGCGGGCAACGACGCCCATATCGTGAGTGATCAGCACAATACCGGTGTCGGTTGTTTTCTTGAGGTCTGACATCAGCGACAGAACCTGCGCCTGAACGGTAACATCGAGTGCAGTCGTCGGCTCGTCCGCGAACAGAAGTTTCGGATCACAAAGCATGGCGATGGCAATCATCACGCGCTGGCGCATGCCGCCTGACAGCTCATGCGGGAATTGCTCCATACGGCGCGCCGGATCTGGAATGCGAACACGCTCGAGCCAGTCAATACAAATGGCGTCGGCTTCCTTGCCCCGAAGTTTCTTATGGATGGCGAGGACTTCGCGCAGCTGGGCGCCTATAGTCATGTGTGGTGTGAGGGAGGTCAGAGGATCCTGAAAAATCATCGACATCTCTGATCCGCGCATTTTTCTGCGCTCGCTCTGATTGAGGCCAAGCAGGCTTTTGCCTGCAAATTTTACGCTGCCTCTGGCGCGGCCATTTGCGGCCAGCAATCCCATGGCTGCAAGCGCAGACTGGCTTTTGCCGGAGCCAGATTCTCCAACGATTCCAACGCACTCGCCGGGCAGGACCTCCAGAGAAACGCCTTTAACAGCTTTTACAAGGCCGTCAGGCGTGTCGAATTCGACATGCAGATTATCAATGCTCAGGAGGGGGGGACGCTGGGAACTATTCAACTCAAAACTCCGGTTCGCGCGCTAAAAGCGTTAGCTTACTATATTTTTCTCACCACGCAGGCATTGATTACAGTTTAACCATAGGCTTTTGTGCGTCAAAATTCTTCTGGGAGACAAGTGCATGCCCGTCATCAATTTCGTTACACCTTGTATATTTGACCATGGCGCCGTGACCAAACTAGGGCGGACGATGGGTGGTCTCAAAATTTCACGCCCATTTGTTGTAACGGATCCTGGTATCAAGCAAGTCGGTTTGCTGGATAAGGTCGTCGAAAACATTCCTGGTGATTATGAAGTGTTCGCCGAAACAGAGGCGAACCCCACTGAGAAACAGGTGATGGAAGTCGCTGCCCAGTACAAAGCCTCCGGCTGCGATGGCATTATTGCGCTGGGTGGTGGCTCGTCCATGGATCTGGCAAAAGCCGTCGGCTTGATGGCAAGTCATGAAGGTCCGCTGGAACAATACGGCGCAACCGTTGGTGGCGGCAAGCTCATCAAGAACATACCACCGCTCATCGCAATTCCGACCACCGCAGGCACCGGTTCAGAAGTCAGCGTCGGCGCGGTCGTCATCCAGAGCAACGGGCTCAAGCAGACGTTTGCCTCGCCAAAACTCGTTCCGGCAACGGCGATTTGTGACCCCGAACTTACACTCGGCCTGCCAGCAGGCCTGACGGCAGCCACCGGTATGGACGCGGTCACACACTGCATTGAGGCGGTGCTTGCCCCTCAGATCAACCCGCCTGCCGAAGGTATAGGCCTTGAAGGACTTGGTCGGGCTGTCGGCGATGGCTGGCTCAAAAAGGCTGTTCTGGACGGATCTGACAAAGATGCCCGCTGGAATATGATGATGGCCTCGCTCGAAGGCGCACTCGCCTTTGTGAAAGGCCTCGGCGCTGTTCACGCGTTATCTCATGCGGCAGGCCGTCTCTCTGATCTGAAACTCCATCACGGTACGCTGAACGCGGTCTTCCTGCCGCACGTTCTGCGGGTGAATGAAGGCTCTGCGCCCACGAAATACCACCGCCTGCGTCAGATGATGAATTTGCCGGAAGGAGCAGATCTGGGGGATGCGATCGAAGAGCTGAATGATGCGATCGGCATTCCCAAGAAGCTTTCAGATATCGGTCTCTCAATGGATCATGGGTCAGGCATTGTTGAGTATGCGATGAAGGACCTTGCCCATTATGGAAATCCTCGTCCGCTCGAACAGGCTGAATACGAGAAAATCTACGAGACCGCGCTCTAAGCGGTCATCCTCGCAAGTTTTGAAAAGAGCAAGCCAATCCTGGTTTGCTCCTTTTTTATGCGCGAAGGCTCATAACGTGTCGGCGTAGACGACATACTCGACGTCGTTCAGGCGTCGGCGGAGTTGTGCCAGTGACGCCGTCTCTGTAGCGCTCGGTTGATAGGCGAGGATGGCTTCGCCAGATGGCAGTACACCCGCAAGGTTAAACCCGGTGAAGACGGTCTCCTGGCTGGTCCATTCCGAAAACATGGCCCGGCCCTGACCGCGATTTTCTCGAAAAGACCGCACCGCGTTCAAAAGCTTAGCCTCCGGATCAAAACGTACAATAAATCGCATTTCCGGTGGTTGCTGAACTGCGATGGAGAAAATAGACGGTTCGCCACCTTCCAGTTCAGACGATCGAAAGGGTGCAAAGGCTGGTTCGGTGTTGAAGCGCTCCAGCAGGGAATCGACCATCGAACTTCCCGGCTTGTCTGTCGGGACAATGACCAGCACGAGCGATAAGGCGACACCAATGAAGGCGGCGAGGCACATCGCCCCGAGCCATAAAAAGACTTCACCAATACCTGTGTGCTGCGTGTCCATTTGTCCCCCAAGAAGACCTATAATTATCTGGGGGCCTTCAGATCAAGGGGAATCGTTAACGATTCAGTAAGCACATGTCACTTTGGTCCGCCTCTGAGGCGAAGCCAGCTGACGAAGATCACGTCTCAGGTGAATTACTATCGCTGGTGTCGGACTTTTTATTCGTGGGCGGATTAAGCTCGCCTTCGACTTGCTCCACCACGGCATTCTTCAGAGTGTCAAGTCTTTCGATGCGCTCTTCGCGTCGGTCGCAACTGCCCAGAACGCCGAAAGACAGGCACGCGATGGCAAGAACACTCTGCTTTGATGTCACGTCGGACAACCCCTTCTGATGAGCGTCAGCCTAGCGGTGATTTCTGCCCGAGATAAGTCCACCTCCGCAGCAGAATCTCGAATGGGCCGCGCTTGAAAAACAGCAACCAGACACTCGTGAACATCAGGCTGAATATCCCGGCACCAAGTGCGATCATAATCGCCTCAAATGGACTGACCTGATTGAAAAGCCCAAGGCCAAACTCAAGAAAGACAAGGCTGAGAACAATGGATTGCAACAAATAAGCACTCAGACTGGCCGACCCACCCCGGGCAATGAACCGCAGGATTGGGCCCTCTCCCGACGCTGCTGCGGCCAGCCAACCCATATACCCCAGGGTCGAGAAGGGCGAGCCGATAATCATGACAGCAAGTCCCAGAATGGCCTGAGCTGACTCTCGTTCCGGAGCCGAAACGAAGAGCCATCCGCCGAGGAAGCTGATGGCCAGACCAATCGGCAACAGCCTATATCGTGAGGTCTTCCAAAGCCGGTGTCGCACATCGGAAATAAGGCCCAGTCGGAACAGGCCCAGACCAATCAGGAAATAGCCAAACACCGCTACGCCCTGAATGAAAAACACGCCGCCCAGCATGCCCGGCCACATCTGAAGTCGCATCCAGGCGACGCTCAAAAAGCCATCCTCTTCAAAAACAGCATCAATGATTGCGTATTGCTCTTGTTGGAGGGCCAGACCTTTTTGCCATTCATATCCGGCCATGGTTTCCGCGATGACAAAGCCTGCGGCAGCGATCAGCATGAACAGCGCCTGCACGCTGATCAGGATGCCGCCTACCCAGAACAAGCGTTTGGGGCTGAAATTCCGGCAGAAATACAAAAGACTACCAAGAATGGCGTAGGTGACGAGAATATCGCCAATAAACAGGAAGATGGCGTGCAAGGCGCCAATCACGAAAAGGCCAGCGGTCCTACGAAAATATCGCGGTTTGGCCGACACGCCTGCACGCTCGGCCGATGCGAGCTGATAACCTAACCCCGCTCCGAACATGATGGAAAACAGAGAAAAGGATTTGAAGGTGAACAGACCGGCAACCAGAAGATATGCGGAATAGTTTACGGGATCGCTCAGAGTATCATGGGGATATCCCCCCATTTTGCTGGCAGAGAAGACTTCGACATTGACCAGTACAATGCCGATCAGCGCCCAGCTTCGCAAAATATCGGGAAGAAGATCGCGCTTCGGAACCGCCAGCATGATGTTGTGCCCTAAAGAGGCTTACTGAGCGAGAGCGCGAGCGCCTTTACGATGGCGTCCTTGCGCTGTTCGAACTCTGGCAATTCGTCATAGGGGATCAGCATGGGGTGGGTTTTCTTGTCGGCATCTTTGGTTTTGCCGAAGGTCCAGCCATCCCGTTTTTTCTGTTCCATCCATTGATCGTGCTGAGCGGAATGCGGTGCGTCAGGATTGTTGATGGCAAACAAGACGCTTTCCCTTGAAGAGTCTTTCATCCATTTCGGCGCGTTGGCCCAGGCCGGAGTTGCCGTGCCGTCATGCGCTTTGACCCATCCACGCATGGCTTCGTGAACGGTTCGGGCAATCGCCGTCAGTTTTGCGTCATCCATCTTGTCGTCTCCACCACCTGATACAAGTAAGTCAGACTTTTTGGCATTTGTCAGGAATTAAACAGCGTCGCGTCTGCATCTTTCAAAGCGTGCAACTGTGTAAACCTTTGAGCAGCAGCACGGGCAAGCTTGAGTGTGAGTGCTTTTCGGCGGGCTGGTGCGAGCTTGTGTTCTGGCGCGGGCCGGACCAGGGCGCCGCCAAATTGGTCTGAAATGATCAGGCCCGCGTCCAGTGGCAAAAGCTCGGTGGGAAAAATCTCATTCACGGCAAAAAAGAACCGATCGCAAAATGGCCGGTACTCATGCCATTTGCCATCGCTTTCAAAATCGGCACGGCAGGATTTTACTTCGATGATCCAGAGCTCGCCTTTTTCGCTGATCGCCATGATATCGCTGCGGCGTCCATTGGAGAGCCGCATTTCGGTCACGCAGGCCATGGACATCTGGTCCATCAGTCTCAGGGCGCCGATCGTGACGGCACGCGTCATTTCCGGCGTTGAAAGTGTCACGACAGTTTCTCTGACTTGAAGGGGCGTTCGATCAGGTCGGTCATGGCTTCGCCCAAGGTCAGGTGACCCGACAGAATGTGATTCACGGCCTGACAGATCGGCATTTCCACATTGTAACGCGCAGCGAGTGCGACAACGCCCGGAGCGGTCGCAACCCCTTCGGTCACAGCCGACCGTGAGGCAAGAATATCTTCGACACTCTGCCCCTCGCCCAGAGCAAAGCCGAAACTCATATTCCTGGATTGCGGCGATGAGCAGGTCAGCACGAGATCGCCAAGACCGCACAGGCCCGCCAACGTTTGAGGATTCGCGCCCATTGCTGTTCCAAGTCGGACCATTTCTGCAAAGCCGCGCGATATAAGCGCAGCATGCGCCGATCGGCCCAGTTTCAGGCCCTCAACCACGCCGCAGGCAATCGCCAATACGTTTTTCACTGCCCCACCGATTTCGGCGCCAATGAGATCATCGCTCCAATAGGGTCGAAACTCGGGTCGACCAATGCTCTCCATCCAGGCTTGACCAAGATCTGGATCTTTGCAGGCCAGCGTCACGGCCGTAGGCAGGCCTTGCGCCACATCCTTGGCGAAGGACGGGCCCGAAAGAACAGCGACGGGGGCTGCCGGCCGCGTCTCGGCCAGCACATCCGCCATGAGTTTCAGCGATCCGCGCTCTACGCCTTTTGCACACAGGGCGAACGGGGTGTCGGCGGGAAGGATATCGCCGATCTGCTCAAACACTGATCTTGCGAACTGGGCAGGTACGACAGCCAGAATGGCATCCATGTCGGCGAGCGCATTGAGTTCAGCGCTGGCAGGGATCGCGGGAAGCTTGACCTCGGGCAGATAAACCGGATTACCGGTTCCAGCGTTCAGGCTCTCAGCGACTTCGGCCTCGCGCGACCAGAGCAGAACTTCGCGCCCGGCTTTTTGTGTGGAGTAAGCAAGCGCCGTACCCCAGGCACCACTCCCCAGAACTCCGATACGATGAAATGTCATGTGTCTGACGCTCTATCGATTGAATAATTTATTGATGATTCACTCAGACGCATTAAAATCAAACCTATGAACGAACAAGTACAGACCCGAGATCTCATCCTCAAGGCTGCGGTGGATCGTATCCTACACTATGGTTATTCCAAGACGACAATGGCAGAAATTGCGCGTGACTGCGATATGTCGGCTGGGAATATCTATCGCTTTTTCAACTCGAAACTGGACATTGCCGAGGCTATGGCCCGGCAGAAGAGTGCGATGATCTTTCAAGTCTTCGCAGAGATATCGAGGCGCTCACATGAGGGCGCGCTTTTCAGGCTGAGCGAATTTTTCACCAAGCGTTTGCAACGGACGTTTGAAGTTCTTGAAAAGAACGATAAAATACTTGAAATCGCAGAAGTTTTGGGGAAAGAGCGGCCCGAGTATGTGAATGAGCAACTCGCCCAGGAACGCGTCTATATCGCTCGGATTCTGGAGCAAGGTGTGGACTCTGGCGAGATCCGACCGCTCGAAGACCCCGCATTTACGGCAGAAATGCTCCAGACTGCGCTTATGAAGTTCGAATACCCGCAACTTTGGTCGAATCTCACCCTCGCAAAACTCGAGCAGGAATTCGAAGGCGTCATGGATTTGCTTAGACTCGCGCTGGAAAATCCGAACACAAAACGGTGAACTCTGAATAAAATGAAAATCGTTCATTGATTAGTGTTCAGTCTTATCCTATATCAATTCCAACAACGGAGCTGTTCCGCTGCCTGGAGCCTATAGGAGCTGAAAATGTCACAAACTGCTCAACGCTATTTCATCAGCACGATCGCCACACTTCCTCTGGCTGCCGTCGTGCTGGCGCTGACCGCAGCCACATTTAGCTATGTGGTCTGACGCAACCAACACCCAGTCCTTCAAACCTGACTGACTGCCCCTTTCGGTTTTGCCGGAAGGGGTTTTCTTTTAGAGAAGTTCGTCGTCATTCGGTCCGAAGCTCGCAATCAGGTACTCTTCCTGATCATCGAGCATTTCAAGTGCGCCAAAATCAAAGGCCCGGCGGTCAAACACCAGATCCCGGGGCTGAAGGGGGCGGGATAAATCCAGGCCTTCGAGCGATGTGGCACGTGAAAAGGCCACATAGGCCTGACCATGAGCGAACATGCCATAGTCGAAATCGATGTAAACTTTGGGCAAGGTGAGGCCCTGGGATTTATGAATCGTCACCGCATAGGCCAGCCTCACCGGCACCTGCTTGAATGACCCGACAACAGACCGGTCGACCTTTTCGGTCTCGCGGTCGAGTTCATAGCGGTATTTCTCCCAAACGGCGGGTTCGATACGATGCGTTTCGCCATCGATGGAGACGAGCACAGCATCATCATCAAACCCTTCAACAATGCCGAGGGATCCGTTCACCCAACGGCCTTGCGGATCATTCTTGATCAGCATTACACGTGCGCCGGTTTTCAGTTCCAGTCGGCTTTCCGTTGGATGAGCCTTATCATCGAACTGGCCTTCGATTTTCGCGTCGAATGCTTCCGGTCGCCCATCTAGTTCAACAAGCCGCGCCTGATTGATCCGAAAAGCGGCGGCATTGTTGGGGGTTAGAACGACATGCGTGGCGGAGGCTTCAATCGCACTACGTCCACTGACCTGCGCGTTGAGGACGTCAACATCATCTTCATCGAGACGCGCGCGGCGAATACCATTCAACAGTTTGAGGAAGGTCGGATCGCTCTGCCGGAAGACATGCTTAAGTGCAACAAGCGCAAATGCCCCGGATTTGAACGCCTCAGCCTGAAAGAAGTAAGGATTGCCATAGCGTTCCAGCAGGATTTCTTCTTCATCGCCTGAAACCACGGGCGGCAATTGATGGAGGTCGCCGCACAAAACCATGCGTACCCCGCCAAACGGCTTTTTCGACCCGCGGTTCAGCTGAAGTGATTTGTCGATGGCATCCAGCATGTCAGCCCGAACCATCGAGATTTCATCGATAATTATGGTGTCGAGCTTGCGGACCAGCCGGGCATTGCGCAGACGTTTAATGTCATTCCCATCCAGCAGGCGCGGAGGGAATTTAAAAAATGAATGGATCGTCTGGCCACCAACATTCATCGCGGCAATCCCTGTCGGGGCGAGCACAATGGCCTGTTCTCCGGCATCTCGAAGAAATCTGCGGAGCAAAGTCGTCTTTCCCGTCCCGGCGCGCCCGGTCAGAAACACGTTTCCGGTCGGCGAGCGTTCCTCGCCGCTGATCCAGGCGAAAGGAACAGAGGCTTCATTTTCCGACAATTTCAGCGTCTCCGTCTTGCGAGGCCCGGTGCAGAAGAGCAAAACAATACTCAAGCCGCAATCAGGGAATGGCGAAATGACACCCGAAGAGCTCGAGCGCTATAAACGTCACCTTCTGGTGAAAGAAATCGGCGGTCATGGCCAGAAAAAACTGCTCGAGGCGAAGGTCATGATCATCGGAGCCGGGGCTTTGGGTGGCGTTGCAGCCACCATACTGGCTGCGGCGGGCGTGGGGCAGTTGATCATTTATGATGATGACCGCGTTGAGCTCTCCAACCTGCAAAGACAGACGCACTTCGCGTCCTCCGATGTCGGATCGACGAAAGCCGGTGCGTTGTTCCGGCGGCTGGCAGCAATCAATCCCGGAATCTCTGTCGATGTGCGCCAGCAGCGATGGACCGCCGATGAGGGGATAGGGGAGGTTGAACTCGTGCTGGATGGTTGCGACAATTTTGAAACCCGTTTCGCCGTGAATGCCGCATCGCGCGACGCATGTGTGCCCCTCATTTCCGGCGCCGTCGCAGGCTGGACCGGTCAGATCATGGCGGTGAATGAGCCGGGCAATGATGCCGCGCCCTGCTATCAATGCTTTGTGCCGACCGAGCCACCTCAGGCCGGAGATTGCAATGATTTAGGTGTCGTTGGCGCGGTGACGCACATTGTTGCCGGGCATATGGCGCTGAAAGCCAAGCAGTTTATTCTCGGCGAGACCCATCAACTTTTTGGCCGACTGAATGTATTTGACGGTAAGTCTGGCCAGTTTCGCTCGGTCGCCCTAGCTCAGGATCCGGACTGTCCGGTCTGTGGGGTTCAGAAATCGGTTGCCGGGTGACAATGGCGGCTTGAAACTTATCGTGGCCTATGCATTGTTCTTGACACTTTCATGACAATGACCAGGGCCCGTCATGTTCCGTCGCATATTGATTATCTTGCTCGTGCTGGCAGCTTTGCTGTCGGCCGCGCGACTGGCTCTGCATCGCGGGGACATTCCCTATAGCCAACTAGAAGAACGATATTCGACCGTATCGTCTCGGTTTCTGACGCTGCCTGATGGATTGATTGTCCACTATCGCGATGAAGGCGAGACGGACGCACCCGCATTAGTGATGATCCATGGATTTGCCTCATCGAGCGAAACCTGGACAGCCTGGCAAGCTGATCTCGCGTCAGACTACAGGGTGATTTCGCTCGACTTGCCGGGGCATGGCCTAACTCGCGTCAACAGTGAGACCAATCTCGAAATCGGCGGTCTGGCAGATTTCATTTCCGCCTGCATCGAAGAATTGGGACTGACAGACTACACTCTGGTCGGGTCATCTCTGGGGGGACATGCCGCCTGGGTCCATGCGTTGGATCAACCAGCGGGACTGAATGGTCTGGTGCTGATTGCTTCGGCTGGCCTTCCGCCGGGGCCGGGCGAAGACAAAGACACGCCTTGGGCGCTGGAGCTTGTTTCCCATGGCTGGATCAAACCAATGCTGGCTGGGGGAGATCCCCGATTGCTTGTCCGAAACGGATTGAGAAGCGCCTATTCAGATCGGGGCTTTGTATCAGATGATCTGATTACTCAGTATACGGAGTTCGCTCGCGCACCTGGACATCGCGAAGCTCTGATCGACATTGCAAGCCGCCCAAGGGACTCTGCGGAGGCCGATCAGGCCCGTTTGTCTGAGCTCACTCTGCCTGTGCTGATCATGCAGGGGGATCAGGACCAGATTGTCCCGCCTGAACATGCCGAGCAGTTTCACGCGCTCATCCCGAATTCAGAGCTGATTATCTATGAAGGGATTGGTCATCTACCGCAGGAAGAAAAGGCCATGGAAAGCCTGTCGGACTTGCGACGATTCCTCATCTCAGTGCAGCCGCCATCTTCAGATGTGAAGCCCGGGATCGAGCCAGAGCTTCCGCAGGACATCTCAGTCGAGCCCGCTGAAGCGGTCGACTAAGCCTTAGAGCATAGACGGAATGATGCGGTCCGGTGGCTTATGCCCGTCAACGAAGGTTTTGATGTTGATGATGACCTTCTCGCCCATCTCGATCCGGCCTTCTTGTGTCGCCGACCCAAGGTGAGGCAGCAGAACCACATTAGGCAATTCTTTCAGCTTCGGATTGATCGCGGGTTCGTGTTCAAACACGTCGAGACCAGCGCCGGCAATCTTTCCGTCTTCCAGCGCCCGCGCCAGCGCGGCTTCATCGATGACTTCACCGCGTGATGTGTTCACGATGAAGGCGTGAGGCTGCATGAGTTCCAGACGACGCGCCGAAAGAAGGTGATAGGTGGCGGGCGTGTGCGGGCAGTTGACCGATACAAAATCCATGCGCGCCAGCATCTGGTCCAGGCTGTCCCAGTATGTGGCTTCCAGTCCTGCCTCAATCTGAGAGCTGACCGGTTTGCGATTGTGATAATGAATTTGCATGCCGAAGGCTTTGGCGCGGCGGGCGACGGCCTGGCCGATCCGGCCCATGCCGATAATGCCCACGCGTTTGCCGGAAATCCGCCGCCCCATCATCCAGGTCGGGGTCCAGCCTTTGAACTCATCTGCCTCAATGGCTTTTACGCCTTCAATCATGCGGCGCGGCACAGCCAGAAGCAGAGCCATGGTCATGTCCGCCGTATCTTCGGTCAGAACGCCCGGCGTGTTGGTGACTGTGATGCCACGCTGCATGGCGCTTTGAATGTCGATATTGTCGACCCCGGCACCAAACTGCGCAATCAGCCTGAGGCGCTCTCCGGCATGGGCGAGCACCCGTCCATCAATCTTATCCGTAACCGTCGGGACAAGGACATCAGCCTCGGCGACTGCATCAGCGAGTTCGCCCTGAGACATTGGATGATCCGACTCATTCAGCGTCGTGTCGAACAGTTCCTTGAGGCGGAGTTCAACATCACTGGGTAGGCGGCGTGTGACAATGACCTTGGTTTTTTGCGATGACATCGCGTCCCTATCCTGATTATGGTTTTCAGTGCCATAGCAAACCAGACTGCTTTGGCAAACGCAATCAGCCCAGTCTTTTAAGACGAGAAATAATCCGGTTTCGTTTCGATATGCTTCTCGGCGGATTCTTCACAGTTTTGCGGCGAATTTAAAGCATGTTCTTTACATATCATTCATCATACTGAGCAAAAACTTACCTGAATGTGTCAATTTCAGGGTGTGTGCTCATGTCTTCGGTTTTTCGAGGCTTTGTGGCTGCGATTGTGTTCTGCGCTTTGCCCGTTCATGCGCAAACTGCACAGACGGCTCCAGATACCGCGCAAGCGGTGCGAATCAGCGCCTTTTCCGGCAAGCCGGTTCCGCGCTTTGAATCCCTTAAATACTCTGCCGTTCACGGGCGTGAGGGGCCGAGCCTCGAATATCCTGTAGCATGGCGATATGAGCGCCGTGGCTTGCCCGTGCTGGTGATTAAAGAGTCGCGCGAATGGCGCATGGTACGCGATCCATCTGGAGATGAGGTCTGGATGCATGAGCGCACGCTTGGCGCGCAGCCGAGCGTCATGGTGCATGGTGACGGTTTTGCCGTTCTGCGCCGGTCACCAGAAGCCGATGCGCGCGTCATCGCACGAATGGAACCCGGCGCAATTGCCACACTAATCGGGTGTGAAAAAGCGTTTTGTGAAATCTATATCAATCATCGTCGCGGCTATGCGGAAAAATCCCGTCTCTGGGGCGCTCCGGGCACGAATCCGGATCCCGCAAAGCTTGAAACGCACAAGTCGGAGCAACTTGCCGCCGTCGCTTCTGGCATAGAATAGCGTCACTCGAGCCAATCTGATTGCCATTTGGTGTTGACCTTCAGACGGACTTGCCCTTTGACAGAAGGCTTCTACTGCTGCCGATCGCAGCGCGAGAAGGAATTTCCCCGTGTCTGAAAGTTTCACGCGACAATCATCCTATTCCCAAGAAGAGCTGATCGAGAGCGGACGTGACAGTCTGTTCGGTCCAGGCAATGCGCAGTTGCCTGCGCCGCCCATGCTTATGATGGATCGTATCACCGAGATCACCATGGATGGCGGTCCGCATGGCAAAGGCAATGTGATCGGAGAGCTCGATATTCATCCTGACCTCTGGTTCTTCCAATGCCATTTCATCGGCGACCCGGTCATGCCCGGCTGCCTTGGCCTCGATGCCATGTGGCAGAATGTTGGTTTCTGGCTCGGCTGGAGCGGCTCCCCCGGCAAAGGGCGCGCGCTTGGTGTGGGCAATGTGAAATTCACCGGTCAGGTGACGCCTGACGTGAAGCTCGTCCGGTATGAAGTTGACCTTAAGCGCGTAAAGCGCGGTCGCCTTGTGCTGGGCATTGCTGATGGCCGCCTCTTTGCCGACGACAAGCTGATCTACAGAGCTGACGACATGCGCGTCGGCCTGATGAAGCTTGAGGACATGTGATCCACCCAAATGTCTGAGGAACGGCTCTGGCTCGCTTTGGATGATGAAGGTGAGCCGGAGATATTTACCAGCATACAAGGAGAGGGGCCGAGCCTTGGCGCGCCCCGCACTTTCATCCGTTTGTCCGGATGTAATCTGCACTGCAAATGGTGTGACACCGCCTATACATGGAACTGGGCGTCGACGCCGTTTGACCATCTGACAGGCGAAAAGTTCGATCCCGATCAGGAGCGCGTCTCTGTCTCGATTGCCGAAATCGCGAAGAAGGTCGCCGAGACCAGCCCAATGGGAATTGTTCTCACTGGTGGGGAGCCACTTCTCCAGAAATCGAAACTTGCGCCGCTGATTGACGCCATCAAATCTGAATGCGGTCCGGTCTGGGTGGAAATCGAGACGAATGGATCGATTGCGCCGCCAATAGATCTCTGTCGTCACGTCAATCAATTCAACGTCTCACCCAAGCTGGCGCATTCCGGAAACGCGGCTGAGATTGCGCTCAAGGCCGACGTTTTGAAACAATATGCGGCCCTTCCAGCAGCCTCGTTCAAATTCGTCATCGCCGAAGAAATTGATATAGATCAAGTTCGTACACTCGTTCGTGACTTTCAAATCTCGCCTCAACGCGTTTTTCTGATGCCGCTCGGAACAACGAGTGAAGCCATCCGCGAACGAAGTCTCTGGATGGTCGGTTTATGCACGAGATATGGGTTCCGGTTCACCGATCGACTGCATATCCATCTTTTCGGAGACACCCGTGGTACCTAGTTTTGATGTCCGACCCGGGGATTTTTCAGATCCGCGTGTTATCGCTCTACTTGATCATCATTTCAGAGACATGCACGCAAACTCTCCGCCCGGAAAAGCCTTCGTGCTGGATATCACTGAGCTTCAGACCAAAGACATCACCTTTCTCACACTGTGGGATGGCGATGCGTTGATGGGATGTGGCGCTCTGAAGGAATTGTCGTCCACGACCGGCGAAATCAAATCCATGCGCACGGCTGAGCAGCATTTGCGCAAAGGAGTGGCGGCCCGTTTACTCGCCGAATTCATGGCGATTGGCATCCAGCGGAATTATGAGCGCCTCAGCCTGGAGACGGGTCGCGGTCCGACTTTCGAGGGCGCGATTGCGCTATATACCAAATATGGATTCCTGCCGGGCGATAAATTTGCGAACTACCAGTCCAGCGACTTCAACCAGTTTTTTCATCTCGAACTTTGAATCGCCACAGTTTAGCCGTGGCTTGACGGTTTATGTTCTCGCGCTTAGCCAGAGCATCCGAACTTAGCTTCAAAGGAGTTCTTCATGTCTGACTGGAATATGCCGGAAGGCAATCTGATGGCCGGTAAACGCGGCGTGGTTATGGGTGTTGCAAATCAGAATTCCATTGCATGGGGCATCTCCAAACAGCTAGCCGCGCAGGGCGCTGAGATTGCTTTCACCTATCAGGGCGAAGGGCTTGAGCGCCGAGTGCGCCCGCTGGTCGAATCCATCGGCATGGATTTCATGATCCCTGCTGACGTGACCGATGATGAAAGCATGGATGCAGCCTTTGCTGCGGTGAAGGAAAAATGGGGCAAGATCGATTTCCTGGTTCATTCGATTGCCTTTGCCGGTAAGGAAGAGCTGATGGGCTCCATGGTGGCCAACACCTCGCGCGAAGGCTTCCGCCGCGCCATGGATATCTCGGTCTACTCCTTTATTGATTGTTCGCGCCGCGCCTCTGAGATGATGCCGGATGGCGGATCCATCATTTGCATGACCTATCTGGGCTCAGAACGGACCGTTCCTTCATACAATGTTATGGGTGTGGCCAAGGCTGCGCTCGAAGCCTCCACGCGCTATGCGGCGCGTGACCTCGGCAAACAGGGCATTCGCGTCAATGCGATCTCCGCTGGCGCGATGCGGACGCTGTCGCTCGCCGGTATTCGCGGCGGTAAATCCCTCATGGGCACGGGCCGTGAATGGTCGCTTCTGAAGGAAGACACCAAAATGGAAGGTGTCGCTGGCGCTGCGCTTTATCTCCTCTCAGACATTGGCCAGTCCATTGCCGGTGAAGTGCTGCACGTCGATGCCGGTTTCCACGTTGTTGGCGTTCCGGAGCCATCAGACGGCGAAGAGTAAGTGCGCATGCTATCGATCAAACCTGCTTATCTGATTGCACCGGTTTTCGCACTTTCAGCCTGTCAGAGCGATAATAAGACGCCAGAGGTTGAACCTCCGACACCGCAACTCAGCGAGGTGGGCTGTCCGGCCGTTGATGGATATGATCGAGAGCTTCTGGAAAATTCGCATTCCGTCACGTCCGAGGACTGGGATGCCAATGCAGCGCAGCGCTTGGCCGATGCACCTATGCCCGAACAGGCCGCAACGGCTGACAATCGCCTGACGGTCCATATGGGGTCGAAGCCGTCGAAAACGATTACCTATTGGCGGGATGAAGAGACCGGCCTTTGGAATTTCAAGGGTCAGAACACTTTCGCAAGATATTCCTGGTCGCCAGCCCCTCCGCCGCCTCCGCCACCACCTCCTCCTCCGCCGCCGCCTCCGGATGATCCGGATGCGATAGCGGCCTATGAAGCCTGGCAGGAGAGAGAAGCGCAGAAAAAGCGCGAAGAAGAGGCCGAGGCAGCCCGCATCGCAGCGCTCCCGCCACCGCCACCATTTCGCTCAATGACGTCAGACTGGTCTGAGGATATGGATGAGTTGTTCTTCGATCAGTGTGTGGCTGCCGGGCCATCACACATTCCCTACTATTTCGACACGGCGGATGAGGACGGTGATGGCGAACTCGGTGGCTTTGTCTGTCCACCTGACGGCAATTACTGGTATGGTGAGATCGTCCTGAATGGAAGCGAGCCACGTCTAGTCAGCTCGGGCTGCATCTTCCCCTTCGCAATGCCGAAGCTCCTGCGATTTGCGAGCTATCCGCAGTTTGAAGATGTTGTGCCGCTGGATTACGAAGTGCGCAGCGAATGAGCGAATATAGAGCCTCATGCGCTTGTGGCGGATTAAAAATCGACTGTCAGGGTGACCCTCAGGCCGTGGTGCAATGCCATTGCAGGGATTGCAAGAAGCGAACGGGCTCGCCCTTTGGTGTTGGTATTTATTACGCGCTGGATGACGTCGACATTCAGGGTGTTTCGCAACGCTATATTCGTGAAGCCGCGTCTGGTGCACCGGTTGAGGAGTTCTTCTGTCCGACTTGCGCGTCTACGGTCTACTGGACGACAGAGCGCCATCCCGGAGGGTTGGGCATCTCCTATGGATGTGTGGAGGGGATGGACCTTCCACCCGTGCGCACCGTGTTTGAACAGGATAGATGTTCCTGGGTGCAACAGCTCGACATTCCGACCTTCATTCGCGGTCGAGATTCGCTGCAGGTTCGGCAAAGCCTTCAATACCCGCCAGACCCGAATGCGGAGTGACGGCGCCTGCCGTGCCACCATTCACGCCGCCCAGCGCATAGATAATTTTGCTGGCACGACGACAAAGCGTCCGGAAACGCGTCGCGCCAATGGCTTTACCGGCACTCGGGCTATTGGATGGAAATACGGTCGAGAAAAGGACGGCCTCGCAAACTGCCTCACGCAGCGCGCGAGGTGAGTGAGCAGACTGGGTCTGAGCCAGAAAAGCCCCCTGCCAGTTACGCGCTTGATGTGCGCGCGCTTCGGGCCAGTGAAGACCATCGGCCCTTACCTCCACCGCAAGCTCTGGATCATTCGCGATCAGTAAAACCCGGCCTGACTGATAGCATGCCTGGCGAAGCGCTCGCGCAGTCTGGTGACGATCATCTGCACCGAAATGCCGATAAATCACCCCGGTTCCGGGCGGCAAGGCTGGAATAACCGCGACAGGATCGGGGACGCGCTGCGGATCTGTGAGAAACCACGCGCCTGGCCAGCCTTCCGGCATTTGACGGCAGGCCTCTCGCACGGCAGAGACAAGTCTGAATTGGTCTATCGGATTTCGAACTGACATTGCGATGAGTTTTGAAGACAATCTTGCTGAATTAGAAGCCCGGATTACGAAAGCCTGTGAAAAGGCCGATCGTCAAACCCCACCAGAATTGGTGGCCGTGTCAAAGCGCCAGCCGGATGACCGGATTGAGGCCGCGCTTTCCGCCGGCGTGCGCGTGTTCGGCGAGAACCGCGTGCAGGAAGCCCAGGAACGCTGGGCGCACAGACGTTTACAATATCCCGATCTGAAACTCCGCCTCATCGGCCCTCTACAATCCAAAAAGTCAGAAGACGCGGTGGCGCTTTTCGACACGATTGATGTGCTCGATCGGGAGAAGCTTTGCAAAACACTTGCCGATGCTATTCAGAAACTGGGGCGTTCGCCCGAGCTGTTGGTTCAGGTGAATACCGGTGAGGAAGAGCAGAAGTCTGGGGTCATTCCATCCGAGTTGGATAAGTTCCTCACTGGTACTTGCCCTGGCTATGACCTCTCGCCTGTTGGGCTGATGTGCATTCCTCCTGCTGACGAACCGCCCGGGCCGCATTTTGCGCTGCTTGCCAAGATGGCGAAGCGGTATGACCTGCCACAGGTTTCCATGGGCATGAGCGGCGATTTCGAAACCGCCATTTTGTTTGGCGCAACTCATATTCGGGTCGGCTCAGCTTTGTTCGGTGACCGGGACAGCTGATCTTGCCAACAGAAAAAGGGAGGCCCTGTGAGCCTCCCTTATTCGAATGATTGCACTTAGATCTTAAGAGCCGAAATTATCGGCCAGAACCGAGTCGCGGTCGGTCTCCGGAATGATCACCTGATCCAGAACATGGATCACGCCATTCTCAGCGACGATATCGCCACGGCTGACTGCAACATTACTTGCCGACAGCTTGCCTGCCGTGTCGCGTTCCAGAATTAGCATGGTGTCACCCATGGTCTCATATTCAGTTTTTCGGTCGGTGATGTCCGACATCATGACCTTTTCCGGGACGATGTGAGCTTTCAGGACTTTTTCCAGTCGCACCTCATCGCTCTTCAAATCCATTAGCGTATCTTTATCGAGCGCTGCGAAGGCGTCGTTCGTCGGCGCAAAGATCGTCATTGGGCCAGGCCCTTTCAGTTCATCTTCCAAGCCAGCTTTCTTAACCAAGGTGGCAAATGTGCTGAAGTCCGGTTCTGCAGCGGCGACCACGACGATCGGACCAAACGTTGGTTTAGCTTCAGCCTGCTTCATGTCATGAGCTTTATCGGTCTTGTATTTTTTGGCGCGCTCCATTTCCGGCTTGTCAGTATCAGCCTTGGTCATCGCACGGACCTTTTTCGGGGTCGCATCAGCATCGGTCTTAATTTCTGACAGCTCGCGCTTATTCAGGAACTCCACGGCTTCGGGACCATGTTGTGGTTTATCTGAAGGGATCTCCTGAGCCATCGCGGGGGCTGCGGCCAGAGTAAGTGCAGACGTTGTCGCAATAAGAAGCGTTTTCATAACTGTGTCCTTTCCTCTTTGCTTCGGGTCTGCCCTAACAATGAGAGAGGACGCTGAGAGTTTCTGAGATTACGTTTTCGTAATTTCAGGACCTTCCATGCAGTCTATACGTTTTTGCGCGCCTACTTTTTCATTTCAAAGAACTCATAATCTTCGTCGGGAAAAACCGGCGCATCGAGTTCAATCACCTCTTCAGGGAAGATGCGCGGGGTTGGAAAACCCGGGCGTGGCCGGACATGGTTCCACACGGGGTCGGTCTGAATGGTGTGCACGCCTACCATCTCGGCCTCTTCCGCAGACTCGGCCTCGACCGCACGCTCCGTGAAAAAGCCGTAAAGCCTCCAGCGCCCATTATCGTGAAGTGGAAAGTGTTCGCCGCGCATACGCACCAGATATGTGGTCATGTGTGTTCCCCGAAGCCCGCTTGTCTCGCTGGTCGTCAGTTTACGGTTTCACCGCCATTCGCGAAAGAGGCGAGTTGAAATTGGCAAATGGCGAACACCGAATTGCTCAGGGGCTGATCAGCCGCTTCTGGCCCAGCCTGGCCGACGGAGTCTCCATCACTTCGGTCCAGCCTATGGCCTGATAGGCCTTCAGCGCGCCGGTATTCAACTCATCCACATGCAGTTGCAGCGGCTTGTCAGATGCCTGACGTGCAGCCGCGAGCAGGCCCGTTCCGACGCCACATAACCGCCAGTCGGCTTCGACGAATAAATGCGAGACATAGGCCGAATTCGGGTCGACGATGATGAAGCCGACTATGCCGGCATCTTCCTCGGTGGCGACATAACTCTCACAGGAGAGCAGCGCGTTTTCCATGCCCATCAGCTCCTGACGCGGGCTGTTGCGCCAGGGAAAGTCGGGCATGCAATCCAGAAATACGCGCACAATGGCGCGATAATCTTCTGGCGTTGTCGGCCGGATTCTCCAGCCTGCTGCGATATGAAAAAACTCGTCCATAGATTTTAGGTAGGAAGGCTTTTCGGCTGAAATAAGGTTTGTGGGTGCGTAAGGCCCCCGGTTCTTTCAGGGGGCGACGAGCCTCACTTGCCAGTTGGGTGTCCCTGGCGGGGCCATGATCTCGGTCCAGCCCATGGCAGATAGCGCCGAACGGCCCTGATGGTTACGCGCATCGAGCTCCTGTCGAAGCGGCTTGGTCGTCAAAACCCGGGCCACATCCAGAAGGCCGGATCCCACACCGCAAAGCCGCCAGTCAGGCAGAACGAAAAGATGGCTGACAAAGGCATTCTCGGTATTGAGAATGATGAAACCAATCACACCGGCGGAGGGTTCTTCGGCCACCATGGCGGTAGTATACCGCAGGGCATATTCCAGCGCGTCCGGGTCATGTCGCGCAGTCAGAAGCCAGGGGAAATCGCTGAGGCAGGCATGGTGCACATAGGCAATGGCCTCGCGGTCTGCCCGGGAGTGCGGCCGGATTGTCCAACCGGCACCGATATGTGCCTGAAGTGCCATGCGGGAAGGGTAGGCCAGTTTTTGGGTCACGTAAATCGACTGACTGCGGATCGGGCGACCGGTCTCCTATTACGCAAGCCTGTCTTCGGTTGTCTCGACACAGACTGGTTCGGGCGATAGGTGAGATTCTCTGGTGTTCCTCCCGCAGAGCAGAAAACGAGCCTGATCATGAGTTTCATTCCGCCCGGTCCGGGCATGAAGATCGAGTCTGAATTTCCGTGGCACGAGGCCATTAAGGACGCCATCATCACGGCAATCCTGACACCGCTGACCGCCGGTCTGGTGCTCTTTATTTTCCCCTATTTTTTCCAGCGTGATGTGCTGGACCGCAGCTTTGTTGTGGATGCGGAGGGGCGAAAAGTTGGCAGTCTCGATTGTACGCTGACTCTTCCGCAGATGATCCGACATGCCATTCCCTGGGCCATCCTGTCTTTCGTGACCTTCGGGCTTGGGTTTCTGATCTTCCAGTTCCGATGCGCTGTGTTTTGCTACAACCACACCGAGATCAACTGGTTTGACGAGGAAATGGACATCCCGAAATCCGCCCGGCAGGTAAGTGTAGGCAGACGGCGGCGTCGGCCAGAGGTTGAGGCTTAGGCAAGAAAAAAGCCCGGCGGTTGGCCTGGCTTTTTGTTTCGGAAACGTTGAGCGAGATCCCGGATATGGGCTGGGCCCATTCCGGGGTGGAAGCCGTTAAACCGCCTCAACCTTCTTCATGCGCTTGCGTTCGTTCGGGTCGAGATAGACTTTCCGCAGGCGGATGTTTTCCGGCGTCACTTCAACCAGCTCGTCATCCTGGATGTAGGCGAGGGCGCGTTCGAGCGTGAGCTTCATTGGCGGGGTCAGGCGGACAGCCTCATCCGTACCTGATGCGCGCACGTTGCTGAGCTTTTTGCCTTTCAGCACGTTCACTTCAAGATCGTTATCGCGGGAGTGTTCGCCGACAATCATGCCGCCATAAACCTTCTCGCCTGGATCGATCATGATCTTGCCGCGATCTTCGAGGTTCCAGAGGGCGAAGGCCACGGCCTCGCCTTTTTCCATGGCGATGAGAACGCCCGTATGGCGACCCGTAATCTTGCCCTTGTGAGGCTGATATTCATGGAAGACACGGTTCATGATGGCCGTGCCGCGCGTATCCGACAGGAGCTCGCCCTGATAGCCGATCAGGCCGCGGGTCGGCGCATGGAAAACAAGACGCGTGCGGCCAACACCTGACGGCTTCATCTCGACCATGTCGGCTTTTCGTTCGGACAGCTTCTGCACGACGGCACCGGAATGTTCATCATCAACGTCGATGACGACTTCCTCGATGGGCTCAAGCTTTTTGCCGTTCTCGTCTTCCTTGAAGACCACTTTCGGACGGGACACGCCCAGTTCGAAGCCCTCGCGTCGCATGGTCTCGATCAGAACAGAGAGCAGAAGCTCGCCCCGGCCCGCAACCTCAAAGGCCTCGGCCTCGGTGGAGCGGGTGACCTTCAGCGCGACATTGCCTTCAGCTTCTTTTTCCAGACGATCCCAGATGATCCGGGAGGTGACTTTGGAGCCTTCTGTGCCCGCCAGAGGAGAATCGTTTACGCGGAAGGTCATGGCGATGGTTGGCGGGTCGATCGGCTGGGCCTGCATCGGCTCAGTGACTTCCAGCGCGCAGATGGTGTCGGCCACAGTTGCTTTGGTCAGGCCTGCGATCGAGACAATATCACCGGCGACGCCTTCCTCAATTGGAGAGCGCTCAAGCCCGCGGAATGCGAGGACTTTGGAGATACGCCCCTGCTCTACGACATTGCCATTCCGGTCGAGCGCTTTCACAGCCATGTTCGGTTTTGCGACGCCTGCTTCCACGCGGCCGGTAAGAATGCGGCCGAGGAAGTTGTCCGAGCCGATTGTGGTGGCCAGCAATTTGAACGGGCCTTCGCTAACGCGCGGCTCTGGAACGTGCTGCATGACCAGTTCAAACAGCTGGTCCATATCGGTTGTCGGAGCGTTATAGTCCGTCGACATCCAGCCGTTTTTGGCGGATCCGTAAAGGATCGGGAAGTCGAGCTGTTCATCATCGGCATCGAGGTTCGCAAACAGGTCGAACACCTCGTTGATGACCTCGTCCGGGCGGCTCTCTGGCTTGTCGATCTTGTTGACGGCGACAATCGGGCGGAGGCCGACTTTCAGCGCTTTTTGAACCACAAATTTCGTTTGGGGCATTGGGCCTTCAGCGGCGTCGACCAGGACGATACAGCCATCCACCATGTGAAGAATGCGTTCCACTTCGCCGCCAAAATCGGCGTGGCCGGGCGTGTCGACGATATTAATGCGGTGGCCATTCCATTCGATGGAGGTGGCTTTCGCCAGAATGGTGATGCCGCGTTCGCGCTCAATGTCGTTGGAATCCATCATCCGGTCGGATGTGGCTTCGTTCTCGCGGAAGGTGCCGGATTGCTTCAACAGCTCGTCAACGAGGGTCGTCTTGCCGTGGTCAACGTGCGCGATGATTGCGATATTTCGCATGGACATGGTGTAGTTACCTGTAGGGAGGAAAGTCTTGTTGCGCCGCACATAAGCGAAAACGCCCGCCATGGCTATAGGCGAGGTGGAATTGGTGAGATGTGGGGTGGTTGTTTGGTCTTTGGGCCACAGCTTGTGCGTTTTTTCGGGTTTGGTGGTGCACAGGGGAGCGTGCGCTCTCAGCAGGCGCTCTGGCATGGGTTCCAGCCTGCGCTGGAACCGCCGAGGAAGGCAGCGTGTGCGGGATGACAGCGGAGAGGTCCGTCTATTTCGTCAGGCTTTCGACGAGTTTGTTGTCTTCCCAGCGTCCGGCTTGGTTTACCGTGCCGTCAGCCTTCCATTCGACACCGAGGCCGTTCATGAAGTTGGATGCAAAAAGACCTTCAAGTCGGAGTCCAGACGTGAAACTCAATACACCACTGCCCGATCTCTGATTTTGTTTGAAGCCACCAGCATAGAAGTCTCCGCCTGGCCAAGTATGAACGCCAAAACCAGTCACCTCGTCAGACAGATATTCGCCTTCATATTTTAATGGCACACTCGAGTTTTCTGGATTCTCTTCGTAAGTGTAAACACCAACGCCTGAGAATGCGCCATCTTTCCGTTGGCCGCGATAGGTATCGCCAACAAAATCGCCTGACGTAAACGAAGAAACGCCATAACCGTTTGGCGTGCCATTTGAGAATTCGCCTTCATATTTACCGTTTGAAAGGGTCTGGACCGTCGTTCCCGCTGCGCCAGCGCGTGCACGCGCGGCGGCTTCATCGGCGCGCGTCGCGGCGGTTCGGGCTTCAGCAGCTTTAGCCTGAGCCTGCTTTTCAGCGTCCCGCGCCTTCACGACTGCAGCACGGACTTGGGGGTGGAGCTGATCAAGCGAATAAGGCGCGGGCTTGTCGAGTGCCACGATAGCCGATCGCGCTTCGGTTACGTGACGCCCAGACGAATAATTCGTCAGATAGGATTGATAGGCTGCTGTGGTATTGGCGGCTTTAGCGACTGACCAGGCTTTGTCATCGGCTTCACGGTCTGCCGCCGCGCGCGCTCTCCGGTCTTTTCTGTCGTTTTCATCCTGAAGTTTTTTCGTCGCCGCTGCGTCAAGTTCGCGTATTTTTTGTCGCGCTTCAGATGCGTGAGCGCTGCCGGGGTGTGCGGTCAGAAAGGCTTCATAGGCGGCGGTGGTGTTTGTGGCTTTGGCTTTCGCCCAGTCCTGGTCCAGCGTTATGGCAGCAATTTTCTCTCGGGCCTGGCTGGCAAATTTTCCGTCAGGTATGGTGTCGAGATAATCCTGATAGCTCGCGATTGAATTGGTATTTTTCGCGGTGTCCCAAAGATAATTGTCTTCAATATCGGCGATGGCCGCCTTGGCGTGTTTAGCATAAAAGCCATCTTCGAAATCAGCGAGATAGCTTTGATAGGCTTCCCGCGTGACCAGACGGTTTGCGAGGTTCCATGCGGCTTGATCAGCCGGGCTCGCCACGACTTCCTCTATTGGTTCCACCACATTGTCAGGCCCGAAAACGCCGGTCATCGCCGCCGAGATACCGCCCAGCAGTACAACTGCAAAAATGCCTGCGGTGATAATGAATCGCTTTTTGGAGGAAGGCTCGGTGTGGCCTGACGTCCGGACGATCGTCGTGCGAGTGTCTTCGATTGGGTCCGGATCGGATGGGTGGTTGTTCGTTTCTACGAGTTCAGTCGTCTCAATGTCAGGCGAGTGTGCTAAAATGGGCTGAACCGGAGGCGAGTCGTTCTGGACCGCAGCCTCCAATTCCGCGATTTTTTGCGTGATGAAATCGCGGAACATCGTGGCCGGATGATCTTTCAGAAACTGCTGCCAGGCCGCGGCTGAGTTCATGCGGGCAACGCCTTGAAAGGCGGTGATTTCGGCCTTCTGACGCGCGCTTTCGGGCGAGGGGCCGGACATAACGGCGGGTTTGCCCGTGAGGTTCTGAATGGAGTTGAGGAGCCGTTGCAGGCCCGAATTCATCAGCTCGCCGGTCCAGTCCTCAAGATTGTCGGCATGATCTTCGGAAAAGCCGAGCGGAAGCTCACAAGGCTTCAGAATAACCGGCAAGAGTTTGTCGCGGCGCTGGGCATAATCGGCCTCGCTGCGAACAAAGCGTGATTGCACGGAGAGCGGGCTCCACAGCACCACGACCGCAGAACATTTCTCGATCATCTCCTGAATAACATCGCGGAATTCATCACCTGAGAGCAGCGCGACATCCCACCAGACCGAATAGCCGAGCTGTTCCAGTACATGCGCAAGCCTTTGCGCCTGTTCGCCTTCCTCGCGCTTATAGCTGATGAAAATGTCTGCCACTGCAATCCCCGCTCCACCTTGTGTTTAATACACTTCTGGCGTGCGGAAAAGATAGATTAAGCGCAGAGGGCAAGTCGAGAGTGATGTGTCTTTCAGGGTGCGCTCGTCTCTGCCGTCAGGGGCGCAGTGGAGGGGGCGGTGTTACGGTCGCGGACTTCCTGACAGGCGGTAATGGTCGGACGCTGATCACCGGGGCCGCCGGCGAGACGGTCGAGATCCAAACGTGCCGGCAGATAGACGTTCAGCTCGCCGAGGCCTTGTTTGCGCGCGCTGTCGCCATGGGTGATGCAGACCCGATTATTGGCATACTCCTGCAAGATGGAGCCAGTCTGCAAAGCAAGGGCGCGCAGAGCGGGATCGAAATAAACGATCTGGATTTCCGAGCTGGCGACCTCGTATCCGGTGGACGGGATGGGCCAGACATAGACCTCGTCATTGAGGGCTGGCCTTTCCAGCGCGGCCGCAAACCGATGATAGGCGGAGCGATAATCCTCGCCGTGTAGTGTCACGAAATCCACGCCCGGACGGTCGCCCTTCACGTCTCTGGCTTCGGCTGGCGGGCTCAGGCCCAACAGGGCGTAAGTGGCCAGCGAGGCGAAGAAGAAATCTGTCAGATGTATATTGTTCATGGGCGTGTTCAGACTGGTGAAACCGGGTGTTCCCGATCTACGCGCGAACGGTCTATTGGCTCCGAAAAATGAGGTGGGTCAAATTCAGGCGGGTTCTGAATCGTCGGGTCGGTGAGCGGCTGAGTTCCAAAAAATCTGCCCGGAAAATCTCGGAACGGGGCTCGGCTTTCTCCCGTTGATGGGGTGTCGTTGGCAGAAAATGACCAACATGAAAATGAACCAAGAAGGAGACCCATTATGAAACGCGCTGAAGGTAAAAAACTTGCGATTCTTGCGACGGATGGGTTCGAGCAGATCGAGCTCACCTCCCCGAAAGAAGCCATCGAGAATGCTGGCGGTGAAACAACGATCGTTTCGCTGGAGCATGGCAAAATTCAGGGCAACAAGCACCGCGACTATGGCGACTGGTTTGACGTTGATACGACGGTCGACAAGGCGAGCGCAGATGATTTCGATGCGCTGCTCATCCCAGGCGGTCTGTTCAACCCCGATGCGCTGCGTGTGAACGAGAAAGCCAAAGCGTTCGCGACAGCCTTCTTTGAGCAGAAAAAACCGGTGTTTGCGATCTGCCACGGCCCGCAAGTGCTCATCTCGGCCAATCTGGTGAATGGTCGGAAAGTCACTGGCTTCCAGGCGATCCAGCAGGATTTGAAAAATGCAGGCGGTATCGTCAGCGATGAAGCTGTGGTCGTGGATAAAGGTCTTGTGACCTCGAGAAATCCGGATGACCTGCCGCAATTCAACGACAAGATTGTCGAGGAAATCTGCGAAGGACAACACGAGGGTCAGCGGCAGTCCGTCGCAGCATAAGACCCCTCCCCTTCCCCAAACCGACTGATGCCGGGCCAGACATGGCCCGGTTTTTCTGTGTGCACGACCCATGAGCGCTGACGCCAGGAGATTTGGTTTGACTCTAATTAGAAAAAATACTAATTAGAGGAATGTCGAATGTTTTTAAAGCGCTCTCACATCCCATGCGGCGGGAAATCCTGAACCTTCTTAAGGAAGGACCGAAGGCGTCCGGAGACTTTGCGGACGCGTTTGATGTCAGCTGGCCGACCGTCACCAGCCATCTCAACGTTTTGCGGGATGCTGATCTTGTGACGACGGAGCGACAGGGAACGAGCATTGTCTATCAACTCAATGCCAGCGTTCTGGAGGAAGCCGCGCTTGGCCTGTTCGACCTGATCGGAAAGCCTCAGAGCAGCGAAATCAAAGGAAGGGAAACATCATGAAGGATATGGTGCTGAAAGGGTGGCGTTGGTCTGCGCCGTGCCTGCTGATCATGGCCGGAATACTGGTCTATGCCTGGCTCAATCTGCCGGAAGGAGATTTGCTTCCCGTGCATTGGAATGCCATGGGCGAGGCAGACAAATTCTGGCCACGTGACAAAGCCTATCTGATGCTCGCAGTCCCGTTTTTCGGATCGATAGGCGTTAGCGTTTTGCTGTCGGTTTTGCCGAAACTCGATCCGCGTGGAGAAAATCTGGTGAAAAGCCGGAAAATGTATCTCTTCACCTGGGTTGGAACGGTGATGTTCATGACTTTCATGCTTGGCGCGATGACGGTATCCATGATGGGCGGCGACATTCGGGTGATCATCCGGTTTGTTCTGGTGGGACAATGCCTGTTGCTGATTGGTATTGGAAACTATTTGCCCAAGACCCGCCCGAACTGGTTTGCGGGCATCAGAACGCCCTGGACCCTCTCGAGTGATTATGTGTGGGAGAGAACGCACCGGTTGGGTGGCTGGTTATTTGTGCTTAGCGGTCTCGTGAGCATCCCGCTCGTCCTGTTTGGGACGGCGACATGGATGCGGCTTGCCTTTGTTCCGCTGATTCTGGCTGCGGTTCTGGTCTGCGCGGTCTATTCCTATGTGATCTGGCGACGTGCGCCGGACCGCGGCGCGGGTCAGGCCTGACGAGAATTTTCAGGCCGGGGCCAGGTGAAGCAGAATTTGCTGCCGGCTTCATCAGAGGCGTCAATCCAGATCTGCCCGCCCGCTGTGTCCAAATGCTTTTTGACAATAGCGAGCCCAAGCCCGCTGCCTTCCACGATGTCGCGGCGGCGCAGGGTTTCGAACAGGCGGAAAATACGGTCATGAAAGGCTTTATCAATGCCCGGGCCATCGTCTGAAACGGTGAAGAGATAATCCGCCCCAGATGTATCGAGGTCGATCAGCACACGGCCATCGCTCTTGTGATGATGCTTGATGGCATTGGAGATGAGATTGAGCAGAATCTGCTGGATCGGCATGCGCCGCAGAGTGATGGATTTGAAGGTCTCCGACCAGACGATTTCGAACCCTTCAGGTGGTGCCGTCAACAGAGTGATATCCGACATCAGCTGGTCGCCGTTTACCATCTCGCGCGACGAGCCATTGTCGGCGTCTCCGATGCGCGCATAGTCGCGCAAATCATCCAGAAATCGCTCCATCCGCGTGACGCGTCGCCGAAGCAGGGTGAGATTTTCGAGAATGCTCGGATCAATGCGGCCGGTGAGATCCTCTTCCAGCCATTGGGAGGTCTTGTCGATGGCACGTAAAGGCGATTTGAGGTCATGAGACGCGGCACGGACAAAACTGTCCAACTCCTGATTGGAGCGCTCGAGTTTAACGACGCTTTCACTCAATAAGCGTTGGCTTTGTTCGCGCTGTTTGTTCGCCTCCGCCAGTTCCTGATTCATCTGGTTCAGAGATCGAATTCGGTTTTGCCGTACGGACACCAGGCGCGCAATCAGCCAGAGTGAAAAGATGGACAGGCCGACATGGAGGCTGACCGTCAGTGGCGCGAATTCATCAAGCTGAAGGGTGGGCCGGACAATCAGCTGATAGACTTTCCAAAGCTGGAATAGGGTGCCGAAACCCGCAACCAGATAGGTGTTGGACCCTCGCGCAAAAAAGATCGAAAGCCCGCTGATGAAGAGATAAACCAGCGAAGGGATGGCTCCATCGACAACATACCAATCGAGCGCGAGCAGTGCTGTTTCAACCAGCGACATGCCAAGAACAACAAGCACAAGCTTGCGCAGATCAGGTGGGATGGACGAGGCTCCCTTGGGAGAAGACCCCCGAACGGTATCCGTATCGGGGGGTGTCTCGACCTTAGTCAATGACTTCTTCGAGGAAATTGGTCATCGCCATCCAGGAGCGCGTATCGACATCGGCGCGATAGAACATTCCGCCCTCCTTGTCGTTTGCACCCTTATTTGTGAAGGCATGCCCTGTGTGGGTGTAGGCGATCAGCTGTGTGTCTGCGCCTTTGGCTGTCATTTCATCCAGCACACCCTTCATCTGGTCAGGTGTCGCCATGGGATCGTCATAGCCGTGCATGATCAGCACTTTGGCTGAAATCGATTTGTCCGCAGGCAGATTATCAGCAGGAAAGAACAGACCATGGAAAGAGGCAACGCCCGCAACATCCATGCCGGCGCGGGCTTCATCAAGGGCGCAAAGACCACCAAAGCAATAGCCGATCCCGACCGTTTTATCCTTGGCAATTCCTGTCTCTTTCTGTGCCGTCGCAATCGACAGCGCCAGACGGGATTGCAGCTTTGCCCGATCCTGGACGAGCGGTGTCATCAGAGCCTCGCACGCAGCCGGATCGGTGGCGCGATTGCCTTTGCCGTAAATGTCATAAGCAAAGGCCGCATATCCAATCATGGCCAGACGATCTGCGACGCCGCGCTCATGATCAGACGGGCCGCCCCAGGCATGGCCAATCACCACCAGACCAATCGGCGCTGCCTCGCCTGGTAGGGCCAGATAACCTTCATATGAGAGTTCGCTATCAGAGTATTCGATTGTCTTTCCGGCCATAAAATGCCTCCCTGTCCGAATGATCGTCACCGGCTCTACACCTAAACCGGCGGGCCCGATGGTTCAATGGTGAAGGCCGTGGAGACTTCGCTGTGTTCAGTTTTACAGCGAACGCGTTTTGTAAGCGTGTTCAGGCTTGGCTCTTCTTTTTTTTGGTTTTTTGTGGAACGCTTTAGGGGTATGACGCGTTAGTATTGGTTGATGTCAGTGAACAAGCTGCGTCACAACACTTTTTATCTACAGATCGACCTGCCTGTGGTCTGCCCCACTGCGGTGGTCCACCGTTTATGTTAGTCCGGCGGTTTCCACGTAGCAGCGATCATGCTGCTACCTCCACATGGTAAGGCAGGATG
>NZLU01000026.1 GCA_002692725.1 Ponticaulis sp. | reverse complement strand
GGTCGCGTCTCCGGTTAGGCCATCCCGCTGCGGGAAGCGCGGGACTGTCGGAGACGAGAAAAGCGTAAGATGCGCGCCGGGAGGGATGACGATCAGCCCGCGGCGAAAACGTCACCCCTGGAGTATGTCCAAATAATGTAGCAAAATTGCCCGTGGAACTGCTCGACTTCGTGCTGCTATTTTGGGAGGCGGACAAGATTGTGGACGTTTGAATGAAGGGAGAGAGCCTTTTGAAGGAAGGGCAGCATCGAATTGGTCCGACGAAAATCGAGAGCTACAGTGCACGTTTGATCGAACCTTATCGACCTCCCAGTAAAGGCGGAAACACGCGTGCATGGCACCGTCACGCCTTCCAGGTCGACGGACACTGGTATAGCTTTGTCGCTCTTGGTGCGAAAAAATGGATCTATGCGACGGACGACGTCGAGTTTATTTGGTCTTGGGACAACAGCGGAAAATATCGCAATGTCGATCCAGATACGATCCGCACGATGAGTAAGAACGGCGAGCCCGTTGTGCGAGGTGAACGCGGATCGAAGAAATGGAGAACAGCGCCTGCTCGCATGCCTGCATCCCGGAGAGAACAGCGTGACTAAGAGTCCGGCATTCCACTCTCAGCGGGTTGGGCCTCTAAGCAAATCCCTGTAACCGCGATCAATCATCGTCCGGCCGTAGGCGGCGAGACGCGCAATTTGCGCCTTGAGCGAACTCGTCTTCCATGGTTCGGCGGCGACGCGATCGGCGCCAAAGAAAACAGTAGCGACGGCGCGATAGCTGGCGCCACTCTGGCCTCCGTCGATTGTCCGCAGAGCGCGTTTCAGGCGTTCACGTCGCTGTCGTGTGATCGGCGGATCGGCATTGCCATTGATGAGTTGGCGATACAGCCGATCGGCAGCCTCTAGGCGAATGGGCCAGTCTCCATCGAGCGGAAGCAGGAGGCCAACGGGTCGATCTCCGACCTGCTCCCCGACAAGATTGACTTCTTTCTTCAGCCGAACCCATGACAGTCCTTCGGCGTCGATTTTGCGGTCCGCAATGCTTTCGGGGGGTATGGATGCGGTCAAGCCGATGTCCGGCAGAACAGCGATGAGTTGGACCACCGCAGGCGCTGCGGATGGGAGCCAGTAGATTGGTGCGTTGAGCGCATTGAGTTTTGGATCTGCAAGGAAATCGCAACCCCCAGTCGGCTGGAGCGCTGCCGCCCTCCCGCATCAGGTCATAGTCCTTGCGATAGTGCAGGTTTCGTCGAAGGCATTCCCAGGCGAGTCCGGAGATGCCGAGATCATCGAAATGATCGTATTGGTGATCGTCGCGCCAGTCGGTCGGCATGGCGAACTCCTCCCAATCACGTGCCGCAAGTGGAGCGGCGTCAGTTGTTTGGGATGTTCTGCAATAAATTTGCGGTTGCATAGTATGGCCGCAAGCATCGTGTGATGCGTTGGACGCATCAGAGCACTCTTCAGCCCGTGGGAAGGCCATTCTTCAGCAGGTCTCGATAACCTTGCTCGGTCATCCAGCGAGCGCGTGACAGGTGACTGTCATGGACACGGCGGGCGCGTTCCGGTTCCTCATCCGCATCAATGCCAAGCAGAAGCGACGACACTTCTTCCAGCGATGCGCCAGCGTCATTGGCGTCGAGAAGCCGCATGTAAAGCGCGAAGTGATCACGGTCATAGATAGTCACGGCCGCGTCGTTCGGCGGAGCATCAGCGATCATGATCTGGGTGGCGGGCATCGGTGTCCTTACGGGTCTGGCGCCAATTATTAATGAACCGGAAACCATGATCGACGCAAGCATCGGTCGGTTGAAATCTCCAATCTGGTTGCGTGCCGACCGACGAGCCAGTCCCAGTGTCGCGTATTATAATACGTCGCATTAAAATACGCGATCCGCATTTTACTGGCGGATGGATATTCGGGAAGTATTTGGTGCGAACCTACAGTTTTTTCGGGAAAAAGCCAGCCTTAGCCAAGCTGCTTTGGCCGACAGGATGGGCGTCGATCGCGCACATATAAGCGCGATGGAGCGCGGCCAGCAGAACGTGACCATCATCACGCTCTGGCATGTGGCCGAAGCGCTCGACGTGAAACCCGCTGCGCTTCTGGATGATGATCGGGAAAAGGACTGAAGTATCGTTCTTGCTATCCCAACGGTCGATGAGGGGAACGATACAATGAGCACATATCCTCCGTCCGGGCTGGTTCCCGGTAGTATGCTGCCGGGTTACGAAGACCGAGAGATAGCCGCCAGCCTTTCTAAGCGCCCGCAGCCGCGAGACGACGTGTTCTGCTACCCCCTCGTTGAGACGTGGCGCGAACGCATCTGGCGTATGCTTGGCGATTTCATCACCGAAGAGGTGAAGGCTGAATTTGTCCGCCATCCGCCCAAGTACGTCGTCTCGGATGATCTTTCCTGGCTGGACAACCTGATCAACGATGTCACAGGCGAGATCACCGACATCAAGACGCTAACTGCCGACCGGTTGCGGAAGGAGTACCGAGCTTTTCGGGCAGGCCACGCCACCAGAACAAATGACCTGGCTCAGTTCTATCAAAATGGATTGAAGGTCTTGAACGCCGCCGAAGTTGAAGACCGCGCCAGATCAATCTTTCTGAACGGCCAGTTCAAGCATGCGACTGAAGAGCGTCTTCAGAACGCTATTGATGAAATCAAAGCGCGCGATCCTGCTGGTGGTCGCGAGGGGCGATTGTATTACTGTGCCCGAGAGGAAGAGCTATTCAGCAGGGCCGGCGGCGCCGGGCACTATCTAATCTATGGCAGCGAGTATCTGTATTGCCTAGGCATCCGCGTAGCGAGTTCCTGGGAAACGAAGAAGGCGCTGACAGGGATCGGCAGTCCAACAATGTTCGTATGCGATATACCAATGGTCATGATCCGACCAGGCGCACTCGAAGAGTTCGCGGGCTCTATCCTTGAGTACCTCTTTTGCGAGCTGGTGGATGAGCTGGAAGAACACGCATTAAGTCCCGGCGCTGGCTCGGCGTTGAGTTTGACAGAGAATCTTCCGGCCGAATGCATTGTCGGACATTATCATCCAACAACGATATATGATCCGCTTCGGTTCGCTTAACACAGCCTGCGTGGGGAAGCTGGGCAGCCCCTACCCGGTTTTTTGCCGGGCGGAGCTGCGGGAGGCGTTAGTCGCCGTTTTGGCGACGCGACCGCGACCAGATGAGGCTGTAGCTGTCTTCACCTTCGATGACGGTGTCGTCGAAGAGGTTGGCGTAGATCGGAGCAGTGAAGCTCGGATCGTCGAGCTTGAGGCTCAGATAGTCGCGGCCCTCATTTGAGCGCTTGGACCAGGCGGCGCCGATCTCGGCGCGGCCGACGAAGACGCGGTGGCTGGGCGCATTGTCGTTCGCGCGATCCTCTTCCGGGATGATCCTTACATTTTTCGCCTGAACGCTGAGGGTGACGATCTCGCCGACGTACTCGTTGGCGGACTTCTTGAAGGTTCCTATGGTGGCCATGTCAGTTCTCCTTTTGGCTTTCGAGCCCGCGTCCGTCGCGGCCTCGATGGAGATCGACAAGGCCGGGGCGACCACCGACGCAGTCCGAAGGACCCGCAGCGCATGCGAAGGACGGCGGAGCCGGAGTTTCTTGGTCCGCGAGGAATGGGCGCAGCCCAAGGGAAGAAAGTCCGTCTCCGCCGTTGCGGTCAAGGCGGTCGAGGCGTCAGCCGATCCCGGCCAGATCAGTCCATGAGAGGCCGTTATGGGTGCGGATGATGAGCTAAGGTGTACCCCAAAGCAACCAGCATTACTTGAGGACTGACGACACCCCAAGGAGAGGTGCTGGCGCTCTAAAAACAAAAAGAACAAAAAATCAATGAATAGAAAAACGTAGGGACAGCCTGATGAAGTGATTTTCACATGACGATTGTTTCCCGACAAATTTGCTTTGTCTGCAAACTTCTTAGGATGCGGCAGAAAGGGAAAATGAGGGTCGCCATTTAGCCTTCCTCATAAATTATCATGCACGAACTATGGCCAGATCAAAGACGTTGCGGCCTTTGGTTTGTCCTTCGCCAATATTGCTGCGAGGGCTTTTGGGATGCTCAGCGCATAAATTTCACCGAACTCGAACGAGCCAATTAATTCGGCCGCAAAGCTCTTGACGAGTCGGAGTGCTGGAATGTTCTCATATAGAATATGAGCATGAAGGGTCCGGATCCCGGCGGCCAAGCAGTCTTGAAGCATCACCGTTAACAGAAGCGAGGCTATTCCTCTGCGCTGGAAATTGTCGGTTACGCCGAATGCCAGATCACCAGAAGCCGGTTCATCATGGCGCCTCAGGGCATGGATGGCCGCCACCGCTGGCAAACACGCCTTCCCTTCATGAATCGCGCCCCAGGAAAGATGATTGCATCCATCAATCGCCGTGAGCCGGTCCAGCAATCGCAAGGGGACCTTCTCGAATCCAAAATGGAATCGCAGATAACGTGACCGGCCCGATAATTCTTCAATGCCACGCGCGAAGAGATGCCGATCAAAGATAGTGGCGGGTCTGAGCAAGACTGGATCACCATTGTCGAGAACAATGCGATGCTTTCTGTCAGAGCCGATGTAGGGCCCCTGCACGATCATCAAACAAAGCTCCTTTTACAAGCCGAAGTATAATCGCCTCATCAAGACTACCGCAGATCGGCCGGCGACTACAGACTTGTCTCATTTGCCGGGCTTTCACCGACTGACCGGCCACACCCATTGTCTCAATGCACGTCAAAACGTCGGCATTGTAACGCAATGGCGCAGATTTCCCAGAGAACCATCAAATATCAATTGATATTTGAATATCAATTGATATTTGTGTGGGAAGTCGTCCCTACTGCGCATCCGATATGGAGACACCCCAATGATGCTGAAGACATTTCCCGGCTTCGATATTCCAACAGTTGCACCAGACGGTTTCGAGCATGAGCCTGATGCGACAACGGCTTATTGGCATCACCGCCCGGAAAACACTCTGCCGCCTCCCGATTTCATTGGGCCGTATGCGCGACACCGCCCCCTGCCGACGCCGGACGTTGAAGACCGGAGGGCTTGGATCATCGGAGGCGGCATCGGGGGCCTCGCGGCCGCCTTTTATCTGATCCGCGACGGCCACATGGCGCCTGGCAATATTACGATCCTCGAAGAAATGGATATTGAAGGCGGCTCAATGGATGGCGCCGGAAACCCCGAACATGGCTATATCATCCGTGGCGGCCGTGAGATGAACTGGAACTATGACACGCTGTGGGACATGTTCCAGGATGTTCCCGCCGTGGAGCTGCCCGAAGGATACTCCGTTCTCGATGAGTACAGGCTCATCAATGACAACGATCCGAACTATTCGAAGGCGCGGCTTATGCGCAATCGAGGTGAGATCCTGGACTTTACCGATTTCGGCCTGAGCACCTCACAGCAATGGGAAATGATCCGTCTCATGCTAAAGAGGAAGGAAGACCTTGATGATATCAGCATTGAGGAATATTTCAGCGAAGGCTTCCTCAAGAGCAATTTCTGGGCGCTCTTCCGCACTATGTTTGCCTTCAAGAACTGTCACAGTCTCCTTGAGGTAAAGCTCTACATGCACCGCTTCCTGGATTCCGTTGACGGCTTTGGTGACATGTCCGTCCTTATTTTTCCGAAGTACAACCAATACGACACGTTCATCAAACCCCTGGCAGATATGCTTCGCCACAGGGGCGTGAGGTTCCAGTTCGCAACCCGCGTGCATGATCTAGCGCTTAGTGAAGTAGACGCACAAAAGACCGTGACCGGCATTGAATGCACGATCTCAGGGCAAGCGCACCAGATCGATGTGCGCCCAAACGACCTTGTCTTTGCCCTGACGGGATCGATGACCGAAAACACGGCCTATGGTGACCTAGACACAGTTCCGCAGCTAGCGGTCGGCCGGCACGATCCGGGTGAGGAGAGCGGCTGGACACTCTGGCGAAATCTCGCAGAGAAGTCTCCTGTCTTCGGGCACCCGGAAAAATTCTATGGCGACACCGACCAGTCCATCTGGGAGTCAGCTACGCTGACGTGCAAACCCTCACCTCTTGTCGAGAAACTCAAGGAACTCTCCGTCAACGATCCATATTCGGGGCGCACGGTGACGGGCGGCATCATTACCTTTACGGACTCAAACTGGCTCTTGAGTGTCACCTGCAACCGTCAGCCGCACTTCCCTGACCAGCCGGAAGACACGCTTGTCGTATGGGTCTACGGCCTGCTCATGGACCAATCCGGAAATCACGTCCGCAAGACCATGCCACAGTGTACTGGCCGGGAAATCCTGACCGAACTCTGCTATCATCTGGGGATCGAGGCGCAGATTGACGACATCGTCGCCAATACCAAGGTGCGCACCGCACTCATGCCGTACATCACCGCACAATTCATGAAACGCGCCGCAGGAGACAGGCCAAGGGTCGTTCCGGATGGCTGCACAAATCTCGGACTTGTCGGGCAGTTTGTTGAAACGCGAAACGACATCATCTTTACGATGGAAGCGTCCATCCGGACAGCCAGGATCGGGGTCTACAAGCTCCTCAACATTCCCAAACAGGCCCCGGACATCAGTCCCACACAATATGACATCCGTAACCTGCTCAAAGGCGCCCGCGCCCTGAACAGCGGCAAACCGTTCCCAGGAGAACGCCTGTTACACCGATTGCTTGATCGTACCTATTATGCGCACATTCTTCCCCCACTTCCCGAGCCCGAGACATCTAGACGTGATGCCTTTGAAGCCGAGATCGAAAGCCTTGCGGCAAAAGGCGGAGATGCCCTGAAAAGCCTCGCGACGTGGATCACGACATTCCGTAAGGGATTTGAAAGGAAGGGAGACTGAGCTCGAGAAATTGGGCGGCAGTCAAAAGAATGTACCGATGAAGAGCCCCCACCGCCGGCTGTCCCGGCAAGAACAGCAAAGACAGACTCGTGACCGCCTCCTCGATACGGCTGAAACCCTGTTCGCCGAAGGAGGAATCAATGCGACGTCTCTGCGAAGCTTGTGCGAGTCGGCGGGGTTTTCCCAAGGCGCCTTCTACTCCAATTTCGCTGGCAAGGAGGACTTGTTGTTATCGGTTCTCCAACGTCATATCGAACACGAAGCCGAATTGCTTCTTGATCTGGCGAAAGAAGCAACAGACGACACACTCGACGACGCCCTGGAGAAGCTTGCCAGCCGCCTTGCGCAGATTTCTCAAGACACGCGATGGTCACTGCTGGCGATTGAATTGCAATTGCAGGCACGGCGTGACACCCAGTTTGCGGCTCAATGTGCCGATACCCGAAAAGCCAGTTATGCGGCGCTCGCTTCAGTTCTGGATCTCCTGAAGGCGCGATTTGCACTCGACTTCAGAATTCCGTCCGTACAGCTTGCAATCAGCTTATACGCTTTATGGTCCGGACTCGTCTTGTGTGGACCGGTGGACAACACGTTGCCTCGGGATCAGGTGTTACTTATTTTTCTGAAGGGACTGATCGAACCCTAAAGACATCACTAGGACATATGCTGGGTCTCTACGGCGCTAATCAGATATAAGCCTGCGCCGCTGTGAACCAGCCCCTTGCCTTAACGTTCGTCGGCTCCACTCAGCGCTTTTTGTGAAAGAGCAATACGCCCTTTGGTCAGCGACGATAGGCCTGCCCCACCCGAGAAATCCACAAGACGGCAAACAGCGATCACCCCATATGCCGCCGTCAAGCCGAATAGGTTCGCCAGATCTGGCCACAGATTGGACAGCGGGGCTCCCATCTGATTGAGCCCGATCATGACCTGAATTCCCGAGCTGGTAGGAAATAGTCGGCGGAAAACGGCGAGCCAATGCGGCATCGCCTCAATGGGCCAGGACAAACCACTCAGGAAGTAGATCGGCAAAGAGGTGATGATCCATATCTGCACCGGCCGCTCCCTCGTACGAAAAAAGCTTCCAAGAGCAAGTGCGCCGGCTATGGTCGCCGATACAAACAGCCCCCCCGAAAGAAGAAGATCACCGAGGCGTCCCGCGCCCCGGGGATAGTCCTGGAACCAGAAGACAAAACCTGAGAAATAGAAAACTTCCGCAACGCCGAGCACAAAAAAAGCCAGAGCGATCCCCAGAAAGGTCCGCAGCGGGAATTTTGTTCGTCCTTGCGCCTCACGCAACGTCGCAGCCAGGAGCGCCAACCCCATCAACAAGGTCTGATGCACAATCAGGAAGACAACACCAGGAACGACCGTACTCCCGTATCCCTCCCGTGTATTGAACAAGGGTCTTTCAATGACTTTCAAAGGGTTGGCAGCTGGCGCACCAAGAGTCCGAGCCTGATCCTTTGCTGACTCAACCGCCAACGCTCCTAAGGACGTCGCCACGCCTGATAGGGCGGCTCCACTACGCAGAAGGTATGCACCATTTCCATAGAGTGAAACGACGCCTTGCCCACCGGCGCGAATTTCATCCCCAAAACCGGATGGAATCAGAACAATTGCTGTTGCCCGCTCATCCTCCAAGAGAATTTGCGCCTCGTTCAGTGATGGCGCACGCGCAACGACTCTTGCCTGCTGTGTTGCTCCGATCTTCACCGCCAACGACCGGCTCGATGCGCTGTTATCAAGATCGACTACCACCAGTGGCAAACGCACCGCCACCTGGCCTGTATAGGCTGAGGGATAGAAAAATGAATAAAGAACAAAGGAGACACCCAGTAAGAGAAATGCCGGGCGATCAGAAAGAATCGCTTTGAATGTCGCAAAAAAGGCGCGGGCAATCATCTTCGCCCCCATACCGCAGGCTGGGTTGCAGCGTTGATATAGCCGGGCAGACCGATGAGTGTTCCCAGGCCGGTGAACAGGCACAATATGCCGATGTAGCCGATGGCGACTTCCGGCGGCCCCGCCATGCTCCACTGCCCATTCAAAACTTTTGTGAACCAGGTGAACGGGAGAATCTGGCTCCAGACCCGCGCGAATCCTGATGCGGATTGAATTGGAAAGATCGCGCCCGTGAAAGCGAATGACGCACCCGCATAAATCCCAGCCACCGAAAGGGACTGCATCATTGACCTTGTAACCCCGACCAGCGCCAGAGCGATGGCGGAATATGCCGTATACATGCACAAATAGGCCAGAATAAGCAGACTAACGCGCCCCTGGATCGGCCATCCACGAAACTTGGCGAGATACACCGTAACAACAAGACTCCAGCCCATGAATATCAGGATGTACGGCGCGATCTTGCCGGCGATGGCAGGCACGGTCGACCACCTTTCGCACAACCATTCTCCAATGGTCCGGTCCCGCAACTCGCGTCCAAGCGCGCTTGTCACCGCAATCATGAAAGCGAGGTGTAAAAGCGCCGGATGCAACAGCGACACCAACTGAAATTCGTAACTTCTTTGCGGGTTGAAAAGGAGCGTACTCTGAACCTTGATGGGTGGAGGCCTTACCCCACTGGGCTGAAGAGCCGCCGTCTGCCGCATAGCAAGTTTTGCAGAATAATCCTCGATAACAGAATTGACATCCCGGAGCAAAGCTCCGGATGCTGTGGAATAGCTGGCATTGTAAAAGACCTCGATCGCAGCACTATTGCCCTGCAGGATCTCACGAGACGCACCGCTCGGTATGAGAACGACGACGTAGGCTTTGCGGGCCTGCACAAATTGCTTCGCCTCACCGAAATCTAATATGCTCGCGACAACATGAATCGCCGGGGCTGCATCCAATCTTAAGCCGAGTTCTCGCGAAATCTGCGTTTGGTCCTGATCCACAAGCACTATGGGAAGATCGCGGACAACACCAGCCCCAAACACCCATGCGAGTATCCCAAGCAACATAGCCGGAAACCAACTGACCATCGCGCGATCCCAGAAATTGCGGGACAGGAAATCGAGTTCCCGCACAAACGACGACGCGAACGCCCTCATGGCTCTGATCGCTGCGGCCAGGGAAAAAGCACCGTCATCCCCGGACGAAGCCGTTCAATTGGTTCAGTCGGTTTAAGATGAACCTCAAAGCTCTTGACGTCATAGCCGCTGGATTGGCGCGTCGCCCGCCAAGTGGCAAAGTTGCCTGCGGGTGCAATGAATGTGACCTGAAATTCAGCTTCCTTATCTCCAAGAGCGGGTATGGTCCCTTTGTAAACCGCTGCTCGCCGCAAATCACTAAACTGGTCTTCGCGTACGAAGATGGTCACCCAGGGATCCCCGGTTTCCGTCACCATGAATACCGGAAAGCCCTGCGGCACCAACTCTCCCACTTGAGCAAGGCGTCGACCGACTTCCCCATCCGCCGGTGAGGCAATGCGCGTTTCTGCGGCCGCAGCCTCAACCTCGGCAAAGGCGCCCAACGCTTGCTCAAGCTGACCGCTGGCCGCCAGCTTGTCTTCGTCGCGGGCGCCAGCCAGCGCCTGATCATAAACAGCTCTGGCTGCGCGCTCCGCCTCTTTCGAAGCGACCGCATTTGCTTCAGCCTCGTCTCTTTGTTGTCCCGGCACGACCCCTTCGTTGAAGGGCCGCTGAATTCTCTGATGCGTCGCTCCCGCCAAATCGGCGGCCGCCTTCGCGCGACGCCATTGAGCCTCGGCCGCGCGTATATCTTCTGCGCGCGCACCGTCCTCCGCCTTCGCCTCCATGGCTCTTGCAGCGGTAACCGCACCGTTGGCCTGTTGCGACCGGGCCACGACTTCAGGACTATCGACCGTAAACAGAAGCTGTCCGGCGGTAACCCGCGCCCCTTCGGAGACATGAAACGCTTCTATCCGGCCAGTCACCTTGCTGGCGGCCCGGATCTCTCGCGCATCGACCATGCCCTCGATCTGATCCTGGACCGGACGATAGCCGAGCCAGAGCCCTGATACGATCAGAATGACAAGACCGATGCCGCCCACAAGAGCGAACAATGGTTTGCGCGACTTGCCCTGCGCCTGCCTCGCCAAAGGGGGCTCCACCTCAGCCCCCACTGCTTCGCCGCTTTCTTCAATCTCTATGTCTTCAGTCATGGGACCACCCTGTCGGCGCGGTTTAAAAAATGTGGCATTTCTAGCATTTTCCCGCTGATCGACAGTAGATCCGCCAACGCAACAATGTAGTCATATGCAGCCTGGGTCTGCTGAATACGCGCCCGCCCAAGACCCAGCTGTGCATCGATGACATCAAGGGATGTCGCCTGCTGCTCGCTATAAGCAAGCCTTTGCAGACGGAGGTTTTCCTTGGCCGAGGCGATAGCCGAGTCGAGAAGGAGGAAATTCTTCCGCGCCGCTTCCACCTCGAACCAGGACCTAGTCACACCGATCTCGATCTGGATTCTCGCTTCCCTGCGACCCGCCCGCGCTTGATCTGCAACCGCCCTTGCAGAGGCAACCCCTTCCTTACGATCAACACCAGAGAGAAACTTGTACCTAAACCCAACGCCAACCATCCAATCGGGATCAGTCAAGAGGGCATCCTCACGATCCAGATTGTATTGGGCGAACCCATAGACTTGAGGGCGTTGTTTGGAGATCTCCTGGCGCACTCCGGCATCGGCCTGGTCAGTGATCGCCTGCAACCTCATGAGCTCAGGATGGGTTGCAAGCGCAGACGCCTTGAAGTCTTCGACAGGCCTAAGCGGCTCAGATATTACAGACAGGGGACTGAGCGGGCGTACACCGCTTGGGGACCGCAACAAACCGGCAAGTGCAACATTCGCGGTCGCCAAGCTCGCTATGGCATTTTCATATTCGCGTTTCGCTTCGTCACGCGCGACTTCCGCCTGCAGGCGCTGCGCTCGGCTCGCAAGTCCGGCGTCTTCCATGCGTGTTACATCCTTGAGATGTTGTTCTAATCCGGATAGCACATCCCGCCTTACGCCGAGCACCCGCTCCGCCAATTGTTGGCCAAAATATGCGCTTACGAGCTGATGCAGGCCGTCTTCCACGGTACGGTTCTGCTCTGCTCGCGCCCCATCTACTTGCGCCCGGGCACCATCCTTTGCCGCAGCGATCTCCCCTCCGGTATATATTGGCAATGTTGCACTGAAAATTGGACGTGTACTGCTCATCTCTTGACGAAATACCAGCGGATCGGGGATCCCATAGTCTTTAATGAGAGGCGACAAGGAGCCAAGAGGTAGATAGAGTGTCTTCTGATACTCTAGCAGCTGAAATTCAAAATCGATGTCTGGACGATGCAGATGTCTGGTCGACCGTTCCTGCGCCTGCATCGCGTTGACTTTATCGCTGGCCGCAGCGATCGCATCGGATCGTTCCAGGAACTTTAGCTCTGCGGCATTATAATCCAACGCAACCGGTGTATTCTCCTGAGCAAGCGCGGCAGGCGAAATCGATAAGGCGACAACACAGATTGCCCACCCGATCAGGAGATGAATTATCGGTCGTCTCCTCCTTCGAGCAATCCGCATAAACTGTAGAATCATGCCATGTCCCCGATCTTTAGCGCGAACTTGACGATTCTCCGCGCCATTGCCTCCGCCGAAGACGCTTTGTCTCCCTTACGCAACCAATTGATCGATAACCATGTGAGGCCGCCGGCCAGAAGGAGCTTCAGGTCACGCTCATCTTCGTTCGGATGAGTCTTCCTCTGGAAGCCGGGTCGCATCATTCGCTCCGACACAATCCCGACCAGTCCCTCGAAAAGATCGATATTGCCCGCGCTATCGAATACGTTGAGATAGAATGTTTTGTCTGTGTGAAGATGACGCAGCACTGACACAGTTCGCTTTTCCAGCATTGTGCGGACTTCCTCAACACTGGCACGCTCAAGCCCGCTTTCAATATGTGGGTATGCCTCTGAAAGTTGGTGGAGCGCCGCGGCCCGCGCCGCAGATGGGACGTCGGCGAAGTGCTGGTAGAAGGTGGGGCGCGTCCCCCCTGCCACTTCAACGACCTGCGTGATCGATATGGACACAACTGGTTGCTCACGCACCAGTTGGATCATCGCTTCGATCAGTGTGCTTCTGCTTCTATGGAAGCGGGGATCATTGGGCTTTTGCTGCATAGAATACCTACTGTGATCGCAGGCAAACATATGCCACTTATTTTACGTTTGTCAAATAGATTCTCACGAGAACGAGTTCCAACTCAGGAAGTCTCACTATGCATGCGAGGACCTTAAGTTGAGGTCAGAGGATTTTTTCCAGCACATTCAAGGACATTTCGCATCAACACAAAAAGTATGCACTCACAAAGTATTGAGCGCATTTCTCCAGCCAAATTCGGTGAGCGACGTTGAATAAAAAATAGACTGGTCTATTTATATTAGCATCTTCTAAGGAGGGTCGCATGGCGCGGATCAGAAACCAGGAACACTACGATGCGGTGCGGGAGAAGCTGCTCGAAACCGGCCAGCAACTGTTCCGCCAGAAGAGTTTTTTCGAAACCGGCATCAATGACGTGCTGAAACAGGCAGGTGTCGCCAAGGGCTCCTTCTATCACTACTTCGACAGCAAGGAGGACTTCGGCATTGCGGTCGCGCACCGCTATTCGGACGCGCAGGTCGATTTCGCCCACCGGGTTCTATGCGACGAGCGCGTGCCGCCGCTGACACGCCTGAAGAATTTCTTTGAAGCGGCACGGTCCGACATGGAACACAGGAGGTTCGCGGAGGGGTGTCTGATGTGCAATTTGACGACCGAACTCGCCGATGAAGTGCCGACCTTCCAGTCCGAACTGAAAGGCAATTGGGGTGACCTCTCAGGCGAGATCGCCGCCTGCCTCAGCCAAGCCGACCTGTCGAAGATCGGTCTTGCCCATCTGAGTGCGGATGAAGCGGCAGACTGGCTGCTGAACGCCTGGAGCGGCGCTCTCACACGCATGAAAGCGACCGGCGATGACGGTCCGCTCAATCTCTTTCTCAAATCAGTCTTCAGAACCGGAGTGTAGAATCATGACTCAACTCACCGCCAAAACGGTCCTCGTCACCGGCGCCAGCCGTGGCATCGGCCTCCTGACCGCACAGACCCTCGCGGCCCGCGGACATCACGTTTTCGCAGGCATGCGCGACATCAGCGGCCGCAACCGTGAGGCCGCGCAGGCCCTGCAGCAATCCGCTGCAGACGCCGGACACGTCCTTCGTGTGGTCGAGCTGGATGTCACCTCCGGGCATGACTGCACGCGGGTCGCGGCAGAGATCGAACTGGAACGCCCGCTGGACGTGCTCGTGAACAATGCCGGCATCATGCCGGTCGGCGTGACCGAGGCTTTCTCGCTCGAAAAGATGCGGGCGTGCTTTGACGTCAACATGTTCGGCCTTGCTACGATGAGCCAGGCGGTCTTGCCCGCCATGCGCAAGCGCCGGGAAGGGCTGCTCATCAATATCAGTTCCTCCGCCGGGCGGCTGGCGATTCCCTATTTCGGGGTCTATTGCGCTTCGAAATGGGCGATGGAGGCCTGGTCGGAAAGCCTTAACTATGAACTCGCCCCGTTCAACATCCAGTCGGTTCTAATCGAGCCAAGCGGTCATGCAACGGATCTTGTGAACACTGCGCCGTCCCCGGACAGATCCGGTACGCTGGACTCTTATGGCCCGCATGCTGCGGGTCGGGAAAAGATGCTGGGCATGTTCCTCGACCTGTTCGAGCAGGGCCATGCGGGTAATGATGCCCGGAATGTTGCAGACCGGATCATAGAGCTTGTCGAGATGACAGGCGAGCGTCCCCTGCGTACCCAGGTCGGCGATGACATGGGCGTCGCGGCAATCAATGAGGCGACGGCGCCGATCCAGTCGGGCCTGATCGAGCAGCTATCCGACGTCTATGCGGTAGCGCCTGGACATGAAGACGCCTGACTCGCAGCTTCATCTATTTGCGGCGCTCTGCAAGAAGCTCTAAGCGCCAAGGATGCTTCATTGTTTCAGTCCGTTCATATTGGAGGCAGTCGGCGTTTAAACTGCTGAGATCAAAGTACAAAACCGTCCAGCCTTGCATATCGCATCTAGTGTTAAGTCTCGGCAAAACCTTCATCTCGCAGCAGGTTCGATAACCAGTCCATGAACACTGTCAGTCTTGGTGCGACGTGCCGGCGGCGCCCATAGAGAATGGAAATTGGCACGGGCGCCGGTCGGTACTCAGTCAGCACCTCGATAAGTCGGCCAGCGGCTATGTCATCGGTGACGTCATGCGCAGGGACCTGGATCAGACCGTGACCATGCAGAGCGGCAGAGACGTAACTTTCCGCATTGTCAACGCAAAGGTGGCTCGACATGGCGACGGTGACTTCACGCCCGTTCTCACGCCCTTCCCACTCTGATGATAGTGCAGGCATGCGTAACGCATAGTTGACCAGTTGATGACCCGAAAGATCCGCAGGGGTCAGTGGTGTTCCGTAATTCGCCAGATACTCCGCCCCGGCGCATGTCAACATCGGTACATCGCCGATCTTGCGACAAATTAGTTCGCTGTCCTCCAGAACGGCCAGACGCACCACCGCGTCAATCCCCTCAGAGACCAGATCGATCATCCGGTCCGTGGCGCTGATATCCAGCATTACCGCCGGGAAGCGCGCGCGAAACTCATGCAGATGCGGAATCACCATGCGCCTGGCAATCCGGCTTGGCATGTCGATCCGCAGACGCCCCGAGATATCATCTGGCCGAAGCCGGTATTGTCCTTCGGCCTGCGCGACCGCATCGACCAGATCGCGGGCGGTATCCGCGAACTGCAACCCCTCCTGTGTCGGACGCACCACGCGGGTCGTGCGCTGAAGAAGCTGTACGCCGAGTCGGTCTTCAAGCGCCTGCACCGCACTGGATACCGTCGAGCGTGGAAGTCCGAGGGCCTCAGCCGCGCGGGTGAAATTTCCGCATTCCACGACCTGAACAAACACGTGCATCTGATGAATTCGATCCATGCATATTGTTCGTCATTTCTGGCAAATGATGTCAAGAACTGTCGATTTATCTTTATTTGAAGACAGGTCACTTTCTGCGCAAGGCGTCGATCCGAAGGCGCACTCACCACCGGAAAGGAAATGACATGTCGAGAAACAGTATCGAAGGCAAAGTGGTTCTCATCGCTGGCGGCGCGAAGAACCTTGGCGGGTTGCTGGCGCGCGAATTCGCCCAATCCGGCGCGAGGGCCATCGCCATCCACTATAACAGCGACGCCACGAAGGCGGCCGCCGAAGAAACGATCGCGGCGATCAAATCCGCTGGCGCCGAAGCGGTGGCCTTCCAGGCTGACCTGACCTCGGCGGCGGCGATGGAAAAACTGTTCGCGGACACGGTCGCTGCCGTGGGACGCCCCGACATCGCGATCAACACGGTCGGCATGGTGGTGAAGAAGCCGATGGCCGAGGTGACTGAAGAGGTCTTCGATCAATCCTGTGCGGTCAATGTGAAGTCCGCCTTCTTCTTCCTCAAAGAGGCTGGCAAGCACGTCAACGATAACGGCAAGATCTGCACGATCGTCACTTCACTACTGGGCGCCTATACGCCTTTCTATGCGGCCTATGAAGGACTGAAAGCGCCGGTGGAACATTTCACCCGTGCTGCGTCTAAGGAACTCGGAGATCGCGGCATTTCAGTAACTGCAATCGGCCCGGGCCCAATGGATACGCCGTTCTTCTACCCGGCCGAGGGTGAGGAAGCGCAGCAGTACCACAAAACCGCAGCAGCGCTTTCTCCCTTCTCGAAGACAGGCCTGACCGACATCGAGGATATCGCGCCTTGGATCACCTTCATGGTCTCCGACGGATGGTGGATGACCGGCCAGACCATCCTCGTCAACGGCGGCTACACCACCAAGTGAGCCGTTTTGGCCGGCGGCGACTTGCCGCCGGCCTTTTCCATCCAGCAAGATTGGCGCGCAGTATGACAGATCCGCGTATCAGTGAAGTGATCGCATGGTGGCGAGCGGCATCCAAAGACTGGTTCTCCAAGTCCCCCGCGTTCGACGCCGCCTTTCGCAGGCGCTTTGCCCCCCTGCACGAGGCTGCCATGGCGGGTGATCTCTCGCCTTGGGAGGCGATACCCGAGGGCTGTCTCGCACTGCTGATCCTGCTGGATCAGTATCCGCGCAACGCGTTCCGTGGCACCCGGGAGATGTATCGCGCAGACCTCCAGGCCCTGTCGCTCGCACGCCATGCTAAAAAGCAAGGGTTCATTGACAGGCTGCCACAGGACCTACGCCTCTTCATGCTTCTGCCTTTCGCTCATTCCGAAGTGCTTGAAGATCAGAACCTATCGGTGGCGCTGCATCGCCGCCACCTGCCTTCGGGGCTCCATAGGGCGAGGCGCCATCGCGATATCATCGCCCGCTTCGGACGGTTCCCCCACCGGCAACCGATCTTCGAACGTGCGCTGACCCCGGAAGAAAGCCAATATTTGAATGCAGGCGGATTTCAGGGATAGTTACTAAAAACACCACGAGGAAATTTCATGTCCAGCCTAATTCATCGCCTCGTGCCAACTGGCGCCTTACGCGACCTCGCTCCCAAAGAAACGCCCCGAGTAACCAATATGGAGCTGTTCTTCGATCTCGTTTACGTCTTCACCATCATTCAGCTCTCGCATTACCTGTTGGAACACGCGAACTGGCTCGGCGCGCTTGAGTATCTGACGCTCTTCGCCGCCGTCTGGTGGGCGTGGAACTACACCGCATGGGCCGCGAACTGGGTGAACCCGGATCATCCTAGCGGGCGTGGATTGATGATTGTCCTGATGGGCTGCGCGCTGCTGATGGCGGTGGCGGCGCCGCAGGCCTTTAGCGAACGCGCGGAATTGTTCGCCATCGCGTATGTCTCCATGGCGCTGATCCGTGCAGGCTATATGGGCTTTGTCTTCCGCGGTCAGGTCATGGGGCGTAACTATTTCCAGCTTGGCGCTTGGAGCGCGATTTCCGGCGTCTTCTGGATCGTCGGCGCCTTTGTGGAACCTGCGCGGCTGGCGCTTTGGATCCTTGCTGTGCTGATCGACTATGCCGCGCCCTATTTGGGGTTCTGGCTTCCGGGCCAAGGCGCGACCTCGATGTCGAGCTGGACATTGAAAGGGTTGCATCTCTTCGAGCGTAACCAGTTGATCTTCATCATCGCGCTCGGGGAATCCATTCTCCTGCTCGGCGGCTATCTGGTCGGCCACGAGATCCATGTGGACACGGGTGCCGCCGCGCTGATTGGGTTCCTGCTGATCGTGACGCTGTGGTGGATCTACTTCGTCGATCTCGCGGAGCCGGGGGAACACCGGTTCGAACATGAGACGAATCACACCAGTCTTGCCCGCGCAGGTCTGGCCTACGCACATGGGGTCTCGGTCTGCGGGGCCATCGTCACCGCCGTCGCCATTGAGATGGTCGTGGCCCATCCCCATGACGCGATCCATGCCGAGACCGCGATCATCGCCTTCGCGGGGCCATCGCTCTTCCTTCTCGGCTGCACAATCTTTCACCGCGTCACCGCGGAACGGTTGCGCGGACTCTACCTTCTGGCCGTCGCGGCGCTGGCGGCCTGGGGCTGGGCATGCGTGGGTCTGCATCTGCACGGGCTCTGGCTCGGCGCGGGTGTCCTGCTGATCATGGCGGCCATGGCGGCGTTCGGCCATCGGAAGGCGGCCTGAGATGCTGTCGCTTCCCACCGCCAGGAACAAGGTCGCCGCCAATGCTGGCTTTCTGGCTGCGATCCTGATCCACAATCTGACCTATCCCTTGTCGGCCGCCGCTGGGGTTTGGCCTGCACTGTTCTATGGCTTTTACGCGGCGATTTTCGGGGTGGCGACCTGGGCACTCACGGGTCATCGCCTTCTACGCATTTTTGTTGGGAGCGCGGGGCTCGCTGTGTTCATCGCGGGCATTCTGAACTCCTATGTCCCCTCGAACGGGACAGCACTCGCCGTCTACCTGACATCCATGGTTTATCATCTCGGCATGATCGTGGTGCTGGCCCGTTACACCTTCGGCGCGCGGACAGTGATGACCGATGTGCTCCTCTCGGCCACTTCGCTCTACCTCGTCATCGGATCGGGCTTCGCCGCCGTTCTGGCCTTCATCGAATGGTGCGCGCCGGGGTCCTTCGTGGCCAGTTCGGGTGCCGCTATCGACTGGCAACAGATGGTCTACTTCAGCTACGTTACCCTCACCACACTCGGCTACGGCGATATCACTCCTGTCGGATTCTACGCGCAGTCCTTCGTCACCTTCGAAGCGATAGGTGGTACGCTCTATACCGTGATCCTTCTCTCTCGGCTGGTCGGTTTGCATGCCAGTCGCCAGTAATGGAGAACTTTCAGACTAGCTGATGATGCACGTCAGGTCCTACAAGGGATGCGATGCGCACCCATGCCGTCGCGCCGACGATGATCGCACCGATGCTCGCGAAGATGAGGGTCCACGCCTCGCCTGCGCCGCCGGTCTCAGAAAGCCCTTTGACCACGTGAAAACCGGCCACTCCTGCCGGCAAGGCATAGAGCGCGCCGATCGCCAGGCGGATGGTCGGTGACCGGATCGTGGCGAACGCGACTTGCCCGAGGATAAGAGCGACGGCGCCGGCGAACAGGGCGACGGCGATGGCGCCGATCGGCCCCGCCCCGTTTTCAAACGCGTAGTAGCCGACCGTGACGGCGACGAAGAACGGAAGCGCATAGACGGCCAGGCTGAATAACAGCCAGCAGAGGAAGCCGAGGCCGACAACGCTCAGCAATACGGACAGAAACATGGGCGGTCTCCTTCATGGATGGAGCGCCTCCACCAACCGCCACGGCGCTTTTCGAAGTATAGCGCAAAGCAGCGCACGCCGGAACTTTCCGGCGCGCGCATCAGGTGATGCAACTCAGGCATCACGCTGCCTGCGCTTTGTTGTTCTTCGGCCTGAAATCGAAGAGCGGGACGCCGAGTTTCTTGGCCTTGTCGGCCAGATTGTCGGTGATCCCGGAGCCCGGAAAGAGGATGAGGCCGATGGGCATCGCCTCAAGAAGCGCGTCATTACGCTTGAACGGCGCGGCCTTGCCGTGGCGCTTCCAGTCCGGCTTGAAGACGATTTGCTGGCATTTGCGGTTATCGGCCCAGCAGGCGGCGATCTTCTCGGCGCCTTTGGGCGAGCCGCCATGCAGGAGCACCATGTCGGCATGTTTCGCCTTGACCCGGTCCAACGCATCCCAGATCGCCCGATGGTCGGTGACGTCGAGTCCGCCGGAGAACGCGACCCGTGGTCCGGTCGGCAGGAGGGGTTCGATCTCCGCGCGTCGCTTCGCTGAAAGATAGTCGCGGCTGTCGATCATGGCCGCGGTCAGCGAGCGATGATTGATTCGGGATCCTGAACGCGGCCGCCAAGTCTGGCCGAGATGAGTTTCGAAATGGTCGGCCGCGATGTCGCGCATGAGCTCGTAGGCGTTGCGCCGTTCGATCAGTGTGACGCCCTGCGCCGTCAGCGCTTCGAGTTCGACGGATCGGACTTCCGAACCGTCCTGTTCGCGCTGCGAGCGTTTCTGAGCTTGCTCATTGTCGTCGAGGTCGCGGTCGACACGGGCGGCTGTGCGATGGAACAGGTTCGTCAATGACCAGAGCAGGTCTTCGAGGTCCGGTTCGAGACGCGTGTCTTCCAGCGTCGCGGCGAGCTCGTCGAAGATGTCGGCTATCGCACCCTGGAGGGCGTCGGCTTCGGGCAAAGGTCTTGGGTCGGGCTCGTCGGCGAAAGGCCGATAGCCATAGAGCTGTAGCTCTTCGAGTACGGCCGCGGTTGCGGAGCTGGCCATTGGTTCGGTGGTTTCGGCGGTCATGGGATCGTCTCCTGTTCGGCGAGGGCCGCGCCTCTCGCGGCCTTCCCGAGCGACGGGAAAGCGGGGGCTGGCCGGGACTGCACCGCCGGTCACGGCGGCCGGAGCCAGAGGCGGAGGACGGCGGAGGCGGCGCTCTTTTGTTTCGCGATGCAAAGCCGGGACTTTACGCCCGGCGGCGGAAAAGAGCGCTGCCGCAGCCGTTGCCGGCCCGGCCAGTCGCCGCTCCGTCTCGCTCCTCTCGGAAGGCCGAAGGCGAGGCTCTTGGACAGGGAAGCATCGTGATGACGCGGGCAAGAGTGCTGCCTGGCCAGCTCCGTTGCTCAGGTGTTATGCCCAGCGCCGCTATTCGCCGAAGGGGTGACCGGTGGCGTGAATTCGCCGGTCACAGTCATTGTTCAACAGGAGGCGAGTCACAGACTTGGGTGAATACAGACACTCGAACTTTCAATACCGCTAGCTTAATCTCATATAATGGTAAAAACGATTCGAGTTGCGGCGGCACAAACGGTCGAGTTTGTTGGGGAGGTCGAAAAAGCCTCGGCGCATGCCATCAACCTCGTCGAGCGGTCGAAAGAAGCCGGTTCCAGTCTCATCTGTTTTCCAGAAGGGTACTTGCAAGGTTACATCGCGAGCGTCGAACACATCGAACGCTTCGCCCTGTCGATTGACGCTCCTGAAATCCAAGACTTCCTGTCTCGTCTTCCTGAGAACAGTCCAACTGTCGTTTTAGGATTTATAGAAGCTCTCGGCGGCGGGTTTTCGAATTGCGCAGCCATCATTCAAAATCGTCAGATTACGGGATGCTATCGCAAGACGCATCTTCTCGCCCGAGAGAATATGTTCATGGCTGGCGAAGCCTATCCTGTATTCGAAGCAGATGGACTGCGGTTTGGCGTAAATATTTGCTACGATGCTAACTTCCCGGAGGCGGCTCAATCCATTCGTGATCTGGGGGCTGAACTTTTGGTCTGTTGTGCGAACAACATGTTGCCGCGCACCATCGCCGAGAAGTGGAAGAATCGTCATAACTCGATACGCGGACAAAGGTGTCGCGAGACTGGATTGTGGCTTTTGTCTTCGGACGTCACTGGGTGTCGCGATGAATGTGTTGCGTGGGGGCCAACGTCTCTCCTAGATCCGAGCGGTCGGGTAGTACAGCAACTGCCTTTGGATGAACCCGGATTACTGCTCGCCGAAGTTACCGTTTGAAACGCACGCTTACGCGTCTTTATTAAAGGGTTTTAAATCATCAATTGAGGGTATCTTAACGTCGATTTTGGGTTAACTCCGGTAAAATTGACCCTTGTTTCCTTTCTCTCCTTTTGCAAGCAAGCAGCCGTGAGAAATCGGCCGTAGCCAGTTGCTGACCCAGATGCGTCCTTAGGTCGTCCCGTCCGAGCTTGCGGAGGTCTTCGTTGAAGTCGCCGCCAAGAGAAATAAGCCGGATCGTCTCGATACCGACGGCTCCTGCGCGTTCGATCAGATTGGCCGCCGCCATGGCGCCTGCCTCGTCGTTGTCGGCGGCGATGTAGAGACGCTGAAGCGCAGTCGGCAGGATCAGCGCGGCGAGATGATTGGCCGACAACGCGGATATGACGGGCATGTTGGGCAACGCCATGCGCACGGAGAGCGTACTTTCCAGCCCTTCGCCAGCAGCGAGGATGTCGCTCGCAGTTCCGATCCGCACGCCATGCCCGAGCAGGTTCCCCATCGCCTTGCGTGATGGATCGAGGGGCGCCTTGCGAGCCGTCGCCGGATCGAGCCATGTGCGGTGAACGCCGGTGAGATTGCCGTTCACGTCCGTGACCTTGGCGAGCAATGCAGGCCAGGTCTCCGGTGG
>NZLU01000025.1 GCA_002692725.1 Ponticaulis sp. | reverse complement strand
CGTGATCGCCGCTGTCAGCGTCGTCTTACCGTGGTCAACGTGACCAATCGTGCCGATGTTGACGTGGGGCTTGTTACGCTCAAACTTTGCCTTGGACATTATTTCCTACTCCTGAACTTTAATCTGTCTGGCGCTCGAATTAACCGGCGAGCTGAGATATGATTTTTTCACTCTCAGCGCGAGGCACTTCTTCATAGTGATCGAACTGCATGACGAACTGTGCGCGACCCTGTGACATGCCGCGAAGGTTGCCCACATACCCAAACATGTTGGCGAGTGGAACAAAGGCATTGATCGCTGTGACATTACCGCGTGGCTCTGAACCCTGGATCTGTCCACGACGAGAGTTCAGGTCACCGATGATGTCGCCCATATAATCTTCCGGCGTGACAACCTCAACCTTCATGACAGGTTCCATAATGCGTGGAGCACCTTCGCTCTTCAGCTCACGGAATGCCGCGCGGGCCGCGATTTCGAACGCAAGAACGCTCGAGTCAACATCGTGGTAAGCACCGTCGATCAGCGTCGCTTTCAGATCGCTCAGCGGATAACCGGCAAGCAGACCGTTTTGCATGGCGCTTTCGAGGCCTTTTTCGACGCCCGGAATGTATTCCTTAGGAACCGAACCACCCACGATCTTGGAGTCGAACACGAAACCAGAACCCGCTTCACCCGGCTCGAACTGAACCTTGATGCGGGCGAACTGACCAGAACCACCAGACTGTTTCTTGTGGGTGTAGTCGATCTCCGCAGGACGGCTGATCGCCTCACGGTAAGCCACTTTCGGCGCACCGATATTCGCTTCGACTTTGAACTCACGCTTAAGACGGTCAACGAGAACGTCGAGGTGAAGCTCGCCCATACCCTTCATGATGGTCTGACCGGATTCAATATCGGTCTCGACGCGGAAGGATGGGTCCTCTGCAGCAAGACGCTGGAGACCAACAGACATTTTTTCCTGGTCGGCTTTGGATTTCGGCTCAACCGCAATCTCGATCACCGGATCTGGGAAGTTCATAGTTTCCAGTACGACCGGATCAGACTTGTCGCAGAGCGAGTCACCTGTTGTCGTATCTTTCAGACCAGCCAGAGCGATAATATCGCCTGCAAATGCTTCCTCGATTTCCTCACGGTTGTTCGAGTGCATCATCATCATACGGCCGATACGCTCCTGCTTACCCTTGGTCGAGTTCAGCATAGATCCGCCCTTGTTCATTTTACCGGAGTAAATACGAACGAAGGTCAGAGAGCCAACAAACGGGTCGTTCATGATTTTGAATGCAAGGCCGGAGAACGGCTCGTCATCATCGGCATGACGCGCAATGTTACGAACTTCGTCTTCGTCGCCTGGTTTGAAGCCCATATAAGCCGGGACATCGAGCGGGCTCGGAAGATAGTCGATCACCGCGTTCAGCATCGGCTGAACACCCTTGTTCTTGAACGCAGAACCGCAGAGAACCGGAACGAACGCCATTTCGAGCGTCCCTTTACGAATGAGCTTGCGGAGCGTTTCCAGGCTAGGCTCTTCGCCTTCCAGATAGGCTTCCATAGCTTCTTCGTCCTGCTCAACAGCAAGCTCGATCAACTCGCCGCGCAGTTCTTCGGCTTTGTCTTTGAGTTCGTCGCGAATGTCTTGCTGGAACCAGGTCGCGCCAAGGTCCTCACCACGCCAGACCCATTCTTTCATGGTCAGCAGATCAACATGGCCTTCGAGTTCAGTCTCAGCACCGATCGGAATTTGGATCGGCATTGGGGTCGCACCCGTGCGCTCTTTAATCATCTTCACACAGTTGAAGAAGTCAGCGCCCAGTTTGTCCATCTTGTTGACGAACACGATACGCGGAACCTTGTAACGGTCAGCCTGACGCCAGACAGTCTCAGTTTGCGGCTCAACACCAGCGTTGGCGTCGAGAACGCAGACTGCGCCGTCGAGAACCGCGAGAGAACGCTCAACTTCAATTGTGAAGTCAACGTGTCCCGGCGTGTCGATGATGTTGAAACGGTGCTTCAGAGAGTCAGGCTCTGTACCGGTTTCGGTACGTTCCCAGAACGTGGTCGTCGCAGCAGACGTGATGGTGATACCACGCTCTTGCTCTTGCTCCATCCAGTCCATGGTCGCAGCGCCGTCATGAACCTCACCAATCTTGTGAGATTTACCTGTGTAGAACAGAATGCGCTCTGTAGTCGTGGTCTTACCGGCATCAATATGAGCCATGATGCCGAAGTTGCGATAACGTTCGAGCGGATAGTCGCGAGCCATTGTGGAGCCTCAGCTAAAAATAGGTTTGTAAGATTATTACCAGCGGTAATGAGAGAAGGCGCGGTTTGCTTCTGCCATGCGGTGCGTGTCTTCACGCTTTTTCACGGCAGTCCCACGACCATTGGATGCATCGAGCATTTCGCCAGCGAGGCGCTCACGCATTGTGTTCTCGTTGCGGCTGCGCGCAGCGGCAACCAACCAGCGGATAGCAAGTGCCTGGCGACGCTCAGGACGAACTTCCACAGGAACCTGATAGGTCGCACCACCCACACGGCGGGAACGCACTTCTACCGCTGGAGACACATTGTCGAGCGCATCGTGGAACAGCTCGATCGGATCGCGTTTTGCACGCGCTTCAACAACATCGAGCGCACCATAGACAATGCGTTCAGCAGTGGATTTCTTACCATCAACCATGATCTGGTTCATGAATTTTGACAGGACGAGATCTCCGAATTTCGGATCCGGAAGAACTTCACGTTTTTCTGCGCGGTGACGACGAGACATATCTTTATTTCCTACTTAGGACGCTTCACGCCGTAATGCGAACGGCGCTGTTTACGGTCTTTAACGCCCTGCGTATCCAGAACGCCGCGGAGAACGTGGTAACGAACACCTGGAAGGTCGCGTACACGGCCACCACGGATAAGCACAACAGAGTGCTCCTGAAGGTTGTGACCTTCACCCGGGATGTAGCAGATGGATTCATAGCCAGAGGTCATACGAACCTTGGCAACTTTACGAAGCGCAGAGTTCGGTTTCTTCGGTGTCGTCGTGTAGACACGCGTACACACGCCACGGCGCTGAGGACAAGCCTTCAGCGCTGGAACTTTGTTTCGTTTCGGCCGCGGAGAACGCGGCTTACGGATCAGCTGGTTAATCGTTGGCATAGGCCTATACTTCTATCCTTCTGTCGGGTCCAAACACCCAATTTCCATAACCAAAACCGGAGCGATCTGAACAAATCACCCCGGTAGAATTCGACTTGGGGAGGCTTGGACCCCTAACCCTTTCGGGAGGACGCGCGGTACTAGAGCCGCAGCGAACCTGCACATCGAGCGGCGCTAATAGTCTGAGTGACGGATCAGGTCAACCCTTCTTAACGCAATCCCGATGATTTACATGCCTTTCCCGGTATGGCCGGGACCGTTCAGCGCGCCGGAATATGAGGTAAACCTCTGACGATCCGAACGGGTGGAAAAAGGGGCTGCAGAACTACAGCCCCTGATTCGTTATTCCGCAGCTTCCGGAGACGGAAGAGCCGGTGCCGCGAGTGCCGCTTCTGTTTCAGCACGCTTGGCTTTGAGCTTCGCATCCCGATCGCCTGCGAGACGACGATAGCGACGGAGCTGACCGCCTGTACCGGCCGGGATGAGACGACCAACAATAACGTTCTCCTTGAGGCCTTCCAGCGTATCGACCTTGCCCTGAATAGACGCTTCGGTGAGCACGCGGGTGGTTTCCTGGAAGGACGCAGCCGAGATGAAGGAGCGGGTCTGCAGGCTTGCCTTGGTGATACCGAGGAGAACCGGTGTACCAGTTGCCTCAGTCCGACCTGCCTTGCGAGCGGCAGCGTTCGCATCTTCAAAGTCCAGAAGCTCGACGGTTTCACCTTTGAGAAGCGATGTCTCGCCACCATCGGTGATTTCGATCTTCTGAAGCATCTGACGCACGATGACTTCGATGTGCTTGTCGTTGATCGGAACGCCCTGCAGTCGGTAGACCTTCTGGATTTCGTCCACGAGGTAATCAGCCAGAGCCTCAACACCAAGAACGGTCAGAATGTCCTGCGGCGCAGGGTTACCATCCATGAGGTAATCACCCCGACGGATCATATCACCTTCCTGAATGGACAAGTGCTTGCCCTTCGGAATGAGATATTCCATCGGCTCGACGCCCTCTTCTTCCGGCACGATGCGGATACGGCGCTTGTTTTTATAGTCGCGACCGAATTCAACACGTCCATCGAGATCAGCGATGATGGCGTGATCCTTCGGACGACGCGCTTCGAAGAGTTCAGCAACACGCGGCAGACCACCGGTGATGTCTTTCGTCTTCGCACCACCCGTCATGACACGTGCGAGCGTTTCACCCGGGCCGACCGTATCGCCTTCAGACACAGACAGGATCGCGCCTGCTGAGAGTAGATAGCGCGCTGGTGAGCCATTCGGCAATGTGACCGGTTCGCCATCATCACCGACAATGATGACGGTCGGACGGAGGTCCACGCTTTTCGATGACGAACGATGATCGACGATGGTCCGGGAGGAAATCCCCGTCGCTTCGTCGGTTTCTTCTTTCGCAGTCGTGCCGTCGACAATGTCTTCGAATTTGATCGAACCACCGACTTCCGCGATCACAGGCTGAGCAAACGGGTCCCAGTCTGCGAGCTTGTCGCCGCGTTTGACGGATTGGCCTTCTTTGACGAAAAGTTGCGTACCGTAATTCGCTTTGAACGTCTGACGAACGCGATCATCGGCATCCACCGTATCGACTTCCATGTGACGACCAATGACGATGAGACGACCATCTGACCGTTTCACTGTCTGAGCCTCACGGAAGACAATCTTGCCTTCATAAGCCGCTTCAACACCGGATTGGTCAGCAACCTGTGCCGCACCACCAATGTGGAAGGTCCGCATGGTAAGCTGCGTACCCGGCTCACCAATGGACTGCGCCGCGATCACACCAACCGCTTCACCCTGATTGACGCGCTCACCACGGGCAAGGTCACGTCCATAGCAGCTTGCACAGCAGCCATTACGGGTTTCACAGGTCAGAACAGAGCGAACGAACACTTTGTCCACGCCGGCAGAGTCGATCTGCTTGGACAGCGCCTCGTCGAGATAGGTGTTGGCTGGAACGATCAGCTCACCGGTACCCGGCTCCATCACATCTTCAGCCGTTGTCCGGCCAAGAATACGGTCTTCTAGCGAGACGATGATCTCAGCACCATCCATGACCGCACTCAGCGTGATGCCTTTGTCCGTGCCGCAATCATCTTCTGTGATGATTGAGTCCTGCGCCACGTCGACGAGACGACGTGTGAGGTAACCGGAGTTTGCGGTTTTCAGAGCCGTATCGGCCAGACCTTTACGCGCACCGTGGGTCGAGTTGAAGTATTCAAGGACGGTCAGACCTTCCTTGAAGTTCGACACGATCGGCGTCTCGATGATCTCACCTGACGGCTTGGCCATCAGACCACGCATACCCGCCAGCTGCTTCATCTGGTTCTTGGAACCACGAGCACCGGAGTGCGCCATCATGAAGACCGAGTTGGTTTCACCTTCGCGGCCGGTTTCAGGATTGATCTGCTTGGCCCCTGCCGCTTCCATCATCGCGTCAGCGACTTTGTCAGTACAGGTCGACCAGGCATCAACAACCTTGTTGTATTTCTCGCCACGCGTGATGAGACCGTCAGCATACTGGCGCTCATACTCAGAGGCCTGCATACGGGTGTCTTCCACCAGTTTGTGCTTCGCTTCAGGGATAACCATGTCATCCTTACCGAAGGAAATACCGGCTTTCGCAGCTTCACGGAAACCAAGGCTCATGATCCGGTCACAGAAGATGACCGTCGCTTTCTGGCCAGTGTTCCGATAGACGTGATCGATCATCCGACCGATGGCTTTCTTCACCATCAGCTCGTTGACCACATCAGGGGTCATTTTCGGCTCTTTCGGCAGACAGTCAGCAACCATATAGCGGCCCGGTGTCGTATCGAAAACGATCATCTCGCGAGATCCGTCTTCGTTGACGACTTCGAACTTGGCTTTGACTTTGGCGTGAAGTGAAACTGACCCTGTAAACAGAGCGTGTTCAACTTCACCCATATCCGAAAAGCACATGCCCTCGCCCGGCTCGTTCTCTTTCTCGAGTGTGAGATAATAGAGACCGAGAACCATGTCCTGAGACGGAACGATGATCGGGCGACCGTTTGCCGGCGACAGAATGTTGTTCGTCGACATCATCAGAACGCGGGCTTCGAGCTGTGCTTCCAGAGACAGCGGCACGTGAACGGCCATCTGGTCACCGTCAAAGTCAGCGTTGAACGCTGTACAGACGAGCGGGTGAAGCTGGATCGCTTTGCCTTCGATCAGACGAGGCTCGAACGCCTGAATGCCAAGACGGTGCAGTGTCGGCGCACGGTTCAGCATGATCGGGTGTTCGCGAATAACCTCTTCGAGGATATCCCAGACTTCCGGCTTTTCTTTCTCGACGAGCTTTTTGGCCGCTTTCACGGTGCCCGCGAGGCCCTTAGCGTCGAGACGTGCATAAATGAACGGCTTGAACAGCTCGAGCGCCATCTTCTTGGGAAGACCGCACTGGTGCAGTTTGAGTGTCGGACCCGTCACGATCACCGAACGACCGGAATAGTCGACGCGCTTACCGAGAAGGTTCTGACGGAAACGACCCTGCTTACCTTTGAGCATGTCAGACAGCGATTTCAGCGGACGCTTGTTTGTGCCCGTGATGACACGACCACGACGACCATTATCGAACAACGCATCAACGGATTCCTGAAGCATGCGCTTCTCGTTCCGGATGATGATGTCCGGCGCGCGAAGCTCCATCAGGCGCTTCAGTCGGTTGTTCCGGTTGATGACACGACGATAGAGATCGTTCAGGTCAGACGTCGCAAAACGACCGCCATCCAACGGCACGAGCGGACGAAGATCCGGTGGGATAACCGGAACGACCGTCATGATCATCCATTCAGGGCGGCAACCGGAGTGAAGGAAGGCTTCCACGACTTTCAGACGCTTGGCGATCTTCTTTGGCTTCAGTTCGCCGGTCGCTTCTTTCAGATCGTCGCGCAGTGTGTCGGCAGTCGCTTCCAGATCGATATCCTTCAGGATTTCGAGAATGGCTTCTGCACCAATCGACGCCGTGAACGCATCTTCGCCGTACTCGTCGCACGCATCCATATACTCTTCTTCAGAGAGGAGCTGTTTAGGCTCAAACGGCGTGAGACTTGGCTCAATGACGATATAGCTTTCGAAGTAGAGCACACGCTCTACATCTTTCAGCGTCATGTCGAGAAGGAGCGCGATCCGGGATGGAAGAGACTTCAGGAACCAGATGTGCGCAACAGGTGCAGCAAGCTCGATATGGCCCATCCGCTCACGGCGAACGCGTGCCAGAGTGACTTCCACACCGCACTTCTCGCAGGTAATGCCGCGATATTTGATGCGCTTATATTTTCCGCACAGACACTCATAGTCCTTCTGAGGACCAAAAATACGCGCACAGAACAAACCATCTTTTTCCGGCTTGAACGTCCGGTAATTGATGGTTTCCGGCTTCTTCACCTCACCGTGTGACCAGGATCGGATTTTCTCCGGGCTGGCGATTGAGATCCGAAGCGCCTCGAAAGACGGTGCCGGCGTGTTCGGGTTGAACAGGTTAGTAACTTCCTGGCTCATTTAAGTCCGCTCCCTAGCGGTTGTTTGAGCAGCTGATCTGGGGGCGCCAGCCGCTCATAATCCTCGACAATGATATTCCGAATTGATGATCAGTCTTCGTCCGACTCGCCATCGATCATTTCCACGTTCAGTCCCAGAGACCGCATCTCTTTGACCAGAACGTTGAAGCTTTCCGGAATACCCGCCTCGAAATTGTCCTCTCCACGAACGATGGATTCGTACACTTTGGCACGGCCCGCCGTATCATCCGACTTCACTGTCAGCATCTCCTGCAGTGTATAAGCCGCACCATAGGCTTCAAGTGCCCAGACCTCCATCTCACCGAAGCGCTGACCACCGAACTGGGCTTTACCGCCCAGAGGCTGTTGCGTGACGAGTGAATACGGTCCGGTCGAACGAGCGTGAATCTTCTCATCCACAAGGTGGTGAAGTTTCAGAAGGTGCTTGTAGCCAACCGTCACCGGGCGAGCGAATTTCTCACCTGTCCGGCCGTCATAGAGCGTGACCTGACCTGAAGCATCGAGCCCTGCCCGCTCCAGCATGACAGAGATGTCATCCTGGTGAGCACCGTCGAAAACCGGCGTCGCGATCGGAACACCGTTTGTCAGGTTCTGCGCGAGTTCGATGATGTCATCATCGGACTCTGGCATTTCCACACCACCGCCATAGGCTTTCTCAATGGCGTCACGCAGCATGCCCATATCGTTATTACGACGATAGACTTCCAGACTGCTTTCGATCAATCGACCCAGACCCGAACACGCCCAACCAAGGTGGGTCTCGAGGATCTGACCAACGTTCATACGCGATGGAACGCCGAGCGGGTTGAGAACGATGTCGACCGGCGTGCCATCTTCTGTAAACGGCATGTCTTCAAGCGGATTGATCTTTGAGATCACACCCTTGTTGCCGTGACGACCCGCCATTTTGTCACCTGGCTGCAGCTTACGCTTCACAGCGAGGAAGACTTTGACGACCTTCATAACGCCTGGAGGCAGATCATCGCCGCGCTGGATTTTCTCAACACGGTCGTTGAAGCGAGCCTCAATCTCTGCGATCGAGTCGTTGAAAGACGCCTGCAATGAGTCAAGCTCAGCCTGAGCGGCCTCGTCCGCGAGCTGGATCTGCCACCATTGTGACCGGGAAACAGCTTCAAGCTTGTCCAGGGTGACGTCGCCCTTTTTGAACCCTTTCGGGCCAGCAATGGCTTCTTTACCCAGAACAAGGTCAGTCAGACGACCATAGGCGTTGCGCTCCAGAATGGATTGCTCGTCTTTACGGTCTTCTTCCAGACGTTCGATCTGCTCACGCTCGATCTGGATTGCGCGCTGGTCCTTGTCGACACCATGACGGTTGAAGATACGGACTTCGACAACAGTACCAGCATCGCCCGGAGGCACGCGAAGTGAGGTGTCACGAACGTCAGAGGCTTTCTCACCGAAGATCGCGCGGAGGAGCTTTTCTTCCGGCGTCATCGGGCTCTCGCCCTTTGGGGTCACTTTACCGACGAGAATGTCACCGGCTTTGACTTCGGCACCAACCGCAACAATCCCCGCTTCGTCGAGGTTGCGAAGCGCTTCCTCACCAACGTTCGGAATGTCACGCGTGATTTCTTCCGGACCGAGCTTGGTGTCGCGCGCCGCGATCTCGAATTCCTCGATGTGGATCGAGGTGAAAACGTCGTCACGAACGATACGCTCAGAAATGAGGATGGAGTCCTCATAGTTGTAGCCGTTCCAAGGCATGAATGCCACGCGAACGTTCCGGCCCAGTGCCAGTTCACCCAGGTCAGTCGACGGGCCATCCGCAATGATGTCGCCTTTGACGCAAGTGTCGCCAACTTTCACAATCGGACGCTGGTTGATACATGAGTTCTGGTTCGACCGGCGGAATTTCACCAGACGATAGATGTCGACACCCGAGCGACCCGCGTCGAGATCTTCAGTTGCCCGGATCACGATACGCTCAGCATCGACCTGCTCAACCACACCGGTTCGCTTGGCAACCAGAGCGGCACGCGAGTCACGCGCAACAATGGCCTCCATACCAGTACCAACGAGCGGCGCTTCGGTTTTCACAAGCGGCACAGCCTGACGCTGCATGTTTGAGCCCATGAGCGCGCGGTTGGCGTCATCATTCTCGAGGAATGGAATGAGCGATGCCGCAACAGACACAACCTGCTTCGGCGAAACGTCGATATAGTCGACTTCTTCGCGCGGAACGAGAGTCGCGTCACGAGCCGCACCAACGCGGGCGTTCACGAACTCATTGACCAGCATGCCGTTTTCGTCGACTTGCGCGTTCGCCTGAGCGATGGAGTAACGCTGCTCTTCCATAGCGGAGAGATACTTCACTTCATCTGTCAGCTTGCCGTTCTCAACCTTCCGGTATGGGCTTTCGATGAAGCCATACTTGTTGATGCGGGCATGCGTTGCGAGCGAGTTGATCAGACCAATGTTTGGTCCCTCTGGCGTTTCAATCGGACACATACGACCATAATGGGTCGGGTGAACGTCGCGAACCTCAAAGCCAGCGCGCTCACGGGTCAGACCACCAGGGCCGAGCGCCGAGAGACGACGCTTATGCGTGATTTCAGACAGCGGGTTTGTCTGGTCCATGAACTGAGACAGCTGAGACGAGCCGAAGAATTCACGGATCGCGGCCACAACCGGCTTCGCATTGATCAGATCGTGCGGCATAACCGTATCGACATCCACGGATGACATACGCTCTTTGATCGCGCGCTCCATACGAACCAGACCAACTCGATACTGGTTTTCCATGAGCTCGCCGACCGAACGCACACGACGGTTACCGAGGTTATCGATGTCATCGACATCGCCCTTGCCGTCTTTCAGGTCCAAGATCGTACCCATGACAGCAATCACGTCTTCTTTTCGAAGAACGCGGACATCATCCGGGCAGTCGAGATCGAGACGGATGTTCATCTTCACCCGGCCGACCGCAGACAGATCATAGCGCTCAGGATCAAAGAACAGCTGATTGAACAACGTTTCCGCAGCTTCCTGGGTTGGTGGCTCACCCGGACGCATGACACGGTAAATGTCGGACAGCGCTTCGAACCGGGTCTCATTCTTGTCGGCATTGAGCGTGTTACGCAGCCAAGGGCCGCGCGCACCATCATCCACATCAAGGATGGACAGTTCTTCTACGCCAGCGTCACGAAGTTCAGCGATACGCTCTTCGGTCAGCTCTTCACCAGCCTCAGCGTAAATCTCACCCGTTTCCGGGTTCACCACGTCGTAAGCACAGAATTTGCCTTCGAGGAAAGTTGACGGAACAAGGATATCGTTCAGGCCACCCTCAGCGAGCTTGCGCGCTTTGACGGCTGAGATTTTCTTGTCCATCGGCGCTTCGACTTCGCCGGTGTCTGCATTGACGAGATCGAATTTTGGTTTGGCACCACGCCAGTTTTCAGGCTTGAACGCTGTGACCCAACCCGACTTGTTAATGCGGTAGATGGAGTTCGTGTAGAACGTCTCGAGGACTTCTTCTGAATCGAGCCCCAGCGCATAAAGCAGAGTCGTCGCCGGCAGCTTACGCTTCCGGTCAATACGGACGTTCAGAATGTCTTTTGCGTCAAATTCAAAGTCGAGCCATGAGCCACGGTAAGGAATGATCCGTGCAGCAAACAAAAGCTTGCCAGACGCGTGGGTCTTACCTTTGTCATGGTCAAAGAACACACCCGGCGACCGGTGCATCTGAGACACGATTACGCGCTCGGTACCATTGACGATAAACGTACCCTTGTCTGTCATCAGCGGAATATCGCCGAGATAGACATCTTGTTCTTTAATGTCGCGAACGGAGCGGGCCTGGGTGTCTTCATCGATATCGAATACGATGAGACGGAGCTTCACTTTGAGCGGCGCGGCATAAGTCAGATCGCGCTGCTGGCACTCCTCAACATCAAATTTCGGAGGCTCGAACTCAAAAGAAACGTACTCCAGAACCGAACGTTCTGCGAAATCCTTGATCGGGAAAACGGATTTGAAAACCGCCCCGAGACCTTCGTCAGGAGACTTGGTCTGGCCTTCGGCCATCTGGAGAAATGTATCATATGAAGCACGCTGGACTTCGATGAGGTTCGGCATATCTACGACTGCGGGAAGCCGACCAAAGGATTTGCGAATTCGCTTTTTTTCCGTGAGGGACAGAGCCATCTTCGTTCCTGATCCAGGGCCGCAAAATGCGGCGTTCGCCATAAGCGCGGTCGCGGCGAGCCTCCGAAGAGACCCGCCGCGTAACACAATACACTGGGCGTTCCGCGCTGATCACGCCCAAATTTTTTAGCCCAAAGGCAGTGGCGTTACTTGATTTCGACTTTCGCGCCAGCTTCTTCGAACTTTTTCTTGATCTCTTCTGCTTCTTCTTTCGAAGCACCTTCTTTGATTGGCTTAGGAGCAGCTTCCACCAGCTCTTTCGCTTCTTTCAGGCCGAGACCAGATACGACTTCGCGTACAACTTTAATGACGTTGATTTTCTTCGCACCAGCATCGGTGAGAATGACGTCAAATTCGGTTTTCTCTTCAGCAGGAGCCGCAGCGTCGCCGCCGCCAGCACCAGGCATTGCAACAGCAGCAGGAGCCGCTGCAGAGACGCCCCATTTTTCTTCGAGAAGTTTCGCAAGCTCAGCAGCTTCCAGAACGGTCAGGGAGGACAGGTCCTCAACAATTTGGTCAAGTTTCGACATTTTCAGTTCCTTAGAAATTCAGATTAGATCTGGATCGTTGCCAGATATGACGATGATCAGGCCGCGTCCTTTTGAGCATAAGCCGCAAAGACACGAGCCAGTTGTGAAGCCGGAGCCTGAACCACGCCCGCAACCTTGGTTGCCGGAGCCTGGATGAGGCCAATAAGCTTGCCGCGCAGCTGATCGAGCGATGGAAGTTTCGCGAGCGCCTGAACACCATCGGCATCCAGAACAGTCTCTTCCATCAGAGCGCCAATAATAACGAGCTTCTCGTTCGTCTTGGCATAATCAACTGTCGCCTTGGACGCTCCGACCGGATCAGGTGAGTACGCAATAGCAACAGGACCTGAGAACAGGTCTTTGGCACCATCACCACCTTTATTATCCAGCCCCTCAAGCGCCTTTTTGGCGATGCGGTTCTTGATCACTTTCAGAGTACCGCCCTGCTCACGCAGCTTGGCTCGAAAGTTCGTCATTTCCGCAACGGTCAGACCAGAATAGTGGGCCACGACGACCACACCGGCTTCGTCGAAAACGCCCTTCAGCATTTCCATTGACTCAGCTTTTCCAGCTCTATCCATTACGGGTCTCCAATTGAGGCCAGCGGACCATCCGCTAAGCCCAGGTGTCAGCACACTGTTTCCACAGTATGCGCCTGCCCAGGGCTTGAGCAGTGACCCGCCGAAGGTATAACCTGTCGAAACGCGTCAATGCCTCACCCCGTCTGCATAGGAAAATTTACTAGCTTGTGCTAACCTATGGTCTCGGACAGGAAACCAACCGGAGTGCAGACACACTTCGGCCGGAGCCGCGTTCCATAACGCTTTTGCATTTTCTCTGCAAGAGCGATACGGCTATTATTTTCAAGAAATTTTACACCCTCTGGTTTCACCGGGATTCAGCCCGGAAGCGCCGACGCCATTTCCGCTGTTCCGCAAAGAAAAAGCCCGACTGCAATGACAGCCGGGCTTCCTGATTCGTACTGAGCTTGGTTCAGAAACTTATTGTGCTGCTGCCAGAGCTGCAGATGTATCCAGCTGGATGCCAGGGCCCATGGAAGACGACAGAGAAATCTTCTTCACATAAGTCCCTTTCGCGCCGGTTGGCTTCGCTTTCACGAGCGCAGACACGAAGGCGGTGACGTTCTTCTCGAGATCATCTTCAGAGAAGCTGGCTTTGCCAACGCCTGCATGTACGATTCCGGCTTTTTCAACACGGAACTCAACAGCGCCGCCCATTGAGTCTTTTACGGCCTGCGCCACATTTGGCGTGACCGTGCCGACTTTCGGGTTTGGCATCAGACCGCGCGGGCCGAGAACCTTACCGAGACGGCCAACGATTGGCATCATGTCAGGGGTCGCGATCACACGATCAAAATCCATGAAGCCGCCCTGGATCTGTTCCATCAGGTCTTCAGCACCGACAATCTCAGCGCCCGCTTCGCGCGCTTCGTCTGCTTTTGCGTCACGTGCAAACACAGCGACGCGAACCGTACGGCCCGTGCCAGCTGGCAGGTTACAGACGCCACGAACCATCTGGTCCGCATATTTCGGGTCAACGCCCAGATTGACAGCGATGTCGATCGTTTCGTCAAATTTGGTTTTCGCGTTGTCTTTGATCAGCTTGACCGCCTCACCAATGGTGTAGGTCTGGTTGCGATCTACCGCCTGCAGAGCAGCGGCAATACGTTTTCCAGTCGCCATGACTTACTCCGTTACCTCGAGGCCCATAGACCGCGCAGAACCCGCAATAATGCGCGCAGCTGCGTCTGCATCATTCGCGTTCAGGTCTTCCATTTTGGCTTCGCCAATCTCACGGCATTGCGCCATGGTGACCGTGCCGATGGTTTCGTGACCCGGCTTGTTCGCGCCTTTGTTCTTCTTCGCCGCCTTCATGAGCAGCGTAGAGGCCGGAGCCGTCTTTACGATGAAGGTAAAAGACTTGTCCTGATAATAGTCGATAACGACCGGCAGCTTCACGCCTTTTTCTGCGTTTGCGGTCTTCGCATTGAAGGCCTTACAGAATTCCATGATGTTGATGCCGCGCTGACCGAGTGCCGGTCCGACCGGGGGTGACGGGTTTGCCGCACCAGCCGGGATCTGGAGCTTGAGCTGCCCCAGGAGTTTCTTAGCCATGTATCCCTCACATGTTGGATGTGGATTGCGTGTTTCAGCTCACCACTGTTTAGGGGTGCGTGGTCGGGTTCAGCTCATGGACTTTGCGAGCCACCTCCCACACGGAAGCGCGGCGTATACAGGAAGGTGGGGATCGGTGCAAGCGATGACTTAAACAAATGAAAAAACCCGGCGCATTGGCCGGGTTTTTTGAATTCTGAGTTTCCAGCTTCCCGCCTTCGCGGGAATGGACGGAAATTAAGAGACCTTATCCACCTGACCGTATTCGAGGTCGACCGGTGTGGCGCGACCAAAGATGGACACCATAACTTTCAGGCGGCCATTGTCTTCGTCGACTTCCTCAACAGAGCCCTCGAAGGATTGGAATGGACCGTCATTGACGCGGACCTGCTCACCCACCTCAAAGGAGATGGTTGGACGCGGACGATCATGCGCCTCTTCAGCCTCACCGAGGATTCGCTGCACTTCACGCTCTGACACCGGAAGCGGTTTCTTGCCGCCCTCAGCACCAAGAAAGCCTGTGACTTTCGGCGTGTTCTTCACGAGGTGATAAATGTCGTCCGTCAGCACGGCCTTCATCAGGACATAGCCCGGGAAATAGCGCTGCTCACGCGTGCGCTTGCGGCCACGCACAACTTCGACAACTTCCTCGGTTGGGACTTCGATCTGTTCGATCAGATGATCCCAATCATTCATTTCGGCCTGCTCACGAATGGAATTGGCCACCTTTTTTTCGAAGTTCGAATAGGCGTGCACAATATACCAGCGCGGGTTCACTATATCTTTCTGGCCCATGCCAGTGTCTCCTCGCTCAAGCTGCGCCGGTTATCATCGGGATAAGAATGCCCCAGACGACATCGACCAGGAACAGAAATGTTGCAGCAATCACAACCATGATCAAAACCATGATCGTTGCAGCAATCGTCTCCTGGCGCGTGGTCCAGGTGACTTTCCCTCCCTCAGCGCGCACCTGTTTGAAAAAGGTGAACGGTCCTGTGCGCGGTTTTTTCTCCGACATGCGATCAGCTTCTCTTTTTGGGTGAAGATCGGGTGACTAACTCAGTTTTGATCTTCCGTCTATGTCTAAGATGGAAATTTGTTATGCGAGACTCAAGGCAGATGGAACAGAAGTTTGGTCGTGTGTCCTCCTTTTCTGACGCTTGTAAGGTCAAGCAGCTCGTGGTCAAAAAATAAAAAATAGAGGACGCGGCCCTGATGGGGCTTTAAAAACGAATAGTCTGATGGCAATAGACGCTTCCGAGTAGGTGTGCAGGGGGTTTCACTGATGAAGATTATTCCGACGATCCTTTGTGGAGGTTCCGGAACTCGCCTCTGGCCTACATCTCGCACATTTGCTCCCAAACAATTGCAAAGTCTGATCGGCGAAAAATCCCTGCTCGCAAACACGGTTTTGAGGTTGCAGGCCCATGCGGAATGCACGTCTCCTGTCCTACTCTGCGGACAGAGTTATGCTGATGAAATCGAGGCCCAGATGATCGAAGAAGGTGCCTCACTTTCTGCGATCATTGCTGAACCCATGGGCCGGGACACTGCAGCTGCGGCAGCAATTGCCGCGCACTGGGGACAAAAAGTTCAGGAGAATGATTCGGGCGAGGACTATGTCGTTCTGCTCCTGCCCGCAGATCACCATATTTCCGATATTCCTGGCTTTCATTCGGCGCTGACCCATGCCGGAAAAGCGGCACTGGGCGGGTATATTTCTACAATTGGCATTACCCCTCACACGCCCGAAACCGGGTTTGGCTATATTAATCGTGCCAATGAACGGCTTGAGGGACTCGATAGCTATCCAGTCGCTCAGTTTGTTGAAAAACCCGATGAGGAGACAGCAAAGGCCTATCTGGCATCGGGTGACTATCTCTGGAATTCTGGCATGTTTGCCTTCCAGCCAGAGACTTTTCTTCATGAATTGGTGCGTCATGACAGAGATATCGCCGATCGTGCGGCGTTCGCATTCTCTGAGGCCACACTCGGCAAATCGAACAGCGGAATTTCACGAGTCAGCCTGAACCCGGTGAGCTTCAAAGCCATTCCTAAAAACTCCATCGACTTTGCCGTGATGGAGCACACGGACAAAGCAAGTGTGTTTCCCACTGAATTTGGCTGGAATGACGTGGGAAGCTGGTCGGCCGCCCACGAAATTGCCGACGCCGACGAGAATGGAAACGTACTGGACGGCGATATCATTGCCGTCGAAACGTCTAACAGTCTTGTCCGCACACACGACAAACTGATCGCCGTTGTCGGACTGAAAGACATGGTCGTGATCGACACTGCGGACGCCATGCTGATTTGTCCGAAGGATAAGGTTCAAAAGGTCAAAGCTGTGCATAAGCATCTTAGCGACCTGGACCACCCAGCCGCTCACCATCATGGCCCCGGCTCCACGGCTTATATTAATCAGAGCAAAGCCCGCGCACGGGCGTGGCTGTTTGACAAGGCCCTGCCCTTCTGGACCGATGTGGGCGTAGATCACGAGCGTGGCGGTGTTTACGAAGCCGTTGATTTATCAGGACGGCCACTCGAAACACTTCCAAAGCGCGTTCGGGTTCAGGCACGACAAGTTTATGTCTTCTCTCATGCGAAAATGCTGGGCTATAGCGGTGCTGAAAACGCGATCTCCCAGCCGCTTCAGTTTCTGCTCAAATATGGCCAGCGTGACGATGGTGGATTTCACCATGTCCTGGCACCCGATGGGGCGGTGATTGATGATACCGTAGACACCTACGATCATGCATTCGTCCTGATGAGTCTGGCCTGGGCTTACAAGGCGACCGGGAACACCGAGCTGAAAAGTGTCGCCGAAGGGGTGATGGACTTCATCGAAACCAAGCTGGCACACCCGGTTCTGGGCTTTGAAGAGGGATATCCCGCTCCGACTGGCTTGCGACGCGCCAATCCCCATATGCACCTTCTCGAAGCCGCAATGGCCTGGATGAAACTCCACCAGAACGAACGGATGGCCAACCTTGCCTCCCGCATCGTGAATCTTTTCAAGACCAATCTTTGTGTTGACGGTTTGCTGCGCGAATATTTCGACGGCAATCTGGCGACCATCCCGGAAAATTGCACTGAACTGGAACGTGCGGTTGAGCCCGGCCATCTGTATGAGTGGGCCTATCTTCTGCGGCTCCATGAAAAGCTTTCCGGCGTGAAAACCCCTCAATCCGCAACGCTTGAAGCTTTTGCTGACGCCTACGGCATAAATCCACTTACGGGACTCGTGATGGATCATGTGAAAGTTGATGGATCTTTGATGGATGCGCCGACTTCGCGGCTTTGGCCACAAACAGAGTATATTCGCCTTAAGCTTCAAAGTGGCACGACCCATGGGCTCGATAGCGCTTTGAGCATGCTTGACCTTCTCACCGACAATTATCTGAGATTTGACGGGATCACGCCAGGCTATTGGCGCGACCAATTGAGTGCAGACGGGCAAAATCTGGTCGAGAAATCTCCAGCAAGTTCTTTCTATCACATACTTGGATGTCTCGAGCCACTCGTATAGGGGTGGGCGAGTTATTTCGCAGACGCACAATAAACCGGATCAAGATAGCAGAAAAAACGGAACAATCGCCACCACACTGATCTTCAGTGGACAGGAGTTGACCAAACGCATGATTCCTAAACGGATTTATTATGCGAAGGGTATCGACACTTGTCCTCGCAGGGGCGATTGACTAGGGGCAAGAGTTATGAGTTTGAGTACACAGTTGAGCAGGGGGACACTTTGAAGGATCTCACCCATTTAGACCGCCTTGAGGCGGAAAGCATGCACATCATGCGGGAAGTCGTGGCTGACGCAGAACGTCCGGTCATGCTTTACTCCGTGGGAAAAGACAGTGCCGTCATGCTTCACCTAGCCATGAAAGCCTTCTATCCGAGTAAGCCTCCATTTCCGCTGCTTCACGTGGATACGACCTGGAAATTTCGCGAAATGATCGAATTCCGCGACCGCCGCGCGAAGGAAACCGGTCTGGAATTGCTGGTACACGTCAATCAGGAAGGGGTCGATGACGGCGTCGGTCCATTCTCGCACGGTTCAGCCATTCACACAGATGTCATGAAAACGACGGCGCTTAAGCAGGCGCTGAACAAATACAAGTTTGATCTTGCATTCGGTGGCGCCCGTCGAGACGAAGAAAAGTCGCGCGCCAAAGAACGCATTTGTTCTTTTCGGTCCGCTGAGCACCGCTGGGATCCGAAACAACAACGTCCTGAACTCTGGAATCTTTACAACACACGCATTCTTCAGGGAGAAAGCATTCGGGTCTTCCCGCTCTCGAATTGGACTGAGCTCGATATCTGGCAATACATCCGCCGGGAAAACATCGAAATCGTGCCGCTTTACTATTCTGCACCGCGCCCGGTTGTGGAATGGGAAGGCACTCAGATTATGGTCGATGATGACCGGATGCCAGCTGACCTTCGGGCAACCGCCGAAGACAAATGGGTCCGGTTCAGGACACTTGGCTGCTACCCGTTGACCGGAGCTGTCGAGAGCAAAGCGACGACTTTAGAAGATATCATCCAGGAAATGCTGCTGACACGCTCTTCAGAGCGACAGGGTCGCGTCATTGACCGCGACCAGTCGGCGTCGATGGAGAAGAAAAAACAAGAAGGATACTTCTAAGATGTCCCACCAGTCTGATCTTATCGCATCTGATATCACCGGATATCTCGAGGCTCACGAAAACAAATCCCTTCTGCGTTTCATCACTTGTGGTTCCGTTGATGACGGCAAGTCCACGCTGATTGGCCGTATGCTGTACGATTCTAAAATGATCTTCGAAGATCAGCTGGAATCACTGGAAGCGGACTCCAAGCGGGTTGGTACCCAAGGCGAGAATATCGACTTCGCCCTGCTCGTCGACGGCCTCGCAGCTGAGCGCGAACAAGGCATCACTATCGACGTTGCCTATCGCTTCTTCTCGACGGACAAGCGCAAATTCATCGTTGCCGACACTCCAGGCCATATCCAATACACTCGGAACATGGCGACAGGTGCCTCAACGGCTGACCTGGCGATTCTCCTGATCGACGCGCGTCGTGGCGTTCTGGAGCAGACCCGTCGTCACGCCTTTATCGCGTCTTCACTTGGTATTCGTAAACTGGTTCTGGCCATAAACAAGATGGATTTGCAGAACTACGAACAGTCTGTATTCGAAGACATCGAGAACGAATTCATTGAGTTCGCAGAAGAATTGGCCACAGGAATTGAAATTCAGGCGATTCCGTTGTCGGCAATCGAAGGGACCAACATCGCAACGCGATCTGACAAAACGCCTTGGTATGATGGCCCGGCTCTGTTGGAGTATCTGGAAACCGTTCCGGTCGACGACGACAGGCTGAGCGCACCATTCCGTCTGCCTGTTCAATATGTGAACCGTCCAAATCTCGATTTCCGCGGTTTCTCTGGCCAGATTCCGTCTGGTGTGGTTCGCGTTGGCGATCGGGTCAAAACCCTACCGAGCGCAAAAGAAACTACGGTTACGCGCATTCTCAGTGGTGACAGGGATGTTCAGGAAGCTGTTTCCGGTGAGTCGATAACCGTTTGTTTCGCTGACGAAGTTGATACGTCTCGCGGTGACCTGATCTGTGCGGCCGAAAGTCCGGCAGAAGTAGCAGACCAATTCCAGGCACGTATCTTCTGGATGTCTGATGACAAGATGCTGCCTGGCCGCCGCTATCTGATGAAAATCGGTTCGAAAACGGTGACGTGTCAGGTCAATGAGACAAAATACAAGATCGACATGTCGGACCTACAGGACCGTCCTGCCCGCGATCTTTCACTGAACGAAGTCGGTGTTTGTACGCTGTCTCTCGATCAGTCTGTTCCGTTCGACCCCTACAATGAAATCCGCGAAACCGGCGGGTTCATTCTGATCGACCGTTTGACGAACAACACGATCGGCATGGGCATGATCGACTTTGCGCTTCGCCGCGCAGGGAACATTCACTGGCAATCCGTCGACGTGAATAAGCAGGCGCTTTCCGCGCAGAAGAATCAGAAACCAGCCGTTCTCTGGTTCACAGGTCTTTCGGGTTCCGGTAAATCGACCATCGCGAACGCATTGCAGAAGCGACTGTATTCGATCGATCGACATACGACCCTGCTTGACGGTGATAATGTGCGTCACGGCTTGAACCGTGACCTTGGTTTCACAGATGCGGACCGTGTGGAGAACATTCGTCGCGTGGCGGAAGTGTCCAAATTGATGGTCGAATCGGGACTGTTCACGCTCGTCTCTTTCATCTCTCCATTCCGGTCAGAGCGCCGCATGGCGCGTAACATGGTCGAAGATGGTGAGTTCATCGAGATCTATGTGAATACGCCGCTTGAGGTTGCAGAGCAACGCGACGTGAAAGGCCTGTACAAGAAAGCTCGCGAAGGCAAAATCAAGAACTTTACAGGAATTGACAGCCCTTATGAGCCACCTCTGGAACCAGAGATCTCAATCGACACAACACAAACAACAGCTGATGAAGCTGCTGAACAAATCATCGATTGGATGAAAGCGAAGGGCTTTCTGGAAGCCTGATTGTTTCAGCCGTTATGCATTTCAGTCTGGCCGGGGCGTTAACGCGCTCCGGCCAGTTTCGTTTTATGGGCGGCACTGAAAAGATCCCGGATCAGCCCAACCAGAATTGGATTGAGACGAGCTTCACCATCATGAGCTTTCTGCAATGGTCGGCTACTGGCCCCCGCAAACAATGTGATCATAAGATCGACTTCGTCTGATACATCGGGCCGATTAAATTTTTCAGATATAATCGATTCCAGCAGCTGGATTTTCTGGTCATCTATCTCACGCACAAGATGTTCTATCTGAGGATCCCTCCGGGACTCGGCCAGAATTTCGAGGTTCAATCGAGATGCAAACAAAGTCACCTCAGAGTGAAAGCGCTCCTCCAGAGTACTGATAACCGAATCGGCAAACTCCACCGCCGGCACATCTCCTAATGAAGATATGTTCTCCAGAGTTTCCTTTCCATCCCGTTCAACAATCGCCGCAATAATAGCGTGTTTGTTCTTGAAATAATGATAAATATGCCCGGTGCTCATTTGCGCTTCCTTGGCGATCTCCGCCATACCAGCGCCGTGAAATCCTTTTTCAACAAAGCAAAGCGAGGCCGCATCGAGCACCTGATTGCGTCTGGCTGTCTTACGAGTTTTTGATTCCGCCCGGACCATTTTTATCAATCTCTTGTGAATAGGTGCAAACCGGCTTGACTTGCCGCACCGCAACATTAATTAGAACGAACATTCTAAGAATGCAATGAGTATGGCGATCATGGCCCCACCCCGTCCTTCTTTTCTTCGGAAACCAAATCGCCTCACAGCATTTGCTCTCGCTCTCACAGCGGGTCTGCTCGTATCGTCCTGCTCCAATGACGAAACCGGTAACAATGCTCAAGCGACCGGTAACGCCGGCCCAAGGCCAGTCAGTGTTGATGTCATGACGCTCGAGCCACAGACTGTTCAAAGCATCCGTAAGCTGACGGGTCGCGCTCGCGCATTTGCTGAAGCAGAAATTCGCCCGCAGGTCACGGGGCTTATTCAGGAACGGCTGTTCTCAGAAGGTCAGCAGGTTCAGGCAGGCGACGCGCTCTACAAAATTGACGCCGCAGAATATCGCGCTGCTGTTCAGAGTGCTCAGGCTGCGCTCGACGGCGCCATCGCAACGGCTGCTGCCGCAAACGAAACCGCAAAACGCTATAAATCACTTAGTGAGATCAACGCGATAAGCCGCCAGGATTACGATCAGGCGGTTGCCACCGCGAAATCTGCCGAGGCCAGCATTGGGATCAACCTCGCCTCACTTGAACGAGCCCGGATCGATCTTCAGAGGACGACGGTTCGGACGCCCATCTCTGGTCAGATCGGACGGTCGAGCGTCACGCCAGGTGCCCTCGTAACGGCCAATCAGAGCCAATCACTGGCGCGCGTGCTCCAATTGGACCCGATCTATGTCGACATGTCGGCTGCAAGTTCTGAAGTCCTTCGCTGGAAACAGGATGTTTCAGCGGGACGTATTCAGTCCAATAACACCGAAGGCGTTGCGGAAGTCCCGGTCACCATCGAGTTCGAAAATGGAACGGTTTATCCTGAAACAGGCGTGCTTCGGTTTACAGAAGTCAATGTCGATGAAAATGCGGGCACGGTGATCGTACGGGCAGAAGTACCCAATTCTGGCGGGCTCCTCCTACCCGGCATGTTCATTTCGGCGAATTTCTCTGCAGGCTCGTATGACAATGTTTTCCTTGTGCCGCAGCGCGCAGTTCTTCGATCGCAGCAAGGCAACGCTTATGTTTTCGTCGTCGGCGAAGACAACAAAGCCCGGGAAACGCAGATTGATATCATGGAATCGAACGGCTCAAACTGGGTTGTGACCGACGGTCTGACATCCGGCGACAAACTGGTTCTTACCGGTCTTCAATCTCTCCGCAACGGCTCCCCCCTCAACGTTCAGACGCAGTCTCAACCAAATGGTTCTGGTGTGTCTGCTGGCCTGAACTGACGATCTGACACATGGCACGCTTTTTCATCGACCGACCGGTTTTCGCCTGGGTCATCGCAATCATTATCATGATGGCGGGGTTCATCTCGCTCCGGACCTTGCCGATTGAGCAATACCCAGACATTGCTCCTACGACGATCAACATCAACGCGGTTTATCCTGGCGCCTCTGCAGAGGCGGTCGAGGATTCGGTCACGCAGGTCATTGAGCAGCGCATGACCGGCCTCGACAATCTCGACTATATTTCATCGAGCTCAAGTTCGGCCGGAATGAGCAGTATTACACTGACATTTTCACCCGGAACCGATCCCGATATTGCCCAGGTTCAGGTTCAGAACAAATTGGCTCTGGCGACGCCCTTGCTCCCCGAGCAGGTCCAGCGCCAAGGCGTGCGCGTGAACAAGGCTACAGGTGGTTTTGCACTGATTGTGGCGGTTTACTCCCCGAATGGCTCCTTCAATCGGGCCGATATTGGCGATTACATCTACTCCAACATGTATGATGAGATCAGCCGAATTGACGGTATTGGCGACACGCGGGTGTTCGGCTCTCAATATGCCATGCGGATATGGTTAGACCCGCAAAAGATGGCACAGTTCAAATTGATGCCAAATGATGTGATGAACGCCATACGCGCTCAGAACGCGCAGGTTTCTTCAGGCTCGATTGGTGGCACGCCTGCCGTTCCAGGCCAGGAAATCAATGCGACGATTACACTCCAATCTCTGCTGACAACGCCGGACGAATTTCGGGAACTACTGATCCGTACAACACCCGGTGGCGGGTCAATCCGTCTTGGTGATGTCGCCCGGATTGAACTCGGTCCTGAAACCTATGACGTCGAATCCAACTATAATGGCATGACGTCATCTGGTTTTAACGTCTCTCTGGCGACGGGTGCCAATGCGTTGACGGCGGTGGATGAGGTCAAAAAGACTGTTGAACGTCTCTCCGAAGCTTTCCCGGACGACCTTGAATATGCCTTCGCTGTAGATACGACCCCCTTTATCGAAACTTCGATCCATGAAGTTCAGAAAACGCTCGCCGAAGCTGTGGTCCTGGTTTTCCTGGTCATCTTGCTGTTTCTGCAGAGCTTCCGGGCCAGTTTCATTCCAATGATCGCCGTGCCGATTGTTCTGCTTGGAACATTCACGGTGCTCTATGTGCTTGGTTTCACCATTAACATGCTGACCTTGTTCGCCGTTGTACTAGCCATTGGCCTCCTCGTCGATGATGCGATTGTCGTCGTTGAGAACGTGGAGCGGGTGATGGAGGAGGACAAACTTTCGCCTCGCGACGCCACTCGAAAATCCATGGATCAGATCACGGGCGCTCTGATCGGCATTGCGGTGGTGCTGTCAGCGGTTTTCATTCCCATGGCCTTTTTTCCGGGCTCGGCGGGCATGATTTACCGTCAGTTCTCGGTGACGATTGTCTCAGCCATGGCCCTTTCAGTCCTGATCGCCCTCATTCTGTCGCCAGCCTTGTGCGCAACCGTACTCAAGTCGAAACACGAAGAGACCTCCGGTTGGCTTGGCGCTCCTATTCGCGGCTTCAATAAAGGCTTCAATGGATTGCGGTCTGGCTACCTTGCGGCTGTCGATCGGATCATCCGTCGCAAATGGATTTTTGTCGGCGTATTCGCCATCATTATCGCGATTGTATCAGTTGGCTTCATTCGCCTTCCCACCTCATTCCTGCCGGAAGAAGATCAGGGGCGTTTCTTCACACTTGTTCAATTGCCTCAGGGTGCGAGCATTGAGCGTACATTCGATGTGGTGAACGGCGTATATGATTATTACGCAACCGAAGAAGAAGAGCTGCTTGACGGTGCCTTTGCTCTCGCTGGCTTCAACTTCACCGGCAATGGCCAGAACAACGGTATTATTTTTGGAAACATGAAGGATTGGAAATACCGGACCGATCCGGAAGATACCGTTTCGGCCATGAACCAACGGGCGCGAAGTTTCTTCCAGTCCGTTCGTGATGCGCAGGTCTTTGCGATTGCCCCCGCTGCGATACCGGCTCTTGGCAATTCAGGCGGTTTCACGATTTATCTTCAGGACGCAGGTGGCCTCGGCCATAGTGCGCTGTTGGATGCACAAAACCAGTTGCTGGGTATGGCGGCTCAGGATCCGCTGCTTTCAAGCGTGCGTCCGAACAGTCTGCCCGACGCGCCCGAACTGAATATCGACATTGATTATGAAAAGGCTCAGGCGCTTGGCATTCAGCTTTCCGATGTCACCAGCCTGATGTCCGTCGCCTTTGGCGGTCGCTATGTAAACGACTTTATTGATCGCGAGCGCATTAAACGCGTGTATGTTCAGGGTGATGCGCCTTACCGGATGCAACCAGAAGACATTCAGTTCTGGCAAGCACGCAATACCGCCGGAAACATGATCCCGCTTGACGAAATCGCCAGCAGTGGCTGGGATCTCGGCTCGCCACAATTGCAGCGCTATAACGGCATTTCAGCAATCAACATTCAGGGGGCACCCGCGCCGGGCGTCAGCTCTGGCGTCGCGATGGACCGGATGGAAGAACTGATCAGCCAGTTGCCGGATGGCATTGCCTTTGACTGGTCTGGCATTAGTGCTCAGGAGCGCGATTCAGGCAATCAGACGACACTTCTGTATATCGTATCCTTCGCCTTTATTTTCCTGTGTCTCGCAGCCCTTTATGAGAGCTGGCTTGTTCCGGTTGCCGTCCTGCTTGTTGCCCCGCTGGGCATTGCTGGAGCCGTCGGTGCTGCCCATTTCCGGGGTCTGGCGAATGATGTGTTCTTTCAGGTTGGCCTTCTCACAACCATCGGGCTCGCGTCCAAGAATGCGATCCTGATCGTCGAGTTTGCCAAAGGTCTTGAGGAACGCGGCAAAGAGCTCGTGGATGCAACTCTGACGGCCGTGCGCATGCGTTTCCGTCCAATTGTTATGACGAGTTTTGCCTTCGGTTTTGGCGTCCTGCCACTGGCCTTGTCATCGGGCGCAGGATCTGCAGCCCGGATCGCGATCGGCACGACCGTTCTGGGCGGGATCATCTTCGCTACGGTCTTTGGTCTGATCTTCGCGCCTTTGTTTTATGTCGTCGTCAGAAAATTGACGGGTGCGAAACCGCTGAAAGCACCCGGCGCAGATTTGGAGCCAGCCGAATGAGCCCTTACAGTCGCCTTCTGCTTGCCACCAGCAGCGTGTTCATCACGGGATGCATGAATTTGGCCCCGGTTTATGAGCAGCCCGAAGCTCCTATTCCCTATGAGCTCCCGGCCGGTGCTTCGGGCACGTCTTTGGACAATTTGATCGCCTGGGAAATGGTGTTCGCCAGCCCTGAGCTCAGACAATTGGTAGAGATCGCCCTTGAGGAAAACCGCGACCTGCGGATTGCCGTCGCCAATATTGAGATTGCACGAGCGCAGTACGGAATTTCACAGTCTTCGCTTTTGCCGACGGTGACGGCAAGCGGCAGTGCAGTCGAGGGTGGACGCTTTGATACAAGTGGACCGAACAATTCGGTCTTCCGGGATTCAGCGGTCTTGCAGATCGGCATTACGAGTTACGAGCTCGACTTCTTTGGCCGGGTACAGAACCTCTCCGAAAGCGCTTTTCAGTCTTACATGGCGACCCTTGAAGGCGAGCGCGCATCGCGGATTGCCATCATCTCGACGATCGCCGAGACCTATCTGCGACTGGCCACAGACCGGGAATTGTACGCACTCGCGCTCGATACCGTCGACGCGCAATCGGAATCGCTCAATCTGACACGCGAATTGCTTGACGCGGGCGTTGCGACCGAACTCGACACCCGCAGGGCGTCGGCAAGTGTCGAAACAGCACGCGCACAGGTCGCGCAGTATGAAGCTCAGATCAAACAGGATTTGAACGCTCTGAGACTCGTCCTGGGCGCGTCTCTGCCGGAGGGGGTCGAGACAAATGCGACCTTGTTACCGTCTCCCGTCGCTCTGGATATCCCTGTCGGCACCAATTCCGACATTCTGCTCAACCGCCCAGACGTGATTGCAGCCGAGCGCCAGTTGATTGCAGCCAACGCCAATATTGGCGCAGCGCGGGCTGCGATGTTTCCATCAATCAGCCTGACAGGTCGTGCCGGCTATTCGAGTTCTGATCTCGAAGACTTTTTCAATAATGATGTTGCGGGCTGGACCATCGGCCCTTCAATCAGCCTGCCGATCTTCGACGCAGGCGCCAGACAGGGCCGGATTGAGGTCAGTGAAGCCCAGAAGGAATTAGCCGTCGCGGAGTATGAGCGCGCAATTCAATCAGCTTTTCGCGAGACATCAGATGCGCTCGCCGTAGCCGACACGATTGAAACGCGCATCTCTGCGCTGGAACAGCTGGTTGAAGATACCGGTGTGACGCTGGATCTTTCCAGGCAGCGCTTTCAGGTTGGCGTGGATGACTATCTGTCGGTGCTGGACGCGCAACGCCAGAGTTATACGGCAAGCCAGCAATTAATTCTGGCCCGCCGCGACAGGGCGTTGAATGCGATCGCAACCTATCGGGCGCTGGGAGCCGCGCCCGAACAGCCCCGCGATGAAATTCCGGCAACCTCGGACGACTTTTAAAGCCTACTGATCACTCAATTCACTTTCCCTTTGGCTTTGCCTCTGGTTTGTTGACGCGTGATCAAACGACAAAGTCCCGGTGCAAAAATCCGGGCGCGAACCAATGAGGGAGAAAACACACATGACATCTGAAATTCCATCCACTGGCCGCCAGATCAGAACCGAGATCAAATCCTCCGGACATCTTGAGCTGTCACTGGTCGACGCACCCGTGCGCCAGCCAGGTGCTGATGACGTTGTCGTTCGGGTCGAAGCGACGCCGATTAACCCGTCTGACCTTGGTTTGCTGGTTGGTCCAGCCGACCTCTCAACACTGACGACATCCGGATCAGACGATCTGCCGGTTCTCACTGCGGATGTTCCCCAAGGCGCGATGCGCGCAATGGCGGCTCGTGCGGATCAATCGCTTCCCGTGGGCAATGAAGGCGCAGGAACCGTTATCGCAGCGGGCGACTCTCCGGCAGCCCAGGCTCTGATTGGCAAGAAAGTCGCGATGTTGGGTGGCGAAATGTACTCCGAATACCGTGTACTCAATGTCGCTCAGTGTCTGCTGCTGCCCGACGATGTGACGCCGCGAGAAGGCGCGTCCTGCTTTGTAAACCCTCTGACCGCGCTCAGCTTTCCGGAAACCATGCGTATGGAAGGCCATAAGGCGCTGGTCCACACTGCGGCTGCCTCAAATCTCGGTCAAATGCTGAACAAGATCTGCATCGCTGACGGCATTGATGTCGTGAATATTGTCCGCAAGCCGGAGCAAGAAGACATTCTGCGCGAGATTGGCGCAAAATACATCATCAATTCCTCCAGCCCGACCTTCATGGAAGACCTGATCGATGCGCTTGTCGAAACCGGTGCAACCCTCGGCTTTGACGCGATTGGTGGTGGCCCGCTGGCCGGTCAGATCGTCACCTGTATGGAAGCCGCGCTGAACAAAACCGCAAAAGAATACAGCCGTTATGGCTCGACCCAGCATAAGCAGGTTTATATTTATGGCCGTCTGGATATGGGCCAGACCATCCTGCCACCGGGCGTCGGTATGGCCTGGGGTGTTGGAGGATATCTTCTCACGCCATTCCTGCAAAAGATCGGCAATGAAGGACGGGAACGTTTAAGAGCCCGCGTTATCCGCGAGCTCAAGACGACCTTTGCCAGCCATTACACACAGGAAATCTCCCTGAAAGATGCGCTGAACCCGGATACGCTGAAAGCCTATAACGCCAAAGCGACCGGCGAGAAGTATCTCATCAACCCATCGCTTTAACGAGGTGCACGCAGGGCGTTACTGGTTGAAATTGTAGACCAGTGACGCCTTGGTCACCGTATCAGTCGATTCAAAGCCCATAGGTGGGTTGGTGTCGTGACGGACGTCAAACGACATGCGGGCGGACAGCGCATTCGTGAGCGTTGCTGTCAGCGCCGTAGTGTTAGTCAGCTGAGTGGATTCCTCGGCATAGAGGCCTGTTGTCACATTTGTCAGGCCGACATTGTCGTTGAAATTGAATGCGAAGTCAGAGTTTCCGATCGCTGAAAAGGATTCAACCGTCTCACCGGGCGTGACCAACATACCATTCGCCATGACTGGCCGGACTTCATCGATCTTGAAGCCCGGTCCGCCGCGAACATTCCATTTCAGCGTCTCGCTTTCGAAAATATGATATCCAAGACCGCCGCCGACAAAGATACGGCTTTCAAAGCCTGAAAATTCATCCGATTCATAAGAGCCCTGACCGAAGCCGAACAGCTTATCGCCGAGCTGAACATCCGCTTTGCCGCCAAACAGATAACGGTTCTGGGTTTCCGTGCCGTCCGTCTCACCATAATCGGCACTGGCATTTACGCCATAAATCCAGCGGCCAGTCTTATAGTTCAGGTTGAGCCCAAGCCCGAGCTGGCTGGTCTCGGTGTTACCGGTCGATGTTGACGCGCTGAATGCCCCCTCTCCACTCCAGCCTCCAGCATCCTGAGAAATAGCAGGTTGAGCAACGATCAGACTGGCGGCGGATAAAAGAAGCAGGCGCATGAAGACACTCCGATACAAAAGGAATTGGCGTTTTGGTTAAGGCTTCATTGTTGAGGAAAACCTAATTGGTCGGACTTTCCGCACTCAAAAAACTGTCACTTGACGATGCTTTTCACTTTCCGCCTCATGACCACCTGATCCGAGGAAAGAAGCTGATACCATGCGTGACGAATTGCAAAAGACACTCGAAACCTTCCACACGAGGCTAACTAGTCTCTCAAATATAATGGACAAGGCAGAGCACGAATTATTCCCCGGCAGCGATGATATGGGCCCTTTGCTCACAGCACGCATGGCCGAAGATATGCTGCCTTTCACACATCAGATCGTATTTTGCTGCAATCAGCCCAATCAATTCATCGCCTGGATGAAAGATGAAGATGTTCTGGGCGCCGATCCGGATCCGTCCGGGTTCGACTTTCCACAGCTCAAGAGCCACATTTCTGAAACGCTAGCCAAACTGGACGAAGCCAAAACCTGTCTCAATCCCGAAAATCTTGACCGGGATAAGCTGATCAAGCTCCCGCCCAACAATGGATTAACGTTATCAGGCCCGGCCTATGTCAATGACTGGCTGATGCCGAATTTCTATTTTCACTATGTGACGGCGTACAATATTCTGAGGTCACGCGGTCTGGAAATCGGAAAGGCCAATTACATGGCCCATCTGATCCACCTGGTCCGTCCACTGGACATCTGACCCTCAGGCCTGGTCGGTAGTGTCGATCAGGCGTGTACGAATGACCTTTCCGTCGGCCGTGACATGAATGCCGCATTCGGTTTTTTCGCTTTCACGCCAACGCCCTGCACGCGGATCTTCACCGTCCGCAACAGGTGTGGTGCAGGTCGCACACCCGATGGATTTATAGCCTTGGGCTTCCAGAGGGTGACGCGGCAGATCATGCTCTTTGAAATAGGTCTCAACGTCTGTCGGTGACCAGTTCGCAAGCGGGTTCACCTTCACCTTTTCAGTCGTGTCCAACTCAAAAATCGGCAGATCTTCCCGGCTCTCATTCTGATAGCGTTTGCGCCCGGTAATCCAGGCATCAAAATCGCCCATGGCGAGTTCAAGCGGCCGTACCTTGCGGAGCGCACAGCACGCATCAAAATCATTCGCATAGAGATCGCCGTCAGGATCTTCCTGGAGAAGCTCCGACGGCTTTGGACGCAGCAGGCGCACATCCCGCAGGCCGAAGCGCTCGATCAGCTCATCGCGATAATCCAGTGTTTCCTGGAAGTGCTTGCCGGTTTCGAGAAACAGGATCGGTGTCGCCTTATACACGCGGGAGACCAGATGGAGCAGTACCGCAGACTCCGTCCCGAAGGACGAGCTGACAGCGATACGCCCGGGAAACTCTTCCAGCAAAGCAAGACGCAGAACGCGCTCGGCCTGGATGGTCCGCCATCGGGCGTTCAAATTGGCAACCCGATCCTTGGTTGTTTCTTCTGTCAGGGTGGCACCAATTCGTTCCTGAACCATGCTATCCATCATCTCGCTCACTTTGGGGTCGGTTCAGTTCCCGACCCTATGGCAGAGAAGCTAAACGCAGGCGTGTCTTTGTTCCCCTACAATATGCAGACGATCAACGACCTGATGAACGGCTCAATCCATAAACCTTCATTTAGAATTTCTATCGTCAGACGGAGGCACGACCGGCCTGCAAACAGCGTTAACGCCTATTAACACTAACAGCCCCCTGCTCTGATGTCGCAATCTGAAGGTCCGGTCTGAACACCGCATTATTTTCTAAGACTTAAATTCCAATGCAGAAAATTACCGTCGGGGTTCATCACTGATGAAGACATCACTTTATCTGGTTTCAGAAACCAATCAGCCTCAGACTGACGCTGATGACGTTTGGGAAATTGACGCGCCTGTCCGTCCACTGGATTTCGACAAGCCCCTGTCCAGAGTTCAATTGAACAAATTGTCTTCGAATCAGCGGCGATCCATGATGCGTGTTATCGCGCGATCAGAACAGGAGCCTGATTTCGAGCTGGACTGATCAGAGGTCCAGCTTCGCTTTCAGGATTTCATTCACTGCCTGAGGGTTCGCTTTCCCCTGGCTGGCTTTCATGACCTGACCGACAAACCAGCCCAGCGCTTTTGGTTTGGCATGGCCTTCAGCTTTCTGAGCCTGAACCTGCTCGACCTGAGATGGGTTTGCGGCAATGATGTCATCAACGATTTTTTCGATCGCACCGGTGTCGGAGACCTGTTTCAGCCCCTCTTTCTCGACAATGGCGCCCGGTGCACCTTCACCGGCCCAGACCTTGTCGAAGACTGTCTTGGCAATCTTCCCAGAGATATCACCGGATTTGATGAGATCGAGAAGTTCACCCAGATGCGCGGCACTAACCGGGCTCTCGCTGATTTCGAGGTCTTCCTTGTTGAGACGACCAAACAGCTCGTTGGCAACCCAATTCACCGCCATTTTGCCATCGCGGCCTTTGGCAACGGCTTCGAAATAATCGGCTTTTTCATAATCGGCGGCCAGAACAGCCGCGTCATAGGCGGTCAGACCATACTCTTTGATAAAGCGTTGTTTCTTTTGATCCGGAAGCTCTGGCAGGCTGGCTTTGATCTCATCGACCCAGGCCTGATCAATCTCGAGCGGGAGAAGGTCGGGATCGGGGAAATACCGGTAATCATGCGCATCCTCTTTGGACCGCATGGAACGCGTCAAACCAGTGGCCGTATCAAACAGAATCGTCTCCTGTTCGACCTTTTTCCCGGCTTCAATGGTTTCAACCTGATAGCGCGCTTCAGACTCAATCGCTTGCTGAATGAAGCGGAAAGAGTTCATGTTCTTGATTTCGCGGCGTGTGCCAAGAAAGCCGAAATCACCCGTTTCCACGAATTTCTCGTAGTTTCCGACCGGGCAGATGGAGACGTTGACGTCGGCGCGAAGGTTACCCTTCTCCATATCGCCATCGCTGGTCCCGAGCGCGACGACAATCGCGCGAAGCTTTTTCAGATAGGCAGCAGCCTCCTGAGGTGAACGAATGTGCGGGCGCGATACGATTTCCATCAACGCGACACCCGACCGGTTCAGGTCGACATAAGTGGCCGTAGGATCAAGATCGTGAATGGATTTGCCGGCATCCTGCTCAAGATGCAGACGTTCAATGCCGACGGTGAAACTGTAGCCCTCATCCGACTCGACCTCGATCTCACCTTCCCCAACGATCGGGAACTGGTATTGAGAAATCTGATAGCCCTGCGGCAGATCGGGATAGAAATAATTCTTCCGGTCAAAACGGGACCAGAGATTGATCTGCGCATTCAGCCCCAGACCCGTTCGGATGGCGTGTTCGACGCACCCTCTGTTGATCACGGGAAGCATGCCTGGCATGGCCGCATCGACGAGACTGACATTGCAGTTCGGGTCTGCACCGAAGGCCGTTGGCGCACCCGAAAACAGTTTGGCATTTGACGCGACCTGAGCATGGACCTCCATACCAATTACGACTTCAAATTCGCCAGTGTCGCCTTCGACGATATATGGGGTGCGCTCGGTCATGATCTGTCCTGATGCGGTGAGTATTGTGTACGTTAAACAGCACTAAGCGCTCGCTTCTACAAGCTCCGCAATGCGATTAAAAGAGTGTGTTCTTGCGTTTTTGAAAAGGACGGCGGATCGATGATCCGTAAAGCTTATCTTTTGAGATCAGCGCAGAAGCGATCCGTCAGCACCTCGATCACCTTCATGACCGTGGGATCAGCGATCCTGTAATAGATTGTCTGCGCCTCACGCCGTGAGTCGACCAGACCTTCGTCTTTCAGTTTGGCCAAATGCTGAGACATGGCGGACTGTGACAGGCCCACCCGATGCTGCAGTTCGCCAACAGACAATTCGCCCGAGCCCAACTGACACAGAACCAGCAAACGCCGGGAATTCGACATGGCTTTCAGAAAATCCGCAGCCTGAATTGCGCGGCTTTCAAAATCAGCAATATCTAAAAGATTCATATCCATGAGAGTACACTATACGAAGCACGTTAATTAGTCACTACTAATGTTGCAGCCGCACCATTATGGCGGGGCGGATTATTGTTTCCACCAATTCTCTGGCTTCGAATTGTAACCTGACGCCGTTTCCAATTCAGCACCCACGCGGAAACACGCGGCCTCATCGAGCGCCTTCCCAATCACTTGCAGCCCCAACGGAAGCCCGGTCTTGTCCTGTGCGACAGGCACTGAAATTCCTGGCAAGCCGGCCAGATTAGCCGTCACAGTGAAGACGTCGTTCAGATACATGGAAATTGGATCGTCATTCCGCTCGCCCAGGGCAAAGGCCGGTGACGGACATGTCGGCGTCAGAAGTGCATCCACATCTTTAAAGACGGTTTGGAAGTCTTCGAGAATTTTAGTCCGAACCTTCTGCGCCTTCAGGTAATAGGCGTCATAATAGCCCGCCGACAGCACATAAGTGCCGATCATGAGACGGCGTTTGACCTCTGCACCAAATCCGTCTGCCCGGGTGTTGGAATAAACCCCGGTAAGATCGCTGCCCTGCTGACGAACGCCATAGCGCATGCCGTCATAGCGAGCGAGGTTAGAAGACGCCTCAGCCGGCGCCACAATGTAATAAGCTGGGAGGGCATATTTTGTGTGCGGAAGGCTGACATCGACGATTTCACATCCCGCTGCCATCAGCCAATCAATTCCTTGCTGCCAAAGTGCTTCGAGTTCGTCTGGCATGCCGTCCACGCGATATTCCTTGGGAATACCAATTTTCATACCTTTGACGGGCTCTCCCACAGATTTGGTCCAATCTGGACGCTCGACATGCAAAGACGTCGAGTCTTTCTCGTCGGCACTACACATGACATTGAGCATAAGTGCAGCGTCCTTCACCGATTTGGCGATCGGTCCGGCCTGATCAAGCGAAGATGCAAAGGCAACCATGCCAAATCGGCTGGCGCGACCATAGGTCGGTTTTATACCAACCGTGCCAGTAAACGCTGCTGGTTGACGAATGGATCCGCCGGTGTCTGAAGCCGTTGCGGCAAGACAGAGGTCAGCCGCCACGGCCGATGCCGAACCACCGGATGATCCGCCAGGTGTCAGCTTCTCATTTCCACCGGACTTGCGCCACGGATTGACCACGTCGCCGTAATAGGATGTTTCATTGGACGACCCCATCGCGAACTCATCCATATTGAGCTTGCCCAACATCACCGCACCCTCTTTCCAGAGATTGGCGGTGACCGTACTTTCATAAGGCGGCGTGAACTCGCCGAGGATATGGGAGCAGGCGGTGGTGCGTACACCTTCGGTGCAGAAAAGATCCTTGATCCCCAGCGGCGCCCCGTCCAGCACGCCCGCCTCCCCTTTCGCCCGTCGCGCATCCGAAGCAGCCGCCATTTCAAGCGCTTTATCCGGGGTTTGGACGACATAGGCATTCAGTGACGGATTTGCGGCTTCAATCGCCGAGATGAAAGCTTGCGTCAGTTCGACCGAAGAGAAGTCCTTATTCTCCAGACCGGCCAGTGCATCAGATAAAGTGAGTGCGGTCAGATCAGTCATATCCGTCTTTCTTGGTCCATGCGCGAGGAAAGGATCGCTTGCGAATTACAATCCGCTTGGTAAGCGTGTCTGAGCCGTTTTTGCAAGTGGAAAGGCGAAATGAAATCTCAGCCTCGTTCCTATGGGTCTGAAACGCCACCGAGTTTCAGTCTCAACGAAACATTTCGCCTGGCTGTATTCGTCAGTCGACGCGCCCCCGTTCAGATTGGTATCGTGCTTCTGGTTTTCGGTCTGTTGCCGTCAATCTTCATGGATTTCGTTGTTTTACGCATTGAGCATGAACTGATCTATGCCCTGACCGATTATGGCGCGTTGTCCTACACGCTTTATTCTCTCGTCTATAATACGCTGATAGCACCCGCATTTGCCGCGGTGACGATGATTATTTATATGATTGTACGCGATAAAACCGCACATACACCGTCCATCCTGATCCAAACGCTTTTGATCTTACCTGGCCTGCTGATCGTCTCGCTGATACAGCAGGCATTGACGTCGATCGGATCCTTCTTCCTCGTCTTTCCAGGCCTCATATTCATGACCATTCTGGCTTTTGCGGTTCCGATTTTCGCGACCCGCCGATCCGGAATAATCGACGCTTTGTCCCGGTCGACCGCCATGACCAAAGGCAACAGGTGGAAGATTTTCGGTCTCATCGTTCTGACGATATTGATTGGCGCTTTAGCCGCGGCTGGCTATTGGCTCGTGCTGGATGTGTTGATCCCACCCGCCGAGGTCGACGCTTTTTCCTCTCCGCAACAAAACTGGTCGTGGAAGGATCTTCTCGGCTATCTGGCGGAACTCATCTCTCAATGGGTCTACTGCGTGACACTCGCGAGCGCTTTCATTCTTCTGATGGACAATCAGAAGTCAGACGCGAGCGTCGCCTCGACGTTTGATTAGGCCGTTAAAGCAAAGTTAAAAATTCGAACAGGCCGCGCTTATTCGATGCCAGCAGCATCAAGTGCTTTCTCGTCCCAGGCATAGATTGCCTTGATAAAGCAACGATTTGGTCCAGCACCTGTTGAGCTGGACGCGCTGAAAACACTGTCGGACACCAGCAAGCGGTCACCGCGCGTGACACAACTCGAATGTGCATCAATCGCAACGGATTGCGCGCGGTCGAGATCAAAGCATGAGCTGGTTTCGACGAGGAAATCCTTGCCCGGGCTCATTTCAAGCACAACGGTATCACGCGTATTCTGGCTGAAACTGTCAATGTTCGACGCAAAACACATCCGGTCGACCTGTTCGCCAAGTCGCGGGTCACCAGCGAATTTGGCAACACCGGCAGGCTCCTTCTCGGCCATGCCGCCATTTGCAGCTGCGGCACAGGCTGACAGAAGGAAAACGAGACCACCGTAAATGAAAGGAAGTGTTTTTTCGCGCATCATGACGTTTCTCCGTCCCTTTAGCTATAATATCGCGCGAAATCGCTAAAAGTTCAATGCGAGCGCAAAATTATTGCAGTCTCTACTCGACCACTTTGGGAACAACGAAAAATCCATCTTCCGATTTTGGGGCATTCGCCAGAACTTTGTCCTGGATATTGCCATCCGTAATGACGTCTTCGCGCATTGGAAGAGACATGGCTTCAACCGACGTCATCGGCTCCACGCCTTCAACATCGACTTCTGCGAGCTGTTCGATCCAGTTCAGAATGCCGTTCAGCTCATTGGTCATGTTGTCGACCTGATCTTCTGGAAGTGCGATCCGCGCAAGACGGGCAACTTTCCGGACATCATCCTGTGAGACGCTCATGAGAAACTCCTTATTCGAGTGTTTCTTTATTGAGGGTTCGTCGCCGGATCAAGAAGACCTTTTAGATGACGGCAAGATCGGCTAAGTGCGCCTATGGCTATCTTAGACCTTCTCGAGCTTCCGAATAAAGGCGTGCTGATTGGATTGGACCCCGGCTCCAAAACCGTCGGCGTTGCAGCCAGCGACCGGCTTCAGCTCACGGCACACCCCGTTGAAACGCTTCAGCGCGGCAAAAAACTCGCGCCGACCCTGACCCGTCTTTTCGAGCTGCTGGATGACCGTGAGGCCATTGGCATTGTCATGGGCCTCCCGCTAAACATGGATGGCAGCGCAGGCCCACGTGCGCAGTCTGCCCGCGCACTCGCCCGACACATTCTGCAAATTCGCGACATCCCCCTTGCCTTTCAGGATGAACGCATGTCGAGCCAGTCAGCCGAGCGTGCGATGCTCGACGCTGACCTGTCGCGCGCACGCCGGGCGGAACTGATCGACAAATCCGCTGCGGCCATCATTCTGCAAACCGCTATCGATACCATTGCCAACGCATCATGAGCTTCTTTCAGGCGCTGATACCCGTCATATTCATGGTGGTTCTGGGCCGCTTTCTGGCGCGTCGAAACATTCCGCCTGCTGAAGGCTGGCGGGCGATTGAACGCCTCTGTTATCTGGTTTTCATCCCAGCCCTCATCATTCTGGTTCTATGGCGCGCGCCTTTGGAAACTGTTCCGTGGAAAATTGGATTGACGCTCCTTGTTGCACAGTGCGGAATGGCTCTCATCGGTTTGATCCCGGCGCTCTGGAAGTCGACACCTGGCCCGTCAGTTGGCTGTATTGTTCAGTCCAATTCCCGTTGGAACACCTTTATCGCCCTGACGATAACCGGCGTTCTATTTGGCGAGACAGGTGTTGCCCTGACGGCCATTTGCGCGGCGATTATGATCCCGCTCGCGAACATTCTCTCTATCCTGGCCTTCACCTATTTCGGGGCGAATGAGAGCGGTGTGAAGCGAAACCCCTTCGCCGAACTCATTCGGAACCCTCTTGTGATTGCCTGCCTGATAGGGGCTGCGCTGAATGTGTCAGGTATCAAACCGAGCGGAACATTCGAAACAATACTGGAGCTCGTATCAGAGCCCGCCATGGCGCTCGGCCTGATGACTGTGGGAGCGGGTATTGATCTCAAAGCGCTGAGACGCGCGGGCATCCGGACCTTCTTCTGGTCAAATGTCAGATTATTTGGCCTGCCCCTTGTGGCCGTCCCCTTCGCCCATTTCGCACTCGGCGTTGATGGTGTGCCGCTCGTCGTCATCGCGATCTGCACATCCACACCGACTGCTGTGAATGGATATATTCTGGCAAAACAAATGGGAGGCGATGCCCCATTCATGGCCAATCTGATCGCGGCTCAAACGGCGATGTCTGTCGTCACCATGTTTCTGGTGTATCTCTCAACACTTTGGTTGATCGGGGGCCTGCCGACTTGAGTCGGCAAAATTCCATTAGAAACGGGGAAACCCGAGCCATATTCTGCGCGCAGACAAAACCGTCTGGTTGACGGATCCTATGCCGCCGGACTAGCTGTCGCTGTTATCAGATCCGATTAGAGTCGACCGATGTCCTTCGAATATGAGTTTCCTCACCGTCATCTGCTCGGCATTGAGGGCCTGAACCGTCTGGATATCGAGTTTTTGCTCAATCGATCCGAAGAGTTGATCAACACGAAAACGCCGGAGCAAACGCTCGCGGGCAAGACGCTGATCAATATGTTCTTCGAGAATTCCACACGAACGCAGGGGTCGTTCGAAATTTCGGCCAAGCGCCTTGGCGCGGATGTGGTCAACATGGCTGTCCAGTCTTCTTCAGTGAAGAAAGGCGAAACCCTCGTCGACACAGCCATGACACTGAACGCCATGGAACCTGATCTCCTAGTCATCCGGCATGGCGCGTCCGGCGGCGTCCGCCTGCTCTCCCGCAAAGTGGATTGCGCGGTCGTGAATGCGGGCGACGGCACCCATGAACATCCCACCCAGGCTTTGCTCGATGCGCTGACCATTCGCCGCCGTAAAGGCCGCCTGGAAGGTCTGAAAATCGCGATTTGCGGGGACATCCTTCATTCGCGCGTCGCCCGGTCCAACACAATGTTGTTGCATCAAATGGGCGCGGAAGTCCGTCTGGTCGGACCACCAACGCTTCTGCCCCCGGGCACCGAGAGCTGGGGCGCGGCGTCTCTTCATACCAACATGATAGAGGGCGTTACAGGGTGCGACGTCGTCATGATGCTGCGGCTTCAACTCGAGCGGATGAATGGCATGTATCTGCCGAGCAAGCGGGAGTTTTTTCAGCTCTACGGCCTCGATGAGAAGAAGCTCGAACACGCCGCGACAGATGCTCTGATCATGCATCCTGGGCCAATGAATCGCGGCGTCGAAATCGATAGCGCAATCACAGAAACAGCGAACAGCACGATTACAGAGCAGGTATCAATGGGCGTCTATGTCCGGATGGCGGTTCTGGAAACGCTCGCCCGCAATCTTGATCGCTCGCGGGAGGCTAGCACATGAGCCGCACCATTCTGCACAATGCCCGCGTGATTGACCCGGCCAGTGACTATGACGGCCCGGGCGGTGTGATCGTTGAGGATGGCATCATTGTGGACATGGGACCACATGTCGGCCCTGAAAAAGACGAACATTCCAAGATGGTCGATTGTCATGGGCTCTGCCTTGCTCCGGGACTGGTCGATCTCCGCGTTAAAACCGGCGAACCCGGCAGCGAGCATCGCGAAACTCTGGCGTCGGCAAGCGTCGCCGCTGTCGCGGGCGGCATTACCTCTATGGTGGTTATGCCCGACACCGATCCTGTCATCGATACGCCGGCGCTTGTGGATTATCTCCGACGCGCCGGGCAGACGGACGCAGTCCGTAACCGGGTCTACCCAGCGGGCGCGCTATCTCAAGGATTGAAAAGCGAGCGGATGAGCGAGTTATCGCTCATGAAAGACGCAGGTGCCGTTCTGTTTACCCAGGTCGATGAAGCTGTCCGGTCGAGCAATTTCCTACGTCGGTCACTTCAGTATGCACGGGCGCTAGACGCTAAAATAATGCTCCGACCGGATGATCCTGATATCGCAACGGGATCAATGAATGCGAGCGGCTTTGCAGCTCGTCTTGGTCTCAGAGGCCTACCGAAACAGGCAGAATGGATTGGCCTGCAACGTGACCTGACGCTCGCTGAAATGACGGGCAGTACAATGATTGTGGACCAGGTCACCACTCGACGCAGTCTCGAAATCGTTGAAGATGCCAGGGCTCGCGGACAGAAAATTCATGTGACGAGCGCGGCGCATTCGCTCTATTTCAATGAACTCGACATCGGCGATGGGACCCGTGATCCCGACAAAGCTTATCTCACCTATTGCAAGGTCAATCCGCCCTTCCGTAGCGAGGAGGATCGGCTGGCCCTGATCGAAGGGCTCAGAGACGGCCGTCTGGACGTGATCGTGTCCGCGCATGATCCGCAGCCGCCCGAAGAAAAACGCCTGCCCTTTGACGAAGCCAGTTTTGGGGCAGCCGGTCTTGAGACGCTTCTCTCAGCGCTGACGACTCTGTCCGATCAACCGGAATATGACCTCGATCTTCTGACGATCCTGCGCGCAATGACCGTCAATCCGGCGGACATTCTCGGTCTCGAACAGGGCCGTCTGGCTGCGGGCGCGCCCGCAGACCTGATCCTGTTCGATCCGCGACGCCCCTGGAAATGCAAACGTGACAAGCTCCGGTCTCGCTCTGGTAACAGCCCGTTTGACGGCCGTCTGCTCACAGGACAGGTCATGAAAACAATGGTCGAAGGCGAATGGGTTTTTGAGCTGACTGAGGATAGCCTGACATGATGGGGGAAGGTCTGGGACTGATCTGGGGATTTGCCGGAATTGCAGGCTATTTGCTGGGCTCCATTCCGTTTGGACTGGTCATCACCAGACTGGCCGGACTTGGCGATATTCGCGCGATCGGATCAGGTAATATCGGCGCAACCAACGTGCTGCGGACGGGGCGGAAAGACCTCGCACTCGCAACCCTGCTGCTCGACTCGGGTAAAGCAGGAATTGCGGCGCTCATCTTTCAGCTGGCATTCGGCGCACAAATCCCGTCGATTGGCCTTTTCGCGGGCGCCATGGCCTTTGTGGGGCATTGCTTTCCCGTCTGGCTGCAGTTTAAGGGCGGAAAAGGCGTCGCGACCTATGCCGGCTTGCTTATCGCTGGTGTCTGGAAAGTTGCGTTATTCGCCGCGCCCTGCTGGATCCTGATCGCCTTTATCTCTCGTCGGTCCTCTCTTGCAGCGCTCATAACAGCGGCTCTTGTGCCGATCGTTGCCTGGGGCGTGAATTACAGCGTGCTTCAGGTCATTATACTGATAGGATTGAGTGGCCTCCTGTATTGGCGACATATGGCAAATATCAAACGTCTCATTGCCGGGACTGAGCCAAAGATTGGCGAGAAATCGAAAAAATCTGAAGAAAGTCAGCCAGCTTGAGCTGGTCCGAGGACGCATTGGCTCGTCTTCGATTGGCCCGTACCGTTGGTATAGGTCCGCTGACTTTTTCAAAATTCATGAGCACCTACCAATCGGGGACTGACGCGATTAAGGCACTTCCCGATCGCGCGAATGCTGCCGGTCGTCGCAATATCCGTCTGGCCGATCAGGCTCAGATCGAAGAGGAAATCCGGGCAACCGAAGAGATTGGTGGTCGTATTCTGCTCAACACCGATTCTGACTACCCCACTCTGCTCAGGGAACTGGCTCCCAGCCCGCCAGTCATTACCGTTCTTGGCGACCTCGCTCAGGCACGCAAACCGTGTATCGCAATGGTCGGGGCGCGTAATGCATCCGCTGCAGGCATGCGGCTTGCCAACACAATCGCTAATGATCTGGGGTCGGAAGGTTATACCGTTGTTTCAGGTCTGGCGCGCGGGATCGATACTGCGGCGCATAATGGCGCGCTGGAAACCGGCACAATTGCGGTGATAGCTGGCGGAATCGACAATATCTATCCGCCGCAGAATGCCGGCTTGAGAGATCTCATCGCGAAAAACGGGCTTGTTCTGACAGAATCGCCGTTCGGACATGAACCGCGCGCAAAGGACTTTCCTCGACGAAATCGATTGATTACAGGGCTAAGTCTTGGCGTTGTTGTGGTTGAAGCGGCTCAGAGATCCGGTTCGCTGATTTCCGCGCGTTGTGCCGCCGAACAGGGCCGCGATGTGATGGCCGTTCCGGGCTCGCCGCTCGATCCTCGCACGCGCGGCTCAAATGGCCTCATCCGATCTGGGGCCGCGCTAGTCGAATCAGCGCGTGACATTCTGGAGGTGCTGTCACCTCAACCGAAGGGAGAAACCGGGCGCCTCCTCGAGCTGAAGGGTGACGATTTTGAAGATGACGACGCCACCGAACCTGATGCTGAAGCCCAGACTCAAATCCTGAAGTCGCTGTCACCAACGCCCATTTCATTGGCCGATCTTTCTCGTGCAACATCACTCCCGATACGCCAGTGCACAACGGCACTTGTGGAGTTGGAACTGGCTGGATTAGCGGTGTCACTTCCCGGAGGTCTGGTTCAAAGAACCGTGTGATAATAACGGCACTAATTATGCAACATGCGAACAATAAATGTCATTTTTTTGCTGGGCTGCCCTCATGAAGACTTTTTTCCCTGTCCTGAACCGTATAACCAAGACGTTCGGGAATATGGAGGCGACAACCGTGCCGAAAATGAAACTGTTCGCGATCGCGACGGCGCTGGCAATGACGCCCGCGGTCATCGCTCAGGATTCTACTCCCGACAAAGTTTATCTCGAAGCCGATGCGCTCACCGATGATCAGAACAACGGCGTTATGATCGCCGAGGGCAATGTTATTGCACGTTATGAGGGCCGTCAGCTGTCCGCTGACAAGGTGATTTACAATCTCGAAACGCAAAAAGTGCGTGCCATTGGCAACGTTCAGATTCTGGATCCCGACGGTACTGTGCGAACCGCCGACGAAATCGAAGTCGATGAGCAACTCTCTGACGGCGTCGCAACAGGCTTTACGGCACAGCTTCCGCAGAACGCTGTCGTGGTTGCACGGGCCGCAACCCGTACGGATGGCGGCACAAACTCGCTCGATTACGCAATCTATACGGCTTGTCCGATCTGCGAAGAAGAAGGTAAATCACCCACCTGGACCTTGCGGGCACGCCGCGCAGTTCAGAATGCTGAAACACAGATGATTTCCTACAATGACGCTGTGTTTTCAATCAAAGGTGTGCCGGTTCTCTATCTGCCCTATTTTTCGCACCCGGATCCATCATCGAAACGCCGCTCGGGTTTGCTGACACCGACGCCGGAACTGTCTTCAAAACTTGGTCTTGTCTGGGAGCAGCCTTATTACTGGGCCATCTCTCCCAGTCAGGACATGACGATCACGCCAAAACTCTATACGGGCGTGAATTCGGCACTTGATTTAGCCTATCGGAAGAAATTCTTTTCAGGGCAGCTCGATATTTCCGGATCACTTGCCTACGATTATGAATTTGACAGCAATGGCGACCGCCAATTCTACAATGTGAACGGCGCCATCGTTGAAGAACCAGACGAGTTCTCAGGCACTCTGATCCCCAGTGAAGAGAAATTTCGCGGCCACATCTTTGCTCAGGGTCTTTTTAACCTCACCGACACCTGGCAATGGGGCTTCGCGGCAGAAAATGTCACCGATGATCTCTATCTGCGCCGATACAATATCGATGGCTGGAATGATCCACGCGGCCTGCTGGATACCGCTCCAAACAGATTGCTGAGCCAGGCATTTCTGATCGGGCAGACAGAAGATTTCTACACCGACATTGCAAGCTTCCATGTTCAGGGTCTTGGCGAAAGGGATAATGACGGCAATTTCGCGCGCGTCGTTCCAATGGCCTTCGCAAACAAGCTGATCGACTTTGGCGACAAGGGCCTTGCAACCTTTGAAGGATCTCTCGCACTGCTCGATCGGAGTGAAGGCGACGATACACGTCGCGGAACGGTAAGCGCCGAATGGCAAAATGCCTATGTCGCACCCGCTGGTCTGGTTGTGGAACCTCTGCTGAAGGTACGCGCAGACTATTATGATTTCAGCGTGCAGTCGACCAGCTCTACGCCAGGGTTTGAAGATGCCAAATCCAGAACATCTGCCCTCGCCGCAGCAACGGTCCGGTGGCCCTTTATTCGTCGCGGGGAAGACTCAACGGTGACCATCGAACCGATTGTGACGTTCGGATATGGAGAAGCCTCTCTCGACAATGGAGAACTTCCAGTCGAAGACTCCGCATTGTTCGAATACGACCTGCCAGTCTTGTTCAAAGCTGATCCCTTCACAGAATATGACCTGATTGAACAGGGAAGCAGGGTTGTTGCAGGCCTGCGCGCGAAAGCCCAATTTGATGATTTCGAAGTTCGCGGTACAATTGGCCAGCGGTTCAGAGACGAAGTGGATCCCTTCTTTGAAATCGGGTCCAATCTCGGGATGGAAAAATCCGACTATGTCGCGGGCTTTGGGTTTGATATCGGCGACAACCTCAAATTCGATTCGACCATGCGCCTCGATAAAGACTTCGATATCAGAAGGATCGAAGCACAAACTGAAATCGATTGGTGGCGGATCAGCTCAGGGTTCACTTATTTCAATATCGATGAAGACGTGGCCTTCGGTAACAATCCGACGCAAACACAAGGCATCGCATTTCGGTCGCAATTCGAGCTCACAGACAGTCTGGATCTGTCCTACAGCATCAACAGAAACCTCGAGACAAATCTGAACCAGCGACAATTTGCAGGTGTCCGCTGGTCAGACGATTGTAGTTTCTTCATTATCGGGTGGGAACAACGTCAGATTTCCGACCGTGGTGTTGGGGACTCTGAGTCCATCGTTTTTGGATTTGGTTTCAATACAATCGGTGCCATCACAACTCAGGACTTCGACTGACGAAACTGCAAATCCCTCTGCATCTTCATGTGACAAGACTTGCAGGATCGTGTTATCGCCTGTGTCCGAATAATGTAACTTTGCGCGTAAACAGGAGTTTGGCGATATGACCGCTATTCGAGCGATGGTAACCGGAATAAGTCTGGCTTGCCTTTGTGGACCTGTGCTGGCTCAGACAAGTGACATTGTCACCCCGACAGAGACCGCGGAAACCCAAGACCCGCAAGCTCAGCTTCTGGGCGGTGTCGCGGCCGTAGTGAATGATGAGGTGATTTCGATCTCTGACGTCGCTCAGCGCGCCCGTCTATTGCTGGTTACGCTAGGTGTTCAACCCACTCAGGAAAACCTTCAGCAATTGCTGCCGCGGGCGCTTGAGGATCTGATCGACGAACGCCTTCAACTTCAGAAAGCCGCTGAGTTCGATCTTGAAGTCAGTGATGCCGATATTGACGCTTCAATTCAGGATATGGCTCGCCAGAACTCAACTGACATTGAAGGCATGTATCAGGTTCTGCGGCAGAGTGGTATCAATCCAGAGACGCTTCGAGAGCAGATGCGGGCTGAGATCGCCTGGCGCCGGATCATGAGCGGTCTTTATGGCTCGCGTATCCGCATCTCGCAGCTTCAGATCTCCAGCCTGCTAGACCGAATTGAGTCAGACGCTGGCAAAACACAGTATCAATTGGCTGAGATTTTCCTGTTTGCCCCGACCGAACAGGACAAACAACAGGTTCTTGAAGGCGCCAACGTTATTGTTCAGCAGCTGAGCCAGGGTGCCCGGTTTGAACTTGCGGCTCAACAATATTCGAATTCACCTACCGCTGCCGTTGGCGGCGATCTGGGTTGGGTTTCGCCCACCGAGCTTGATCCTGACGTTCAGGAAGTACTTGCCAACACCGAACCACCTGCGCTGACCAGCCCAATCGTCGTTGACGATGGCGTCTATATTTATGCAATACGGGCTAAACAGGACGGACAGACCGGACCGAAAATGGTCACCTTGATGCAGGTTTTGTCACCTGACAATCAACGCGCTGCTCTGAACGCCTTTAAGCTGGCTGGTCATAGCTGCAATGACGTCGAAGCCGCCGCAGCCGAGGAAGAAGGCCTAGTCTACGCGTCGCTTGGTGAAGTTGGTGAAGATGTCCTCACCGACCAGGTCGCCATGGCCATCCGTAATGTACCGGAAGGTAGCGCCAGCGATATCATTGATACTCCAGCCGGTCCGGCCCTGCTCTATGTGTGCGATCGTGTGCAAAGTGGCTTTGAAATGCCAAGCCGCGAACAGATTGAAGATCGTTTGTTCGGTCAGCAAATCGCGCTCCAGAGCCAACGCGAACTTCGTGACCTGAAGCGTGAAGCCACAATTATCCGCCGATAAGCCGGGGCCGCTTGCTCTCACCATGGGTGATCCGGCGGGGGTGGGGCCTCTCGCCAGCCTGCTCGCTTATCAGAGCCTGGTACAGCAATCTGAATTCACGTTTTACCTTCGCGGCTCAATGAGGGCGCTGAACCGCGCGAAAGAACAGGCGTCTCTGGACTGTGAGATCGAGCACATCGAGCATCCCTCTCAGGCCGCAGGCGTGTTTCCGACGGCTTTGCCCGTCATTGATCTTGAATGTCCTGACGTGGCGGCCGGCATGCCAGATGTTCGGACAGCAGGCGCTATTATCAGCTCAATAGAGATGTGCGTGGAGGATGTCTGGTCAGGACGTGCCTCAGCAGTCGTGACGAACCCCATCGCCAAATCCCTGTTGAACAGGGCAGGTTTTGCGCATCCGGGCCATACCGAATTTCTGGCGGCCCTCGCCGGGGACCATGGAAATTGCGCCGCACCGCACCCAGTGATGATGTTGATTGGTGGCGGTCTTCGGGTCGCGCTCGTGACGATCCATATTCCGCTGATGAGCGTTGCCAGCAGGCTGACGCCCGAGCTGATCGAGCAAACAGCCCGTATCGTTCTGCATGCTCTGCCACGGTATTTTGGCGCGCCGGACGGACGTCTTGGCATGTGTGGTCTGAACCCGCACGCAGGCGAAGATGGCATGCTCGGATCAGAGGATGCAGAGGTCATTGCGCCGGTCATCGAACGGCTTCAGAGCATGGGCGCGAAGGTCGTAGGGCCTCGTCCAGGCGACACAATTTTCCATGAGATGCTGAGCGGACACTACGACGCCGTGCTCGCCATGTACCATGATCAGGGGCTGATTCCGGTGAAGACACTCGACATTTGGGGCGGCGTAAATGTGACGCTCGGCCTGCCTTTCATCAGAACGTCACCAGATCACGGCACAGCCTATGATGCAGCCGCTGCTGGACATGCGAAACCAGATAGCCTGATCGCGGCGATCAGAACAGCCCGACAAATGGCAGACAGTGCCGCTCAGTTTGAGCGCACACATGACTGAGCAGAATGAACCTGAACTCCTGCGGGCAGCCGCTGATAAACGTCTGGGGCAGCATTTTCTGTTCGACCCGGATATTCTCAAGCGGGTCGCACTTGCTGCGGGCCCCGTGCAGGGCCGAGATGTCATTGAAGTCGGTCCGGGCCCGGGCGGCCTGACCCGCGCGCTGTTGAACAATGGCGTCCGAAAACTGCTCTGTGTGGAAATGGACGACCGGTTTGCCGAGGCATTGATGGGCTGGCCTGAGCGTGACGCGGGGAGGCTCTCAGTGGTTCAACATGATGCGACGAAAATCAACTGGCGCGCCCTCATTGAAGAGCACGGGCTGACGCCGCCCGTCATGATCATCGCCAACCTTCCATTTAATGTCGGGACGCCGCTTCTGGTCAGTTGGCTGACCCAACTCGACTGGGTGGGCGAGATGTCACTCATGTTTCAGAAGGAAGTCGCACAGCGCATCTGTGCCCGGCCTGATACGAACCATTATGGACGCCTTGCGGTGCTGGCTCAGGCTGTGACGGAAGCCAGACTGGCCTTCACACTGCCACCGGGCGCATTCAAACCGCCACCAAAAGTCGCCTCTGCCGTAGCTGTGTTGAAACCCTTACCTCAAGAGAAGGCGTTTCAGGAGATCGACGCCTTGCAGCGCGTGACCGCTGCGGCCTTCGGGCAACGCCGAAAAATGCTCAGGGCCAGTTTGAAATCCATCATGCCCGCAGATGTGACGGCAGAAGACCTGCTGACCTCGTGCGAGATTGATCCCAAGCGGCGGGCGGAAACCTTGTCTCAACAGGAGTTTCGGACGCTTACACAGGCCTGGGTGACAACTCAGTCTTCGTCCAGCAAATCCTGAACAAGCTGCTCGAGATTGAACTGACGCAGTCTTTTGCGACGTTCTGACCGGAGAATTGTTTCCAGTTCAGAATAGGCTGTATCGAGGTTTTCATTCACGATGACGTAGTCATAGCGACGCCAATGGCGGATTTCATTTCGAGCCCCCGCCATGCGACGTTCGACTTTTTCGGGTGTTGATCCGGGCCGCAATTCCAGACGCTTCTGCAGCGCATCCATGCTCGGCGGCAGGACAAATACAGAGACAACATCGTTCGGCATCTGGTCATGGATTGCGTCAGCGCCCTGCCAGTCGACGTCGAAAATCACGTCATGGCCTGCTGCCAGACGCTCCTCCACAGCCTCGCGCGGAGTTCCGTAGAAATGGTCAAACACCCTCGCCCATTCGAGAAATTCGCGATTTGACACCCGGCGCTCAAATTCAGCGCGATCAATGAAATGGTAGTGTACGCCATCTTCTTCGCCCGGCCGGGGCTCACGTGTGGTCGCCGAAACAGACAGCCCCATATCTTGGTGGCGATCCAGAAGCATGCGCGACAAGGTGGTTTTCCCCGCCCCTGACGGGCTGGAAATCACCAGCATAAGTCCACGACGGGCGTGAGGATTATTCGACATTCGCCGCCTGCTCCTTAAATTGATCAATCAGGCTCTTCAAAGACAGCGAATGACGCGTCATTTCAAGGCTCGCCGACTTACTGCCCAGAGTATTGGCTTCCCGCAGAAGTTCCTGAGAAAGGAAATCGAGCTTTCGTCCGACAGGTTTGTCCGAAGCGACCAGTTGGCCAGCCTCCTCCAAATGAGCAGATAACCGATCAAGCTCTTCGGTGACATCGGCCTTGGTGACGAGCAACGCCACTTCCTGTTCCAGTCGGTCATCATTGAGCTGTTGATCGCTCAGCAATTCAGACAATCGGGTTTCCAGTCTCGACTTGATCTGAGCAGGCTGAATATCAGCGGTCGATTGGGCCTGTACAACGATGTCGCCCATGTCCGACACAATACGCTGCAACACGGTTTTCAGCGCGGCGCCCTCTGACTGGCGCGCCTCTTTGAGTTTTTCCAAGGCCGATCGGACCGTTGTAAGGATGTCCTCAATGGTCGCCTCATCCATAATGGAATCAGAGGCCGGTTTGTCACCTGAAATGACGCCTTTCATGGAGATCAGTTCAACACCGGCACTGCCTACGCTACGCCCCGATTGCCGATCCAACAAGCGTGCGCGTCGCGCCAGCGCTGTCAAAAGCGGTGTGTTCAAAGCCAGACCCAGGCGGTCTCTCTGATCACGTACAGAAAGCGATGCCTGAACATTGCCGCGAGATAGCTGCGCCTTGATCTCCGCTCGAATTGCCACTTCCAAGGCGAACGAGCCCTGAGGCAGGTGCAATCGGATATCAAGTCCACGACCATTCACAGACTTGATTTCAAAATTCCAGGATTGGCCATCGCGTTCACCGCTTTCGGCACCAAATCCGGTCATGCTTGAAAGCATATTCATTCACCTCTTTGCGCCGCTATGCGCGCACGTTCAATCTCCCGCCAACGCGCCACATTGCGATTGTGCTCTGAATTGGTTTTGGCGAAGGCATGTCCACCAGTGCCATCTGCCACAAAGAAGAGATAATCGGATTCCGCTGGCTGAAGCACGGCCCGTAAAGCCGCTTCACTCGGATTGCAGATCGGCGTCGGCGGCAAGCCATCAATCTGATAGGTATTATAGTCCGTTACGCGGTCGATTTCAGACCGGTACAATGTTCGGCGCACCACGCGGCCGTCAGATAATGTTCGCGTCAGCGGCACGCCTTTTGAGATGCCGTAAATGATGGTCGGATCACTCTGGAGACGCATACCGCGGTTCAACCGGTTGATGAACACGCCTGCGACCAAATCTTCATCACCGAGGCCACCGGTTTCCTTTTCGATGATGGAGGCGAGAATGACCGCCTCTTCGCGGCTCTCAATCGGCAGATCTTCCTGTCTGGCGGGCCAGATCTCGTCGAGCAGCTGGGTCTGATAATTGGCAAAGGCCTCGACGACTTCGGTTCTGGTCGTTCCGCGTGAGAAGGCGTGCGTCTCTGGCAGGAAGCTACCCTCTGGCAGAAGTTCGGGCATTTCGCCTTTCAGAAAGTCTGTTTCCTCGATGACCTTCCAGGCCTGAGCGATCGTCGATCCTTCAATGATCTGCACCTGATGCAGGATCACATCGCCTTCATTCATTTTCCTGAGAATGTCGACCATGCTGGAGTCTGTGTCGATCAGATATTCGCCAGCCTTGATATCGGACTCTAGCTCTTTGTAACGGGCAGCCAGTCTGAACAGGCGCGCATCAGAAATCAGCCCCTTGTCTTCGAGCTGCTGTCCGACCTTGATGACGCCTGCCCCACGCTCAACGAAGACGATCCGGTCTTCTCCACCGGCCAGTGGACCGGGCTCGCTGATCTTACCTTCGAACCATTTAAATGCGCCGAAGCCTGCGCCTGCCAGCAGAAAGCAGCAGACGAGGAAGACAACAAATAACCGAACTACCCATTTCATCTTATGCTACTCGACTCAAACGGCGTTCGGCGCAGGATAGGGTCAGTCGTCGACGCGGCCAAGCACGAGCGCGGCATTCGTGCCGCCAAAGCCGAAAGAATTCGACAGGGCGTATTTGATTTCACGCGCTTTGGCTTTCAGAGGCGTAAGGTCAATTTCGCTCTCGAAGGATGGATTTTCGAGGTTCAGCGTTGGCGGGATCATTCCGTTCTGAACAGCAAGCGCCGTGAAGGCCGCCTCAACCGCTCCAGCGGCACCAAGAAGGTGTCCGATGGAAGACTTGGTTGATGACAGGGACAGACCGTTCACAGATTCACCGAACAGACGCTCAATCGCACGGACTTCGATCTCATCGCCTACAGGCGTTGAGGTGCCGTGAGTGTTCACATAGTCGATGTCGGCCGGTGTCAGCCCTGCGTGACGCAGCGCCATCTCCATGGCGCGATAACCGCCATTGCCATCTTCAGCAGGCGATGTGATGTGGTGCGCATCGCCAGACAGACCATAGCCGAGCACTTCGGCATATATCTTGGCGCCGCGTTTTTTGGCATGTTCGTATTCTTCGAGAACGAGCACACCCGCACCTTCACCAAACAGGAAGCCATCACGGTCCTTGTCGTAAGGACGGGACGCCCGTTCCGGTTCGTCATTGAACTTCGTAGACAGTGTCTTTGCGGCCGCAAACCCTGCAACGGCAAGCTTGCAGAGCGAGCCTTCCGTGCCGCCAGCGACCATGACATCGGCGTCTCCATACTGGATCAGACGAGCAGAATCGCCAATCGCATGAGCGCCGGTTGCGCAGGCGGTCACGACCGAATGGTTCGGCCCTTTAAAACCATGCTTGATCGACACCTGGCCGGAGCACAGATTAATCAGCGCGCTTGGGATGAAGAATGGGCTCACTTTGCGTGGGCCGCTTTCTTCGAGAATTTTCGTTGTTTCAGCGATTTCAGGAAGACCGCCAATGCCAGACCCGATGAGCACACCGGTCTTGCATTTGTCTTCCTCAGTTTCCGGCACCCAGCCAGAATCCTGGATCGCTTCAGCTGCAGCGGCCATGCCATAGACGATGAATTCACCAACACGGCGACGTTCTTTAGCAGACCCGGCAGTATCTGGGTCGAACGCCTCCGGATCGCCCTCGCCACCGCCGCGGCCTGATGTCCATGGCACCTGAGCCGCAATTTTACACGGCAGATCTTCAGTATCGAAAAGATCGATCTTCTGGGCGCCTGAGCGCCCTTCAATCAATCGTTTCCAACTTGCCTCTCTGTTTCCAGCCAGAGGCGTTACCAGTCCGATACCTGTAATTACGACCCGCCGCATAAGAAATCACCTAGCCCTGGGTTTTCTTGATCTCAGAAACCGCATCGCCAACGGTGCGGATGTTTTCCTGAACTTCGTCTTCGATTTCGATGCCGAATTCTTCTTCGAACGCCATGACGAGTTCGACGAGGTCGAGGCTGTCTGCGCCGAGGTCGTCAATGAAGCTGGCAGACTCGACAACTTTGTCGGCTTCAACTTCGAGGTTTTCGACAACGATCTTCTTTACCCGTTCGAAAACTTCAGACATTTCATCTTCCTTCTAATAGTGGAGCGTGCAGTCGTTCTTCTTTTGTAAACTGCTTGCATGTTGCGCCGCTAGCACATGTTTTGCGGCTTGACCATCGTTTACGCGGGCATTTTCAGCCGCGAATTCTGCGTTTAAATCATCGCCATGCCGCCATTCACGTGAAGCGTCTGACCGGTGATATATGCGGCTTCATCGCTGGAAAGGAAGACGCAAGCTGAAGCAATATCATCTCCGCTACCCAGACGTCCAATCGGAATAGCGTTCAGAAGATGTTCTTTCTGCGCGTCTGGCAGCTCATCTGTCATAGGCGATTTGATGAATCCCGGCGCCACACAATTCACAGTGATTCCCCTGCTGGCAATTTCCTGGGCGAGAGATTTTGAGAACCCGATCATGCCAGCTTTTGACGCGGCATAATTGGTCTGGCCCGGATTGCCAGTTACGCCGACGATCGATGTAATGCCGATGATCCGGCCTGTGCGGCGCTTCATCATTCCGCGAACACAGGTACGCGAGAGAATCGAATACGCCTTAAGGTTCACGTCCAGAACCGTGTCCCAGTCATCCTCTTTTTGCTGCATGAGAAGCTTGTCACGCGTGATGCCGGCATTCGCAATCAGGATGTCGAGCGGTCCGAATTCCTTTTCGACGGTCGGTACGAGCGACGCGACACTTTCAGGATCTGAGAGGTTACAGGTCTGAATGTGCGTCTCGCCAGACATCGACCCGGCCACATCCTGCAGAACCGCTTCCCGGGTACCGCTCAGCGCGACGCGTGCGCCCTGCGCTGACAATGCGGCTGCGATGGTCTGTCCAATTCCGCCGGAAGCTCCGGTGACGAGTGCTGTCTTTCCTGTCAGATCGAACATTCGCGCGACCCTCCCGTGTTCAGAATTTCAATATCAGTCTTGTTGCGGTGCTGACGCAAATTTTTCAAGGTCTTCCGGTGTTCCGAGGGCGACACCGTTGAGACTTTTTACCGTACGCCGGTTCATGACGGTCAGAACTTTGCCTGCACCGCATTCCACCATATCGGTAATGCCTTCACCGGCCATGTTCTCGACGCTCTCGCGCCAGCGGACCCGCGCCGTGACCTGATCAACCAGAAGCTGACGGATGGTATCCGGGTCGGTGGCCGGTGCAGCCGTCACATTTGCAAAGACTGGAATAGATGGCGCAGACAGGGCGATGTCCGCCAGCGCTGCGGCCATCGCATCAGCGGCAGGCTGCATCAGGCTGCAGTGGAACGGTGCACTGACCGGAAGCAGAACTGCTTTCTTGATGCCGTTTTCTTTCGACCATTCAGCAGCTTTCTCAACGGCCGCTTTCGCGCCGGACAATACGACCTGTCCTGGAGCGTTGTCGTTTGCGATTTCGCAGACACCGCCAGAAGCTTCACAAGCTGCCTCAGCTTGTTCAAGCGTTGCACCCAGTAGCGCAGCCATGGCGCCCTCGCCTGCTGGAACAGCTTTCTGCATCGCCTCGCCGCGATAACGCAGCATCTTGGCCGCGTCACCGACACTCAAAGCTCCGGCAGCAGCCAGAGCGGAATACTCACCAAGCGAATGGCCCGCTACATATTTGCCCGTTGAGATCGAAACGCCGTATTCGGCTTCGAGCGCACGGACAGCTGCGAGGCTGACCGCCATCAGAGCAGGCTGAGTGTTCGCCGTCAGCTTCAGAACATCTTCCGAGCCTTCCCAGATCAGCTTTGAGAAGCTTTCTCCGAGCGCATCATCGACTTCCTCAAATACCGCGCGGGCGCTGGCAAATGCGTCGGCCAGTTCCTTGCCCATTCCGACGAATTGGGCCCCCTGTCCTGGAAAGATAAAAGCTGTGCTGCTCATGATCACGAATCCTTCTGAGCGCCTTGCCCTAATGAGATGCAGCGGAAATGACAAGTCACTTGCTTTTTCGCCTGAGTTGAGGTTTAAGCGCCGCTTCACTGAAATGCGGCCTGTTTCAATGGTGAAGCAGGGCCATCATTTGCTGTCTCCCTTGCCAGCAGGTGCCGCGTTTCTGACAAAGGGTCAAAACTCTATGGCTTACTACGAGCACGTCTTCGTAGCGCGTCCGGATATTTCACCACAACAGGTGGAAGCGCTGGTTGAAGACATTACCAAAATCATCGAAGGCGAAAAAGGCACAGTCGGCAAGACTGAGTACTGGGGTCTTCGTAACCTGGCTTATCCGATCAATAAGGTCCGCAAAGGGCATTATTCTCTCATGAACATCGACGCCCCGGCAGCTGCTGTTCAGGAGCTCGAGCGCCGTCTGCGTATCAATGATGACGTCATGCGTCACATGACGATCCGCGTTGAAGTACTGTCTGACGAACCTTCGCCAATCGTTGCGCGCAAGGATCGTGACGATCGTCGTCGCAAAGACTAAGGGGAGCGGAACCAATGTCCAAAGCTGGAAAACTCAATATTTCCAACCTTCCTGCACGTCGTCCGTTTGGTCGCCGTCGCAAGGTTTGCCCGTTCTCTGGTGAAAATGCACCTGCGATCGACTATAAAGACGTCAAGCTGCTTCAGCGCTACATCTCTGAGAAAGGCAAGATTGTTCCTGCCCGTATCACGGCTGTCAGCCAGAAGAAGCAACGTAAACTTGCTCAGGCAATCAAGCGCGCACGTGTGCTCGCTCTGCTGCCGTTCAGCGTGCAGTAAGGAGTCTGTCAGATGCAAATCATCCTTCTGGAACGCGTTGAAAAACTCGGCACGATTGGTGACGAAGTAGAAGTCAAAAACGGCTTTGCTCGGAACTATCTGATCCCTCAGGGCAAAGCTCTGCTCGCAACCGACGCCAACCGCGCCCGTTTCGAAGCTGAGAAAGCCGAAATTGAAGCTCGTAACGCGAAAGCTCGCGAAGAAGCGTCCAAGCATGGCGAAGACCTTGACGGCAAGACTTTCGTCCTGATCCGTCAGGCTGGCGAAAACGGTTACCTGTTCGGGTCTGTTGCTGCCCGCGACGTTGCGGAAGCCGCAACAGTGTCCGGTACAAAGGTTGGACGTAGCCAGGTTCTCCTGAACACACCAATCAAATCCATTGGCCTTCACGAAGTCGAAATTCGCCTTCACCCTGAAGTGACGGTTACCGTTACAATGAACGTAGCCCGTTCTGAGGACGAAGCCGAGCGTCAGGCTGCTGGTGAGAACGTCATCGAGTCAGCTCTTGCCGAGCAGCGCGCAGATCAGGACGCTCAGGCGTCTGAGATGGCCGCTGTTGCTGCTGAAGTGGCTGCTGAACGTGGCCCGTCTGAAGACGAGTAAACGCGCTTAGAAAATCTATATTGAAGAGATGGCCGCAGGTGAAAATCTGCGGCCATTTTGATTTCATCTGCGACAACGTGTTTATATTCTCGACCGTTTCGTTAGGTTTTTTTACAACTTTATCTGTCATGAATGCCCAATCTCCATAGTGATGGTCATAGGTTTTTCATACGATGTCTCAGGCACATGCATCCGCCCCAGCACACTCAAATTCCGCTGCTGAACAGGCTGACAATTTCAAAAGCGACCTTTTTAAATTCCTTCTTCCGAACGATCCAAACGGTGCACGCGCAAAAGCAGTTTGGGCCGACCTTTCTCCACACCTTGAGGGCATTCTCAAAGATTTTTACGCCCGTCTGATGGAAACGCCACCACTGGCGACCAAGCTCAAAGACAGCAAAAAATCGACAGATGGTCTGTCTCGAATGCAAACGGCTCATTGGCAGCGTGTCTTTAACAGTGAGGACGAAAAGTCCATCGCAGAAGATGCGCGTAAGATCGGAACCGCGCATGTTCGTGTCGGCCTGACTTCGGATTGGTTCATCGCTGGCTATGGCCGGGTTCTGATGGATGCTGTTCCGGCTCTCCTGAAGGCCCACCGCTTCACGCCGCAAAGAGCAGCAGAAGCTACGCGCATTCTCATCGCACGCATGTTCATCGACATGGCGATGGCGAATGAATCTTATTCCAGCCAGATGACCGATCAGGAAGCGATCGAATGGCGCGAAGACAATGATTATCAGAACCTTCGCACGATTTCGGACTCCATCGTCGACATCAACAAGGTTTCTCTCAATCTGGCGGTTGTGCAGGACAGTACCAATCGGGCGATGAATTCGAGCGAATCGGTTGCTGCGGCCGTTGAAGAGCTGGTGTCTTCGATCGAGCAATTGTCGAACACAAGCCAGCAGGCTGCGCATTCAGCAGCGGAGACCAACAATCGACTGAATGAGGGTGTACAGGGCGTCATGCAGGCGCGCAGTGCCATATCAACGGTGTCTGATGCAGCTGAGCGAAGCAATGAAAGCCTTTCTTCCCTTCAGGAAGCGGCTGGCGAAATCAATGCTGTCATGGGCGTGATCCAGTCGATTGCCGATCAGACCAACCTTCTGGCGCTGAACGCAACGATTGAGGCAGCACGCGCTGGCGAAGCAGGCCGCGGATTTGCCGTCGTTGCGAGCGAAGTCAAAGCCCTTGCGAACCAGACGGCATCGGCCACCGAAGATGTTGCGTCGCGTATCCAGACGCTTCAGTCTGAGATCGACCGGATCAGTTCCAACTTCAATGCGACCCGTGAGGCAATTGAAACGGGCGAGACGACGCTGAACTCTGCGAGTGAGCATATTCAGACCGCAGGCTCTCAGATGGACAGTGTTGCGAGCAGCATGTCCGAAGTGGCTCAGATCCTGGAACAACAAAAAGGGTCGGCTGGCGAAATCTCCGGGCACGTCTCAGGTATGGCTGAACTCGCAAAAGAGAATGCAAATTGCCTGGATGAAATTTCAGACGCCATGCAGATCGGTAATGATCGTATGTCGCAATCTGCCTCGCATTGGTTCCGCGGCACATCGGGACGCTTCCTCTGCGAAATGGCTAAGATCGACCACGTCCTCTTCAATAAGCGTGTGGTCGACACTGTACTCGGCCGTGGCAAGTGGAAGTCAAATGAGGTTCCGGATCATCACAATTGCCGCCTGGGCAAATGGTATGATCAGGTTAGCGACCCAACACTCACGAATCTGGATTTATTCAAATCCCTCAGAGAGCCACACCAGCAGGTACACCAGGCCGCCACAAAAGCGCTCAAAGCCAAGGAAGCGGGTCGCTCAGAAGAAGCCATTGCGGCCCTGCGCGATCTCGACAATGCAAGCAAAAAGGTTGTCGAGATTCTTGTAAAGGTTTCTGAGCATCTGCACTCACAAGAATCCATCTCAGAGCGCCGCAAACGAGACCGAAAGCCGGTTTATGGAGAGAAAGTCGAAATTAAGAATGGCTCTGGAGCCAAAACTGCGCAGGTCATCGACGAGGGTAAGGGCGGCATCGGTGTGGAAGGCCTTGCAACGAGCGATGTCGGCCAGATGCTCGAACTTTATTATAACGGTCCGAAGAAAGGTGTTGTGCGTTGGGCAAGCGGCAAACGCGGCGGCATTGAGTTCAAAGACTAGGTTTTATCCTGCAAGATAAACGAGAAAAAGCCGGCGAGAACGTCGGCTTTTTTGTTCGCTCCCGGACAAAATCGCATGTCAGCTGTGGATAACGGGGGAAGGTTCCGAATCAGGTAAAGTCAAGCCGTGATTTCAGCGAATAAAAAGGTTAACGCTGCCCGTCATGGCTTACGACGAACACTCTGCAAACTCAAAACAGGACGCGCCCCACAATATTGCGGCGGAGTCAGCGATCCTTGGCGCCATTCTCTTTGACAATAACGCCTATCACCGGGTTTCAGAGATTCTGATCGCGACAGATTTCTACAATCCAGCGCATATCGCGCTGTATGAGGTGATCGCAAAATTTATCCCGAACGGGAAAATGGCAGACGGTGTGACACTGCATGACGAGTTCTCCCGATCAGGCAAACTCGAAACGATTGGCGGCGCGACCTATCTCGCTGAACTGCTTGATCGCGCCGCTTTTGGCCCGGAAATCGTCGACTACGCGCATATTGTTCGTGACCTCGCCATTCGCCGTGAGTTGATCGATATCGGCTCTGGCATGGTGTCGACGGCCGCTCAGCCGCAGGAAGACATTCCCGGTCAGCAGCAAATCGAATCCGCCGAGAAACTGCTCAGCACCCTGGCCATGCGAGGCTCTGCACGGGGTGGCTTCACCAGCTTCGGATCAGCGGTCACTCAGTCGATCGAGTCTGCCACGGCGGCATATCAACGGGATGGCAAAATCGCAGGCATTTCGACTGGTCTGTCGGACATGGATGGCAAACTTGGCGGTCTGCACAATTCCGACCTTCTCATCCTCGCGGGTCGTCCCTCCATGGGAAAAACGTCTCTGGCGACCAACGTGGCCTACAATGTCGCATCCGCCTTGAAGGAAAGCCATAATGATCAGGGACAGCGCGTACTAGAGGATGGCGGCATTGTCGGTTTTTTCTCGCTCGAGATGTCGTCCGAGCAGCTCGCTACGCGTATTCTGGCCGAGCGCTCTGGTGTTCAGTCCCACCGTATTCGTCAGGGCGACCTGGAAAAGCACGAATATGAGAAGCTGAGAGACGCTGCGGCCGATCTTGAAGCTCTGCCGCTTTATATTGATGACACGGGCGGTATTTCGATTTCCCAATTGTCTGCTCGCGCACGGCGTCAGAAACGCAGCCATGGCCTCGATTTGCTCGTGATTGACTATCTTCAGCTGATTACAGGTTCTGGCGCGAAGAGCGCCCAGGGTCGGGTTCAGGAAGTCAGTGAGATCACTATGGGCCTCAAAGCGCTGGCCAAGGAATTGAATATTCCGGTGATCGCTCTGTCTCAGCTTTCTCGTCAGGTCGAGCAGCGCGATGACAAACGTCCACAGCTTTCAGACCTCCGGGAATCAGGCTCGATCGAGCAAGATGCCGACGCAGTGCTCTTCGTTTTCAGGGAATCTTACTATCTGGAACGTCAGGAGCCGGATGACGCTGGCGAAAAGTTTGCCGAATGGCAGGATAAAATGGAGCGTCTCCGCAATATTGCCGAAGTTATCGTGGCAAAACAGCGTCACGGCCCGATTGGTAAGGTAGAACTGCATTTTGACCCGAACATTACCAAATTCAGCAATCTCGACACACGGTATTCCGGGTCAGAACACTGACGCGTCAGGTGCGATGCCCAACCGCACAGACGGACCAGATGCGGAAATCTCACTTCCGGTGGTGGTCGACAATTATCGTGCTTTAGGCGCCTTTGCCCCACAGACCGAATGCGGCGCTGTGGTGAAAGCCGATGCCTATGGACATGGCGCGCTGCAAGTCAGCAAAGCGCTTTATGCAGCCGGCTGCCGAACCTTTTTCGTGGCCTATCCGCACGAAGGCATGGAAGTGCGCAAAGCCGTCGGCGATGATGCGGTAATTCATGTGTTTAATGGCATCACAGAAACAGATTGTCCGCTGTTTGAAGCAGCACGCCTGTCTGCCGTTTGTAATCGGGAGGAGGAAATCCATCTCTGGCTGTCATCTGGCCTGCAGACTGGATACGTCCTTCATTTCGACACCGGAATGAACAGATTGGGGCTGAATTCTGATCAGGTGTCAGACATCGCCGCACTGACAAAGCAGCATCCGCCCACTCTTGTGATGAGCCATCTCGCCTGTGCCGATCAGCCTCAGAATGAGATGAATGCGAAGCAGCTCGACCGGTTCAGAAAGATTGCGCAACACTTTCCAAGCGCCCGGAAGAGCCTGTGTTCCACCGGCGGTATCTATATTGGGCCAGAATATCACTTTGACCTGCTGCGCCCGGGCATTGGTCTTTATGGCGGTGGCCCAGCCAGGCCGCCGGGTCTGAAGCTCACCCCTGCTCTCACTCTGACGGCCCCGATATTGAGTGTCTTTGACGTGGGTGAAGACGAAACCATCGGATATGGCGCCAGCTTCACAGTCAAACGGCCCATGACGCTCGCTACGGTCGCGCTCGGCTATGCGGATGGATATCTGCGGTCGGCCTCGAATTTCGGATTCGGAATGCGCAACGGGGTGCCCTGCCCGATCATGGGGCGCGTCTCCATGGATTTGATCACTGTCGACGTCTCAGATCTCGAAGAGCGGCCCAGCCCCGGAGACAGAATTGAGTTTATCGGCCCAAAAGCTGGACTGGAAATTCAGGCCGAAGCGGCAGGAAGTATCGGTTATGAGTTGACGAGCAGGCTCGGCGGACGCATCTGCAAATCGTGGCGGACAGAGGAGTAACGCGTGCAGTCTGATATCCCGGTGTTTTTCCGTCCCTTCCAGTGGGTCGGACAGGCTGTTTTGGGCCTGTTCGAAGAAACTGGAAAGCTGGCTGCTTTTGTCGGCAGGGTGAAAATGGCAGCGGTTATGCCGCCCTTTTATTTCATGGAAATCCTGCGCCAATGCATTCGCATCGGCTATTTCTCCTTGCCTGTTGTCGGACTGACAGCTGTTTTTACGGGCGCAGCGCTCGCATTGAACATTTATGTCGGTGGCTCCCGGTTTAACGCCGAACAGTTTGTCCCGAACATTGTGGTGCTCGGCATCACCCGCGAACTCGGGCCGGTACTGGCCGCGCTTATGTTGGCAGGCCGTGTCAGCGCAGGGATCGCCGCCGAAATTGGAACGATGAAGGTCACTGAACAGATCGATGCGCTTCATACGCTGTCAACGGACCCGTTTCGCTATCTCTATGCGCCTCGGTTCTGGGCTGCGGTGATCACACTGCCCATCCTTGTGCTGATCGCCGACATCATTGGTGTCTATGGCGGCTATCTCGTCGCGACCGGAACGCTCGGGTTTAACGGCAATCTCTATATCAGCAACACACTCAATTACGTGACAGGCGGAGATGTCTGGGGCGGCATGCTGAAGGCGGCGACCTTTGGCGCGATTGTCGCTCTGATGGGGTGCTATCATGGCCAGCAAAGCCAGGGGGGTGCCAGTGGTGTCGGTCGAGCTGCGACCCTTGCGGTCGTCTCCAGCGCAGTTTTGATCTTCTTCTCGAACTTCCTTTTGACCACTCTGTTCTCGAGGATTGGCCTGTGACGAAACCCCTTCTCCATTTGAAAGACGTGCATAAGGCCTTTGGAACGAAACAGGTTCTCCGAGGGCTGGATTTCGACGTCGCCCCGGGAAAGTCGCTCGTCATTATTGGCGGCTCAGGAACGGGAAAATCTGTCTCGCTCAAATGCGCGCTGGGGCTCATCTTGCCAGACAAGGGAGACATCAGCTTTGATGGCAGGCTGATAACTGAGAAAGACAATTCTGCCCGGGAAGATATGTTGAAACGGTCGGGCATGCTGTTCCAGGGTGCGGCGCTGTTTGACAGTCTGCCTGTCTGGCAGAATGTCGCCTTTCGCCTCATCCATTCCGAAGGCATGTCCAAATCCGACGCAAAAGATGTCGCCATCGAGACGCTGAAAAAGGTACGCCTGACTGCCGATGTCGCTGACCTTTATCCGGCTGAACTCTCAGGCGGCATGCAGAAACGTGTTGGTCTCGCTCGCGCGATTGCCGCCAAACCTGACCTCATTTTCTTTGATGAGCCAACAACAGGACTCGACCCAATCACCGCTGACGCGATCAACGATCTGATTGTAGAACAGGTGAAAGGCCTTGGCGCGGCTTCGGTCTCAATTACGCACGATATGCCGTCTGCCCGAAAAATCGGCGACGAAATTGCCATGCTGTTTGATGGCGAAATTATCTGGCGTGGCCCGGCATCTGATGTCGATGACTCCGGGAATGAATATGTCGACCAGTTCGTACACGGGCGAGCCGATGGTCCGATCCAACCTGCGATGTGATGGCCAAGTCTTCGTCTCAGTTCGTCTGTCAGTCATGCGGTGCCGTCCATAGCAAATGGACTGGCAAATGTGAGGGCTGTGGTGAGTGGAACACGCTGGTAGAAGAGTCGACATCGCCTGTGCCAGGTGGCCTGAAGCCCGCAAAATCCACCGCCTCCGGACAGGTCGCCTTCACCTCGCTCAATGAAGAACGAGAAGCACCAGAGCGTCTTAAACTTGGCGTCGATGAACTTGATCGCGTGTTTGGCGGCGGTCTTGTCCCGGCTTCTGCCACCTTGATTGGCGGTGACCCCGGGATCGGCAAATCGACGCTGTTATTGCAAGTTGCTGCGAGACTGGCACGCAATGGTCTGAACGTGGCCTATGTGTCAGGAGAGGAAGCGTCTGCGCAAATTCAGGACCGGGCCGAGCGGCTGAAAATCTCGTCCAGCCCTGTTCAACTCGCAACGGAAACGGATCTCCGAAAAATCCTGTCGGCGCTGAAAAAATCAAAGCCGGATTTCGTCGTCATCGATTCCATTCAGACACTCTGGTCTGACAGCATTGAAGCCGCCCCGGGTTCAGTCTCTCAGGTCCGGGCCTGCGCGCAGGAACTGGTCCGGTTTGCCAAGAAAAGCGAATGCGCCATCGTGATCGTCGGCCATGTTACCAAAGAGGGGCAGATTGCTGGCCCGCGCGTGGTTGAGCATATGGTGGACACGGTGTTCTATTTCGAAGGAGAGCGCGGCCATCAATTCCGGATCCTACGGGCCGTGAAGAACCGGTTCGGCCCCACTGACGAAATCGGCATTTTTGAAATGTCTGCCTATGGGCTCACACCAACCAGCGAACCTTCTGCCTTGTTTCTCTCGAGCGATGATGGCGAAACGGGTGGCTCGGCCGTCTTTGCTGCGATGGAAGGCTCCAGGCCCGTGCTTGCTGAAGTTCAGGCCCTGATTGGCCCTACAGCTTACGGAACGCCAAGACGGTCTGTTGTCGGATGGGATTCAAACCGGCTCGCCATGTTACTGGCCGTATTGGAGACACGCTGCGGGCTCGCTATCGGACCACGCGACATTTATCTGTCAGTGGCGGGCGGATATCGTATCCATGAGCCCGCTGGCGATCTGACAGCTGCGGCGGCTCTGCTCTCTTCGCTTGCGGATAAACCCGTCCCTGAAAAATCACTCTTCTTCGGCGAAATTGCCCTATCGGGTGCAATTCGACCTGTTGCCCGCATGGATGCTCGTCTAAAAGAAGCAGCACGACTCGGTTTTGAACGCGCATATGGGCCGGAAGGACCGCAAAAACAGCAGGGTGGCTTGACCTACACGCCGATAACACGGCTTTCTGATCTGGTTGACCTCCTCGGTGCGAGAGTAAGTGATGAGTGAGTTTCTGAGTTCCAATGCCTTCACCGCATTTGATGCCGTGGTTGCCGTGCTCATGGTGTTTTCAGGTTTGATGGCGTTCGCGCGCGGTTTCATCCGTGAGGTCGCATCCATTGCGGCTTTCATCGCAGCGATCATCGCAGCCATTTTCGCCTATATTTATATTGGCCCCTTCGCGCGAGACATGGTTCCGGAGTCCTGGAGCCCGCTCATTCCAAACGGAATTGTCATCGCCCTGGCGTTTTTGATCATCTATATTGTCGCTGCCTGGTTTGGCCGAAAGTTCTCCAAATTCGTCCACGCAACGACAGACATCAGCCTTTTGGACCGACTTGCAGGCCTCGTGTTTGGCTTTTTCCGCGCCGGTATGGTGATTGTTCTCATATTATTTGTCTTCAGACCTGTGATCGAAGACGCACAGTTGTCATGGATTGTGGATTCCTTTTCATACCCCTATTTCCAAGACGCAGTTATCTGGGTACAGAGCATCTTGCCGGATGTTCAGCAGGGCGTGCAGGACGTACTGCCTGACAATTTAAACGACTCGCCGTAATCTGCGGGTCGAAAAATGGAGCTTTCAGGCCATGATGTTTTGGGACCATGACGATGATAAGCTCCGCGAGGAATGTGGTGTCTTCGGAGTATTCCGACACCCGGAGGCCTCTATTCTAACAGCGCTTGGGCTCCACGCCCTTCAGCATCGCGGGCAGGAAGCCTGCGGCATTGCGTGCTTTGATGAAGCAACAGGTCTGTTCCACAACGAACGCCATACTGGCCTGGTCGGCGACAATTTTGTTGGGAAAAAGATTTTCGATCGCCTGAAAGGGAATTCGGCAATCGGTCACAACCGCTACCCGACACAGGGTACACCGGCCATTCGCAATATTCAGCCTATCTTTGCCGATCTCGATTGTGGCGGCATCGCCATCGCCCACAATGGAAATCTGACCAATTCCCGTTCGCTTCGACGGACTCTCGTCGATCGCGGTGCCATCTTCCAGTCTACGATGGATACGGAAGTCATTCTCCACCTGATTTCCCGGTCAGATAAGGCACGCATTACAGAACGCTTCGTTGATGCGATCAGCCAGATTGAAGGCGGATATGCACTGGTGGCGTTGACCGAGCACATGCTGATTGGCGCAAGAGACCCGGTCGGGCTTCGACCATTGGTTCTGGGCGACCGGGACGGCACCGCAATCCTGGCGTCGGAAACCTGTGCGCTCGACATTCTGGGCGCGAAGTTCGTCCGTGAAATTGAGCCCGGCGAGATTGTCATCATCACAGATCAGGGCGTTGAGAGCCTGACGCCCTTCCAGCGCCGCTCAACCGCTCCCTGCCTTTTCGAATTTGTGTATTTCGCCCGTCCGGACAGCATTATCCAGGGCCGGAGCGTGTACAATGTCCGACGGCGCATGGGTATGAAACTCGCCGAAGAAACCATGGCCGAGGCTGATGTCGTGGTGCCAGTTCCCGATTCTGGCGTACCCGCTGCGCTCGGTTTCTCGATTGCGTCAGGCCTTCCCTTTGAAATGGGTATCATTCGGAACCATTATGTCGGCCGGACCTTTATCGAACCGACCCAGGGCGAACGTCAGAATAGCATTTCCAAGAAGCACTCGCCCAACAAATGGGTGCTCGAAGGCAAACGAGTCGTACTTGTCGACGACTCAATCGTCCGCGGAAACACATCAAAGAAAATCGTTCAGATGGTGCGTGATGCTGGCGCCAAGGAAGTTCATTTCCGGTCTGCCAGCCCGCCAATCAAATTCCCGGATTTTTACGGCATCGATATGCCAAACGAACGCGACCTGATGGCCGCGAACTATTCTCACGAAGAGATGACACAATTACTCGGTGTCGACAGTCTCGGCTTCCTGTCGGTCGACGGCCTTTACTGGGCCGTGGGTGATATTGATCGCGATCAAAACTCTCCACAATATGCGGATCATTGCTTTACGGGGCAGTATCCAACGCGCCTCATAGACCGGCGTAATGATGAGACAGGCCGTGACGCACAATTATCTTTCCTCGACGACTAGTCCCTGAAATAACAGCCAAATGACTGATAAACGCATTACCCTCGTCACCGGGGCATCCCGCGGCATTGGACGGGCGACAGCCCTCGAACTTGCAACCAGGCATGACCAACACGTCATTGCTCTGGCACGCAGCAAAACGGCACTCGAAAAACTGGATGATGAGATCAAGTCAAAAGGTGGCCAGTGTACGCTCGTGCCGCTTGATCTGACGGATCCTGCTTCAATTGAACGCCTGTCAGCGATTGTCTATGAACGTTGGGAAAAGCTCGACGGATTGCTGGCGAACGCTGGTGTTCTAGGGCCGCTTGGACCGCTTCAGACGCTGACACCAAGCAGTTTCACGCAAACGCTGGACATCAATCTGACCGCAAACTGGCGTCTGATACGGTCATTCGACCCGCTGCTTCGCCTCAGTGACGCCGGGCGCGCCGTGTTCATGACATCCGGTGTTGTCCCTCGCCCACGTGCGTTCTGGGGTGCCTATCAGGCGTCGAAAGCGGGTCTCGAAGGCATGGTCGCCGCCTGGGCGGCAGAAACCGGCATTACGCCGCTTCGCGTCAATCTCTTCGATCCCGGAGCAACGCGCACCGACATGCGCGCAGACGCCATGCCGGGAGAAGATCCATTAAGCCTGCCTTCGGCTGATCAGGTGGCTGAAAAGCTTGCAACCCTGCTCACGCCGTCTGTGACCGGGCATGGCGAGCGTTTTGAATATCGCAAGATGGTTGAGAACTGACCGAGGCGTCAGGCGTCGATCAGTCTCCTATAACATCAACACCTCAGACGATGTCGTACCCCATTGCATTGATGTAGCTGCGAAGCTCGGACGCACGACGCTGCGGATCCGGATGAGTCGACATAAATTCCGGGCTGCGCTGGCCCGAGCTTTTCGCGGCCATCAGATCCCAGAGCCTCGGTGCCTCAGCGACCTTGAAGCCAGAACTGTTCATGTAATCCACGCCAAGTTTATCGGCTTCGAGCTCATGTGCACGGCTGTAAGGCAGAAGAACGCCAAACTGCAGAGCGACGCCGCCAAGGGCGCCGATTTCGTTACCGTATTTCTTGAGTGTCTCCGACTGCGATACCGCAACCGCTCCGGCAACCAGGGCAATCTGCCCCGCAATCTGCATGGAATAGCGTTCCGCCGCATGTCGCCCAGTAACGTGTCCCACCTCATGGCCGAGGACAGAGGCGAGCTGGTCATCATTCTCAGTGAGCTCGGTGATACCGCGATAAACGCCGACTTTATTGCCCGGCATGACAAAGGCATTCACGTCCTCGGTATCGAAAACGGCAACTTCCCATTGTTCACTGGCTTTTCCGGCCCCTTGCGCAATCCGGTCCCACACGCCATTCACCCGGCGGGTCAGCGCGGAATTGGAGGATTGCGGGGTTTGTTGTTTCATCTCCGTCCAGGCCGATGAGGCCATCTGGGCGATCTGGCCTTCTCCGACCAATAGAAACTGACTACGCCCGGTCTCGGGATTGGTAGAACAGCCAGACGTCACGATCGGCACCACTGTGCCTGCAGCAAGTCCACAAATGATTTCACGGCGAGACAAATTCACGCGCGGCGCGGTTGTCATTACCTCATTTGGAATGATTTCATCAGACAGTTTCATTTCACCCTCCATGCCGTAGGCTACCCTTCAGTAACCATACTAGACGCACTTTTCTGAACTGAAAACGACTGATTACTCCAACGGCGCGCCAAGCCCGAGTGCAGACAGCACTATTTCCGTGTCGGCACCCAATGCTGGAGGATGGCTTCGCTCAACCGCTGGCGTTTTCGAGAAGTGTACGGGATGCCGCATTGTTCGGTATTTCGCGCCTAAAGGGTGATCGAGTGTCTGAAAAAAGCCAACGGCCTTGAGATGTGGATCCTCCAGCACCTCCTCATTGGACTTGAAGGCCATGGCAGGGATTTCGAGCTTATGCAGAATCTCAAGCCATTCAGCGGTCGTTCTGGTTTTCGCAACCTCCTCAATGATCCCATAGAGCTCAGTGATATTGGCGGTTCGCGCCTCATAGGTCGAGAAACGCGGATCAGAAAACACTTCTGACTTACCGCCGACATCAAAAAACAACTGCCATTGAGCATCGGAATAAGGCACCAGACCGATATAGCCGTCCTTGGTCGGATAGGGCTTTCGATTGGGGTTCACGGACCGCGAATAGGCCATGTGACCATTGCCGGGCAGCCAGGTTTCGCCATAAAGGTTTTCCATGAGATGGAAGAAGGTGAAGGTCTCAAACATCGGAACCTGTACAAACTGCCCCTCGCCTGTGCGCTCTTTGTGAAACAGGGCCGCCATGGTGGCATAGGCCGCGTAGAGCCCGACGGTTTTGTCGGCAACGAGAGACGGCATGTAGGATGGGGGCCCGCCATCGCGCATACGGATCATATCGGCAAAGCCTGACGCAACCTGAATGAGATCGTCATAGGCTGGCAGATCGGCATAAGGACCATCTTTGCCATAGCCCGCACAATGCACATAGATGATGTCAGACTTGATGGAGGCGACATCTTCATAGGCGAATCCGAGGCGCTCCATCCCTTTCATTCGGACATTGTGAAAGAAAACATCTGCCTCGGCGATCAGTGCTCTGAGTTCAGCTTTTCCGGCAGGTGTTTTGGCGTTGATGCAGACTGACTTTTTATTGCCGTTCAGGGTTGTGTAGATTGACCCCATGCCTGGATGCGGCGCAGGACCGGCATGGCGCATAATGTCACCGACTTCTGTTTCGACCTTGATCACTTCGGCACCCAGATCAGCCAGAATCAAGGTTGCGAATGGTCCGAGAACCACTGAAGACATATCTATGATCTTGATGCCGGCGAGCGGTCCGGTGTTTGATGTCGTCAAGCCTGCTTCCTCCACAATGGCTTTTCTCTGGCCTTATAGGCATCTTCGCCAGTCCTGTGCCAGCCCCACGCAGCGACGACGAAATAACGTGAGATGTCTTCTTTATCTTCGATAGGCCAGTGACAGGACCAAAGCCGTCTCATCAAATTCGCCACTGATTTCGGTCCGCGTGGCGGACCCTACTTCAATGGGACCGAACTGACGCGAAACCATGAATTCAATTTTGTCACTCTGACCTGTGTCTCCGCGCTCCGACCAATACTGGAACGTGTTGGTCCAGCCGGAGTCTCGCGTAATGCCCAGAATGAACTCTAAACGGTTCATAGAACAGGCATCAGAGTGCTGTCGATGCACGATCGTGAGAGATGAAAAATACGAACGATCCCAGAGTGTCCCGGAGCGGCCAATGCCGGCATTGACCTCGCCGCCAAAACTCTCGCAGCCGCGAAATCCGCCGATTGCTGCGCCTTCCAGAATGCCGGCCCCAGCGGTCGACGACCAATTACCGCTGGACCAGATTTTCCGCCTTGCCGTCAGGCGATAGCCAGTGCTGTCAAAGACGTTTGATCGGCTGAAATCAACCTGTTCGAATTTTCCGGAAAGTGTCCAGACCGGCGTCAGACCATATTCCGCATAAGCATCTGAACGCACGGCGCTGAAGCCATTATGGTCCTCATAGGCCGTAGCCAGACGTGCATAGACGTCACCTTCATTCTGCACCCATCCCGCCGCATAGGCTGGCCAGGATACAGAAATACTAACGACAAGACTTGTCGCTAAGCGTCGTAGCCCGGAAGGCGTCGATCGAGGCGACGTAGAACAGCCGGCCAGACGAGCTTCTCGGCCAGTCGCGCCATACCCTGTGGTGAAGATTGCCCGGCCACCACCGCCTGTACGTCTTCCCCACACAGCTTCACTTCCCCACCAGCCTGCGCCATGATCTGCATTTTACAGGCTCTCTCAAGATAGAACATCCTGATATAGGTTTGTGCTGCAGTTCTACCGCAAGTCAATGTGCCGTGATTGCGTAGAATGAGCGAGGATTTGTCACCCATATCCGCAACAATGCGCTCTCTTTCGTCATGGTTGAGGGCGATGCCTTCATAGTCGTGGTAGACGATGTCATGACCAGCGATCAGCGCGTGCTGGGAGAGTGGCAGAAGACCGCCCGGCTGCGCGGAGACAGCGACACCATAGTCTGTATGCAAATGCATGACACAATGAGCGTCTTCACGGGCCGCATGAATCGCCGAGTGAATGGTGAAGCCGGCCGGGTTGATCGGGTATGGAGACTCCCGGACAATTTCGCCATTGAGATCGACTTTCACGAGAGATGATGCCGTGATTTCCTCGAACAGAAGACCATAAGGGTTGATCAGAAAATGATGTTCGGGCCCGGGGACACGCATCGAGATATGTGTGAAAATCAGGTCATCCCAGCCATGATCCGCTGCAATCCGATAGAGCGCAGCCAGGTCAACACGAGCCTGCCATTCTTCTGCACTCACCGTCTCTTTCACATTGCCGAAGCTCAGATCGTCTGCCATGTCGGCCTCCCTGTTCTTTTACAGTGTTCTATAACAGACTCGGCGACAGGCCAATTCCGCAGTAAGCGGTAACCAGTATCTTGCGAAACTTGCTCCGAAACCGCCGGAAGCCATTCCTTCGCGACCCAGTAAATGGCAGTAGATGTGAATGAGTACGAAAATCGCCTTTGTCGCCAGCAAGCGCCCGGAAGCCCAGAACGCGCTGAAAACCATGGTGATGCGCTATGGGCAGTGTGACGAGCAGGATGCGGACGTGATCGTCGCGCTTGGCGGCGATGGCTGCATGCTGGATACCTTACGCCGACGGTTTGACGATCCCCGGCCCGTTTATGGGATGAACCAGGGTACGATCGGCTTTCTGATGAACGATTATCGTGAGGAAAAACTGGTCGAACGTCTCGACCGGGCAGAGCGAGCTGTGATCTATCCGCTGAAAATGCGGGTCAAAACGACCAATGGCGAAGTCGAAACACGGCTGGCGATCAATGAGGTCTCCATGCTGCGTCAGACGTCACAGACCGCAAAGCTGAAAATCACCATTGATGGACGCGTCAGAATGGCATCACTCTCATGCGACGGCGTTCTGGTCGCGACCCCGGCCGGGTCTACGGCTTATAACCTCTCTGCGCATGGTCCGATCCTGCCGATTGGCGCGAATCTTCTGGCCCTGACCCCTATCAGCCCCTTCCGGCCACGTCGTTGGCGAGGTGCTCTCCTCCGACACGATGCGAATGTCGAGATTGACGTTTCAACGCCCGATCTTCGCCCCGTTGCAGCATCAGCCGACAATCAGGAAGTCAGACACGCCGAATCGGTTATCGTAACGGAAGAACGCTCGAAACCACTGGTGATGCTGTTTGATGAGGGACATGCGCTGGAAGAACGCATTCTTCAGGAGCAATTTGCCCACTGAGAACGCCCTAACCAGATGGAAGAAAATATTAAGGTTAGACGTGCAGGATGCAAATCCAAATGCGTCACAGTCCGGACGGGGATTATGGGTAAAGCTAAACCGATCGAAATCATCACACCGCCGAACGTGCTCAAAGCCAAGCTTGGTGGACCGCTGTCGTTGAACAGCGAAGACGCCATCCAGCGCGCTGAACAGGCCCTCGAAAATCTCGCTGACGAATTCGACAACTGGCTGGATGACGAGCTGTGCCGTCTGGAAGCTGCCTGGGACGCGGGTCGCGCTCTGAATGACCGGGAAAATCAGCTCACCGCTGTCTATGGCGCGTCTCATGACCTTAAAGGTCTCGCGACGACTTATGGCTATCCGCTGATCACTCGCTATGCCGACTCACTGTGCAAACTTATCGCTGATGAGCCGCTGCGCCAGATCGCGCCTGCCAATTTGATTACGGCGCACATCCATGCCTGCCGGACGGCGATGCGCGATGAGATTAAATCCATTGATCATCCAATTGGTGTTGCGCTCGCGACCGAGCTTGAGGCTCATGTCAGTAAGATTCGCGCCACTCAGGATGCCTGACTGAACAAATCAGAAAATAGAATGAAACGGGCTCCTGACGGAGCCCTTTTTTTTTACAGTCGGAAAATCCTTCACAAACTCTCTATGGAAAACAAAGAGCTTCTCTGAAATTCGCGCAGCGATCGGCACGGGTTTGAAGTCTTAGCCTGCTAGTGTCGTCCTCAGCTAATCGAGGAGACGTTATGACGGTGGCTTTTTTCGCTCAAACTGAATCACAGTCAAACGGACATCGTCCCTTCAGAAGCCGGTTTGAAGCCTGCATGAAATTACCGACCGGTGAGATTGATTTCCCGGTCACGCGCGTCGACCCCCTTTTTGAGGATCAGCCAATTGTCGGTGTAACGCACACCTCACCAGGCCATTGGCTGGCCGATTGCATCGCGCGTCTTGGTCAGGCCGCGCGGCAGTTCGATGTTGGGGTCCGTCCACTACACGTCCCGATGCCGTTGGCGATCTTGCAATCAGCTGACACGCCAGACCAATGCCTGAATGCCGTTAAAAGCCAGGATTGCTGCCCTCAGGAATTCATTCTGGAGTTTCAGGATTCGACACTTGCCCAGACCGAAGATGGCGTTCTGGATCGTATGGAGGCTTTCCGGCGCAAAGGATTCCGTATTGGTCTCGATGCGCGCAGATCATCCGAATCGCCGTTTGGGGCACGTTTGCGCAGCGCAGTTGAGCGCATGCGTGTGACGGAGTTTGACCTGATGAACGATGATAATGTTCAGATGCGCGCCGAAATCGTTTCAGGCTTGGGTGGAGACGTCATTCTGGACCGTGCGTCCTGGAAGAATGTCGACCTGCTGAAAAGCTTTGGCGCAACGCATGCTCAGAAGCTCATCGCTGACGCCTGACGCGGGTCAGGCTGCAGCGCCAATCTTTCCGTTCTCAACATCACGATAAGCATCGAGCCGATCGAGCAGATAGTCGAGATCACCTTTCGGGATGTTCTGGAACTGGGTCAGCACGCGTTCGACCATACGCTTTTTGAAGCGGTCGCGATCGCCTTCGCGGCCATCATAGTCGAGTTCATGATAGACCGAAATCGCCATCTGAAACGGCATGTACATGCCCTTCGGCAGACCGGCGTACTCAAACACCTTTTTAAGGCCGAGCGATCCGGCATCATGCAGTAGGAGCCACATTTTCTGATGCGGAATGCCTGAAAGTTCTGCAAGAGACCACTCCACGAACGACATGTGCCCGAGGCAGAGCGCCCGCATGATCATGCTTGGCGTCAGACGGTTATTGAGGTTCAGCTGCTGAACAAAGCGCGGCAGATTGCTGGAGTGACCCGCCTGCGCAACAAGGTCGAGGCTCGCCCGCTCACGTGCGCCGGAGGCGAGTTCGATGGCGAGCTGCGGCGGCAATTCGTGATTATTGACGAGCTGATCAAACATTTCGCCCGACACGAGAGAAATCATTTTCTCGGCGATTTGTGGTGGGATCCATTCGCGCGAGATCAGCGCTTCGTGCACATCGTGGTCAGTCTCAAATCGCTTCAGCGTGAAATCATATCCTTTTTCCGACATGGTCGCACCGTCATTTGCCGCCATTGTGCAGACAGCGTCTTTGCAGCCGTGTTCAGCAATCGCATCGGTCACATCTGTGCCAAGTTTCGAACGGCGGGCCACCGCCGATTGTTTGGTTTCGCTGGCGTTCAGAACGAGCTCGACAAGATCCGAACTTGTGAAGACGGGAGAGTTCTCAATAACAGGCAGCGCCACAGATTCGATATCCTGTGCGAGCTTGACGGCGACGTCGCGTGGCAAATTGGGCGAATTCTTGAGCGTGATTGACATGGCGCGGCGGACCAGCGCCTCTGCGTCACGCGACAGCAGACCCAGAATTTCGCTGGCGATGACTTTGTCTTCCTGCGTCAGTTCGTCATTGCCAATCCGTCGACACAGCTTATGCGTCGCCTGAGCACGGTCTTCGGCAGAACTACCTTTCATGAGACGGAGAATGTCTTCTTCACTCAAACGCGGACGCATCGTTTTGACGGACATGATTTCTGGCCTTATCGAAGCTGACGAAATAGCCCTTATTTTCGGACGTCATCATTAACGTCTGCTTACCAGCCGGATGAATTACGTTTACCGGGGTAACATCTGATTAGAATATTGCGGAGGATATGCATGCTCGAGGGGATTAAAGTTGTTGAATACGCCACCTATATGGCGGCGCCAGGAGCAGGCTGTATTCTCGCCGACTGGGGCGCGGAGGTTATCAAAATCGAGCCGCCTGCCGGTGACCCGATTCGCCAGTTTTTCGGGACGATCGGCGCAGATATCGCGGAAAATCCAGTCTTCGACTTCGACAATCGCGGAAAAAAATCCATCGTTGTCGACACGTCGACACCAGAAGGTGTCGCCATCGTCAAAAAACTTGTGGCCGACGCTGACGTCTTCCTCACCAATGTCCGTCCCGGTGGTCTCGAACGATCCGGTCTCGACTATAAATCGCTCAAAGCGCTCAATCCCGGCCTCGTTTATTGTACGCTGACCGGTTACGGGCTGGAGGGGCCGGATAAGGACCGCCCAGGCTTTGACATTGCGTCGTTCTGGTCGCGTGCCGGACTGGCAAAGCTCTTCCCGCCCAAGGGCAGCGCCCCATTCCCGCTGCGAACGGCATTCGGAGATCATGTCACGTCGATCGCGGCATCTTCAGCGATCAACGCCGCTCTAATCAAAAAACTGAAGACCGGTGAGGGCCAACTTGTTGAAGCCTCGCTTCTGCGTAGCGCGCTCTACACCATCGGATCGGACTTCGCGATCCAACTCTTCTTTGACCGGATTGCCTCGACTAAACCGCGCGATCAGGCGAACCCGCCCATCATGAATTTCTTCCAGACAAAAGACGAGCAATGGCTGTGCATTGTGGCGCGTCAGGGCAATGCAGACTGGCCGAAAATCTGTAAGGCCGCTGGTATTCCTGAGCTAGCAGACGATGAGCGTCTGGCCAATGGGCGCGGCCGAAAGGCGAACGCGGCTGAAATCGTTGAGAAACTCGACGCGGCCTTTGGTCAGTTCACCAAAGATGAGCTTGCAACACGGCTAGACGAAGAACAGATCGCCTGGGCGCCTGTTCAAACGCTCGCCGATGTGGCCGCCGACCCGCAGGTCGAAGCCGCAGGCGGCATTGTTCAGACGCCGGGTCATTCGGGCGGCAGTTTCCGGTCGCCCGCCTCCCCTGTCCGCTTTCCCGGTGCAGATGATGGCCCGAAAGGCCCCGCTCCGACAATGGGCGAACACACGCGTGAGACCCTCAGCGCGCTGGGCTTAGATGATGCCGAGATCGACGCGCTTTATGAGGCCGGCACAGTTAAATAACACCGTTACCGAGGCTATTTCTTCAATACGGCCATGGCGGAGGACGTCATGGCCGAAACGCCCGTTTCAATCGTCTTTTCATAGTCGGGCGCGAAGAAGCTCGAATGCAGTGACGGCAGGGGCAAAGACGCCCCAAGCGACTTTTCATAGGTCTCGGGATCAACAGCGCCAATCCAGAACAGAACGCCGGGAATATCTTCTACCGTGCGGCCATATTGGCTGAAATCCTCGCCGCCCATCACGGGAGAGAGCTCGACGACATTGGGATCACCGAGCTCGTTCTTCATGGCATTAGCAATAACCTCTGAGAGCTCGGGGTCATTAAAATTTGCTGGCGTGTAATCCGCGTCAATTTTCAAAGTGGGCTCAGGCGCACCATAGGTTTCGGCCATACCGAGTGCGATACGTTCGATGCCCGATAAGAGCTGATCGCGCACATCGTCGCGATAGGAGCGAACCGTCAGTTTTAAATGAACTTCATCCGGGATGATATTGTGCTTGGTGCCGCCCGTGATTGAGCCAACAGTCACGACAGCCGGATTCTGTGGATTGATGTTCCGTGCCACCAGCGTCTGGACCGCCATGACAATGTTCGAGGCAATGACGACCGGATCAATTGTGGTGTGCGGATAGGCACCATGCCCGCCAACGCCCTTCACAGAAATATCCACACTGTCGACATTCGCCATGGAAAAGCCTGAGACATAGCCAATTTGGCCCGCCGGCATATTGGCGTTCACGTGGAGCGCCAGATTATAGTCCGGCAGAGGAAAGCGGTCGAACAAACCGTCTGAAATCATTGCCGTTGCGCCAAGTCCTAGCTCTTCGGCAGGCTGTAAAATCATGACCAGCGTACCGCTCCACTCATCCTTACGAGCGACGAGTTCCCGCGCCGTACCCAGCCAGGATGTCATGTGAATATCATGACCACAGGCGTGCATGACTGAGCTGTCGACGCCTGTCCATGTGATGTCTGTGACCTCTGACGAAAAATCAAAGCCAGTGCGTTCATGGACCGGCAGGGCATCCATATCCGCCCGAATAAGCAGAGTTGGGCCCTCGCCATTTTCCATCACGCCAACAACGCCATACCCGCCAACGCCATCGCGAACCATGCCCTGATCCGTTTCCGCTTTCTCCCGCACCCAGTCGTCGCCAAGACGTGTCGTCACGTCAAATCCAAGCGCCTCGAGTTCAGCTGAGAGCAGCGCCGATGTGTTGGCTTCCTTCAGCGATAATTCGGGATTGGCGTGCAGATGCTTATAGATTGAGATGAGATCGGCGCCGGTTTCGGGCGTGTCAGCCGTCGAAACGCCGTGGAGACCAAAGATTGCACTTGCTGCAAGCAGACCGTATTTCAATCCTTGTTTCATGCCTGTCACCTTCCAAGCTCTTGAATCATCACGCTGAATGAGTGGATCACGCGATAGGAGATGAAACAAGCCATCGCCCCGTGATCAGTCCGTTCTCTCAGCACTCTCATGAACTCTGGGCACAAAGCCTTCATCGAATGCCCACATTACAGCAGGCGGTGTCAGTAGAGTCCCCGTCTCGGGCATGTTCGGCGCAGCCTTATACCCATCAAAGCTCCACAATAGGGCGCGATCCCGCCATTTGAGACAGGCAGCCCCATCAGTCATAAACATTGTGCCATTCGGCATACTCGCCACAGGCACGCGATCAGGCAATAACTCACCCTTCAGACGCTGCTGTACATGTCGTGCGATCAGTGCATCGAGCTGCGGCGCTTTTGGTCCGTTCGTCACCAGCCCGCATCGTTCGAGCGTTTCCGAAAATGCAACGGCCCTCGACCTCTGACATTCAAAACATGGCCGATGGCCCGCAGCAAAGGCGGTCGCCTCATCCAGAAAGAACAATTCAGTATATTTTCCTGGCGCCATCAGCGGCCGCTTTCGGTCTTTGAAAGACAAAAGACAGATAATCCAGCGTTCGGAAACCCAGCGACGCCCAGTCAATTCCTGACGATCATTGTGCAGGCATCCCCCTCGGTTTCCCATGAACAGTCCACGGGCTGGATGGGCTTTAATTTTTCCAAATGGGTCGACGCGATTTTGTAAGGGCATGCGCCATCTTCTGTCCGCTTGCCGGATCTCGCAATCTGAAACTTGCGCTTTGACACAGATCACGACCCCAGCCGCATCGTCGGCTCGGATCTCTGTTAAAACACGCTTCTTTACGGCGCTCGCTGAACGCGGCAATTAGGCATGAGAGAAGACAGAAGCGAGAGGGGCTCAAAGTGTTTGGACGTTTATTCGGCGGAAAACCTGCTCCAGCCTATGATCCATGCGAAGGACACCGGCTTTGTGACGACGGGCTGACGGCGCTTCAATCTGAAGATTGGGCTCGTCTGTCAGATCTGTATTCACAACAGCGAGCAAGCGACCGTTTTCACTGGATTCAGGGTATTGGTCAGTCTTTGTCGCTCGACTTTGAAGATAAATCACCACCAGACGACCCCGTGATACATTGCATACTCGGCGGCGTCTGGACTTTTCTGGCCTTTCGGTATCGCGGCGCTGGCGTCGCTTCGACGGTGAAACAGACATCAGCGGAGCGCATGTCGAATGCGCTTGAAATCTCCGAATGGTATCTTGACCGCGCGCGGTCGACAGAGCTGGAGAGTTCGGTGCCTGTCTCCTTGATGTTGCGCAATGCTCTGGGGTCTCACACTAACAGAGATATTCTCTCAAGTTTGATCCAGCAAAATCTCGAGAGCGCAGATCCCTGCATTTTCGGTGCGCACAATTATCTGACATGTCAGACGGCCAAATGGCTGGGGAGCCGCGACGAGATGTGGGCGGCGGCCGAGTTATGCCTTCAGGCCGCACCGAACTCGGCCTGGCAGGCCCTCAAGGCACGCGCCATCATTGAAGACTGGCTATGGTTCGAGAATTTTGAAGACGATATGGCCAGTAAACAGCGCTTTCTGAAAGATTTCGCCTCTGAGACCTATCGTGAGCGCGTCGAGGCACTCGACGACGCGTTCTGGGTTGGCCTGTCACCAGACGTCCCGCGCTCAGAACGACATTATGCACACAACAATTTTGCCTGGCTTCTGCACCAACTCAACCTCAAAGACCGCGCCATACGGCATATCGAAGAAATCGGAGCTTATCCGACCACGACGCCATGGGGTTATTCTCAGACAAGCGAAAATCTGGTCAGAAACCTCAACCGCATACGCACATCATTGGGTCTCGCTCGGCTGGAAGCCTAACCGTCACCACCAAACTTTTCGGTCCACTCAGTGATCTGGGTGTCTTCAATCTTGGAGAACAGCACATCTGGTGGGGTGATATTCAGCCCGTGAGGCAAAGCGTTCAGAAGGGCTTTCGCGTCCCCTGTCGGGAATTTGCGATTCTCTTCAGGAATGCCCAGCGCGTCCAGAATTTTCGCAGCCGCGTCGGGAATAAGTGGCTGAGCGATAATTCCGAAAATGGCCGCAAGATTGAGACCCGTCCGGACACCAATCGCAGCGGCATCGACATCTGATTTGTATTTCACCCATGGTTCGGCCTTGGTGAGATATTCGTTGCCTGCGGCCCAGATTGCCCGGGTTTCGGCCGCGGCTTTTCGGAATTCCATCGCTTCGTAATGTTGTGCCAGCGCAGTAAGACGCGTTTCCAATTCGTTCGCGATCCAGTCCTCGGCCTCGCCCCATTCACCCGTCGACGGGACTTCGCCGTCAAACTTGGAGGCCGTGTATTTGGTGATCCGGTTGACGAAATTGCCCAGCACGTTGGCGAGGTCTGAATTGACCGCCGCCTGAAAGCCCTCCCATGTGAATGCCGCATCGGAACCTTCCGGCGCGTTCGCCATGAGATACCATCGCCAGTAATCAGACGGCAAAAGCTCCAGCGCCTGATCCATAAACACGCCTCGATTGTTCGAGGTTGAAAACTTTCCGCCATACCAGGTGACCCAGTTAAAGGCCTTGAGCCGGTCAACCAGTTTCCAGGGCTCCTGCGACCCGAGAATGGTCACAGGAAAGCTCACCGTGTGGAAGGCGACATTGTCCTTGCCCATGAACTGCACATAGGTGACGTCGTCGGCCCCCTCATCCGTGCGCCACCAGCTTTTCCAGGCTTCAGGCTCGCCCTTGGCTTCAGCCCATTCCTGCGTCGCACCGATATATTCAATTGGCGCATCAAACCAGACATAGAAGACCTTGTTTTCAAAGCCCTCTCTGACCTTTCCCTCATAAGCAACCGGCACCCCCCAGGAGAGGTCACGCGTAATGGCGCGGTCTTGCAGTCCTTCATCCAGCCATTTCAGGGCGATGGATTTTGCAAGCTGCGGCCATTCCGTCGACTTCTCCACCCATTCACGGATGTCATCCTGCATTTTCGACTGCAACAGATAGAGATGGGTGGTGTCGCGGATTTCAATGTTTGTGGACCCCGACACCGCTGAATACGGGTTTTTGAGTTCGATCGGGTCGAGCAGCCGACCGCAATTATCGCACTGGTCGCCACGCGCTTTCTCGAAATCGCAATGCGGGCAGGTCCCTTCGACATATCGGTCCGGAAGAAAGCGACCATCATCGATGGAATAGACTTGTTTTTCGGTCCGCTCTTCAATCAGTCCGCGTTCTTCCAGAACGTGAGCAAAATGCTGGGTCAGTCTGGCATTCTGCGAGTTGGACGACCGGCCAAAATAATCATAGGAGAGCGAAAACCCGTCACCGGCTGATTTCTGGATTTCATGCTGCTCATCGCAATAGTCTGAAACGGCGATACCCGCCTTCTGGGCCGCGAGTTCTGCAGGCGTGCCGTGCTCATCGGTGGCGCAGATATACAGAACATCATGCCCGCGAAGCCGTTGAAAACGCGCATAGACATCTGCCGGCAGCATGGAGCCTGCCAGGTTTCCCAAGTGTTTGATGCCATTGATATAAGGCAGTGCCGAGGTAATCAGAATTCGCGCCATGTCGCTCGTCGGTCCGTTAGTATTCGGGTAAAACAGGTTAGCTTCGTCGAGGCGCCTCTATAACCTGCTGGTTCTGGTGAGGAAATGACGAATGCCAAGAATTGCCGGATTAAATGCGTATGCGTGCCGGTTCTCAGGAAACTGTGTTCGGGCCCGCAGATGTCTTTCTTGCAGTCAGCGCCTTTCTCGCCCCGCTATTGATTGAGACTAGCCACAATCTGGTCGGAATGGTGCGATTTGTTGTAAGCCTGTTCTCATTCAAACAGATTCGAAAGATCGGGGTCTCACATGCGTAACGGGTTACTGCCTGCCCTGCTTTGCAGCTCAGCAATTCTTCTATCCGCTTGCGGTGGCGGTGATGGCGGAATGGAGCCGCAAAGCAAATCCTATGCTCCGCCTCCCGCGCCAATCATGGAAGAAAGCTCCGATTACGCCATGGCGGATGTTCGGGCGAGTGAACCACAAATCGGCGGCAATGGGACGAGTGAACTGCCGCAACGCGCAGGGCGTTTCCTGGCTTATACGCACAACCGCACGATTTCTGTCCCGACGGACGATCTGAAGGCCCTGCTCGATCAGCACACCAAGATCTGTATGGATGCCGGACCTCAGAATTGTCTCGTTACGAATTCCAATGTGAACGGTTTGGGCACAGAGTATGCGAATGGCCATCTGTCTTTGAAGGCGGCGCCGGACTGGGCACTTCCATTTCTTGACGGCTTGCCTGAGGCCCTCTCGGATGCTGATGCGACTGTTTCCGCCTCCAGTACCAGTGCGACAGACCTCACGTCACAGATCATCGATACCGATGCCCAGCTGACCGCTCTGAAAACGCTTCGCGGCCGGCTTCAGACCTTGCTCGAGAACCGCGATGGCGACCTCTCTGAGCTCCTTTCGGTCGAACGGGAGCTTGCGCGGGTACAGGGGCAGGTCGACAGCTATGAAGCCAATCTCGCGAACCTCAGACAGCGGGTCGCCATGTCAGATGTCTATCTGAATTATGAAGCCAAAGTGTCTCCAGTGTCTCAGTCGGTCTGGCGACCTTTGACGAGCGCATTTGATGACTTTTTCGAAGGTGTGGCTGAGGCGCTTGGCGGCATCGTTCGGATCTTGCCATTTTTGATTGTGTGGATTCCGCTGCTCGCCGGCTTGTTCTGGATTGGTCTTCTGATCAAGCGCGCACTACTCAAAAAGCGCGATACGGCGAAGCCTTCAAAGGCAAAAGAAAAACCCGATGCGGCTTAGCGGCATCGGGCACTTTCATTGATTGGTCGGTCTGAAGACATCAGGCAGATGGCGTTGCTGGAATGAAACGGACATCAGCTTTGCGATAGCCGACAAAAGACATTTCGGTTCGTGCATTTTTAGCGATCAGATCACCCCCGCCTGCGACCTCGACATGGCGTGCTTCGATCCCGTGAGACAGAACGAAATCCAGCGCCGATTGAGCGCGCCGTTCAGACAGAAGCAGATTTTGTTCCGACGGGCCTTCTGCGTCGGCATATCCGATGACATTGATCGCCGCCAGCTCGCAACCTGACAGGTCATCCAGAGCCTTTTTGAGCGCATCGGAAGCGAACTCGCTGAGCTCATCTGTGCCTTGCGCGAAATAAATGGTCGCTTCAACCATCTGGCAGGCTGAAGCCTGTCCGGCATCTGGTATAGTCTGAGCCTGAGCTGGAATGCTTATCTCGCTCAGAGCCATAAAGCTGCAGAGTGTCATAAGTGTCGCTGGACGTGTCATTGTCGTCTCCACGGTATTCTTGTGACTATAATAATGCCCCCGTCTCGCGTTGGTTCCGTGACCGGAATATGGTTCCTTCAAAACAAAAATGGCCGCCTTGTGTCCGAACCTCTCCCGATCAAATCGGCAGGAGATGAAAATTCACAGAAACAGGAACGTAATTGGCCTTGCTTATCGCAGCGAAGTTGCGTTATGAGGCGCGTTCCGAATTACATGCCGGTATAGCTCAGTTGGTAGAGCGCATGATTTGTAATCTTGAGGTCGCGGGTTCGATTCCTGCTGCCGGCACCATTCTCAATTCGTCATTCTGATATTTTGTGCGGCTGAACGGCTAGGTATTAAGTCTTGTTCAGAAGCGTTTCTGCGCGCGCCAGATCTTCCAGCGTGTTGATGTTCAGAAAGGCCTCCGGCTTGTCAAACAGGACCTCGATCGCTCCGACTTCTGTGGCGATGCGATGGAGTGCGCGGTTTCCATCCTCAACCAGTTGACGAACTTCATCGACGAGATCTGCTGACCAAAGTCCAAAAGTCGGATGCAGTCGTCCATCGCAGCGAACAATGGCTACTCTCGCCTTATCGTCCAGCGCACCTGCCAAACGATCTAAAAGCGTCTCAGGAAAAAACGGGGCGTCCACTGGCACAGTCACAACCCAGCTGGATGCCCCATGCGTTTGTGAGGCACCACTGAGGGCAGCGAGCAGCCCGCCTGCCGGACCAATCTCGGTTTCAGGGAATTGCTCGTCCTGAACCCAACGGACCGCCTCACAGTTTTCTATCCATGACGGCCGTTCGGGTGACAGAATGATGAGTTCGTCTGTCATGGCGCTCAGTTTTCTGGTCGCATATTCATAGAGCGGTGTCTGGTTCAGCTCTATCAAAGCTTTGTCCCGCTCACCTAAACGGCGCCCTTTGCCGCCTGCCAAAATGGCGCCAATCAAGTTCTCTGACTTTCCCTGCTGATTGGTCATAAGGGCCTCCAACGCGTAACCGAGCACGATAGAAGTGGCACACTAGGCGCGAGACTGAAACGTAACCCACTCAACAATCATGGTCAGAAAACTAATCGAACGACCAAATGCCGGTTTACAATATGTTATGAAGCATACATATTCAGCAGAATAGATATATGACATAACTAATCCGGGTGGATATGAAGCTCTTCTGGTCTCCTTTGTCTCCGTACGCACGAAAAGTGATGATTGCAGCAACCGAAAGGCGGCTGGACGATCAGATCATCTGCTATCGTCCGAAGGTCAAAGTAACCGAACCCAATCCTGAACTCTTGGCCGTGAACCCGCTGAACAAAATCCCCAGTTTTCAGCTTGATGACGGCAGCTCGCTGTTCGATTCCGCCGTTATCTGCGCCTATCTGGATACGCTTGGCAGTGAGCGCCCTCTCTCATTCCGGAAGGCCCCGAGAGATGGTCTGTGCTTTGCCGGGAGGCCCTGGGAGATGGGCTGTCCGATGTGCTGATCGCATGGCGTTTTGAAGAAATCAGGCCAGCCGACTGCGTTTCCCAGGACCATCTTCAGGCCTATGAGATGAAAGCCCGCCATGCGCTGGATGAGCTGAAACGTCAGGCGGCGAAGCGGCAAAGCGATCTGGATCTCTGTGGGCTGCGCACTCACCTACACTGACTTTCGGTTCGAACGTCTGAAATGGAGAGACGCCCGACCTGCGCTCAAAGACTGGTTTGAACACTTTGTGCAACGACCGGATGTCATTCGCAATCCGTTCGTCCCTCCAGAACCCATTTCAGGATAACGCCGTGTGGAAATCGATCCTCCTACTTATCGCGCTAAGCGCCGTTACCGCGTGCGCCAGTGATCCGGCAGTTGAAGCGCGGATCGAAAAACTCGAAGCGCGTATCCAGCAACAGGAAAATATGGAGGCGCTGAGAACCCTTGCCTTCGCCTATGGCTATTTCATGGATAACGGCCTCACAGATCAGGTGGTAACCCTGCTCGCCGACGAAACGGAGTTTTGTGAGATCACCGGCTATGGCAGATATGATGGCCGCGATGGCTGCGCGAAAATCTGGAATGACATTCTCGAGGCGCGTATTCTCACAGCGGTTGAGTGAGCCCGGAACGAGTGACCCGACATTCGCGGATGTAACGCCACCTGCAGGCATCGCATAGGTTTGTCCGTCTACGAAAATATTGCCCGGATTACAGAAGTCTGAGCGGTAATCATTCCCCCCATCGCGGTGAGATCAGAGCGAATGAAATCCCGCTCTGTTCCAATCAGGCCCGAAGATTCCGAATAATCTCCGGCAATTACCCACTCAGCTCCGAGCCAGTCAAAACCGGTGACACCACTAATCCCATACCGATCATAAGAGTCTGCGGACGTGCCGGAAATTCGGATATCTGTGCCGTCGTGAGACCGTTTTGGAATGAAGTTCACAATGCCAGCCACGGCGTCAGAGCTATAGATGGCTGATCCGCCATCGGCGACAATATCTACGCGATCAAGCACCATGGTAGGGAAAAACGACGAATCGGCCTGACCACCGGTGGCCCCTGTGGGTGGCATTCGGGTGCTATCGAACAGTACGAGCGTCGCACTCGGTCCGATTCCCCCCAGATTGATGTCTGATCCGTGCCCCAAATTAAGCTGACCTGCGCCTTGCCCGACCGAAGCTCTGGACGCTTCATTATTCCCGGCAGCAGAGAAATATGGCAACTGATTGAGCTTCTCTACCACGTTGGTCGCCGGATATGCGGCCAGGTCATCTGGCGTCAGAACGTCAATGGTCGATCCGGCGGGCGCCGAATTGGCAATCCGCGTACCTGTTGCAACAACCCTGTTGAGGGTCAGAGATTCAGTGTTTTCAGTCTCTTCTGCCTCGCCGGTTTCCTGAGCGATCGCGACGGAACCTGCCGCGTTGAATGCCGTCATTGCGACGCCAGCAAAAAGCATATGGCGAAGCGAAACGCGAGATCCGCTGATTGAAGTCATGATTTTCCTCCCAAACCAGCATTAATTAGATATGTTATATGACATACTTTTTTGAGAAACGGTGGAGTGTAAATAGCTGCGAAGCGAATTGTTATGAATTACAACACTGTTCTTCAGGTTTTGCCCGAAGTGTTACAAATATGTTGATCGATCGACCTATTTCGATTGTTTTTTTGACGGTCAGCCGCCGAATTGGGCCAATCGATTCGCTATGCGGTCATGACGCAGCCGAGCTTACTCGGAAAGTATGTGATCCAGAGCTTCCCGAAACGGAACTCTCAGATGCTCTGGAATGCGCTGTTCCAGCTCAGACTCGCGAGCGATAATGATATCTCGCACGGCACTTGCCACAGGTCTGCCCTGATCGGTCAGATGAAGCGCTTGCCGACGACCATCCAAGGGCTTTCTGATGACCAGATGCTTGTTCATCAATTTTGAAACCAGTGGGGTCATATTGGCACTTTCCACACCAATGCTTCGACCAATTTCCACCTGGGTAATTCCTTCATTTGCAAGAACAAACATCAGAATATGGGCTTCAGTCAGCGTCAGCTTGAGGTCACTCAATTCTCTGAGCAGTTCGGTAATGGTCAGGTTCGCCGCACGACGCAGCAGATACCCCGGAAATTTTTTGAGTGGATCCTTGACCATTTTCCGTCCGTTTCACTTCCAAAACTGGCTCATCTCAAATAGCGATGATTCATAACACTCAAGCTAAATCCACACAGATGCGTGTGCGGTCAACCCCCTAATTGTGAGAGCGCTCACCGAACACCTATATAAGCGATTGATTTAAATAATGAAAAAATAATTGCACGAGACGCGGCGCTTGCCTCATCTGACCACCAATTGGCGAAGACGTGACCAATTCAAGGTCAGTCACGCTTCACCAATGCCAGAACAATTCTTAACGACCGCCCGCGTCTTCGGAAGTCACATTGAAACGCGCTCAGGCCGTGTGTTCGGCCTGACTTTGCGCTCAGTTCAGAGCGACATTGATGACCTTGGGCTGCGAATATTCTTCGAGACCGACCAGACCTTTTTCGCGACCAATTCCCGATTGTTTCGCGCCTCCAAATGGCACGTCAAAAGGCAGATCGATATGCTGGTTTACCCAGACCGTACCGGAGTCAATCCGCATTGCGATATCGGTCGCACGCTCGACATCGCTGCTCCAAACAGATCCACCGAGGCCATATTCAGTGTCATTGATACGTTCGATCGCATCTTCAACTTCATCATACGCCAGAACTGGAAGAATCGGACCAAATTGTTCCTCACGAACAATCTTGGCATCATCCGGAACGTCGCGCACAATTGTTGGCCGGATGAAATAACCATCCCGCTCAATCGACTCTCCACCAGCGATGATTTTACCGGACTCACGTGCATCCTGAAGGAATTCCTGAAGTTTCTCGAACTGCATTTTATTCTGAACCGGGCCAAACTGCGTGCCCTGTTTGGATCCGTCATCGACGATGGCCTCATCAGCCAGTTTCGCGAGAGCGTCACACAATTCATCATACTTATCACGCGGCGCATATATCCGCTTCACAGCGATGCAGACCTGACCAGAATTGAACATGGACGTCGCGAACAGTTTCGGCGCGATAGCGCCGATATCGGCATCATCGAGAACCAGCGCAGCGTCATTTCCGCCGAGCTCAAGGGTAATGCGCTTGAGGGAGTCTGCGCCGCTTGCCATGACTTTTTTGCCCGTTGCCGTCGACCCGGTGAACGACACTTTGGCCACATCTGGATGACTGGAAAGCTGCGCTCCCAGATCATTATTATCGACGATGATAGACAACACACCTTCAGGCAGAATTTCTGAGGCGATCTCGCCAAGCATGAGCGCAGTGATTGGCGTCGTGGGAGCAGGCTTACCAATGACCGTATTTCCGGAAATAAGCGCGGGGGCGATCTTATTGGTGAGAATCATCAACGGAAAGTTCCAGGGTGCGATCGCTGCGACGACACCCAATGGCGTGCGGTGTTCAAGCACGCGATTCTTGTCGCTCTCTTTCAGTACACGAAGTGGCGTATCAAGCGCTGCGTAGCCGCGTAGACCACCGATCGTGGCCATGACTTCGCGACTTGCCTGGCCGGTTGGCTTGCCCTGCTCACTCGTCAACGCGCGAACAAAATCATCTTTCCGGCCTTCAACGGCATCAGCCATGGCCAGCAGATATTTGGACCGTTCTGCGTGAGGCTTGGCAGCCCAGGACGGAAATGCTTTTTTCGCAGCGGAAATAGCGAGATTAAGTTGCGCCTCATCAGCGCAAGAAATCGTTTCCAGCAAACGTCCGGTCGCTGGGTTGGTGACATCCAGTGTGCGAGCGCCCTCAACAAGTTTGCCACCAATCAACAGTTTCCGCATTATGTGTCTCCTTTGCCAGCTTCCCCGAAGCCGTTTTGTGCTTGTCTATTTCTCAAGTGTGTGAACATAGCAGACCGCGCCGACACCCACCATGTGCGCCAGTCCTCGGCGCGCGCCCTTGTGTTGGCGATTTCCTGCTTCACCTCGCAATTGGGTAGTGATCTCGCCAATCTGTCCAATTCCTGTCGGACCAATCGGATGCCCCATGGAAATCAGCCCTCCAGAGGCGCTGACGGCCACCCGACCGCCAATATCAAACGCACCCTCTTTCAGATCGTAGAGCGCACATCCCGGCGGAGACAGCCCCATGGCTTCTGTATATTCCAGTTCCTCGATGGTGAACGCATCATGCAATTCGACAAGATCGAGATCACTGGGGCGAAGACCCGCCTCCTGAAGCGCGTCCTCCGTTGTTTCACGGGTCAGATCTGCATCATAGGTCGAGGCATTTTCATAAATGGCCTGACTTCTCGCGGCTGATGACGTCACACGAATACAGCGCCCACGATCAACCTCCAGATTTCGAATACCTTCTTCCGAGGCGATAATCACGGCCGCGGCTCCTTCACCTACAGGCGTACATTGCAGCGAGGTAAAGGAGCCGGCGATCCGCTTCCCTCCTAGGATTTGATCAAGTGTCCGTTCTTTCTGATGCTGGGCGTTCAGATTCATCGATCCATTGTGATGATTTTTCACGGCGACCAGGGCGGTTTCTTCAACGTCGATCCCGTGTCGAGCGGCATACTGGTCTGCCAGCAAAGCAAAATGCGTAAAGGGCACAATCGCATCATTTGCCAGATCCGGCAGACCAGCCAGCGCCTCCCCCCGCATGACGGGCATGCGTTTATCCACCCCCATGGCTAGACTGACATCCGTCAGCCCCGCCGCAACTTCCATACAGGCATGCCGAAAGGCTGAAGACCCGGACGCCGAGGCATTTTCCACATGCACAATCGGCAATCCCGTCGCCCCCAAATGGCGAAGCATCGCCCGTCCCGGCGCCATCGGCAGAAGAGCTTTCGCCACATAGGCCGACTGAACTGAAGGCCATTCGATATCTGCGTCAGTTAAGGCGTCCCTGACGGCCTTGAGACCGAGCTCAACATAAGGCGTTTCGGAGGCGAACTGGTATTTGTGAAACCCAACCCCGATTACATAAACAGGTCTCAGATCACTCAGCCGAACAGTCATGCAACCGCCTCCGAGGCGACAACCTGGAATCGCAGATCTAATGCGGTCTCATCGGTATCTGGGTTGCTGACCGAGACAAGTACAGACGTCACCCTGTCACCAATCTTCGCAGTCTCTCCGTCAAGAAGTGTGCGGACAACCGGGCCGTCATCCAGTTCGACGGAAACGACAGTAAACGGCGCACTTCTTTTTCCGGCGTGAAGATGAACTGGTGCAACGCCAACCAATCGCCCCGTGCCAGAGAGAGCACATCTCGTCAGGACGCTTCCATGACCTCCACACATTTCACATCCATAGGATTGCCACGGAAAAAAGACATGGCCGCACACACATTTACCACCGATCAACGACGGAAATTTTGGAACTTGATCAGAACCAACCCTCTGATAAACATCGGGTTTTAATAAAGGCATGTCCAACTCTTCGCTCACCCGGTCACTCCAGTGGTGTCTTTGCAAAACAAGGCTTGACCAGATACAAAACATAATATTTGCTTGCGAACAAGCAAAAGAATGAGAAGTGAAGTGAACGCTCCATCCGCGACACCATCAAATAAGGCCTCAGCGGCCTCCAGGCAGACGCACGCAGAACGTCGCGAAAAGGCCGAAAGCGAAATGCTTCGCGCCGCTTTGCGGATCGTTGCTGAAAAAGGTCTGGCCGGCCTTCAGTTGAATGATGTTGGAGAGGCTGCCGGATATAGCCGCGGCCTGCCCGCCCATTACTTTGGAAAAAAGGATGCACTGGTCGCGCGACTTGCCGATTTCGTCGTCGAGAGATTCCAGAAGGAAATGCGCCGGACCACAGGTGAAATGGACCGAAAGGGTCTCGACGCCGTTCTCATCCCGGCCGATTTCTATCTTCGTAGTGTCGCCAAACATCCTGACAACGCCCGCGCCCTCCTGACGCTTCTCTCGGAGGCGACCTATCAGGCCGACCTTTTGTCGGCGATCATCGAACTGAACCGGGGGTCGATCAATCTCTATGCTCAGCGAATTCGTCGGGGCCAGGAAGATGGCGGTATCAGACCCGATATCGACCCTGAAACAGAGGCCCATATCGTGCTTGCGCAATTGAGGGGCGCTGCCACCCTCTGGCTGACTGATCGGGATAATATCGACATTGATCAACTCCGGAAAACCCTGAAAGCCAGTTTGACGCGGAGTCTCAAAGTATGAGCGCCCGACCTACGCCTTTGCCTGCAACTGTCGAATACTGGGCGAGCAGCAAACCCGACGATGTCGCGGCGGTCGACGGTGACGTTTCACTCACATGGTCTCAGTGGAACGACGCAGCCAACCGGGTCGCCAATGCTTTGATTGCAGCAGATTTGGGCAGAGATGACGTCGTCGTCGCGCGTACGCAGATAAGATATGAGTGGCTCATTGTGCGTCTTGCTCTCGGAAAAGTGGGCTGCAAGCTTCTCGGTCTTAATTGGCGCCTCACCCCCTCTGAAACCCAGTATGTTCTGGCCAATAGCGGCGCGAAAGCCATATTTTGCGACGACGCCGACCCCGAGGCGCTATTACCAGCGCTTAAAGGTCTGAACCTTCAGCTCGCCGTCTCCATTTCACGACCGGCCAAGGGGTATGAATTCTGGGACGACATTCTCAAAACGTCTGCGCAGCCAGAACATATCGCAAAATCTGACCCACCACTCATCATTTACACGTCCGGCACAACCGGGCTGCCGAAAGGTGTGGAGATGGGGCAACACAGCTTTGGAGATACGGAAGAACTTCGCAAATATCAGAAGAGTGTCGCCTCCCGACGACCTCAGCTGCCGGGCGATGTTGTTCTCGTCACAATGCCATTCAACCATGGTGCCGGCCCGGCTCTGATCCGGACGTCTGTGCGCGCAGGGAATAAAATGATCCTTCAGCGCCGGTTTGATGGCGAAGGTGTTCTGGACCTTATTGATCGCTACAAGGTGACTTACTGGAACGGTGTTCCAACCATGTATAAGCGCCTCGCTGGTCTGCCGGAAGATGTGCTTTCAAAATACGATGTTTCGTCCATCCGCACGATCAGCGTCGGAGCCGCTCCGGTGACGCAAGAACTCAAAGCCTGGATCATGTCCTATTTCGGGGAATGTCTGGACGAGGGGTATGGCTCGACCGAAACAAGCATGCTCACCTCCATCTCCCCCGATATGCAGAAGGTGAAGCCCGGATCCGTCGGAAAGCCGTTCGACGGGGTCACGCTGGAAATACGCAGCGATGATGGCGAAGTGCTGCCGACAGGGGAAGCCGGTGAAATCTGGGCACGGACACCGGTCACAATCAGGAATTACCTCAACGCACCTGCCCTGCCCGCTGATACGCTGGATGAGGGCGGCTTTTTCCGTACCGGCGACATCGGCCAGCTGGATGAGGATGGATATCTCTACATTTCAGATCGCGTCAAAGACATGATCATTTCTGGTGGGGTGAATATTTATCCCGCCGAAATCGAAGCGGCTCTGATGCGACATGATGATGTGCAGGACGCAGCCGTGTTTGGCATTCCGAACGACGAATTCGGCGAAGAAGTTATGGCCGTTTGTGAGCTGAAGCCGAGCCGATCGGCAACAGCCGATGAGCTGGCCGACCACTGCGCGACAGAATTGTCATCCTACAAGCGACCTCGAAAAATCGAGATCATTCAGGAATTACCGCGAAATTCTATGGGGAAAATTCTCAAAAGGACCCTGCGGGATCCGTATTGGGAAGGAAGAGAGAGAAAAGTATGAGCGAGATACTGGACCTGGCCGGGCGTGTCGCCCTTGTCACCGGAGCCGGACAGGGCGTTGGCCGACAAATCGCATTGCATATGGCCGCGCATAATAGTGGCGGCGTGATTGTGAATGACTTCCATCTCGAACGGGCGGAAGCCGTTGCAGAGGAGGTCCGCGAAGCCGGTGGCAAGGCCCTGGCAGTTCAGTGCGATGTGACCAATCTCGAGGCGGTGAAGGAAATGGCAGCCAAAGGCGCGGAAACCTTTGGGCCAATTGGAATCCTCGTCAACAATGCGGGCAATGCAGGCGCGACGCCCACAGAAAACGCCAGAAAGCCGTTCTGGGAAACGGGGCCCGACGACTGGAACAGCTTTATCGGTGTCAATTTTTACGGGGTGATGAACTGCGCCGCCGCTGTGATTCCAGGTATGATTGAACGCGGCGCACCAGGGCGACTGATCACCATCATCTCAGAGGCCGGACGCTGGGGCGATCCGAGCATGGAAATCTACGCCGCCTCCAAGGCCGGGGCAGCCGGTTTCATGCGGTCCTGCGCCAGAACGCTTGGCCGCTACAATATCACCGCCAACAACATCGCAATTGCATTCACCGCAACGCCCGACGTCGAAAAACGTGTGATGTCCAATCCGGAACGCTTCAAGAAAATGATGTCGAACTATGTCATTCGCCGCCCCGGACAGCCCAATGACATCGCGAACATGGCCTTGTTTCTGGCTTCTGACGCATCGTCATGGATTACCGGCCAGACCTATCCGGTCTCTGGCGGCTTTACCTTTGGATTATAGAGAGCGATATGTCTGAGCCCAAAATTCTGACCGAACGCGACGGAAACGTTCTGATCATCACTGTCAATCGCGCCGCTGACGCGCGAAATGCTTTTGATCGGGAAACAGCCGATTTGATGGAAGCGGCAATTGATCAGCTCGATGCCGAGGACTCGCTGTTTGCGGGCATTATCACAGGCGCGGGCAACACGTTTTCCGCTGGCGCAGACCTGAAGGCGGTTCGTCGCGGCGAACGCCCGCGCACCGAACGCCGCGGCGGGTTTGGCCTATTCAAAGAGCCATCCCGCAAACCTTTGGTGGCTGCTGTGGAAGGCTATGCCGTCGCGGGCGGGTTTGAGCTGGCACTCGCCTGTGATATCATCATTGCGGCGACGAATTCGAAATTCGGATTGCCGGAGGTGAAGCACAATCTTGTGGCCGTCGGTGGCGGGCTTTTCCGCCTGCCAAAGCGCATGCCGTATCACATTGCCATGGACCTCGCCCTGACAGGCGATATCCGCGAGGCAGCTTTCTTCCATCAATATGGCGTCGTTCACAACCTTGTTGAGCCAGGCGAAACGCTGGCTGCCGCGAAAGCCTATATCGACCGCATTCTACAGAATGGTCCGACTGCGCTCGCAGCGACAAAAGAAATTGTCGCCAACGCTGTCGACTGGACCGAGGCCGATGCCTGGCAATTTCAGCAAAAAGCCGCCGAGAAGGCTCTGCAGTCAGAAGACCGCGCCGAAGGACTCGCGGCTTTCGCAGAAAAACGCAAACCCGTCTGGAAGGGCCGCTAAGCCCCTCGCCTCCATTTACGCGCCGTCCTCAACAATGGCAGCCCAGATGTCGCAATAGCCATTCGGGTTGGCGGTAAACGTGTCGATCCCGCAAATGCCACAGGCATCCGGCGCGCCATCGTAGAACTCACAGTTGCCGCAGGTCTTGTCTGCAGTGGCCGAAACCTCGACATAGTTTCGCGCATCTCGCGCAGCGAGCTGGCTGCGGGACAATGTCTCGGACGTTGCGCAGGCGAGACTGGAGGCGCTTCCGCCACTGCCACCGCAGGAGGCGACGATCAGGCCGCCAGACGTGGCCATCAGACCATTCAGAATGAACAGACGACGCGTCTGCCCCCATTTTTGGATGATGTATCCGACATTCTACTTCCCAATCTATTATGCGACGTTTGTTGACCTGAACAGACCACGAAGCGCATGAGATTTAAAGTCACATTTGACTGGTTTTTGAAGCAAAAACGACACTCAGCCAATCGGCAAAGCCGTGGTGTATTTGTGCTGACGCAGAGAAATCTGGGAGGACGCCGACTCAACACCAGGATGCATCAGAATACGCTCCATCAGAAACGTCTCAAAATCCCGGACGCTTTTGCAGCGGAGCTGGAGAATATAGTCGGTCGCGCCCGTCACAGAATAGCATTCCATGATCTGCCCGGACTCTTCGACAAATGTCTCAAAGGCCTCACGCGTTTCCACGTGATAATTTTTCAAGTTCACAAACACAAAAACGCTGACAGGAAGCCCGATCTTTTCTGCATCCAGCAGCGCGACCCGCTGACGGATCACACCTGCGGCCTCAAGCTCATTAATGCGCCGCCATAAAGTGGTGGACGACATTCCCACCCGCTCAGCAAGTTTCTGGCGGCTGTCTTCATTGCCGTCCTGCAGAAGCCTGAGAATCTCGACGTCTTTCGCCGTCAACTCCATTTTGCACTCCATTTTTCAATATCCTGAGTATATTGCATCATTCCTTTCAATATTGGAGCCGGAAGGCACAAGAACGGGCAACAATTTCATCTGTTTTGCGTTAGTCTGATCCAAAAGAACAAAAAACAGGGAGAGACGACATGCAGACTGAGGCCAAGACCACCCGTCATCGCTACGCCAACGCGCCCAAAAACGCGGACTTCACCATTGATCAGGACTGGCAGAGCTACACGCCTGAGGAGCATGATCGCTGGAACCGACTGTTTGATCGCCAGAAACGCGTCCTGAAAGGACGAGCCTGCGATGAAATTCTGTCTGCTATTGAAACCCTGAAGCTATCAGACAGCGGCGTGCCGGACTTCGAAAAACTTTCTGAAAAGCTTCATACGCTTACCGGTTGGCGCGTCGTGCCCGTCGCCGATCTCGTTCCGGATGACGTCTTTTTCGAGCATCTCGCCAATAAACGCTTCCCGGCAGGTGCCTTTCTGAGATCAGAAGAAGAATTCGACTATATCGAGGAGCCAGACGTTTTTCACGACGTGTTCGGCCATGTGCCCATGCTGGCAAATCCCGAATTCGCTGCCTTCATGCAGGCCTATGGCGAAGGCGGCCTGAAGGCGCTCGGTTCTGGCCAGCTTCACAATCTGGCCCGGCTCTATTGGTACACGGTCGAATTCGGCCTGATCGAAACGAATGACGGTCTGCGGATCTACGGCGCCGGCATTTTGTCCTCGCCCCAGGAAAGCCGGTTCTCACTGGAAGATGACAGCCCCAATCGCGTGCGGTTCAATCTCTCACGCGTCATGCGGACCAATTATCGCATCGATGACTTTCAGGAGACGTATTTCGTGATCGACAGTTTCCAGAGCCTTCTGGATCAATGCTATCGGGATTTCGACAGCGTGTATGACTTTTTGCACACGGCTAGTGACCTCGAACCCCGCGAAATCGCCGCTGGAGATGACGTTCTCCATTATGGCACCCATTCATATTTTAACGCACAACTGCATGAGACGGAGACCGCCTGATGACTGACCTGTTTGAGAACCCTGCTGGCCTTGATGGCTTCGAATTCATCGAGTTTTCAGCTCCCGAAAAGGGCATGATCGAGCCGATCCTCGAAACCATCGGTATGACGAAAATTGCTCGCCACCGCTCGAAGGACGTTGAACTGTGGCGTCAGGGTGACATCAACATCATCACCAATTATGAGCCGAAATCTCCGGCCTGTTATTTCAGTCGCGAACATGGCCCCTCTGCCTGTGGCATGGCCTTCCGCGTGCGCGACGCTAAAGCCGCCTATGATCATCTGATCGAACAGGGCGCTGAACCTGTGGACGTTCCCACCGGCCCGATGGAGCTTCGCATTCCGGCTGTTCGCGGCATAGGCAATTCGCTGATCTATCTGGTTGACCGCTACGGCGATGGGCTGTCCATCTACGATATCGACTTCGAATACTTGCCCGGCGTGGACAAACACCCGGTCGGTGCGGGTTTCGAGCTGATCGATCACCTCACCCACAATGTGTATGGCGGCCGGATGAAGTATTGGGCTGATTTCTATGAGAAGCTCTTCAACTTCCGGGAAATCCGCTATTTCGACATCAAAGGCGAATATACCGGCCTCACCTCCAAGGCGATGACGGCCCCGGATGGCAAAATCCGCATTCCTCTGAATGAAGAAGGTGAAGGCGGCAAAGGGCAGATCGAGGAATTCCTCCGCCAGTATAATGGCGAAGGCATCCAGCATATCGCCCTTATCACAGACGACCTTGTTGCCGCCTGGGATCGCCTCAAAAAACTCGGCGTGCCCTTCATGACCGCCCCGCCTGAAACCTATTATGAGATGCTGGAAACCCGCCTGCCGGGCCATGGGCAGGATGTGGGTGAGCTTCAGTCTCGCGGTATTCTGCTCGACGGCACGACCGAAGACGGTTCACCGCGCCTGCTTCTGCAGATCTTTGCAGAGCCACAAGTCGGCCCGGTCTTCTTTGAGTTCATCCAGCGCGTCGGCGACTACAAACAGGGTTTCGGCGAAGGTAATTTCAAGGCACTCTTTGAAAGCATTGAGCGCGACCAGATCAAACGTGGCGTGCTTGGCGAGAAACAAAAGGAAGAGGTGTGAAGCGACTTCTGAAGCATTTATCGCCGCTCTCACTGGCTCTGTCAGTGATACTCGCATTCATCGCGGCAATGCTGATCAAAGAATTCGGCCCACCCAGCAGAGGGGTCAGAATGGTCCCTCTGACAATCATACTGGCGATCGCCTTCTCAATCCCGATTACACTCATTGAAGGCGTCGTCAGGCGCCAGAAGGAGAAATGAGTTGAGCACCAACTTCAAACTCGGCGGCGTTCACCACGTCGCCTATCGCTGCAAAGACGCAAAAGAGACGATGGAGTTCTATCGCGATGCACTGGGCATGGAGTTCCAGCTCGCCATTGCAGAAGACAAAGTGCCGTCCACCGGCGAGCCTGACCCTTATATGCACATCTTCATGGATGCCGGGAATAACAATGTGCTCGCCTTTTTCGAGCTGCCCACGCAGTCCGAAATGGGAAGGGATGAGAATACACCGCTCTGGGTGCAGCATATCGCCTTCCGCGTCGGTTCACTTGAAGAGCTCCTAGCCGCCAAAACACATCTGGAAGGCATGGGGCTGGACGTGCTCGGCCCAGTCCACCATGGCGTCTTCAAATCCATCTATTTCTTCGATCCGAATGGTCACCGTATCGAATTGGCCGCGGACATCGGCACACCAGACCAGTATGCACAGCTGAAAAGTGTGGCTGACGATATGATTGACGAATGGAGCACCACCAAGAAAGCCCCGCGCCACGCCGCCTGGCTTCATGAGAAGATCGCGGAAGAGAGCTGAGCTGTCATCCCGGATGCTACGCAGTATGAAATGATGCGCTGCTGGTCCGGGACCTGTAGAAAGCTGACACGATAAAGGTCCCGTGTCTGCAAAGCGTCACTCTGTGCCGCAATGCGCACGGGATGACACCGGGAAGGAAAAAACTGAATGAAACTCGCAACACTGAGAGACGGCAGCCGCGATGGACGCCTCGTTGTCGTCTCGAAAGATCTGACCCGTGCCACCGATGCCGCGCGCATCGTGCCAACCCTTCAAGCCGCACTCGACGATTGGGAGCATGTCGCACCGCGCCTCATGCGTCAGGCCGAAGGCGTAGAGCTTGGTTCAGTGCCGACCTTTCGTTTCCACGAACATGACTGCGAAAGTCCCCTGCCTCGCGCCTATCAATGGGCGGATGGCTCGGCCTATATCAACCATGTAGAGCTCGTCCGAAAGGCACGCGGCGCAGAAGTCCCTGAGAGCTTTTACGACGACCCGCTCATGTACCAAGGCGGCTCGGATGCTTTCCTCGGCCCACGTGATGATATCCCGCTCGGCGATGTCTCTTGGGGTTGCGATATGGAGGGCGAAATCGCCGTCATCACCGACGATGTGCCCATGGGCGTCTCAGAGGCCGAAGCGGCCAGCCACATCAAGCTTATCATGCTCTGCAATGATGTGTCTCTGCGCGGCCTGATCCCGCCGGAACTCGCCAAAGGCTTTGGCTTTTTCCAATCCAAACCTGCCAGCGCCTTTTCGCCCGTCGCCGTCACGCCAGATGAACTCGGCGAGGCCTGGAAGAACAGCATTCTGCATGGTGCACTACATGTCGACTATAACGGCCAGCCTTTTGGACGCCCCGATGCGGGAGTGGACGCCACCTTCTCGCTCGCGCGTCTGGTGTCTCACGCGGCAAAAACTCGCCGCCTAAGCGCAGGCACGATTGTCGGCTCGGGCACGGTCTCAAACAAAGATAAGGATGGCGGCGCCGGAAAGCCTGTCAGCGCGGGCGGAAAGGGCTATGCCTGTATTGCCGAAATTCGCATGATCGAGACCATCGCAGACGGCAAGCCTTCCACACCCTTTATGAAACCCGGGGATCTTTTGCGCATGGAAATGATGGACACCAAAGGTCACAGCATTTTCGGCGCAATTGAACAGAAAGTGGTAGACGCCTGATCGAAATGATCAGGCGCTCGCGCCCTCATCTTCGAACAGAGATTTGAGATCCTTTTTCAGGATTTTGCCATTCGCATTGCGCGGCAGTGTTTCGTCACAGAAGATGATTTTCACGGGCGTCTTGAACTTCGCAAGACGATCCAGAACCCATGTCTTCAGCTCGTCTTCGCTCACACTCATGCCCGGAGCACAGTGAACGACCGCCGCAGGCTCTTCTCCAAGTGTCCGATGTGGAATGCCAATCAGAGCCGCGTCTGTCACGGCCGGATGATCATAGAGAACATTCTCGACCTCTGAGGAATAGATGTTCTCGCCGCCTCGAATGATGATGTCTTTCGCGCGGTCCACGATGAAACAGAAGCCTTCCTCGTCCAGGCGGGCCAGATCGCCGGTCTTCACCCAACCATCAATGAAGGTCTCAGCCGTCGCTTCCGGACGTTCCCAATATTGGCGGCAGCACATTGGTCCGCGGGCATACAGCTCGCCTACTTCGCCGACGGGTAGCTCTGTCGTGCCGTCCGGGCTCATGATTTTGAGGTCAGCAACGGGCACAGGCGGACCGCAGGAGTCCGGGCGATGCAGATAGTCTTCCGCGCTATGAATGGTCACAGTCGCAGAGGTCTCGGTCATCCCCCAGCCGGAGCCCGGCTCTGCGCCGAACACTTCCTTGATCTTGCGGACCAGTTCGGGCGCAGCTGGCGCACCGCCATAGGACACGCCCTCAAGCGTGGAGAGGTCATACTTCTCGCGATCAGGATGCTCGAGAAGCTGCCAGGCGATGGTCGGCACGCCGCCCGTCGAGTGCACGCCTTCTTTTTCGATGATCTCATAGGCCTGTTTCGTGTCCCATTTGAACATGAAGATCAGCGTGTGACCGACGGCAACCGCCCCCATCATCCGGGCATTACATGCCGTCACGTGAAACAGCGGAATGACGAGAAGGCCGACCTTCTGCACGGGTGTCGGCGGCGGATCACCGCGGCGCATTGCAGTCTGGGCCGCCGAATAGCTTGAGGAGAATATGTTGGTCGTCGCATTGCGGTGCGTGCCCACAGCGCCCTTTGGCTTTCCCGTCGTACCGGAGGTGTAGAAGATCGTCGCCGCATCGTCAGGATGAATTTCCGCGTGGGGAATCTTCGTGTCAGGTAGATTGATGTAGTCGTTTGGCTTGCCGAGAATGCTTTCCATTGGGATGAAGTCATCGGACGGCTCTTTCGCGCGCGTTACGATGACTTGTTCAACGCTGGAAACGGCCTTCAGCTCGTCTTTCCACTTTTTCCAGATCCACGGATCTGAAACCAGCATGCGCGAACCAGAATTTTCGAGACCGAAAGACAGCTCGGCGCCTGTCCACCAGGCATTCAGCGGCACAAGTGTCGCGCCAATGCAGGTCGCGGCAAAGTAAACCACTGGAAACTCGGGGAGATTACGCATGGCTAGCGCGATCCGGTCACCTTTTTTTACGCCGGAGTCGAGCAGGTATTGAGCAAATTTTGCCGTTGCCCGGTACCAGGCTTCATAGCTCACCCGGTCGTCTTCATAGATGGTGAAAAGTCTGTCGCCATGGCTACGGCCAAGTTCAGCAAGCTCTCGCAAGGTTGGCGGAACATTCTTCCAGACCCGCGTCGGAACACCGAGCACGTCCACCGTTTCCATTTCGAACTTCGCACCTGGAGCGCAGAGTTGCGCTTCAATCTCTTTCAGGCTCGCGGCAGGCCAGGTCGTGGCTCCGGACATCGCTCATTTCTCCCTAAGGCGTGTCGCCGGATTTTGATCCGGTCTTGTTACTCTGAACATTGAATATACTGAGCTATCAGAAGAGGCCGAATGAACCAAATGAATATTGTTCAGAATCCTCATGCCGTGACGTCGTGCCCATAAATCCAGTCCATACGCTGGTGGACGACCTCCGGAAGGGCATGTCCGGCGAGCCACATAGGGCCATAAGTTGCCAATTGTGTCAGCGGCGACTGCCGATGGAATGTGCCAGCATTTCGGCGGGATTGATCCTGAATCTGGGTGGCGCGCGCGCGTCGCATGCCCTGATAGGTCTGAAGAGCCGTCTCAACAGCCGCCTCCTCGCGCAGGCATTTCGCGAGCACATAAGCATCTTCCAGAGCCATCACCGCACCCTGAGCAAGGAATGGTAACATGGGATGGCATGCATCCCCGATTAGACCCACACGTCCGTCCACCCATTTCGGTAAAGGTGTGCGGTCGAACAAGGCCCATTGGAAGAATTCATCGCCCTTCTGGATCAGTTCCTGCAGGGTCGGGTGCCAGCCTTTGAAGTCTGAAAGGAACTGGTCTCGCATACCGCGCTCAGACCAGGATTCCGTCCGCCAGTCAGACCGCTCAATGACTCCCACGAGATTCACCAGCTGACCACTCCGCAGATAATAGGTGACCATATGGGCGCCCTTCCCGACCCAGGCGCAGGCTGTCGGAGGCGGTTTTGCTCCGGTTAGCCTGGAAACGTCAATCACGCCGCGCCAGGCCACACATCCTGTAAACCGGGGCGGTCGTGGGCCTGTAAGTCTTTCCCTGACCACCGAATGGATTCCATCGGCCCCGATCAACAAATCACCGCGCTCAGTCCTGCCACCTGAGAGGGTCAGTTCAACCTCATCTCCGTCGGTGTTGATCTGCTGAAGCTGATGATTGAGCCGGATCTCAATATTGTCTGATATCTCGGCCTCATTCAGAAGAATGTTCAGCAAATCTGCCCGGTGAATATGGATGTAACGAGCGCCCCAGCGATCGACAGACCGATCCGCGAGCGGAATATCAAAGATGACCGCCCCGCTCTTTCCCATGCGCAACTCAATCCGTTCGGGCTCGAATCCTGCGCTGATCACCTCCTCTTCCAGGTTCAGTGATCTCAGGACTTTCATGCCATTGGGACTGATCTGAAGCCCGGCACCAACCTCATTGATCGCAGCGGCCTGCTCAAACAGAATGATGTCGTGCCCATCCCTGGCCAGAGCCAGAGAGGCGGCCAGTCCCGCAATGCCGCCACCTGCGATCAAAATCTTCATGCTCATCAGAAAGCCGGAGCCCCTCCGAATATCAAGCGCTCTTTCTGTCGCAGATCCTCAATTAGGGGCAGGTGTCGGAGGCTCACGCATACGAAAGATGACAATCAGGAAAAGAACACCAATTCCGGCGGCACTCATCGCAAGCGCCAGATCATTATTGATCATATAGAGTGTTGCGCCGATCAGTGGCCCCAACACAAAGCCAAATGGCGGGGCTGACGACATGACTGCCGCAGCGCTACCCTGATCTTGGGGCCCGACCGCCATTGTACCCAGCGCATTGAGCGAAGGGACAATCAGCGCCGAACCGGCCCCGACGACCGAAAACGCCACACAAACAAACCAGAATGGCAAATGCATGATCGCCAGCGCATAACCGATCGACACAAGCGCCAGACCGATCGGCAGCATGAAATGCGGGCGAGGCTTGAAACGGGCAACGTAAAACGTTTGCACCAGCACCATGGCAATCGCCATGACCGCAAAGATCCAGCCGGCTGCCTCAACCGCTTCTGCGCGTTCGAGAAGATAGCGATCCTTTGCAAACCAGGCGAGTGTCTGCTGAACCATGCCGACCGCTGTGAAATACAAAATCAGTAGCCAGAAAAAGGGGCGGATCCGTGGATCGTTCAGAGACAGGCCTTTCGGACGCTGCACGCTGGCATCGTGCGCATGATCCTTCGGCAGGACACATAAAAGTATGATTGCAGTCACAGTTGAAAACACAACCGAGCCCCAAAGCGGAGCCAGAGCGCCAAATCGAGCCAAAATCGCCGCCGCCGCTGGCCCCAGAATGGACCCGATGCTCATCGCAGCGCCCAGAAACCCTAATCCCGCAGCGCGGTCATGATGTGTGGTCGAATCCGTCATGGCCGCAAAAGAGGCTGGCTGAAGACCGGATGTGAGCAGGCCGAACGCTATCCGAACGCCGGCCAGCAGAAAAAAGGTCTGGATGCCGAGAAACGCGCCGCGGAGCGCCGCCTCCAGCGTCAAAAGAAACAGGCTGTTGGTAATGGCTGTCGCAAATAACGCGAACACCATAATGCGCTTTCGCCCATACCGATTGGCGATCCGCCCCCAGACGGGCGTAAAAAACGCGTAGAGAAACGCCGAAATCGTCAGAATGCCGGCGACCTGGATCTCGGACAGCCCTGCATCACGGGCCAAAGGCGGAGCCACCACAAAACTTATGGTGAAACCGACTCCCATAGACAAAAGCCCAAAGGCGATAACCCATTTCTGCAGCCTCGAAAGCGGCAGAACCGGTTTATCTTCAGTCATTTCCTACCCCGAGCTTTTGGCGATATTCTAATTCCGCGCCGTGCGTCATACGCAGGTTCATATGGTTTCGCCAGTATGACGTAACGTCAATTGATGGAGATCCATCATATCCGAGGGGCTGATGAAAGCTGTCAGCAGACCCTCCGAAGCTCGGAAGGTCTGCAAATCGATCAGCTCTTCTTCGGCGGTAGCTGAAGACGGATGCTGAGCTCTTTCAGCTGTTTTTCGTCGACGGCGGACGGTGCGCCCATCATCAGATCCTGAGCCTGCTGGTTCATCGGGAACAGCGTGATGTCACGCAAATTCTCGACCTCTGCCAGGATCATAACGATCCGGTCGACACCCGGCGCGATACCGCCGTGCGGTGGTGCGCCATAGCGAAAGGCGTTCAGCATGCCGCCAAATTCTTCTTCCACGACTTCCGGGCCGTAGCCTGCAAGCTCAAACGCTTTGAGCATGATATCCGGACGATGGTTCCGGATTGCGCCAGATGACAGCTCAATGCCGTTACAGACAATGTCATATTGGAACGCCAGAAGATCGAGCTTCTTTTCATCCGTATCGGCCGCTTCAAGCGCTTCCATCCCGCCTTGAGGCATTGAGAACGGGTTGTGACTGAAGTCGATCTTTTTGTTGTCTTCGTCATACTCATACATCGGGAAGTCGACGATCCAGCAGAAGCGGAACACGTCTTTTTCGACGATATCGAGCTCTTCACCAATCTTCAGACGCGCAGGTCCGGCCAGCTTATAGGCCGCTTCCTTTTTCCCGGCTGAGAAGAAGACACCATCGCCATCCTCAAGACCGGTCGCCTCAAGGAAGGCTGCCATATGTTCTGGTGTGAAATTCTTCAGAACAGGGTCCTGACTGACGACCACGCCGTTTTCATCCTTACGGAGACGCGCATAGCCAAGCCCAGGCGCCTGCATTTCCTTCTTCGCCCATTTGTCGAAATCGTCGAAGAATTTGCGAGACTGGGTCTCCGTGGCTTTTGGCGCAGGGATCGCAATCACCTTGCCGCCACCATTTGTGATTTTCGCAAAGATAGAAAAGCCGGTCTTGTCTTCTTCCTTGAAGAAGTCAGACACATCTTTCAGTTCAATCGGGTTGCGAAGGTCTGGTTTGTCGGAGCCATATTTTTCCATGGCTTCGCGATATGGAATCCGCGGGAATGGGCCGTCGGCCATTTCACGCTTCTTGCCATCCCAGTTCTGGAACTCACGGAAAACGCCAGCCATAACCGGTTCAATCGCCTGGAAGACATCTTCCTGGGTGACGAAGCTCATCTCGATATCAAGCTGGTAGAATTCGCCGGGCGAGCGATCAGCGCGGGCATCCTCATCGCGGAAGCATGGCGCAATCTGGAAATAGCGGTCAAAGCCGGACACCATAAGCAGCTGTTTGAACTGCTGCGGCGCCTGAGGCAGCGCGTAGAACTGACCCGGGTGAAGCCGAGACGGAACGAGAAAGTCTCGTGCGCCCTCCGGCGACGAGGCCGTCAGGATTGGGGTCTGGTATTCTGTGAAGCCCTGCTCGACCATCCGGTTACGAAGCGAGGTGATCACCTGACTACGCAAAACCATGTTCTTGTGCAGGCTCTCCCGACGCAAATCGAGATAGCGGTGCTTGAGACGAATCTCTTCCGGATAGTCTGGCTCACCGAAGACGGGCAGAGGCAATTCCGAGGCCTCAGACTGGACAGACAGGGTTGCCAGCTGAACCTCCACGTCACCGGTCGGCAGATTCGAATTCACGGTTTCTGCGTCACGCGCGACGACTTCGCCCTCAATAGTGATGACACTTTCGACGCGAATACGCTCTAAACGCTCGAAATTTTCATTTGAAGGGGTTACCACGCATTGCGTTAAACCATAATGGTCGCGTAAGTCGACGAACAGGAGTCCCCCATGGTCGCGTTTACGGTGTACCCAGCCCGATAAACGGACCGTCTCACCCACATGGGTTTGCCGTAGCTCGCCGCAGGTGTGCGTCCGGTAGAGATGCATTTCAGGAAGACTCCATAGATAAGTGTTAGGCGCGCAAACGACACAGGGCATGCCGCCTTGTCAAGCGAGTGAGAAACGAACCGGCATATGAGTGACAAAGAGATAACAGTCATAACTGATCAGAACGCCCTGAATGCGTTCTGCGAACAGCTGAAAACGAGCCGTGTTGTCTTTGTCGACACTGAGTTTCACCGGGAAAGTACCTACTGGCCAACTCTGTGCCTGATACAGGCTGCTGGCGACGATGTCGAAGGGATTATTGATCCCATGGTGGAGGGAATCGATCTTTCGCCCTTCCTCGATATCATGAGCGATCCAGACATTGGCAAAGTGTTTCATGCGGCCCGGCAGGATATGGAAATTTTCGCGCGTCTGATCGGAACACCGCCCGCTCCGATTTTCGACACGCAGATCGCCGCTATGGCGCTGGGCCTCGGCGATTCGATCTCTTACGACAATTTGATCTCACAGCTCACGGGCAAACAGGTCGACAAATCCTCTCAGTTCACAGACTGGACGCGTCGTCCCCTCAGCCAGAAACAACTTCATTATGCGCTGGGTGATGTCACCCACCTTCGGGCAGCCTATGCGAAAATGGCGGAAACGCTCGACGAAAAGGAAAGATGGAGCTGGATTGAGGAAGATCATCTGGCACTGAGCGCGCCAGAACTCTATCTCGCCAGACCCGAAAATGCCTGGAAGCGGATGAAGCTGCGTCGGCATCGCAAGGATTACCTCGCAGTCCTCAAGAGCGTCGCCGTCTGGCGCGAAGCTTTGGCTCAGGAGTTAAATCGCCCTCGCAGCCGGGTGTTGAAGGATGATGCCGTTCAGGAAATCGCTGATCAGCGTCCCCGCGATGCCAATGGACTCGACAGGCTGCGCTCCTTGCCCAAAGGGTTCGGAAAATCCCGCCATGGGTCCGGACTGCTCGAGGCCATCAACAATGCACTCGACGATCCGGACGCTTATGCACCTGACGTCGAAAAACCCAAGCATCGCGGGCCGACGCCAGCCGGTGCGGCAGATCTTTTGCGTGTCCTTCTGAAACAGATCTGTGACGATGAAAACGTCACACCAAGGCTGATCGCAAACTCGGCTGATCTTGAGCGGATTGCGTCAGGCGACGGTGACAGTACAGCAGTCATGTCGGGTTGGCGCTATGATCTGTTTGGCAAGCACGCCGAAAACCTGCTGCATGGCAAACTGGCCGTGACCTTCAACAATGGTCAGATCGAGATGTTCAATACGGAAGGCCTGCCACATATCGAGCCCCGAAATAGCTGAATTCAGGTCTCAATGACGGGCTTCAGATCCATCTGACTCGCGACATGCCCGAGCCGTTTTTCGACACCTTCGGAAACCAGGTCCTTATGCCGGGACTGTACCTTTAATATCAGGGAGTCTCTCTTCATCTCCAGACTGGCTCTCTTGAGAATACGGTCTGTCCGACCTGAGAATTCTGCCGCGAGACGAATGAGCAAGGCAACCGTCTTGGCGCGTTCGATCTGCTCCGGTGTCAGAAGCATTTCTTCTAGCGCTCCGGGCGTATACTTTCGATAATACCGCGTCGCCGTGATAAGGCCGAGATAAGCGCGCCCTGCATGATCAAGCCCCGTATAGGCCCCTCTCAAGACGATTTGACGCGCGATCTGCGAGCGGTGATCGGGGTGCATCACGGCCCCCATATCCGCAAGAATAAACGCAGCCTCATGCAGACGGTTTTCGATCAGAGGATCGCCGTTAAATACGGGGGGAAGATTGTGCAGAATTTCTGAGGTGAAATTCTGGAGTGACCGCGAAAAGGCGGCCTGCCGCTGGTTCGAGCGCGCAAGGATGGCGACACCTGCAAGTAAGGGATCGATTTTCTGCGTCTCTGAATCCATCCCCTCAAAGACGAGCCCCTCACGGAGCCCATAGGCTGAAATTACAACTTCCTTTGCCTGACAGGCTTCCAGCACACTTTTCAGGGCGAGCGCTGTATAATGCAGAGACGCCGCACGCTTGCTGGAAATCGATTTGATCAGATTTTCCGGGCGTTTTTTCGGATCGCAGATCAGCGTACAGAGGTCGATCGCGTCTTTTGCGGGAATAGAATAAGACTGCAGCACACGCAGCGGATAATCATTTATCGCCATGTGTAGGCTGGCAATCGCACGCCAGGCTCCACCCACCGCGAAAAACCGGCCCACTTTTGGCAATTTGGAGCGGCTCTCCAACTCATTCTGCACGTATGATTTGAGCTTGGGCGTAATCGTCTCTGACTGCATGCGAAGCGCCAGCGGGCCGAGCTTATAGGTCTTGCCTTTTGCGAGCCGACCTTTTTTGACTTCAACGAGTTCGAGGCTCGATCCCCCCAGATCGCCAATCAGCCCAGTGGGATCGCGCTCCGCAGAAATCACGCCCAGAGCCGCGTAATGGGCTTCCTCTTCGCCGGAAAGAACACGGACTTTCAGGCCGCAATTCTGCTCAACTGTTTTGCAGAACTTTTCGCCATCCGCAGCGTCTCGGGTTGCGGCTGTCGCTATGGCACTGACGTTCGTGACGCCAAGCGAAGCGCAAATTGCAGTATATCGCGACAGCGCTTTCAAACTCGACTCAACCCCTTGAGGCGAAAGCTTGCCGGTTTCAGCAAGCTCTTCGCCAAGGCCCGCCATCACCTTCTCATTGATCCGGGGAACAATATTTCGCCCATTGATCTGATAGACGATCAGACGAACCGAGTTTGATCCGATATCAATAACGGCCTGTTGCCGAGGCTTGTTTGGCATGGCGAAACGCCAGAGGCCAGGTCGTCGCTGAGTCTCGACACTCAACTGGCTCATGCTCGCTTGCTACCTTTCGGATTGAGCTGAGGTGGCATTTCTGCTGCCAGAGCCTCACCCCGACCAGACAGACTTGGGTTTTTCATCAGATAGTCATGCACTGAAAAGCCCTCTCCTTCCGGCTGGACGCGCTCATAACTGCCGTCCGACTGAAGGACCCAGCTTTGCATATCGTCATTCAGATTCGCGACCATGATCTGGTCGAGAACCTGTCTTTTCACAGTTTTATTTTCAAGCGGGACGAGCGACTCGACACGACGGTCGAGGTTTCTGTGCATCCAGTCAGCCGATGAAATATAAACCAGTGCCTCTTCTGACGGCAGTTCGTGGCCATTGGCGAAACAGACGATACGGGAATGCTCCAGAAAACGCCCGACAATGCTTTTCACGCGAATATTCTCTGACAGTCCAGGTACGCCGGGACGCAAAGAGCAGATACCCCGAATGACGAGTTCAATCGGAACACCGGCCTGGCTCGCCTTGTAGAGCGCATCGATGATCTCATCATGGACGAGCGAATTCAGCTTCACCCAGATGCCACTCGGTTTGCCGGCTTTGGCATTCGCGATCTCTGCGCGGATCATCTTGATGAGATCCTGCTTCAGGCTGAGCGGCGACATGGAGACTTTTTCCAGCTCCGGCGGCTCAGCATAGCTCGTGACATAATTGAAAATACGTCCGGCATCGCGACCCAGAACCTGATCATCTGAGAAGAGAGACAAATCGGTGTAAATCTTCGCCGTAATCGGGTGGTAATTACCTGTGCCGAAATGCGTATAGGTCCGCAGCTCGCCGCCTTCTCGACGCACAACGAGGCTAATTTTTGCGTGGGTTTTGTACTCGATAAACCCGTAGACCACTTGAACGCCCGCGCGTTCCAGATCTCGCGCCCAGCGCAAATTTGCTTCTTCATCAAAGCGGGCTTTGATTTCTACGAGAGCTGTGACGTTCTTGCCCGCTTCTGCAGCCTCAACCAAAGCCGCAATCACAGGCGAGTTCTTACTCGTACGATAGAGGGTCTGCTTGATGGCAATGACGTTCGGATCGCGCGCAGCCTGTTTGATGAACTGAACCACCACATCAAAGGATTCATATGGGTGGTGTACGATCATGTCCTTCGCGCGAATGGCGCTGAAACAATCGCCATTGTGCTCCCGAATGCGCTCCGGGAAGCGCGGCTCATAAGGCGGGAAGGTCAGATCCGGCCGCTCATCCACGATCAGCTCAGAAAGCTGCGCCATCCCAAGGATACCGTCGACTTCGATAATATCCTGCTCCTCAGCGCCCACTCCGTGAATAATGAACTTCTTGAGCGATTCATCGGCTGACTTATCGAGCTTCAACCGAACGACGCGCCCGCGCCGGCGCTGTTTCAGTAGAATCTCGAACTCCCGGATCAGATCCTCGGCTTCCTCTTCGATCTCGATATCGCTGTCCCGAACCACGCGGAATTCGCACTGGCCATTGCAGGTGTATCCGGGGAAAATCACGTCGAGGAATAGCCTGAAGACATTCTCGAGAGACAGAAACCGAATCCGCTTTGGCGTCTTTGTGAGCTTCGGAAGCCGGATAAACCGGTCCACCTGCGAGGGAAGCGGGATCAATGCCTTCATCATCTCGCCCGTCGCATTTGCCGTCAGATCAAGCGCGATCGCGAAACCGAGATTTGGAATGAAGGGAAATGGGTGCGCCGGATCAACGGCCAGCGGCGTGATGATCGGAAAGATATATGACATGAAATGGTTGCGCAGCCAGATCTTGTCGGCTTTTCCAACATCATCAATGTCCAGAACCGAAATATTCTCTTCGCCGAGCTGCACTTTCAGCTCCTGCCAGCGAATCTGCTGGTCCATCATCAGCTGCGACGCATGGTCATTCACGGCAACCAATTGTTCTGCAGGTGTATGACCATCAAGTCCTGGACGGGTCACACCGGCGCGAACCTGTTCTCTCAGGCCCGCCACGCGGACCATGTAGAATTCATCCAAGTTATTCGCCGAGATGGACAAAAATCTCAGCCGCTCGAGCAAAGGATGTTTCGGGTTTGCCGCTTCTTCGAGAACGCGCTGATTGAAGCCAAGCCACGATAACTCACGGTCAATGAACCTCGAGGGCGAGGACAGTGTGATCCCTGACGGGGGTTTCGGGCTGGTCTTTCGAGGTTCTTTGTTCAATTCACTCACCGCACCCTGGCTCCATTGTCAGAGGTTAATCGTCTCCGGACTCATCATCGATCGCAAACTCCGACAGGACTTCACGCGCCAGAGGAATAGTCGCAGGTCGACCCGTCTCTGACATCGCTTCATCAAGCCCGTTCGCAAACGCTTCGATGGCCTGATAACTGCGTTCAAGCCGCGGTTCAACAAAACTCATCGTTTCCCCGGGAAGTCTTATGAAACGTCTGAGACACGCGGCGCGCAAACGCGTTCGGAAACTGTCGTCATCCGTCAGATTCGGAAGCTGGATATTTGTCATGGCCGACAATCGAGACACCAGATCCGGCGGCGTTTTATGCCAGACGGACGGCTTTTCATGGCCGCCCAGCAAAATGGCAGCGTTATGATCTTCAGCCAGATTAATCATTGTGAGCAAGGCTGAAGGAGAACGCATCTGATCGGCATCGTCTATGGCCAGAGGACGGTCCAACAGTTCGGACAATTCCTTGGGGTCAAGAGTCTGCCAGTCATCGGGGGCCAGATACCTGCCCTCAACATCCCGAGCCCAGGATTTCAGCACAGTCGTAACGCCGGAACGAGTCGACCCGGTCAGACCAATATACAGCTTCGGCCATTCCCGCCATCGACGCAGAACTCTCAGAGCGCTGTCGCCCTGCGAATCCAGAAACAACGATTCAAGGGGAAGAACGGGCTGCGGGAAAGCGAATTTGAACTGCCCACCCGACATCGTCATACTCTCCTAGAACCCGCTATCTCCGGCCATTTGCATGGTCCAGCCGGATAATGTTTCTGACAGGAGAATGCCTGACTGACGCAGGTCCTGCGCCAGGCGGTCACGATTACCCGCATAGGCAAAGGATACTAACGCCCCGTCGCGCGCGACAGCATCGATCTGAAAATCGGAAATCAAAGGTGATGTGGACAGCGCAGTCCGAACTGAATTCCAGTTTCTGATCGACGAAAAGCGTATTGTCGCCTCAGTAGACGAGCGAAGTTCGTCAGCACGGACGATCGACTGACGTTTCCATGCGGCATCGAGATAAGCTGAAGCGGCGGCGACAGCCTCCGGCAAGCTCTCCACAGGCCCAGTTGTACCAATCGTGAACCGTCCTGCAGACGACACCCGATAAAGGCTGACTGTGTAGGATCCCTCACTGCCATTCAGCTCTGCGATGACGGCATTGCGTGCGCCCACAGCATTGGCTTCATCTGCCATGCCCCCCCAATCGCTGCCCGATGTGTAACTCGCAAGAGCGGTGACAAACGGGTTGAGCGCGCCTTCATTGCTGGCAGGCCAGGTTGCACGCCAGGCTTCCAGTGCAACGGCGCTATTGCCAGTCGGTACGATCATGCTGCGTGGCGCCTGCTGGTCGACAAAGGCGATCCCGCGCGCATTCAGCTGAGACCGGACCTGCGTCGGATTATACAGCACCGAAAGAGTTGCCCGATAGACGGTGGTGGAGCGTCGAACATCGTCCACATCAACCGCTGCAGCGAGGTTTCGTGCGTTCTCATAGGCGTAAAAATCCTCTCCGATCGTAGCACGGTCTTCTGGCAAGGTCAGTTTCTGAACCAGCCGGTACAAACCCGAAATCTGCGCCGAAGCCACAGCCTGCGATTCTGCGGCTTGAGAGGTCGCCGCCGTTTCATCCACCGGAATGTTTGAAATCGTATACACATCGCGAGGAGCCGCATTTGCCGCCCCGGCACCGAGAATGAGCGTCGCAAGCGCGCTCAGGAGAATCGAAAACCGTGTCATCACATCGTCCTACCAGTCCTTCTTATAAGTTTAAAGACGGAGAATATGGCGAGAGCAGGGAAGCCGTGGTAACGCGTTCTCATGACTGACTCTTCACCACTCACTTATAAGCAGGCCGGCGTTGATATCGACGCGGGAAATGAACTCGTTGACCGGATCAAACCGCTGGCTGCGGCGACGAAACGAACCGGCGTGGCCTCGGATCTTGGCGGGTTTGGCGGCCTGTTCGATCTGAAGGCCTGTGGCTATACAGATCCCGTTCTGGTTTCCGGCACCGATGGGGTCGGAACCAAGCTGCTCCTGTCTCAGGAAGCGAATCACCATTCAACCATTGGCGTGGATCTCGTCGCCATGTGTGTGAATGATGTTCTGGCGCAGGGGGCTGAACCCCTTTTCTTCCTTGATTATTTTGCGACCGGGCATCTTGAAACCGACATGGCAACCGATGTCGTCGCGGGGATTTCCCGGGGCTGTCAGGAATCGGGCTGTGCACTGATCGGTGGTGAAACGGCCGAAATGCCGAGCATGTATGCGCCCGGGCATTACGACCTTGCAGGCTTTGTTGTCGGCGCTGTCGAGCGCGACGACATCCTGCCCAGGACTGATGATATGAAGCCAGGCGACAGTCTGATTGCCCTTCCCTCCTCCGGTCCGCATTCAAACGGCTATTCTCTGATCCGCAAGGTGATTGAGCGCTCCGGTCTCAGCCTCGCGGCACCCGCGCCATTTGCCCCGGAGAGATCGCTTGGAGAGGCTTTGCTTGAGCCAACGCGTCTTTATGTGTCGGCGGTGCTACCGCTCATTAAAGACAAGGCAATCAAAGGATTGGCGCATATTACGGGCGGCGGTCTGACCGAGAACATTCCACGCATGCTGCCTGATCATTTGATGCCAGAACTTGAGCTATCAGATTATCCGGTGCCGCCCGTTTTCAACTGGATGCAGGACGTAGGTCAGATTGAGGCCTCAGAAATGCATCGCACGTTTAACATGGGTATCGGTATGGTGTTGTGTGTAGCAGAGGATGCGGCTCCCGATGTTATCCAAAAGCTGCAGGATGCTGGCGAAAAGCCATTCCGTCTGGGGCAATTGATTGATGCCTGAGCGCGAAGAACCGGTCCGTCTAGCGATCTTCATTTCAGGTCGCGGTTCCAACATGAAAACTCTGGTTGAGGCCTGCCTGTCCGGCGAGATTCCCGCCAAACCTGTTCTGGTGCTGTCCAACTCCTACAGCGCGGCAGGTCTGGAATGGGCCACGGAACAAGGACTGCCCATCGCTGCGATTGATCATCGCGCCTATGGCGATGATCGCGAGGCATTCGAAAAAGATATTCAGGACACGCTGGATTTGCACAATGTCGAATTCATCGCGCTTGCAGGCTTCATGCGGGTGCTGACCTCCTGGTTCACGGAGAAGTGGCAAGGCCGGATGGTGAACATTCACCCGTCCCTGCTGCCGAAATATCCCGGACTACACACCCACAAACGTGCCATCAAAGCTGGCGATGCGGAAGCCGGGTGTTCCGTGCACTGGGTGACCGAAGGTGTGGATGAAGGTGCGGTGATCGATCAGGAGAAAGTTCCGGTCCTCAAAGACGACACACCTGAATCCCTCGCCGATCGCGTGCTTGAGCGCGAGCATTTGCTCTACCCCCGCGCCCTCGGAAAAGCGATTGAGGATTTCCTCGCGCGCGAAGGCTGATCAGGACACAGGGCCCTGACTGGCGTCTTCCTCCAGAGGTGAGGTGATGTTCACACGACCGATTTCGTGGATCCAGCCATCCCTGATCTCACCTTCAACAATTGCCGTTCCAGACAGCGCAAATATCCGCCCATTGGTGAAAATCGGTCGGGAGTTTCCATACCAGTCGACACAAGAGACCTCACACTCATAACGCTCATCTTCTTCGCCAGGCGGATTGCCTAAATCACCCAAGCGGGAGAGTTGTCTGCCCTCATCTCGTTTCATGAAGGCGATCTGAGAGGCATCACTTCGCCACCACCAGCGGTCATTTTCGTCCGATGACATGACTGTCGGCAGCCCCAGAAGCGCAGTACCATCAGTATTGATCAGGGCGTTAAAGGCGTGTGAGCGGCCTTCCGATTCATATTGATCGGGCAGTCTGACCGTTGAAACAAAAGACGGATCGCCGTCTATCTCCAGATTGGACACCTGAAGGCCGTGATTGTCGGTGTAACCTGTCAGAACGAATTCATCGCCAAGAACTTCGATCCGAACAACACCATGCGGCACGGTGAGTTCAACAGGCTCTGATTTAGGATCAAGCGACACAACCACCGCCATTGCCGGTTCGATCTCATCCTGATCTCCGTCAGGATAACTCCAGCGTGACGTCCGCTCAGCATATAGAAGAGTGTCACCGTTAAAGCGGTTTTCGATCCACATATCCTCCCAGCTGGGAAGCTGACGATAATCCATATGCTTGAATTTCTGCACTTCAGTCCCGAAGCGACGTTCAGGCAAACTCACCAGTGCAAAGTGCCCATCGGCATATCGACACTTCTTCGATGGCAGATACGCCAGAGCATGAAACTCTCCATCTTCGGACAGTGTCATTCCGAACTGATTGCGCGGATATCCCAGAATTTCAGCAACATCGACGCGGCCACCGGTTACTGAGATGCGGTGCAGCATCCCCGGCATGACGTCTCTGAGGTTTACATTATCTTGCTGTTCGTCCGCGAGGCACTCCTCCCAATTTCGGGAGTCGCGTTTGGTCCAGTCAAATTCGTCTTCAAATGACCAGATGTAGGCGTGCTCGCCCGTAACAAAAAACTCGCTATAGGCTCCGCCGATAAAAGCAGTTGTCTTACATCCGAGATCGGCTGATTCGATCTTATCCAGATCACAGATCGTAACTGAGTGGAGCACGGGATCGAGCGTAGGCTGAACGGGCTTGTAGATGTCCCGCACATTCATCAGCTGACGCGCATGATCCTCAGGATTTCCCTCAAACCCCTCTTCTAGAAAAGCGTCGTTCCATTTCAGAATATAGGGCCAGTCAAAATTATCATCGGCATCAGCAATATCCCAGAGCTCGACCTGATTTCGTATGATGAACTTGTTGCCAATGATCCGTGAGGCGTAATTCTCTGTGCTGTAATAGTCGTTGGCCGTAAGATAAAACCGGTTCACATCGCCAAAGACTCCCGCATCATCCAGCTCGATCACGGAAACTTCACTGGCATTCATCTCGTATGAATAGCCGGTGACGATGATCTGGTTTCCTCTGACCAGCATCTCATCATACCAGGTATCGATGTCATCATCCCGATAAACGTTTATACGGTCGGTCAGGCGTAGCTGACCGGCCTGCCCCTTTTGCAGTTTGACGGCGAACAATCGACCGTCCTGCAACACCACCAGATAGTCGCCTATCTGCTTGATAATGTCGCCCTCATCCACACCAGCCATCTGGTTATTTGTAATACTGGGATTAGACGCAATTGCGGACCCCGTAACAACCACCGTATCCTGCGTAACCGCGTATTCGCAGTCAGCGTCATCGTCAGCGCACTCGACCATTGGACTATCCGATGACAATTGAGCCAGTTGGATGGGATCCTGATTGCTGGTCCAATACAGTCCGTCCCGCTCATTCAAATTGTGCAGACGACGCATATACTGCTGAAATTCGGCTTCGTTGCTGAAGGTGAGAAGGCGATCCTCAGTTTCACGCTTCAGGACGCGGCTTTCCATCTTGGTCTTAAAGTCTGAGCCGGTCGCACAGCCAGACACCATCAGTGCAACAAGCACCCAACCTAAAATTCTCATAACCGCCTCCCGTATTCACATTCTTGTGAAGAGACGATAACTCGAAAGCAGGAAAACTACAATTCTCGCTTGTACCCACTGGAGGAGGCAGCGCGAAGCGGGCTAGAACCGGTCCTCGAAGATCTGTTTCTTCTCTTCGGGCTTTTCACCGACCGGTCCACGATCACGCCATGAGCGTCCGATCAGGCTGAAAACAGCTCTGAGGGCGATCAGAATAAACACGCCGAGCATGGGGTTACCCAGCGCGATCATGAGAAAAGCGCCGCCGATAACGGCCACATGCAGCACCACGATGCGGCCATAGGGTGAAAACATTTCAGTCATCGGATCGGGAAGCTCTGCCTGACCGCCCGGCCAGTAATCCTTCACCAGTGCCACCAGTTGAAACAGACCAATCAGGCCCAGGACAAACATCATGCCCGGCGCGTAATTGGCAGCCTGCAGAAACATTGACTTGATTGTCTCGAAGCCGGGCGGGCCATTATCGACGATCATGCCCTCGGCGAAATCCATGACGAACACGCCATGGCCGAAACAAAACATGCCATAATGGAAGACGAAAAACGCCGCCATGAACATGGTGCCGAACCCACCAATCGGGCCAAGTTTGACGAAGCCAGAGAGCAGGATGCGGACGAATGTCGCAATGCCAATGACGATGTTCTCAGCCCAATAGAGAAGTACAAGTTCTGTGGCGCCCCAGCCGAACATGACAACAAATGAAATTGGCACGAGGTCGACCGCAATGGCGAGCCAGGTGATCGGATCTTTCATCGCGACCCGCCAGAAACTGGGCCTTGCATACTGAATCATCTGGTCCCCCGCTTTCAGGCTGAGAATAACAGACCAGAATTTACAAAATGGGAATATCCCCTGTTCAGGCAGGTTCCGCCCAGAGATCGTAATGATCGGCCGCAACGACCCGTGCCTCAACGATCATTCCCGGCTCCAGCTCCCCACCGTCTGCAAGCTCAACCTTGCCATCGATTTCCGGCGCATCCGCTTTGGTCCGACCAATCGCGACATCACGGTCTTCATCGACTTCATCGACGATGACGTCGACAATCTTGCCCAACTGAGCCTGTCCACGCTCAGCAGAGATCTCCGCCTGCACTTCCATGAAGCGGTGCCAGCGTTCTTCTTTCACCTCTTCCGGTACATGGCCGTCTAAAGCGCGACTATCGGCGTGTTCAACATCTTCGTATTTGAAACAGCCTGCACGGTCGATCTTCGCCGCGCGCATCCAGTCGAGCAGCGTCTCGAACTGCTCTTCCGTCTCACCCGGGAAGCCAACAATGAAGGTCGAACGGATCGTCAGGTCCGGTACATCGGCGCGCCACTTCAGAATGCGCTCCAGCATTTTATCGCCGCCCTGCCCCGGACGGCGCATACGCTTCAGTACCTCAGGATGTGCATGCTGAAACGGAATATCGAGGTAGGGCAGAACCGCACCTTCGGCCATTAGTGGTAGAACCTTGTCCACATGCGGATAAGGATACACATAATGGAGACGCACCCACGCCTCGAGCTCACCAAGCCCACGGCAGAGATCGAGGAAGCGCGTTTCATACTCCTCGCCCTTCCATGTGCGCGGCGCGTATTTCACATCGAGCCCATAGGCCGACGTATCCTGGCTGATCACCATGATTTCCTGCACACCGGCATTCACGAGCTGCTCGGCTTCGCGCAACACATGATCGATCGGACGCGAAACCAGATCACCCCTAAGTTTTGGAATGATGCAGAAACTGCACTTGTTGTGGCAGCCTTCGGAAATCTTCAGATAGGCATAATGGCGCGGCGTCAGGCGCAGCCCGCTTTCCGGCACAAGATCGAGGAATTTGTCAGGCGGCGGCGCGACGTGCTCATGCACCGCGCTCATCACCTGCTCATATTGATGTGGCCCGGTGATGGCGAGAACTTTTGGATGACGTTCCCGGATCACATCCGGCTCTGCGCCCAGGCACCCGGTGACGATCACTCGGCCATTTTCGGTGATCGCTTCGCCAATGGCATCCAGGCTCTCATCGCGCGCAGAATCGAGGAAGCCACATGTATTCACCAGAACAAGGTCAGCGCCCTTATAATCCGGCGCAATGGCATAGCCTTCAGCGCGCAGGCGCGTGACGATCCGTTCGGAATCGACCAGCGCCTTAGGGCAACCGAGCGAAACAATACCGACTTTGGGCTGATGAGTTGAGGTCGTGCCAGTCATAAATGCGTCCATTCAGGGAAGCGCGCGGCTTTACCTGAAAAACGCGCGGCTGAAAACCTTATGCGTCAGCAAGGACGCCTTTTTCCGCGAGGTACTCTTTGAGTTCACCTTGCTCGAACATTTCTTTGATGATGTCACATCCGCCAACAAACTCGCCTTTGACGTAAAGCTGCGGAATGGTTGGCCAGTTCGAGAACTGCTTGATGCCTTCGCGAATTTCCATGTCTTCGAGCACGTTTACGGATTCATAGTCGACCTGCAGATAGTTCAGAATCTGAGACACAACAGACGAAAAGCCGCACTGAGGAAAGGTTGGTGTGCCTTTCATATAAAGCAGAACGTTATTTTGCTCGACCTGTGTTTTGATTGTGTCCTGAACACTCATAGTGCGACTCCTTAAACCTTAGCCGAGAAGTGAGGTATTAATGGGCAAATTTCAAGCGCACATGCTTATTTCGCCATTCCGGCCCGGACATCCTCGATAACTTTGTTGATCCCGTCCTCAAGGCTCACTCGTGGTGCCCAGTCGACAAATGGGGGCCAGGTCGGAAGACGGTCGACCTGACTGCGCTGAATAATCTCACTGGTTACTGGCCCAACCTTACCGAACAGCCCGACCATGGTTTTCATCACTCCGATCGGAGCAGAAATGATCCGAGCCTTCCCCCCCGTACACGCCACGATCTTTTTGTTGAGGTCGGCCGTCGAGATGGCTTCGCCGCCTGCCGCCCCAACGCGGATCTGAGGCAAATCGCGCCTCAAAGTCAGAATGACAGCCAGATCGGTGAGATCGTCATAGTGAATCGGCTGCAGCTTGGCTTCGCCCTTGCCAATCATCGGCACCACACCTTTTTTGATCGCATATTGCACAAGCAACCCAATGGTACCGTCATTCGGCGAGCCATAAGCCATCGTCGGACGCACAATGGCCCATTCACCGTTCATCGCGACAATATCGGCCTCAGCGGATCGAAGCCGCGCATACACCGGGGAATCAAAATCGATCGCCACATTGTTCGATGAAAAGAACACAAACTTGGCATCGCTGCCGGCCTGTCTGAGCGCCATGGCGACAGGCACACTCAGAGTCAGAGTGTGACAGAACACAATCCGCTCATAATCCTTCAGCTTCTCAACAGCATCGGGAATGTTCTCAGGATCCACCTCCAAGATTCCAGGCGGCTCGTCATGTTCAAGAAACTCGCTCAGTCGGCTCGCCTCTCGTGTTGCTCCTGAAACTTCCACCCACTCCACGTCGTACAGGCGTCTCAGAATGCGACGCCCAAGATCAGTGGCTGCGCCGACGACTACGATTCTCATCTGCAGTTACTCCCCCTCAGGACGGCGCGCGGGTTTTCAGCTGAAGCGCGTGGAGCTCGTTACCCATTCGCCCTTGCAAGGCAGCATATACCTTCTGATGCTGTGCGACGCGAGTCATGCCGCGAAAAGCGTCATCTACAATCTCTGCGCTCCAGTGATCATCATCACCAGCAAGGTCGGTGAGGGAAATTTCAGCAGCAGGAAACGCGTCTCTCAGCAATGCTTCCAGTGTCGCTCGGTCTACAGCCAATGCATGCTCTCCCTCATCCCATAAACGCAAATTCGCGGACGAGGCCAGTCAGTGCCAGATAAGCCCCACGCACTTCAAGAAAAAATGACGGGTCTGCAAATTCTGCGGCCGTCAGCTCATCGCGATAATGCTCTTTTGCCCATTGCTGCAACAGATCAATCTTTTGTTCTGTCAGAAGATACGCCGGATTGACCGCGTCTATCTCAGCCTCCGTCATCACCACTCGCAATCTCAGACAGGCGGGCCCGCCCCCGTTCCGCATGGATTGCCGAACATCCACATATTCCACACGACCGATTGGCCCATTCGACCGTTCAAGCGCGTCACAATAGGCTTTGGTTGTCGGCGTTTCCTTCGTCTCAAGCGGCGCCAGCAGCACAAGTCTGTCTTCGCCTGGCCAGTTCAAAAGCTGAGAGTTGAACAGATAGGACGAAATCGCATCTTCGATCGGAACCGCTGAGTTCGGAACTTCAACGATATTGAGATCGAACAGATCACCCGCCGCTGACCGCAGATCAGCATAGGTTTGTTCGGCATCTTCAAACGCCAGTTCATGCGTAAACAGGGTATTCAGCGAGCCGACACACACTACATCGTTGTGGAACGCACCTGCGCGTATTGCCTGCACGGACTGTCTGGCAAAAACCGTTCGCGCTTGATCAAGTCGATGGCTGGCGGCAATCCGTTCGGATGCAAGACGCGTTTGCCTTGCCGGAAATCCCGCAACCTCCTCCCCTTGATCGCGTCCATAAACGAATAGCTCGACCCCGGGGGCACCATGCGTATCGGACAGGCGAACATGATTTGCGGCGCCTTCATCTGAAAAGTCCGAATGCTGCGGCAACGCAGGATGAACCTCGAAATGTGACGGGTCACGGAAAATAGATTGGAGATTGGCCAGAGTGTCCGGCGCTTCCAGACTGCGATGAAGCATGGTCGACAAATTGGCGACGCTCAGATGCAACTTTTTGTCGGAGGTATCTGCTGATGGTGACACGGTCGCGGCGTTCGCAGCCCACATCGAACTTGCAGAATAACTGGCTTTCAGAAGCGATGGCGCCTGTTTCGCTGCATCGCGAATGATCTCTTCAGCCGTGCCGGAGAAGCCGGCTTGTTGAAGAAATACCAGATTGGGGCGCATCAAGGGCGGAAGAAATCCTTGCTTCAATCCAGCTCGAAGCAAGAGGCGCATTTTTTCAAGCCCCTGAAGCGCCGCCTCTTTGGGATAGGCGACATCTCCGGCATTTTTGGCGCTCGCAAGATTGCCATCAGACAAGCCGCCATAATTGTGGGTTGGACCGATCAGACCATCAAAATTGACTTCAAAGGCGTCCATCAGCTTGGAAACCCCTGAGCTTTCAAGCGCTCTGGCTGAGGCGCAATCTGGCTTGCCTGAGGCCAGGCGCAATAATCGGCAGCGTAGAACGCGCTCGGCCTGTGATTTCCTGATAGCCCGGGGCCGCCAAATGGCAAAGCAGATGACGCGCCCGCTGTCGGACGGTTCAGATTGAGAATACCCGCCCGCAGAGCGAGGTGCGCTTCGGACCAGAGTTCAGGATCATCACTGACCAGTCCGGCAGAGAGCCCAAACCGAGTGGCATTCGCAGCCTCAATGGCTTGATCAAAGGTATCGACGCGCGTCACCTGAATAAACGGGCCGAACAACTCCTCATCTGGCGGTGACACCACCCCGGTCATGTCGATCACGCCGGGCGACACGAACGCTGGAGATTTCCCGAGTATTGCTAATTTTTTCAGCGCCCTACCACCCATTTCCTCAAGTTTTGACTGAAACCCGACAGCGCCAGATGCAGCCTGCGCACTGACAAGCGGCCCCATGAAGACGTTTTCCTCATTCCAGGCGCCAACAACCAGTCGTTCTGCCCGGCTCACAACCGCATCAATGAGCGCGTCGCCTTCGCGTCCGGTCGGCAGAATCAGTCGACGCGCACATGTGCATCGTTGGCCAGAGGTCAGAAAAGCCGATTGCGCAGCGATATCAGCCGCGGCCTCAACTTCACCGTAGGACCAGGCGATCAGCGGGTTATTTCCACCCATTTCGAGCGCCAGCATGATTTCAGGGCGCCCGCCAAACTTTTTATGGATGAAGCTGCCAGTCGCCGCTGATCCGGTGAACAGAACACCATCGAGATCGCCCTCCAAAAGCGCGCCTCCGGTTTCCCGACCGCCCTGGACCAGATTCACCACGCCTGGTGGAATACCCGCTTTCTCGAGCGCCTTCACAAGCAATTCACCGGTCGCAGGCGCGAGCTCGGAGGGTTTGAACACGATGGTATTTCCCGCGAGCAGGGCTGGCACAATATGTCCATTCGGTAGATGACCGGGGAAGTTATACGGCCCCATAACGGCCATAACGCCGTGCGGGCGGTGGATCAGCTCTGAGCTGCCGAAAGCAGTTTCCGAGACAGAGTGTCCGGTCCGCTCACCATAGGAAGAAATCGACAGATCGACCTTCCCTTTCATGGCGCCCAGCTCGGCCTGAGTTTCCCAGAGCACTTTGCCCACTTCACGCGAGATCGTCTGAGGCAGCGTATCAGCGAGTGTGTCCAACACCTCAACATATTTACGGAGCAACGAAATCCGTTCCTCGATTGGTGTTCGCGCCCAGGCAGGAAAAGCCGCGCGCGCGGCAGCGAAGGCAGCGTTGACATCCTCCGGGTTCGCTGCGGCGCCTTCCCAAACAATTTCACCGTTGGCAGGATCAACAGATTGAAGGCGTTCGCCCTGTCCCTGTTGCCAATGTCCCTGGATGAATAGGCTGCTCATTTTGCGTCCTTTACCCATATCCGGCCATTATGGCCGGGTTTTATCTTCAGTGCGTCCATGGTTTCCGGCGACAAGCGCACACGCGGTTTGCCCGCACGCTCAATATGTGCCCAGCACACCCGGAAATCATTCAGCTCATCATTCGACACGAGCGCTAGCGGTCCATCAGGGGTTTCAGGCCCTTCTTCGAAGATGACCTCCTGCGATTCGCGAATAGTTCGAATGTTCGATCGTGCTGTCGAAACCTGGGGGCCGCCATCAAAAATGTCCACCACCCGCTCGAACCGGAAGCCTTCCCATTCGAGAAGTTTCATTGCCCCGATACCTTCCACATGACATCGACCAATGACCTCACGGGCTTCTGGCGAAAGGAGGTCCACATAGATGGGATATTTCGGCATCAGATCCATAATGAACTGACCATCCGTCACGCCGGAATGATAATCAGCGTCTTGAAAGGACATGTTGAAGAACCGACGTCCAACACCTTCCCAAAAAGGCGATATCCCATCTTCGGTTACGACACCGCGCAGCTCCGCCAAGACCATATCACCGAACTCATCCGGTGCTGCAGCCATCAACAGATACCGCGACTGTGCGGCAAGTCGACCAGACCCTCCGCCTCGAAATTCCTTTTTGAGAAAAAGTGTTCCGACTTCGGTATAGCCCATGAATTCGTTGGTCAGCACCAGCGCATCCATGCTGAACCGGCGGTCCACGACCGTCGAGGATTGCAGAATGGTGATGATCCGATAATTGAAGAAGGGCCTCTCCATGCCGATCCCGGATTTGACAGCGCAGCACCCTGCAACGGTCCCGGAATGCACATCCTCCATCATCATCAGGAATTTCCCCTGCTGGGGCGCATCTGGCTGCCGAGAGAAAGCCTTCTGTGACGCTTCGAGCCGTCCCTGAACCAATTCCTCATCGACAGGCAGGCTTGTAAAACCCGGCCCGGACAACTCGGCAAGTTCCATCAGATCGTCAAAATCATCCAGACGAGACGGCCGCATGACGAGTAGCGTCATTCCTCAACTCCCATCAGAGCCTTTATTCCAGCGGCATCAATGCGTTCATCTGCGAGACGACTGAGAATGAGCGCCGACAATGCAGTGCGTTCTTCAAAACTATCGACATCGACGAATTCATTGGTCGAATGAATCCGCCCGCCACGAACGCCCAGCGTGTCGATATTGGGCACCCCCGCAGCGAAGACATTATTACCTTCGCAGACGCCGCCGGTCGAAACCCAATGGAGGTCGAGATCAAGCGCGCGCCCGGTCTCTTTCACGCATTCAAACAATCGCTTTTGCGCTGCATTGAATGGCTTGGGAGGACGATAAAACCCGCCATGGAGATGCGCGTGAATGCCATCAAGATCATTCACCTTCTGAACCAGGCTTTTGATAGTTTTATCCGCCCAATCGGTGGCCTCCGGGTCCGGCACGCGAACATTAAACCGGACGACCGAGATGTCTGGCACCTGATTATTCGGTCCGCCGCCCTCGATTTTGCCGGTATTGAATGTCACGCCATCTCGCGCGCCATTCTTGGCTTCTAAACCGACCACAAATTCAGCCGCAGCGCGTATGGCAGATCGCCCATCTGCGTGAGCTCTGCCCGCATGCGCAGAGATTCCTTTAACGATGAGTGAGAAATTTCCACTTCCCTTGCGGGCGCCAGCAAAGCCACCGGTGTCTAGTGCAGGCTCATACGTCATTCCAATGTGAGCGCCAGTCGCGCCTTCCGTCAGATAAGGTGCACTCACCGGATTACCGATCTCTTCGTCGGGGGTAATTATAATACGATATCCGATCTGGTCGGCTCGCGGGTGTGCTTCGAAGACCTTAAGCGCCTCGGTCATGACCATCAGACCGCCCTTCATATCGGCAAGCCCGGGGCCGTTCAGCCTTCCTTCTCCTAAATCACTCACCGAGTCGAACCCGGCCTCGGGCGGAAACACGGTGTCATAATGACCTGTGAAAACGATCTGTATCGGAGCGTCTGGACGGCAGATATGTTTAAGCACAGGACCTGTCGCATGATGAACCGGTTCACCCTGAGCAGAGATCACTTCAATCGCACCGGCATTAATGGTTTCTGTTTCTCCTGGCAGCTCAGATAACCGTGCGACGAGTTCAGGCACCATGCGCTCCAGGCCGTCAGCGTTCCAGCTTCCTGAGTTGATTTCAGACCATTTGACCGTTCGTTGGCACAGCGCTTCACCCTGTCCTGAGATCCGGCTTAAGAGCAGGCGATCGTGATCGTTCAATTCCTTCAACATGGATGAAGTGTTTCAGTGTTTTCGAAAGACTTGCAAGGCCAGCACAGAAACAAACTTTGATTCATGAGCGCACACAAAAAAACGGCCTGACAATCGCCAGGCCGTTTCTTGTTTCTTGCTTCCGATCCGGATTAACGGACGCGGATGACCACTTCTGAACGACGGTTCAGAGGCTCACGAACACCGTCAGCCGTTGGCTTAGCGTTCTGGGTCTCACCGAAGGCCTCGGTAGAGATCAGATCGCCAGAGATGCCGCGAGCAACCAGAGCGTCACGAACAGTCTGAGCACGACGTGCAGACAGACGGACGTTGTAGGCTGCAGCACCTGAACGGTCAGCGTGGCCGGCAACAGTCACAGAACCGACTGAACAGTCAGAACGAGCGTTGATTGCGCGAACTGCCTGATCGATCACAGCGGCTGCTTGTGATGTCAGATCCGACTCATCCCACTCGAAGTACACAACGAAGTCCTGAGAAATCGTAGAGCACTCAGCAACAACCGGCTTCGGCGGCGGAGGCGGCGGAGGCGGTGGTGGTGGGGGCGGAGGTGGTGGTGGAGGTGGTGGCGGAGGCGGCGGTGGTGGCGGAGGCGGTGGCGGCGGAGGAGCCGCAAACTGCCAGCGCAGACCTGCCGTAACGCTGTGATCTGTGTACTGCGTGTCATAGTCTGTGAGACGACCAGCGAAGTCCAGATCTTCAACCACGAAATAACGGTATCCGAGATCGAACGTCAGACGCTCAGTCAGCTCGTAACCAAAGCCAGCGAGGCCCTGATAAGCGAAGCCTGTCTCAGAATCGTCGAAACCGTTGATGAACGAACCAGTCGAATTGACGTTGTCGAGCAGGTAATAGTTTGTCGCATACGCATCAACGCCTGCAACACCGATACCGGCACCGAGATAAGGCTGGAATTTGCTGTCACGATTGAAATCGTAAAGCAGGTTCAGCATAGCGTCCCAGCTGCTGGTGCTACCCGCAGGAGCAACGACTGTGTCGTTCAGTGGTGGAGGAAGAAGACCGGCTTCATAGACAGCCTGTCCGTCAACCGTGTCCGGCACATCGAGCTTGTTCGCACGGAATGTCAGATCGCCTTCGAGGCGGAAACCGTTGTCGAAGCCATAGCCCAGGCCAAAACCGTAAAACAGCTCAGGATCGATTTCACCGGAACCACCGAGCACGCCCGCTGTATTCGCAGTTGATGGATCCCAATCCATCGTACCTTCAAAGTTGTAACCAATATCACCGCGAACGTACCAGCCGTCCTCGGCGTTTGCGACACTAGAAACCGTCGCGAAAGCAACGGCCGCTGTGGCGCACAGAAGAGTTTTTTTCATACCCATCCCCTTTTGTGAGCCGCCGATATAACACACCGCGCGGCCGCAGGAAACTGTACGGACCAATCCGCACTGTTAGTTACATATCGAGTTTTCTCAGAAAATGCGATACCTTTTCGTGGTTAAGTCGTTGCATTTTCATGACGTTTTCTTGTCTCGCTGTTTCCATGCAACAGTTTTTCCCGGAAAGACAGATTTTTTCACTTTTCCGGGGAACCCGCCCTAGGAAACGACGTTATTCCGCAATTTTTTGCGCTGAAAGCGCGGTTAACAAATCCGCCCAGGAAATGAATTTAAAATTTTGTGTCTGCCCCTTATTTCCGTTCGAATCGTCCTGAACCACGAGCATACCTTGCGGAAAATCAGGGCCCAGAGGGGATGACGTCACAGTCAATCCGTCGGTGTGGCTGACTCCATCAATGAGCTCATCCGGCGTTCCGTCAATGGCAAAGGTCGCAACCCAGCGATTCGGAATGGTCCGCTCATAAATCAGATACCGATCGCCTTCCTGGGCAGAGACCACAAGATAGCCCGTATTGGTCTCTCCCCGCCAGAGATCCATACCTTCGACATCCGCAACAAGGCCAGTTTCGGAGTCCACCGCATCAATCATGGAGCGTCCGATTTCCTCATTGCCGTTCAAAGCGATTCGCCAAACGCCCGTCGCTTCTTCTCCAACAAACAGCACACTTTGCACCTCATCATAGGTACAACCTTCCAGTTGAGTCGCAAGCTTGAGCGTATTTGACAATTCTGCTTCATATCCCGACAAGCCTGCCGATGATTTCGAAACGGTGTGAATCTCGACTTCACCCGTCTTATAGGTCACAAATACGCGATACCCGTGCTGATCATACCCAACACAGAGACCATAGGGCTCGGTTGTCGGAACAGAAAAGTCGCCTGCCTCAGAGACAACGCCCTCAGCATTCAGCAGAAACAGCGACACACCATTGATGCTGCGATTGGTTGCGGCAGCAAGATCCACAAGCTCGCCCGTTCCGAAATCGACCCCCTGACGAAGGTCAACATTGTTCAGCTCGCCTTTGGGTAAAAACTGAACCGATTTTCCCGACAGATCATACACATAAAGACCAGCTTGCTTGTCTGTACCAAGAACTCGGCTCTCTTCCGGACTGTCCGGATTGACCCAGATTGCCGGATCGTCAGCCGCGTCTCCAGTGGACGCCACCTCTTCAGTTTCCGCCAGTGGCATCACCTTGGGAAGGTCTTTATTCGGGTCCATGCTGGCGCACGCCGTGACTAAGCCGAGCGATGCAAGCAAAGCAATTCTGGAGATCATGATCGAAGTCCTGTTCTGTCCGTTCTTGTTCGCGGGATAGACCAGACTTCTGCGCAGTTAAAGGCGTTTCCGGAAGTTAGTTTGCGAAGGGCGCAATCAACCAGCTTTACGCTTAGCTGCTAACCATCCTTGTCCGGACGACTTGCTGAGAATGAGGATGGTGTCTCTTCAGCGTCAGATGCCTGCTGCCCCGGTATGGCATAGCTGTCGGAAAGCCATTTCGACAAATCGACATCGGCGCACCGTTTTGAGCAGAATGGTCGAAATTCCGGCGCGGATTTCTTCTTTTCGCAGATGGGACAAAGTTGGGATTGGGTCATGAGAGACTACGATGACTGAATAGGGATTGGGCTTCGGGTGAACGAATGAAATTGAAACGCCCCCCGAACTCGAATTCAAGAGCTGCTGGTATATTGAACGCCATTTGCTGAACCAGATCGGCCAGATCCGGCCGGAGACTGACTTCAAATCGCGCGGTCCGATCCTCGGTGGCGCGCGTCTCGAGCTGCTGAAGCAGCTCAATCGCGGCCTCCTGCAAACGACGATCCTCGGGACAGTGAATCCAGTGATAAGCCGTTAATGGGCGCAATCTCCGCGGAATGGATAATTCCATCAAGCCAAGCGCCGAAGGCGGCAATGCGGTAACACCTGTCAGGCCATAACCGCGTAATGCCTCTTTGATGTGGGCTGAAAGCTCTCGGCCGCCGTCTTTTCGGAATGAGCCGACAAGATCGACGACGATCAATCCCGCTTTACGCCGCAGGCTGATCTGCCTCGCAAGTGTCTCAAGCGAATCTTTGTTGAGGTCTGCATTGGAAGATCGGGCAGACCGCCCTGCGCGATCGATATCGATGGCGGTGAGTGCCCGTGTTTCTTCGATATGCAGACACCCTCCGCCTGTCAGAGTGACTGTCTCCTGAAAGGCGTCGTCAACGGCTTCGTCGATTCGGTCTCGCGCTTCAGACTCGTCATACGCTTCGTAGCCATCTCCGACGCCAAATCCAGACATCCAATGTTTCAGCGCCTCTTCTGCATGCAGAAGATGTGGTTCAGACCTGACCGGACTGACAATCGCGCTTTTCTCCGCCCAGACTTCTGCGCGAATCCGAACGTTTAGTTTTTCACCTTCCGTCGGGGCCGCTTTAGACGAACTGAGATTGTAGAAACCGGTCTCACCACTTTGCAGCTCAACGAAACATTCTGCAGTTCCTTTATCGACCTTCCGCACAATCGCCGGAACCACATCCCCTGCTCTTGCTGAGGGATCGAGCCGCCGGTCTCGCCAGACAAAAACGGATACCGGAAGATCATCGTCGGAAAATGCGGCCGCGCGGGTCTGGCCGATACGTGTTTCGACTGCAAATTTCATATCTGACCAGAAATCGGCACCGGGTATCCGGCAGCCTGCAGTAGGTTTCGCGTTTCATGAACCGGCAGTCCCACAACGCTGGTATACGACCCGCTCAGATGCTGGATAAGTGCGCCGGCAATGCCCTGAATACCGTAACCACCGGCTTTTCCCTGCCACTCACCGGAGACAAGATACCCCTGTACTTCCTGATCGGTCAGGCGTTTAAGCTTCACGCGAGTCATAACCACACGGTGACGAATCTCGCCGTCCGGTGCGATGACCGCCACACCGGTGAGGACCTGATGCGCGCGCCCCGACATCAGTTCAAGGCAGTCACGCGCCTCGTCTTCAGTTTCAGTTTTCGGAAGAATACGTCGTCCGACAGCGACTACCGTATCAGCCGCGAGGACAACACTATCCGGCCAGCCAGGCTGGACGGCTTTGGCCTTTTCAATGGCGAGACGTTCGGCATAAGGGCGGGGAAGCTCCCCCTTCAAAGGGGTTTCATCCAGATCCGCGGGTTGAATTTCGTCCGGAACCACGCCGATCTGAGCGAGCAAATCGCGGCGGCGGGGTGAGGCGCTTGCGAGCACCAGATGCGGACGGAATCCGGTAGATGGCACTATCGGAAGCGATAGGTGATCCGACCTTTGGTCAGGTCGTAAGGGGTCATTTCCACAAGCACTTTGTCGCCGGTCAGAACGCGAATTCGGTTCTTCCGCATTTTGCCAGCAGTATGCGCAACGATCTCATGATCGTTTTCGAGTTTTACCCGGAAGGTTGCGTTGGGCAGAAGCTCAACAATCGTTCCGGTAAATTCCAACATTTCTTCTTTAGCCATGCACTCCTCATTGGTGGCCGGTCGATCCAAGGGACCGCATATAGTGTGATTTCAGGATGTTCGTCACCCACAAAGGGTTCGAAGCCGAAACAAAATTTCAGCACCGACTTATATGTGGTTGTTTATACACCAGTTTTCAAATTCTTTTTCGAATCAGGATTTCTGGTGAAGCGCGCAGATCAGCGTAAAAATTCGTCGGGAGGTATCAAAATCCGTAAGGATTTTCCCTTTCAGCCGTTCTGACAAAAGATCCGAGCCCTCATTATGGACACCACGGCGCGCCATATCGATCGCCTCAATCTGGTTTGGGGAATGATTGCGAATGGCGTCATAATAGCTGTCACAGATCAGGAAATAATCCTTCACAATCCGCCGAAACGGCGCCAGCGACAAAATGAAGGTATGAAGATGGCTGTCATCCTCAGCGCTGATTTCAAACAGCAGACGGTTATCTGACCGCAACAACTTCAATTTGTAGGGACCCGACGGGTTCGCTTCCCATGAAAACGTGTTCGATTCGAGCAGATCAAAAATCGCAACGCGACGCTCATGCTCGGCATCTGGTCCTGCCGCGCTTAACGTCTCGTCATCGATGTCAATGTCGATAATCCGCTCTGAGGTGCTCACGTCTCTGTTTCCTTGTCGATTCGGATGGAAACACTCAGTTTGTGGGCAGGCAAGTGCTCGGACTGTGCAAGAGCCATTGCAGCGCCCGCAAGATGCACAAATCCTTCGCGCGATGCCTTCTGAATGGATATGCGCTTCATAAAATCGAGCAAACCCAGGCCGGACGAGAACCGCGCCGCGCCGGACGTCGGCAACACATGGTTTGATCCGGTGACATAATCGCCCAGCGCTTCGGGGGTCCAGCCGCCAAGAAAAACCGCGCCCGCATGACGAACCAGTGGCAAAGCCGCATCTGGATTTTCGATCGCGAGTTCCAAATGCTCCGGCGCAATGCGGTTCGCCAACCGGCAAGCCGTCTCGATATCTGGCACCCGAATCATATAGCCGTAATCCTGAAGCGATGGACCGACATTCCCAACGAGGTCCCCGCCGGTCAGCGTGTTGTAAACCTCCTGCCAGCTATCATCCTCTCCAATCGAAATCAGGATGGACTGCGCTGACGGATCGTGTTCGGCCTGCGCCAGCAAGTCTGCGATAATCCAGTCCGCTGGCAGACTGCCATCTGAAATCACGCAGACTTCAGATGGTCCGGCAATCGTGTCGATACCGACATGGCCAAACACCTGCCGCTTGGCCTCCGCCACAAACGCATTGCCTGGACCGACAATCTTATCGACCGGCTTTAACGCCCCTGCCCCGTAAGCCAGTGCAGCGACGGCCTGCGCACCGCCAATCGGATAATATTCCTGCACGCCCGCCTTCAACGCCGCATAGGCCACAGCCGGGCTCATCTCACCATCCGGCGTCGGTGCAACCATGACAATGCGCTCCACGCCCGCCACTTTCGCGGGAACCATGTTCATCAGAACAGAGCTCGGATAGTTTGCACGCCCGCCGGGGACATAAACCCCGACCGATTCAAGCGCGGTCCATTTCCAGCCGAGTGTCAGGCCATGCCCGTCCTCAAAGGAATGATCCTCAGGATGCTGTACCTCGTGATATTTCGCAATCCGGTCATGAGCGAAGTCGATCGCGTCCTTCACCTCCTGCGGACAGGCTGATGCGATTTTCTCAAGATCCGCCGCCTCGGACGTCAGGGTGTCCGCGTCGATTTCGAACCGGTCAAACTTGCGCGTATAGTCCGCGACGGCCTCTCCGCCACGTTTGCGAACGTCTGCGATGATGGACGTCACGATATCGCGCGTATCGGTTTCACCGCCCCGACCACGTGTGGCCTGCTGGACGAATTCGTCGACCGCGGCGTCATTCCAGCCGTGCATCAGGAAATCAATTCTGCGAACCATCTGACCTAGTCCTTGTGCGCCGGACGGTGTTTGGTCGACCAGGGCTGGCTGACATCTATCAGTGTCACATCAAGACAATCAGCGGCAATCACCAACTCACCGTCACCGGCAAACACCACGCGAACTTCTCCGCCCGGTGGGTCTTCATCCGGCTTCCAGTCGAGCGAGAGAACAGACAAAACCAGATCCTCTTGCTTTGATGGCAAACCACGAACCTTCACGCCGGTTACGTCTTCGAAAGACAGCGCACTGCGCACGCGTTGAAGCGTCTTCCGATCCGCCTTATCGACCTCCCACCGAAACCGGTTAAGTTCAATCGTGAAGCGCCGCTTGCGACCATCATAAGACAGGTCTGCAGGTTTGCAGACGGCATCCTGACACGCCGCAGAAATGACGTTCAGGTCATCATGATCAACGGCCAATAACCGCAATGTATTCGCTTCCGACACTCAAGCCTCCAAGGTCACACGGCGTCTATTCGCCGATCCCCCGAACGACTGACGCACCGCATGCATTTAGTTTCTCTTCCAGTCTCTCAAAACCCCGGTCGAGATGATAAATACGATTTACTTCAGTTTCACCTTCCGCGACCAGCCCCGCAATGACCAGACTGACCGATGCGCGCAAATCCGTTGCCATGACGGGTGCCCCGCGAAGCGTCTCCACGCCATGCACGGTCGCCGTCTTGCCCTGAACACGGATATCAGCGCCAAACCGGTTGAGTTCCGGCGCGTGCAGATACCGGTTTTCGAAAATGTTTTCCGTGATGGTACTTACACCCTCAGCAGTGGTCATCAGCGCCATGAACTGCGCCTGTAAATCGGTTGCAAACCCGGGATGCGGTTGAACATCCACATCCACGGCCTTTAGACGTGCTCCGTTCCGCTGAACGCGCACGCCCTCATTTTCGACAGACACCGTCACGCCGGCACGTCGCAAATGTTCAATCAGCGACGTCATTTCATCGGCAGGTGCGCCTTCCAGCAGGACATCTCCGCCGGCAGCGGCAACCGCCATCGCATAAGTGCCCGCCTCAATCCGGTCCGGCATCACGGCATGGCTGACGCCTTTCAGCTTTTCCACGCCCTCAATACGGATGGTCGAGGTCCCGGCGCCTTCGATATTGGCACCCATGGCACGAAGCATGGTCGCAATATCGACAATCTCTGGCTCCTGCGCCGCATTGTTGATGATCGTCTCGCCCTTGGCCAGCGTGGCCGCCATCATGGTGTGTTCGGTCGCGCCAACAGATGGGAATGGCAAATCAATCACAGCGCCTTTCAGCCCGTGAATAGCAGCCGCTTTCACATAGCCTTGTTCAATCACGAGGTCAGCGCCCATTGCCTGAAACGCGTCCAGGTGAAAATTCACGGGCCGGGCACCAATCGCGCACCCGCCGGGCAGAGAGACCGTCGCGTGTCCCATACGCGCCAGCAAAGGCCCAAGCACGTTGAAGGTGGCCCGCATTTTCCGGACGAGATCATAGGGCGCAATGCTTGAGGTGATTTCAGCGGCATTGAGCCGGCACACATTCTCGTTTTGAGGCCAGTATACATCCACGCCAAGCGAGGACAGCAGACGCGCCATGAAGCGCGAGTCTGCCAGATTCGGCATATTGCGCAGTTCAACTGGCTCATCCGTCAGGAGAGCGGCTGCCATGAGCTTCAGGGCCGAGTTTTTTGCACCGGAGATCCGGATGTTTCCGTTGAGCGGAGATCCGCCCTTAATTGTGAGTTTATCCATTCTGCACGCTATGCTGAGAGTCGTGGAAAGGCAAAGGCGTTATTTAGGCGATTTTGGTGCTTTTACAGGGTCCGCCTCATCAACGGTTTTCCTTGATGCGGCCTTGCGTCGACGTAGATTCGCGCGAAGTGCGGCTTTGAGCCGATCTTCTTTCTCATTCTTGCTCGGCTTACGCCCGGACTTTCCCGATTCTTCAGACATTCTTCAGCCGCATTTGCTAATTGGGGTTTTCAATTCAGAAGCTTTGAGGTAACGAGCGCGCTCTGCGATTTCAATGCCGCGGTAGCTCAGTGGTAGAGCGCACCCTTGGTAAGGGTGAGGTCGAGAGTTCAATTCTCTCTCGCGGCACCAGCCTTCGCCCCTGTGGGGCTTCAACTTGGCAAGCCGCTTAGCAGACTTTCGCATCTTATGTGCCTCACGCCGCGTGAGCCACCCCCGGCCTGGCGGGCCAAAGCCCGACGGCAGGTCTGCCGCTGTATGGATTTGAGCTTCAAAAAAAGAGCCGGGTTTCCCCGGCCCTTCCAATCTTGAACATCAGTGGCGCGGCGCCTCTTCCACTTTCGTGCCCGGATCTTTCTCCAGGCGCGCTTTTTCCTTATGAGCCAGATCGAGCACATAGCCGCGGATGGATTTCAGCTCGTCATCAGTCAGTTCATCACCAAATCCGATCATGCCCGTATTCACGAGCAATCCGTCCCTGACGATCGCATTCCAGGCGGGCTCACTGCCGATGGCTGCGGAATACCGCAGATCAGGGATCACACCGCCACCATGACAAACCCCACAGAAGCGGCGATAAAGCAGACCACCTTCCGCAATCATGTCCTCGCTTGCGAACTGAGCGGGCGGATCAAGAACGCGCGTTGGAATTGGCAATGCCTCTGGCAGTTCCGCCTCTCCCTCGAGAGAAAAGACCAGCATCCGGCTGCGGTTCTGGGTTACGCCGGACCGCAGACCGACCACGCCGCCCCAACCCGCGAGCAGAGCAACATATTGCTTGCCGTCTTTTTCAAACGTCATAGGCGCCGCCACAGCGCCGGTCTGGATTGGCATGGACCAGAGCTCTGTCCCATCGGCCGCATCGAAGGCTTTGAAATCGCCAACAGCTGTGCCTTGGAAGACGAGTCCGCCACCCGTTGCCAACACGCCGCCATTCCACAGCCCGGGATACTCAACCCGCCATTTCTCGGTCTGAGTCACCGGGTCCCAGGCAAGCAGTGAACCCAGCGCGCGCGAACGCGGCTCCACCGCCTGAATGACCGCAGGCTCAGGCACAGGCGCGATGCGATCTGCCGGATCAGGGCGCTCCATCGGATTATCGCCACTGCCGATCATAACGCCCTGCCCCCGGGCGCCGGTCGCAGTGTTGTAACCGTATTTGGAGAAATCCCACGCATCCGGGCTGTCATATTGGCCGGGCGCATTTTGAGCCGGAATATAGACCAGTCCTTCATCCTTGCTGAACGCCATAGGGTGCCAATTATGCCCGCCGAGTGGTCCCGGGAACATGAAGGTCGCCTTGTCGAGATAGCGCACGCCATCCGCTTCGACCGGACGGCCTGTTTCAGGGTCCAGCCCCTTGGCCCAGGTCACATTCGTATAGTTATTGCCGGAGATGAATTCGCCGGTCGCACGATCTAACACATAGAAAAAACCGTTCTTCGGCGCCTGCATCAGGACTTTGCGTGCTTCACCCTCAATTTCGAGATCGGCCAGCATGATGTGCTGTGTTGCCGTGAAATCCCAAGTATCGCCCGGTGATGTCTGGAAATGCCAGGCATAGTCACCACTGGAGGCCTTGATTGCCACGATAGACGAAAGGAAAAGGTTATCGCCGCCCTGCGGAGAGCGGTATTGCTGGTTCCACGGCGCGCCGTTGCCGACGCCGATATAGATGAGATCAAGCTCGGGGTCATAAGCCATGGCGTCCCACACGGTGCCGCCACCGCCAACTTTCCACCATTCGCCCGTCCAGGTTTCAGCCGCCATCTGCAGATATTCAGGCTGGTCTTTCTCCGGATTGTCCGGAACCGTCCAGAACCGCCACGCCTTTTCACCTGTTTCAGCGTCATAGGCTGTGACATAGCCACGTGTCCGGCCCATATCCGCGCCACCATTGCCGATGACGACCAGACCGTCACGCGTGACGCGTGGCGCACCTGTAATCGTGTATGGCAGGTCAGACTCAATGGTATCCGTGACCCAGACTTCCTCGCCGCTTGTCATATCGAGCGCGATCAGACGACCATCCAGCGACCCCAGAAACAGTTTGTTGCCCCAGGCTGCGAGCCCGCGATTCACCACGTCACAGCACGGTTTGACACCGGTTTCGCCCGGCACTTGTGGGTCATATTTCCAGAGAAGATCGCCAGATACGGCATCATAAGCAAACACTTTGCTCCAGGCCGTTGTGACATACATTTTGCCATCGATGACCAGCGGCGTCGCCTCCTGGCCCCGCGCGGTATCAAGATCGGCATACCATTCCAGTTTGAGCCCCGACACGGTCTCTGTGTTGATCTGATCAAGCGGGCTATAGCGCTGTTCAGACCAGGTCCGGCCTGTGGACAACCAATCGGTGGTATTGCTGTCAGCTGCGCTGAGTTCGGCCAGCCCGATACCGCCAGACTGCGCCTCTGGGGCCGCCGGAAGCGAGGCAACCGGTCCGCTGTCCTCTGTCGTTCCATTTTGTCCGGCGCACGCCTGAACAATCGCGAAAAGCACTCCACAGCTCAGCAGAGCTGTTGCACGTTTCAATGACTTCACTGACTTCGTCTCCCCATGTTTTCGTTCTGACCGACCCGCATATTATTATATGCTGTATATTTCGAGTCACATATAACCCGGCTAGCACCAAATTACCCGCTTGTCAGGGCAATCTAGCTCCATTCAAAGAGATGTGTTCGAATTCTCTCAAACGGGGTCACTCCCGCTAACTAGATCTGAAATCAGACTTCTCAAGAAACATTTACAGGATCAATTGACTGTTGGTGGGCGCTCGTCTTAGCTCCGATGAAAGCGATTTCATCAGATAGCCCGCTCTGAAGGTCTGCAAAAATACCCGAGGGAGGGGCTTGAATGTTCGGACGTCTGTTCGTCGCCAGTTGTATTGGCGTTTCTGCATTGGCTTTGTTGACCGGATGCGAAACATCTCCGGGACAGGTTGACGCAAATACTGCTCAACGCTCTGCGCCAAACGTTTATGAAGGCTATTCCAAACAGACCTATGACGGGTATGAGCGCTCTTCATTCTACGTGCCCGTCCGGGATGGCACGCGGCTGGCGGTCGACCTGTTCCGACCAACTCTGAACGGCGAGCTGGCAGACGAAAAACTGCCGGTCATCTGGATGCACACCCCTTACAATCGGCGCAGCTATCGCGGTGAGCCAGCCGCAAAAGCCTATCCCGGCTATGCGCTGGAACTTCTCCCCTATGGCTACAATGTCGCCGTGGTCGACTTTCGCGGCGTCTATGCCAGCTTCGGCACCAACATCGCCTATAATCGCGGGGAATGGGTGGATGAGGCCAAATGGGATGCCTACGACATCACTGAATGGCTCGCCGATCAGCCCTGGAGCAATGGCAATATTGGCATGTGGGGCTGTTCAGCGACCGGCGGCAGCCAAATGCAGGCACTGACAACCAATCCGCCTTCGCTGAAGGCTGTGGTGCCTATGAGTGCTGAGCTCGATGTCTGGCCGTTTGCCATGTCGGGCGGCATACCTCGCGACGTCGCTGTCACGACGCCCGGCACAACGGCCAGTCAGGCCATGATTGCGCGTCGTGACGCCATGGCCGTTCCGGTTGATGGCCCCGATGCCGAGGCTCTGCTCGAACAAGCCAAGGCCGAACACAAGGACAATATTGAATCGGTTGGCCTGGTTTATTTTCGCGACAGCATTTCGGAAGCAACGGGCCTCGAATGGTGGAAGGTATCGAGTCCGCACACCTATATCGATGAGTTGAACGCGGCCCGCACGACCGGCAGCCAGATGGTCGAGGCGATCGACTGGCTTGAAGCGTCACCTGACCTGCACGCCGGATTACTAGAGAAAATCGACACCGACAGACTGGCTGTCATGGGGCAGTCCTGTGGTGGCCTGATGACGCTCGAAGCCTCAATTGACCCGCGTGTGGATACTATCGGCGTCGTGAACAGTGGCGCGTTCAACCCGGGCAATGCGCCACGTATGAGCCTATCAACCTTCACCAAGGATGATCTGAAGGATGTGCACACGCCTGCCCTCTACATCGATGGCGGGACGAATGACACGGCGTTTGAGAACTCGAATGACGACTTTGAGCGCCTCAACCACATTCCCGTCTTTTATGGCGTGATGGAAGGTGCAGGCCATATTGCGACGCATCGGCACAAGAATGGCGGACGCTTTGCTGAAGTCATCACCGCCTGGCTTGAATGGCAGCTCAAAAGCGACAAGACCGCCGAGGCATGGTTTGCCGGAGAAGACTGTGGCCTGTGTGAAGACCCGGCATGGATCGTCCAGCGAAAGCAATTCGACTAAGCAGGCGCGTTCGGCAACTGGCTGATCCTCAGGTCCAGATCAGCCAGACCATCACGCCCGACAACACAACACCAATACCTACGGCAAGAATTGGCGCGCGCACGGGCGGCAAAGACTGTTTTTGAACGACACTGTTTGCGGGTCGCTTTCCGGTGATCATCGGGATCACCAGATTGGCTTTGAGATAAAGCTGGTAGAACAGAACGGCCAGAATATGCAGACCAATCAAAATATAAAGCGCCCGGAACGACATTTCGTGCAGGTCTGCAAACAAACGCCCGGTATCGAAATCGACCAAATGAGATAAGGGCCCGGATTCAATCCCGTCCACATCCACGGTAAACATGCCGGTTGTCAGCTGACTGACCAGCACAATCAATAGAGCGACCACACTGAGAGCGCCTAAAGGGCTGTGACCCACGCCCGGCTTATAGGGCCTTGTTTTCAGCGTTTTCACATACTCAACAATCGCGCCGGGGCCCTTTATGAACCCGGCGAACCGAGCCGTCGCCGAACCGAAAACGCCCCAATAGATTCTGAAAATCAGCAAAAATAACAGACACATGCCAAAACGCTGGTGAAAACCCATTGCACCCCAGCCATATTCAGAAACACCCGCATCGATCAAGAACTGATCAAGCGTTTTCCATATGTCATGCTTATCTGCTGTCGACCACATGCAGATGACGAGCAGGACTGTCAGCCAATGGAAAAACCGCACCGTCCAGTCCCAGATCAGGATCCGGGACTGGCCACTTTCCGAAGTATCGCTTGTCATATTGTGTCAGGCCTGAAGTTTAATCATCGTCCAAACGGAATTCATCATGGCAGCCACCACATGATCCACCTACTGGACGAAAGGCCGCACCAACGGCCGCCATGTCACTGGTCTCAGCGGCTTCATTCAGTGCCGCAGCAGTAGTCTGGAAACGTTCCACGGCTGCTGTGAATTCAGCTGGCTTCTCCCAAATTGCTGGGAGCGCTTCTGTTTCGACCCCCGCTTCAGGACCAGACCCTTCTGGGAACCAGCTTGGCACTTCCAGGGACAATTCCGCGACTTTTGCTGCAGCGGCCTGCACGGCTTCAATGTCAGCTTCATCAGCTCTCAGATTGTCTGAAATTGTTTTGAAGTTACCACCGATAGTTTTGTAATTCTGCTGACGCGCTTCAATCACAGCCGCAAATTCGGATGTGCCGGTCTCTTCACTGGCTGTTTCCGGTTCTGCCGCCGGAGCCGCCGCAGGTTCATCTGCAACTGCGGTCTCTGATTCCTCTGAGCCACCACAACCAACGAGACAAAGTGAGGCACTCAGCCCCAGAACGACCAATACGTTTTTCATGTTGATTTCCCTCTCTCCACCGACGGGAACAGTTCCGCGCCAGTTCTCCTCTTCCGCGTAGAATAGATTAGACACAGACCCAGTCAATCGATCTGCGAAGTGACGCGGTAAAGATATCCTCGCACTGAATTTTCATTGGGCAATAAAAAACCCGGCGATGCAGCATCGCCGGGCTTTGTTGTTCAGATCAGATCACCTTAGTAGGTGAGCTTGAGACCAACTTCGATCGTACGACCGAGTGCGTCGATCCCCATACGTGGGTCATAACCGAACTCTGCACGAACGAATGGCGGGTCTTCGTCCAGAATGTTGAGCATGGTCGCCGTGACGCGCATATTCTCATTCAGATCATAGACATAGGTCGCATCAAAGGTCAGCGTGCTGTCGATTTCGACACCTTTGGTGAACTCAGGGACTGGTGTCATTGAACCCGGGATCAGACCGATTGGGTCGACTGAGCCCCGCTCATCTGTGGTTCCGGACACATAGCGAGCTGTGAGACGCGCATTGTGATCACCGCGGTTATAATTGAAGAATGCATTTATGCGATGCTTCGGAGCCGCAAAACCGACAGATGAGAAGTTCAGATTACCAAGACGATCATCCTCAGGCGTCACTTCGAAACCGTCAAGAACGCGGGCGCTCGTCGACAATTCAGTGAGTGATGTACCAGTCAGACCGAAGGTCGCGTCCGCTTCACCGATTGGGAACCGGTAATTGATCTGATAGTCAAAGCCAGAGGTGAACTGATCAGAACCGTTACCAATTTCCGTTGTGATACGGTTGAGGTCAAGTGCTGTTGTCACACCTTGGGTACAACCGCCACCTGGGTTTGTTACCGGGTTATCGTTGAAGTCGACGCGACCGATAAGTGGGTGCGAACAATCCGCGAAGAAGGTTCCACCAACATTTTCAAACACAGCATCAGCAATGAAGTTATGCGGAGCGATTTCGCCGATCTCACCCATGGTGTGAATGTCGAAATAGTCCAGAATAACTGTCAAATCATGGTCAGATGAGAAGCCCTGGCTCTGCCAGATCGCACCAATGTTCCAGGATTCTGCTTCCTCTGGCGTGATGTCTGTACGGGTCACACTTGAACCTGCAAGCCATGCACCGCCTGCAACGGTGTAAGAGCGAACAACGTTCGAAATGTTACCCGGCTGCAGAGTGATCGGAGGAGCCTGGAAGTTCGTACCAAAAGAGGCACGGAATGCGAGCGGGTCCATGACCTGCCACTTACCAGAGAGCTTGTAGACGGTTGCACCCAGACCACCAGAGAATTCCTCACGACGAACAGCTGCCTGAACATTGATGTCGTCCGTGATTGGCAGGCTGGTCTCACCGAAGAGTGAGAAAGACTGCTGGTCATAGTAATCAGGTGGGTTGGTGCCGAAGAAGCCGAATGGACCTGGCTCGTTCAGAGTACAACCGTTGAAGTCAGGGTGTCCGTTAGGCAGTGGACGCTGACCGACCGGCCACGCACATGGTGTGTTGCCGTTATAGAACTCGCCAGGAACAAACTGACGGCTCTCAATCATGCGGCCCTGGCTACCAACAGCCCAGCCGACCTGACCGCCTGGAAGGTTCACAGGAAGTACGCCGTCAAAGACTGCGTCCAGCGTGATGCTGTTGACCTTCGTCTCAGCGAAACGATCGCCGAACAACCAGGACACAAGCTCATCAGAGTTCTCAGAGCCTGGAACATAGTTCGGGTTTGCAAGGCCGAGTTCCGGCTGGCTAGCATAAGCAGACGAGAACGGGTTGTACCACATACAATCGCCAACACCGGCCGCTGCAGGGTTCTGAGTACCCAGCTGCGAGGAGTCGAGGTCTGGAGCGTTACAAGCCGGACCACCGAAACCATTCAGGGCTTCCTGAAGACGGAAACCGAGAATATCTGTCTCGTTATAAGCTGAGATCGACTCGTTGTAGGTCACGCCGAAATTGTAGCCAATGTCTTCCGCAGGACCGAACGCTTCACCGAGCGTACCGTCGAGGCTGGCAGACACGCGCCAGACCTGGTTGTCGATAGACGCCGCATTACCGAAGCCTTCGCCACGACCGCCAACAGGGTTACCATTGTGCGCGAAAGGACGAAGCAGCAGGATGTCATAAAAACTGGTGTAAGCTGAGTATGGGTTCGCAGCCCAACCAGAACGGTTGGCAAATTCAGCGACGAATGGGTTTGTGACCGGAACACGGTACTGGAAGGTTGCGCCAGTCGTTGTAGCAGGCCCCTGGGTCGTCGGCAGTGACGGAGACGCAAACTGTTCTGGAACTTTCACCTGGCCATAAGAGAAGTCCACGTGGAAGTTCATGTTCTCGTTAATCTCAGTGTCGAGCTGAGAATAAATCCGATAGATGTCCTGATCTTCTACGAGGTTGTAGTAAGAGATGTAGTTATAGAGACAGCCTTGGCCACCAGGAGCTTCGTTCGGAGTATAAACACCATCCTGAGCTTCACACATGGACTGGTTAAAGTCAGCGATTGCGCCTGACAGGAATGAACCTGTCGCAGATTTCGGATAGTACAGGCCGAGGTTGGTCAGAGACGACCATGGCGCAGGGTTTTCTGTGTAAGGAACATAAGACCAGTCGCGGTCTTCTGTTTCGAGGCGCGAACGGTGCTCCCATTCAGCCGAAATAAGGAAGCTGGCGCTGTCGCCCTCCCAACCGTAAATGGCACCGAGATCCCATTCACCGTCGGTGTCGCTCACATACTTGTAGTTGCCGCGAGCTTCAAAACCTTCAAATCCGGTTTTTGTGATGAAGTTCACAACACCGCCGACTGCGTCAGCACCGTAAATAACGGCCGCACCGTCTTTCAGAACCTCAGTCCGCTGAAGCGCAATGCTCGGAATGTTGGAGAGGTTCTCGCTCATCCGACGACCGTTAAGGAGCGTCAGAGTTTTATCAGCGCCAATACCGCGAAGGTTGAAGCTCGGTGACCCGGTCAGGTTACCGCCGCCGAAATAGTTGGCTTCACCAACCGTCGGACCGGACTGTGTCAGTTCTTTCGCAAACTGAAGACCCGTTGGGCTACCCTGAAGCTCAAGATCCTGAGCTGAATAGACGTTTACAGGCAGCGCTGCGTCTTCCGGTGTGCCGCGGATCGCGGAACCCGTAACAACAACGGTGTCCTGAGTAAAAGTATCGTCCTGAGACGATTCTGAGATGCGCTCAGGATCATCGTCCTGCGCGTATGCCAAATTTCCCTGAATAGCAAAAGCCAACGCCGCCATTGAGGCGAACTTCAAACCAGCCCTCATCGATTTCCTCCACTACGATATTTATCTAGCCTCTTAAGAGGTCTTAGACCGTGGATAGAATGTGAGATCACTACATTTGTAAATACCCCTGACCGTAAGTTTTAGCCCATGGGGTGGAAGAAAGCGGCAAATGAGTGACAGAAATACCACACAGATGCCCTTTCCAGGCTGTCATCTTGTAGAATTCGAAGAAAAAAACGCGTTTATTTCTTCGAATTTAAGTCTTGTGATCAGGAATCGGAGCGAAACCCTTGCGCCACCACATAGATTTCAGGCGAATGAGTCCGACTTGCCGGAGGTTTGAAATGACTGACCGATTCGAAATGCGTCTTCAGGACTTCAAGTAATTTCGGACTGGTCCCGCCCTGAAACACTTTCGAGCAAAACCGACCGCCCGGTTTCAGATTTTTCAGCGCAAACTCTATTGCAAGTTCGACGAGTGCGACCGTTTTCAAATGATCCGTCTGTTTGTGCCCTGTCGTATTTGCAGCCATGTCTGACAGCACTACATCGGCCTTGCCGCTCAGATGAGCGCGAAGCTCCGACATGATCGCGTCATCCGCGACATCGCCTTTGAGAAGTATGGCACCGGAAATCGGTTCAATATCTAGAAGGTCGATACCGACCACCTGCTCTGCACCGAGCTTTTGCGCGATCTGAACCCAGCCGCCTGGTGCCGCGCCCAGATCGACAACTTTGTCGCCCTTGCGGATGAGATTGTACTTTTCCTGGACTTCCAGAAGCTTGAAGGCGGCTCGGGAGCGATACCCTTTTGACTGTGCTTCCCGCACATAAGGGTCTGCAAGCTGACGCTCAATCCAACGTTTGGAGCTTTCAGTCCGAGCGTTATAGGCCGGGGTCTTTTTCTTGGCCGTTCGCCCGGCCGAGCCTTTACCAGCGCCTATACCTTTACCGGTCCAGCGGCGTTTTCCATCATCCGTCATGAGAATCGACCAGTTTTGTTTCAGACTCAGGTTTGTCACCTTTGGGCGCCGGTTTGCGTTTCCGTTTTTTCGCAGGCTTTCCGTGGATGAGGCTCATTAACAACCCTTCACGCAATCCTCTGTCTGCAACGCGCATATCATGACAGGGCCAGAGATCCCAGACAGCCTCGAGAATCGCACACCCGGCAAGAACCAGATCAGAGCGACCATCACCAATACAGCCGATCTGAGACCGTTCTTCCCGAGTAAGAGATGACAAGCGATGTCGGGCCGCCATGGCATCTTCTCGCAAAAAGAGACTGCCGTCGACGATCGAGCGTACATAGCGATCCAGATCCAGATGAACCGCACATAGCGAGGTCACTGTCCCACTTGTTCCGATCAGATGCCCCTCATTGCGTTCGAAGGATTCGGTAAAATCGAGCCCTTTCTTGAACTTCTGCAGCTCTGCCCGCGCGAATTCCAGCATTTCGGGATACCAGTCCGCATCGGCGCGCTCGGGAAACTGCTCTGACAAGGTCACAACCCCAAGCGGGAAACTCGCCCAGGCCAGCATAGGCGTCCGCTCCAGACAATTCTTCAGACCGCGCTTTTTGGCCGTGCCGACATCAACCCAGCATAGCTCAGTCGACCCGCCGCCAATATCGATCACCAAAGCGACTTTTTTCTCCTGATTGAGCAGGTCGAGCGCCCCGGCGACCGCAAGCCGCGCTTCTTCCTTGGGAGAAATGATCTTGAAAGATAAGCCCGTCTCGGCCTGAACCCTGGCGATGAAATCCTTGCCATTAGCCGCAGCCCGACAGGCCTGCGTTGCCACGCACCGGATCCGCTTCACATTGTGATCGCGCAGTTTTTCGCGAATCGCTTTCAGCGCATCAATCGTGCGCGCCATGGCGTCGTCCGACAGCTCGCCGGACGCGGCCAGCCCTTCTCCGAGCCGGACAATCTGAGAATAGGAATCAACGACTCGAAACCGCTTACCCGCAGCTTCCGCCACAAGTAACCGACAATTATTCGTGCCAAGATCGATCGCCGCATAGACCGGCTTCTGATCGGCTTTTTTCTGTTTCGGTCGCCGACGCCTCTTTTTTGAAGACGCTTTGGCGCTGAGCATAGTACCGCTCTGAATGATGAAGTTGTGACCAGATTAGCAGACCCGCTGCAATTTCAAAAGCCTGCACTTCTTGTTGCCTCCCCCTGTCGTCTCTAAATTAAAGGGGTAGTAAAAAAGCGAGGTCAGACAAAATGACAGATCGAATGGCAAAATTTCAGATCGGCCAGATTGTCAAACACCGCCTCTATCCGTTCCGAGGCGTGATTTTTGACGTCGACCCTGAGTTTTCCAACACAGATGAGTGGTGGGAATCCATCCCCGAGCATGTTCGGCCGAACAAGGATCAACCTTTTTATCACTTGCTCGCCGAAAATGATCAAAGCCATTACGTGGCCTACGTCTCTGAGCAAAACCTGCTCGATGACGCAGATGGCGGCCCTGTGGACCACCCGCAAATCCCTGAGATATTCATGGGCCAGGACGGTTCGGCATTCAGGATCCGCCCTGAACTTTCGAATTAGGTGCTCTTTGGCGCGTCCGGCTGGTTTTCCGGCCGGGCAGCGTCGAAGGCGTCAAGTTCATAACACCGCGTTTCGATCTCAATCAGCGTCGGAAACTCCGAAAAATCCAGCTTCATTCTGTGCCCGTTCTTCATTTGCGGGATCAGGCAGATTTCAGCCAAGGTTGGATAATCCGCAAACAGAAACTTGGTCTGCCTTTCGGCAGCCTGTTTCTCCAGAAACCGGAAGCCGCGTGCAATCCAGCTATTGTGCCAGTCGGTAATCGCATCGAGATCAGCACCAAAGCGCGATTTTAGCTCTCCCAGAACGCCAATATTTGCCAACGGATGAATGTCACAGGCGATGGTATTGGCAAACGCCCGACAACGCGCTTTCTGCCAGGCATCTGATGGAAACAGGCTGGGGTCTGGATGCATCTCTTCCAGCCATTCAAGGATCGCCATACTCTGGCCCAGCAGCCCATCATCCGTCACGAGCGCCGGGATACGCCCCTCGGGGTTCACGGACAAATAGCCTGATTGAAGGTTTTCGCGTTTCTCGAGGTTCAGATCGACCGGCATATACTCTGCGCTGAGGCCCTTCAGGTTCAACGCGATGCGCACGCGAAACGCGGCTGACGAGTGCCAATAGCTATAGAGTTTCACAGATGCGCCCTCCGTTTCGATCCTGTCTCTTATTGAACAGGGCGTGCGCAAACCCCACATTAAAATCTCGTAATGCTCAGGGAATCCGGGGGCTGACGTGGGAGTCAGTCCATGAAAAAGTTCGACGACAAAACAGTCGACATGTTTGATCAGATGCGCGCGCGTCGCCGCCGGATCATGAAGCGCCTTGCTGGTCGCGCGGGCGGTGCCTCTGGTTCAGGCGGCATTAGAACTCAATCCAGCAATGCTGCCGATGCCACAAGTGAGGCCGGAAATGGAGCCTCCTCAAGCCTGTTTGACCCAACGCTCATGATTTATCTGCTTGTCTTCAGCGCGATCTTCGGTGTCCCGATATTCGTGAGCATCTTTTTTTAAGAATTTCCCTCACCCAAAAGAAAAGGGGAGCCGGAACTCCCCTCAAACATTTGCAAAAAAAACGGTGTGATCAGATCAGCCCGTCTTTGGCCATTTTCGCGAGACCACGACCGATCACGATCTGCTGGATCTGCGTCGTGCCTTCATAGAGACGGAAAATCCGGACATCGCGATAGAAGCGCTCAATACCGTAATCAGCGATATAGCCCGCGCCGCCAAATACTTGCACGGCACGGTCCGCAACACGACCAACCATTTCAGAAGCAAACAGCTTACAGCTTGCGGCCAACAGAGTGACATTCTCCCCACGGTCGCGTTTCTGAGCTGCGTCCATCACCATGCAACGTGAGGCATAGGCTTCAGCATAGCTATCCGCCATCATGGCCTGAACCAGCTGGTGGTTGGCGATCGGCTCGCCGAATTGCTTCCGGTCCACCGCATAATTTGTCATTTCGTGGATGAGACGCTCGGCTACACCCGTACACACGGCAGAAATATGCAGACGACCACGATCCAGAACTGACATGGCCACTTTAAAACCATCGCCCTCATTGCCGAGACGGTTTGTCACCGGCACGCGTGCGTCTTCAAAGATCACGTCGCAGACATGGGCGCCTTGCTGACCCATCTTCTTTTCTGGCGCACCAATCGTGACGCCCGGCGTGTTGGTTTCCACGAGGAAAGATGAGAGGCCCTTCCCGCCCGGCGTGTTCGGATCGGTCCGCGCCATGACTGTCAAAAGGTCAGCCTTGTTCGCATTGGTGATATAGCGCTTTGTGCCGTTGAGGACGTAATGATCCCCGTCGAGTACCGCGCGGGTTTTCACACTGCCTGCATCCGACCCGGCTTCAGGCTCGGTGAGGCAGAATGACGTAATAATCTCACCGCTGGCAATTTTCGGAAGCCATTCAGCTTTCTGTTCGTCATTGCCCCACATGACAAGGCCCTGAGAGCCGATGCCGATATTGGTGCCGGCGACCGACCGGAAAGCCGGCGACGTCTGGCCGAGTTCCAGAGCGACCAGAACTTCCTCTTCCATGTTGAGGCCAAGTCCACCGTATTCCTCTGGAATAGAGATCCCGAACAGGCCGAGCTCTTTCATGCCATCAACAATGTGTTGCGGGACTTCATCGGTCTCGCTGACAAGCGCTTCGTTGGGCTTGCACTGTTCATCGACGAAGCGACGAACCATTTCGATCAGCGCATCACGAGTTTCCTGATCATAAGCCATGTTTGCTCCCCTGGGGTATTATGAGTGACTTCACCGGGTAATTAGATCGAACGAGTGCGTTCGTCGATAGTTGCCTATCGCGACTATTAGTCGGGTCAAGTTGATTTCGAAAAATTATGACTTGAATTTTTTCGATAAACGATAATGTGCTTATCGTAATTCAATATGACCAAGGATCTGTTATGAAACTCCTCCCTTTAGGCTTTGTGATGCTGATGCTCGCTGGCTGCATCGTGATCAATGCGTCGCCGGACGGACTGAATTTTTCGAGCCTGGACACGACGCCTAGTGAAACGGTGAAGAGTGTATCTCTGCGCGGTGGCGGGGAGATCATCATCAAACGCGGCGATGTCCATGCTTTTGAAAACACCGGCACGTCAGAAGGCTGGCAGTATGGCTATGACGATGGTGGCATCGTCGTTGGCTGTGACAAGGATTGCCGTCGGTCCGGCGATGCGTCTGCCACTGTTTATATGACAGAGCTGGAAGATATCGCTCTGACGGGCGGCGGCTCTATGCGGACTGAAGGACAATTTGATCATGTCCGTGAGCTCAATCTCGCCATCACAGGTGGCGGCGAAATTCAGGCCGAAACGGCTCCGGCTGATGAGGTCAATGTCTCTATCGTCGGCGGCGGTGAAATCAGCGTTGCCGCAGAACGCGAGCTTAATGTCTCAATTGTCGGTGGCGGTCAGATCAATTATCTCGGCTCACCCGAAATCAATCGCAGCATCATTGGTGGAGGAAGCGTCGAACGCATCCGCTAGGGCGTAGACTTGGCCAGGCGCGCCACCTAAGACGGTCTGACTTTCCAGAATGAGGACCGTCTTACATGTCGCCAGAAATTCAGACCGAGGGTGAGTTTGCCGGATGGAGCTACTGGCCAGGCGACAAATTTGAATACGACACCGTCGGTCCCTTTTATTATCGCAAAGATGACGCTGGGGAACCCGTCTGCGCCTTTCGTGCAGAGCCGCGACACATGAATGGCCTCGGCCACATGCATGGTGGCTGCATGATGTCATTTGCGGATTTCAGCCTGTTTGCGATTGCTGACGATGTTCTGGACGAGGAGAGTTCAGCCGTCACCGTCACGCTGAACTCCGAATTTATCGGTGGCGCTGAAGTCGGCGATCTGATGGAGGCGCGCGGCGAAATCATTCGAGCCGGGCGCTCGATCATCTTTATCAGAGGTATACTGACAGCCAATGGCGAGCCGTGTCTCAACTATTCAGGCACGATCAAAAAGACCCGCCGCCGGACCCCGACGAGCTAGACTATTCATTTGGGATCGTTGATATCGGTTCGATTGTTGGCATGGACAAAGGTGATAAGCCCGATGAATGCCACCACAACCAGTCCGGCCCCAAGTAACAAAGAATAGATCATAGCCTTGCCTTTCGCTTTCCAGAGGAACGTCGCACAGGCTCAGCTGTTCCCGTCAATCCCGCTCAGCCATGGGCCGGGTCAGCATGCGCTCATACCAGCGGGTCAGATGTTCCCGCCCTTCCCAGAGCTTTGCCTTCATATAGCGGGCGAAATTCATGCAGATAAAAAGCTGGATGTCGGAATTTGTGAACCGGTCTCCCGCCACATAGTCAGTCTGCGAGAGCACATCATCGAAATAGTCGGCTGCGATCTGAACCTGACCGGCAGACAGGTCTGACCAATCCTTGATCTGGATGGGTTCCAGCGCAACAGCGCGCGGATGCCCATGACGAAACCAGCCTGCGATCGAAATCATGAGCATCAGCTCAACCCGGCGATCCCACATTTCGATCTGAGCCCGCTCGAGCGGCGTTCCGCCCATAAGGTTCGGCTCAGGGAAGACGCTTTCAAGATAGGTACAGATCGCCCGGCTCTCTCCGAGAATGGTCCCATCATCAAGTTCCAGGCTCGGGACCCGGCTTAGCCAATTGACCGCTTTATAATCTGCTTGCTGATGCTCGCCCTGCATGAGGTCCAGCTCGACAATCTCGACCTGATCCAGCGCGCTTTTCTCTTTCAGAAAGAAAATAACGCGATCTGGATTGGGCGCGCCTTTGGCAGAATACAATTTCATTGTGTGTGCCCTCAAACCAAGTGTCTTGCCCCGACCTTAGTCGTCAGCACGTCCGACTACCAGTTCGCACGCATGCCAAATGTCGCATTCAGCGGCTCGCCCGGGAAGTACCGCTCATTGCCAAAAGCGAAGTCTGCACGGTCGGCATAGCGTTCATCAAAGAGATTGCGAACAATCACAAACAGCTCAACATGGTCAGTGACGTCGTAGGCGCCACGAGCCGACATCAGCACATGACCGTCATAGACTACTGAGGCGGCTTCATCGGTGAAGTATTCGCCAACAAATTCAGCGGAAAGACTCGCCTCGACCGGCCCGCCATTGCTCCAGCTGAGAGAAAGATCTCCCTGCCATTCCGGCGCGGTGTCAATCTGATTGCCGTCCACAATGCCATTGGCCGGACGGTCAAATGCATAGGTATGATCGGCCCAGGTGAGCGTTCCTGAAAGGTCCAACTGATCTGTCAGAACCATATTCGCCAAAAGCTCAACACCCATATGTTCCGTCACGCCATCGGTAACGTTGAGCCCGTCAGAATCGCGGAAGAAATAGTTCTTTTTGCGAGCCGTATAACCGGCGAGGTCAAAGGCCAGACGATTGTCGAAAGCCGTTCCGCGGAGACCGATTTCAAAGCTGTCGAGCGTTTCCGGCTCGGCTGTTCCGGCAGTCTGCTGGCTTTGCAATCTGTATAGATCTGATGCCTGAGGCGCACGCTGACCGCGCGCATAGTTGGCGTAAAGATCGACATCATTGAACGCGTCATCGACGACAATACCAAGTTTTGGCGTCACAAGATCGAATGAGTCGGTCCGGTCTGCAGGCACGAGAAACCGCCCAGAAATACCGGGGGCCACACGCGTGGTATAGTCATACTCGTGGAATTCCGCACGAAGGCCGCCAAGCACGCGTACGTTTTCTGCAATTGCAAATTCGACTTCGCCCCAAAGCGCCGCCGCCAGGGTATCGACTGTGTAGTCATAATGGTCGCCAACCGGGAAGCGCATATCACCTGGGAAGAACCCGAATGGAGCAGGCTGTGTCTCTTTCAGATCGCCCGTCGCGGCATCAAACATACCGCCAAGGCGCCAGGCCGTTGCCCCTTCGCCACCATCAATGCGCGCCATAACACCATAGCCAGAATGGCTGTTCTCTTCGAACCCTTTATAAGGCAGGAAGTGCTGGCGAAACTCCATCTCCTGCCACCGGGCATACGGCGTAATTGTCAGATCTGCCGAACCGATCGTCCGAAAGAATTCAACCGCACCCATGGCAAATTTGGCATCCCGAAAGGCCTCAGGATTGGCATTCTGTTTGGAAAAATCGAGATCTTCATAAGCATCAGGTCCGACAACATAGCCGCCCGTTTCCTGATTGAGATTAACGAAGCTGAACCAGGCCTGCCCGTCCCAATCGCCGAGATCAAAGGATTGCGCAAATGTCAGTTTTTGCTGATCCACGCCCGTATCATCGCGCCACCCTTCGTCATGTTGAAGTGAAACGCTCGCAACCGAGATTTCACCGCCAATGGATTGCTCTGCAATCATATCGGCCTTGTAGCGCCCAAGGGTCGAACCACTCAATCTCAGCTCCAGAGGGTCACGTCCTCCAATCGCTTGCGGCAGGATGAAGTTGATCAGGCCATGAACCGCATTCGAGCCATACTTCGCCGACGCAGGCCCGCGAACGACCTCAACCGTTTCCGCAATCTCGTGATGCACCTCAAAGAGCATATTCACATTACCGAACGCAGGCGAACGGGTGGGAACACCATTCTGCAGGATCAGGAAACTCCCCTGCCCGGCGCCACCGGTCAGCACAGGTGAACGGAGCGCAATCAAGTGCTCCTGCCCGGAATTCATCTGGATGTTCACGCCCGGTAATGTGTTCAGCAGCTCGGCTGGGTGGTCGGCAGAAATATTGGTGATGTCCATCTGCTCGATCACACCAAAACTACCCGGCTGGCGCGGAGCACGGTCAATGACTTGAATCGTGTTCAGACGGGTCAGCGCGTATCGAGGATGGCAGAGGATAACCGTGTCGTCGGAGGCGTCCTGCTGACTCCGATCACAGCTTTCATCTTTCTGACGATCGCTGTTCGCGAGGTCACCAACAGACGACTGCGCCATTGCGGGCATGGCTGCGCCTAGCTGCAATAGTGTGGCTGCACCCAGCGTCAGTGTTGCGAGCTTTAACGACATGCTGTTTCTCCCGGTCGCCAGTCCATACTGGTCTTTATCCGTAACTAGGTGTTTCGGAGGCAAACAATCAAGTTAGGAGAGTCAACTCTATCGAAGTCGTGATCGAGTGTGACGGATCAGCCACCCAGAAACAGGCTTGCCGGCAGGGCACCGGCGATACACGCAGACATGCAAGTTGCCAGTGTTCCCGCGATCAGGGTTTTCCAGGAAAGCGACAGGAAGAGATCACGACGCTGAGGCTCGATTATGGTCAGACCTCCAATCAGAATGCCGATCGATCCGAAATTCGCAAAGCCGCAAATCGCATGAGCCACGATAATCCGGGAGCGGTCTGAGAGTTCTTCAGGAGGTGTGTTCGCAAGATCGAGAAAGGCAACAAACTCCGTCAGAACCGTTTTGATGCCCATGAGCGAACCCGCTTTAGCTGCCTCTTCGATTGGCACGCCCACCATGTACATCAGAGGCATGAAGATCCAGCCCAGAATGCGCTGAATGGACAGAGCGGCGCCATTCACATCGGGTAACCAGGCCAGCATGGCGTTGACCATGAAGAGCAGAGCCAGCGCGGCAATCAGCATGGTCGCAATGTTGAGAACAATCTGAAGGCCTGTGCTTGCGCCAGATGAGAACGCATCCATGGTGGATTCATACTCGAAATCCGGCTCATGGGCGCGATCATGGATATTGGTCGTCTCCGGCACCATGGTCAGCGCCAGAGCCACCGCAGCGGGCGCGGCAACAATCGACGCGGTCAGCAATTGCGCAAGAGGATTAGCCATGACCGGCTGCAAAAAAGTCGTGTAGATGATCAGAACCGAGCCGGCGATCGTGGCAAATCCGGTCGTCATCAGCACGAACACCTCAGCCCGCGTCATGCCCTTAATGTAGGGTTTCACCAGGACGGGTGCTTCAGTCATGCCCATGAAGATATTGGCTGAGACGGCCAGAGAGGTTGCGCCCCCCAATCCCATGGTTTTAGCGAAAATGAAGGCAAATCCCTTGGTGATGTAACGCAGTATGCGCCAGTGCCATAGCATAGCCGACAGCGCAGCCACGACGATCACAATCGGCAGTATCTGAAAGAAAAACGCTGGATTTGCATTCGCCTGTTCCACCGGGAAGGTCGTATTGTCGCCGATATATCCAAAGACAAAGCCCGTGCCGTAACGCGTTGCGTTTTCGAGGGCGTCAACAATGACATTGGCTTTGAACAGCGTGTCGCGAACGGGCGGAACGGCAAACAGAAGAAGCGCGAAGACAAATTGAAGGCCGACAGCACCCAGAACAAGCTTCCAGGGAAAGGCTTTCCTGTTTTCAGACAATCCCCAGGCAATACCGACGATCAGGGCAAGGCCAAGTATAGCCCGCGCATTGTCCCAGCCCCATTCCATCACCTACTCCTTTAAAGTCAAAGGCGGACGCTAGCCTTGGATTCTGATTGTTTCCAGCATTGGATTCGGAAATGGCGCCAATATCTGGTTTTTGTTGCAATTTCCAGCGGCTCCGCCCCTCTATCTCGACTTTCCGCCTCGTCTGAGCCCGACATCTTTGTCCTTATCGATCCAGCGAGACAGCCAGTCGACAAAAACGCGGTCCATACGTTGTGTCTGTTCATCCAATTGCTGAAACGGAACCAGATTGGGGTGATGGCGACGAACATTATCCCGCGGACCATATCTCCACCCTGTCACCCAACGTTCGACCATCCAGCGTTCATGCTCGAGCTCCGAGAGCTTTGCAGCTTCCTCTTCCGACGCCACCAATACGACATCGGGATGAATTTCAGGCGCCGTGCTGGGCGACAAGGCATCCGGTCGCTCGAGATAGGGGTTGATATCAAGTCCCATCGAGGCAAGCTTAGCAGGCAAGTGTAGCACCGCATTCCGGTTCGCCATGCGGAAGACTTCCGGCAACACCTCCCATCGCTCGTCAGAGCCATGCCGGTTCAGCACTTCTCGGCGGTAATTCTCATGATAAGCTTTTGCCAGCGCATCAGGCTCTTTATCGAGCACGCCCAGAGCCATGATCACATCATCCCACTGACCGAAGGAATAAACACCGAGTGGGTCGAGTTCGGTTCCAACCGCGCGTAGGGCGCCATTGCCATTTCTGGACTGAGCAAGGATGGGACACTTGAACAAATCATGGCGTTTTGCGCCGGTCTGAAGCGCAAACGCGCCAGCCAGCGGCTCGTCCCGGTCTGACGACGTCACATAGGCAAGCGTCAGCGGGTTCGCGGCCAGAAGCGGCTTCAGGTTTGCGACCGCTTCAGCGGTCAGACAATCGAGCGGACACTCAATGAACTCGACGGCGATCGATCCATTGTTGGACCGGCGGCTCTCTTTTTCAAAATCCGGGTGTCTCGCGTCAAATTCAGCCTTTGCCGCATAAGCATTAGGCGTGAGAAATGTGAAACGAGGATGATCCAGCCTCGGTGAGACAGTCGAGTCGTTTATGCCGGGCACAATGTTCGAATAGAGCGTCTCTTCAAACAGTGCCATGGCCAGAGAATTGAACCCATAGATCAGGATATGAATTCGTCTCTGTGAATATTGTTCTGCATACATGAATGGCGGTGACGGGATCAACGCGGCGCGCGCCAGGGCCCGGGTTTCAGACACGGCAATGAGATGATCTTCTTTGCCATCCAAATCGAGACCATGCAGATTGGCCTGACGAAGATTGGTCGCCACCCAGGGATTTTCGAGCAGCGCAAACACAATCGAATCTGGCGCGGTCTTCGCCATTTTAACAGCAAGCTCTGAAGTCAGTGAGTCGGAGTCCTCAGCGATGATGACGCGATTGGCCCGGCGGACACTTTTTGCCAGGAAGGCATCATCTGCATCAACCGGGCGAGGCACGACCAGAGCTCCCTCCAGCGCCTCCCCGCCTGTATCTCCGTGATAAGTGACTTTCCAACCTTTATCGACCAGAGAAACGCAGGCCTGGACCGCAATCTCTCTTGTCCCGATCACCACCACATGGCCCGATCGCTGGACTGCATTCATGCGCGCCAACGGCTTTGAAAAAACGCGAATGGCACCTTTGATCAGGGCGCTGGCAAAGACAAAAGACCCAAGCCATCCTGCAAACGTCACCGGCCAGTTGAACTCCACATCCCACGGGCTCGCATACATATCGGCGAACAGGAATGCGCGTAGCGTGTTTGCTGCAATGTAGGAAATTTTCCAAGCCAGCTCCTCGCCGGGAGGAGGAGATTGCAGCTTCTCATCGGCCACATGTATTTCGTAGACTTCGGCCCACCCAAAGGCGCCCAGCACAATCGCGGCCAGCGCGAAGATGCCAAGCAGAACATTGAACCATTGCCGCTGAAACAACGCCGCAAAAGCAACCATATTGTGTCCCCCTTCATGACGTCAGCCAAGCGGCCTGCTCACCCGCATTAACCCTGCCATCGCAGCACGCTTTTGACCAGAGTTGAACTGCCAAACACATCCTCCTGCCCAGAGCCACTTCCCGGACACGAAAGGCTGGGGTATCTTCCTCAGGTGATCAAACACAGGGGGGACAGAATGACGGATGGGACCGACAACGCGTCTGGCACTTACAGACCCGTTCTTGACCAGCCAGATCATCCCCACTTTGCCCGCGATCTCCATCTTTACGGTACCGGCCGGAAGCGGATACTCGCTTTGGATGGCGGTGGCATACGCGGGCTGATCACGCTGGGCATTCTGACCCGGATCGAAGAGGTCCTGGCTCGCAGCAGCCCCGATCCCGAAAACTTCAATCTCGCTCAGTATTTCGATCTGATCGCCGGCACATCGACCGGGTCGATCATCGCGACAGCCCTCGCCATGGGTTGGAAAGTCGAGAAGGTGAAACGCCTTTATGAGGATCTTGGGCCTGCTCTGTTTCCCTCTTCGCAAGTGAAGGGCATTTTAAAATTTCGCCGGAGCGCTGAGGTCCTGTCGGAGGTGCTTCACTCCGAACTGAGTGACATGACGCTCGACAGCCCCGACCTGAAAACGGGCCTGATGATCTGTGCAAAACGGATCGACACAGACAGCGCCTGGGTTCTGACGAATAATCCCCGCGCCAAATTCTGGGAGAGTGGCGGAAGCTGGCTCGCCAATAAGGATTATGAGGTCGCAATGCTCGTGCGGGCGAGCGCAGCCGCACCCACTTATTTCGAGCCGGTAAAAATCACGATCAGTGATGGCAAAAAAGGCGATTATGAAGAGGGATTGTTCGTCGACGGCGCGATTAGCGGCCATAACAATCCCGCGGTTCAGTCTATTCTGACCGCCACCCTGCCGAGCTATGGTCTGAATTGGGCCCGTGGCGCCGACAATCTCCTTGTGATCAATGTCGGAACCGGATGGTATCGGGAGCGAAAGAACCTCAAAAGCTTTATGGGCAAAATCCCGGCACTACAGGCCCTCGACAGTCTGAAAGGTATCATCAACGACACCGTTCGGAACGATTTGCTTCTTTTGCAGGCCATCAGCCATCCAGCCAAGCCCTGGACGATTAACAGCGAAGTCAGCAATCTGAATACTGAGCTTGCCAGCGAGGCCCCTCTGATCAGCTATCAGCGATATGATGCGCATATCGACCGAGAGCGATTTCTGGATGCGCTGAACATGTATGATGACAAATTCACCGACCGGGCCCGCGACCTCGCCTTTAAGCGCGTCATGCAGATGGACAATGGCGCACGCACCAACATCAACAATTGCTACAATGTCGGGCTGAAAGCTGGCGAAGAGGTCGACCTGGCGCATTTTCCGGAAGACTTCAACACGGATTTCCTCAACCTGATGGAGCAGTTGAAGTGATCGCCGGGGGATTGAACCTGTTGAGGCTTGTCTTGATGACACCCTTCTGCCACTCTCCTGTCGGGAGAATAATAAAGGGTGGGAAAGCATGAACTGGCTGCTGGCTCTTCTGGCTTTTGCTGGATTGATGACGGTGCTTTCGACCGTTGTGACAATCTCAGTTGAAGGGTTGCACAAGCTTCTTTCCTTACGAAAATCCGGTCTTCAGGAAATGCTGCGCGCGCTGCACGACTCGGTCATTGTTGGCATCAAGGATGAAGGGCTGACGCGGACGGAACTGCAGAAAGCCAATGGCGGCTCTGACGAAGCCGCACGCTTCGCCAAAGACATGACCAAAAGCCCCTCCTATGGCGGCCAAGGTCGCTGGTGGTGGATCTCGAACTGGAACATCAACCTTTTCCAGCGCCAGTTCGAGCGACTGACGTCTCGACAATTTGCCGAGCAGCTTTCACAAACCGAATTCGGCAAAGCGCTGGCGGAACAACCGCGCAGCTATATTCGCGATGTTCTGGCCCGCTCGAAATACGAATTCGACCGTATTGGGGTCGCGCAGTCTGCCTATTTCCGACAGCGCGCCAAGGTGATTTCTGGAATTGCGGCTTTCGTTTTCGTTCTGGCGGCCAACGTCAATCTGATCGATGTTTATGTGCATCTTTCGACGAATGAGCGAACGCTGAACAATACGCTCGCGCTGATTGGCGCTGATGATCCGGAATTGTTGAAACAGCGGGTCGAACAGATCGCCGATGACACGCGTGGCATCATGGCCGACGCCTCTGCTGATGGGCTAAGCATTGCCGATACGCCGATGACAGCGGTCGAAATCAGCGATTATGTCAAAGCGCTGAATGCTGAACTCCGCCTGCCGGTTGGCCGTGAGTACTTCCCCTTTTGCAATCCTTCGGATCTGGTGCGCCCACCAAAACACTGCGAAGGCGGACAGATGCCCGTTTATATGCGGCTTCTGAGTAAACCCATTGAAGGTTTTGTCTGGCTTCTCTCGCTCATAGCCAGCGCCGGTTTGCTCGCACTCGGTGCACCATTCTGGTTTGATCTGTTCAGCAAGACGGCCTCACTGGTTGGTCGCGCTGCAGCGTCCCGTGTCGCCGCGGCCAACACGTCTGGTGAGCCCGTCCGCAAGGCGGCCACCATGGGCAAAAAAGCTGGTCCAAGAGATGAGGAACCCGAGCTGGAAGAGCTGACAGACGCGTTCATTATCGCATCAGGCGTTCCGCGCACTCCTTTGTCTTCCACGACACTCATCGGCCAGAAGCTGGGCGCTCCGAGCGACCAGGCACTCAGCGCAGGCGTACCCAAAAGGACAATGGATGCGCCTCCGCCTCCCCCAACACCGGATGAGGAAATCCCGTCCGAAGCGAAGGTTATTCCCGGCCAGGCAGATGACTACAGCCCGCCTGCAGCATCGGGGCGATTACGAAATGTACGCGGCGTCCGCGGCAAATGGACGAGGGCCTAAGACCAGATGTTGATGTTCAGCCCCCAAACCTTTGCAACTGTCCTCACCGGCGCGCTTCGAATGGGAGAAGCTGGATATCAGCTTTATGTCAGCCGTCTTTTTGATGAACAGGATATCCGGGTTTACGTGCCGACCATTCGCGAGGTCGATCTCGACGAACCTCCGGAACACTATTCCCATGCCATCGTCCAATGGGTCGTGCGCCAGATTGAAGCCAATGGCGAGTATAAGCCGGACGGACTTTACGAAGGCATATTCCTTACCCCTCCCGGCCAACCGACGGTGCCAATCTATAAAGATGGTCTGCCTCAGCTCAATCCGGAGCATCCGGAAATTTTTGAAGATGCGCTGATGGATCTCGTGCTGGAAAACCGACGCCAGCACGATGCCGATATTACGACGCATGACGTCAAACAGGGTTTGATGGTGTTTCACCACAAGGTCTGGGCCGATCCGAATGAAACCAGTCCTGTGGCGAAGTTCTTTCGAAAATTTGTGGATGTTGGTCTGGACGTTGTCGCCGTTCAGCCGGGCCTGCTTGGTGTGGGAGGCAATCTGGAATCCCTGTTCGCGGCGTTATTGCCCAATGTTTCAGAAGCGTATGACGCCGAAGACCCAAGATCTCTTGGCATTCTGTCCGGGTTATCAGAAGCCTTTGGCGAAGCCGCGATCAAAACGCTGGTCGACAATCCTTCGCTCGTCACCGATGAACAGAAATGGCAGCCACTGATTTCAGGTGTGTTACGTCCGGTCCAGGAAGAGGTGATGGAGAATGGCGTCAGCGCCATTTTCGCAGAACGTAAACTCCGCGAACTGATTGGCGGACCTGTCGCCTTTGGCGCACTCTCGGCGCTTGAAGCCAATTCTGACGAGTATCTGAAAGGCAGTTTCAAATCTGGCGATGTACTGGGTGAAATCGTTCGCGAAACGCTGGGCGCCACCGTATCAGGGACGCGTGATGGGTTCCGTATCCGGAAGGTGTTTTCGAATGAAGGCGCGTTGCACATTATGTTTTCAGCGTTGAGCGTAGCTCGAAAGCGGCCCGAATTATTTCTGAAGAAAAGTCAGACTGATGCCGGAACAGACCAGGGTCGCAAACTCATTTCATTGTTTGCGGATGCATTTCTATCCGCCCCTGCCCCCTTTTATTCCGACAAGCAACTCGCCGTTCAGCTGGCCTGCCGAAGTCTCGATGTCCTTTCAAACTATACGGCGGCGCGACTGAGTGATCATGCCGGCGATGAAGCGCACAGAGCTGTTCGCTCTGATATGGCTGCGCATCTGATCTCAGATCTGCTGGAAGGGTTTTCGCGCCGTCTGGTCGACGATAAATCTCACATTCTCGAAACAGTGTTTTCGCGGGACCAGGTCGTCGATGTGATGCAGATCATGGCGTCACACGTTGCGCGCTCGCCACATCACTTCATTTCTGAAGATGCCAACCCACAAATCGTCGCAATCGCCGAAACAGTTGCTCTGGCGATCGCCGAAGACACGACCGGTCTTTTAACAGGCGAAGACTGGCGCGAAATCATCGCCATCGCGATGGACGCCGGACTGCGAAATCCTGGGCGTCTGTTCTCAATCGATCAGGACTCTGCCGAAAACAGTATCGCTCTGGCTGTTATCAGTCGGGTGCTTGCGTCCGCACGCGACGGACTCAGGACCGCACCAACGAAATCCGGGCAACTTCTGTTCGGGGAAACCCTGTCTGAGGCCATCCGTGTTTCGTTGACCTCCATTGCCTCCGGTGCCCTGTCCACAATCAAAGACCCGGCGGTTCGTGATGCACATTTGGATGAGGTCGAACACTTGATCTCCCGCCTGAATGGGCTCTCCCAATCGGAGGATCCAAATCTTGTGATTGGCGCCGACGACTGGCTGGAGATTTACACATACTACATCGCTCACGTCATTCAGTCCGGTCCTGGAACCGTGGCGAATATGAAGGATGACGCTCTGATTGCCGTTCTGGAGAATGGCTAGTTATTTGTCGAAAGAGGCTTGATTCATGAAACTCTCCACATTGCTTGCCGGAAGCCTGCTCATCATTGCTGCGTGTGAAAACATCCCTGAAATCACCCCGATGGGTGTCCAGAACGAATCCACGCTCAGCGCACTCTCAGCATCGATTGAATCCGAACGCGCCGAAGCTGATCCACTCAGCTCCTATTCGGCTTATCTGAACGCGATTGATACCGTTGCGCCGGGTCTTGTCACGCTCACTGACATTCCGGATGCTGTGCTGACAGGCGAAAATGATGAGAACAAGTTGCGCAGCCTCAAAGCGTCGATCGGCGCCGCAAGCCTCCTCGCTGACTTACCCTTCCCGGACAGCGCGGAGGCGGCTGCCATATCGGAAGGCATTGCCCATGCTGAGCTGATGGAAGACATCTGTTCTGAAATGTCTCCTGCCCCTGCAGAGTGCGAAGCCTCCCGCGCGGAAGGGAAGTTTCTCGCGAACCGCACCATGTCGACCGACTTTCTCGAAATTGCCACGGTGGACGACGACCTCACGCTTGAGGAAACGGAAACCAGCTTCGCCATGTTTGAAGAAACCATGCCAAGCCTGAACGATATCCTGATCGATCCGCGTACAGAGCCACTCATGCAGGCTGAAGCCCTTAAACAGGCCTGCGCGCTAAACCGCGCTATTCCACTCATGGCGCGGAAAGTTGGTGATGATAACGTCGCTCAACTGAATGCGCAGGCGCGTGGCGTCTATGCAGAATTGTTCGACGTTTCGGGCCTCAATATCTGCGATGGTGAGGGCTTTTCCTGTCGCGCAGCCGAACGTTGCGCCCGCAGTTCAACCGCCGGAGATTGCCTCGGTTTCAAAGTTCAGCGCGTCATCAACTATTGCTCGCCTGACAATGAAGGGCTCGAAGCCACCCTCGAAACACTATCAGCTGCATCGGATTCCTCCTCATGATCGACCGGGTTTTTCGGGTGAATGCCAGCGCACTTAATTTGCGTAGTCGGCCTTCCACGAATGGCGGTGTTCTGACAACGCTGGCGACCGGCCAGGCCGTTGCCAGGCTTGATGATGACTCTCATGATGGCTGGTGGCTGGTCTTTGCTGACATTCCCGGTGACGGGATATATGTCGGGTTTGTCTATTCCACCTATCTGGAGCCTGTCGGTGGCGCCGCTCAGCCTGCTGATGAGGCGGATAACGGCACTAATCACGACATAATCTTCACCGACGATTCCGAAACCCGCGAACCCTCTCGCTACTCCAATGTGCACGAAGAAATTCACCGTACGACAGCGCTATGGACCGATGGCTGGCACCCCGAAATCCCTGAAAACAGAAAATTCCGTACCGATAATTTCAGTTCAAGATCTGACGGGACGACGATCAAACGCGTGGTGCTGCACATTACCGGCACAGATTCACTCGAGGCCGTGAAGAACAGCTTTCTGAATGGAAGAGCGAGCGCACATTATCTCATCGACAAGAACGGCTTGCTTTATCAGTTTGTGTCCGAACACCACAAATCCTGGCATTCTGGAATCAAGGGGTTTGTTCAACGTCTGTATGCGCGGGGCGACGGAAGCTGGCGAAAATACATGCGCTATTTCAGCTGGTCGCGAGAATACCCATCAAACGCGCGGTATTACGATGAAAACCTGAATCCTGTGCCCAAGGGCTCTACAGCCGCACTGGTTGCGCGAGATGACGGCCGCGCCTGGCCACAATATACCTATTTCGACAATCGCTGGGGACATGCATCCGCACCGGTTGGATGGCTGACAGACGGGACCGATCCCAACAATGCATCCATTGGAATCGAAATCCTGTCATACGGTTCGAAATCAGCAGATCCGAATGTCTATACTGACAAAATGTATGAGTCGCTCGCCCTACTTGTCGACGATATTTGTCAGCGCCATCAGATCACGAAAACCCGAGACTTTGTGGTCGGCCATGAGGACGTAAATCCTGTTGAACGCTGGGGCTGGGACCCGAATAAAGGGTTTGATTGGAATCGGGTCCTCAACGCGGATGGGCTCGGCTAGCCGCTACTCAGCCTTTTCCGGCCAGCGAAACTGCCGCTTTGGATAGAACGGATAGTGCGGTGCAATACCGTCCGACACTTTCTCAGGATAGTTTGGCTTCCGCTTCTCAAGAAAGCTGCTCACACCCTCTTTCGCATCACCTGTCCGGCCGCGTTCAAAGATGGAGCGGCTATCAATGATGTGGGCTTCCATCGGATGGTCCGCACCAAGCATCTGCCACATCATCTGACGTGTCAGCGCGACAGAAACAGGCGCTGTGTTGTCAATGATTTCGCGGCACCAGGCGCGCGCGGCATCCATCAATTCGGACTGAGGATAGACCGCTTTCACCAGCCCGCCTTCCAGCGCTTCCTGGGCGGAAAACACACGGCCGGAATAGCACCAATCCAGCGCCTGGCTGATGCCCACGAGACGCGGCAGGAAATAGCTCGAACAGGCTTCCGGCGTGATACCTCGGCGGGCAAAGACAAAGCCGAACCGCGCATTGTCTGACGCAATGCGGACATCCATCGGCAATTGCATGGTGGCACCGATCCCGACCGCAGCGCCGTTGATCGCGCCAATCACAGGCTTCAGGCTTTCAAAGATGCGCAAGGTACAGCGCCCCCCACCATCTCGCTGCAAATCTTCCTGCGTACGATGACCGACTTCTTGCGTGCCGCTCGCCTGCCTTGCCTCATAATCGAACGTCTTGCCACCTTGCGACAGGTCAGCGCCCGCGCAGAAAGCCCGCTCGCCAGAGCCCGTCACAATCACGGCTTTCACATCGTCATCCGCATCCGTCTCATCAAAAGCCGCAATGATGTCCTGCATCATCTGGCCAGTGAAGGCATTCATTTTTTCGGGGCGATTGAGGGTCAGTGTCGCGATGCCGTCTTCAATATCGAGAAGGACGGTTTCAAACTCTTTGCGCTTGCTCATAAAAAATTTCTCCCGGAGACATTCTCCGGGAGAAAAGACATTTTACTTCAAAGAAATCAAGTGCTGATCGAACGATCAATCAGCTCTGATTTATTCTCAGAATTGATAACATTGTACCGAACGGCTTCCGCGATAGGCGCCAACGGCACCACCAACGATTGCTCCGACTGCGGCATTGCGACCATCATCACCGCCTGCCAGCGTTCCAAGGCCAGCACCCGCCAGTGCGCCGAGGCCGCCACCAGCCAATGTACGGTCACGTTTCGCACGTTCGCATGCCTCGTAAGAGCCATAAGCCGAACGTCCGTCATAGGTCCAGCGAGACCCATATCCGGAATTACCGTATTGTGATCCGTAGGCGGGATAGGATTGCTGAGAACCATAACCATAGCTGTAGCTGCCAGAGCTGCGCGTGTAAGGCTCAGATCGGCGTGTTGGCGTGCCATAACCATAGCGTGGCGTGGTGGTGGTTGAGCTGTAACCGTAAGACCCCTGATAACCGGAATTGCTCGGATATGAGTGTCCATAGCTCGGCTGGCTATAGCCATAGGATTGTGTCGGATAGCTCGAGCCATAAGACGGCTGAGAGTGCGAGTAAGTGCGTGTGGTTGTGTAGCCTGAACCGGAATAAGACCGGGTTGGCTGAGTGGTCGTGTAGGTCCGCGTCGTTGTGGAATAGCCTTGAGACGGATAGCCCTGACCATAGCTGCCATAGGATTGCGATGGATAAGATGGCTGACCATACCCTTGCGAGTATCCATAACCTGACGATCCATAGCCCGACGAGCTATATCCAGATGAACCGTATCCAGTCGAGCTGTATCCGGTGGAGCCCTGATAACCAGACTGACCATAAGCTGAATAGCTGTATGGCGTACACTTCACTTGATTTCGGCCGATTGTCCCGCCAGCAGCAGCACCAACAATGCCACCAACGACCGCGTTGCGGGTATCGTCGCCACCAGCAAGCGCCCCCAAACCTGCACCGAGAAGGCCGCCAACGGCCGCACCACCAACAGTGCGTGTCCGGCGCGCCTGCTCGCACGCCTCATAGGTGTGATAGCTGTTCTGGCCGTCATAGCTCCAATAAGATGACTGAGCAGTTGCCATCGGCGCGAGGCCAATCAGACTGGCCGTCAAAATACCGGCTGAAATAAATTTGGAATACATGCTTCTCTCCTCAATCATGCGTCTACCTAATGGTTTCAGCCTGAATTCATTCTGAACGGCAGGAGCCCACCCACACCGAGCTTTAACTCCTCGTTTAACACGAAACCTGAAAGAAGACAGCAAGTTCCCGAATGACGCGATTTTCTTTGCCAGATCGAAATGACTCTCCTCTCGCGCTTGCCAAAGAGCTCGCACGCGTGGAATCCTTGCGACCTGATACGAACAGAGCCGAATGGAATCGGCCACACACTCTTTCAACAGGCAGGAATGTAGACGATGGCGACCCCTCGCATTATTCAATACAATGAACTGGAAAGTCTTGTTGGTCAGGAAATCGGCCAGTCTGACTGGCATCTGATCGATCAGGATCGGGTCAATCAATTTGCCGACGCGACCGGTGACCATCAATGGATTCATGTCGACGTTGATCGCGCGACGCGCGAAATGGGCGGACCGATCGCGCACGGCTTTCTCACGCTTTCTCTGCTGCCAATGCTGAGCCCAGAGGTGTTTCAGGTTGAAGGTGTGTCGCGCGGAATCAATTATGGCACCAACAAAGTCCGTTTCACGAATATGGTGCCTGTTGGTTCTCGCATTCGTTTGTCTCTCAAATGTCTTTCAGTTGAACCCAAGGCGGGTGGCAAGCAGATCATCAACCAGTCAACCATTGAGATTGAAGGTCAGGACCGTCCGGCCATGGTGTCTGAAAACATCTCAGTTCTTTACGGGGCCTGATCCTGTCGGCGTCTGCGGCTTCGCAGTCGCTCGTAAGAGGCACCACACAAACGAACGTGCAGGCGCAGGGCGAGCAAAGCGAACAGCCCGAGCAAATTATCAAGAGAACAGCCTTGAGCGCGACCCATCGCGAAAGCGCCCCTGACCTGATCAGGGGCCGAAGCGGGCGGTCGTACAAAAAAAGGAAAGTGGAGGCTTCTGTTGCCAGGCGCCTCCGGGCCCCGCCTGAGGTGCTAGAGTCCCCAGGAGTTTAAGCGGTTAGTATCCGCGCCGCATTACGCAGCGAGAAGTTCACCTTCAGCAAAGTTGTCATTAGCAACTATTTGCAAGTTGAGCTTCTAACGGAGCTCATCCGGGCGAAGGCATCACCTTTACACGTCCGTCGATCCTGTTTCGGCCCCGCACCTACCGGCTAATGACCGGAGTTATTGGTGGAGCCGCCGGGTACCGCCCCCGGGTCCGAGCCGCTTATTGCGTGTACGTTTATCGCCATAGTTCCGAAGAACGCTTTGAATATAGGGATGATTGATGAACGATGGAAGAACGTTTCTTCAGAATGACGAGATCGTCTAGTGTGAAAGACGCAGATCCGAAATGTTCGACGCGATCCGATCGTAGGCGTCTTCCAATTGCTGACCGTTTGACGCTTTAAACGAAAACTCGCTGCCAGACCCGCAATATTCAAGAATGTCCTGACCTGCCTGCGGCGCTTTGAACGCGACTGTATAGATTACAATACCTTCGGCTTTCATGCCGTCGCAGAACTTCTTCGCATGGGCAAAGGAATCCCCACCGGACATATAATCCTTGTTGAACGCACCATCCGTCATCAGGATAGCGATTTTCGTAGAGTCTGGCTCATCATAATCCCGCGGTTTCGCGTCAGAGGGCCATATCGAACTCCATTTCGGAGAGATCAGATACCATGACCAGGCAATCCCCAGATGGCCTGCTGTTGTCCCGCTGGTCGGCAGAGTTTCGATCGCTGAAATCACCCGTCCCTGAATGCGGGTCAGCGGAGTAATCGTTGCTGAGTTGCAGTCTGTTGTTTCGTAATCAATCCACGCTCCGCTTCCTGGTGCGGCATCAGTATATTTTTGAGAACCTTCACGGCCTGTGACGCAGGTGTCAGTCACCTGCTCCCAATTTTTGCATTTCTTGCCGTTTCTCTTCCACTTCGTACACTCCCACTGATCGGGTTCCTCATCAGTCACGGCTTTGAAGTAGGTGTCGCTGACGTTTACAGACGTGGCGTAGGTCGAAACCGCAATCCGAACGTCATCCTTATCTTTGGTTTTGGTTTTAAAGATCGTCTGGACGGCCTTTTTGGCGGCGACCTGAAGATCGTCCATCCGGTCATCATTGCCCATGGAGCCGGAGGTATCGAACATGAAGACGATATCAAGCTTGCCGACGCCATAAGTGGTCTCGGCGTTTCGGGTGAATTCGAGTTCTGACATGCCGACAATGTTCGACAGGGTTGTTGGCTGTTTACAGGTGACACTCCCAATAACGGATGTTTTATCGTCGCTAATGCTGATGGAAACACTGTTGCAGGTTGCGGAAATGCCGTTCGCATTGGATGCGGCATCAAAATATTGCTGTGCTGCCTGCTTGATCTTGGTGTTGCTCTCATTGTCCTGCAGAGACTTTGCGGCGGCGAGCACTGCGCCATCAAGCGCATATTGCGCCTGCTCAGCCGCCCCTTCCGTGCGGGTAAAGTCGACCGTGAGGCCAAGAACCGTCATGAGAGGAACAAGCGTCAGCGCAAACGTCGTCGCAACATTTGCGCGCCGTTCTTTTGCAAACCTCAGCATGGCTGCCTGCAATGGCTTATACAATTTTGAGACGCAAAACATCTACGTTCTTCCACCCTGGTCCAAAAGGCAGTGTGGCTGAAAACCCCTTCGTTTAGCTCAATATGGGTTTGCGAATCGCCCCAATCGGCTTCACGATGAGCTAACCATAATATCAGTCTTAGATTGGCTTTGTCCGCCGAGAGCGGGTAAAGTTCCAAAAGGCCAGAAACAGCAGGTGATGCCAGATGAATTCGCTCCAGATGGATGATCAGAACACTCGCGCGCAACAGTCTGTTTCTGCTGCGGATAATGTCTATCTCGATCTGCTTCGTCACGTGCTTGAAACGGGCATTGATCGGTCCGATCGCACGGGTACGGGCACGAGAGCCGTGTTCGGTCATCAGATGCGTTTTGATCTCTCAGAGACCTTCCCGCTGCTGACCACAAAGAAGCTCCACCTCAAGTCAATTATTTACGAATTGCTCTGGTTTGTTAACGGAGACACCAATATTCGCTATTTGCAGGATAATGGTGTTTCGATCTGGGACGAATGGGCCGATGAAAATGGTGACCTTGGCCCGGTCTATGGAAAGCAATGGAGATCATGGGCTGCACCAAACGGTGAAGCCATTGATCAGCTGAGTTGGGTCCGCGATGAAATCCGTACAAATCCCAACTCAAGACGCCTTATCGTATCGGCCTGGAACCCGGCTGACGTGAACACGATGGCTCTGCCGCCCTGCCACTGTCTGTTCCAGTTTAATGTCATGGACGGAAAGCTCAACTGCCAGCTCTATCAACGGTCTGCTGACATCTTTCTCGGCGTCCCGTTCAACATAGCGTCATATGCCCTGCTCACAATGATGATGGCTCAGGCGACCGGTCTCAGGCCGGGCGAGTTTGTTCATACGCTGGGCGATGCACATCTTTATCTGAACCATCTTGAGCAAGCTGAAGAACAGCTGAGTCGCACGCCGCTTCCACCACCGACAATGCAGCTCAATCCGGATCGCAAAGACATTTTCGGCTGGGAGAGATCGGACTTCAAACTCACCGATTATTCCGCTCATCCATCCATCAAGGCGCCGATCGCCGTCTGACTGCGCGACAATTTGCGCGAAAAATCCCCCTTGCGGTCACACGCGTGCAACCAAACATCCGTAAGAATGTTAGGGTTATTGTGCTCATTAGTCCGGGAGGGTCAGACATGACTATATACACAGCGCTTGCCGAAGGCGAATTCAGCCTCAAAGAATCCATCACGCTTTCATGCCGATTGGCGAAAAAGCTCGACACAAAGCTGATTGGCGTGTCCGCCATGCCGGATCCGGCACGCGCCGTCATCATGACGGGCGTTTCGATGCATGGCGTGATGTTTGCCTCCGGCGGGTCCTTGTTGGAAGGCATTCGCGAGGCTCAAAAAGAAGCACGCGAAAAACTTGAGGCGGCGTTTACGGAAGTCTGCGAAGCTGAGGGTGTCACCAATCGCGAAATCGAACACACGGTGGGCCTGCCAACCGAGGTCTACCCTCGCCTGTCGCTTCTCAGCGATGGCCTCGTCACGCCACACGAATGCGTCTCTGCGGGCAATGAACATGGTCTCGCATTTGAAACGACATTGCTGGACCGCCGCGAGCCCATCATCGTCGCGGGACAGGACTCATCGCCCAATATCAGCACCATGATTGTCGCCTGGGATGGCAGCCCACAGGCCGCGCGCTCAGTGCGCTTTCACACGCAGCTGCTTCGCGCCGCAGACCGTGTCATCGTCGCGCAGAACAGCAATAAGATCGACACAGAAGATCGGTTTGGAGGAGATCAGCCGGCCTATGCCGTCGACTATCTCCAGCAGCGCGGCATTCCGTCTGAGATCATTCAGTTTGATGGCGCTGTCACTGAAGGACTTTTGAAACTGGCGGAGGATGAAGGCGCCGGCCTCATCGTTGCTGGTGCCTATGGACATAGCAGGCTCGAAGAAATGATTTTCGGCGGTGTCAGCAAGAATTTGCTGCGTACAGAGAAAGGCCCCGCCCTCGCCCTGGCGCACTAGCAGCCCAACGGACGATCCAATGCAGTCAGCGCTTGTCGGTCGATTTTGCAGACATGCCACCATTTCTGGCTTCAGCATCGGCTGACGATGCTGCGGTTTGGAATGTCGCGTTCAGATTGCCGGAGATATGAGATAAGCCACCAATAATGGCGACTGCCACGAGCGCAAGTATCAAAGCGTATTCAAGTTTCATCCTGCCACCCGTCCCGTTCTGGCTCATAAACCTGAACGTGTGCAGGTGGCGCGCCAGACGCGAATTCAGGCGGCTTGCGGATCGACCTCGCCGCGCTTTTCGCGCATACGGATCATGGACGATACGACTAACGCACCGATCATTTTGCCAATCACAAACACAATCCAGTTAGCCAGATTGAACGTGTCACTCAATGGCTCGCCGAAGGCCATTTGCCGCGCCAACGCCGCGCCATACAGGAAGACGGTGGTGTCGAGCGGGACCGCAGCAGCACTCGACAACAAAATACGTGTCGAAAGACGGTACTTGGTGAAGGTGAAAAGGAGCCAGTCGACAAACTCTGAAATCGCAAAGGCGAGCCCAGAGGCAATCGCAATTACCGGCCAGGAGTAATAGAACGACCAGCCAATCGCAGCGATCATGACGATCAGAACACGATGTCCCATTTCCCGCTGCACGAAATCGCGCAAGACGAACACGCAACCCGTGACCAGCGTCAGCGGATGCAGCAGCACGCTTCCGTCGGTCTTTCCTTGCCCGGGCCAGAGGAAGTCGACGCCTCCCCCAACAAACTCGAGATTCGGAACATTACCGAAGGACCAGTTCAGGAAAGGAATCACGGCAACATAGAGATATGCCCAGGCACGGCCCTTCAGCTTCCAGATCAAGAATCCCGTCGCAATAATCAGGGCGAAAACAATGCCTGCATGCATGGCCGTTCCGGGATTGGAGAGCTCTGAAACCCGGCCAAGTTCTGCCCTATAGACAATTGCAGAGACAATTTGATCAAATATGGAAGCAGGTACGGTCAAAGATCAGTCCTCCAGGAATTCCACGGAGCTTGACTTCTGCCCCCCAAATCATTGTCTCTGAAGCCTTATCACATCCTGACCTCAGCTCAATTTCCAGCGGCCTGCTCTATGACTGATTTTCCGAAACTTTGCCTGATTGTTGCCCGCACCCGAAATGGGGTGATCGGTCGCGACGGTGATATGCCATGGCGATTGTCGTCAGATCTGAAGCGCTTCAAATCGCTCACCTCAGGAAAGCCTGTTATTATGGGCCGAAAAACCTGGGACAGCTTACCGCGAAAGCCGCTTCCCAATCGCCCTAACCTTGTCGTCAGCCGCAATCCCGACCTCTCACTTCCGTCTGCCTGGCTTTGTTCAAGCTTGAACTCCGCCGTCTCAATGGCGCGCTCCATGGCGATCAGAGCCGGGGATGAAGAAATTTTCGTGATTGGCGGCGCCGGATTGTACGAACACGCCCTGCCCGTTTCTGATCGGTTATATGTCACAGAAGTGTGCGCCGACATTAAAGGCGATACATATTTCCCCGAGATCGACGAAGCCGCATGGACCGAACAAAAGTCTGAGCGGATTCCGTCTGGTGAGAAAGATGACTATGAGACGATCTTCCGCATTCTTGACCGAAAAGCGCGCTAGACCAGTTTGAGGGTGTCGTCGCGCTTCGGATTGTGCGCGTCCAGCCAGTTTTCTGCCATGTCCGGAAGCCAGGTCATGGCGTCCTCAGTAATCGCCAGCGCCTCCAGAGATGAAGACGTGCCTTGCGCAGATAGTTTGACGAGCAGGTCAATCGATTGCTGATTATCCGGCAGATTGAGGCTGAGATAGCGCGCCATCGTCTCAAAATCTTCGCTATAGATCTGCTCGGCGGTCATCACGCAGGCAAAGGCGCCGGTCAGCGCAATTTGCGCAAATTGACGGCTCGTTGCGCGCACGCGACTTTCGGTCGCGACGGCCTTCAGACGATGACGCAGATTCTGCAAACGTCCGACCATGCCAACGATCTGCGCATTCGCGGCGGCTGGCGTGAGCTTTTGCGGGGCAATAAGGCGCTTTAAATCACGACCGGCGATTGCAATACTGTTCACACCTATTCGGAAGCGGGGATGTGAGAAACAGCCATCGGCGGGAAAAACTTCATCCCAGCAGAACACTTCAAACGTGCAGGACTGGATTTCCGGGTGCAGCTTCTGAACGCGCAAGGCGGCAGCCGCGCAGAACAGATCAATGCCTACTGCTTGTCGCATATGCCGCAGGACGATGATGAAGCTCCCGTCATAGCTCAGGCCCCGCGCCATGCTGCCGGACAGATAGACACTATGCAGCGCATCTTCGAAGCGTTCAAAGGCGAGATCAGCCGCTGTCTGCGCGATATCCAGACAATTGGCATCCAGCGTATGCAGATCTAGTGCTCCGTTCAACACGCGCCCCCAGGGGTCTTGCGGCCAGATTTCGGGTGCGCCGCTCATCTCGGCGATTCCTGATACTGCCATTGCATGCTGAGATTGATCGCAATCGAAATGCGTTCCCCACTTCCCGTGTGTGCTTTCACTGAATGCATCAACCAGCTTGGAAACACGATGAGTTCGCCGACCGATGGCAGAAGGGCAAACTGAGATTCCACCGGCTTCTCATTGGGCCCCGGCCAGAGAATGCCCGGCTGCTGCATGAAGGCTAATGGGAAGCGCGGATCCTGCAACAGAATGTGGCCGTCTTTCGCAGGTTTCCCTTCATTGCCAAGATCCACATAGAACACCGCAGAGGCGAACGCGCCGGGGTGACAGTGCGCTGCATTTGCGTTTCCTGCCGCATTCACATTCGCCCAGATCTCAATATTCCAACCCATACGGAGATTGGGATGCGGGTTGGTATTATGCAGATGACGCTCAACGGCGTCCACGGCGACACGGATCAGCGCTTCGGCATCCGCTCCGGCCCAATCCCGCATATTTCCGTCGGAATGCCATCCGCCCTGATTTGAACGCGTAACGCCGGGATGTTCCTGCTTTCGCTTGTAAATGGCGGCCTTCAGCGGCTCGACAAGACGATCAAGCTCAGGGTGACGCGCGCGGATCAGCGGCGTCGAAAACAAATGCTCTACTGAGAGGCTGCGATCCTGAGCGTCAGACATGCCATACCCAACCCAATCTTTCGCAAGCTGGCAAGGCAACTCATCAGCCCAAAATGAGGATTTTTTCTATTTGCTCCCGTCAGGCGCGATTATTCAAAGATAATTTCAGGTGCTGGGGGTAAAGTCTGGACGGAAAGCGCTTCCAGCATGCGATCAGCAATCCCGAGATAAACTTCGCGAACGGTTTCGGAATCTGAAGCTGCTGGCAAGCCGTTATCTCCGCCCTCACGAATGCCCTGAACCAACGGCACCTCGCCCAAGAGGGATATCTCCAGCTTGTCGGCGAGTTGGCGCGCGCCCCCCTCACCGAACAGATAGCTGCGATTTCCGGACACCGGATCTTCAAACCAGGACATGTTCTCGACAATGCCCAGCACCGGAACGCCCGTCTTGCCAAACATCGCGACACCCCGGCGCACGTCAGCCAGAGCAACTTCCTGCGGTGTTGAGACAATGATTGCACCGGACAGCTTGATGCGCTGAGCCAAAGTCAGCTGAACATCGCCTGTTCCTGGCGGCGTATCGAGGATCAGCAGATCCAGCTCTCCCCAGTCGACGTCTTTCATCATCTGGGTCAAAGCCGACATCACAACGGGTCCGCGCCAGATCATTGGGGCATCGACGTCTGAAACATAGCCAATCGACATGAGTTTCAGACCGAACGCCTCAATGGGAATAAGCTTGCCTTTGTCATTGGCGGTCGGGCTCGCCTCAACCGTTCCGGTCATGGTCGGGATTGACGGGCCATAAACGTCAGCGTCCAGCACACCAATCTTCAAACCACGCTCAGCCAGCCCAATGGCCAGATTAAGCGCCAGAGTCGATTTTCCGACGCCACCCTTGGCGCTCGCGACCGCGATAATGTTTTTCACGCCTGGTATCTCAAGCGTAGATGGCGCAGCACCACCCGGTGCCGGCCCTGAGCGATCCGACGCAAGGCCGCTGCCCTTTTCAACCCGTCGTGTGCCAGAAGACGCAGGCTGAGCAGGCGCGGCGCGCGGCGCAGGGGCGTCTGAATGCGATGTCAGCATCACGCTCACCTTCCCGACCTTTGGCTGATTGCTGACGATCTGCTCAACTTCGTAACGCAAGCGCTCATCCTGATCCTGTGTCTCGGCTGATCCGGAGAGCGCCAGAGCAACATCGCCCTTCGGCGAAACGATCAGAGAATCGATGCGCCCAGAGTCCGGCAGAGGTTTCCCCGAAGCCGGATCGGACACCGCTCGCAGAGCAGATTCAATAGATTTTGAACTCGGAAGCTTTGATTTTAGAAACCGCATACTTGAAGGCCTTTGTGGCAAAGGGCAGAAACAAACCCTAAATAGGAAGTCGATTCCACAAATCCATGTGGAGAAGAGGACATTAAGAGGAGCGGCTTTATGCCCTGGAACGACCAGAACAATGGCGGCAACGGCCCATGGGGCTCGGGAGGAGGCTCCGGCGGCGGAGACGACAAGAACAAATCTCCATGGGGACGTCCCTCCGGAAACGGCGGGGGACAAGGCCCTGACCTCGAAGATCAGCTGCGGAAAGTTCAGGACCGTTTCAAAGGTGCCTGGGGCGGACGCAATGGGAATGGTTCCGGAAGCGGTGGCGGTGGCGGTAAAGGTCTCGGCATTGCCGGTGTCGCCCTTCTGTGTGGCGCACTCGTCGTTGCCTGGGCTGCGACCGGCGTTGTGATCGTTGATGCAGGACAGCAAGCGGCTGTCTTCCAGTTCGGTAAGTGGGAGCGCAATTTGCCGGCCGGAATTCACATTCACCTGCCCCGTCCTCTGGAAACACATGTCCTGATCCCGGTTGAGGAGCAACAGGAAGTTCGCATCGGCGAGCGTTCTGAAGAAAGCCTGATGCTGACACAGGATGAAAATATCGCCGATGTTCAGTTCTCGGTCTTCTGGAAGGTCAAATCTGATCGACCGCAGGATTTTATCCTGAATGTGAAAGATCCGGAAAGCACGGTTCAGACGGTGGCAGAATCGGTCATGCGCGAAGTCGTCGGCAAGTCCGAGCTTCAGCGCGTGATCACAACGGAACGTGCAGAAGTTGCTCAACAGGTGCGCGAACAGACCCAGCAATTGCTTGATGAATATCGCGCCGGTGTCGACATTCTCGACGTACAGATCGCCAAAGGCGACCCACCAGCTCAGGTTATTCAGGCATTTAACGACGTGAACGTGGCCCAACAGGATGCCGAGCAGGTCATCAACGAAGCCACGCGTTATTCCAACCGGATCGTCCCGGAAGCCCGCGGTGAAGCCTCACGAATTCTTCAGGCCGCTGAAGGTTATCGCGATCAGGTGATTGCTGACGCAACGGGTCAGGCCTCCCGCTTCAATCAGATTTATGACGAGTATCGTCAGGCGCCTCGCGTGACCAAAGAACGGATGTATCTTGAAACCATGGAACGCGTCTTGTCGCGCACCGAAAAGACCATCCTCGATAACAATTCGGGCGCAGTGCCTTATCTGCCGCTCGACCGTACAGTTCGCAATTCTGGCAATTAAGGAGAAAGTGACATGAAAGGCTTTTTGATCGTATTCATCGTCATTCTCGGCATTGCTGGGCTTGTCGGTCTGAACTCATTTTACGTGGTCCGTCAGGATCAGCAGGCTCTCGTTCTGCAATTTGGTAGCCCGGTGGAAGTCCGGAACGAATATCAGGAAAGCGAATCTGGCCAGATGGTCGATGAAGCCGGCCTGTTCTTCAAACTTCCATGGGAAGAGGTCATCACCCTCGACCGTAAGAATATCGGCACCGACATTCCGGACATCGAAGTCCTGGCATCAGACCAGCGTCGTCTGACAGTGGACGCCTTCGTTCGCTGGCGAATTGTTGACCCGCTGAAATTCTATCAGCGTCTCCGGACTGAAATCGGCGCAAACTCACAGCTCCAGCGATTCACCGAATCGAACATTCGTGACGCGTTGGGCCGCGTGCCGGTTCCTGAGATCATTTCAGGTCAGCGTGCGTCTCTGATGGAAGAAATTCGTCTCAATGTGAACGACGCTCTGGCCGGGACTGGCATCGACATCATCGATGTTCGTATCCGTCAGGCTGACTTGCCAGCCGCCGTTGCAGAAGGCGTTTACGCCCGAATGCAAACCGAACGTCAGCAGGAAGCTCAGCGTATTCGTTCTGAAGGTGAAGAACGCGCGCGGCTGATCCGGGCTCAGGCGGAACGCCAGCAGACGGTCATCCTGGCTGAAGCCAACCAGGAATCAGAGCAAGTCCGCGGTGCAGGCGACGCACAGCGAAACAAGATCTACGCTGACGCCTATGGCCGCGATCTCGACTTCTTCCGCTTCCAGCGTGCGCTCATCGCGTGTGAAGAAGCCATTGAGGAAGGCACGATTGTCGTGACTGATCCGGGCAATCTGGATCTTTGTCAGGTGTTTATTGATCGCGCCCGCGTCGCTGGCGGACAGTAACCAATTTGATTTCGTGCTTTACACGATAATCTTTGCTGCAGGCCTTCTTTTCGCCGTAGAAGGCCTGCTCTATGCCATCGCTCCCGACTTTATGAAGCGAATGGCCGCTTTTTTGTTGAGCGCGAATGAAGACCAGGTCCGACAATCCGGCATCATGGCCGCGGCGATCGGTGCTGTTCTGATCTACGTCGCAGCGCGATTTTTACGCTAGTCTTTAAACCTGTCACAGAATGCAGGAGAGGCAATTGCGGGCTTGCTGCGAAGCGCTTATGACTAATATGGGTAGGGAAGCATGAAGCGTTGGATTTATACATGGACCTGAACAAACCCGTCATTCTCGGACTTCTTCTTTCTCTGGCCGCGCCGCTTCCCGGCCTGGCACAAAATGTCGACGCCGAATCGGAAGGCAGTTCAGTCACGCCAAGCCGTCCAACGCCTGATGGGTTTTCTGAACTGTCCAAGCGCCTCATGCCGTCGGTCGTGAATATCTCCACTTCACAACGCGTGATTCAGGCCGGTTTGCCCGATTTTCCTCAGGGCTCTCCAATGGAGCGGTTCAACGATTTGTTCGGCCGTGATGACGATGGCTTTCAGCGCACATCTTCGCTTGGCTCCGGCTTTGTCATCGACGAATCCGGTCATGTGGTCACGAATAATCACGTGATTGAAGGCGCTGACGAGATTGAGGTCGGTTTCTCAGATGGCCGCACCTATCCTGCCACGCTGGTCGGCCGCGATCCGGATACAGACATTGCCGTTCTCAAGATTGAATCGGGGCAAACTTTTCCAGCCGTAAAATTCGCAGATTCCGATGTGTCGGAAGTTGGCGACTGGGTCATCGCGATTGGTAACCCGTTCGGTCTTGGCGGATCGGTTTCCGCCGGCATTATCTCGGCCCGCAGCCGGGATATCAATGCAGGCTCCTATGACGATTTCATTCAGACAGATGCCGCGATCAACCGAGGCAATTCCGGTGGCCCGCTCTTCACGCTTGATGGCGATGTTGTCGGTGTCAACACGGCAATCATCTCCCCCACCGGCGGCTCGGTAGGTATTGGTTTCTCTGTCCCGTCAAATCTGGCGTCGATCATCGTCAATCAATTGATCGAAGACGGACGTGTTCAGCGAGGCTGGCTTGGCGTCAACATTCAGTCTGTCGATCAGGCGCTTGCCAAAACCTATGGTCTGGCCTCAGCGGCTGGCGTGATTGTCACGAGCGTCGAAGAAGGCAGCCCCGGTGAAGATGCCGGTCTCGAAGTTGGCGACCTTATTCTGCGTTTTGACGGCGATCTGATCTCAGAGACGCGTCAGCTATCTCGCAAAGTCGCTGAATCCGAGCTCGAGAAACCGCTCAAAATTAATATTATTCGGGAAACCCAACGTCGCGAGCTCACAGTACGGCTCAAAGAACGCGAAGCAGACGTGGAAGACGAAGAACCGGATACCGATGTGGAAACGCCAATCTTCGTCGGCGCGAACGCCTATGGCGTGAAGCTGATTGATGTGTCTGAAGACGCGCGTCGACGCTGGCAAATTCCCGCACCCGTCGAAGGCGCACTGGTCGACATGGTCGATCCGGATGGTCCCTCTTACGGCCAGCTCGAAAAAGGTGATGTGATTACCGAGATCAACTTCAAGCCGGTGACATCACCGACGGAAGCCGATGATCTGTTTGAATCAGAGGGCGGTTCCGACCCGCTGCTGGTGAAGGTCATGCGGCATGGCCGCTATTCCTTCTACGCCCTTCAGATCGAGGCCTGACGGCCTCAGTCTTCCACCACCCACTCAGCCTTTGCGATGCCCTGAAAATACAGAGCCGTCGCAAGAGAATCCCCTTCGATGACGGCTTCAGCCGCTTTCGCCAGGATCGGGTGCGGTTTATATCCAACGCCGAGCCCTGCCGCCTCAATCATGGACAGATCGTTCGCGCCGTCGCCCATCGACAGCACGTCCTTGTTCGAAATGCCGAGCGTCTCGACTGCAGCATTCAGACGATCGAGCTTGGCCTGACGTCCGAGAATTGGTCGTCCGACCTCGCCGGATAGCGCCTCGCCGTCGAACAAGAGCGTATTGGCATAGTTTTCAGTGAACCCGGCAGCTTCCGCCACCCGGCTCGTGAAGAAGGTGAAGCCGCCCGACACCAGAAGACACGTCGCGCCTCTGGCCTTCATCGTGGCTGTCAGTGTCTTCACACCCGGATTGAGCGTGATCCGCTCGTCAAAGCAGGTTTGCAGCGCGTCGCCAGACAGCCCTTTCAACAGGCCAACCCGTTCAGTCAGCGCGGCCTCAAAGTCCAGCTCACCGCGCATGGCACGTTCCGTGATCTCTGAAATCCGATCCCGTACGCCGGCAAAGTCAGCCAGCTCATCAATACATTCCTGACCGATCACGGTGGAATCCATATCGCAGATCAGAAGCTTTTTCTCCCGCGAGGCTTCACCCGTCACGCAGATATCAAACCGGTCGCCGACATCAGCACTAAGCCGCGCTTTCAGCTCATCTGCGGCGGTCGTCATTTCGTCGACATATAGCTCTGTTGCCCCCGGCCCCAGGAGCTTGACCGACGCACTTTTCAGATAGTCCGGCACCAGATGCGTTTCGCCGTCCCGGGCGACCAGAACAATAAAGACAGGCTCAGATGCAATTTCTGCGGTAAGAGTGTGCTCGGTGGTCATGACGATCTTTCACAAATCCTTCAAACAGTTTAGGCTTAGCCAAATGCGCCCCGCCATTCTCATCCACGGTCCCACAGCCAGCGGCAAGACCCAAATTTCTCTGGACCTCGCAAAACGTCTGGATGGCGAGATTGTGAACGCCGATTCCATGCAGGTCTATCGGGGTTTGCGCGTACTGACAGCCCGCCCGACCGATGAGGAAGTTTCGCTCGCGCCGCATCATCTGTTCGGTTATCGCGATCCGTCTGAGGCAGGCTCTGCCGGTGCCTGGCTTTCTGACGCGCGAGAGACGATTCGCGGCATTCAACGACGTGGAAAAGTGCCCATCATCATAGGCGGCACTGGTCTGCATCATTTGGCCCTGATCCAGGGACTCTCTGAAATTCCTCCGATCCCGGAAGACTGCCGGTCCGATGTCCGTGCCCTTGTCCAGAAGGAAGGGGTCGTCGCGGCCCACGACCGACTGAAAGACATTGATCCCAAAACTGCGGACCGGATTGAACCGAATGACCGCCAGCGGATCATGCGAGCGCTTGAGGTCTGGACGGCGACTGGCAAGCCGCTATCGACCTATCACGAGACCCGCACCCCACCTGTACTGGATACCGGAGAATGGCTGGGTGTTGCGCTGACGCCGCCCCGACACCGGCTCTATGCCCGCATTGACCGGCGTTTCGCCAGCATGCTGATGGAAGGCGCGATGGACGAAGTACGCGCCATGGCAGAGCGCAATCTCGACCCGAGCCTGCCTGCCATGAAGGCACACGGCATGCCCTGGCTTCTGGCCTATCTGCGCGGGGAAATGAGCTCAGATCTCGCGGCGGAGTACGCAAAACGCGACACGCGACGATATGCCAAACGGCAGTTTACCTGGATTTCTCATCAGTTCCCGCACTGGCCACGCATCCCCTCAACAGAACCGGATGTGCGACTAAAGGTCATTCATGCCCTTTTTAAAGAGATTGACGCCGCTTTTTCGAATAGATAACCTAAGAATAAGTTTTGAGAGGAAGAACATGAGCAAGCTGCTCGTAGTGGTAAGAAGGCGCCTGCCGGTGGAGTGAGATCACTTCAGCGCAGGCGCGGTTATGTAAGGGGCTCACAAGGCCCCTTTTCTTTTGTGCAAAATTCGGGCTTGTGGCCCCGGAACGGAGATTGGAGTTATGGATAAGCAGGATATGACCGGTGAAACCGATCTGATGATGACAGGCGCGGAGATTGTTGTACGCGCGCTGGTTGATCAGGGCGTGGAAACGCTATTCGGATATCCCGGTGGTGCTGTGCTACCTATCTATGACGCGTTGTTCTCAACGCCGGAGCTTCGTCACATCCTCGTTCGCCATGAACAGGGTGCAGGACATGCTGCCGAGGGCTATGCCCGTTCGACCGGCAAGCCCGGCGTGTGTCTGGTAACGTCCGGTCCAGGCGCAACCAATATGGTGACACCGATTGCCGACGCGATGATGGATTCCATTCCCATGGTCGTGATCACAGGACAGGTTCCGAGCCATCTGATCGGCACAGACGCCTTTCAGGAGTGCGACACAGTTGGGATCACGCGCTGCTGCGCCAAACACAATTATCTCATTCGCGACGTCAATGAACTCGCCCATGTTGTTCATGAGGCCTTTCTCATTGCCACAACGGGGCGCCCCGGCCCGGTTGTGATCGATATTCCGAAAGACATTCAGTTCTCAGAAGGCAAATATTCCGGACCGACCGGCACCAAACACAAGACCTATCACCCGCCATCTGAGCCACAATCAATGGCGATTGAAGCGGCCCTCGAACTGATGCGCACGGCACGTCGGCCGATCTTCTACACTGGCGGCGGTGTGATCAATTCCGGCGTTGAAGCCAGCAGGCTCCTTCGGGAACTCGTTGAGGAAACCGGCTTTCCGGTCACGTCAACCCTGATGGGTCTCGGCGCGTATCCGGCGTCCGGCAAGCATTGGCTCGGCATGGTTGGCATGCATGGGTCGTATGAATCGAACCACGCCATGCATGATTGTGACGTGATGATCTGTGTTGGGGCGCGCTTTGATGACCGTGTCACAGGCCGTCTTGATGCGTTCTCTCCGATGTCCAAGAAAATCCATATCGATATTGACCCGTCCTCCATCAACAAGACGGTTCGTGTTGATGTGCCGATCATCGCAGATGCGACCAAAGCACTGAAGGCGCTTCTGGCGGGCTGGCAGACCCAGCAACACCGCCGCAGCGATCTGGCTGAATGGTGGGATCAGATTGGGACCTGGCGCGCGCGGAAAGGTTTTGAGTACGAGCATCTGAAAGATCAGATCAAACCGCAATATGCGATCGAACGGCTGTATCAGCTGACCAAGGATCGCGACACCTACATCACAACGGAAGTTGGCCAACACCAGATGTGGGCCGCGCAGCACTATCATTTCGAGGAGCCGCATCGCTGGATGACGTCCGGCGGTCTCGGCACTATGGGCTATGGCCTGCCTGCTGCCCTGGGTGTTCAGGCGGCCCACCCTGACGCGCTGGTGATCGACATTGCGGGTGAAGCATCCATTCAGATGTGCATGCAGGAGCTGTCGACAGCCATTCAGCACAATCTGCCCATCAAGATTTTCGTCCTGAATAATGAGTGGATGGGCATGGTCCGCCAATGGCAGCAATTGCTGCATGGCGAGCGTTATTCCCATTCCTACAGCGAAAGTCTGCCTGATTTTGTGGCGCTGGCGAAGGCCTATGGCGGACATGGCATCCAATGCGCCAATCCAGGTGATCTCGATGAAGCCATCATGGAGATGATCAATTATGATGGACCGGTACTGTTTGATTGCCTCGTCACCAAGGATGAAAACTGCTTCCCGATGATTCCGTCGGGCGCAGCGCACAATGAAATGATCCTCGGCGAAATCACCGGCGATGAAATCGACGATGCAGGTAAAGTTCTGGTCTGACACCTGTCAGCACCTTCAGAGAAACTCCGGACAGGATTGAGTGAAGAACATGAATTCGGGCCCTTCGCCACAAAGCGCGTATTTCATTGATGATCAGTCAGCGGCGACCGTCGTCCGCCGGACGCTGGCAGCCATTGTCGACAACGAACCGGGCGTTCTTGCGCGCGTCGTCGGATTGTTTTCCGCCCGAGGGTATAACATTGAGAGTCTGACTGTGGCTGAGGTCGATCGTCATCAGCATCAGTCACGGATCACAATCGTGACCTCTGGTACAGTTCAGATTATCGACCAGATCAAAGCTCAGCTTGAGCGCCTTGTGCCCGTCGCGCGCGTGGTTGATATCACAACTTCGCCTGCGGGTCTGGAGCGCGAGTTGGCGCTGATCAAGGTGAAGGCCGGCACGGGTTCCGATGAGCGTGTAGAGGCCATGCGTCTCTCCGAAATCTTCCGTGCTCGTGTGCTCGATGTGACGCTCGAGAGCTTCATTTTCGAAATCACCGGGTCGTCGTCTAAAATCGATCAGTTCATCGAACTGATGGAACCCCTCGGCTTGATCCAGGTCTCCCGAACTGGCGTTCTGAGCATTCAGCGCGGTTTGCCCGACTAATACTGAGCAAAGTCTTGCGCAACCAGCCGATTTTCGGTTAGACGCGCACAAATTTCGTCCAAGAAAGAAAGATTGACGATGAAAGTTTACTACGAACAGGATGCTGACCTTTCCCTGATCCAGGCTAAAAAAGTCGCTGTGATCGGTTATGGCTCGCAGGGCCACGCCCACGCACTTAACGCGCGCGATTCCGGCGTGAAAGACATCGTTGTCGGCCTTCAGGAAGGCTCTTCTTCTCGCAAGAAGGCTGAAGCAGAAGGCCTGACGGTCTTGACACCAGCTGAAGCCACCAAATGGGCTGATGTGGTGATGATCCTGATCCCGGACGAAAAGCAGGCTGTCCTCTGGGCGAACGAAATCGAACCACATGTGCGTGACGGTCAGCACATCATGTTCGGCCATGGCTTCAATATCCATTACAATCTTATTCGCCCAAGCGCGAATGTGGACATCTCCCTGTCTGCTCCCAAAGGCCCTGGCCATACCCTGCGCGATCAGTATCAACGCGGCTTCGGTTTGCCAGGCCTTGTCGCGATCCATCAGGATGCAACAGGAACCGCTCAGTCCGTGGCCCTGTCCTACTCAAAGGCCATCGGTAACACCCGCGCTGGCGTGATTGAGACCTCTTTCCGTGAAGAAACAGAAACCGACCTCTTCGGTGAGCAGGCTGTGCTGTGCGGCGGTATTGTCGAGCTGATCAAAGCTGGCTTCGAAACTCTTGTTGAGGCGGGATACGCACCGGAAATGGCGTATTTCGAGTGCCTTCACGAAACCAAACTCATTGTCGACCTGATCTATGAAGGCGGCATTGCCAACATGAACTACTCCATCTCCAACACGGCAGAATATGGCGAGTACGTCTCGGGTCCTCGCGTTGTGGATTCAGAGAGCAAGAAAGCCATGAAAGCGGTTCTGGAAGACATTCAATCCGGCAAGTTCGCGCGCGATTGGGTTCTTGAAAATCAGGCGGGCGCACCGAGCTTCCACGCGACACGGGCGCGTTTGAACGCTCATCAGATCGAAGAAGTTGGTGAAAAGCTTCGCGGCATGATGCATTGGGCGCAAAACGACCGTCTGGTCGACAAATCCCGCAACTAATATGGTCCGGGCGCGGGGGTGAACCGCCTCTGCGCCCGTCCATCACAGTGTTATCGCACACAAGCCGGACTAAACAGGAACACTTCTCCTGAGGCTTGAATCCGGTTTCACCTTTGAAATGAGATCGTTACTCTAACGATGTTTTCTGGGTGGGTTCGGAATGAAAATTAGATATTTTATGACTTCACTTGCAGGCGTATTGGCCTGTTCAATTTCATCAGGCTCCGCGCTTGCAACCGAATACCGGCTTCATCCCGGCGAGTGGCAACTGACGGAAGGCCTGGCGATCGATAACAATTCTGCCGCATCCAATCTGCGGACGTTCTGCATTGACGCGCGTGCGAACAAGGTGAGTGACACCTGGCTCGCAAATTTCTCCAAGCTCAATGACAGCTGCACCACCCGCGTCGTTTCCAGCACACCTTCAGAGGTCAATCTGGAATCGTCGTGCCCGAATTCCGACGGTGACATCAGTGGCCCGATCCATATCGAAGTGAATTCAGGCTATTTTACCATCGATAGCCAACTGGCCATGGACTATTCCGGAATCAAAATCCCGCTTCGTCGCCAACTCACAGCGAGACGCATCGGCGATTGTGCGAACTAGTCGGATCCAATACGGACCGTATCGAGCTGACAGAAATGACGCATTTTTCATGAGTTGGACTTGGAAATGTCCAATTCTTCCCGTCAACTAGACTGGAACCTCAGGAGTCCAGCCATGTTTCGTACTCTGCTTATTGCCAGCTTAATGGTAGGAAGCGCCCAGACAGGTCTTCAGGCTATCGCAAGCGAAGCGGCCGAAATCGATATCAAGCCCGGTTTGTGGAATTGGTCATTCACGGCCAAACTCGCCAAACAGCCTTTTGGCGATAGAAGCTCGGGCTGCATCTCGGAGTCAGACTCAAGAATACCGCTTCAGTCTATCGCAGACAAACTGGGACAGAATTGCCGCCTCACAAATGTCGTTAAGCAGGACGATGGATATGTGTTCGGCCTCAAATGCAGCGGGTTCTACACTGGCGAGGCCGATGTCAGCCTGACAAATCAGTCAGAAGACAACATCATCATGTCTGCAATCGGTTTTGTGGATTTTGATGGCGCAAAGGCTGAATTCGAGTTCGACGCAGAGGCAAACCATATTGGCACCTGCCAGTAACGGTGTCTGACAGATTCATCGCTTGCGCAAGAAAAGATACCGCCTCAGCTCTCCCAAAGGAATGGATACCAGCAGACACGCCGCGATAATCACGATGGCGCCGAGCCAAAACAACCCCTTGGGCACCTCATTAAACACCAACCATCCAATCAGGGCGCTCCAGATAAGCGCCGTATATTCTGTTGGCGCCAATTGTTGCGCCGGGGCGCGACCATAGGCCAGGGTCATAAACAGCCAGACCAGCGTTCCGCATATCCCAAGCAGAACCAGCCATAACGCGTCTCCCCACACCACACCTTCGGTCAGGATAAAAGCCGGACCTGCCATGTATATTGCTGGAAACAGATTGGCGTAAAACGCAATTGCGAACGCGCCATCCTCAGATGCTCTCAATCGCAAGAGTACGATTGAGATCGCATAGAACATTGCAGCCGACATAACCGACGCAAACCCCAACCAGTCATCCGTGGTAAAACCATCGAAGGATTCGGCTCCGACGAAAGTTAGCAACACTCCACAGAAGCCAAGTAGCCCTGCAAGCACGGCGATCGGTTTGGGGCGCTCTCCAAGTGCGATCCAGGCAATCGGGATAATCCAGAGCACGGCGGTAAACCCCAACACGGTCACAGTTGCGAGCTCTAGCTTGGTCAACGCGAAAAAAAACAATGACGCCGCCAGCAAATGGGTAATGCCCCGCACCGCATGGAAGCGCGTCGCCTTCCATCCTGGCAGCCGCCGTCCGGACAAAAAATAGGGAATACCGACAAGCACAGCGCCAATTGCAAACCGCCAGAAGATGAGCGTGGTCAGATCAATGAAGCCATTCACGTGCCTGACGAGCGAGTCGATCACTGTTCCGAAGAACACGGCGAAGGCGGCAATTACGGCTGGGTGTACGCCCCAGAGACGGTCCTGAGACATGAGACTGCCTTTCGCCAAACCCAGATCGCGCTGAAGGATAGGCAGCGCCGGAGTGAATCACAACTTCCTTTACTGGACCATCCGACCGAGTTGGCTAATCTGATGAAAAGGGAAGGAATACGCGACTCATGATTAGTCCAGACCAACACAGGATTCCGACAGCTATCGATCCGCATACGCCCGCACTCGCTTTGATGGACGGGCTTGATCTCGAGGGAAAAACTGCACTGATCACCGGCGGGTATTCTGGAATTGGTCTTGAGACATGCCGGGCATTGGGGAGCGCTGGAGCGCGCGTCATCATTCCTGCGCGCAATCGACACAAGGCGGAAAAAGCTCTGGTCTCGGTCACGGGCATGATCGAAATCGCAGATATGGACCTTGCGGATCTCTCCTCGGTCCGACGCTTGGCCGGCGACATCGTCTCATCCGGTCAGCCCCTGCATCTTCTGATCAACAATGCTGGCATCATGGCCTGCCCTCTTTCGCGGACGCCTCAGGGCTGGGAAACTCAGTTCGGCGTCAATCATATGGGTCATTTTGCGCTCACCCTCGGCTTGCTGCCTGCGCTGAGAACCGCGCTGTCATCGCGGGTGGTGTGTCTGTCGTCCACGGGTCATGCAATCTGCGGCGTCGATTTCGACGACCCGAATTTTGAACAGCGCGAATACGACAAATGGCGAGCCTATGGCCAATCCAAATCAGCCAATGCCTTGTTCGCTGTCGGCCTCGATGCACGTGAAAAACAGAATGGAATCCGCGCCTTCGCCGTGCATCCCGGCGGCATCATGACGGATCTTCAGCGACACCTTGAGACCGAAGAAATGGCTCAGCTGGGCTGGCTCAATCCGGATGGCAGTCTGTCTGAGCGCGCGGCAAAAATGTTCAAGACACCCGCGGCCGGTGCCAGCACATCCATTTTTACGGCGACCTCTCCCCTGCTCAGCTCGATAGGTGGCGTTTATTGCGAAGACTGCGACGTCGCAAATCTCGCAACGGAAGATTCGCCCCGTTATCGTGATGTCCGGGCGCACGCTGTCGATACGGAACTGGCAGACCAGCTCTGGGAGCTGAGCCTCGAACTGCTTGAAAAGGCCTGATCCCATGGCAGATATTGTCAATCTCAACCGGTTCAAAAAGCAAAAGCAGCGGGCTGAAAAGGCCGAAAAAGCCGAACAAAACCGGGCAAAGTTCGGTCAGACCAAATCGCAAAAGGACAATACCCGAAGCGAAAAGCAAAAGACTGAACGTCGACTAGATCAAGCTAAGCTGGCCCCTTCGGACAAGACTTAGTCATCCTTATCCATTTGCCAAAGCGACGGCGTCGACAAACCAGACCCCGTCAACATTTGTGTATAGAAAGTCGAAGCGCAGTGCTTCGTCGCGCGCGACGGCGAACGCACCACGTAAACGCAGATGTCGATCCGCCGTCACATAGGGTTCAATCTCAAACAGCGCCTGCATGCCAACAGCAAGTGTGATATTCGCCTGTTGATCCTTCAGCCCATCAAACAAGTCCGGCAGATCCGCATCTGACAATTCCTGACGCATGCGGGGCGACAGTATTTGCAGGAATCTGGAATAATCTCTCTGCACATGAGAATCGCTCATTACACTCAGAGTGGACCACAAAATCTGATGCAGCGTTTCAACATCTGGAACATCGTCTGCGCTCAATTTGGTTTTGGACGTCGCTGCGGCTGGTAGCGCTGACGGCTTAGTGGTCGTCTTTGGCTCCACCGATACCGTTTGGACCACCCTCTTTGGTGGCGTGACCCGTGCCGGCTCAACACGCACAGGTGTCTTGACGGCTGATGTCTGCGGCGAGGCCGGAGCTGTTGGCTGCTCTGCTACGCCGGTGGTCACGGTCTTGCGTTCAACAGGCGCGCTCACAGAGGCTGCTGTACGGTTTGTATAGGTCGTCTGCGTTACTGGCTGTGTCGTCGTCACAGATCGTGCCTGACGAGGTGTGGGCGTCGTGACGGCAGAGGCCGTGACCGTGCGCGTTGGCGCGACTGACGGCTGGGATTGCGCTGAATAGGTCTTGGCTTGGTCGCTCGGCTCAACCGTTCTCACAACACGAGTCTCTGTGCGAACGTTTGAGCGCCCCGGCTCGGTGCTGCTTCGTACATAGCTACGCCTTGGAGCCGGATTGGTCGAAATCGTCCCGCCCGCCTCAAGCGTCGGCTCGACAAAAGAAGACGCCACACGATCTTTGGTCACATATGTGCGGCTGGATGTCGTCGTATAGCTGCTTTGAGGCGTACTGGTCGAATAGCTGCGCGAAGGCATTGTTGAGGAGGTATAGGTCTGGCGTGCTGGTTCAGTAACAACACGCTCGCGGCTGACGGTCGCCGGCTCAGACGGTAGTTCCGTAACACTGCCATCTGCGTTGATGCGCCTGGAATAGGTCCGCCGACTAATCGTGCGCGTTGTATTTTCCGGCGCGTAGGTCGATGATGTCTGTCTCTGTGTCGTTGCGCCTGGCATGGCAGGCAGCGCCGCGGCGCTCGAATTCGCTGATACGCTTTGCGCTTCAACCACGGCACAGCTCAGCACAATTCCCAACAGACAGCACGCACGGCTCGTTCCGGCGCAAAACACCCCCCAGGATTTAGCCAGTCTGTCCAGCGTTGACACGTCTTACTCAACCTTGTGCGTCTGTCCATGCGCTCCTCGCGCCCTTCCATTTGTGCAGCAAAAAGCATGCCCATTGAACACGTTTGTCGTTTGACAAATCACACGCGCTCTTCTTACTGCGAACACAACCTTCATCCCAATCGACAAGCATGGAATACAAATGTCTGATTTTGCTTCACTTTTTCAACCCTTCACTTTGAAGGGGGTCACTTTCTCGAGCCGGATTGCGATGGCGCCCATGACGCGTTCATTCTCGCCGGGCGGTGTGCCGACAGAAGACGTTGCAGGCTATTATCAAAGACGGGCGGCAGCAGATGTCGGGCTTATCATTACAGAAGGTACAACCATTCGTCGTGGCGGTGCGTCCGGCGATCCCGCCATTCCGAACATTCATGAACCGGAGGCCATCGAAGGCTGGAAGAATGTCGTTGAGAAGGTCCATGAGGTTGATGGCAAGATCGCGCCACAGGTCTGGCACCAGGGAATCGCGCGCCGCGCAGGCACGGGCCCCCACCCTGAAGCGCCATCAGACAGCCCGTCAGGCATCACGCATAAAGGCAAGGCACTCTACGACCCGCCAACCATCGCCGATGTTGAGGACATGATCTCTGCTTTTGCCGAGTCGATCGAAACCTCGAAAAACGCCGGCTTTGACTGTGTTGAAATCCACGGTGCTCATGGATATCTGGTCGATCAGTTTTTCTGGGAAGTTCTGAACGTTCGCGCCGACAAATATGGTGGATCCATCACATCACGCGCTGAATTTGCTGCGGAAATCGTGTCAGAAGCTCGCAAACGCGTCGGTCCGGATTACCCGATCATTCTTCGGATGTCTCAGTGGAAATTGTTCGATTATGACGCCCGGCTTGTGACCACTCCGAAAGACCTCGAGAACTTCCTGAACGTGCTGGTCGATGCTGGTGTTGATTGCATTCATTGCTCACAGCGTCGCTATTGGGAGCCGGAATTCCCCGAAGTTGACGGCGAAAATGGACTCAACCTTGCGGGCTGGGCGAAGAAGCTCACGGGACTTCCTACCATTACGGTCGGATCGGTTGGCCTGTCGACCGAGTTTACAGCGGCATTCCGTGGTGATGGCGCAAAAACACGACCGCTCATTGACGTCGTCGAGCGCCTCGAAAAAGGTGAGTTCGATATGATCGCCGTCGGACGCGCTTTGCTTCAGGATCCGGAATGGGCGAAGAAGGTCAAGGAAGGGCGTCTGGACGAGCTGGACGATTATTCTGCCGACTCGCTTAAGACGCTTTCTTGATTTCATCCATAAAAGAAACGGTCTCGGTCTCCGAGACAACTTCCAGATTCGGCAGCGGGAAAATCAGTTTCCCGCCTTGCGCCAGGAATTCAGCTTCACGTGCCGTGATACCCTCGCGGAAATGCCACGGAAGGACGAGGAAATAGTCGGGTTTCATAGCCCGAGCCACGGCTTCCGGAACAATCGGAATGTGTGTGCCGGGCGTGACACATCCCCATTTGTCCGGGTTTACGTCTGAAATCGCGTCCAGCAGATCCGGGCCGATCCCCGCATACTGTAGCAGCACATTGCCCTTGGTCGATGCACCAAGCCCCAGGATTTTCGCGCCAGAAGCTTTCAGACTGCGCAGTTTGTCGACTAACAGGTTGGCATGCTCGTTGGCGCGGTTTGCAAACGCTTTGTATGGCGCAAGTGTCATCAGACCCGCCGCTTCCTCGTTGGCGAGCAATTTCTCAATGGCTTCAGTTTTTGCGACAAGAGATGTGTTTGATTGATGTGTGGCTGTGACAGCGAATGATCCGCCATTCACATCGTTCAGCTCAACATCCAGAAGCTTGAGCCCGGCCTGATCGAGAATGTATTTCACGACGCTCAGCGAATAATATTCAAGATGCTCCTGACACACAGTGTCATAAGCAAGCTGATCCAGCATCAGCGGCAAATAGCTTTGTTCGAAATGCCAGATGCCATCATCGGCCAGAACGCTTGCAATATCTTTCGCGAACGCCACAGGGTCCGGCAGGTCATAAAACATGGCGATTGAGGTGATGATCCGGGCAGGCTTGTCGGATTGCCGGAGAAAAGCGTCACGCGTGAAGAAGTCGACTTCGAGCGATATGTCATCCGGATAAAACTCGCGAAACTTCGCTGCACTCGGATCAATCCCCACGCGTCTCAGCCCTGCGGTTTGATAGGCCTTCAACGACGTCGCATCATTTGCGCCGATGTCGAGCACAACGTCCGTCTCTGACAACGGTCGAACAGACTTTTCCAAATGCGCAATCTTGCGTGTCAGATGCCGCACCATGGATGCATTCAGGCCAGACCGGTAACCATAGGTTTCGCCATACATCAGCTCGCCCGGATAATCATGTGCGAGCTGGACCAGCCCACTCTGAGGGCAGAAGGCTAGTTCCAGCGGGCTCACTGAAACGGGAATTGATGCCGTTTTCGGGAATACACCTGTAAGAGCCTGGTCGCCAAGGTCCATAACGGAGTCGAGTGGCGCATCTGTCAGCCGACAACGCGTTCGCCTTGGGAACAATCCGGGAGTGACAAGCGGAGCGGACATAGCTCAAAGTCCCTTTCTGGACAGAAGTCTGGGGACTTTAAGCTGGCGCTATTCGGCCTAAATTTTGGTAAACACCCCGTAAAAGGCGAAACACATGACCTCACACCTTCCGAAAATTGAACGCACAGACGCTGAATGGCGAGCCATGCTTACACCAGAGCAATACAAGATCGGGGTGAAAGACGGCACAGAGCGCGCCTTTACGCCGGGCAATCATAACGATGAAAAACGCACTGGCCGCTATCATTGCGTCGGATGCGACACCGTCCTCTGGTCCTCCGAGCACAAGTTTGATTCAGGAACAGGATGGCCGAGCTATTTTCAGCCGGCCAATGAGGGCGTCGTTGAAACAAAGTCAGACAACAAACTCTTCATGCGCCGCACAGAGTGCCATTGCGCTGTCTGCGGTCTGCATATGGGCCATGTCTTCCCCGATGGTCCGCCACCGACGGGCGAACGCTGGTGCATTAATGGTGCTGTCCTGAACTTCGTACCGGAAGACAGCTGACATAAAAAAACCGACCTGCAGAGGGGGTGCAGGCCGGATCTCGTCCATCGCATTAAAACCATAGCCGTCTTGACCACGAACGGACGGTGAGATTGCCGCAAACCGTTAAGGCCTGCGGCAATTTCGGACAATCAGTTGGCGTCAATCGACCAGCTGATTTTTAGCGTTTGAGTGTCAGCCGCAGCGGACTGATCAAACGCCAGTGTTTTTGCAAATTCTGCAGCCTCATTTGCGAAGGCACCATGAGTGCATGACTGCACTGAGAATGACTGCGCTTTACCATCTGCACCAAGTGTCAGTGCCAATTCGCATTCACCTGCAATACCGCGCTCAGCGGCGAGATAAGGGTAGTCCAGTGACCCTAAAGTGACCGGCAGCTCTGTGCCTGCGACGTCAATTGAATAGCTCATTGCGTCATCGACATAGAGATCAGCAAAAGCTGCATTTGAAAGACCAAGCGCCATTACTGATGCGGCGAGAACATACTTCATATTCCTGCTCCATATTTTTGTTTATGACGGTAATGTGACACTTTTTTCTAATTATGTCCATATACGGACTATTATTGCAGGTTGGAAAATTTATATCTTTTTGTTTTTGTTCGTTTTTAAAGGTTTTATGACACTTTATTTTACATATTTGTTGCATATATTTCACAAATTTTAAGTCACTTCCGGACGATTCTCGTCGCCATGCTGCGGCTATCTCCCCCCGCGCAAACAGCCTAACATCATCGCTTGCATAGTCCGCGATTCACGGAGCCATAATGAGAAAACGACTTCCCGCGCTAACCCTGGCTTGCCTGGGTGTAGCCCTCGGCGCATGTAGCGCATCTCCCGATCAAACTTCCAATTCGACCATTGAAACGGAACCTATGACCACACGCCCACCTTCCGCTGAACGCCGCCCTCTTACCATTACTCAACTCGGTCGCACGCGGACTGATGCCTATAGCTGGCTGAAAGACGAGAACTGGCAGGAGGTGATGAAGGATCCATCCCTGCTGCAAGCCGACATCCGCGCTTATCTGGAAGCAGAGAACGCCTACACCAAGTCACATCTGGAGGATGCAACGGCTGATCTTCGCGAAACGCTGTTTGCTGAAATGCGCGGCCGGATCAAAGAGGATGACAGTTCGGTACCTGCGCCAGATGGTGCCTATGCTTACTATACCTTCTATCGCCCTGGCGGTGAGTATGAGGTCTTCGCCCGCAAGCCTGTCAGTGATGCCTTTAATCCAGAAGCCAAAGGGCAGATTCTGTTTGACGGAGATGCCGAAGGGCAAGGCCTCGCCTATTTCGATATTGGTGACGTGCAGCATTCTCCAGATCACAAACTGATCGCGAGCGCCGTCGACGATAAGGGATCTGAGTTCTACACCATCCGCTTCCGTGATGCCGAAACCGGTGAGTTTCTTCCCGACACGATCGAAAATACGACCGGCGATTTCGTATGGGGTGCTGGCTCTGATGTGGTCTTCTGGGTGGTGCGCGATGAAAACGGCCGTCCTTCGGCTGTTTACCAGCGCATTCTGGGCTCATCCGAAGATCTGCTGATCTATGAAGAACCCGATCCCGGATTTTTCGTTGGCATCGACTATGCCGGTTCGGACAAATATATCCTGATCCAGACGGGCGGTCATACCACCAGTGAAGTCTATTTCTTCCCGGCGGGGGACAAAAATCCCGAACCGAAACTGATTGCAGCCAGAGAGACCGACATCCAATATTCGGTCACAGACTTCGATGATGCCTTTTACATTTTGACGAATGCGGACGGAGCGATCGACTTCAAGATTGTGAAGGCGCCGGTTGAAGCACCCGGACACGAAAACTGGGACACAGTGGTGCCACATACCCCCGGCACCCTTATTCTTGGCATTGAGTCATTTAAAGATCATCTCGTTCGCCTGGAGCGCACGGATGGCCTGCCGCGGCTGGTCATTCGAAACCGGACGGACAAGGCTGAACACGACATCGCTTTCCCCGAAGCCGCCTATGATCTCGGTATGTCCAGCGGCTACGAGTATAACACAACAACACTCCGCTTCGACTATGCCTCTCCCTCCACCCCCGACCAGGTCTTCGATTACGACATGATGACCCGAGAGCGGGTTCTGCGCAAAACGCGGGAGGTGCCGTCCGGCCACATTCCGGAAGATTATGTGGTTGAGCGGATCATGGCGCCTGCCCATGACGGTGAAACCATTCCTGTCACACTGCTGCGCCATAAAGACACGCCAACTGATGGCAGCGCGCCGCTATTGCTCTATGGCTATGGCTCCTACGGGATAACCTATCCCGCAGACTTCCGAACTTCGCGCCTCAGCCTCGTTGATCGTGGCTTCATCTATGCCATTGCTCATGTCCGTGGATCACAGGCCAAAGGCCATCAATGGTATCTTGATGGAAAACTCGAGAAAAAAGAAAATACTTTCAAGGATTACGTGTCAGCAGGTCGGCATCTGGTTGGCCTGGGCTATGGTGCCGAAGGCAAGGTCGTTGGGCTGGGCGGGTCTGCCGGCGGCTTGCTGATGGGTGCGGCATCGAACATGGATCCTGAGCTTTTTGCGGGAATCATTGCCGCTGTCCCATTTGTCGATGTGCTGACGACCATGTCAGATGAAAGCCTCCCGCTCACCCCGCCTGAATGGCCGGAGTGGGGGAATCCCATCACGGATGAAGCCGCATATGATACCATCCTCGCCTATTCCCCGATTGATCAGGTGAGCGAACGTCCATATCCGGCCATGCTCATCACGGGAGGCCTGACAGACCCGCGCGTGACGTATTGGGAGCCTGCAAAATGGGTCGCAAATCTCCGCTATTCGGCTCCCGACGCCGGCCCCTATTTTCTCCGGATCAATATGGATGCCGGCCATGGAGGCGCTTCAGGACGATTTGAAGGGCTGAAAGAAGCAGCGATCGAGTATTCTTTTGCCCTCGCTGTGGTCGGAAAGGTCGATGGCTTGAACCTCACAGCTGACGAACACTGACCGCACGCTTCGGAACAACACTCCAAACAAAAAAAGCGCAGCCCCAGGGCTGCGCTTTTCCATTTGATTAGGCTGATAACTTAGCCTGTGATCAGGTCGCGGTGTTGAGGCGATTTCTCAGCTCGACAAGCTCAGCATCAACTTCTGCGATCCGGTCATCAACCGTGCTACAACCATCCGGCAGGGCGTCACCCAGAACGCGAAGTTGGTCGCAGGCTTTCTTTTCGTTCTGCAGACCTTCGAGACGCGTGCTGGCTTCGAAGATATCGAACTGAATCTGACCCACGACTTCCGACCGAAGGAAGTTAATCCAGCCATTCGCTGCGCGACGGCCATCAGAGAAGTTTGTCGCAGCCTGGAAACTCTCACGAGCTGCACCACGATTACCGAGCTCGTATTGTGCCTGCCCAATCATGACACGCGCATACCCTGGCTCTTTCAGGCCACCTTTATTGATGCCCTCCTGATAGGCTTCGATCGATTCTTCATACTCGCCGAGTTCGAAGTATGATCGGCCGAGACGCTCATACATCTCACCATTGCTGGTCATTTGCGCCGCTTCGCGAATAACAGGAATGGCTTTGTCGTACTCACGCGCCACCTGGTAGAGGTTTGCAAGCAGTTCAAGACGATCAAACGTCTTGGAGACCCGACCGCGGTTGATTTCGCGCTCAAGAACCTTCGCCGCTTCATATGGAGCGTTGAACCGGTTGTAGAAGTTCACGATCCGCATAATTTCGTCTTCTGTCTCAAGAAGACCCGCAAGATACATGGCTTTCTGAACTTCGAACGCTTTGCGTTCCTGCTCGCCCTGATAATAGTCGCCCGCGATCGCATCCCAGACCTTACGGTCGTTCGGATCACGTTGGAGCAGACGGATCAAAAGTTCAGCTTTCTTCGCCTTATCACCTGTACGGTCGTACAAGAAAATCAGGAAGTCGATCACCTGGCGATCAGCGCTCTGACCGTCGGCGGCAAGTACGCGCTCAGCATAAGGCAGCGCTTTATCGAATTGGTCGAGCTTTTGATAGAGAATTGCCATCGTCCAGTTTTCGTCACGTGAAGGACGAACGCCTGGTGATGCCACCCATTTCTCCATATACTCGCGCGCTTTCTCAAGATTGCTTTCCTGAAGATAAAGCTGAGCAATTGTGAAATAGGTTTTCGGAACTTCGTCACCCGAAATCACGCCCACGCGGATCGCTTCCTCAAGGTCACGAACAGCGCCAGCTTTGTCGCCGCGTTCGATCTTGATCGCAACACTCAGGCGGATCGCAGCGTTATTCTCATAACAGTTCAACTCCATGCTGCGAAGCTGGTTCAGATCCTGAAGCGCACCCTGCAGATCTTTTGGTGTTTGGCTGAATTTGGTTTCGGCTGACAGGTAAAGCTCACCCGTCTTTGACCCGAAGGTGTTCTCTTCACACGCCTGACCGAAAGCAGTTCCGGCCGTCGCTGCTGCAAACAGCGTGGTGCTGATGAGCCCCTTCATCCAACTGACTTTTTTCATCGTCACACTCCCTTGCCGTCTCGGCATTCCTTAGTCATTCAACGTGAATTGTATCGGATAGACAAGGTTTTCCTGACCAACCGGTACACCGTTTTTCAGTTTTGCCGCGAAAAGTGATTTGCTGACCGCGTTTTCACTGCTTCGCAAAAAAATTCTGTCTGTGCATTCGGCTTCAACATCATATGGCCGTCCGGCCGCATCGATATTGAAAACCACATCACACTGTCCTTCCAGCCCGGATGTCAGCGCACGTTGTGGGTAGTCCGGAATTGGGGCGCGTACTGGCGTAGCGCGCTCTCTTACCATGACTGCCACCGGCTGTATGATCGGTGCCATTTTCCCTCTGACATCTCCGACATCGGGGACCCGGAACTCTGCGACTTGAAAAGAAACGCTTCCAGGCTCGATTGGTTTCAACGGATCAGTCTTCGGAGGTGGCGCAGCCTCAATGGGTTCAAATCTATCTCGCTTCTCTCTGTCCGGCTCTTCAGGCTCATCCTTTGGCGGCGTCAGGGACGCCAGAGTTCTGAACTCAGGTTCAGGAAGTACGATTTCACCCACATCAACCAGCCGGTCCATCACCACAAACAATCCGAGTGTCAGACCCGCCGCCGGGATGAAACTGGCCACAATGCGGCGGCCAGCTCCGGAAAATTCCGTCTTATTCGTCTCAGCCATTTTTTATCCTCCTCAGATGGGACAAATCGCATTCCGACTTGCCCCCACCTGAAGAGTTATACAATAACATTACGAAACAATCAACATTCCGTTACATTATCACAAGTGGCGCTGTTAGTTATCCAGATTGAAATCGATTGGATAAACAACATTACTCCGACGAACGGCCTGGCCCTTAATGATCTTCGGTGCGAATTCCACCTTGGACACAGCACGCTCGGCTTCCCGCACAAACACGCGGTCGGTGCACTCTGCTGAGACATTGTAAGGCTTGCCACGTTCATCAACGTCAAAACGGACTTCACAGCTTCCCTCAATTCCACGCTCAGCCGCACGAGACGGATAAGTTGGAACTGGTGGACGGATCGGCTGAGCGTCACGGTCAGAGACGATCACAGTATCCATCGCGAAGTTAGACACGTTGCCAACTTCGATTTGCGCAGGTGCCGCGCCCTGAATCTGTGGTGTCGGCAGGTTCACGTCAGACTTACTGGCAGACAGTTTTGGCGGTGGAGGTGGCTTATCAGCCGTGTCCAGGCGCTTAACCTGTTTACGTTGTGTCCGGCGGATCTCCTGCGTTTGCTCCTGAGGCGTGATCCGGGAGAGCGTGCGGAATTCACTTTCGCCAAGCTCAATCGGTTTCGGCTCAATCAGCAAACCCATGATGATAAACAAACCGTAGACAATCGCAGCAGCGACCGGAGCTCCGATCAATACGCGAATAAGGGGATTGGTTAGCATGCAACTTTCCTCCTTCTAGTCGAGTTCAGTGGAAACGTTGACGGCAGATTCAGGGTCCGCAGACGTAATGGCCTGCATTGCCAAATCCAGCATCTCGGCCTCAGATTCGTTGTGAACCTGAAGAACCAGCTTCCCTTTCGGATTATCTTCCCGCATTTCACGGATGGTGAATTCGAGTTCCGAAATGTCGATCTGCTGTTTATCCACCCAGATCTCGCTATTTTCGTTAATAGCGATCACGATACCAAGTGGAGACACCATCTCAGAGTTCTCCGCCTGTACCCGCTCAATTTCCACACCCGGAAGTTTGATAAACTGAGCGGTCACGATGAAGAAGATCAGCAGGATGAATGTCACGTCCAGCATGGGTGTCAGGTCAAGTGCCTGCTCCTCAGCTGCACGGGCACGAATTTTACGAGCCATAACTGTTCCTCCTAACTGACCTGGTCGATGGTGAAACCGACACTGTCGTCAACAACGCTTCGAGCCTGGTCGACAACACGGATCACAAGACGGTTTTTCGCCTGCGGGTGGGCCTGGACAAGAACCGCGCTATCGGGATTTTCAGCGATGAGCCGCTCAATATTGGCTCGGACTGATCCGATATCTGCGAGGCGTCCGTTCACGCTCACCAGATTATCCTCCGAAATCCGAACGAGAATCGTCGGTTTCGGTTCCACCGGCTGATCCGGCGGTGCCGGAGGCGGTGGTGTGAGGTCTAGGGCGTTCTCTTTGATGAACGTAGACGTCACAATAAAGAAGATAAGCAGAATAAAGACAATGTCGAGCATTGGAGTCAGATCGACTTCGGATTCATCCTGCTTACGGCCACGTCCTCTCATCGCTCAATCTCCAGCTGATCAGCAACTGACTGGACCTTACGGCTTACCGTTGTGTCCATACTGCTGGTGAAAATGATGCCTGACAGAGAGGCAACCATGCCTGCCATGGTTGGAATTGTCGCGCGCGACACACCACCAGACATTGCCTGAGCATCCGACCCTGAAGACAGAGCCATAACGTCAAACACGGTTACCATACCCGTCACCGTACCCAGAAGACCCAGCAATGGCGCCAATGCCACCATTGCCTTCGTCAGAGATACGTTCTGTTCAGCTTGCTGGCGCACTTCTGACACGAGCTTGTCTCTGAACCATTCTGACCATACAGCGGAATTGTGTTTACCAGATGTCTGGGTCCACTCTTTCCAGCGTTTCAGAATGCGGTCTTCAACAGCCTTGTGTCCGAAGTTGAAGTAGAATGTCCGTTCCAGGATCAGGGCCCACATTACAAATGTGGCAAACATGATCACCAGGAGGACAGGTCCACCTCGTTCCAGGAAGGATTGAAGGTCAGCTAGCATATGCTTGCTTCCTCGCCTCTAGGCGACGGCTTACGCCGTCGCTCCTTCTTGTTCAGCGCGCTCTGCGACCAGACCTGCAGCCTGCTCGTCGAGGAGCTGAGATGCAGAACGGGATGCTGCAGAACACAGTGCGTGGATCAGAAGCAGCGGAATAGCCGCACAGAGACCCATAACTGTCGTCATCAGAGCTTGCGAGATACCATCAGCCATCAGCTGCGGGTCGCCTGCACCGTAAATCGTGATCGCGGTAAAGGTCACGATCATACCGATAACCGTACCGAGAAGACCAAGAAGCGGTGCAACAGAAGCGAGAACCTTCAGGATGTCGTTGAAGCGCTCGATCTTCGGTGTTTCCTTCAGGATTTGCTCGTCGAGCTTCATCTCGAGGGTCTGAACCGGATCTTTGCGGTGTGCTTCATAGACTTTGAACACGCGAGCCAGTGGGTTGCCGTCGCCAGCTTCCTTGGTTTTCGCAGTCGAACGCATAGCACCTGATGTCAGGAAGATCGTCACCAGCTTGAACAGGCCAAGCAGAACGCCGATGATACCAAGCGCGATGATGACCATACCAACTTCACCACCCGCATCGATGCGATCCTGGAAGGTTGGCAGTTTGCCGTAAGTGTCGAACAGATCACCTTTCGATGGATCGACAGGTGTCATGACAACGTCCTGGTCACCCGCACCGATCAGCTTGCTCATTGCGCTGGAGAAGTTGCCAGGAGGTTGCTTTGAGAACGCGACCAGCTGGCCGTCCTGCATCTCAACAAAGCGGTTTCCGTCAGTGGTCACAGCATTGAAGATACCAACGCGGAACACTTCCTTCACTTCAGTCTGACCGTCAGCACCGATCTGGTCGACTTCAGCTTCGAAAGACTTCACTTCAGACTGAGCGAGCATTTCAAGCAGGATTGCTTTCGGCAGGAGGTCAAGTTGCTCACGGGTCGGGAGCGAACGTGACTGAGCGACTTCAGACAGACCTGCCGCGCGGCCCGGATACTCTGCAGACGCAAGAGAGTTACGGATCACAGGCATGGATTCCTGTGCAGCCTGACGGAACTGACCGAGCAGCTGACCGAAATCACCTGCAAGCTCTTCGAGTTCAGCCTGCTTGGCGTCGAGTTCAGCCTCATTGGCGTTAAACTCGGCTGCCAGCGCCTGACCACGTGCTTCAGCAGCGCGAAGTTCAGACGACAGCTGAGCCATCGAAGCTTCCTGTTCTGCAGTCGCATTCCGGAATTCCCGGAGACGCGCTTCATTTTCAGAAGACAGTTCGTTTGAGTCGCGACGGACTGCAGCGAGCACGTCAGACAGTGAACTCACCTGAGCAACAGCAGGGAGCGACGAAACAAGCGTGCTGGCACCGATCAGAGCGGCGGCGGCAAACGCTTTTTTGGAAAGGATTTTCGCAAACATAAAGTTCTACCTCTGGATCAAGCAGATACTGATTTATTCAACCGAGTACTTCTCAACAGGACCCATAAGGATATCCTGCTGTTTCGTACCTTCGGCGATCCGGATGGCGTCCTGGATCGGGCGGCGATAGCTGGAAGGAAGTGTTTCCCACGCAGAACCCTCGCGGTCCCAGCGTGCGACTTCACCGTTTGCAGCGTTGTAATAAACAAGTGCCACACGACCATACTGGAAGAATTGAACGTTGACGGTTTCACCGGCAGCATTCGTGATGTCACCTGCCCAAGAGTCGATCGTACGACCGTATTCCATTTCAGCCTGGTAAGCTTCGACGATCAGACGATAGCGCTCAGCCGGAGCAACGTCCGGAGCTTCCATTGCTGTGTCGAGCTGTTCGAGGCGAAGCTCGCGATCTTCCTTTTTGAACGGAAGGTCCGCAGCAACAAATGTTTTGAGGTCTTCGATCATCGTCATCATCATCGGCGTCATCTGAGCCGTGATTTCGTCCACGCGACCGAGCTGCTCATTAAGAGACTCAAGCTCCGTGCGCTGAGATTCGACAACTTTCTGCTGCTGCAGTGCAAACAGTTCAGCACCAGTTTTACGCTGAAGCATTGACCGGTACTCGCGTACCGCGTCACTGCGCTCATCGTCGAGCTGGTTGATCTGGTTCTGGATTTGCTCGGCCTGGCGCGTGGCGCGCTCACCTTCTTGAATTGCCTGATCCAGTTGAGCTGATGCTGGTAGCCCAACTAAGCAGATGCCAGCAATCAATGTATTGCAGGCTGGATAAAGAACATTCTTCATGTTCGCCTCTCACTCCCATAGTGCGCGTGATCCTCACGCGAGAAATCCGTGGATCGACAAAAGGCGTCAGCCAGATGCCGTGTTAACTCTCGAATCCTGCACACACACGCAGGCTCAGTTTATGGGATGTCTCAGCAGTGAAACGCCGAACACGAACCCCTTCCAAGGATGTTGACCATCCTATCTTTATCTTGCGTCTAGCCGAAGCCGCAGTTTGACGCCGATCCCCTAGCGACAAAGCGACGCTATCAACCTCTGAAAAAAGATCAATAGATCAACTTACGCAGTTATATTATAACTAATCCACAAATTTGCCTGACTGACAACTGCACGATTACAGTCCCCAATCAGGCCCATCCGGACCAGTTCCGGGACCGACATAGCCTCTGCTCAGAACAGAAGTCCAGCACAAACCCAAACAAGAGAGAAAGAAGTGCTTTGAGCACCTGTTTCATTCTTTCGTCTTTTCAGGAAGTTGGATGAAAATTTCCGATATACTTATCTTCACCGCTAAGGCTTCAGAATGCCCTTGGTCAAAGTCTCTTGGGGCAATCTGCCAGTATTTCACGCAGTCAGACAGAGCATCTGCCCGTCTTCGTCGTCATGCTTCAAAATATTTATATCGGACGTTCAACTGAGCGATTCGTCGGCATCGCAGAGCAATACTTGATCAGAAATGTCCTCAACATTGCATACAGTTTAGACTAAACTGAAATGAGCCTTAGTGGCTGACCATGAACAGTTCGCTCTGACGCAGAAATACGTCTCAAAACAATCTGCTCAGGAGTGGATGGCTGGGGCGCCAGGATTCGAACCTGGGAATGTCGATACCAAAAACCGATGCCTTACCACTTGGCGACGCCCCAACGAGCCGCCGTATCTACAGAAAGCTATTTCAATATGCAACACAAATTCTGCATTTCCTGACACTTGGCTTAATCGCCCTGGGTTTGTTGGGAAAACAACACCGCAATTGCAGAATATCATTGCATCTTGATGACAAAGTTTTATCTTTTTTCGATAAAGTAGATACAGGCTGATAGATGAGGAGCGCGATTTGAAAACCTTTCTGGCATCCGTACTTGGCGGACTCGTGGCCATGGTCCTCTTTTCCTTTTTGGCATTCCTGTTTGTTGCGGGAATCATCGGGGCCGTCGCATCGAATTTTTCCTCCTCTCAGTCTGCATCAGAAGGCTCCGGAGCGATTGTTCTGGAAATCGATCTGAGAACACCACTCTCTGACCAACCGGCAACGGCAGGCCCGGCCGCAATCTTTTCTCAGGGGGCCTTCACCGACGTTTTGTTGAAGCTCGATTCAGCTGCCTCTGATTCGAACGTCAAAGGTGTGTTTGTCCGCGCCAGCGAGTTGGGGGTCGGAAACTCACGCGCAGAAGAATTGCGGACATCATTCCTGAAACTGCGCGAGAACGGCAAATTCATCATTGCTCACACTCAGGGTTTCCTGGGGACTGGCCCGTCAGCCTTTCGTTCTATTTCTGCTGCTGATGAAATCTGGCTGCAGCCGGGGTCTGACATCATCGTTCCGGGAATGACAACAGAAACACTCTTTATGAAAGATCTGTTCGACAATCTGTCGGTCAGTGCCGAGATCGAAGCGTTTTACGAATACAAGAACGCGCCAAACGTTTATAAGGAAACAGACTATACAGAGCCCCATCGCGAAGCGATGACTGAACTCGTGTCAGACATCTGGACGATTTCCGTTGAAGACATTGCAGCAGACAGAGGGTTTGCTGATGTCGCATCACTCCGCGCTTTGCTCGAATCAGGCCCGATCAGCTCAGACGAAGCTCTCGATGCCGGTCTTGTCACCCGCCTCGACTGGCCTGAAGACGCGCGAGAAGCTGCACTCGAAAAGGCTGGCGAAGGCGCGACGATAAAATCCATCAGCCGATATGAAATCAAGCCTTCGTCTGATAACGCGCCACTAATCGCCATCGTCGGTGGCGAAGGATCGATCGTGACGGGCTCGGCAACGCCGGGGCCTTTTGGTGGCGATGCAATCTTTTCATCTGACCGCGTTTCCAAAGCGCTTCTCGATGCTGGCCGCGACGAAAACGTCAAAGCCGTCGTCTTCCGCGTGGATAGTGGTGGCGGCTCAGCCATTGCCTCAGATCAGATCTGGCATGCGGTTGATCGTGTGCGGAATGAAATGAATAAGCCCGTCGTTGTCAGCATGGGCGGTGCGGCGGCGTCTGGCGGATATTATGTATCTGCGGGTGCCGACTCCATTCTGGCGCTACGAACCACGATCACCGGCTCCATTGGCGTGTTCGGTGGCAAATATGCGATCGCAGATGGTCTGCGTCAGATCGGCATCAATCCAAGCGCCATATCAGTTGGCGGCGAGTTCGCCTCAGCCTTCACTCTGGACTCGTTCACTGAGACGCAAAGAGAACTTCTGCATGAATCGCTGGAGCGCACCTATGATCGCTTCATGCGCATCGTTGCTGAAGGCCGCGAAATTGACGAGACACGCGTCAGAGAGATTGCGCGGGGGCGCGTCTGGAGCGGCGAAGACGCTGCCGCCATCAATCTCGTCAATGAAACGGGCGGCCTGATTGCAGCGATTGAAAAGGCGAAAGAATTTGCCGACATTCCTGCTGACAGCGAAGTTGCCATAAGCTATTTCCCGACACCTCGGCGCGGATTTGAGGACTTTATCGCTCAATTCTTTGGCGCTTCTGCTGAGACGTCTGAAGCTGCTGCACGTTTCAACGCGCTGATGGAAGACGAGACGTTCCGGGCATTCATGGACCAGGCAAGTGCGCTGCAAACCCGCCAGACACAGATGCGCGCACCTGTCGTCATCGAAAACTAAACGATCTGCCAGACATCTGAACCGATGTCTGGCAATCCGTCCTAAAGCGGCTGTATCGTCAGAGTAAGCGGCAGCGGAAGTTTTGCGGCCCAGTCTTCGGTGATTGAAATTGGCTTCTCGAATTGTGAGAGCGCCTCAGCTCTGTCCTGCTGTCTGACGCCTGCATCATATCCTTGAGCGTCATCCTTCGCGTCTTTTCTGAAGACGTCAGACTGGCAGATTTCTTCAATCAGAGCGTCATTCAGGGACAGTCCGAGAAACGCGCTCACTTGTCGAAGCACGCTCTCAGGCGCCTTCAGAAAGTCATCACAGTGAATGGCGCGAACTCGGTCAGGCGTCCTCTGGGCTGCTGCGTTCAGCTGTTCACATTGCATCGCCCAGACGAGCGCCGCGATTTGAAAATCGGTTAAGGTTAAAAGGTCGCGTTCAGACTGCGCACCTGCAAACACGTTATCCATGCGAAATATGTTGAACAGTCGGCGGCAGAACACCCTTCCCTCCTCGCCTTTACGCGCGATGGACAGAAGGAAACTCCTGAGATCGGAGTGGATCACAATCGCCCTGCTGTTTGGATTGGCCAGCATATCCGGCGCCAGACGGTTGGCTGCATTGGTCGGCTTAACGACAATCGTTTCGTTAAGCGCCTTCCCGATGTCAAACAGCCCAGCCTCAACGCGGCGAAGAAACCCAACCTGCCCTTCAGCAGCGTTCATGCGCTGTGCATTTGCCAGCTGCATCAGAATGTCCGGCTCTTTCAGAGACAGGTTCTGACCCGGGACATCAAGTGCCCGCGCCAAAAGCGTCGAACAGCAAAAGGCCGTGTGAAATATATACCGTGTAATCGGGTTTGGGTCTGATGGCAGACCCGACAGTTCCGCTTTCGGTCGGTCTCCTGGAAAGGCGCCGAACAGGAAAGGCTGCGCCGAGAGCTCATCTGCGGTCGCTTCAGCCGAATAGAGCCGGCCAGCCTGCGCAAGAACGGGAATGGAAACGGTTTCGGATCTCATCATCACATCCTTGCTCTTAAATATGAAAAAGGCGAGCCGAAGCTCGCCTTTAACGTAATCAATGAGACGAAACTTAGTAGGTCAGTTTCGCAGACATGTAGACCGTACGACCGAATGGATCGTAAGTCGCAGGATAAGTGTTCGCCTGCTCCTGGTTGTCACCAATCAGCTCTGGCTCTTCGTCGAGCAAATTGTCGATACCCATTGTGAAGCGAACATTGTCCGTAGCCTGCCAAGAACCGTTCAGGTTGAAGTAGCTCTTAGCTTCCAGCTCTTCCACAATGTAGTCAGAGTTTGGATCATCATCCGTCACAGAACCGATATATTCCCAACGCAGCTGAGCGGTGAATGGACCGTCAGCCCACGAGAACGTGGTGTTGTGCTTGTAATCAGGTGTTGGGTCGTCACAGAGAAGACCGAACGCGCCTTTACAATCGATTGGGTTTGGATCGCCATCGAACGCTGCGAAGTCCCAGCTATCGAGAACCAGACCAGCATATTGGATACCAAACGTACCTGGAATAGCGTCCATTTCCCAAGAGTAATCAAGGGCAATGTCCCAACCGGCGGTTTCAAGAGAACCCGCGTTTGCAAGGTTCGCAGAAACAAGTGGCTCGCCAAGAGCTGAACGGTTCACAGCCTGACAGAAGATGTTGTTCGGATCCTGGCTCGGGTTCGCATTGTAACACTGGTTCAGGATACCACCGACACCACCAGCCAGCGACGTCACATAACCTGTGATTTCGATGCTGTAATAGTCAAGCGAGAAGGACAGACCTGGAATTGAACTCGGCTGAACAACAAAACCAGCTGTGAGGGTCTCAGCTTCTTCTGGCTGAAGATCAGGGTTACCACCGAAGAGACCTTCGATCTGAGAGTTACGCTGTTGGTAGGTGCCAACATTCGCAACACCAGTTGCCTGACACAGAGCCGCAATGCCGTTTGCAGTTGGGTTCTCTGTTGCAGAACATGGGTCTGTCGCACCTGGGAAGCCGTTACTGACAGAAGAGAAGAGCTCGTTGATGTTCGGCGCACGAACAGCCGTGTTGAAGAGCGCGCGGAAACGCAGATCTTCGATTGGGCCCCACTCACCACCGATTTTGTAGGTCTCAGTTTCGCCAGACGTCGAGTAATTTGACAGACGGAACGCACCTTCGAGAGCAAGAATGTCAGCAAACGGTGCATCAGACAGGATCGGAGCATAGAACTCTGTGAAGACGTCATAAACGTCATATCCACCAGACAGAGGCGGCGCAGAGTTGAAGCCCAGCAGGTTACCTGTTCCGAGGTTATCGTCCGGACGGAAAGAGAATTCCTCTTCACGGTACTCAGCACCGAGCGCCCAACCGATTGGACCGCCTGGAAGTGTCAGGAAGCCTTCTGTGTCGCCATTGATAGACGCACCGAAGATGTTCTGAGTGTACTCAGATTTCGCGTTCAGACCGGCTGAAACATAAGCGGCGGCTTCTGGGGAAATGTCGCCCTGACCGAAAATATCGATCGGCACACAAGCAGAGTTACCGCTTGAGCAGACTGGGTTGCCTGAGCCGTCGTCCGTTGCGTTAACCGCTTCAAGATAACGAGACAGGGAAATCTCACCAGCAAGGTCGACGTTGTCCTGGGTGCGGCCAGTCTGGAAGAAGACGTCATAGCCGATGCCAGGACCGAACTCGCCACGCAGGCCAGTCTGGAACTGGTAAGCGAAGAAGTCATCATTCGACGCACGTGCGCCGGTTTCTTCCATACGACGACCGATGAACGGATAAACTTCGCCGTCAACAGCGTCGCCATAAGCCCCGTCGATGGATGCCAGAACTGAACGCTGCTCAGGTGTCAGGAACGGGTTGTCCGTTTGAACTGTCACAGTCGTGAAGGCTGGCGTAGGCGCGAGCTGTTGTGGAACCTGGTTGAAAGCAGCCGTGAAGCGCGCATAGGCTTCAACTTCTGGTGTGATTTCATAGCGAGCCACAGTCGTTGTATTAAAACGCTCTTGCGGAAGCTGCAGATAGTTCACAGGCGCATAGTTATAGCGGTCACTGTTTGCACCGGAACCAACCCATGGACGAACCTGACCTGGCGCATTGTTGTCGAAGATCGCCTGACCAGTTGACCCGTCTGGGAATGTGAAGGTGTCAAACGCGTGGCCTGCAGGAACACCTGAAGAACCGCCTGGTTCCAGACCGGTCGCACCGTCACCGAGTGCGAAGGTCGAGAAGTCACGCTGGCCCTGGAACACGGCTTCACGCTGAGTGTAGCCCATGTTCATGGTCACGTTACCGCGGCCATCGTCGAAATTGGTACCGATCGTCAGGTCAGCGGTCCAGTACTGAGCATCACCGTGCTCGAGCGTCGTTTCATAACCGAAGTTTGCTTCGAGACCTTCGAAGTCATCTTTCAGGATGAAGTTCACAACACCCGAAATAGCGTCAGAACCGTAAACAGCTGAAGCACCACCAGTGATGACTTCAACACGCTCGATCAGCGCTGGCGGGATGTTGTTCAGGTCGACAACACCGGCAGATGTTGTTGGAACAAAGCGCTTGCCGTCAACGAGGACGAGCGTACGAGACGAACCGAGGCCACGAAGGTTGGCTGTTGCCGTACCGTTACCAGGGTTGTTTGACGTACGGTCAAATCCTGGAATGGCTTGTGGCAGGCTGTTCAGAACATCCTCGGTGTTGACCGAACCGGTCAGCTCGAATGTTTCTGCATCAACGGTTGCGATTGGGCTGTTGGCAACGAAGTCTTGCTTCTCAATACGAGAACCCGTGACTGTGACTGTTCCCTGGCGCGCTTCGCCGTCGTCCTGCGCAATGGCAGGCGCAGCAAAAGCACCGCCGAGCGCACCCGCAAAGACGGATGTCGCCAGAAGGCGATTTTTAAAAATATTCCCGTTCACGTTATGAACCTCCAGTAAAACGAAATACTTGGACCGACACCTGAATGGAATCGGCAAGTTGTGGTCGGAACCCCAGTCTCCGAACGGGTAAACGCTAAGGGGCGTGTCACAAGACCGTCAATGGCTAGTTACAATCCTGTCATGGTTTGCTCAAAACTGTGGCAGAAAGTCCTCAGTTTTGTGACAAACCTCCTAATACCGGAGAGGTTTCGGCAACGCTTAGTATGGCGAGCGCCGTGAACAGGACAAAAAATACTGCCGTTAATGCGTTTAGAACAATAATTGTCCGAACGACAGAAAGAATCCGTCCGGAGTGATAGACCACCCGGAACATCCTGTAGAAATAGATGACGGGAGCAATCAACAACACCAACACAAACCACATCTGCCCCAACCAGAAAAACAGCAGCCCAATCCCGTGAAGAATATAAAGCCAGCTCTGGACATGCAGTGCCGAAATGACGTGGTCATAGACATAGTGTCTTTTGCTGAAAGGATAGAGCAAGATTAAAAGCAGGATCAGAATGGGGGTCAGTGCCAGAGCAACCCTTGGCGCCCAGGCCTGAATGGACGCGTATAGCATCCCCTGATTTTCATACGCGTCGGCTATACGATTAAGGGCGTAATGGACAAAGCCACACATCTCTTCGTCTTCAAGATCGCAGGTGGTATTATCAATCTTGTGCCGATTGACGCGACCGTCCTCCAAAAGCCAGGGCTCTTCAGGCTCAACAACCTCTCCGTCGCCGTCCGAGACTTCCTCCTCCGGGGACGCGCCGATTTCGTCTGACAATTCGTCAAGATCTCCGGTGACCTGGAACCTCAGACCTCTGCCGGCCTCTCCCTCCACTTGTGAAAAGCCAGGCTGCCCCGGGGTGGCATACCGGATCTCGAACCAGCCCTCCGAGTCGCCATAGGCGAACAGCAAGAGAAAATACAGAAAACTCGTCAGTAGATAGAGGCGAAATGGCGGGACAAATCTCTGCCGTTTGCCATCCAGATAAGACCGGGTGACACGACCGGGTTTGAACATCAACGCCGGCAGGGTTCGCATAACGCGACCATCCAGCGACAGAAAGTCGCCCATAACCTCAGAGACGAGCCCCCAGATCGGACGGTGAAAATTCTGAGCGAGCTGCCCGCAATTTCCGCAATAGCGCCGATTAACTTCGGCGCCACAATTCCGGCAACTCTGATCTTCTGGCGCCCCGCCAGGCTTACCGCCAGACAGCGCACCTGCTGATGCTAACGCTCCGGTCTCTAATTCACCCGACATATTACCCCCGCAAATGTCGCAAAGAGCGTAGAATCTACCGGGGTTTATTCATCCCGGCAAATGTAACGCGACCGGTGAACATCATCAGCATTGTCGATAAACCCGGTCAGGCTCGGATCGACGAGGTTTTTCGACACGGCAAACCACATCGGGATCACCGCCATATCGTCCAGCATGGTCTGCTCAGCCTGCCTCAGAAGCTCGGCGCGCGCATCCAGATCGCGCTCGCGATCGGATTGTGCCATCAGCGCGTCATACTCCGGGCTGTTATAATTGCCGTAATTCATCACACCGGTGGCGCTTTCCAGAAGATAAAGGAAGTTCTTCGGATCGTTAAAGTCAGCAACCCAGGCACCGTCGCCAATCTGGAAGTCACCCTGACGGAGTAACGCGTACTGAACCTGCGTCTCTTTCTGCAGAATTTCAGGCTTAACCCAGTCCGCAATTTCCATCCAGCTCGACTGAACGGCAGGCGCGACGCGTGGGTTATCATCCGTCGAACGATAGGAATACTCAAACTCCAGCGGATTGTCCGGGCCATATCCAGCTTCCTTCAGCAAGGTACGCGCTTCCTCCTGGCGCCGCTCCAGCGACCAGTCAGCCCAATAGACTTGGGCACCACCATTATAATTAGCCGTGCCAGGAGGCACGAAGGAATAAGCAGGCTGATATCCGGCAGTGAGCACTTCATTCACCATGAAGTCACGGTCCAGCGCCATGGCGAGCGCATTCCGCACACGCAGATCCTGAAACATCTCAAGATCAGTGTTGAAGGAATAATAGGTCAGCTGAAGCGTTGGCGCCGTGCGCACCCAGCCTGGAAACTTCTCTTTCAGCTCTTCGGTTTTCTGACCATCAAACGCGTTATTGATGTCGAGGCGGCCGGTCTGGATATAACGTTCAATCGCGTCGAGGTCGTCATACGGGTAGTAAATGACTTCCTTGAAGCAGAGATCTTCGGCCCCTGCGAATTCAGGGTTCGCGACAGAGCGAAGGAAGTCACCAGTCCGGAACTGAACAAGCTTGTAAGGTCCATTCACAACGATGTTTTCGGGATCGGTCCAGTCATCACCGAATTCTTCGATCGCATGCTTCGGCACAGGGAAGCTCGTATAATGCTTCAGAATACCCGGCAGATAAGGCGCCGGATAGTTCAGCTGAATTTCGAACGTCTTGTCATCGATTGCTTTGACACCGAGTTCGTCAGCGCCGACTTCACCCTCGTAAAACTCCTGAGAATTTTTTATCAGGAACAGCATGCTGGCATATTGAGATGCGGTTTCCGGCGTCAGAATGCGGCGGAAAGCAAACTCGAAATCCTGCGCCGTGACCGGCACACCATCCGACCATTTCGCGTCTTTCAGCTTGAACGTCCATGTCAGGGCGTCATCGCTGATCTCATAGCTTTTCGCCATGCCCAGAACCGGGGTCGCATCCGCGCCATCTGTGAAAAGTCCGGTAAACATGTCGCCAATGACGATGTTTTCCCATTGCGAAGAAACTTTGTGTGGATCGACTGAGTCCGGATTTGCACTGATTCCCCGTCTCAGGGATTCTGAAGTGTCTGTGGTTCCGCCCCCGCAGGCGGCCACCCCAAGACTAAGGGCAAATGCAAGCGCTTTGAATGATCCACCAATGTTTGGCATGCGGTTCGGGTCCTTGAACTGTTATCTTCGGATTGGAGATTGTCGCGCACATGAGTACAGTGCAAGAGCGACTTACACTTTGTTTGATCAGAACGGGAAGAAATGAAAAAGTTTACAGGTTTAATAGGCGCTTCAGGCCTCGCTTTGCTGATTTTTGAGGCTCAGGCGCAAGATAATTCCCCGCTTCAGACCATCTATGAATGCGCAGAGATCGACGACGGCACTGAGCGACTGGCTTGCTATGACAACGCAGTTGGCCGCACGCGTCAGGCTCAGGAAGCCGGCGAGTTTCAGACCATCACCCGACAGGAAGCTGAAGATGTCCAGAAAGACGCCTTTGGCTTTTCAATGCCGAGCCTGCCGAAATTCCGGCTGCCGAGCTTTGGCAATGAGGGTGATGAGGTCAAACGCGATGATGAAGGCGATATTTCCGAGGTCGTCCTGGTGATTGACCGCATCACAGAAGATCGCCTGGGCAAGGTGTTCATCGAGTTTGAAAATGGTCAGGCCTGGCGTCAGTCGGATAGTAAGCGAATCCGGGTCAGCCGGAAGCGTCCCCCCGAAAGCGCGACCATCAAACGCGGCTCATTCGGTAGCTTTCTGATCAAGCTCAGCACGGGCGAGAGCTTCAAGGCCAAGCGCGAGGAATAACCCGAGGCTACCGTTCTTTCGGATCGACGGCGTCACGCACGCCGTCACCGATAAAGTTCAGGCACAGAAGGGTAATCGCCATCACAACAGCCGGGAACAAGAGCATCCACGGACTGGACGACATCTGCTCCTTGCCCTTGGCGATCAAGACGCCCAGAGAGGTCAGCGGCTCATTCACGCCCAGCCCGATAAAGCTCAGAAAGCTCTCGAGCAAAATGACCTGCGGAATGATCAGCGTCATATAGATCACAACCGGGCCAACGACGTTTGGCACAATGTGTTTGAAAATGATCGCCTCTCGGGAAACACCCGCCGCCTTGGCCGCTTCGATGAACTCACGGTTCTTCAGAGATAGCGTCTGCCCTCGCACGATCCTCGACATGGTCAGCCATTCGACCGCGCCAATGGCGATGAAGATCAGGAATATGTTTCGGCCAAACACCGTGGTCAGCAGAATCACAAAGAAAATGAATGGAATGGCGTACAGCGCATCCACAATGCGCATCAGCACCTGATCAACCTTGCCGCCGAAATATCCGGCGACAGCGCCCCAGGTAACGCCAATGACCAGACTGACTAGCGTCGCCATGAAACCAACGGCCAGGGAAATCTGATAGCCGACAAGCAGGCGGATGAATTGGTCACGTCCAAGCCTGTCCGTCCCCATAATGTGAAGGTTCTCGAATGTTGGCGCGATACCGACCCGGTCTTTGTAGATCGTGTCGTAATCATGCGGCCAGATAAACGGGCCAATCAACGCAATGAGTGTGAAGACTGAAAAAACGCAAATCGCTGTCATCGCAGCCTTGTTGCGCCATAGGCGCGCGCGCGCATCATCCCAGAGTGAGCGTCCAGCAACTGCGGCCGCTTCAAGCGCCGCGTCATTCTGAGGGTTTCGGGTGCCAATCATGTGTACTTCACCCGTGGATCAAGAATGGCATAAAGGACATCGGCGATCAGATTCATGAGTAGGATCAGAGACGCAAACAGGATCACAACGCCCATAACGAGCGTATAGTCCCTGTTCAGGGCCCCATCGATAAAGAAGCTTCCAATGCCTGGCAGACTGAACACCCGTTCAATGACGAGCGAACCGGTGACAACGCCAACAGACGCCGGGCCGATATAACTGATCAGTGGCAGGACGGCGATTGGCAGGGCATGTTTGAGAACAACTTCGCGTTCCGACGCGCCCTTAGCTCGTGCCGTGCGAATATGATTGGAGCGCATGGCTTCGATCATGCTGCCGCGCATAATCCGGGAAATACCCGCGATATAATAAAGAGACAGCGTGATGATGGGGAGCGTGATCGTATAGGGCGTCATACGCCCGAGATCGAGCCCGCCCGGAGCAAAGATCGGTATCCAAACCCCGAAGATCAGTGCCGCGACCGGCCCCACGACAAAGGAAGGCACAGATATCCCGAGCGTCGCAAAGCCCATTAATCCGAAATCAAGTGCCGAATTTTGCCTCAGACCGGCGATAATCCCTAATGATCCGCCAACCAGAAATGCAAGCGCCATCGCGCATCCGCCAATCGTGGCGCTGACTGGAAAGCCCTCGCCTATCAGCTCTGCAACAGAGCGGTCTTTATTCCGCAAAGACGGGCCGAAATCGAGCACAGCAACGTCTGTGATATAGTCTAAATACTGCTCATGCAGTGGACGATCGAGGCCATATTTTGCCATGATCTGCTTTTCGATGGCAGGCTCAAGCTTGCGGTCCATACTGAACGGACCACCGGGTGCCGCGCGCATCATGAAAAATGCAACAGTGATTACGGCCAACAAAGTTGGTATAGCAATCAACAATCGTTTGAGGATGAACAGGAAAGATATTCGGGATAAAAAACGAGGCACGAAACCTTTACTCACTTCACCAGATGGACGCCGAAACCTGAAGCCGGTTCTGATTCCGTAAGAAATAAAACCGAAGGCGGTAGTACTGGCACGGGTTTACAGCATTCGACAAGAGCGGAACTGGTTTTCATCAAACTCAGGAAAGATCAACATCACGTCATGTCCGATTTTCGACAAATCACAGAAAATTTCTTCGTTGCACCACAAATAACGGCTGAAGATGTAAAAGCTGCCAGAGAGGTCGGCTTCCAGGCGCTCATTATGAACCGTCCCGATGGCGAAACCCCCGACCAGCCAGACACTCAGGAGCTGATCGATACTGCCAATGAGCTTGGGCTCTCCTTCTATCACATTCCCATTGTCGCTCCGCCGGAAGCTCAGGATGTCGAGGCCACCGTCAACGCCTTACAAGAGCTGGACGGCAAGAAAGTGCTCGCATTCTGCCGATCGGGCACACGCTCGGCGACCTTATGGGCCTATGCCATGGCGTGGCAGAACCAGATGAGCGTCGGGGATATCATCGGGTATGCGCGCGATGCAGGATACGATTTGAGCGGCCATACGCCTCGCCTCACTGCAATCGCATCAGGCTAGGCGCTGATCGTGACGATCAGCGGTCAGTAATTTTCACGATCACTGTTGAGGATGACGGAGCATCGGGTATTTTACCGGGCTCCGTCGCCGCTTTCATCAAAGTGAGCCCGATCAAAGCGGCAAACAACGGTCGGATCACACGCCAGCAAATGAAAGTGATTTTGTCGGTCACGAGAATGTCCCATTTTGGTCTTAGGCGACAGGTGAGCAAACATTAAGCCAGTGGACCGGCATCAAAAATTGGGACATACGAGCCGGGGTCGAAAACGGGGAAAGTTTGTATGAGTAAAAACTGGTTATCGGATTTCCAATTCGAAGACGGTGCTTTTCTGGTAAAGAAAACAGGGCATACCGTTCCGATGAATCTGGGCCTGTTTGGCGACATCCTCGTTTGGATGAGCTTCTTTACACTCGCTCAGGGCTGGCGTCTCTGGCATTGGGCGCGCGGACATCGCGCACCGAGAATCGCTTTCCTGCCCGACCAGCCTCGCCCCTGGTATTTCATCTGGCCTGTGCTTCATGCTGCTGGCGCAAAAATCGAAAAAGATCTGCACAAAGCTGATGTGATTTTTCAGTTCGATGATTCGACCCATTGCAACGCGAAACGTCCTCAAGTCACGCAATCCGTGAAATACATCAATTTTAATTGTCTCGACGTGTCGAAATCGCTGGTCGCCAAGGCGTTTGAAAAAGTGTCAGGCTATTCTCTCGCAGTTGATCCAACGACCTATACCGGCATGATGGTTGAAAAATCTGAGATAAACGCCGCCCATGACGGCCGCACGCTTCAAGGCCCCGCTGCCCGCCTGGAAGGCAAAAGCTATCAGCGACTGGTTGATAATCAGATTCCGGGTGATCTTGTGGAAGATTTGCGGACGACCGTCGTCGCGGGAGAACCCACAATCGTGTTCCGTAAACGGCGTCCGGTGCATCGCCGATTTGCGAATGAAAATTGCGATGTTCGGCTGATGTTGCCCGGTGATTGTTTCTCGACCGACGAATTGGCGATTATTCGCTCTTTTGTCTCCGAGATCGGTCTTGACTGGGGTGGCGTGGACGTGCTGCGGGATGCCGGAACGGGGAAGATCTACATTGTGGATGCGAACAAAACCGATATGGGCCCTCCAGTTGCATTGCCCCTTGGACAAAAGCTGAGAGCCACCCGATTGATGGCACGCAAATTCGCGGCAAGTTACGCTCCAAAGGTCCGATAACAGTCGGCCAGGAACTGAAGAGAGAGAATTCGGGAATGGCGACGAAAATCCCATTTGTCCAGAAAATGGATTTCGAATACGGCAAAGTCACGCAGATGAGCCCGCTCATCCGCCGCGTCATTGCCGACAACCCAGGCTCTTTCACCTATACAGGTACGGGCGTCTACATTATCGGCACCGGCACTGTTGCTGTGATCGATCCCGGCCCCAACACGGAAGCGCATTTCGAAGCGCTGAAAGCCGCGCTGGAAGGCGAAACCGTGAGTCATGTATTCGTGACCCATAGCCATATGGACCATTCCCCTCTCGCCCACCCCCTCGCCGAATGGGCTGGCTGCAAAGTCTATGCGAAGGGGCCAGCTATCCCGACAGAATCCGAAGTTCGCATGGAAGCAGGCGACGACCTTTCTTTCCGCCCGGACGAAACCATCGGCGAAGGATTTGTCGCCAAAGGACCAGACTGGACGATTGAAGTCATTGAAACGCCGGGACACACATCAAACCATATCTGCTTTGACCTGAAGGAAGAGAATGTTCTCTTCTCCGGTGACCACATTATGGGTTGGTCAACAACGGTGATTTCACCGCCGGATGGGAATATGGGGCAGTATCTGGACAGTCTCGCAAAGGTTCGCGATCGCGGCTTCAGTGCGATATTCCCGACCCATGGCCCGCCTGTGATCGAAGATCCGGTCGGCTTCATTCAGGCCTATATCGACCACCGCAAAGCGCGCGAGGCAGCCATTCTGTCACGCCTTCAGGCTGGCGATACGCGCATTCCGCAAATGGTGAAAACCATCTATGCCGACATTGATAACAGACTGCATCCCGCCGCATGCCACTCAGTGCTCGGTCACATGATCCACCTCGTTGAAGAGGGCCGCGTAACCGTTGAAGGCCTGCCGGACATTACCGGCACTTACGAGATCGCGGAAGCAAACTGATCAGAGAGACTGACCGGGACGCTCCCGATCAGCTTGCTTGTTCTGATAACCGGCTTTCGAGCTCATTTGAAATCGCTTCAACCCGCTTGGCATTCGCGCCGAGATCGGACAGGCCGACCCGCGAAACCGATCGGATATCCACGCGGCTGCCATCACCTTCAGGGCGGATACGAACGGCGACATCGTCCTTAAACCCGAACCATTGCGTGCTCGCTGTCGCTTCCAGAATGCCCCGGCCCTGGCTGCGGGTCACAAATTCCATATCCATGCTCGCAAGCACTTCTTCAGCGACCTGAAACACAGTGTCTGGTGCCTGCGCTACGATAATCGGCTCGATCTCTGGATAAGCCCTGGCCTGCTCGTCCGCGACGCGCTGACCTGCCAGGTCTTTCCAATAGAAAACATCGCTCTGCATACCGAGCGCGACCTGCGTATCCCACATGAATTTGGAGAAGCCGCCAGACTGAGCTTTCTCCTTCTGGGCCTCGAAATTCTGCTCAATGCGGGTAATGACAGGCGAAATGACCGGGTCAGCCTGCACCGGATTACTCTCATCACCGCGCAATTCCATCATGGCATCTGTGAACATGATCGGATCAGACCAATCCGTCTGAACATCGTGAATTGGCGGCAGGCTTTCAGCGACGGATTTCATCGCGAGCAGGCGCCCCATGCATAATCCGGCAATCAGCAAAATCAGGATCGACAGAATCACTGTGCGCACGCGCGGCGCTTTAATCAGCCCCAGCAAGAGAAGAACCAGCCCTGCCAGAAGAACAGCGGTCGTAAACTTCGCGCCCCAGTCACGGGTCAGCGTTCCCAGACCTACCTGATAATCCCAGAATTCGAACTTTACCCCCAATGCTGCAACCGCAAACCAGACCGGTAAAGCGACAGCCAATAAGAACACCAGTCCAGCCAGCCAGAGACGAATACCACCTCGTCGACTCGAATATGCCATAGGGTAACTCCAAACCTGTGAATTCATTGTCTTAGCGCGACTATGCGCAAAACAAAAATCGGAATCTCTAACGAGGCGAGGTATTTGACCCGAGGTCCAATGACCGCCATATCGCTAGCCTCATTCTCACGGACGAATCTGCATGCCATCTTTTGCACATCCAAATTTGTTCCGCTTCGCCATTCTATTTGCGGCATGCGTTTTGATTCTGCCGGGCCTGTCGAACATTGAGACTCTGGTATTTGACGAAACCCATTACGTGCCAGCCGCACGCAGCCTTCTTTCGCTGACCGAGAACCGGAATCCCGAGCACCCGCTCTTTGCCAAAGAGGTGATTGCGCTCGGAATCTGGATTTTTGGCGACAACGCCATGGGGTGGCGCCTCCCTGGTGCGCTTCTTTCAATTCTCGGCGTTCTGGCTTGTTTTGAAATCGCTTTTCGTGTTTTCAGATCACCAACACTGGCAGCTCTGACCGCGCTCCTCATCCTCTTCAACATCATGTATGTTGTGCAGGCACGGACAGCCATGCTGGACACCATCACATGGCCATTGTTTGCCATGTCCGTCGCGGGTCTGCTGATCGCTACGGATTTGAAGTCGTCAAAAGGTCTGACAGCAGCTTTGCTGATTTTGTCCGGCATTTTGCTCGGCCTTGCAACGGCTGCGAAATGGACGGCCGGAATCTACGCGGTTTTCGCGCTGATCTTTCTGTTCGGCCAGCGTCTTCAGGCGACACTTAAGGCCCGGCGTCCTCTATTAGACGTTCTGTTTGGCCGCGGGTTTCCGACCCTCTCAAATCTCAGCTTTCTGGTGGTCGGAGCGCTGTTCGGCGTGCCCAGCCTCCTCGCCTATGCGGCAACATTCATTCCGGCCTATCACCTTGAACAGGACCCGCTGACCAGCCTCTTCGACCTCTTCACCTTCCATGTCCACATGATCGAGCTGCAGACCATGCCGCTCGCTGAAAACACTTATGAAAGCGATTGGTGGAGCTGGCCGCTCATGCTGGAACCCATCTGGTATGAATTCCTCGACACACCCGATGAGAAACACCGCGCAATACTTTATCTTGGCAATCCGGTGATATACTGGGGCGGACTCCTCGCACTCGTCGCGTGTCTGGTTGAAAGTCTGCGCAGGCAGATCGCTTTACCCTTTCGGATTGCGTTTGTCTTTCTGATGAGCTGGCTGGCCTTTGCCATCATTCCAAAGCAGATCGGCTTTCTGTTTTATTATCATGGCTCGGCCATTATCATGTGTTTTGTGGTGACCGCCTGTGTCTCGCTCGTACCGAAAGGGAAATTAAGGAGGGGCGCATATTGGAGCGTCCTGACGGCAAGCGCCATTGCGTATCTTTACTTCCTGCCCGTGGTCTACGCGACGAAAATGCCTCAGCATCAATGGCTGAACTATATCTGGCTGGACAGCTGGAGCTGACGGCTCAGAGCCTCCCCCAGGTAAATCGGGATGACATCACGAAATTCCAGACCGCGCCAACGAGAATGCCTGCCAAAGCTGACACCGTCCACATAACGCCTGTCTGGCTGAACAGATAGGACGCCACCCCCACATTCGCGATCGCGCCCAGCCCGCAGATCAAACAGAAGCTGCACCAGCCTTTCACCAGCGCCCAGCCTTTCAGACGGACATCATGAAAGGTCAGTAGATTATTCAGGAAGAAATTGAAGGTCATGGCAGCCAGCACAGCGACGGTCTGGCCGATGAGAAATGAGGCCCCGAAGCCCTGAAAGACCAGCATCAGCATGGCCATATGCACCAGCACGCCCAGTCCGCCAACGACCGCAAACAAGGCAAACCGGGCCGGGATGATATGGCCCAGCGCCCGGTCATACAGCATCATTAGGAATTGCAGAGCCGTTGGCGCATCCAGCTTGCTTTCGCCCACTTCACGTCCCCGGAATGTGAAGGGCACTTCGTGAAGCCGGAGCGGTTCTTTGCTGGAGAACACAATATCGAGCAGGATTTTAAAACCGCGTCCTGAGAGCGAGGGAATCAACGACCGAAAGTGATCTGCCGACATTGCGAAAAAGCCGGACATCGGATCGCTGAGATCAGCTTTCATGAACCGCGATGCGAGTTTCGTCGCAAAGGCCGATTGCGATTGTCGCACATCTGACCAGCCATCCGTGCCGCCCCCCTCCGAATAGCGCGTACCAACCGACAGATCGGCCTCGCCACTCAGCACAGGGCGAACAAGGTCTGGCAAAATTCGCTCGTCATGCTGCAAATCGGCGTCCATCACCGCCACAACCCGGCCAGACGCCGCCAGCGCGCCCTCTATGCAGGCCGAGGCAAGCCCTCGCCGTCCAACACGCTGGATAAGCCTGACATGACGATCTTCGGCAGCGATTCTGCGCACCAGGTCAGCTGTGCCATCCGGACTGTCATCATCGACAACAATGATTTCAAACGAAATATCAGCCAGAGCCTCACCGGCTAATCGGATCGCCTCTGAAATATTCCCCGCTTCATTGCGCGTCGGCAAAATAAGAGAAACGTCGATCTGTCCAGTCACGCCATCATCCGAACGGCTGATCAATAGAGGGAGAAAAAGCCGTGAAGAGTTTGGGGCCATCCTCAGTGATGTAAAGGCAATCCTCTAACCGCACGCCAAATGCGCCAAACTCATAAATGCCAGGCTCGTTTGAGAAGCACATGCCGGGCGCCAGCGGTGTCTCTTCGCCGCCAACAAAGTTCACAGGCTCATGGCCATCCAATCCGATCCCATGCCCCAGACGATGCGACAGGCCGGGCGTTTTATATCCGGGCCCATAGCCCAGGCTTTCATAATATTTGCGGACCTCAGCATCGACCTTGCCAGCGGGCGTCCCAATCTGCGCGGTTTCAAGCGCGATTTCCTGTCCGCGCTTCACGGTATTCCAGACATCGCGCTGTTTCTGCGTCGGTTCACCAAACACCCAGGTGCGCGAAATGTCGGATTCATAATCATGAACCCCGCACCCGCAATCCATGAGAATGATCGAGCCCTCCTTCACCGTCTGCCGCGAACCAGACCCGTGCGGATATGCGCTCGCCTCATTCAGCAGAACCATTGAAAACTCGACGCTGCCGCCGAGCTTCGATGTGGTCTGGCTCATAATGGAAGAAACATCGAACTGGTTCATACCCGCTTCGATCTGCGGATAGAGATGTTTATAGGCCGCCAGCGTGATATCATTGGCGGTCTGCATCAGCGCCAGCTCAGCAGGCGATTTGAACATGCGCACACCGCGTGTCACCGACATGCCCGAGACAATCTCGAATGCGGGCGCGGCTTCCGCAATGCCTTGCGAAATGAAATGGCGAACCGTTTCTTCAATGGCAATCTTGCCCTCACTCAGGCCAGCATCGGTGAGTACACCCGCCACCAGGGCAAACGGATTTTCATGCTCATTCCAGGTACGGATGCTGATATCGACCTTCACGCTTTCGCGTATGGACGGTTCTTCAAAATACGGGGTAATCGCGACCGGAGCGCCATCAGCCGGCACAATCACGCCGGTGAAGCGTTCAGACCGCCACCATTGAATGCCGGTGAAATAGACCAGCGCCGAACCCGCCTCGAGCACCAGCGCAGAAATCCCTTGCGCCTGCATCAGAGACTGTGCCTTTTCTAATCGCGCCTGATGTTCGTCCGCAGAGATAGGCTGCGCGGCCGCAGCCATATCTGGCAGCTCATCTTCAGACCGTGCCGGACGCGCCGCGAAGGCACCCAGACCGCTTGCGACGCCAAGTCCGGCCGTCGCCTTCAGGAATTCCCGCTTGCTGAATGGCATGACCGGTCTGTGTCCTTGTTCTTCAGGATAAAAACCAAGTCGTAGAGGGAATCCCTAAAGCGTCAACTCACCCGCTTAATAGGTTGGCAGTTTATAGTCTTTGAACTGCTCGCGAAGCGCCAGCTTGTTGATCTTGCCAGTTGCCCCCAGCGGAATGGCATCCACAAAGGCAACATCATCCGGCGTCCACCATTTGGCGATCTTGCCTTCGAGCTGTTTGAGAATCTCTTCCTTCGTCGCAGTCTGACCTTCATGCAGCTGCACGATCAGCAACGGACGCTCATCCCATTTCGGGTGGTAAATGCCGATAGCCGCAGCATTCGCGACCTTGTCATGGCCTACCGCAAAATTCTCGATATCGATCGATGAAATCCACTCACCACCGGATTTGATCACATCCTTCGAACGGTCCGTGATCTGCATAAAGCCCTGGTCATCAAGGTTGGCGACATCGCCTGTGTCAAACCAGCCGTCTTCATCCAGAACGCTGCCGCCATCGCCGCCAGCGCCTTTGTAATAGGTGTCGACAACCGCCATGCCGCGGACCAGAAGATGACCGGACGTCTCGCCATCGCGCGGCAAGTCCTTGCCTTCGTCATCGACGATCTTCATCTCGACGCCGAATGGCGGACGCCCCTGCTTCAGTTTCGCAGTAATCTGGCTGTCATAATCCAGCGCTTTCTGTTCGGGCGTCAGTGAGCCTATCGTACCAAGCGGCGAGGTTTCCGTCATGCCCCAGGCATGACCGACTTCAACACCATATTTGTCCTGGAAGGTCCGAAGAATGCGCTCAGGCACCGCCGAGCCACCAATCACAACACGCGTCAGATCCGGCAATTGCAGATCGTTCTGCTCAAGATGCTGAAGCAGCATCAGCCAGACGGTCGGCACAGCCGCTGAAATCGTGACCTTATATTTGGTCAGCATTTCATAGATGCTGGCACCATCCATGGCAGGTCCTGGCATCACCATTTCCGCCCCGATGGCCGGACAGGCAAAGGTCAGCCCCCAGGCATTGGCATGGAACATCGGCACGATGGGCAGCACACGGTCATGGATGGAAATGCCAAGCGCGTCGGTCATACCGGTCATCAGTGTGTGCAAAACGTTGGAACGGTGAGAGTAAAGCACACCCTTCGGATTGCCCGTCGTACCGGAGGTATAGCAAAGCCCGCACGGCGTCGTTTCGTCGAAATCGCCCCAGACGCATTCCTGGCTCTGGCCGTCAATATAGAGCTCATACGCAATAGCGTTTTTGAGCTCGGTCGCCGGCATGTTTTCAGGGTCACAATAGATGACAAACCGCTCAACCGTTTCGAATTTATCTTTCACAGCTTCGATCAGCGGCAGGAAGGTCAGGTCGACAAACAGAACCTTGTCTTCGGCATCATTGGCAATCCAGGCAATCTGGTCAGGGTGAAGGCGCGGATTGATCGTATGCAGGACAGCGCCGATACCCATCGCGCCAAACCAGGTTTCCATGTGGCGACAGCCATTCCATGCCAGCGTCGCCACACGGTCTTCCTTTTTGATCCCGTCGCCCTTCAGCGCATTCGAAACCTGTTTAGACCGGTCGTAAATCTCGGAATACGTCTTCTCAACGATCGGGCCTTCCACTGTTCTTGTGATCACACGCTGACGTGGATAATTGATCTTGGCATGCTCGATCACCTTATTTACGGTGAGAGGCCAGTCCTGCATTTTGCCGATGATGCTCATATATCTCCCCTGAGATTGACGCCTGTTTGTGGTCGTTGGCATGGCAATAAAGCCATTTTGGGTGATAGGGAAAGCACGGCACGAGAAAAGTTCAAGCCTGCCCGTCACGAAACCTTTGTTGTCGGCCACTATTTTCGTAAAAATTCGCCTGTTCTCATTATATGGACCCCTCTTATGAGCCAATCTGCCGCAGTATCGCTATGTGCTATCGCCTTGTTTTTAGTGGCATGTTCACCCGAATCTGAAATATACGAAGGCGCGCCTTCCCCAGTGGCTGGCAAGCCAACCCCAGTTTCGGCAGAGCGCGCTTCCCTTCCGGAAATCTTTGACTGCCTGCGCGAAAACAAAGGCACAGCCATCGCAGCGCATCGTGGCGGCCCCTATCCGGGCTATCCTGAAAACGCGATCGAAACCATGCAATACAATTTCGATCGAGGCGTCCGCGTGTTTGAAATCGACATTGCTGAAAGCCAGGACGGCGTGCTTTTCCTCATGCATGACCGGTCTCTGACGCGTACGACAACAGGTGAAGGCTTTGTTGCCGAATGGGATTGGACGGACCTGCAAACGCTCAGACTCCGTGACAATAATGGCGAGGTTACGGGCTTTGACATTCCAAGCCTTTCAGACGCGCTCGAATGGGCGGTTGAAACCGGCGCTATCGTCGAACTCGACAAAAAACCCACCACCAGCTTTGCCAATATCGTCTCCGCTGTTGAGGCTGCAGGCGCCGAAGACAATGTCATTATGATTTCTTATAATGATGATCAGGCCTTCGAAATCGCGCGCATCAATCCCGACCTTATGATGACGGCTAGTGCATTTGGCGGGCGTGATATCCGGAAGCTCGTGGATGGCGGTGTTAATCAGGACAGTCTCATCGCCTGGACCGGCACGAATGAACCAGACTTTGCCGCCTGGGATCGCGTGCTGGATGAAGGTGTCGAGGCCGCATTTGGCACGCTCGGCCGCCCCGGTGAACGCCTCGACGACACATACCTCGCCGACGGTAATGGTTCAGAGTTTCAGGCACTGGTCGATGCAGGCCTCACCCTCATCGCCACCGACGCGCCCCTCGAAGTCGCCGAAGCCATCAATGGCGACGATATCGCCGCTGAAGTGTGTGGGCTGTAGGGTAAACGATAGACCGGGCATTTGCCCGCCTGCTTTTGCCAGGAGACAGGCTGGTTTGCCACCTACCGGGCCTTCCGCTCCATTTTCCTCATGTACCTTTCCATGAACTCGTCATAGGAAATATTTGCGCGTTCGCGGGCAGATCGCCGAGGTGTTCGCGCTTCTTCCTCTCGCCACAGCATGTCGAAAAATTCATCTTTGGTTATCGGCGATGGGTTGTTTTCAAACTCCTTTAATAGAGCCCGCCCAGCCGGGTCCGACTTGGATGCAGGGGCATAAATGATCCTGTTTTCAGAATCCCGATAAACCCAGTCATACCAGTCGTCTGAAAATCCTTCTGTCGAATCTTCAGGATCCCAACGCCCCGCTTTTTTCAATCGTTCAAAATTCGCCTGTCGAACCCAGTCTGGTTGGCAGGAATGAACTTTCTCCCGAGCCATGATCACACCAGTCGTGCGATGCCGGTAAACAGGTTCGCCGTTTTGCCGAATGTCCAGAGGTTCCCATTTCGGATTTCCGAAAAACGTCCGAAACTCTGACACTCCCAGATCAATAGGTTTCGTCGGTAAGATTGGAAGACTTAGGGAATATCTGTCCAGAACTCGAGTAGCGGGGTGAAATGGATGCCAGATTGACCACACAGCCACCCAATACACAATCAAGCCGAAAGCCAGCAAAAAATTTACGCTGCCTAGTGTTAAGTCGAGCCATCTAAAATCGTGACGTATCAGACCAGTCAACGCATGCACTAGCTGAGTCAGTAACGCGAGAATGGCGATAACGATGAACCACTCGACAGGTGCGACAGTTGCGTTAGATGGCGCACCGCCGCGAAAATATTCGGCATCGCATATCTTTGTCACGATGAATTCCAGGCTGAACATTCGGCCCAAAACGGCAAATGAGACCAAAACCAGAAACAGACTTAGCGTGACGCTTGGCACAAACTTCCGTTTCTGCCGGTCACGAAAGCGTTTCAAGGCGGATAATCGCGTCATGTTGGGCAAGTTACAGAACTAGCAATCTGCCGTCTATCTACTTATAAGGGAAAGCGCCCGCACTCCGCTGTCACCAGATAATGGCAACAGCAATTTGATTGTCGGGATTAGCGAACTTGCTGCAGATGCCGTATCCAGCTTTGGCTGGGCTACCGAAAACTGATGTTCGCTTGATAAAGCCGTTTAACGAGCAAGACGCACCGATCAACTCACCGGGCAGACACCCGCAGTGTTGTAGGAGTCCCGCATGTCAAACATCAGCTGGCGGCTCGCGCTCAGGCCCTTTAAAAGCTGCATGGCATTCGGATCCCCGGCAGCCTGCCCGACGACAGACGCAGAGAGTTGAGAGCTTGCCTGCATGGCATCCACGCTATTGGCCGTCATCTCATCCGCCGTTTCCTGCAAAGCAAGGTCCAGTTGCATCTGCTCTTCGTCCGCTTTTTCACCGGCCATGTTTTCCATGCAGGAACAGACTTCAGAAACAGTCACATCAAGGCTTTCGAGCCAGTCGCGATGATACTCATCGCCCATCACGATTTCGCAATTTGGCTGGAACGCGTCTGAAACCGGGTCGGCCTGCACAGACAGGTTTGCAAGTGCCGCTATGCCGATCAGGCCTGAAACTAAAACTCGCATGGAAATCCCCCATCGCCTCACTGCTGCTTACGAAGTCAGTACAGCAAACGTCTCATGAATACCTTCTGAACGGACAGTCCAGTTTTGGTTCAGGCTATCAGAGACGCAAAACTTCTCTCTTGCCAAGTCGCCCGCAATCCTCAAACACATCTCCAACACAAAACACAGGGGAGACACACCATGCCGCCATATCGCGTGCTCAGCCGTTCCATTGCAGGAAAGACAGCCCTTATAACCGGAGCCGCCTCCGGCATGGGTCGCGCCACGGCGCACCTTTTCGCCCGCGAAGGCGCGAATGTTGTGGTCACAGATCTCAGCCAGGAAAAGGTCGATGCCGTTGTCGATGAAATCAAAGCGGCGGGAATTGAGCATGTCGTGGGATGGGCGCTTGATGTCTCAGACCATGACGCCATCAAAGCCATCATCCCAAAAACGGTGGAGCAGTTCGGCGGGCTTGATCTGCTCATCAACAATGCCGGCTTTGCCCATCTCGTTCCGTTCACCGCCGAAGGAACTGAGTATGATGATGTGTGGGACCGCAGCGTTTCCGTACTCCTGACGGCGCATCAGCGCATTGTCCGTGCAGCCCTGCCCCATCTGATCAAATCCGGCGAAGGTCGCGTGGTCAATATTGCCTCGACCGAGGGTATGGGCGCGACGGCGGGGAACTCGCCTTATGTGGCCGCTAAACATGGCGTAATCGGCCTCACCCGAGCCATGGCTGTCGAACTTTCCCGCGAAGGCATCACCGTGAATGCGGTCTGCCCAGGCCCGATCCATACCGGCATCACCGAAGGCATTCCGGATGAGCATAAGGAGCTGTTCGCCAAACGCCGCGTGCCGCTTCGCCGCTATGGCATCCCCGAGGAAGTCGCGCACATCACGCTCAATTGCTGCCTGCCTGCTTCAAGCTTCATGAATGGTGTCGCGATCCGCGTGGATGGCGGGCAATTAGCCCGAAACGCCTGATTTTCGATCTTATCTCCGCCCCGGGTTGACCCCTGATTGCAAACAGGTTTCAAAACTTCGGACTGATTGCGAAGTTGAGAATGCATGACGGGCGCTGTTCCATACTACATGTCGGAAGATGCCAGGACCGATCAGGATCCTGACATCGCCTTTTACAGGGATCACGGCTATCTGATAAAGGATTTCGGGTTCGATCCATCAGTGATCGATGAAGCCGCCAAAGCCAGTGCAGAAATCGGCGATGCTGGCTTTGTTCGTGCTCAGGACCTTTGGCGACGAAATCAATCGGTCAAATCAATTGCCTGCCATAACGCATTGATGGACCTTCTGGATCGGCTTTACGGACGAAAGTCTTTCCCGTTTCAGACGCTGAATTTCGCGCGTGGCAGCGAACAAAAACCGCATAGCGACACCTATCATTTCTCATCTGATCCGGAGCATTTCATGTGTGGTGTCTGGGTCGCGCTCGAAGATGTATCTGCTCTATCGGGTCCACTGGAATTCTACCCGGGAAGTCATTCTCTCTCGATATTGGCGAAGGCAGATCTGCCCGGCCCGAGCTATGCCGAGCATTACGAGCCACTGGTGGCCCAGCGCATTTCAGAACATGGTTTCAGACGGCAGACCGCCCTACTGAAAAAGGGCCAGGCGCTTATCTGGGCGGCCAATCTCGTCCATGGCGGCTCGCCAATTGAGGCGGCGACATCCAGCCGCTTAAGTCAGGTGACCCATTTTTATTTCCGCGACTGTGTCTACACAACGCCCATGCGGATCAAAAATGGCGTCAGACATATACGATCCATCTACAGCATTGCGGATGGCGATTATGTGCCACAGAAACAGGATGGAAAAACCAGGCGCCCCGGGGCACTGGTCGCGATCAATAACCGTTTGTCCAATATCATTCGTCGAACGCGCTATTCCTGACACGACGAACCGAGCTGAACTGCGCTAACATGTTTCGCTGTCCGGACAGGAAATTTGTCCGTGTTACTGTATTTCAATCACAAAAAGCGTTACTGTGACTCGAACGAGGGAATTGGATTGTTTCGAACCGCTGCCATCATGGGTGTCATTATACTGTCGACAGGCATGGCCTGCGCGACGAATGCGCGTGTGCTGCAGCGAAACTATTCCCAACAGCCCCATCAACTTATCATTTGTTCATTCGGCTCTCCGACCTCCGACATGGAGTTTGCCAACACTCAAATGAAAGATGTCAATTGGCCGGACTATCTCGATCACAACGTTACGATCACGGAATTATCCCGAGGCCGGTCGACCAATCATACGCCGACTGCCCTCGGACCAATCTCAAATGATCTGCCCTTGTCAGCGCCACAACGCCTGAGCTCTGCGTCAGAGTATGGCTGCGCAACCAACAAGAACACAATCATCTTTCTCGGCCAGGATGGAACGGAACGCGGTCGCTGGTCGCGCTCTGTTAGCACATCCGAAGTGTTTGACCTGATCGACCAGAATACGGTCGGACAAGGCGGCAGCGGAGCCAGTGAATTTCATCGATGAGTGCTGAAACTTTCGGGCCGGCTATTGTGCTGGTCGCGCCGCAAATGGGCGAAAACATTGGCGCTGCTGCGCGCGTGATGGGAAATTTCGGACTGTCCGATCTCCGCATAGTCGCGCCCCGTGATGGCTGGCCGAACCCGGCCGCCGAGACCTTGTCTGCCGGAGCATTCGAGGGTGGGGTTGTCACACCCACTGTGTTTGAAAAGCTGGAAGAGGCCGTCTCTGACCTCAATTATCTGATCGCCACCACCGCCCGGCAGCGCGGTATGGAAAAAGCGGTCTTCTCCACAGATGAAGCCACCGCAAAACTTGCAAGCCATGCAGGCAAAACCGGCGTGCTTTTCGGCGCGGAAAAATCCGGTCTGCCGAATGACGCTGTGGCTCTGTGTGACGCTATTCTTACCTATCCGGTGAATACGGCCTTTGCCTCCCTCAATCTGGCGCAGGCGGTCGGCGTTTTCGCCCATGCCTGGGCATTTGGAACCACAGAAACCGCAGAGGCAGGCCTTAATCCGCCCGCCGACCGGCAGGCCCTGATCGGAATGATGGAACATTTCGAAGACGAACTTGATCGCGCGGGCTTCTTTTTCCCACCTGAGAAGAAAGAGGTTATGATCCAGAACCTCCGCAATGCCTTCTCACGTGCAGGCTGGACGGATCAGGAAACGCGGACTTTCCGCGGCGCCGTAAAAGCCCTTGCACTGGGCCGTGGCAAAGCCCGAATAGACCGGAAAGACTGAGCGAAGTCAGGTGCCGGTCCGGATATCCCGCAGGCTGAACGTCGGCAGAATGTGACAAAGAAATCCAAGGAAGAAATAGTCCAGCATCTGGTTCACTTCAGACCATTCCTGAAGAATGTAATGCCCGACCAGCAAAGAGGCCATGAAGGCATACCAGGCATAAAGTGTCCATGGCTTGAGCCGTGATACCAGCAGCGCCGCCCCCAAAGCCACTTCTATGAAGGGAATGACCGTAAGATAAAGCTGAGTCAGCGTCCCTGGCAGGGTGATCCGCAAAGCTTCGTTCGCGAACTGCCCGGAATAATAGTCCGCAAAGCCACCTCCGCTAAAGAATTTGCTCGTTCCCGCCGTCAACAGGATCAATGCCATGAGGCATCGGGCCACAATTTCCACACATTGCAGCTTTCGTCGGTCTATCATTCCATCCTCCCAGATGATTTGGTATTGGGCTCATGCCTCTGTAAAATCGATTTCAGCTTCCCATGTTTAAAACGAAAATGACAGCTCCGTCAGACGATTATAAACAACATGCCGGATAAAACAGACAAACCCTCCTCACGCGAACTGTTCATCTGGGCGGTCCCAGCCTTCGCTGGTCTCGTCTTCACAGTGTTCGCCCTTATTGTGCATCAAGGCGTCGAATGGGGGCTGGGCTTTACGCTGTTTGGCCTGCTCTATTTTCTTATCCGGTATGGCGGACGAAACATTGAAACTCCGGATCAGTAATTGCCGGACAGCGCTTGACTTTATCTCCATTTTCCGGCTTTTAGCGCGCTTCGCCCCGTTTAGTCGGGTGCGGAAGCATTTCCAGACGAAGTGGATTCCGGTTCGTCGTCAGGAAATGCGCAAAAAGAACTTATGACGGGTTGGTTGGTGTCCGCCGTTGAAATCGATTTCCGCATGAGGCGGCAATCCGGACCCGGTCGATAAAAGGATAACGATATGTCTCGCAGGCATAGCGCGAAATACAAAATTGATCGCCGCGTAGGCGAAAACATCTGGGGCCGCCCAAAATCACCCGTCAACAAACGTCAGAGCCGCCCGGGCCAGCACGGCGCCGCGCGTCGTGGTAAGACCTCTGACTTTGGCACACAGCTCATGGCGAAGCAGAAGCTGAAATTCCATTATGGTGACATCACGGAAAAGCAGTTCCGCAAAACCTATGACGAAGCGGCTCGCCGCAAAGGCAACACGGCTGAGAACCTCATTGGTCTCCTCGAAAGCCGTCTGGACGCCTTCGTCTATCGTTCGAAATTCGTTCCAACAATCTTCGCTGCGCGTCAGTTCGTGAACCACGCCCATGTGAAGGTGAACGGTGTTCGCACGAACATTCCGTCCTACCGTCTGAAACCAGGCGACGTTGTCGAAATCCGTGACCGCGCGAAAAACATGGCGCTGGTTCTGGAAGCTCTCGGTTCTGCTGAGCGCGATATCCCGGAATATATCGACGTTGACCCGAAAGCGATGTCGGCAACTTTCGTTCGCATTCCGGAACTGTCTGACGTGCCTTACGCCGTTAAGATGGAACCAAACCTGGTCGTCGAATTCTACTCTTCGTAAGAAGACAGAAAACTAACTATAAAAAAGCCGCCCGGACATCCCGGCGGCTTTTTTTATTCCTCGTCCGTCTCAGACTGTTCGGTCGCGGCTGGCTGCCAGTTCGGATCAAAGCCCGCCAGCACTTCATCCAGATTGTTGTCAATGGCGCGCAATACCATGATGATGGTTTCAACGCTTTTGATCAGCGTGTCCTGATCCACATTTTCAAAATCGTCTGTCGGCTTGTGATAATCCGGGTGGTCTTCAACGCCGAGATAAAGGTGCGGGATGCCTGCTTTCAGGAATTCGCGATGGTCCGACATCATCGTCCAGTCATCCTGCTCAGGATTATCCCCATCAAACCCGATATCCAGATCGAGCGGAGCTTCTTCCGAAACCGCCTCGAGAACCGCCCGCAGCGAAGGCGTGCGCGGCACACCACTCGCCCAGAGTTTTCCATTATCCGCACGTGAGATCATATCGAGATTGAGATTAAAGACGATGGTTCCCGGCGGCAGACCGCCTCTGTCTTCCAGAAAGGCTTTCGCGCCGTGACTGCCCTGCTCTTCGCCATCCAGAACAAGCAGCAACAGGCTGTGTTTGGGTGGTGACTTTTTCCGCGTAAAATGATCGGCAATCGCGAAAAGCGCCGCCACTCCCGACGCATTGTCATCGGCACCATTATAGATCTCGCCATCTTCACCCACACCAAGATGATCATAATGCGCCGTAACGACGATCACCTGTCCTGATGGATCTGTGCCCTGCACAACGGCGACCAGATTGGTGCCTTGCACCGGTTCTGTTGAACCGTCTGCCAAATTGCCCAGTACGGCATCAAACGGCTGACGATAGGAATTGCCCATTTTGAGCAAATCCATCGCTTGCATGCGGGCTTCGATGATCTCCTGTGCGCGATGGGAGCCAGCCGTGCCGATCTTACGTCCCTCGAGCGCATCGTCGCTGAGACCCTTTACAAGACCGATCACGGGTCCGGGTTTGAAAAGCTCCGCATCATAGGTCTCATGCCCACCGCGACTCGCGACAAACGTCAGTCCGACAAGGATCAGAATAACGGCGACAATCCCCCCGAGAATACGAAACATGAGCGTGCCTTTCAGCCTGAAAACGACAGTCATACGCACCACGCTCTTCAAGGTCGAGTGACAAACACCTCAGGGCTGGTCAGAAGTCTGAAATGATTGCAGATTGTCAGAATGAGTTTTGATATTCCCTCCCCCAAAGACTGCATGGATCATCTGATCGCGAAACCCGGCAAGAAATTTGTCCTGAGTGACGTACCGACCCGTGATGAATCTCTGTTTGACTCCAAGAAAATCGCGCGGGCCAGCTGCGAAGAAGATGCCCATGAAATCAATCGCTTGCAGGACATTCTCTATGCAGAACGAAAGCAGTCGCTACTTGTCGTCCTGCAGGGGATAGACACGGCCGGCAAGAGCGGCACCACGCGAGCCGTGTTCGCGTATACCTCCCCACTCGGGCTTCAGGTTGCGGCCTTCAAAAAGCCGACCGAGGAGGAACTAGCGCATGACTATCTCTGGCGGGTGCATGCGGCCGTCCCACGCAAAGGCTTTATCGGAATTTTTGACCGCTCCCATTATGAAGATGTGCTCGTGGTCAAAGTGCGCGAGTTCGCACCAAAGGATGATATTGAGCGCCGCTATGATCAGATCAATGCTTTTGAAAAACACCTCACCGAAAACGGCACGCGCATTCTGAAATTCATGCTGCACATCTCACCGGAAGAACAGGCCGAACGGCTTCATTCCCGGCTGGCAGAGCCGCATAAGCGCTGGAAGTTTAACCCGGGCGACCTTGAGGACCGAAAGCTCTGGCCAGATTTCATGAAAGCCTATGACGACATGGTTGAGCGATGTTCAACGGATCACGCGCCCTGGTATGTCATCCCGTCAGACAGCAAAAGTCGACGTAACGCGATGATCGCGCGTATCGTACGCGGCACGCTTGAAGATATGGCTCCGGAATACCCGGACCCGGGCTGGCGGCCCGAAGATTACGACTTTTGACACCCCCGTTCTGGCGCTCAGGAATTGGTCATTTCGCTCAGTGAGTGACCTGTGTCACGGTCACACGTTTTCGTGATAGCGAACTCTCCCTAACGCGTTGTCATTCCGCATCTGCGAAGTAAAAGCTGAATGCGGTTTTTAGTGCGGGGATTCTTCAGACGTGAACAAAATTGCGTATGGCTGTTTGGGTATTGTTTTTGCGAGCTGTACAACGGGTCAGGTCCTGGCTGAGACCGCAACACCGCCCGATCCGACAAGCTACATTCCTTCCGTCCAGCCCACCCGGATCACCGCTGACGAAGCGCCGGTCATTGACGGCGTGCTGGATGATCCTGTCTGGGCCAAGGCCGCCGTCATCGATGAATTCTGGCAGGTCGCACCGGAGCTGGCCGCGCCGAGCGAAAAAACAGAAATGTACTTCGCCTATGATTCCGAGGCGCTTTACGTCGCGATCATGGCTTACGACGAACAACCGGAGAAGATCATCAATCGCATCATGACGCGCGACGGCGAGGTCTATCGCGATGACATGATCCGTTTCTATATCGACCCCTATAATACGGGTCTGGGCGGTTTTGGCTTTGATGTGAATGCCCAGGGCGCGCGGGCTGATCGCATTATTCAACGCGGTCGCCCGCCGATTGATGAATGGGATACGATCTGGGATTCAGAAGGGCAGATTACTGAAGACGGCTGGGTGCTCGAAATGGTGATTCCATTCCGCTCTATCAGTTTTGACCCGGAGAATTCTGAAGGCTGGGGCCTTCTGATCACGCGGGAACTCGCTCATAAAAATGAGGAAATCCGCTGGTCAAATATTGATCCGGGCGTCAACAAATTCGACTTCCGCCAGCCAGGTCGTCTCGTGGGTATTCAGGACATTGAACAAGGGCTGGGCCTCGACGTTGAGCTCCTTGGGACAGTTATTGCCAATCGCGACTGGACCACAACTCCACGAGACAATGATATTCGTCTCGAGCCGAGCGCCAATATTTATTACAAATTCACGCCGTCTCTGACGGGGCTGCTCACGCTCAATTCCGACTTTTCAGATACGCCGCTTGATGCCCGTCAGGTCAATACAGGTCGGTTCTCCCTGTTTCAGCCAGAAACCCGGGACTTTTTCCTGCAGGACGCTGCTGTTTTTGAATTTGCGGGTGACACCTTCTCGCGCAGCCCGAATGGTCGGCCATTTTTCTCCCGCCGCATCGGTATTGTCGGTGGCCAGCAAGTGGACCTCTCCACTGGCCTTAAGTTAAGCGGTGAGTTGAAAGGTATCGAACTCGGCGTTCTCAGCGCGAAAATGGGGGAAGGCAACAATCTCGACTCCCAGACACTGTCTGTGGCCAGAGCCAGTATTGATGTGCTCGATAACTCCCGTCTTGGCTTCATCGCTACCAATGGCGACCCAACCGGTAACACAAACAACTCGCTGATTGGGTCTGATTTCATTTATCGTACGAACGGACTATTTGGCGGGGGCTTCATGCAAGCCACGGCCTATTTCATGAGATCACTCTCTTCCCTTGGAGATGATGACTCATTCGGCGCAAAGCTGAGCTACCCAAATGATAAATGGTCATGGGAGGTCTCAGCGCAACAAATTGGTGAGGATTTCCGTCCTGCGCTGGGCTTCGTCAATCGACCTGGCGTGAATGACTATAATGCGAACTGGCATCGCCGATTCCGGACAACAGGAAGCTGGTATCAATATTGGCAGATCGGATCGAGCCACGATGTGGTTACCGATTTGAATGGCAATCTCCAAACCCGCAAGAACAGTCTGAACTTCAATCTTGATCTTGCGACGACAGATCAGGTGAACCTGCGCGCCTATGAAGGTGAAGAAGTCGTAATGACGCCCTTCTCACTGCCAACCGGCATTATTGTGCCGAATGGCGAATATTCTGCGAATGGCTTTTACGCCATGCTACGTTCATCCTTCTCCCGGCCCCATGGCACACAATCTGACATTACGATTGAAGAATATTTCGGGGGCGAACGGTTCAAATTCAAACTGAACGGCTCCGTTCGACCGTCAAAATTCTGGAACATTGATCTGACCTGGGAGAGAGATGATATCTCTGTTCCCAACGGCGATGTGACGGTGAATATTTATTCTATGAATTCCACTGTGAATTTCTCGTCCGATATCTCGGTTGAGACACAAGCTCAGTACGACAATATTTCCGACGCGTTCTCATTGTTCAGCCGTATGCGCTGGGAAGTTCGGCCACAGACAGAGGTGTTTCTGTCCGCCGGTCATGGCGCGATCATCGACTACGATACCTTTCCGCGAGATTTTGAATCACTGCAGACCCAGTTCGTTCTGCGCTTTGGAAACCGTTTCCAGTTCTGAAGATTACAAAACTGTAAGATCATCCCGCTTGACCCCAACTTATTGAAAAGCGATAAGCATCTTATTGCTTTTCAATAAGGGTTATACAGATGAAACTTCTGGCTATGGCAAGTGTATCCGGCCTGCTTCTCACCATGGGAGGATGCATCATGGTCAATGCTGATGGTGATGGCGACTGGGATATGGAATATTCAAACAGCTCAGAACGCGTCTATTCGGCTGACATCACCGATGGTGAAATCGCCGTTCGGGTCGCGGCCTCTGGCTGTACGACAAAAGAGTTTTTCGATGTCGACGTGGATCGTGAAGACGGCAACCGCTTCACGATCGAACTCGATCGTGAACGCCGCGACTATTGCGAAATGCACCAGCCAAATGGCGAAACCCTGACATGGACCTTCTCGGAACTCGGCATTCCTGAGGGCGCGAAGGTGACTCTGCTCAATCCGGTTGGTCGATAACAACTCTATCTGACGGAACGCCACACTCTGACCCGGGGTCTCAAGATCCCGGGCTTTTTTTATGTTTGAGGATCGAAAAAGAAATAGGTCGTTACGGAAAGAGTCTTGTCGTCACCCATTGCGCACGCTCATTCTCCCGTCTGAACACCAGCCGGTCATGCAGGCGAAATGGCCGGTCTCTCCAGAATTCAATCTCGACAGGTTTTAACCGAAAGCCGGACCAGTGAGGCGGTCGCGGTACATGCCCGAGGCCATATTTTGCGGCGTATTTGGCAATGCGTGCCTCGAGTGCAAACCGGCCTTCAAGCGGACGCGACTGCTCGCTGGCCCAGGCACCAATCCGGCTATCGCGCGCCCGGGACTGGAAATAGGCATCGGCCTCATCATCGCTCACGGGCTCCACCAGCCCGCGCACGCGAACCTGCCTGCGAAGGGATTTCCAGTGAAAACAAAGGGCGGCCTTGCCCTGTCCGAGCAATTCCCGTCCCTTGGCACTCTCATAATTTGTATACCAGACAAACCCGTCCGCGTCGGCGTGCTTCAGCAACACCATGCGGACATTCGGCAGACCATCTGCATCCACCGTGCCAAGCGACATGGCATTGGCGTCATTGGGTTCAGACTTCAGCGCTTCTGACAACCAATCCGCGAACAGATCAAATGGATCCTCCTTCGCGAAAAAGATCTTATCATCAGCCAGCGCGTCAGACGTGTCGCCAGCATAGTCTGGCGAGGCGGGAATCAGATCGCCAATATCCTTGTCCGACATGCATTATCCTTTCGCCGAAAACGCGTTTCATCTGTCTCTATGTCTTGCGAAAACGGATGAGATCAAGGTCATTTGCGCCATTTGGCGGCTGCTCCCTTTCCAGTCAGGCTTCATACCAGTATGGGATGGGGGCTTGAGATCAACGCAATCACATCAAAGTCTACGTCCATGTCCCACAACACTTTCGGCCATATGTTTCGTGTCACCACCTGGGGTGAGAGCCATGGCCCTGCCATTGGATGTGTGGTGGATGGATGCCCGTCCGGTGTGCGTCTGAATGTGGAAGACATTCAGAAGTATCTCGATCTGCGTCGTCCCGGCACCTCGCGTTTTGTGACACAGCGCCGTGAGCCCGATCAGGTCAAAATCCTGTCCGGCGTGTTTCAGGATGATCAGACCGACGAATCATTTGGCGGTCAGGTGACGACAGGCACCCCGATCTGTCTGATGATCGAAAATGTTGACCAACGCTCCAAGGATTACTCCGAAATCCGGGATCGATACCGGCCCGGCCATGCCGATTTTACCTATGACGAGAAATATGGTGTTCGAGATTATCGCGGCGGTGGGAGGTCCTCTGCACGAGAAACCGCCTCACGCGTCGCCGCAGGTGCCGTTGCGCGCGCCGCTCTGGGCGACGCGATCACCATTCGTGCGGCGCTCGTGCAGATTGGGGAGCACAAAATCGATCGAAGCAAATGGGATTGGGCGGAAACTGAAAACAACCCGTTCTGGTGCCCGGATGCCGATATGGCCAGAACCTGGGAAACCTATCTTGATGGAATTCGCAAGTCAGGTTCCTCCGTCGGCGCCGTGATTGAGGTCCACGCCGAAGGCGTTCCCCCCGGCTGGGGCGCACCCATCTATGGCAAACTCGATTCCGATCTCGCCATGGCTCTGATGTCGATCAATGCCGTGAAAGGCGTTGAGATTGGCGCAGGCATGGAGGCGGCGGGCCTGACGGGCGAGACCAATGCCGATGAAATGCGCTCCGGCAATGATGGCCCGCGCTTTCTGTCCAACAATAATGGCGGCATTCTGGGCGGCATCTCGTCCGGCCAGCCCATTGTCGCTCGGTTTTCAGTGAAACCGACATCCTCCATCCTTACACCACGTCAGTCCGTGACCCGAGGCGGCGATGATGTCGATGTTCAGACAAAAGGCCGACATGACCCATGTGTGGGCATCCGCGCAGCGCCTGTGGCCGAGGCCATGATGGCGTGCGTGCTTGCAGACCATAAACTCAGACATCGGGGACAGACCGGCGGATGAGCGAACGCGTCTTCACTGCTGATTACGACAAGACGGACGTCGGCAGCCGGGTCTATCTGCCGCTCGGCGTCGCGGCCACACTCGGTATGGCGGGACTTCTAATGGGTCTGCCTGTGCTGTCTGTTCTCGCTGCCGGCCTGACGTTTTTGTCGCTGCGATCCTGGCCGCTGACACGCGCAAACAGACCGGCGCTCAGACTGTCTGACGCCGGTGTCGAGATTGATGGCCTTGGCCAAGTGAAGTGGAAGGATGTCGCGAAGGTCGAATCCGGCATGGTGCAGGTGAAAGCGCTCAAACTACCCGCCATTGATCTCACCTTTACAGGGCCGCTTCAGGAGGTCTTTACCGCCAGTCCGGCCACGCGCCTCAGACCATGGGAAATTCGCGTCTTCAAACTCCGCAAGGATGGCAAGATGCGGCTTGATCTTTCCAAAATGGATGATGAGCCGGACGAGATTCTGTCAGCCTTTAAACACTTTCACGGTGGGATTCTCTGAGTCATTTGACCCCCGCGAAAAGACGTTAACCGGCTCGGCAACCCGTTGTTTTCCGACCGGCATGTCACACGCTCCCAAAAGTCCGAACCCCTGACGCAACTTCGCGCTGCTCAAAGCGTTGGAGCCTCATGCTCCTTCCACAAGTCCTTGAGATTCAATCTCTCTCCCACGCAATCATCGCCTTTGCGCTTTCAGCCATTGTTATTCTTGCCGTCGGTCTGAGACTGTCGCGCTATGCCGATATTCTGGCAGATCGCACGGGCATGGGCGAGGCTCTTGCCGGCGCAGTCCTGCTTGGCGCGTCAACATCGGCCTCCGGGATTGTTACATCGATCAGTGCGGCCTCGACGGGCGACGTCAATCTCGCTTATTCGAACTCTCTCGGCGGCATCGCAGCACAGACAGCCTTTCTGGTGATTGGCGATATCTGGTATCGGCGCGCCAATCTCGAACATGCTGCGGCTGAAATAACGAATGTAACACAAGCCACATTGCTGTGCCTCTTGCTAATCATTCCACTTGTTACGTATGCGCTGCCTCAAGTCACCTTCTGGGGGATCCACCCGACCAGCCTTGTCCTGCCGCTCGTCTATGCCTTCGGCCTACAGTTGGCTCGGCGAGATCGGAAAGACCCAATGTGGCTTCCTAAAAACACGCCTGACACGCGAACAGATGAGCCAGAAGCGGAAGATCCCAATGCGCCAGCGACAAAGCTCGTAGCTATTCAGTTTGCTGCGCTGGTTGTTGTGGTTGCGATCGCTGGCCTCGTCATCGCGCGGTCTGGCATCTTTATCGCAGAGGCGTCCGGTCTCAAGCAGAGCGTTGTGGGCGCCATGCTCACCGCCGTCGCGACCTCACTGCCTGAGCTGGTGACCACCATCGCGGCTATTCGGCGAGGCGCGCTACAGCTGGCCGTGGGCGGCATCATAGGCGGCAACATGTTCGACGTCTTATTCCTGTCGGCCTCAGATATCGCCTATCGCGACGGGTCGATCTATGGCGCGATCGATGACTCCTCCAGATTCTGGGTGCTGGCCACCATCGTGATGACACTCATCCTGCTATTGGGGCTTATCCGGCGTGAAAAAAGCGGGCCAGGAAATATAGGCTTTGAAAGTGTGGCCGTGCTGTTCGTCTATATCGCAGCGGCGATCATCGCCGGGACCATTCTGTGATGCGCTTTAAGAGACCTTTCAGACGCCAAATCCACCCGTCTGAAGATAGGTTTCTTCCTCAAGCGTGGTCTCACGGCCCAGCAATTTGTTCCGGTGCGGAAACCGACCAAAACGCGCAATCGCATCCATATGGATCAGCGCATAGTGATAATTGTCTTTCATGTCGGACTGGCGGAACAAGTCACAGCAGAGCTGCTGATCTGCCAGACTCTCTGAGTGCATGAGCGGCATGTAAAAGAACGCCCGTGCAGGCGCCATCACGCAAATATCATAGCTGCGCTCAATCGCCAGTCGGCAATAGTCAATCGCCAGCGCGTCGGTCTCAAACTGCAGAGCGTCGCCCCGGAAGATGTTTCTGGGAATCTGATCAAGCAGAATGATCAGCGAAAGACACCCTGAGACTGTCTGGCTCCAGCTGTCCAGCTCTCCGTCGCGACCTTTACGCCACCAGACTTCATACTTCCGGCAGGCATCATCAAAGCTTGCCCCGCCAGTAAACCATTTGGACGGACCGGCCTTCAGCCAGAATTCCAGAAACTCAAGTGCATGCGCTGATTCAGCCGTCGGTGGCATTCGGTTTCCCCCAGGTTTGAATGCGCGTGAGGAATGCCGTTCTGACCTCACCGCCTTTGAGCCCCACTTCGCCAAAAAGCTGATCGAAGTCTTCCTTCAGATACCCCTTATAATAAGGCTCGTGGAAGCCTTCAGGGAAATATTCCAAAAGTCCGTCCAACTCTGGCGTATCATTGAACTGAAGGGAGTCGGCAAAGATGAATTTTCCACCAGGCTTAAGGACGCGCTGGATCTCCGCAGCGACAGCCTTGCGGATTTTTGGCGGCAATTCATGGAACAGGTAAATCGAAACGATCAGATCCTGGCTGTTATCGTCATAAGGCATGGCCTCTGCCTGCCCCTCGACGATATCCACCTGTGGCCAGACTTTGACCGCCTGGCGTGCTTTTTCTGTATAGCTGGGAGACAAATCCAGCCCCGTCGCCCGAAGTCGCGGAAATGTATCCAGCACAGAATGTAGAAACCGACCCGTTCCGCAAGCGAGATCGAGAACATCTGTTTTGCGCTGATCCCGGCCTTTCATCTGCCGCGCCAGTTCACCCAATACGCAGCGCCGCATGACATCCGCAGCACCTGTGAACAGCACTTCGACCTGCGTATCATAGATATCGGCGCTTTCGTCGGTGAACCAGCCACCAGACTGATAGTGAAAATTCTGTCGGTAATAGGTCGGGTAGCGCTCCGGATCGGCTTCATTGCGCACTTCAACGCCAGACCGGTTCAGGCGGCGCTCATCGACGGCTTTGGCATCATCGAGAAATATCCTGGAGTGACGCAGCGCTTTGGGCAACTGGCCCAGGCGCACATCATTCGGGCGAGGATAGAGCCCCGCCTCGATGTTCGCGAGATCCTCCTGATAGGCTTTGAAGAACTCCCGGCGCATGGCCTTTAAATCAGGCACGCCGGATTGTGGCGTGAATTTCGGCTCTCCGGGCCGCGTAAAACCGGAAGATTGCCTGCGAATATAGGTGTAATGCCCACCATACCATAAGGCTCTTAGCCCTTGGGCTGCGGCATACCGGCCTCTTGAGATTGCCCGGTTTATTGGATTGGCTTCAGTCATCTGAACCTCCGTAAACGAGTATATGGAGGCAATGCGCACAAAGAAAGTGGATTATCCGCGCGAATTTGTAGCCCAGACGAGATACTCCTTATTGCCGTCAGATCCGGAGATTGGCGATGGCGCGCGGGCCTGGACATGCCAGCCATTCTCAGCGAGCCAGCTTTCGAAGGCCTGAAACGCGATCTCCACAGCTTCTTCATTTGAGACAATTCCGCCTTTCCCGACATGCTTGCGGCCAACCTGAAACTGAGGCTTGAACAGGGCGATCAGGTCTGCCCGCTCTGCTGCGTACGACAGTGCTGGCCAGAGTACTTTCTCCAGACCGATAAAACTTGCGTCACACACGATCAGTTGAGGGGGTTCGCCGACCAGGTCAGCTGTCAGATGGCGCGCATCGAGCTGTTCCAGCAAAGTGATTCGCGCATCTTCCCTTAACCGCTGATGGAACTGGTCGCGACCAACATCGACTGACACCACATGCTGAGCGCCAGTTTCCAAAAGCACTTCTGTAAACCCGCCGGTCGAGCTGCCGACATCCAGACACTTTTTGCCCTGCACATCGACCGGAAAGACCTCAAGCGCACCTTTTAGCTTCAGCGCGGCTCGCGAGACGTAGGGATGGGCTTTCTGGGCTTCGATGGCATCATCCCTACTGACTTTCTGAGACGCCTTCGTCACAATCCGGCCATTCACCTGAACATTACCGGCTGTGATGGCCGCCTGCGCTTCCGATCTGCTGGCCATCAGACCTGCATCAGTCAGGAATTTATCAAGGCGGATTTTTTCAGACATAAGGGCTGATATCTCATTCCCGGAAAAAGAAAACGGGCGGTCCCCGAAGAGCCGCCCGCATTATTTTCTTTTTTATCACCCAATCGCCTCAGCGGAGTACGCAATCTACTCTTCGAACAGATCGCTCCAGAGTGCTTTACGACTGACACGCAGCGCTTCAATCACGACTACGATGCCCGCAAGGCACAGAACCATCAGTGGCGCAGCTGGTTGCTGCACCGCATTCACCATCACATCAATCATTATTATATCTCCCTCGGAGTGTGGACAGGTTAGTGCCGAGGGCCTTAATGAAGGGTATTCGAAATGAAGATTTCGACAGATTATTTTATGACGAAATGGTCTGATTTTATTTAGGTTTTAGCAAGTTTTGCGGCAAATTTTGCCGGGCAAAATTGACCATTTGGAGGCCTGTTATTTCCCGCCGAAAAGCCATTCCGCAACGCGCCTGGCAGCGCATGCTATCGGGCCGACGACTAGACCTTCTCGACCCGTCTCCGCTTGATGTTGAGATCGAAGACATTGCTCACGGCCTGGCCCGTGTCGCGCGCTGGAACGGCCAAACCCTTGGCGATCATGCGTTTTCAGTCGCGCAACATTGTGTTGTGGTCGAGGAAGTTTGCCGCGATCTGTCGCCGGGACTGAGTGCGCAGGCCTCCATGATCGCCCTGCTTCACGACGGTCCGGAATATGTGATCGGCGACATGATTTCCCCCTTCAAAGCCGTGCTTGGGCCGGGCTATCGCGCTTTCGAAGACAGCCTCGAACGCGCGATTCACATTCGTTTCGGCCTGCCAGCAAAAACTGATGCGAAATTAAAAAAGCTGATCAAACGCGCCGATCATATCAGTGCCTGGCTCGAAGCCGTTCAGCTCGCGGGTTTCTCATCGGTCGAAGCAGACGAAATTTTCGGGGCACCTGAAGTTAAATCTGATAAAAAACTCCACCCTCTGCCCGCAATCGATGCTCAAGCTCTGTTCCTGAAGCGTTTTTCAGAAATCCAGGCTGGCCTCTGATCCGTCAGGCCTCTGGCGTTGTGCAATACTCGACCAGATAGCTCAGCGCCTCGATCATTGGCTCAATATCGGTCTCTGCATCGTCAACCGAGAGATTGTCGCCCGGAAGGTCCATCGCGAAATTACCGCCGAACACCGTTCTCTGCGGGAATACCGGCGCGCCATCGATGGCGAGAAACTTGATGCCGCCGAGATTATCAGATTGGATCGTTTCAGGATCAATCCTGGCAAGATCATAAGTCGTCACGATGGTTTTGAGGTGATCGCCACCCTCGCTGTAGGTTTCCTGCGTCTTCGTCATTCCGCACAGCCCCTCTGGACGAATAGACGTCGTAATGTAATCGCCATTATCGAATGGCTCCGACAGAGAATATCCAACATCGATGATCGTCTCGCCTGCATCAATATAGGCTTGCGGCACGCCCTCTGGCGGCTCTCCGGCATGCGACAGAAGCGGACAAGAAACCAGTCCGGCCATCAGCACGGTTTTAATGAGACTCTTCAGTAAGAGCATATGTGTCCCCATGACTCTTGTTTACATTGTTCTTTTTTGACCCCGGCATCAGGAACAGGCAAGTGAGAATATCAGTTGAGCCTAAACCGCCAATCCTCTCACCATAACCGAGACAGTTAACATACCGCCAATCGTTGGCGTAATGACTGATTTGACTTTGGGCTCCACAGCTCAGCTTCTTGAAAAACAACTCGATTTTCAGGTGTATTTTTACGCCGAACCGTTTCTAAGGTTGAGATCTGTTGCATCACGTGCCAACAAATGCCTTCAATTTTTTCAGAATCTACCCATGGTTAGAATCATTCGACGTTTTTGCACACTGAAGGAAATCATAATGTCACAGAGCAAGTACATGACGTTCGTGAATGACTGCCAGTCACCAATACGTCAAAGGTTAAGTTTGGCGTGGACATTCAATCTGTGCTTCAGTATCTGAAAAAGGGGTGGGGGCATTCCTTAAAACTGAAAATTTAATTCGCGGCGACACTCAGGGACAACGTCGGGATCGAACCAGTACGAGTAAACGTTGAGATGAACCCAACGCCGATCAAGCGCCTATCGTTCGAAGATGCCGCGGAAAAAGCCATAAGCCAGCGTGATGTCCCTGAGAAAGACCATGTGGATCTCAGGTCATCATTCCCGGCTCATGAAAATTTGTATGACCCGCCACTTCGTGTTCTGGAATTTGAGCACGTGATTGTTAACCGTCATGGCTTCATAAAGCTGAAGGACGGAAGCATTGTAACCGATATTGGCTACCGCCACTATGCCGACCCTAGCGCGGAACACTTGCACGGGCTGAGCTTTGAAGACAGCAGCATCCCTCTGATAGAAGATCCGGTAATTCTGGTTGGGGGTCATAACAATTACTACCATTGGCATCTGAACTGGATGCCCCGCGTGACGCTTGCAGATCGCTTCCCGGCCCTGCGCTCTTTCAAGCTTCTGACGCATGAAAATCCGGCTTCATACGTCATCAACAGTCTGGAAAAAACGACGAACCGGACTCGCGAAGATATGGTTCAGCTGAAAGGCCCTCCTCGTCGGGCTAAACGCATATTTGTTCCGACGTTCTTTATGAATCCGATACACGCACCCTTCGTTCTGGACGCCTACGACCATTTGAGAAAAAAGCCTGATAATGGCGAAGGGCGACGGATTTACATCAGTCGAAGCAAGGCTCCGTTGCGTCGGGTCATCAATGATGATGAAGTCGCGGCGATGCTTGAATCTGACTATGGTTTTGAGTGCCTTAACGCAGAAGACTTGTCCTATGACGAGCAGGTCGCACTTTTCAAAAATGCGTCTGTAATTATCAGCGCCCATGGCGCAGGGCTCACCAACATGATCTTTGCGAGCCCCGGCTTCTCAGTCATTGAGCTCATGAATGACTATTACACAAAGGTGTATTGGTCACTTTGCATGGCCTTGGGTGGGCGGCACTACCGGCAGATTGCTTCGAAAGACTGTCATCTGGATTCAAACGAACCGGATGAAACCCAGGCGAGAAAGAATGCCGATTTTGTGGTCGATTTGGAAGCGCTGCGACGGGAAGTGGAATTCGTCATCCAAACTGCGGAATGAGACTTCTTTCCGAGAGTCTATTCACATAGATACATTCTCAGTTTTCTGAACCGATTGGGAAATCATTTCGGTTCCAGCATTCTAATTCGACATCACACCCAACCTGGCTATCCTCAAGGCGGACATTTTAGTCTACAACCCCAGCACGGATGGAGACAAAAAAATGAGGTTAAGGGTCGGTCTGTCCGCCGTGATCGTCGCAGCAATTGATGGCGCGCCTCATGTGCTGGCGACCCGCAGCACCGGTCCGTTCGGACTGGATGGCTTGCCTTTTGGTCCTTTCGACCCCGAAGGTCACCGGACGTTTGAAATCGGCCTGCGCGACTGGGTGAGCGTTCAGACCGGTTTTGACATCGGATATGTCGAACAACTTTATACGTTTGGCGACCGGGGGCGTGACCTTCCGACCGCGCGACTGGATGAGGAATCCTCTAAGGAGCGGATCATCTCAATCGGCTATCTGGCGCTGACACCCGAAGCGACCGAGATTGGCGCGTTTGATGCAGTCTGGCGCGACTGGTATCGCTTCTTTCCCTTTGAAGATCACCGTGATGGAAAGCAGGAAGCGGCGCTCAGTGAGATGGGGGATGCGTTGAAGACTTGGTCAGAGAATGCGGACGGTGCGGCAGCCCGGCAAGAGCGCTGGACCCGCGCCTGCCTCGCCTTCGGTCTGGAGGGACGCCGCTGGATCGAAGAGCGCGTTCTGGAGCGTTATGAGCTGCTCTATGAAGCTGATCTGGTGCCGGAAGCCGCCCGGGATCGGGGCGATGAGTATAAAGGCCCGCTCAATGAGCGTCAGACCGGAACCCCTATGCGCTCAGACCATCGGCGCATTCTGGCAACCGCCATGGCGCGTCTTCGGGGCAAGATCAAATACAGACCGGTCATCTTTGAACTGATGCCTGATGCCTTCACTCTTTCTGCCCTGCAGGATTCGGCTGAAGGTATTCTGGGGCTGCGCCTGCACAAACAGAATTTCCGTCGTGCGCTCGATAAATCCGGACTGGTCGAGGGACTCGGACAGTTCGAAACCGCCACAGGCGGCAGACCTGCCGAACGGTTCCGGTTCCGTCGTGAAATTTTATCGCAAAGAGCGGCCTCTGGGATACAGACACCGCAGAAGCGACAGGAAAACTAACCCATTACCTTAGGGCGGTTTACCAACAATTTTCTTGCCATCGCGATTCGTTTGAACTATTTGTGACGTCGAGAGTTATACTCATTTTGGGTATAAGTGGTTCTGAACTTCCCTTCTCAAGCCGGTCAGACTTGAAAAGGCCCCTTCAAGTAACCATATTATACTCATATTGAGCAAAAGGGCGTCTGCCCACGGAATACAAGGAGGGACTTATGGCCCGTATTATTGACACTGCACCAGGTTGCGACATGCCGGCTCTGCGCCGCACACCATCCGCACTGGACGCCCGTGGCCTCTCCTATTCTGGTGAGGTGAAAGCCGCGACCGATCATTTGTACGACGAAGTGAAAGACTTCATCACGCCGATGGAATGGCCGGGTATTGCCCCGCTTGTTTACGGCATCATGAAGCTCAAGGAAGAGCGTGACGCCGTCATTCTCGCCCATAACTACATGACGCCGGATATTTTTAATCTGGTTGGCGATTTCCGCGGCGACTCGCTACAGCTCGCAAAGGAAGCGGCGAACGTCGCTCAGAAAGTCATCGTTCAGGCTGGCGTTCACTTCATGGCCGAGACATCAAAGATTCTCGCGCCGGAAAAGACAGTTCTCATTCCGGATATGGATGCTGGCTGTTCCCTTGCTGAGTCGATTACCGGTGAAGATGTTCGTCTGATCAAGCAGAAGTATCCAGGAATTCCGGTTGTGACCTATGTGAACACCACAGCCGATGTGAAAGCAGAAACCGATGTCTGCTGCACGTCATCGAACGCTGTGCAGGTGGTTGAACACGTGGCTACCGAATGGGGCGTAAACAAAGTCATTCTCATTCCGGACAAATATCTGGCCCGCAACGTCGCTGCTGTCACCGATATTGAAATTGTCACCTGGGATGGCCGTTGCGAGGTGCACGAACAATTCACTGCCGACGATATTCATGGCCTGCGGGAAGCCCATCCAGGCGTCGTCATTCTGGCTCACCCTGAGTGCCCGCCGGACGTGCTGGAAGCCGCCGACTTTGCCGGATCGACCTCTGCCCTCTCCAACTATGTGGGCGAACGCAGTCCCAACAAAGTGGTTCTTCTGACAGAGTGTTCGATGAGCGACAATGTCGCGTCTGCGAACCCGGATGTGGAGTTTGTGAAGCCGTGTAATCTGTGTCCGCACATGAAGCGCATCACGCTTGAAAACATCTTCGATGCTCTGAAAAACATGAAGCACGAAGTGACTATCGATGAGGATGTCCGGCTTGAGGCCAAGAATGCCATCGACGCAATGCTGGCGCTTCCAAACCCAAAAACGGCCAAACCGTTTGAAACGGGACTCACGCCGAAAGAGATTGAGACGATCAAGCGCCCGGAAACAATTGCGTGATCATCGGCAAAGCGGCTGGTTTTTCCAGCCGCTACTGCATGTCTGATCTTGACTAAACTGCCAGTTATTTCAGGATAACGATCAGGGAAAAGAACCGGAGACCGGCAATCAAACATCTGCTTTCGATCGTTGCACTGACTGCCATGGGTTTTACCGGTGTCTCGATGAGCTTTGCCGCCCCATCTCCGAAGCCCCCAGAATATCAGACGATTCGAAATGATCTGGATGCTCAGGAGGATTGGATTTCCGCATCTGAGCGCGTCACCATTTCAACGCTGGGCGGGAGCTGGAGTTTCGAGACCGATCCTTATCGGTCAGGCTTCTGCCAGATGACAGGCAATCTGACTGTGTTTCCGGAAGACGAGTTGTCCGGCACGGCGACCTGCCAGCTGACAGCTGTCGAAGTGTGTGGTCAGGAGCGATCGGTGGTTCAGCAATCCTGTACTATGGTCCTCAGTGAAGGAAATGCCGTCATCGAAAGCGCAATCGAACAGTTTATTGAACGCAAGCCGAGCTCCGTGGGCTATCTTCCAGACAATTTCACCCTTAATGAGCTGGCATCAGACGAAATGTCCGGCGAACTTGATTCTGCCGTTTCATCATTCGTTGTGTTTCGCCGCCCCGAAGGAGGCATCTCATGACCGCACGATACTGGCTATCTGCAATTCTTCTGACGGCAGCCACCACCGGCCACGCTTTCGCCGATGAAAGCTCTGAAGATGTATCTCCCGCACAAGCGGATATTTCCGGTGAGTGGGCCTTCGAAGCCAATACAAATGATGAGTGCAGCTTTACTGGTCTCGCCCTTCTGACGCGGACAGACGACCCAGATCGATTCGAATGCGAACTGACAGCGCTACAGGTCTGCAATGTCGAAACCTGGCAAGTCCGCCAATCTTGTTCTGCCGTCCGCCTGGGAGATCAGCTGATCATCGATTCGACGATTGAGGAATTCATTCAGGGGCGGGATATTGGCGCCTATATGCCGGATGACTTCACGCTCAAGATCAAATCCGGCGATCATATGCGCGGGGTCCTGCGCTCCTGGGGACAACATATTGCCGAGTTTCGTCGTGCTGAAGGCGTGATTGGCTGATCCCCAAAATGTACAGAACAGATTCTGAAAGCACGTTCCGTGAGTGAACGAACGGAGATTCTGATCGTCGGAGCCGGACTGGCCGGGCTGTTTCTCGCTCTGCGCCTGGCACCGCGACGCTGCACCGTTATCTGCCCGGCGCCTCTGGGAGAAGCAGCCTCTTCGACATGGGCTCAGGGAGGCCTTGCAGCTGCGCTGGCGCCGACGGACTCTCCAGAAGTCCACGCTCTCGATACTGTGCTCGCGGGCGATGGTCTGGTTGACCCTGTGACGGCGCAGTTAATCGCCAATCACGGGCCAGAACGCGTTCGCGACCTTGTGGCGCTCGGTGTTCCATTCGACCGCACGCCAGAAGGTGCGCTCGCGCTGTCTCTTGAGGCCGCCCACTCACATCCGCGCGTTGCCAGGGTCGCAGGAGACCTTGCGGGCAAGGCGATTATGGAGGCGTTGAGCCGAGCGGTTATGGCCTCTGATCATATTCAGGTGCTTGATGGCCTTAAGGCCACCTCCCTGATCCAAGACACAGATGGCCGCGTTAACGGTGTCTGTATCGAAGATCGCGAGGGCGTTCGTTCCAGAATGCTCGCCGCCCAGACCGTCCTTTGTACGGGCGGCTCTGGCGGGCTCTTTCGCGTGACGACCAATCCAAAGGAATCTCGCGGAGACGCTTTGGCCATGGCCTATGAGGCCGGCGCCTTGCTATCCGATCTCGAATTTATTCAATTCCATCCCACCGCCATCGACATTAATCGCGATCCAGCGCCGCTCGCTACGGAAGCCCTGCGTGGTGAAGGTGCAAAACTGATCAATCGTGATGGCACACTCTTCATGAGCCGACATGATCCCGAAGCCGAGCTCGCCCCACGCGATCGTGTCGCCCGCGCCGTGCATATCGAGGCGCTGTCGGAACGTGGTGCCTTCCTCGACACGCGCGATGCGATTGGCGACAAAATCGAAACGCATTTTCCGACAGTCTTTGGCTCTTGCATGGCCGCTGACATTGATCCGCGCATTGCGCCCATCCCTGTCGCGCCTGCGGCGCACTATCATATGGGCGGCATTGTCACCGATCTGTGGGGCCGCACCAGCCTGACCGGGCTGTCCGCCTGCGGAGAATGCGCCTCCACGGGTGCACATGGGGCGAACCGACTGGCGTCGAACTCCCTGCTGGAGGCCGTTGTTTTCGCGGCACGCATTGCCGACCGGCTGCGCGACACGCCGGATCGCGACATCAACGATTCCGGTGAGCCATCCTGCGAGGTGCCCCAGCTTGCCAATGACGAGCTACAGATCCTTCGCCAGCGCATGGAGATTGAATGCGGGGTCGTCCGGTCTCATGCGGGCCTGTCCGCGCTGGTCGACTGGCTGGATGAACGCTCAGAGGCCTATGAGGGACTGCTGCGGCCGCGCGCTCTGACTGTCTCCGATCTGATCGCACGCTCTGCGCTTCGCCGGACGGAAAGCCGCGGCGGACATTATCGCGCCGACTTCCCTGAGACGGGCGAACCCGCTAAGCGAAGCTATGTCTGCAAGGGCAGCACCGCTCCCACCTTCCTAGACGATTCCAAATAAAGAAATCCATTTCCCATGACCGAACTCATCCCGCCGCTTTCTGACATCATTCTGGACCCGATTGTCCGCCTGGCCCTGCAGGAAGACCTGGGGCGTGCCGGGGATCTCACGACGGATGCGACCATTCCGGCGGGCACAGAAATCAGCGCTCAGATTCGCGCGCGGCAGGCTGGCGTCATTGCAGGACTCGATGCGGCCCAGCTGTCCCTGCGGATGATTGATACCGATGTTGCCTTCCAGGTGCACAGCCCCGATGGAAGCGTTGTGAAGCCCGGCGACACGGTCGTCTCGTTTCGGGGGTCTGCGCGCTCTATCCTGACGGCAGAACGCACCATGCTGAACTTCATGGGACGTCTGTCCGGAATAGCCACACACACCAGCAAGTTCGTTGAACGTGTTGCTGACACGCAAACCAAAATCGTCTGCACCCGCAAAACAACGCCGGGGCACCGTGCGCTAGAAAAACGCGCCGTACGCTGCGGTGGCGGCACCAGTCACCGTTATGGCCTCGACGACGCCGTTCTTATCAAAGACAATCACATCGTCGCCGCAGGCGGTCTCGAAGCCGCTGTACGCCGCGCACAGGACTATGCCGGGCATCTGCGCATGATCGAAGTCGAAGTGGATACGCTGGAGCAATTGGAGCGCTTGATCCCCCTCAAGCCGCATTCCGTTCTTTTGGACAATATGTCAATCGACCAACTCAGATCGGCTGTTCTGATGGTAGGCGGCGCCTTCACCACTGAAGCCTCCGGCGGCGTGAATCTCTCAACCGTCGGAGACATCGCACAAACCGGTGTAGATTACATATCTGTCGGCGCGTTGACGCATTCGGCGCCAAATCTCGATCTCGGGATGGATTTCGTCTGACCGGGCAACGTAACGTCTGAAACGTATTGCATTGTCACACCATCGTCATAGTCTCAGAAAAAACACATCTGGGAAGAGACGTCATGGGTGAAGCTCGCGGGCGCAAAAGCATATTCATCACCGGGGCCGCCTCGGGAATCGGGGCGGAAACTGCGCGCTATTTCGCCCGCAAGGGCTGGTTTGTCGGCCTTTATGACATCAATGAAGCAGGCCTCGCCGAGCTGGCCAGCGATATCGGCACTCAGCACTGCACTTATGCCCGTCTCGACGTAACCTCGCGTGAGAACTGGTCCGGGGCCATCAGGTCCTTTTCCGACTGCACTGAAAAGCGCATGAATGTCCTGTTCAACAATGCCGGGATTGGCGAGTTTGGCTGGTTTGAAGACATTGCAGCTGACGACTCAGATGCGATTATTGATATCAACGTCAAAGGCGTTGTGAATGGAGTTTATGCCGCCCTGCCCCTGCTCCGGGAAACCACAGGCGCACACATTCTCAACACCGCCTCGACGGCCGGACTGATCGGCACCCCCAGACTGGCCGTCTATTCTGCCAGTAAGTTTGCTGTTCGCGGGCTGTCAGAGGCCCTCAATCTCGAACTCGCCGATCAGGATATCTGTGTCTCCTGTCTCATGCCCTGGTTTGTCGACACGCCCATTCTCAACGGCATAGCCGCCGAAGGCTCGAACCGGAATGTCAAAGATGATCTCGTGGACAGCGGGATTGAGGTCTATCCCGTCTCAATGGTGGCCGACAAAGTCTGGGAAGCCGTCCACGGCAAGGCCCCCCATTATATGGTGGGTAAGGCCGCCGAACGCACGCGGTTTGCATCTCGCTTCCTGCCGGGCCTTGTCCGGAAACGTCTGAGGCGCAGCCTGCCCAAACGGCGGGAAACAGCCTGACCCGCTTCACACAATAAAAAAGGGCATCCGAAGATGCCCTTTTCAAACTCATAAAACGTAACGACTAGGTCGCTGCTTCTGTCCGCTTGCGGATTTCAGCCCATTCCCGTCCTTGCGGGAAGCGATAGAAAATGTGCGTTCCGATCGTGCGAGTGTGGATCAGATGCTTGTTCCAGACCGGATCGACATAATCGGTGTGATAATGCGTTGCGGTTCCGGTGAGCGGCTTGTTCATTTGCATCATCACGTGCGCAGCAACCGTCTGAGCGCGCTGCCACAGACGACCACGCGCCGGGAAACGATCCATCTGACCGTCACAGGTAAAGCTGAACTGGCAACCGGTTGTGCGCTCAGAGCCCTGGAAAACCACCTTACAGATGGTGTCAGGATAGCGATAATCCTTCACGCGGTTCAGAACCACTTCTGCAACGGCAACCTGACCGACAACAGCTTCACTACGCGCCTCATAATAGATGGCGGTCGAAAGACAGTCGTGCTCTTTCGCATTGCGCTCAGCAAGATCGAGATGCGCAGGCTGGAAGCTGGCATAGGTTTCGAGCGCAGCAAGATCGCGATAGCGCTGGCCGAACTTATCCTGGACCGAATCCGGAGAGCGCTTCAGCGCATACTCAACCGAGCGCATCCATGGGGTATCAAAGACAGCAGCCTCAGTAGCGCTTTCGACGGGTGCGCGCGCTTCAATACGCTCTGCAAGAAATTCTGCTTCTTTACGGAACTCAGCACGGACTGATTCCGTTTCCACACGACCAGCAAGCGTAGGCAAGGCTACAGCAGCCGTAACAACGCAGGCTGTGATAGCCGCGCCGCGTGCAACGACTTTGTGTTGCTCTGATTCAGACATAGTCGACCACCAGGACGTCACGCGGTTCCAAACCGACCGCTGACGTAATCCCCTAGGGGAAGAAGTCTTAAGAGAGGTTAACATCGTTCCTTGGACCCCAGCTTTTTATCACCACCCCGGCTGTGTTCTTTTTTACCGGGTCGGCATGCTAATCATACAATAAAGATGCCAGCATTTCTGCGAAGAACGGCGTAGATAACGATTTTTTACGTGTTGGCAAGCCTTTACAGCCAGTCCCTCACTGTTCGCTTGAGCTTGCTGAGTGCCAAAATTCGTCTGAACCGAGTCTGAATACCGGGAATTATTTTCCGATCAGCCGGAAAACATTTCCGGGGTTTTCCCCAAAATTTTCGATGAATCAGTTAGGTAACGGCCCATTCCGGGGCGGCAAACCCCGCCCGATTTCTTAATGCCGAAGTTAACCGATCTGTCCAAACGGGGGACAAAACGTCACATGACATTTCTGTCACCGTGACGATTTTCCCCAAGATTTGAGCTTATTCGGCGCTTCTCAGCACCGCATGAGCGGCCGCGAGTCGCGCAATCGGCACCCGATATGGCGAGCAGGACACATAGTTCAGTCCAGCATCATGGCAGAAATAGACAGAGGCCGGATCGCCACCATGCTCACCGCAAATGCCGAGTTTGATGTCCGGGCGGGTGGACTTGCCACGTTCAACACCGATTTTCACTAGTTCGCCAACGCCATCCTGATCGATCGTAACGAACGGGTCTTTCTCATAAATGTTCTTGTCCTCGTATTGCTTGAGGAACCGTCCCGCATCATCCCGGCTGATGCCCAGCGCAGTCTGCGTCAGATCGTTCGTGCCGAATGAAAAGAACTCGGCTTCTTCAGCAATATCAGCCGCCCGCAGAGCGGCACGCGGAAGTTCGATCATGGTGCCGACCAGATATTCCAGCGTCTCGCCGGCCGCAGCGAAGGCTTTCTCCGCCATCGCATCAACGCGCTCTTTCAGAATTTGCAGCTCTTTCTTGGTGCCGACCAGCGGGATCATGATCTCGGGAACGGGCTTATAGCCTGTTTCCTTATAGACCTTCAGAGCCGCCTCAAACACGGCTGTCGCCTGCATCTCATAGATTTCCGGATAGGTAATCCCGAGACGGCAACCCCGGTGTCCGAGCATTGGGTTTGATTCCGAAAGCTCAAGCGCGCGTGCTTTCAGCTCAGCCGCATCAAGTCCGGTGGTCTTGGCAACTTCTGCGATGTCCTCTTCCGTGTGCGGCAGGAATTCGTGCAGCGGCGGATCAAGGAAACGGATCGTACAAGGGCGATCTTCCATGATGCGGAAGATCTCGGCGAAGTCGTCACGCTGGAATGGCAGCAGCTTTTCGAGCGCCTGTTTCCGGCCCTCAGTGTCAGACGCCAGAATCATCGCACGCACAACCGGAATACGGTCTGCGTCAAAGAACATGTGCTCCGTCCGGCAAAGGCCAATGCCCTCTGCACCGAAAGATTTTGCCGTTTCAACGTCAGCAGGCGTCTCAGCATTCGTGCGAACCTTGAGTGTGCGAACCTTGTCCGCCCATTCCATCAGCTTGCCGAAATCGCCAGAGAGATCCGGTTTGATCATATCGACTTCGCCGTAGAGGACTTGTCCCGCAGCGCCATCAACGGTGATCACTTCGCCTTTTTTGATCTCACGACCATAAATGCGGAAGACGCCGTTGGCTTCGTCGATCTTCATCTCGCCCGCGCCGCAGACACATGGACGCCCCATGCCGCGCGCCACAACAGCAGCGTGGCTTGTCATACCGCCGAGCGCAGTAACGATGGCTTCCGCCGCGTGCATTCCGTGAATGTCTTCCGGGCTGGTTTCACGACGGACCAGAATGACTTTCTCTCCAGCCGCCGCCATGTCAGCCGCCTCATCGGAGCTGAACACCACTTTACCGACAGCCGCACCCGGCGACGCCGGAAGGCCCTGCACCAGCATATCACGCTTGGCGTCTGGTGAGATGGTCGGGTGCAGAAGCTGGTCGAGCTGACCGGGTTCGAGGCGCAGAACTGCTTCCTCTTCCGAGATCAAACCCTCGCTGGCCATATCCACGGCAATTTTCAGCGCGGCGCCGGCAGTCCGCTTCCCGCTACGGGTCTGCAGCATGTAAAGCGTGTTGCCTTCGACAGTGAACTCAATGTCCTGCATGTCGCGGTAATGGCTCTCAAGCTTTGCGGCGACATCAATTAGCTGCTGGTAAACCGGCGGCATTTCTTCTTCGAGCGATTTCAGGTCGGACCCGATTTTCTCGGCCCGCGCTTTCGAGATCGGTGCTGGTGTACGGATGCCGGCCACGACGTCCTCGCCCTGCGCGTTGATCAGGAACTCGCCATAGAACATGTTCTCGCCGGTCGACGGGTCGCGCGTAAAGGCAACACCGGTGGCCGACGTGTCGCCCATATTGCCGAACACCATGGACTGAACGTTCACCGCCGTGCCCCAGGCCTGCGGAATATCATTGAGCTTACGATAGAGAATCGCGCGGTCATTCATCCACGACCCGAATACGGCGGTAATCGCCCCCCAAAGCTGGTCTTTCGGATCATCCGGGAATGGGTTCGAGCTAAGCCTGGTAACCGCTTCCTTGTAGCGTTTGATGACCTCAATCCAGTCATCAGCTTCAAGCTGGGTATCTTCGGTAAAGTCGTTCGTCTCTTTATACATATCCAGAATATGTTCGAACTCATGGTGCGGCAGATCGAGCACCACATTCGAATACATCTGAATGAAACGGCGATAACTGTCATAAGCAAACCGACGATCACCTGAGAGTGCCGCGAGGCCTTCGGTCGTCGTATCGTTGAGACCGAGATTGAGGACAGTGTCCATCATACCCGGCATGGATGCCCGCGCGCCCGAGCGAACAGACACCAGAAGCGGGTTCGCCGCATCGCCAAATTTCTTCCCGGCCTTGGCTTCGAGTTCTGCAAGTGCCGTTTCGACCTGACCGTTCAGCGTGTCGGGATATTTTTCGCCGAGCTTGTAATACTCAGTGCAGACCTCTGTCGTAATCGTGAAGCCCGGAGGCACAGGCAGGCCGAGCTTCGCCATTTCAGCGAGGTTGGCGCCTTTGCCGCCCAACAGATTTTTCATACTGGCTTCGCCGTCTGCGGTCCCACCGCCAAAAGCGTAAACCCAGCGAACGTCCGTCATGTCACCTGCAGGCATACTCATTACACTTGTCCCCTAACCTTCAATCCTGGTGAAGTCTGCTACCCGACCGAGCACAGACCTTATAGTAGATAGCAAATACAATCTGTTTTGACGCACTGCAACATCATCAGCATTGACGATGACATCTTCAAAAAACGCGTCAATAGGCGCTCTCAATTTGCTCATTGCCGTCATCGCAGCTTCGAAATTTTCTTGCTGCAGCGCATCATTAGCCTCATTTTCGCCTTTGTTGAGGGCGGAGTACAAGGCCTTTTCTGCAACGTCAGTCAGCAGAGTTTCGTCCACTTCACCCCCATATTCGGTGTCGTGTTTTTTCTCTTCTGCCTTCAAAATGTTCACGGCCCGCTTGAATCCGGCCAGCAGATTTGCGCCATCCTCGCTTGAGAGGAAGTCTGACAGCGCATCCACTCGCTTGGTGATTGCCACGAGGTCATCTTCGCCAAGCGCGAAAACCGCATCAATCAGATCATGGCGTTTGCCCTGATCGCGCAGATATTGCTTCAGACGGTCCGCGAAGAAGGAGAGGAGTAGTTCGAGCTTTGGTTTCCAGAATGACTCTTTGAGCTCTACCTCGGTCCAAAACGCTGCCCCATCTTCAGTATTGGCCTCCATGCGATTGAAACTCATCGCTGAAGTCCAAAGCAGACCCTGCCCTTCGTCGTGGAAGAATGCAGGCGCATACAACTGACCGGCCCAATCGTTCAAATCCATGATGTTCAGACGAACCTGGTTTTCTAATACCAACCTAACGACACCGAGTGCCGCGCGCCTGAGAGCAAATGGATCCTTGGACCCAGTGGGTAGCTCATTGATCGCCCAAAAGCCCACCAGCGTGTCGAGCTTGTCGGCGAGCGCAATAGCAATGGAAACCGGTTCGGTCGGCACCGCGTCTGACGGGCCTTGCGGCTTATAATGGTCGCGAATGGCGTCAGCGATTTGGCGAACTTCACCTTCCGACAATCCAGAAAGTATTTCGCTCGTCCCTGCGGAGGCAGGGATCTCGTTCGACGGGGCCAGATTCCCGCCTTCGCGGGAAGGAGCGATATCTATTCCGCCCTGCTTCAGCGCGTAGTACCGGCCCATCACGCCCTGCAGCTCAGGGAATTCATAAACCATTTCAGACACGAGGTCTGACTTGGAAAGCCGCGCCGCGCGTTCCGCCAGATCCGGATCAGCCCCGACCTTCGGCGCAAGTTCACGCGCCAGAGCGGCCACGCGCTCTACCTTATCGGCAATCGTGCCCAGCTCTTTCTTGAAGTCGATGGTCGAAAGCTTCTCACCCATCTCTTCCAGCGGCGTGGCCAGATCATTATCCCAGAAGAACCGGCCATCATTCAGGCGCGCCGACAGAACCCGCGAATTCCCTTCTGCGATTTTCTTGCCGCCATCCTGGGCCTGAAGGTTTGCGACCACCACGAAATTCGGCGCGAGGCCGCCCGTTTTCGGGTCGCGCACGGCGAAATATTTCTGGTGAACCCGCATGGAGAGCTGAATCACTTCTTCCGGCAGATCAAGGAAAGCCGGGTCCATCTCGCCGAGGATTACAACCGGCCATTCGGCCAGACCTGTTACCTCTTCGAGTAGGCCCTTATCCTCAACGAGCTCAAGACCGGCATCGGCGCAGACCTTTTTCGCGTCCATCTCGATTTTGTCGCGCCGCTCATCGCGGGACAGCATGACATGGCCGACATCTTCAAGCGCGGCGCGATAATCGCGCGCATCATTGATTTCAAACGGTCCGCGGCCATGAATGCGATGACCTTCGACTTCATTGCCTGATTTCAGACCTTCCAGCTCAAACGGAACCACTTTTCCGCCAAGCACGCAGGTCACGCGCTGCAATGGCCGAACCCAGCGCAGATCGCCCTCGCCCCAGCGCATGCTTTTCGGCCAGTGAAACCCTTTAATGATTGCAGGCACCGCGTCGGCGATGATGTCCTCAGCAGACCGGCCCGGCGTTTCGATGACGGCAACGTAAAAATCGCCCTTCTTCTCATCGGAGCGGATTTCAGCCTGATCAATGCTGGTCAGCCCGGCGCCGCGCATAAAGCCTTCGACGGCTTTTTCCGGCGCACCGACTTTCGGGCCTTTTCGTTCTTCGCGCACATCCTTTGATTTCGATGCCACATCCGAAACAATGACAGCCAGACGCCGGGGGCCAGATAGCGTTTCCACTCCGCCATAACCCAGTCCAGCATCATCGAAAGCTTTGATCAGAGCAGAGCCAAGATCAGCCTCTGCCTTGGCCTGCATACGGGCCGGAATTTCTTCGGAAAAGATTTCGAGTAGGAGCTGAGACATTATGAGACCGGAAAGAGACAATCGGGGTCCGGCATAAGCGGTCTGCCCGAAGCGTCAAGGGCGATTTTCACTGCGTCAGCCGAATAAGTGTCTCGCATCGATGCGCACTGAGCCATCATTCAGCTCACATGGGCTATTGGCGCGCAGTCGGTCATGACCAATGACGGCAAATTATCTTGCCCTTGTTTGCAACTCTTGGCGCCCAGATGCGTTTGTCTGACATAGAATTGAAAGGAGCCCTGCGATGGAAAACGTCAAAGAGCAGACAGATAAAACGCTTGGAAATCACGAGCTGGACCCTGCTGATAAGGATAAGCTCCGCGATGAAAGCAAAGAGTGGGACAAGGTTGACGAGGAAGGCGATGAATCCTTCCCGGCCTCAGACCCGCCAGCAAATTACTAACGACCAGATCCGAAAAAGCCCGCCAACCCGGCGGGCTTTTTTTTGTCAGATCTCTTTATTACGAATGTCATCCACCTGATAGGTCAGCGGCTCGGCATCATCGCCATGGGCAATGGTCACGTAAGACCCATGCAATAATTGGTGCTCTGCCAGACGATAGAGCGGCTCATCCGGCCCTTCATCTTCCTCATCATAATGGAAATACCAGTGCGACCCCCGATGGGTTAGCAGACCGTCTGAAATATCTTTCTCGCCATTGAACCGGCGCACAGTGCAATGCGATTTCACCTCTCGCCAGGCGTCAACGTCCAGCTTTGCGTCTGCGTTCAAAGGCGCCACAATCACATATCCCTGATCGTGATCGCCATCTGGGTATCCGGGATTTCTAGCCAGCCGGAGAACCACTTGTTTCAGTTGCATATTCATTCCCTCTGTGTTCGTGGAACATTCTATACCCCTTATATTGTTAGGGTTATCAGGGATAAGAATGCGACACTTTGGAACAGTCGCCGACTAAGGGTCGGCCGCCGCCGGGTGTCTCGCAAAAGTGAACAGGTTTCGGTCCCAAATAACAGCGCCATGGCTTTTCAGGCCGAACAGGCGGTATAGCGTGTATAGCAAGCAAACCTGAGACATCAGGCACAAACAAAGGTTCGGGGAGAACACGCACGTGAAACGACTTCAATTTGCCATGACGGCCTTCATGCTGGGGCTCGGTGCCACTGCACTTCCGGCCTTCGCGCAGGATGAAACCAACCAGCCGGATGATACGCTTCCCGGTCGGGCGAGCTATGAGAGGTTTTGCGCCGTCTGCCATGAAAATCCGACCGATCCGCGCGCTATCCCCTTCAGTCAGATGGTCGAACTACCCCGCGCTCAGATTGAAACAGCGCTCGGCCCATCGGGTGTGATGGCGCCAATGGCCGCCGCACTTTCGGCTCAGCAAAAGACCGATCTGATCGACTATCTTGTCTCTGGACAGGCTGAAGCCATCGATGCCTCTGCCTGGACCGATGCCTTTATGTGCCCGGCAGATGAACGCGAGGTCGACCTTTTGGGCGAAGAAACCTGGACCACATTCGGCGTGAATACCGAAGCATGGCGCTATGTCTCAGAAGAGCAAGCTGGCCTCTCCAAAGAAGATCTCGCCAAACTTGAAATCGACTGGGTGATTGGTGAGCCCGACGGCACACAGATGAGTGTCGCGACTGCAAATGTCGGCGACACGCTCTTTTATGGGGGTGGGGGCAACCTCTCAGCTCTGAACAAGGATACCGGCTGTGTGAAATGGACTTATCGCTTCGGCGGGGCGACGCGGTCTCCGCTGACGTATGGCGATATCGGCAATGGCCAGATGGCGATTCTCTTCGTCGAAGGCGAACGCATGATCCATGTCGTGGACGCTAAAACCGGTGAACTGATCTGGAAAGAAGATGGCCAGCCTTTGCGCGGTGATGGCGGCGATATCCGTCCTGGCGTCATCTTGCACGAAGACAAGGTCATCGTGCCGATCTCTGCCTCCGGCGTTTTCCCGAATGTCGAAAGCTGCTGCACAGGTCATGGTGCGGTCGTCGTGCTGAACGCAGCGGATGGCAGTCATGTGTGGGAATACCACACCATGAAGGAATCCGAGCCAAACGGTCTGGTCAACGACCTTGGCCAGCCGCAGCAAGGCCCCTCCGGTGCGCCGATCTGGGCACAGCCAACCGTTGATGCGAAGCGCAACCGCGTGATCGTCACAACCGGCGAGAACACCTCCCAACCGGCAACCAACACGTCTGACGCCATCATTGCGCTTGATCTCGACACCGGCGAGCCAGCCTGGCTGTTCCAGGCCATGGTCGGCGATGCCTGGAACGCACATTGCCGCGTGGATGATGAAAATTCCGGCCCGAACTGCCCATGGCATTGGGATGAGTACAATATCGGCCGCGATTTCGACTTTGGCGGCGCAGCTGTGCTCGTCTCAACCGACATTGACGGCAATGAGATGGATCTTGTGTTGGCAGGTCAGAAATCCGGTCACCTCTGGGCGCTCGATGCTGAAGACGGTACCCTCGAATGGGCGCAACGCGTCGGCAAAGGCACAGCGCTGGGTGGCAATCACTGGGGCATCGCCACAGACGGCGAAACCGTCATCACAACGATCAATGATCCGATCCGCGGCAATGAAGATATCGCCATGCCCGGCGTATTTGCCTTCCGTGTCACAGACGGCACGCCGCTCTGGAGCCATATCGCAAAACCGGATTGCGAGAATGGTCGCGGCGAGCGACTGACACGTTGTGAGGGCCTGTTCGGCTTTTCAGCCACGCCACTTATCGTCGGGGAGACCGTGATCGCCGGCACGCTCGATGGTAAGCTCTTCGTGTTTGATATCGACACCGGCGAAGTTCTGAACGAGATCGACACCACAGTGCCGCTGACCTCCATCAACGGTCTTCCGGTTCAGGGCGGCTCGATTGACAGCCACGCCCTGGCATTGGCCAAGGGCATGATTGTCACCGGCTCAGGCTATGCCCGCTTCGGTCAGAACACTGGCAATGCCATCATCGCGCTCAAACCAGCTGAGTAAATTGCCGAAAAGGCCCTTGCACTCACCGGGGCCTTCAAATCATCTGTACAAACCGGCAGGACATCTGAGACACTGCCGGCATGGCCGAGCAGGATGACATCATAGCTGCGTTTGAAGCAGGAAACGTGGGCGGCGTGCGCCTCAGCCAGCCGCCCATCCAAACGCATATCAGCCAGATTTTTCTCACCGACAGCCATGCCTATAAGCTGAAGCGCGCTGTCACCCTGCCCTTTCTCGACTTTTCGACTCTTCAGCAGAGAAAAGCCGCCTGCGACGCCGAGTTTGAGGTCAATCAGCGAATGGCTGCGGCCCTTTATGAAGGCGTCCAGCCCCTCATTCCACTCGGATCGGGCCGCTTCCGTATAGGCGGCAACGGCGAGCCCGTTGACTGGCTGGTCGTCATGAAGCGGTTTCCGAAAGGTGCAGAATTCGACGAGCTGGCCGACAAGGGCGAGCTGACGGACGACCTACTCACCGACACCGCCCGTGTCATCGCTCGAGCCCATGGCGAGGCTCCAACAACCTACCTCGAGGGCCATGCCACGGATTATCGCGCCATCATCCGCGAGCTTGATGAAACGGAAGACGAAGGCGCCCGGCGGCTCGACCTCACCACAGCAAGCGCACCTTTATTCACCGCGCTGGACGCTGAACTCACGCGTCTCGATCACCTCATCGAATCCCGGCGCAAGGCAGGTAAGGTCCGGCGCTGTCACGGCGATCTTCACCTGCGGAATATGTGCCTGTTTGAGGGCGCACCGACCCTGTTCGACGCGCTGGAATTTGACGAGCGCCTTGCGCGTACAGATCTCCTCTATGACATAGGCTATCTGTTGATGGATCTGGTTCGCATTGGCGAACATCGCGCGGCCAATCTGGTGATGAACGCCTATTGGGACGAAACACGGGAAGACGAAGAAGGGCTCAAACTCCTTCCCTTTTTCATGGCCCTGCGCGCTGCAGTCAGAATGGCTGTTGCCGTCTCTGCCGAAAAACTCGACGAAGCCGCCGCCTATCGAAAGCTCGCAATGGAACTCATTCGGCCCACAGCGGCTCTAACCGTCGCGATTGGCGGCTTATCCGGTGTCGGCAAGTCGACAATTGCGCGCGAACTCGCAGCCCATCTGCCGGGCGCGGCAGGTGGACGATGGCTGCGCTCTGATGTGTTGCGCAAACAGGCTGAAAGCGCGCCCGACTATTCCGACACAGCCCGAAACGCGGTCTATGATCAGTTATACACCCGGGCCGAAGCAGCCCATAAAGCAGGCGCCAGCGTCGTCATGGACGCAACGTTTCAATCGCGAAAGCAGGCTGAGCGAGCCGTGTCTATACCCCACTGCCCTGCAATCGGCATATGGCTCGATGCAACGCTCGATATCCGGCTGTCCAGAGTTTCGACGCGGGACAAAGGCCCTTCCGATGCGGACGAGGCCGTCGCCCGTGCTCAGTCCGTACCTGATCCACTGCCCGCAGGCTGGCACAGTGTCGATGCCAGCGGGTCGATGGATGAAACAATCTCAAATGTCCTTAAGGTCTTGAAACTGGCCGACTGAACTCGCTTTCCATCGGCCGTCAGTCCATCGGATCAACTTTCCCACGCAGGGATTTCACTTGCCCGCGCTGCGTTTTCGCATCCAGGCGACGCTTCACCGCATTGCGCGATGGACGCGTCGGAATGCGCCTTTTCGGGGCCACCAGCGCCTTTTCGATCATCTCCTTGAGGCGCTCGCGGGCAATTTCACGATTGCGGGCCTGACTGCGCGTGTCCTGCACTTTCAGAATAATCGCGCCGTCATCGGTCCATTTCCGTCCTGCAAGCCGTTTGAGCCGACGCTTGACCGCATCAGGCAGATGGGGGCTCCGCTCAGCCTCAAACCGCAACTCCACCGCTGACGCTGTCTTGTTCACGTGCTGCCCACCCGGGCCAGACGCCGCAACAAAGCTTTCCGTCAGCTCCCAGTCTTCAAGGGCAATTGTATCGTTGATGCGGAGCGACATTCACGCATTGCTTTCTTTACCAGGCCAGACGGCTCGTATTCGACCTAATACAATGCGCATGAACTCGACAAGTTCAGCTTCAGGTTTTTGGCACATCCGGCACAAAGCGGAACCGCCGGAAATCGGTAAAAGCCTTCAACGGCAACCATTCTTCGTGCGTACCGAGACCAATGTTATGGATGACTTTCAGAATAGTCGCGCTGGCTTCCGAAGGTGCTGAGACGATCACCACATGCGGCAGCGAGCCGCCAAGCCGACACGTCATCAGGTCCCCCGCCTCCCAGCCGGTGAGTTCCAACTCATGCCCGCGTCTGGACAGCCAGGTTTCGAGATTGGGCACACGGCGATGATCGATATTTCGGTCGGTGCGGGTCAGCCCCCATGTTTTTGGATAGGCACTGAAATGCGCCTTCATGTCCTCATGAATGGCTTTCTGAAAGTCGAAGTCGAAGGCCTCCCGATAGGCCCGAATGACGACATCAATACATACGCCGCGATCTTCCGGCACATCCCCGCCCGGATAGTCCAAACTGACATAAGCCGGATCAAAAAGCGTCGTCACACCGATCTGACCTCGAGCTGCTTTGAGCAGCTCAGTCGTACCAGTGCTCACACCCTCGCGCGTTAACGTGCTGAGGAGAGGCCAGTCGGTCAGGAAGGGCAGTCCGAACAGTCCGCCCAACATATCGCGTCTCGTTGTCATGACTGGAAGCCTGACCGCGAGATGTGGCGGAAATGGGTGATGATTAGGGCGTTGGCAGCGTGAGGTCAGTGACTAAGTGAGCACCGCATCCAAAATCATAAAGGTCGGAAAGCGGTCATTCTGAGCAAACTTGCGAGGGTTGAGCGCTTTGAGTTCCGGCGAGGGCCGGGTCTCTGTCACGCCGCGCAGCACAAACCCGGCCTGCAGGACCGGATTGATCGTCTCTTCGAAGGATCGGTAATAATCCGGCACTTCCACCGGCTTTCCGCCAAAACCTTTCCATGTCGCACGGCACAAATGCACTCCAAATGCACTCGGCGGTTTGTACCAGTCATAGGCGCCCATTGGATGCTGAACCGACATGACGAGCCGACCGCGCGGTTTTAGCGCACGCGCAAACTCAGCCAGCGGCACCGACCAATCACGCACATAATCAATTGCCAGAGATGACACGACGAGATCGAAGCTTTGATCTTCAAGAGTGGTCTGCGGCTGAGCGAGGTCAGCTACAAAGCAGCTCGCCTTGCCCCCTGTGTTCCGCTTCGCGATTTCCACCATGTTTGGGCTTATATCAAAGGCGGAGACGCTCGCCGCGCCCTCGTCGAGCAGATCACGGCTCAGGAATCCCGGCCCGCAGCCAGCATCGAGCACATGAAGACCTGACGGATCACCAATCGCATTCCGCATAGCCGGGTGCTCATTATAGCCATTCTCGGCCTTGGTCTCAGCCATAGCCGCATAGCGCTCAGCCAGCGCTTCATAGGCCTCCAGGGCGATGGGGGAGTTGTCGCTTGCCATGAGAGCGTCCGATACGAATGGACCAATTGGAATAGTCTACGCCGCGCGCTCGTCTTCCTGCTTGGCCCAGAGTTCCGCTGCACCGCGTGCTAGATCGCGTACCCGCGCAATGTAAGCCTGACGCTCGGTCGGCGAAATCGCACCACGGGCATCGATCAGGTTGAAGGTGTGCGACGCCTTCAAAGCATAGTCATAGGCTGGCAGAGGCTTACCGGCCTCGCGCAGCGCGTTCGACTGCATTTCGCAATCCTCAAACCAGCGCTTCAGCATCTCAACATTCGAATATTCGAAATTGAAGGCCGATTGCTGGCGCTCATTCTCAAGGAAGACATCGCCATAGGTCAGCGGATGCGCGCTGTCCGGGTCGTTGAACGGCAGGTCATAGACGCGGTCGACGCCGAACACATACATGGCGAGGCGCTCAAGACCATAAGTCAGCTCGCCAGACACGGGCCGTACATCGAGGCCGCCAACCTGCTGGAAATAAGTGTACTGGCTGACTTCCATACCGTCACACCAGACTTCCCAGCCAAGCCCCCATGCGCCCACAGTCGGGTTCTCCCAGTCATCCTCAACAAAGCGGATATCGTGGATTTCCGGGTCAATGCCGATGGCATAAAGGCTCTCCAGATAGAGGTCCTGCAGATTGATTGGGTTCGGCTTCAGAATGACCTGAAACTGATAATAATGGCCAAGCCGGTTCGGGTTTTCACCATAGCGCGCATCGGCCGGGCGGCGCGATGGTTGCACATAAGCGACATTCCAGGCCTTTGGGCCAAGCGCGCGCAAAACCGTTGCTGGGTGCAGCGTCCCTGCCCCAACTTCCATGTCATAAGGCTGCAGAACGGCGCAGCCTTTCGACGCCCAGTAATTCTGGAGCGTCAGAATGATGTCCTGAAAGCTTTTCGGCTTGGTGATTTCGCGGGTCATGACGGGCCTTCTGATAGCGCGCGGAAGCTAGCCATTAGGACATTCCGGGACAAGTCTCAATCCATGATCCCCTCCGGAATTTCGCCTCACACTTGAGCAGAGCTGTCTGATCTCGCCGCGAATTGGTGCAGGCACACCCCCGAACAAAAGTATTCACTTGAAGACTCGCAAGGATTCAGCCCGACTTCAATCTGTTCGAAAAGCGTTCGTCTGAAATGGCGCACTGAATTCAGGACCGCCATTTAATATTCACGGGGTAAATTCATGTCGATCACGGAAAACAACACCGTACTTCCCAATATGTCTCGCCGCAACTGGTTGAAACTGGCGGGTGTGGGCGCGACCGCGCTCAGCGCCTCGCCTTTCCTCTCGGCATGTGCACAGGACTCCGCCGTTGCTGACACAGCGGACGGCGCGAGCAGCGAGCTTGCAATTCTGTCGTCCAACGAAAACCCGTTCGGCCCCTCTCCGAAGGCGATTGAGGCGATGAAAGCTGAAGTGGCGAACATTTATCGCTATACTTACCCGTCCGTCATGGCGCTGACTGAGCAGATTGCGAAGCGCGAGAATGTGTCACCAGATCAGATTCTTATCACCAACGGCTCTCAGCCAATCCTCGGTCATTTCTCTGTCTGGGCGAACAGCAAGGACCTGACCATCCTCACCTCTGAACTTACCTATGAGGGTGTTCCGCGCGTGGCGGAAGCGTTCGGTTCGACCGTCGATTATTCTCCGGTGACCGCTGATCTGGACTTTGATCTCGACACCATCGCCGCGAAGGTGAAGCCAGGCACATGCGCTTACATCTGCAACCCGAACAACCCGACCGGCAAAATCATTGATCCGGCCAAACTCGATGCCTTTGTCGACACAGTTTCAGCTCAGGTGCCTGTGTTCATCGATGAAGCCTATCTCGACATTGCCGATGATTATGAAAAGCAGGTGATGACAAAATATGTCCGTATGGGTCGCCCGGTCATCGTCGCGCGGACCTTCTCTAAAATCTACGGTATGGCGGGCCAGCGCGTGGGATATGCCCTCATGCCTGCCGACATGATCAAAGAGTTTGCCTCATTCCAGCTTTTGTCCAACGTCAACAAGCTTGGCCTTGTCGCGGCGTCCGCTTCGCTCGACGATACCGCTCATTTCGAAGAGATGCGCGTCAAAATGAAGCTCGGCCGTGAGAAACTCATCGCTATGGCACGCGACATTGGCCGCCCGATCGCTGAAAACCCGCAAGGCAGCTTCATCTACATGGATACCGGCATGGCCGCTTCAGAGTTTGCTGCCAAAATGATGGATAAGGGCGTTCGTGTTGTGGGCTCCCGCTGGCAGGAGCGTCCTGAATGGTCGCGGATCTGCGTCGGTCTGCCTCACGAAATTGAGAAATGTCACGCGGCCGCGAAAGAGGTGCTGACCTCCATCTAAGCCCGCTGCCAGGCAACATATCCGAGAGCGTCCGGCCACGCCGGGCGCTCTTTCTATTTGCAATGATCGAGCGACTTTTTACGCCCGCCGAAAACTGCCCGATAGATCTTCGGGTGGCCCAAAGCGGCGATGACTAATCCAAAAAATGTACCGCTGATCAGCAGAAATCCGAACAGGGCTTGCATGTGGTGCTCCTTTCCACTGCCCTATTATATATATGGTGGCGCAGTCCCGATTTTGAAAGCAAAATCGGTTTCGGCCTCGCCTCACACTTGGTCTCTCACTGATTGTCCTGGCGGTCTCCTGCACCTGATCGAAAGCGATCAGTCAGCCAGAAAAGCACCGACATACCGACCCAACCTCCAAAAAATCCGGCTGTATTGAGGATGATGTCATCGACATCAAATGTTCGATGCGTGCAACCGATGATACCCCATATGCCGGTCAGTTGAGTCAGTTCCAGAAACAGCGAAGACACGAGGCCAATGGCGATCGGAACCAGAAAGTGCCGCTTCTTGAGAACACGCAAAAGGCATCCTGCCGGAAACAACATCCAGAAGTTCAGAAAGCTTCCGATCAGAAACGGAATAATCAGAACCCGGCCCTCGCGCACCAGAACCGACAGAAAATATTTGGCCGGCGCAACAAACTGAAACGGCTCGAGCCGGGGCGCGAGCCCCGGTGGAGGGTTCGCGCAGAATGCCGCGTAATCGTTCGGCAAGGGCATATTCGTCAGACACAACGGCCCCCAAACGCTCAGCCCGAGCAGAAAGAAAATCACAATTCGTCGCACATCAAAGGCGCGGCCGAACGCGCAGTGCAGCCCGAGCAAAACCGGAAACGCGACCAGAAAAACCAGCGGATAGGTCACAATCGCCAGCAATATGGTTGGCACGAATGTCGACACGCATATCCCCTGAAGCTGTCTTGCGTCGGGATAGCTTTAAAACCCGAAGCGCCCCCATTCGAAGCGGTTTATCTCCAGATCAGTTCAGAACCGCTTAAAATCGCCTCGGCGTCGTGAGTATATGCAGGCTTCCCCTTGGCAATGTGCATAGTCAGCCCCTCATGCAGCACTGTCTCGCTGCGCTTAAGCCCCTTACGCGCGGTGACCAGCACACGTTTTGCGGGTTCCCCCGGCGCAGAACGCACGGGAAGAACTTCAATCTGCCCCGATCGCGACACCAGATAGGCCAGAATTTCGCCCAGCATGCCTGCACGATGGATGAGCGTGATTCGCCCCTTTGGCTTTGCCACAAACAACATCGCCTTCAGCCAGTCCTTCAGCGGAACCTCAGCCATATAGGCGGCCTTGCGACCCTCATGTGGGGTCTGAATTTTCCCGGGCTCAAAATAAGGTGGGTTCGACATCACCTGATCAAACCGGTTCTCCAGATCGCCAGGCAGTGCTGCGATGTCTGCAGATACCAGCTCAACCCGGTCTGAAACTTGATTGGCCTCAACGCCCTTTTGCGCAAGCTCCAGGGATGGTGCGTGGCGGTCCAGTCCTGTAAGGCGCGCTTCATCCAATCGCCAGGCCGCCGGAAACAGTGCGCCGCCTGCTCCACACCCCATATCCAGAATTTGTTGGTCTGCGCGCTCTGGCAGGCTCGCGGCGAGCAGAATGGCATCCAGCCCAGCCCGATATCCTGCTTTCGGCTGGAAGATGCGAACCTGCTCATTGAGGAGCCAGTCCTCAGTGAAATCGCTCATGAAGACTCCGGCAGAATGTCCGACAACAACTGCCGCGCTCGCTCGGCCTGATCTGCATCCACGAGTATCCGGCGAGGAATTGCACCAATGGAACCTTCCATACCGCTCGTGAATTCATCTGCTATCGAGAAAACGATACCAGCCTCTTCAAACCGGGCACGGATCACAGAAATTTCAACAGGATTGTTTGTACGAAGAAGCTCTTCCAACTATTTGCCTTTCTAGATCAAATGGGCCAAAACCTCATTCTTCGCGGCTCACCCCGTCCACTTTGAGGTGACGGAATGACGCAATAGACAGTTCAGGACTTTTCCGACCTGTATAGTGCACTTTATGTCTGACCTAGACACAAAAAGGATCTGTCCCTTGGACGCAACGCCTCTCACCGTTCAAACCGAAAACGCCTTTCAGATTTTGTCAGGCCTGTTGGATGACGACGTCCAATCCGTCGAAAAGCTGCTCGAAGAGCGCGCGGCCAGCCCGGTTTCAGTCATTCCAAACCTTTCGGGTTATATCGTTTCAGCGGGCGGAAAGCGCCTGCGCCCTCTTATCACACTCGCCGCAGCGAAAGCCTGCCAGGCGAGCGAAATGAAACCCGTCCACTGCCTCGCGGCTGCGGTTGAGTTCATTCACACAGCGACCTTGCTTCACGACGATGTGGTCGACGAATCAGATCTCCGTCGTGGCAAACCGGCCGCGAAGAATGTCTGGGGCAATTCAGCCAGCATTCTCGTTGGTGACTTCCTTTTTGCACGTGCCTTCACCCTGATGGTGGAGACCGGTCGGCTCACCGTGCTCGATATTCTCTCCAACGCATCGAGTGTGATCGCCGAAGGTGAAGTTCACCAGCTTGCAGTGCAGGGACAGCTGGACCTGCCAACGGAAGATTATCTCAAAATTATCGAAGCCAAGACAGCTGCCCTGTTCGAAGCCGCAGCCGAATCAGGCGCGGTCTGTGCAGACGCGCCGAGCGAGCACGTTCGGGCCATGCGCGATTATGGCCGCAATCTCGGCCTCGCCTTCCAATTGGTGGACGATGCGCTCGACTATGGCGGCACAACATCCGTCATTGGTAAAACCGTTGGTGATGATTTCCGGGAATGCAAAATCACTCTGCCCGTCGTGATTGCTCGTCGCCGTGGAAGCGCTGAAGATCGCGAATTCTGGGACCGTGCGCTGAAGCCAGACACCCAGACCAGCGCTGATCTCACTCATGCCATCCACCTCATCCGGTCGACTGGCGCAGCGAAAGACACACTTGCCGAAGCGCGGTCTTATGTCGAAATCGCGAAAAAGGCGCTCAATCCGGTGCCGGCTTCAGAGTTCAAACAGGCGCTATGCGACCTTGCTGATTTCTGCGTTGATCGGGCTTATTGAGGCTAAACGGTCAAATAGCCGTATTTCAGCGCTGACCGGCGTATACGGCGGTGGATCACATACAAGATCGCCAGAAGAATGAAGAACCCCGCCATGGCTCCGCCGGGCGGGAAGAGAAGTGACATCCCACCGACCAGCACACCATGCATGGTGACCCAGGCAAACACCCAGGCCGTCAACGGGTGTGAAATCCCGGCTTTCAGCATGATCTGGTAGATGTGCTCAGTATGGGGCTGTAACAAATTCCGGCCGTGTTGATATCGCCAGATCAGCGTCAGCAGCACATCCGCCAGAAAGGCGATGAAAAACAGCGGCGCAATCCAGACCGATAATTCAAGCCGTGAAACGAACAACAGGACCAGCCCCGCCAGATAAAAGCCGACAAACAAGGCGCCGGAATCGCCGGTGAAGAGTTTGCCGCGACCATTCCAGAGCAAATGCCCCAAAAGCGCGCCCAGAAGGATGAGCGCAAACGCCATGATGTCATATTGATGGGTCACACAGGCCATAATCGCCAGCGCAAAGGCAATCACGGCCCCACTGCCCATCGCGAGACCATCCGAGCCATCCATGAAATTGACAGCGTTCGTCACAACAAACAGCCAGGCTGCTGAACCCAGCACCCCAATCAGAAAACCGGTCTCCAGTGTGTGACGCCCAAAATCAAAATGGCCAACCCGAATTCCGAACCAGGCCACACCGAGCGCGATAATCAGTTGGGCAAACATTTTTGGTAAAGCGGGTAAGGCGATGATGTCATCCCAGACACCCATCAAAAACATGTAGAGACCACCGGCCAAAAGCGCGATCTGCGCAAAACTGAACGCGTCGGGCAGAAGAAACATAGCGGCAAGCGTAAGCGGAGCGGACGCCAGAAAGATCGCAATTCCGCCAGAGGTTGGCATCGGAACGGCCTGGTTTTTACGCCCACCATCTGGATTGTCCCTTGGGCCATACCTGATCACCACCCACCCCAGAACCGCCGCCAGGATGAACGCAAGAGCCGAAAAACAAAGTGAAAGTATCAGGCCGTCCGGCATGGGTTCCTCATTCAAGAAGCTCGCTCTAAGCGTGTCTCGGTCGGAGGTCAAACCCGGCGAGACCAAAAAGCGTCGGCCTTGCAAACCAATTCGGGAAATCCTGTGAAATCGCCTTCGCAGCCTGCTCTGATTCCTCCGCGCTCAGGAAAAGACCAAAGCAGGTTGCCCCTGAGCCGGACATGGCGACATGGCGCACACCTTCACACCGGCTCAGCCGCCAAAGCGTCAGATCCACTTCAGGCACGAGTTTACGCGCGGCCTCTTGTAAATCATTCCTGTAGTTTTCAGAGAGCTCTGAAATCCAGTCCTCGACAACGCTTGCAGATGGCGGAGAGCATTCGGAAAAGCTTTTCTCGCCACTTAATTGATCAAACGCCTGAAAGACCGCCCCCGTTGGACAAGGTCGGCCCGAATTCACGATGACAGCGTTCAGGACCGGCGGCGCCGGGGTTACCGGCTCGATCCGGTCTCCGTCTCCGCGCATCAGAACTGGCTTTCCTGCAAGGCAAGCCGGAACATCCCCGCCCAGTGGGCGCGCAATATCCATCAGCTCTCCTTCGCTCAGCCGAAGGTCTAGCGCCCGGTTCAGCACGCGGAGGGTCGCGGCGGCGTCGGCCGACCCGCCACCAATGCCTGCAGCAATCGGCAAATGCTTTTCGAGTTCCAGCCGACCCGTGACGTCACGCTCGGTATTGCGGATAACCGCTTCTGCCGCCTGCATCACCAGATTATCTTGCGGGTCACCGAGTTCGGCCTCTCCAGCCCTCGGCCCTGAAACAATCAGACAGAGCGGCTCCGGCCCGGGCACGTAGCGAATGATGTCGGCCACGCGTTCATCGGCGAACACAACAAGGCTATCAAGCGGGTGGCGTCCGTCTGCGCGCGGCGGGCCAACATGAAGATAAAGATTGATCTTGGCCGGAGCGAATAAGGACAGCACGATACACGTCCTACAGCATCACTGCTTGGGTTTGCCGAAGGCTTCGTCGCCACCCGCCATGACAGGTTGCGGCGGAGTTTTCAGCCCTGATTCGAGCTTGGCTTGCAGCAGCGGTATCTGATCGCTCTCTGGCTCAAGCGCCAGCGCATGTCGCCATTGGAAGCGAGCCTCAATCTCCCGACCGACACGCCAATAAGCGTCACCAAGATGATCATTCAGGGTCGGATCATCCGGCGTCAATTCGACGGCACGTTCCAGATAGAGCACAGCCAGATCATATTGGCCGAGTTTGAAATACGCCCAGCCCAGACTGTCGACAATATAGCCCGAATTCGGCTTCAGAGAGACTGCTTCCTGAATAAGATCAAACGCCTTTTCGAGGTTCTCTCCGCGGTCGACCCAGGAATATCCGAGATAATTGAGCACTTGGGCCTGACGATCATCGATTTCGAGCGAACGCAACAGATCGATTTCCGCCGCGCCCCAATTGTCCAGCTCCTGATAGACAATGGCGCGCGCATAATAAGCTCGCCAGTCCTCGTCGCCATTCGCCTCGTCTTCTTTCACGACCCGATCGAACCATTGAAAGGCTTGTTCATATTGTTCGGTCGTCCGATACAGATCACCCAATTGCATCGCCAGATCGCGGTCACCGGTGCGATCATAAGCCTGCTGTGCGACGGCAATCGCTTCGTCTTTCCGATCGAGACGCAGCAAAGCCCAGGCGAGCTGGCCCTGTGATGCGGCATAAAACGGCGAGTCGACGCCAACTTCCTTCAAAACCTGAACCGCCTCTTCTCTGCGTTCAGAGAATTCCAGCGTATTCCCGAGCATGGTGCGGGCAATATCAAGCTCCGGGTCAAGTTTCAGAGCGAGATTGAAATAGACGCTCGCCACATCATCGCGGGTCTCCATGGCGAGTGCCGTCGCGAGGGCATACACGGAAACAGCCGCGCCTTCGCGAGCCGATAGCCGTTTCACTTCAATCGGGTCGCCCGCTTCCAGTCGTGCCGTCAACCATTCCACATTCGGATTAAGACCGATCTCTTCGCGGAACTGGCTTGTCACTTCGAGGGCTTTTTCAATTTCGCCCTTTGCCGCCAGCAAGCGCACATAATGTTCGCAGGCAATGGCAAGGCGCATGCGCTCATCCCAGACCGCCTCAAAGGTCTCAAGCGCCGCCTCATCCTGGCCCGACGACATCTGAATCAAGGCCAGCATGTAGAGAGACACGCCATCGAGCACATTGTCGCCAACCAGGCTTTCAATCAGATAATTCTCTGCGGCGTCCAGATCGCCCTCGCCCAGAGCTGCCCAAGCTGAAATCGACTTCGCCACAACGCGGTTGAACAGCCCAACATCGCCATGCGTCAGAATAAACTGCGCGTTCGCGTAATCGCCCTCATCCATTTCGGCGATGCCGAGGGTCAGCCTTGAGAGCGATGAGAGTTCGATCTGCTGCTTCTGTGCGCTCTGGGCCAGACGCACCGCCTCGTCCGCCTCACCTGCTAGCAGCAGGGAGAAAACTGCTCGTTCAAGCAGGATCGGATCTTCCGGCTCACGGGCCGAAGCGCGAACAAATGTTTCAGCTGCAAGCGCCGGATCATTCGTCAGCGACGCATATCGCCCGACAAGAAAATCGGAGTACTGATCCGCCTCAGCGGGCTTGGTATCGTGCACCCAATTCACATAAGTTGCGGACGGTGTGGTGCACGCAGCAAGCGCAAGACCGCTCACTGCAGCCATGATCAGGCGATTAAAAGCTTTCATGAGCCAACCCTGATGCAATCAGGCCTAAAATACAATTAGTTTTGTGACAGCAATGTCATGCAAATTCCGAAATACGCCCTCTGAAATCACTCAGAGGGCGTACGATGATTTACATGTTCGGATAAGCCGGACCGCCGCCACCTTCTGGTGTTTCCCAGTTGATGTTCTGGTTCGGATCTTTGATGTCACAGGTTTTGCAGTGAATGCAGTTCTGTGAGTTGATCTGGAAGGACTTCTCGCCATTCGCCTCTTCAACCCATTCATAAACACCCGCAGGGCAATACCGCGCAGATGGACCGTCAAACACGCCGAGCTCTGAGGTCTTCTGAAGCTCAGGGTCAAGAAGGCGCAAATGGCAGGGCTGATCTTCGCCGTGATAGGTGTTGGTGAAGGAGACGTTGGTCAGCTTGTCAAAGCTGATTTTGCCATCCGGTTTCGGATAATCGATCGGTTTGAATTTCGAGGCTGGCTTGAGAGACGCCGCGTCGGTTTTCGCATGCGACATTGTCCCCAGCGGAGACCAGCCAATCAGCGTGTTCAGCCACATCTCCACACCGCCAAAGGCCGTACCGAGTATGGTGCCAAAGCGCGACAGAAGCGGTTTTACGTTCCGAACCGTTTTCAGCTCTTTATAGACGCTGGAGCCCTCATAAGCGGCTTCATATTCAACCAGTTCGTCACCCGAACGACCCGCCTGAATTGCGTTGAAGGCTGCCTCAGCACCCATCATGCCGGTCAGGATCGCATTGTGAGAGCCTTTGATCCGCGGCACGTTCACGAAACCAGCAGAACAGCCGATCAGAGCGCCACCCGGGAAGGCCAGCTTAGGCACAGACTGCCATCCACCTTCTGTGATCGCCCGCGCACCATATGACACGCGCTTGCCGCCCTCGAGGAATTTCACAACCTCGGGATGGTGTTTCCACCGCTGAAACTCCTGATACGGCGCGATATACGGGTTTTCATAGTTCAGATGGACCACGAAACCGAGCGAAATGAACGGCTCGCCATTGTCGCGGAAATGATAGAGGAAGGATCCACCGCCGACATTGTTTGCCAGAGGCCAGCCGAGTGTGTGCTGGACATAGCCTTCTTTGAAGTTCTCTTCCGGAACTGACCAGAGTTCTTTGAGGCCAATGCCATATTTTTGCGGCTCACAGCCTTCGTCGAGATTGAACTTCGCGATGAGTTTCTTTGACAGCGAACCCCGCGTGCCTTCCGCGAACAGAACATACTTACCAAGCAACTCCATGCCCGGCTCATAATCCGCTTTGGGATTGCCTTCCGCATCAAGTCCGGCAACGCCGGCAATGACGCCGCGCACTTCATCATTCTCGCCATAGACGAGCTCAGACGCAGCAAAGCCGGGGAAGATTTCCACGCCCATATTCTCGGCTTCCTGCGCCAGAAAGCGCGTCACATTGCCGAGCGAGCCTGTGAAATTGCCATGGTTCTTCATGAAGCCCGGCATAGGCAGCAGAGAAATATCCAGAGACCCTTTCGGGCCGAGATAGATGAATTTGTCGTCAGTGACTTCCGTCTTCAGCGGACGATCATCGCGTGTCCGCCAATCAGGAATGAGCGTGTCGAGGCCAATCGGGTCGACAACCACACCAGAAAGAATGTGCGCGCCGATCTCGCCGCCTTTTTCAAGAACGATGACAGACAGTTCTTCGCCCTTTTCCTGGGCCAGCTGCATGACTCTGATCGCGGCCGACAGACCAGAAGGCCCGCCACCAATGATCAGCACGTCAACTTCCATAGATTCGCGTTCAACAGCGTCTGACGCCATTCTGTAATCTCCCGGTCAATTATGGATTGTTTCTCTGGTCCAGTTCAGCCCGATTGTCAAAAGCCCAATGCCCCTGAAACCCAAGGAATTTACCCGATATGTCTCATTTTTCGTCACATTCTGAAGAATTGGGCGAATAAGGTCGGGTCGTCACGCAGTCTGCACTTTCGAATTCATCGGCCAGCGCCCAAACTGTCCAGACAAACGCGAAGCCTTCACTTCAATTCTCAATTCGGTATGCCTGAGAAAAGTTCAGAAAATCAATTCATTCGGAAATAAGCTGCACATGCACCTGATTCAATTTCCGCTCACTTGCGCCCCCCTCAGGCTGGCGATAACTAACTTGATCCGCCATCTTACACCTTCTGTCTGACGAGCCCCAGCAATGCAAAACAGACTCAGCCTCGTTCAGATCCTTCGGTTCGTTGCCGCCTTTTTTGTGATGCTGACCCATATCCGGGGCACAGAACTTCTCCACGATAACGGGTCGTCGCTGCTGCCGTCATTTGTGGAAACGGCCGGATTTGCAGGCGTCGATCTGTTCTTCGTGATCTCGGGCTTTGTCATGAGCTATGTCACCACACGGCTGGATCCGGGCGCATCGTCAGCCGCGAAATTCATGGTTGCCCGGCTTGCGCGTATTTACCCGACCTGGTGGCTTTTTCTCGGCGCGTATTGCGCGCTCATGTTCATTATCTTTCGGGTCCCGTGGCACCCGTCGTCACTTCCCGACTCGGTTTCGGGCATTGAAGCACTTTTGAAGTCGGCCTTCCTCATCCCACAACTTCCGCTTCCGCTTTTGAATGTCGGATGGACGCTGATCCATGAACAATATTTTTATCTGGTGTTCGCCCTTCTGCTTGTTCTACCGAAAGCCTGGCGGCTTCCCGGCTTACTGATCTGGGCACTTTTACCACTGGCTGGCATAGTTTTCGGCCTGCAGTCCGCCTCTGCGAGCGGGGTACTGGAACTCGCCGTCCACAGCATGACGCTGGAATTCATCGCGGGCGCCGTCGCAGGCTGGCTGTTCACGCGAGAGATACGCCCCTTCCCCGCCATTCTGTTTGGGCTCGGTGTGGTCGGCTTCGCCGTGGTCGCGCTGCTATCAACTCCAGAAACCCTCTCGAACGACCGACCCATGCGCGTCGCCTTGCTCGTTCTGCCCTGCACCTTTCTTGTTTATGGCGCTGCAGGCCTGCAGGACAGGTTCAGAAACAATAAGCCGCTGTCCGAAGCTTCAATCCTCGGGGATTGGTCCTACACCCTATACCTCTGCCACCCGATCGTGATCATCGTTACGCGCCGCGTGTTTGAAGACATTCCGGGCACGCTTTCCCTTGGAAACTCCGGACTGATCGACAATGTCGCTTTCGTCACCGTCTGCATAACGGTCGCGGTAACGGTCGCTGCACTCACGCATTATTTGTTCGAAGCACCGCTCATTCGCTGGTTCAGGGCGCGTCTGGCGGCCCGGTCGAAAGAGAAGTCCGCAAGTGCTGCCATGACGCCGCCGCTATAGAATGTCATTTGCAATTCTGCACGTCATCTGGTGAGACTGCAGACAAGATATTCAGCCCGAGAGGCAAGGCGCGTGCAGCCGGACACGACAAATTTGAAAAAGCATTTTGATGCGCTCACCAATTGGTGGGAAGGAGCTGGCGTGCAAGTCGATCGCGCGCAATTCCAGCGCATGTTGAACGCACTGAACAAGGCACAGGCGGGCGCATCCGGACCTCAGACCGCTTCGTCAGCTACCCAACCGGCCCGTAGCAACATCAAACCCTCGGGCTTCGAAGCTGCAAAAGCCTTGGCAGCCAACATCCAATCTCTCGACCAATTGCGCGATGCGCTCACCCGGTTTGACGGCTGCGAACTGAAAGAAACCGCCAACACCACCGTGATCGCCGATGGTCAGGCCGACGCCGATATCATGGTCATCGGCGAAGGTCCGGGCCGGGACGAGGACATGCAGGGCAAACCCTTTGTCGGGCGTGCCGGACAATTGCTCGACCGCATGCTCGCCAGCATTGGCCTCTCCCGCGAGGAAAATGTCTACATCACCAACGTCAATTTCTGGCGACCACCGGGCAACAGGAATCCAAGCGACGAAGAGCTCGCTCTGTGTCGTCCCTTCGTCGACAAGCATATCAGCCTGATCAAACCGAAGCTCATCATCGCGGCTGGCGCCGTCTCGGCCAAGGCTCTCCTGGATACCTCTGATGGCATTATGCGCCTGCGAGGCAAGAAATTTGAGTTCGCTCTGCCCGGTCAGTCTGAGACCATTCCACTCTACCCTATCCTTCACCCGGCCTATTTACTGCGTCGTCCCGCTGAAAAAGCACGCGCCTGGGCTGATCTCCTGACAATCTCATCTGCGCTCGACACGCTCGGGATCGCGCCCCAAAAGCGCCCCTGAGCACGTCTGATCGTCAGAACCGGAGACGGTGATGCCTGCCCCCTTGTCCATCATCATTCCCACTCTGAATGCCGGTGAAGACCTCATTTCTTGTCTTCAGAGCCTCACGCCGGGCCTGCAAACGGGGCTTGTTCGCGAGCTCCTGATCGTCGATGGCGGCTCATCAGATAAAACCGTGCTCTACGCCTATGAGGCGGGCGCGCGCGTCATTTGTGGCGCTTCCGGACGGGGGCGGCAATTGCGTGCAGGTGCTGAGAATGCCCGTGGTGACTGGCTGCTATTCCTTCACGCTGATAGTTTCCTGGAGCAGAACTGGGCAGATGCACTGATCGGTCACATGCAGGCCGCACCAGAGCGCGCCGCCTATTTCCAGCTTGCCTATCGCAGTGATGCCTCTGAGGCACGCTGGCTTGAGGCCCGCGCCAATCGCCGGGCGAAGTGGTTTGGTCTTCCTTACGGCGATCAGGGATTATTCTTGTCTCGTTCGTTATACGAAGCCGTCGGCGGCTTCCCTGACCAGCCATTGATGGAAGACGTCGCCATCGTCCGCGCCCTGGGTAAATCCCGGCTCTCAGGCGTCACCGCTCGAGCCTTCACCTCAGCCGAAAAGTATGAACGCGATGGTTGGCGGAAGCGTGCTTATGCCAATGCCTGGCTTCTCACGCGCTATATGCTGGGCGCGTCTCCTGAAAAACTCGCTCAGAAATATCGTTGATCCAAATGCCACTGACCACGCTTTTCGTCTTCACAAAACCTAACCGGATCGGCCTGTCTAAAACACGCCTCGCGCGGGAGATCGGCCCGGTCGAAGCGGCGCGTATGAACGCCATGTCGACATCTCGCGTTATGAAATCCGTGGACGACGCTCGCTGGCAGACGGCGCTTTGCGTTGCGCCGGACCTTGCGACAGAAACCCGCGAGCCACTCTGGCCTTCGCAGCTTCCGCGACTGCCGCAAGGCCATGGCGACCTCGGCGACCGTTTGAGCCGCGCATATGAGCTCGCACCACCCGGAAATGTCCTGTTCGTCGGCACAGATATGCCTGACCTCAAACCACAAGACATCTGGACAGCCATCAAAGGGCTCAGACGCCATGACACCGTCATCGGTCCGGCAAATGATGGCGGTTTCTGGCTGATCGGCCTCAGAAAACGCGTTGGCAGCCGTGCGCCCTTCAACAATGTTCGCTGGTCCAGCGAACACACTCTGTCTGATGTTCTGAAAAACTGCGAAGGTCAGTCAGTCGGCCGGCTCAGCGAACGGACAGACCTCGATACGTCAGAGGATCTCACCTTCTGGCGGTCTCAGCACTCCAGCTCATGATGCTCGATCGCCGCTGCTTTACGGATAGCTGCAATCAATTCTTCAGGGCTGAACGGCTTGGGAACGAAAGCATCTGTGTCGCCACACTTCGAAATCGCCTTTTCGTCGGCTGACATGCCGACAATGCCAACATTGCGCCAGACATCCCGAATGAGACAGATCAATTCAGGGCCGGACATACCCGGCATGTTGATATCGGTCAGGACAACGTCGACCTGATCATAGCTTAGCCGCTTAATTGCCTCTTCTCCGGTCTGAAAACTAGAGACCCGATAGCCATAGGCAGAAAGCACCTGAGATGCGATCTTGCAGGTCACCTTACTGTCGTCAATCACCACGACGTGCTTGCGGGGCTCGCCGGTTTTCTTGATAGCCTGGACATCGGCCAGCACAGAAGCAACATCCGAACGCCCGAACGGCTTTTTCAGGACCAGATGCGCACCCTGCTCGCGCGCTTCGGCCAAAACGGAAAAATCGTTCGTGTCATTTGCCGTCATCATGACAAGGCAAAGGCTGGGCCAGCGCCGCTTCAGCGCATCAATCAGCTGCAGCCCGTTAACGTCGCCGAGATGGACATCGATCAGCGCGCCGTCAACGTCCAGATCAAACAGATGCGGCGAATAGGAAAGATCCTTCGCAGTCGTGATAACTTCCACCTTCGCGCCTTCATGCTCGAACATTTGCCGAATAAATTTTGCCTGTGTCAGGCTATCTTCCATTATCAGAATGTTCAGTGCTTTTTGCGCCACTGGAACCCGTCTCCCGCCACGATGCGTGGCCAAATTCCCAAATTATTATGGCGTCACACTACACTTAGCAGATTGAATTTCCGTGAACGAACAGAGGCAATTTGCCTTTAAGACTGCAGATTACTTCAATGAGTCCCCAACTTAATTTCGTGTCAAATTCACATTATATGTTCTTGTTTTGTTCCTATTCGTTTGCTAAACCTGCCATTCATGAGATCCGAACAGAAACTTCCACGATCGGGCCGTATCAACGCCCGCGACCTTAACACGCTGACACCGGGGGCGGCTCGAAAGGGACGCGGTGCTGTGTCGAATCCTGACGGTCGGTTTGAAATTCATAAAACCAGCGAATTCGACGATGGCTGGGAGAACGGTTTCGATGGCCTCGACAAGGCAAGCGAAGCCAGCTGGCACAGAGAGACCGCCAAGAGCATTATCACGCGAAATCAATCGCCGGATATCTCCTTTGACCGCTCCATCAATCCCTATCGGGGCTGTGAGCATGGCTGCATTTATTGCTTTGCCCGACCGTCTCACGCCTATCTGGGACATTCGGCGGGCGTTGATTTCGAACGCCAGCTCTATTTCAAACAGAATGCGATCAGCCTTCTCAAAAAGGAAATGTCATCGCGTAATTATGTTCCCAGCCCTATTGCGCTTGGAGTGAATACCGATGCCTATCAGCCTGAAGAGCGCCGTTTGCGGCTGACCAGAGGCCTGATTGAAGTTCTGGCCGAGTTTCACCACCCCGTCACCATGATCACAAAGTCAGGACTGATCCGTCGAGACATAGACCTGCTCGCACCCATGGCGGAGCTGGGGCTCGCCCGCGTCGCAATCTCTCTCACAACGCTTCAACCAGACCTCGCCCGAAAGATGGAGCCACGCGCTGCATCCCCTGCCCTGCGGCTAAAAACGATCGAAGCTCTCAGCTCAGCGGGCATTCCAACAGCCATTATGACCGCGCCGCTCATACCAGGATTGAACGATATGGAAATCGAAGCGCTGCTGGAGGCGGGACGTAATGCAGGTGCCGAACGGGCGGGTTATGTCCTTTTGCGTCTGCCTCATGATCTGAAAGATATATTCCAGGAATGGCTGATCCGTCATTACCCGGACCGCGCCCAGCGCGTGATCAACACATTGCGCGAAATGCGCGGTGGCCTCGACTATGATGCAGATTGGCAAAAACGTCAAAAAGGCGAAGGTCCCATGGCAAAGCTGATCGCCTCCCGGTTTCACAAGGCCGCCGCACGGCTTGGATACGACCAGTCGAAAACCCCGCTGAGAGTCGATTTATTCCGCAAGCCGGAGCCAGATAGTCGGCAAACCTCTTTTAATTTTTGACTCAAAAAAAGAATCGGACAGCCGAAGTCTGATTCGTGGTAAGACATTGTTCATCAAATCACGGCGGTTTGGTCACTTAACTGGCTTTCTAAAGGGATCATCAGAATGGATGCTCTGGAAAACGTGATCATCAAAGGCGACTGTGTGGACGTCATGAATCGTCTGCCTGAAAATTCAGTCGACATGATTTTTGCCGACCCGCCCTATAACCTTCAGCTGGGCGGTGATCTGACCCGACCTGATAATTCTGAGGTAAACGGCGTCACCGATGCCTGGGATCAATTCGACAGTTTTGATGCCTATGATCTGTTTACCCATGAATGGCTGGCAGCGTGCAGACGTGTTCTCAAAGATACCGGCGCAATCTGGGTGATTGGCAGCTATCACAATATTTTCCGGGTTGGCGCGATCCTTCAGGATGCCGGCTTTTGGATCATGAATGATGTGATCTGGCGCAAGACCAACCCAATGCCGAATTTCAAAGGTACACGCTTCCAGAACGCACATGAAACGCTGATCTGGGCGACGAAACATCCAAATCAGAAGCCGTACACCTTCAATTATGATGCGCTGAAGGCCTTTAACGACGATCTCCAGATGCGCTCTGACTGGACCATTCCGATCTGCACAGGTCAGGAACGCCTGAAAGGCGATGACGGAAAAAAAGCGCACCCGACTCAAAAACCTGAAGCGCTGTTGCATCGTGTATTGCTCGCGACCAGCAAGGAAAATGATCTGATCCTCGATCCATTTTCCGGCACGGGCACGACAGCCGCAGTCTCGAAAGCGCTGGGCCGCCGTTTTATCGGCATTGAGCAGGATGACAGCTATATCCGCTATTCACGCGAGCGGCTTGAGCGCGTCGAGCCTTATGGCGATGACGATCTGAAAACCGTCACCAGCAAAAAAGCCGAACCACGTGTTCCGTTCGGCGCTTTGATTGAAAACGGCTATCTTCGCCCCGGTGATCGTCTTTTTTCTGCCTCCCGACGTCATGAAGCCCGTGTACGAATCGACGGAAGTCTGACAAACGGGCGCGAAGTTGGCTCGATCCACAGGCTTGGTGCGCATGTTCAGCGTGCAAATGCGTGTAATGGCTGGACTTTCTGGCATTATGAGACCGGAAAAGGCCTTGAGCCTATCGACATTCTGCGAAGAAAATTCCGAAGTCAGATGGGACTCGGTTGAACAATCGCTTTTTGACGCTTACCTTTGTGTATAGCTGGAAGGGTGATGCCGATTCGGTTTGACACGGAGGGCCCATGACACGGCTTATAAACTTGTATGCGCTGGATTATTGGTACGAATCCGACGCTGAGGATCCCGACGGAGCCTATACTCTGATCGGTGATGAAAAAGGCGACTATGTCATCGCCGCAGATGGCACTCTGACCTTTGAAGAAATATGGGAACTTGCAGAGACCCATAACGAACAGGTCAAAGCCGAACTTCAGAACGGCTAAATCAGTTTCGGATCCTCGTCTTCGGTTTTCAGATAAAGACCGATGATTTTCTGAAACACGCTGGGGAAACCAGCCTTCTTCCAATCTTTGATCGGAACCCATACAGGGTTCTGAACGTCCGCATCGTCCGCGATAACGGCATCTAGCGTCAGGCTGAAATGCGTGAACACGTGCTGGATCGATCCAATCGGCGTGCCACTTGCCGGATCACTGGCCAACTTATCTGAATTTGTTGTCCATTCCGTTGTTGGCAGCCCCAGCATACCCGCAAGCAATCCTGTATCCGGACGCTTTTCGGCCAGCAATCTACCATCCCGGACAACAATATAGGCCGTGCCTCTTCTTTTTGGCTTCTGTGTTTTGGCCGCTTTCACGGGAAAACTTCCCTGCGTATCCTTAAGTCTCGCCACGCACGCCTCGGCCACCGGACATGTCATGCAGCTAGGTGATCTCGGTGTGCAGATTGTTGCGCCAAGATCCATCATGGCCTGAGCAAAATCGCCCGGCCGATCACGCGGCACCCATTCCTCGACGATCGCTTTGATATCCTTTTTGATACTCGGTAGCGGTGCAGCAATCGCGTGAAACCGCGTCACCACACGTTCGACATTGCCATCGACTGCCGCGACGGGCTCATCAAAGGCAATCGCCGCGATCGCCCCGGATGTATAGGGTCCAATCCCCGGCAATTTCTGTAAATCTTGCGCGGCTTCGGGAAACCCTCCCATCTCTGAGACCAGCTGCGCGCAGGCATGAAGATTGCGCGCCCGCGAATAATAGCCAAGCCCCGCCCAGGCCGCCATGATCTCATCACGGTCAGCCGCCGCCAGCTCATGCACATTGCGCCAGCGGCGCGTAAACTCGAGGAAATAGCGCGTTGCGTGAGGTATAGTCGTTTGCTGCAGCATGATTTCGGAGAGCCAGACACGATACGGGTCCGGTTTCATCCCGGACTTCCGCAGTTCTGGTGACACGCGCCAGGGTAAGTCGCGTGCGTGCTCATCATACCAGTGCAAAATTTGCGAACTGAACGACTCAGTATGTGGATAAGTTTCCAGCATTTGTGAAAGGAACGCTCTTTCTGCTTGAATTTGCCAGCTCTGCCATGAGACAATTTACCATGTCCAGACAGCCCGATGCTCCTGAACCTAAGCCTCTCAACGCCTTCGACGAATCCGAGGCGCTGGCAAGGCTGTCCAGACACCGCGCCAAACCCGTCATGCCTGCCGGGCAACGCCTTCACTCAAAAATCGCGCCTCTGGTTCGCAAGTTTGAAGGCAAGGGCACACCCGGCCTGCCGCACCTCAAGCGCCGCTGGACGGAACTGGCTGGCGAGCGCCTGGCAAAACTCTCAACACCGATCAAGCTCAGCGGTCCGGCAGAGGCGCGCATTCTTACACTGGAAATTCTTCCCGCCGCCTCGCCACTATTCCAGCATCAGGGCGAGTTTCTGAAACAGCACCTCTCCATGGCGATTGGCGGAAAGATCGTCGACATAAAGCTGAAGCAGAAAGTCTCGACACGCCCTGCTGATGGCAAACCTGCCGCCAGACCACTCACCATCCAGGAACGCGAAGCGATCACGAACGAGTTGAAGCACATTAAAAATCCGAAATTAGCCGCCGCTCTGTTGGCGTTCGGCGAAGCCATATATACACATAATCGCTGAATGCGCTTATGAGCGCCCAATCCGAATGTCTGAACGGAAGTCTGTTATGAAATTTTCGACACTGGTTTTCTCGGCGCTGGCCACTGTATCTCTTGCCGCGTGTGGATCTGGCAACAGCGGAGGCGGCGGCAGCTCTTCGGGCGCCTCTGTAGAGGGCACAGCATATGGCGATATGTCCATGGGCCGGGATGATGCCCCCGTGACGATCATCGAATATGCGTCCGTCACCTGTTCGCACTGCGCAACTTTCCACAATACGGTGGAACCTGCGCTGAAGGAACGGATCGACGCCGGCGATGTGAAATTCATCTTCCGCGAATTCCCGACACCGCCTCAGGATGTCGCCATTGCAGGCTTCATGATCGCCAGGTGCGCCGGTGAAGACAAATATTTCGACGTGATTGGTGAGCTGTTCGAGAGCCAGGACAAGATGATTCAGGCCGCGCGCACACGATCTGTAGAAGCGTATCTGATGGCCATTGCGTCCAAGCATGGCCTGTCAGAACAGGAGTTTCAGGTCTGCACGCGTGATGAAGAACTCTATGATACCATTGATGAATTTGTTCAGGGTGGCCTTGCCATGGGTGTGAACGCAACGCCATCTCTCTTCCTCAATGGGGAGCGGATGGGTCGTGAAGCTCAGGACCCGGCTGGCATGATGGCCGCAATCGACGCTGCCATGGGCATTGAGCCTTCGCCAGAATCAGCGGAATCAGAAGACTCGTCAGCGGCAGAATAGCCGGAATTCATGGGGTCCTGATTGCAAATCACAGAGATCAAAATTGCGGGATTCAAATCCTTCGTAGATCCTGTGACGTTCTATGTCGAACCAGGTCTCACTGGCATTGTGGGCCCCAATGGCTGCGGAAAGTCCAATCTTCTCGAATCGCTCCGATGGGTGATGGGTGCGAGTTCAGCTCGCGCCATGCGTGGCGGAGAGATGGATGATCTCATCTTCTCCGGAACCGCCAAACGTCCGGCACGCGAAACGGCTGAAGTCACGCTCGTTCTCGACAATTCGTCTCGGCGGGCCCCTCCGGAATTCAACGATGAAGACCGGCTGGAAGTCACGCGTAAGCTGCGCCGCGGTGTTGGCTCGACCTATAAAATCAATGGCCGCACGGTTCGCGGCAAAGATATTCAGCTGATCTTTGCGGATGCCTCCACCGGCGCAAACTCACCGGCTCTTGTCCGTCAGGGACAGATCAGCGAGCTGATTGGTTCCAAACCACAAAACCGGCGTCGTCTGCTCGAAGAAGCCGCCGGAATTGCCGGTCTGAACACGCGCCGCCATGAAGCTGAACTCAAACTTCGCGGCGCTGAAACCAATCTTGAGCGCCTGTCTGATCTCTCATCGGAAGTGGAACGCCAGCTGGAAAGCCTGAAACGCCAGGCGCGCAAAGCGAAGAAACATAGGGCGCTGTCTGAGCAGATCACCGCGATCGAAGCCCTGACCACACACCGGAAATGGCTGGCGGCTGAAGAGGCCGTCAAGAATACGCACGAAGCGCTGACCGAAGCCCGCAACAGCGTTGAAAAACTGACGCTTGAAGATGCGATGGCAGAACGCAAGGCGCTCGAGGCGCGCGAGACGATTGCGCCTCTGCGAGATGCCGAAACCGAAGCCTCAGGCCGGGTTGGTCAGGCCAAAGTACGCATGACCGAGCTTCAGGGCGAGAAGCGCGCTGTCGAGGCCGCGATCGAACGGCACTCGACCGATATGCGCCGACTGGTCTCAGATATCGAACGCGAGCAGTCACTCGTCGAAGATGCTGAATCCCGCCTTGCGGACGCTCGTCAGTCGCTGGAAAATCTGCCTAGCCTCGATCCTGCCGCGTTTGAGCGGGATCAGATGGAGGCACAGGCGCGGCTTCAGATGATCCAGAAGGATATTTCTGACGCCGAGCAGACCGCGCAGGAAAAAACAGAAACGCTGGCACGGTTGCGCGCTGAACGCGAAGCTGCCGAGCGCAATCGCCGCGAACTCACCCAGCGCCTGAACCAATACACGCTCAAGCTGACCCAGCTGGAAGGTGAGTTGGGACGCCTGCCAGATGTCGCTGCACTTGAGCAAAAACTCACCCATGCGAGACAGGCGCTGTCCGAAAGCGAATCCAGCCTTGAGGATACAGCCGCTTCGATCACTGAACTGGAACAAACCGTTCAAACGGTGCGTAAGGAAGAAGACGAGGCCGACGAACCGCATCGCACAGCCGACACCGCCCATCGTAGCCTGACCGCAGAGATTTCCGGTCTCGAACGTCTGCTTCGCAAATCGGAAAAATCCTCCGCTCCGCCGGTTATGGATGCACTGTCACCCCAGCCAGGCTTTGAACGCGCCCTCGCCGCAGCGCTGGGCGATGATCTGAACGCCCCAACCGACCCGTCCGCACCGGCCTATTGGGGCGGCGCAGCCACCGGAACGGACCCGAGTTTTCCTGCGGGCGTGACGCCGCTGAACACTGTGTGCGAAGCACCGGGTGAGCTTGGCCGACGTCTCGCACAATGCGGTGTCGTAGAAACTGATGCTGATGCCGGACAATTCGCAACAAGCCTTCAGGTTGGTCAGCGTCTTGTTTCCAAATCTGGTGGCCTCTGGCGCTGGGATGGCTATGTCCGCAAATCAGATGCGCCGCTGTCTCAGGCCGAACAGCTCGAACAACGTAATCGTCTGGATGCATGCCGCACGGAGCTTCCGGACATCGAAGCGAAACTCGAAGCCGCGCGACGCATCAAATCCGAACTTGAGCAGCGTCGCCGCGCTGCTGAATCCGAACTTCGCGATCTGCGCGCTCATGCGCCACGCCTGCAAAAAGCCAGAAACGATGCCAGCTCTGCGGTCTTCCGCGCAGAGCAGGAGCTGGAGCGCGCAAGTCTCAAGCAGGAAACACTCGCCAACTCCGTCGACGAAGCGCGTCAACAGCGCGATGAAGCACAGTCTGCGGTCGACGCTGCCGCGCAGACAGAAACAGCTTCTGAAGAAGAGGCTCTTCAGGCTGAACTCGCCAAAATGCGCCATCAGATCTCGGATCTTCGCACTCAGGAAGGAACGGCTAAGGCCAATCTGTCTGACCTTCAACGCAATCGTGACCGGATTGAAGGCCGTAAGCGCGCGCTGGAAAAAGAAATTGCTGACTGGACCCGTCGTCAGGCTCAATCAGGTGACCGGATTGCGGAACTCAGCAAATCGCGAACCGACGCGCGCACGCAACTCGACAATTTGGAAGGGAAGCCGGAAGAGGTCGACGACCAGATCGAGACTCTTTCGGGGGACCTGACCCGTTTGGAAGCACATCGCCAATCGGCCGCAGACGCTCATGCCGAGGCCGAGAAACAGGCGCGTGAAACCGAAGCAGCAGCCCGGGCCGCAAAGGATGCCGCCAGCAAAGCACGAGAGTCGACGGCAAGTCTCAATGTGATGCTGGAATCCACGAAAGAGCGACTGAACGACTCAATCGAACTTGCCAGCACCCAATTCGGGCGCCAACCGCAAGGGCTGCTCGCCATCGCAGAAGCAACGCTCGACGAGGAATGGTTCGAGAAAAACCAGAAAGAGCTCGATCAGGAGCTGATGGGTTTCAAACACGAGCTCGCCTCACTCGGCTCCGTCAACCAAGACGCCGAAAAAGACGCTGAAGAAATGAGTGAACGTCTGGGAACTCAGGCTGAAGAGAAGGCTGACCTCACCGCGGCAATTGCCAAACTGCGCGAAGGTGTCGATGCCCTCAATGATGAGGGGCGCGAACGTCTGCTTGCGGCCTTCGAAACGGTGAATGAGCACTTCCAGAGCCTGTTCACCGCACTGTTCAACGGCGGTCAGGCAGAACTCAAGCTCGTCGATGCCGATGACCCGCTTATGTCTGGTCTTGAGATCTTTGCGCAGCCACCTGGCAAAAAAGTGACCTCGCTCAATCTGATGTCGGGTGGTGAGCAGGCCTTGACTGCAACGGCCTTGATATTTGCCGTATTCCTCTCCAATCCAGCCCCGATCTGTGTGTTGGACGAGGTCGATGCACCGCTCGACGACGTGAATGTCGATCGTTTCTGCAGAATGCTCGATGAAATGCGTCGGCGGACCGAAACGCGATTCGTCGCTATCACGCACAATCCAGTTACGATGTCCCGTATGGACCGCTTGTTCGGTGTCACCATGCAGGAACAGGGTGTTTCCCGCATCGTTTCGGTCGATTTGGGCACTGCCGAACAACTTGTCGCAGCAGAATAGTTTCAAGAAGTTTTTCAAACCCTTTAAATACAAGGCACTAACAAGCACTCACCCTGCTTGACTTCGCAGGTGCACATAGCTAGCTTCCGCGCGACTTCGGTCACAGCAATCTCGAACTGTCATGGGGCCTCATGGCGCATCCTCAGCCTGAAAAAGACGACCTGTCCGCACGCATCAGTGCAGCTCAGGCGCGAATGGCTGAACGCTCCAAACCCCGCGCAGGATCTTCCGCAACATCAGGCTATGGTGTTGGCATGAAGATGGTCTTCGACCTCATCGGAGGTGTGATAGTCGGGTTGTTGTTCGGGTTGGCATTTGACCATGTGTTCGGGACTCGTCCCTGGGGATTATTGGTTCTGCTTGGATTTGGTCTCGCTGCAGGCCTCAGATTGATGTTGCGAACTGCTCAACAGCAGGCTAAGCGCATCAACGAAGAAATGAGCGGTTCGACAAAAGACGTCGCGCCGGGTGAACAGGAATAGGAAGAGACATGTTTGGTCAGATGGCAATCGACCCCATGCATCAGTTCCAGATTGATGAGTATTTCAACATCGATCTTGGTGGCTTTGACATTTCCTTCACATCGGCAAGTCTTGCCTTTGTTGTTGTGCTCGCGGTCATTTTCCTGATTTTGACTATGGCGGCGTCAAAAGCCAAAATCGTTCCAAGCCGCATTCAGTCTGTCGGCGAACTTGGCTATGAGTTCATCGCCAATACCGTTCGCGACACGATTGGCGAAGATGGCATGAAGTTCTTCCCGTTCGTTTTCACGCTGTTCTTGCTCATCTTCGGCATCAACATGCTCGGCATGATCCCGTATTTCGAGACACCAACAGCTCAGATTGTTGTTACAGTCGCCCTGGCGCTGCTCGTCTTCCTGACCGTCATTATCTACGGCCTCATTCGTAACGGCATTGGCTTCCTCAAGCTGTTCGTACCATCGGGCGCTCCATGGCCACTGCTGATCCTGCTTATACCGCTGGAAATCATCTCTTTCTTTGTCCGTCCGGTTACCCTTTCACTTCGTCTGTTCGGTAACATTCTGGCCGGTCACATCGTTCTGAAACTGTTCATCAGCTTCACCGTTGCCCTGCTGGGTCTTGCCAGCGTGCTGTCGGTTGTCTCCGTCGCAACGTTTGGCCTGGCACTCGCCTTCACTGCGCTCGAGTTCCTGGTCGCATTCTTGCAGGCCTACATTTTCACAGTTCTAACCTGCGTCTATCTGAATGACGCGTTCCATCCATCACACTAAGTCCTGAAATTGATCAAATGCCTGAAAGGGTACTTGACCAAACAGGCAGAGTAGTTTTCACGAGCATCAGTTCCACAAGGGGAGTACCACAATGGAAAGCTTGAAGTATATCGGAGCAGGTCTGGCCACACTCGGCATGCTGGGCGCAGCACTCGGCGTTGGCAACATCTTCTCCAGCTTCCTGGACGCAGCAATGCGCAACCCATCTGCAGCACCACAACAGCAAACAAACCTGTTCATCGGCTTCGCTCTGGTCGAGGCTCTCGGCATCCTGTCGTTCGTTATTGGTATTCTGGCGATCCTCGCCATCTAACCATAATGCGAATTTGATCTGTCGGGCCGCAATCGAAACTGGCCCGACGGGGCGCGACACAAGGTAATTCCGCGATGGCTTCCGAAACAACCGGAACAGAACATATCAGTGAGGGTGCGCACGCTGCGGGCTCTATCGCTGAGAAGTTCCCTCCATTCGACGCTTCGACGTTTACATCCCAGCTGTTCTGGCTGGCGATTACGTTTATTCTTCTCTACGTTTTTCTCTCACGCATCTTCCTGCCAAAAATCGGGAATGTGATTGAAGAGCGTAAAGGCAAGATTGCATCTGACATTGACGATGCAGCACGCATGAAGGCTGAAGCGGATGAGTCACTTGTCACTGCTGATAAACAACTGGCGGCAGCTCGTGCTGAAGCCCGTGCCAAGGCCGACAAGACCCGCGGTGAAATTGACGCCAAGATTTCTGAAGCCTCAGCTGCCAAGGCAGCGGAGCTGGACGAAAAACTGGCTGAAGCCGAAGTTCGCATCGGTCAGTTGAAGGCAAGCGCAATGTCGAATGTTTCCGACATTGCCACGCAGACGACCTCTGCCATTCTCGCCCAACTCGGAACGACTGCGTCAGATGCGGACATCGCCGCAGCGGTCAAAAAGTCCGTCGACGAGGTGGTGGCATGAAAAACTCCGTCAAACTTCTGATCCTTCCTGCTATGGCGCTTGCCGCCTCCCCTGCAGCACTCGCTGCCGAAGGCGAGCCATGGTATTTCAACACGACGCACTGGACCTTCCTGTCGCTGGTCGTTTTCCTGCTGATCATCACCTTCCTTGGTGCCTTCAAGGCTATCGGAAAGATGCTCGACAACCGCTCTGATGAGATTCAGCGCGAACTGGACTACGCCAAGCAGCTTCGCGAAGAGGCTTCCGGGCTCCTCAAAGAGGCCGAACGCAAGCAACAGGAAGCCTCCGAGCAGGCTGATGCTATCGTGGCTCAGGCTGAAAGCGATGCCAAAGCTCTGTTCGTGAAGGCAGAGAAAGACCTGGCAAGCATGGTCGAGCGCCGCGAAGCTCAGGTTGAAGCCCGCATCTCGCGTGCTGAAGACGATGCTCTGCAGGCCGTGAAACAGATTGCTGCTGATGCGGCCACCAAGGCTGCAGCCGACATTGCTCGCGCTGAAGCCGACAAAACCAATGGCAGCTCCGCATTCAGTTCAGCACTCGGACAAATCAAATCGTCTCTCTGAGACGAAGATCTGACTGAAACTCAAATCAAAAGACCGTCCTCACCCTAAGGACGGTCTTTTTTTGTACCGCGTCTTGCCCCCGCCTGACAAAGTCCAGACACGGACCCCGCACTGGCCCGGCTTGCCCTCTCCAGGAAGGACGATCAAATGTCAGATATCGAACTCTCAAAGGCGCAACGCGACCGGCTGATTAGTCAGTTGCAGGACTATTTTGAAGCCGAGCTGGATCATGATCTCGGTAGCTTCGAAGCAGGCTTCCTTCTGGACTTCATCGCCAGGGAATTTGGTTCAATCTTCTATAATCAGGGGCTCTATGACGCCCAGTCTGCTTTATCTCAGAAGGTGGACGCCCTGAGTGAAGCGATCCTGTCGCTTGAGAAACGCGGCGGCTGATCTGTTATTTGTGATAGTCGCCAAAGATCAGCTTCAGCAACCAGTCTGGAGCAAAGCGTTCCAGCTTTGGATATTTGGCCAGCATGGATTGAAGCCAGCGACGCCCCCACACCGCATTCCGGGCCAGCAGAACGACACCCAGAATAACAATCGGCAGTCCCACAGGGATAATTGGCGTCAGAAACGCGATGACGACACCAATCGGAATGAGGATCGCGCCGAGCAATGCCAGCGTTGCACGGATCAGACGCGTCAGCCCTTGCTGGACAATAGATCCGGACGCTCCCGGATTACGGGCGCCTTCTTCCGGAGCTTTGTTTTCAGGGGGACTATTCTGAAGCATGCTGAGCATATGGGCCGAATTTCGAGTGAACACAATTATCGAGATAAGATATGTGATGAGTATTTTTACAGATTAATGTCTGAATTAGGTTATCACAGTGACGATAATTTTTTCGGGGACGTTTATGCGGCTGGATCTGATACAGGTATTACGGGCAGTGGCCGCTTATCTCGTCGTGTTTTTTCACCTTCATGAATTGGAACGCAGCGGGATCGAAATGGCCGGCGGCCAGGAAGCTGGGCTGATAGGAGGTGCCTTCAAGAATGGTTGGCTGGGCGTCGATCTGTTCTTCGTCATCTCCGGCTTCATCATGGTCTATGTAACCCATTCACGGGCGCCTGGCCTTTCAACCATTAAAGATTTTCTGCTCGCGCGCGTGTTTCGTATCTATCCGGTGTGGTGGCTCTTCATGGGTCTTATGGCCGCTTATTATTTCTTTGCTCATGGCGCACCATTCGATGCAGCGATCGTGGAGCGTATGGGAAACAATGAGACCACGCACATTATCAGCTCCATCCTGCTCATCCCTCAGCTGAACTTCCCCATTCTCAGTGTCGGCTGGACTCTGGTTCATGAGGTCTGGTTTTATATCGTATTCAGCCTGCTGCTGCTTCTGCCACGAAAGTTTTTGTGGGTCGGTCTTTTGGGGTGGGCCATTATGGTGGCTGCGGGCTCGCTCGCAGGGTTCTCCAGCCATCATGCTACCGATTATCTGAAACTGGCGACATCGCCCCTCACCCTCGAATTTATTGCTGGTGCGGCCATGGCGCTGGCATTCGTGAATGGCATCCGGGCTTACGCGGCATTGGCAAGCGGATTGGGTGCCGCAGGACTGGCTCTGATTTTGGCATTTCATCCAATCCATAGTCCATTCACGCTTGAATGGGGGCGAGTGCTCGTCGCCACCCTACCCTGTGCGTTGCTGGTCTATGCCGCAGCCTGTTCAAGCGAACGGGTTAAGGGCCCCGTCTACGCTGTCTTACGAGCACTGGGTGACTGGTCGTTCTCGCTCTATCTCTGCCATATCATGGCCATGGCCGCCGTACGGATCATTCTTCCGATCGTCGCAAACCAGGGAGAGGCCGTTCTGGGGCTTCCAACAGGTTCACTCGATGTGTTCCGCCTCGGCACGCCTGGCATTCTGGACAATATCGTATTTATCTTCACGGCCCTTATTGCAGCAACATGTGTCGCCGGGCTCTCCTTCCATCTGTTCGAACGTCCTGTTCTGAAGTTTCTGAACGCCCGATTCCGCAAGCGACAGCCGGACAAGGAAAAGGCGCGGCTTGCCGAAACAACCGCGCCCTGACCTGACATAGCTGAAAAGCCCTATTCGGCGGCAATCTGCTCCGGTGCAGGCGGCGTCCACTTCAGAACCGGCTTACGCGCGGCCTGAGTTTCATCCAGTCGTCGCATTGGCGCAAGATATGGCGCATTTTTCAGGCTGTCATCTCCCTGCGCCGCCTTGCGCGCGACAGATTCCAGCGCATTGCAGAACCTGTCGAGCTCCGCCTTGCTTTCTGTTTCCGTTGGCTCGATCAGCATGGCCCCATGAACGACCAGCGGGAAATACATGGTCATCGGATGATAGCCCTCATCGATCAGCGCTTTCGCGATATCGATGGTCTCTATCCCATCGGCTGTGAATTTGTCTGAAAACAGCGCTTCATGCATGCAGTAGCCGTCAAAGGCTGGAGTCATAAGATGCTTGAGCCGCGCCTGAATATAGTTCGCGTTCAGAACAGCGTCTTCCGCCACCTGTTTGAGGCCATCTGCGCCATGGCTCAGAATGTAAGACAGCGCACGGACAAACATGCCCATCTGTCCCTGAAACGCCGTCAGGCGTCCAAAGGGCTGAAGATCCGAACCTTTCAGCTCCTCGAGTGTATCCGTATAGCCGATCAGCCGGTCGCCAGAGCGCTTGTCGACCGTCATCACCGGGAATGGCGCATATTTCGATAGCGCCATGGACAAAACCGTCGGTCCAGACCCTGGCCCACCGCCGCCATGGGGCGTTGAGAACGTCTTGTGCAGATTGATGTGCATCGCATCAATGCCGAGATCACCCGGCCGTACGCGGCCGACAATGGCGTTGAAGTTGGCCCCATCACAATAGAAATAACCGCCTGCATCATGAATCAGATCGGCAATCTCTTTGATGTCGGTCTCGAACAAGCCGCAAGTGTTCGGATTGGTGAGCATGATCCCGGCAATATCGTCGGTCTTTTCGAGCTTCGACCGCAGATCATCCATATCCACGCGGCCGCGATTGTCTGCACCTATCTCATCAACAATAAATCCGCATTGCGCAGCCGTAGCCGGGTTGGTGCCGTGCGCGGAGGCTGGCACCAGAACGCGGCGACGCGTCTCCGCCTCGCCCCGGTCAATCAGCGCCTCACGGATCGCCATCATGCCGCAATACTCGCCGTGCGCACCCGCCTTCGGGCTCATGGCAACCGAATGCATATTGGTCAGCTTCAACAGCCAGTCCTGCAAATCCTCAATCAGCTGCATCGCGCCCTGCACAGACCGGAAGGGCTGAAGCGGGTGAATGTCTGCAAAGCCTGGCAGGCGCGCCATTTTCTCATTGAGGCGCGGATTGTGCTTCATTGTGCACGAACCAAGCGGAAACATGCCCAGATCGATCGCATAGTTTTTCTGCGACAGACGCACATAATGGCGAACCGTTTCAGGCTCGGACAATCCCGGCAATTCGACAGGCTTTGTCCGTTTCAGCTTCCCCAGCCGAGACTTGGCTTTGCCCTTCAGCTTCGGAAGATCGACGCCGGTCTCACTCCAGCGATCCATATCAAAGATCAAAGCTTCGTGCTGAAGCAGGCCTTTTGAACCGGAAACGGTTTCAACCGCCATATTGGAAGCTTCAGATGCAGGCGCCGTCGGACGGCCTTGTGTGTTCATGGTCATCCCAGAATCTCCTTCAGGCTTTCGACATAGAGCGCGATGTCTTCGTCAGTTGTGCATTCGGTCGCAGTGGCGATGATGACATTGCCCAGCTCAGGCTCGTTCGGGAACAGGCGCATCGCGCGAACACCGCCGACCACATCCTTATCGAGCAGGCCTTGCAGCACGTCATAGGCATTCATCGGCACACGGAAGGCAAACTCGTTGAAGAAACGAGGCGTCAGAATTTCGACGCCTTCGATACTGTCCAGGCCTTCAGCCAGCTCACAGGCTTTCTCATGGTTGATCTCAGCAAGCTGCGTCAGCCCCTTGCCGCCGAGCAGGGTCATGTGCGCCGTGAAGGCCAGTGTACAAAGCCCTGAGTTTGTACAGATATTTGAGGTCGCCTTGTCCCGGCGAATATGCTGCTCGCGGGTCGAAAGCGTCAGCACATAGCCGGTCTTGCCATCAGCATCTTTGGTCTCACCACACAGACGACCCGGCATCTGCCGCATCAGTTTTGAGGTCGCCGCAAACAGGCCCACATATGGCCCGCCGAAATTGAGCGAATTCCCGATGGATTGCCCCTCGCCCACCGCAATGTCTGCGCCCATCTCACCCGGAGGCGGAACGAGCCCCAACGCCACGGCTTCCGTAAACACAGAAACAAACAGCGCTTTCTTCTCGTGCGCCGCTTCGGCAACCGGCGAAAGATCTGTCACCGTACCAAAAATGTTCGGGCTCTGACCGATCACACAGGCCGTCTCATCGTCCACATGATTCGCGAGCGCCAGCTCATCATCGACCGACACCGGCAGCTGGACGACTTCTATGCCCTGCGCTTTGCAAACCGTCTCAACAACCTGCGCATAATGCGGGTGCAGACCACCAGACAGGATCACCTTTTTCCGGCGCGTCGCACGACACGCCATAAGGGCGGCCTCCCCACACCCGGTCGAGCCGTCATACATGCTCGCATTCGCCACATCCATGGCCGTCAGTTCAGCGACCTGCGTTTGAAATTCGAACAGGGTCTGCAGAGTGCCTTGCGCAATTTCGGGCTGATACGGGGTGTAGGTCGTCAGAAATTCGGACCGCTGAATGATATGGTCCACGCTCGCGGGCACATGGTGCTTATACGCCCCACAGCCGACAAAGAACGCGCTTTCAGAGGCTGAGACATTCTTATTGGCGAGCTTGGTCAGATACCGCTCGACTTCAAACTCGGTCATATGGTCCGGCAAATCCGGAACCTGGCCTTTCAGCCGCGCCGCTTTGGGTACATCTTCATAAAACGCATCGACGCTTTTTGCGCCAATGGTCGCCAGCATGGCTTTGCGGTCCTCATCGGTCAGTGGAAGGTATCTCATGATCATCCTTGTTCAGTGCGACTTGCTCTTGGAGAAGGGCCTGTTTCTATTGCCCGTCGCAGAAGGCCTTGTACGCAGCCTCATCCATCAGGCCGTCGAGCTCTGAAGCGTCTTTCAGTTTCAGCTTCGCAAACCAGCCACCGGCTTCCGGTGCTTCATTCACGGTCTCTGGTGTGTCGGTGAGTGTGTCATTCACCTCAGTCACTTCGCCTGAGACCGGCGCATAGACGTCAGAGGCCGCTTTCACGCTCTCCACAACGGCCATGTCGCCGCCCTTGTCGAAGCTTGCGCCGATCTCCGGCAGCTCGACAAACACGACATCGCCGAGCTGTTCGGCGGCGTATTTCGTGATCCCGATCGTGGCTGTATCGCCATCGATTTTGATCCATTCATGATCTTCTGTGTATTTGACTGTCATATCGTCATTCCCCGATGTCAGCGTTGGTAATTGTGTGGAACGAAGGGCAGTTTCGCGACCTTTGCAGCACGCGGTTTACCGCGCACCATAAGGGTCAGCTCCGTGCCGATTTTGGCATGAGCGCTGGCGACATAGCCCATGGCCACGGGCGTTTCGGTCGTCGGACCAAACCCGCCAGAGGTAATCACGCCGACTTTGTCACCATCGGCAAAAATCTCTGTGTCTTCGCGGGCCGGTGCCCGGTCGAGTGGCTGAATGCCCACGCGTTTGATGGGCGCTCCATTCTCGATTTGATCGAGAATTTTGGCCGCGCCCGGAAAGTCAGCGGCCGCGCGACGCGTCTTCTGGATCACCCAGGTCAGGCCCGCCTCAACCGGCGTTTTGCCCGGATCAAGATCATGCCCATAGAGGCACAATCCGGCTTCAAGGCGCAGACTATCCCGCGCGCCCAGGCCAATTGGTTTCACGCGGCTATCGGCCAGAAGTTCAGTGACGAACCCTACGCCCTCTGAAGGGATCAGCAGCTCAAACCCGTCTTCACCGGTGTAACCGCAGCGCGACACCAGACAGCTCAGATCGCCCTTTTCAAGCCGGATACATTCCATAAAGCCAAGATCTGCCGCTTGAGGAAAATGCGTGGTCACAACAGCTTCGGCGTCCGGCCCCTGCATCGCGACGAGGATCTGGTCGTCTGCCCGCGTCAGCTCGGCATAGGGTGTCAGCTTCTCTTTGAAGAGCGCCCAGTCCTGATGCTTCATCGCGCCATTCACAACGATGTACAGCATACCCTGCTGATGCGGTTGGCGCGGACGCGTGATGATCAGATCATCGAGGATCCCGCCTTCCTCATTGAGCAGCACGGTCAGTCGCGCCTGCCCCGGCTTCAGCCCCTGAATATCGCTCGGGACCAGCATTTCAATGAGTTTGGCAATTTCGGTGTGCGCATCCGGATCATCGCGCGGACCACCCGCAATCGTCAGGAAGCACGGCCCCATATGAGAGACATCGAACAGGCCGCAATGCGCTCGAGTCCAGAGATGTTCAGCCTTCACGCCCTCAAACTGGATCGGCATGTCATAGCCGGCAAAGCCAACCATTTTTCCACCCAGCTGAACATGAAGGTCATGCAGCGGTGTTTTTAAAAGTGGGGTGTCTTGATCTGACACGCGGGAACTCCAGCCATCATCGCACGGATTATCCGTTGCGATTCCAGCCCCCGCTGTCTCGGCGCCTGAGAGATTCCGATTGCAACCTGACGGTCGCTATCTTGCTCCTTCGGCGAGGCTGATGGCCTCTTTCCAGCGTTTCAAACTACACATGCGGTCCTTTTGCCTGAGCGTTTCCGGGGCGGTTGCGCCTTCGGCCCTGACTTGCGTCAGTGTCTCCCGCATAATCACCACCTAGCTTGACTCAGAGATCGCGACAAGTCGACTCGTGCAAGCACATTACAAATTTGTGTCTGTGATGCCTTTCTGAGCATCGCTGATATCTGCCAGTCGCGAAAACACATCTGGCGCGAATTCCTGATAAGAGCGCCAATGTGGAACCGGTTTCGCTGTGATCGGCTTTCTGACCTGTCGTGAGGAGAAAGTCGGCACGGCTTCCGGGCGGGCTGACGGATCAAGATAGCGCTCATCCCAATCTAGCCCGACAGCCTCAAACAGGCGCTTGCCCTCTATCGCAGGCGTCTCGGTAAACCGCTCATAGCTGAAGGGCAGGATATCCACGCCTGCCTTCCGCCAGCCCTCAAAAAGCTTCAGCCGGAACTCCAGAAGATCAGCAATGGCTGCCGGATCAGTTGCCTCTGCAAAAAACTTTGGAAACGGCCTCAGATACATCGAAAGCGCCACATCGCCAGCATCCCGGAAGACCTGCACAAACCGCGCGTCGGGATTCACCCGCTCCAACAGCCCGGTAACAAAGGCATGATGCGGAGTTTTGTCGACCAGCACCGGAGCCAGCTTCCCCTGCCGCTCCAACCCGGCTCGCTCTGCCTTATGGAGGTCACTCGCAAGCCGTTCGAATGAGGAAGTTTCCATGTCGCGCGAACTGGCATCCCGCAAATAAGCATAAAGCGCTGCACGCTCGCCGAGAGAGACCACCCTGTCCGGAGCTGCCAGAATGGATTGCAGCAATGAGCTGCCCGTCCGCGGCGCTCCGATCAGATAGATGAACCGTTCCTGTTGTTCACCTGTCGGCACCGGACCGGAGGATTGATAGAGCTTCAGCGCCCGCTCGAACTGGGCTTCCAGCCGTCGCAATTCAACCTGACGCGCTTCCATCGTCATGGTCGCGCCACGAAAGGCTGCGATGCGCGTATTCGTCAGGCTCGCCGCATCCCAGGCGCGCTCAAACTCTTTCTTGCGGTCGAAATAGAGCGCCAGTGCGAAACCCAGAGTGGCTTCTTCTTCATTGGTCACGGGCACCGTGTTGATCCGGTGCATCAGCGTCTCAATCGTGTCAGGATCAAGCTCCTGAGAATGATCCACAATCAACGCCAGCGCATCGGCTCGCTCCGGTTTCAAACGGATCAGAGCCTCCAGATGACGTCGGAGACCCGCGTCGTCATCCACCCAATCCATCAGGCGGATCGCCGAAATCCGGGCATCAATGGAGTGCGGATCGTCAGCCAGAATAGCCTCAATATTAACCCGCGCGGTTTCATAGTCGCGCAGAGACAGATCAAGCCGGGCCAGCTGAAGCCGATCCTCATTTTTTTCGGGCGCATCGCCACCGAATAATTGCGCCAGAATATCCCGCGCGCCGAACACATCGCCGTTCTGGAATTTGGCTTCTGCAAACTGGCGAACCAGCGCAGGCGTCGCCCGTCCCGAGCTGACCAGAGGTCCCAGCACTTGCTCAGCCATGAAGGCCTTATCCAGCGCCAGCAAACACCGCGCATACAGAAGGGTCGGCGCAGGATGTCCACGCCCCATGCGAAAGGCCTGCCCGAGAGGCATCTCAGCTTCTTCAATATTGCCAAGCGCCAGAAAGCCCTGCCCCAAAGCCATCTGAAATTGCGGCTCATTCGGGTCAATCTGCACAGCGCGTTTCAGATCATCCAGCCCGCCTGCCTTATGCATCTGAATGCGAGCGGTTCCGCGAAGTGAAAGCGCTTCAGGCACGCGCTGATCGCCCTCAGCGAGGAGAGACAAGGCCTGATCACACAGGGTTTCACACTCAGAATGTTCCCGCCTCCGCAAGGCTTCGGTTGCGCCATTCAGGAAGGCCTCAATCTGCTCGCTCATTTGCCGCCCCCTTTCCAGGATGCGATGAGGTCATTCTGTCGGCTCGTAATTTCGGACAGCCGCCAGAACTCATCAGGCGCAAACTCGGCATAACTTTGCCAGTGCGGCGCTTTGGGCGACTGGATGGTCTTGCGAACCTGACGCGCAGAAAAGGTCGTCACAGCTTCCGGACGTGAAGCCGGGTCAAGATAGTCAGGCGTCCAGTTCAGGCCCAGCCTCTGAAACAAGCTCTCACCTTCGGTGTCCGGCGAACTTCGGAAGTCATCAAAGGAAAACGCGCTGATATCCAGCCCCGCATCGCGCCAGGCTTGCGCCACCTCAATCCGCAGCTCAAGCATTTCTGCAAGTGAGGCAAGGCTGGATGCTTCCGGGAAATGGGCCGAAAACGGCCGCAAGAACATGGACAGCGCGACATCGCCAGCATCCCGCAACACATTCACAAACCGCGCGCCCGGGTTCACCCGGTCCAGCAGCCCCGCCACATACAAATGATGCGGCGTCTTCTCCACCAGAAGCGGGTCACGGATACCCATTCTCTGAAGGCCCGCCGTTTCTGCCTGGCCCAATCGCTGTGAGAGCTGAGCAAACTCTGTCGTCGGTGCATCCCGCTCAGTGGCGAAGGCCAGATAGGGGTATAGGGAGGTCCGCTCGCCGATTGAACCGATCCCTTCAGGCGCGGCGAGAATGGATTGAAGCAAAGTACTGCCACTGCGCGGCGACCCGACCAGATAGATATAATTGAACGCCCCGGCCGTCCGTTCTTCGCCAGACGTCTCATCATAAAGCCTGAGCGCAGTCTGCAAGCGCCGTTTGGTGATCTCGTCCTGCCGCGCCCGAACCTCGTCGGTTTGCTCGAGATTGAAATGGCTCGCAAACAACGCATTCGTCGCGCAAGCCTGTGCCCAGGCGCGATCAAACTGTTTCGTCCGGTCGAAATGCAGCGCGAGTGCATAACCGAGGCTGATCCGGCCATCATCAAGCGAGCCGCCCTCGCGTCCGAACAAGGCCTCAGCCTCAGCTATCAGCGTCTCATTGAGATCGCCTGAATGTTCGACGATCAGCGCCATCGCATCGGGTTCTGTCCGCCAGTTTTCGGCAAGATACGCGACATGTTCACCGAGCGCGTCCTGATCATCCGTCCAGTCTGCCAAAGTGACAGACATGAGCCGCGCCTTAAGCGACTCCGGATTCTCGGCCAGCGTCTTGTTAAGTAGATCCCGCGCCGGTTCATACTCCCGAAGTGACAATTCAATTCTGGCCAGCCGCGTGCGATCCTCTTCGGACTGCGGACCAGCCTCCCCATACAAATGGGTCAGTACATCCCGCGCCGAATAGATATCGCCATACTGATAGAGCGCCTGAGAATAGACGCGCATCACGCTTTGGGTCGCGCGATTGGCTTTCAACACCCGGTCAAGAATCTGCATGGCCAGCTGGGTTTTCTTGAGCTCCAGAAGGCACTGACAATAGCTGGCGACAAAATCTGGATGCCCTGAGCTGAGTTGCACAGCTCGGCCAAGCGGCGCCTCGGCTTCCCAGAACATCTGCACGGTCAGAAGCGCGTCGCCATAGGCTTTCTGAACATCGGCATCATTCTGCGCGAGCTGCGCTGCCTCTGCCATATCGCGCAGACCCGCTTCACGATCTGACAGCATACGCCCGGCACCTCGAATGGAGATGGCGCGCGCCCGGCGATGATCACCTGTCGGCAGGACGGCCAGCGCATCATTGGTGTGGGCTTCGACCTGAGCCGCATCATCTCGCTCCAGCGCCTTCAGCGCACCGGCGAGAAGCTGCTCCACGTCACCTGACAAACCTACATGCGCTCCGGTGTTTCAATGCCCAGGATATCGAGACCGGTTTCCAGCTGATTGAGCACCGCTTCGCAGATCGCCAACCGCGACGCCCGCCTGGCCGGATCTTTCTCGGCCGCAATCGGATGTGAGGCATAGAATGCAGAAAATGCCTGAGCGAGATTATAGATGTGCTCACACAGGAAATGCGGCATGCGCTTCGAAAAGGCCTGATCAAGTGCAGTGTTGAACCCATCCATCTGAAGCGCCAGCGCGCGCTCGGTTTCACTCTCAATAAGAATCTCACCGGCCGCATTGTCCTCAGCCTTCGCCCGACGCAGCAGGGCTTTGATCCGGACCGCTGCATAGAGCAGATAAGGCCCCGTTTTGCCTTCAAAACTGGTGAACCGCACCAGATCAAACTTGTAATCTGTTGTCCGCGTATTCTGAAGATCAGAAAATCGCGTCGCTGCCAGCGCGATTTTCAGACCGATATCGCGCACTTCCTCTTCAGACAGGTCAGAAGAGAGATTGGCTTCAGAAATCCGCTTTTCAGCTTCTTCCAGCGCCATCCGATTGAGATCAGACAGACGCACCGTGCCACCATCCCGCGTCTTGAAGGGCTTGCCATCATCGCCATTCACCGTGCCAAAGCCGATATGCTCGAGCCTGTCTTCAGCGAAATAGCCTGCCTTCTCAGACGCCCGGAAAACCTGCTGGAAATGCAGCGCCTGACGTTGATCGACCACATACAGCATAAGCGTGGGAGCAAGCGTCTTCACACGGTCGAGAATGGTCGCGAGATCCGTCGCGTGATAGCCCACTCCGCCACGAGAATTGAGCAGGATGAACGGCGGCATTTCGGTTTTGCCTTTGTCGGTCTCCCGCGCCACTGGAATAATCCAGGCCCCGTCGCTCTCTTCGGCAATGCCGCGTTCTTTTAGCTCATCAACCATGCCGGCAATCAGTGGATCAGCGTCGCTCTCGCCCTTCCAGAGGTCAAACGATACGTTCAGCCGGTCATAATCGACTTTGAGCGCTTCGACAGACACCTCAATGAAATGCTTGAGAAGCGCACGATATCCGGCGCGGCCTGCCTGGAGTTCGGCTGTCGCCTTCTGACAGCGCTCACGATAGGCTTCGTCAGACTTGGATTGACCAGACGCCAGTGGATAGAGCCGCGCCAGATCGTCAATCGTGACAGGGCTTTCGTCCGGAAATGGTCCGTCAATCGCAGCATCAAAGTATGGAAGCTCTGGCTGATCCTCAGAAAGCGCGACAATCAGCTGTCCCATCTGCAGGCCCCAATCGCCGAGATGCGCGTCGCCGATCACCTCATGGCCGAGAAACCGGCACAGCCGCTTCAGCGTGTCGCCAATCACAGCAGACCGGAGATGTCCCACATGCATCGGCTTGGCAACATTCGGGCCACCAAAGTCGATCACGATCGTCTCGGTCTCCACTATAGGCTGCGCGCCCGCCATATCTGACGTGCGAATGCCTTCGGCCCGCTTCGCGAGCAGCTCAGGCGTCACTTTGATGTTGAGAAACCCCGGTCCCGCAATGCTGATCTCGGCAATCGACGGATGATTGTCCAGATGGCCGATCAGCTCTCCGGCAATCTCGCGCGGATTGCGTCGCGCCTGTTTGCCAGCGGCCATCGCGCCATTGCATTGGAAATCCGCCAGATCAGGCCGATCAGACCGGCGCACCTGCCCCAGCGCCGGGTCAAGACCGATCGCCTCAAACGCCTTGCCACAAGCTTCCGAAAGCTCGGCCGCAATGTCCGTCATCAAATTGTCCTCAATCTGCCCGCCGGATTACTGCGATTGCAGCAGGAAACGGCGGCCCAGCTCATTGAATTCCAGCTGCTCGTCCGTGAGCTCAAATCCGACCAGAACCTCAAAGTTAGCACCCGAAATCGTCTCGTCCGCGCGCGGAATAACGATGCGTTCGATCGTTTCAGTCTGCGTTTTCACGATCTCGCCGTTTCGGAAGGTCACTTCGATCGGATAGACCTGCTTGTCCATCACTGCGCGATTGGTTCGAGTCACAGCGACGAAGAAATTATAGGTGTAGGAGTTCGACATAGCCGCATCGCCTTTACCGAAGGCGAAATCGAGCTCCAGCTGGGCTTCAATCGGGTTATCTTCCACATAGCGGCAGTACAGGCGAGCGCCATTGATCTCACCTGTGAATTCAATGTTGTTGTATTGCTCGCCCTCACCATTTAACTCAACAAGACGCTGCGCCTCATAGATGGTGCCGACCGCAGGGCACGGTCCCTGGTTTGGACGGGAATCGAATGTAGAGCACCCGGTGAGAAACAAGACAGACCCAAAAAGGGCAGAAGACACATTAAGACGCACGAAAGACCACTCCTTGGCCGTTTTCACAGGGAAGACCATTTGTTAGTTGGTTGATAACGGCGCAAGTCCACGCTGGCAACGCTCCATTGCGCTGTCTGAACAAGAGGTAATCCCCAGACATGGCTCCACTGACAATCCGGCTTTGTGCACCGCGCGGTTTTTGCGCTGGAGTCGATCGTGCCATCCAGATCGTTGAAGAGGCGCTGACCAAATGGGGTCCCCCCGTTTATGTCCGCCATGAGATCGTCCATAACGCCCATGTCGTCGAAGGTCTGAAGGCCAAGGGCGCTGTGTTTGTGGAAGAATTGCACGAATGCCCGGAAGATCGTCCCGTGGTCTTCTCCGCCCATGGTGTGCCAAAATCCGTGCCCGCAGAAGCACAGATCCGAAACATGCTCTATGTCGACGCGACCTGCCCGCTTGTCTCCAAGGTTCATGTCGAAGCACAAAAGCATTTTGATGCCGGACGCGACATTCTTCTCATCGGACATGCCGGCCATCCGGAAGTGATTGGTACCATGGGTCAGCTGCCTGACGGTGCGATTCGCCTTATCGAAACGCCTGAGGATGCCGAACAAATCAGCGTCGAGGCCCCCGATAATCTCGCATTCGTCACCCAGACGACGCTGTCCGTCGATGATACAGCAGAGATTGTCGGCGTGCTGCGCGATCGCTTCCCGGATATCGCCGCGCCTCATAAGGAAGACATTTGCTATGCGACGACCAACCGCCAGGATGCGGTGAAAGCTGTGGCAGATGGCGCTGATCTGGTTCTGGTGATTGGCGCGGAAAACTCGTCCAACTCCAAACGTCTTGTCGATGTCGCCTTGCGCGCTGGCGCGAAGGATGCTCGCCTGATCGCATCTGTGGACTTTGTCGACTGGAGCTGGCTCGATGGCGTTAAAATCCTCGGCATCACTGCCGGTGCCAGCGCCCCGGAAATTCTAGTCGAAGATCTGATCGATGCGTGCAAAGCTCGTTTCGACATTCAGCTCGAAAGTGTGAGCGTCACCGAAGAAGACGTCACCTTCAAATTGCCCCGCGTTCTCGCTTAAGGCCAATCAGATACAAAAAAGGCGACACACCTGCGCCGCCTTTTCCTTTGAGATTTCGATCCCGCTTATTCAGCGACCGCCAATGAAATCGATTCAACTTCGATCGAGCTGCCTGTTGGCACCATAATGCCGATATAGTCGCCATTCAGGTCCACTTTGTTGGGCGGATCGTTGATGCCATACTCGAACGTATATGTTTCGGCTGTAGCAGTCGCCTCGAACTCTCTCCAGCCGCTATTGCCTTTTACATTTGTGGAATACGCAACAGAAAATGGCGTTGGATCGTCGCCGACAGATTTCGCGCGAACCGAAATAATCAGCGTGTTGTTCGAAATATCGCGGGTTGACGGAAGTTCGAAAACCACATGCGCGCCACCGGTTGAACCACCTGAACCTTCATCACCGGTGTCCGTTCCGGTCAGAATCGCGGTTTCTGCGTCTGACAGCTCAACAGACACACGTTCTGAACCAACCAGATCTGCGGGCGTCCAGGAAGCTGAAATTTCAGATTTCAGAGCCGCTGGATTGGGTTCCGGCAATGGCTCAGGTGTCTGAGTTTGCTCTGGAACTGGTGTTGGCGTCTCCGCAGGCAATTCCGGCTCATTCTGCCCACAGGCAGCAAGAAGAGCCGAAGCGGCCGCAGCAACGAGAATTTTACGAGTCATACACATTCCCCATGTTTGCTGCGTCATCCTAATTCGTGGGGTATCGAACTATCAATATGCGCAAGGGCATTTTCACGAACTTCCATGGAAATACCTTCAATTCGTCTCATTTGGCGAACGCGATCAGGCGCTTGCGCGCGGCAAACCCCCCGTCCGTTGAAGGTCCGGGAAAATGCTACAGCAAGAGCGTATTGTACGTCCCTAACGCATTCCCAATCGAACTGAAACCACAGAAATTCCGCTTAAAACCAATGGTTAAATCGAAATAATCTGCGCTGCAGCTCCGCCCTGCCTTGAATTCTGAATAAATCTCGTAGACTGACAGGAAGCACTCAAAAGGACCAAAAAGATGGCCGTCTACACCGATGTCGATGACAGCGCCCTTGAGGCGTTTCTCTCTCATTACAACATCGGATCGCCTGTTGCTCTGAAAGGAATTGCCGAAGGCGTCGAGAACTCAAACTTTCTTCTCGAAACGACGGAAGGCCGGTTCATCCTCACCCTCTATGAGAAGCGCGTAAATCCGGCGGACCTGCCCTTTTTCATGGGCGTTCTAGACCATTTGACAAAATCCGGGTTTCCCGCGCCTCAGCCTGTAAAAGACCGCAATGGAGAAAGTCTTCAAACGCTGAACAATCGTCCGGCGGCCATTGTGACCTTCCTCATGGGCATGTCACCTCGCAAACCGAACGTTTCCCAATGCCGACAAATCGGCGAAGCGATGGCCAATATGCATTTGGCGCTTGAGACCGCGGAACTTTCACGCCCGAATTCACTGTCCTTGGACGTCTGGCCCGCGCTGTTCGAAGGCCGCGAGGCCGTCGCTGCTCAGCTGGCGCCAAATCTCGATCAGCTGATTGCTGGAGACCTTGAGCGTCTGCAGGACCAATGGCCAAATCCGGACGACCTGCCTTTGGGGATCATTCATGCTGATCTGTTTCCTGACAATGCGTTCTTTCTCGGCGCAGACTTTTCAGGCGTCATCGATTTCTATTTCGCCTGCACGGACATGCTGGCTTATGACGTCGCAATTCTCCTGAATGCGTGGTGTTTCGAAGGCCGGGGCGAGTTCAACATGACAAAAGGCCAGGCGCTGCTGAGTGGTTATAACAGCGTACGCTCATTCACCGATACAGAGTTACACGCCCTGCCCGCGCTCATTCATGGTGCGGCTATGCGCTTTTTCCTGACGCGGCTCGTCGACTGGACGGACACTCCGGCTGGCGCGCTCGTCAAACCGAAAAACCCGCTCGAATATGCCGAAAAGCTCGGCTTTCACAGGCTGGCGCACAAAGTTGAAGATTATGGCTTCAGAGCCTGAGAAATGCCGTCTTCCAGCCAATCGGGGCACGCAAGCTGTGATTTGATTGCCCCAGAATCGGATGTCGCGACATGAACTCCTCAGACCACCGATCTATCGCTGAGGACCTGAAACCGGGTCTTTTCGGTCGTCCCAACAAACGCATCTCGCGAAACAAACTGGCCTGCTTCGTCAGCGCCCTTACGTCAGTTCTGTTTGTGGCCATGGTCGGATTTCTCTTGATCATGATCTGGCAGGTGCTCGCGATCCTGAATGACGCCGATATCTATGAATTCAATCAACGCCTTGGCATTGATGACTCTAACCCCTTTATCTCGGGCGTCATGATTGCCGTCATTGCAGCTGTCATGAACTGGTATTTTGCCCCCATCATCATTCCGGCGGCATGCTTCTTTATCGCCCAGACCACTGGCCGCCTGCCACATCGTGGCATTTCAAAACGCTCAAAATATCTTGTCTGGACGGGCGGCACGGGTGCCACACTGGTCGGCCTGACATCGGCAATTGGGACGGTGATTGTGTTTGGCCTCGGCTCTGTGGATCAACCAACGCCGACCGGTCAGCTCTGGCGATTCATCGGTGCTCTGATCATGGGCGGGATCATCGGCTACCTCGCTGGCCTGATTGTCGGCTTTATCCACCACCTCATTGTTCGCCCGCAATCTCAATTGGAGAAAAATGAACTCTCCACGGCCGACGTCTTTAATTGACGTGTTCGGCAAAGACCGGTTGAAACACATCATGGCAAAAAAAGTAGATATCTGGACAGACGGAGCCTGCAGCGGAAATCCGGGACCCGGCGGCTGGGGGGTTTTGTTTGTGAGTGGATCTCACCGCAAGGAACTCTTCGGAGGTGAAGCCGAAACAACCAATAATCGGATGGAGCTCATGGCGGCGATCATGGCGCTGGAGACCGTCAAGCCGGGGAATGACATCACGCTGTACACAGACTCTACTTATGTCAAAGATGGTCTGAACAAATGGATACACGGCTGGAAGCGGAATGGCTGGAAAACAGCCGCCAAAAAACCCGTCAAGAATTCCGATCTCTGGATGCGGCTGGACGCAGCCGCAGCGCAACACCCCAATCTGGAGTGGCGCTGGGTAAAGGGGCATGACGGCGATGAGGGAAACGAAAAAGCGGACAGCCTCGCCAGACAGGGTCGCGACCAGGCTCAGGCTGACGAATAATCCTGCTAGAATCAACTTGTCGCTTGAGTGTTTCAACGGCTCTTGCCCATTCGAAACGAACTGAGCTACCAATCTGAAATGACTGGCTTGAATGTGCCGAAAACGAGAGAGTAATCATGTGGCCAATCAGTGCTTTTAAAGCCAAACTGATCACTCTGACGCAGCACACCGTGCGCCAGGAGCTCACCCAACATTCCATCAATTACCAGGCAGCCAAAAATCTGATCGATGTCCTCGAAATGAAAGTGGCGCGCATGGAAACCGAACTCGTCGTTCGGATGGATGAACTTGATCAGCGTATTCGCGAACTCGAAAATCAATCGAAGTCCGATGAAAGTTGATATCTGGTCTCCGATGCCGCCAACGCCCAGCGGCATTGCACATTATGTTGATATGCTATTCGGTTGCGGCCTCGATCCGTTCGACGTCTCATTTCATACAGATGCTGACGCCAAGCCACGGGATGGCGCCTTGCAGGTCTATCAACTGGGCAACAACCCCCATCATGAATTCCTGTATGAAGCCGCAAATGAGAGACCCGGCATCATCGAAATTCACGACTTTTCGCTACACCATCTGGTGACCGAAATGACCCTGGCCCGGAACGATTCCCCCAGTTACGTCAAAATGCTCGAGGCCTCTGCCGGAACCACGGGTCGGCTCTATGCAATGCGGCGATTGAACGGACATTTTCACTCGCGTCTTGAATTCGATCTGCCGCTTCTGGAAGACTTGGTCAGGCGCTCTCCACACATTATCGTTCACTCAAAATGGGCGAGAGAGCGCGTCCGGATGATGTGTCACGATGCGAATGTCAGCTTGATCCCGCATTTTAGCATGCAGCCCGGTGACGTTGGTCTGGATCCTGATCAACGAGACTCGCTCAGAAAAAAATACAAAATCAAGCCTGATGAAATCGTGATTGTTTGCGCTGGTTTCGTCACAGAACCCAAGCGGATCCCCTGGATTTTACGGGCACTTGAGGCCTGTCAGAAAGCGGGACAACGGAATTTCAGACTGATCATTTCAGGTGAAGTTCAAAACCCACAATTCCTGGATCCCCTCAGGCAATTGCCGGACGCGTCTAAAGTGACTGTGACCGGGTTTGCTGGAGAACATCAGTTTAACGAATTGTGCCTGCTTGCTGATGTTATGCCCGTTTTGCGCTGGCCGTCTGTCGGCGAGTCTTCTGGTGTCGCGATGCGGGCTCTTGGGTTTGGTGCCGAGGTGGTCGCCCTCGCCTACAAATCCTTTACCGATTTGCCGGCCCCCTATGTCGATTTCGTTTCTCTGACATCCGAGGAACAAATCATTGAAGATCTGACGAACATTTTCATGTCGAAACTCGCAAGCCCGCCGCGAGATCAAGACGCGCGTGCTGAGCAAATTGAACAGATTGCAAGCACTTACAGCCTTGCAGCCTCCAGAACGGCCTACAAGGATCTGTTCCTGTCACTATCTCCTCAAACTGAGAAAGATGAGCATGTTTTTGAAGCTCACTGACGCAAACACGTCCAATCCAGTGTACATCCGCCGAGGATCCATCATCGCCGTGGAGACACCGGATTACCCTGATCACGCCTATACGACTGTGCATTTGACGTCTGGTGAAAAGCTTCGGGTTCTCGAAAGCTTCGAAGATCTCGGGATTCAGGTCATCGGACCACAAGATTAATTGCGCGCAAGACAGCGCAAAAGCTGAACCCGGATTGTTCGCCCGTTACGCCTCGAGCAGTTTCATATTCCACGACTTGATTGCGGGTGGCTTTCCTTGTTCCACCTCGATAATTCCGAAGGCCGCTGTGCCGAGTTTCAGCTTGATATCCGAATGCGCCTCAGAGACCTTCGCCGCAAATCGGGCAATGCCATTTGACGTCACGACGATGATTTTGCCTTCTGAATAGGTCTCAGCGACTTTGGCTAAAAACGCTGCCCAATCTTTCTCGAGAGACTCGACATCAACCTGCCAGCCATCTGGAACAATGAAATCAGATTCCCACAAATCGATCGCATCCTGACCAATTCGAGCGACGACATCCCCCTCGGGCATGTTTTCGTCTGGCCCGTAATCAATCTCGCGGAGAAACTCCAGGATCTCCGTATCCTGTTTCGACGGGCAATCTTTCAGAATACGGTCAAGCGTTTCGCGAGTTCGCTTCAGTGGGCCCGTATAGGCCGCCTCAAACGTCAATCCGTGCTCGGCAAAATTCGTCGCCAGCTTTTCAGCCTGGGCATTCCCTGAAGTTGAGAGCGGCAAATCCGTTCGCGCGCCCACACGGGTCACAACGTCACCCCGATCAAAGGTGTTACCGTGCCGGACGACATAAACCTCAACCGCCACGATCAGACTCCACTGGTCATTGGATCGCCGTGCTTGGCAATGAGTTCAGCTGCGAGTTCCGCGTCTTCTGGCTCGTCGACGCCCCACATGCTGAGCTCATAGGGCTGCACTTCGACAGCTTGCACCGTCATGCCGTTCTCGAGGAATCGGAGTTGCTCCAGCCCCTCCATTTCTTCGTAATGGCCAAGGGGAAGCTTGGTGAACCGTTCAAGAGCGTCTTTGCGATAGCCATACAGTCCGACATGTCGGAATACCGGGGAATAATCGCTCTTGGTTCTCAGCTTCTCTTCCTTCCGGATGGCTGGAAGGATGTTTTTGGAGAACCAGACCGCCCGGCCATTATCCAGTCGGATACAGGTCGTGCCCGAAAACGGATAGGACTCTTTCTGCTTACGAAGCATATCGAGCGCATCCCAGCTCAATCGAAGCACAGGTGTGACGACATCCGTTTCGCTCTCTGCCGCTTCCTCGATCAAAGCGGAGACATAAGTATGAGGCGTGAAAGGTGCATCGCCCTGAAGACCAATCACGAAATCGGCCGATGGCGCAAACATGTTTGCCGCCACAAGTGCGCGATCCGATCCGGATGGAAGTTCAGGATCAGTCATGACGGCAGGAGCGCCGCATGCCTCTGCATGAGACTTGATGTCTTCATGATCCGTCGCGACGACATAACTCGTATTTATTGTCGCCGCGCAGGCTTTCTGTGCAATGTCGATGACGCGGCTCACCAAAGAGTGACCCGCGATTTCTGCTAATGGTTTTCCGGGAAAACGGGTCGATCCGTATCTCGCCGGAATGACGATCACAGTCTCCAAAGCAAGCCCTCCTCTTGCCAGGGTTATTCAGAAGTTCAGTCCGCTCTACTATGCGCGAAGCTTAGTCGAGCACGGACTTCCGAAGCGTATCAAATTTCGTAATGATCTCGATCAGTTTCGGCATTTGTTCAATCGGGATCATGTTCGGCCCGTCACTTGGCGCATTGTCCGGATCTTCATGGGTTTCGATGAAGATTGCAGAGACGCCGACAGCGGCTGCCGCACGAGCCAAAACTGGTGCGAACTCTCTCTGGCCGCCACTTGTGGTGCCTTGTCCACCGGGTTGCTGCACCGAGTGTGTCGCATCAAAAACGATCGGATAACCGGTCTGCCCCATGGTCGGCAGACCACGGAAGTCTGTGACCAGCGTGTTATAGCCAAAGCTCGTTCCACGATCACAGAGCATAATGCGCTCATTGCCTGTCGAGGCGATCTTGTTCGCCACGTTTTTCATGTCCCAAGGGGCCAGAAACTGTCCTTTTTTGACATTGATCGCTTTGCCCGTATTTCCCGCCGCGAGCAGCAGATCTGTCTGGCGGCAAAGGAATGCCGGAATTTGAATGACGTCGACGGCTTCACCAACGGGCGCACATTGCGCGGCATCATGGACGTCGGTCAGAACCGGGCATCCGAATTCATTGCGCACGTCTTCAAGAATTTTCAGGCCCTCATCCATTCCGAGACCACGCTTCGTCGAAATCGACGAACGATTGGCCTTGTCATAGCTGGATTTGAACACGAATTGGGTGCCGGTCGGCTCACATGCCTTGGCAATTTTCTCTGCCATCATGAAAGCGTGATCCTTGCTCTCCAATTGGCACGGCCCGGCAATGAGCATCCAGGGGTGACGTCCACCGACGGTCACATTCCCAATCTTGAATTCACGCATTGTATCAAACATGAGTTTTCTTTCCTGTTTGTTTGAAGGCGCGCCAAATCCTGCGCGTCATCTTCGTTCAATCTTCGCTCGCCAGACCCGCCAGAGCCTGATTTCTACCATTGAATACGGTCTCTACACCACACCCAAACGTAATAAGTCGTGAACATTCAGCACGCCTACAGGGTGGTTTTGTTCGTTCGTAACAAAAAGTGCCCCGATCTTATTGTCCTGAATGACTTTCAGAGCATTCGGCGCGAGGGTTTCCGGGCTCACTGTCAGAGGTGTTTTGCTGGCGACTTCACCTGCGGTTTTGTCCATCAGCTCTGACATATTGCGGCGAAGGTCACCATCGGTGACGACACCGAGCAGGACACCATCCTGAACAACGCCGGCAATTCCGAACCCGCGCGACGTCATTTCGAGAATCGTATCGCCCATGCTGGTGTTGAAATCGACGAGCGGCAATTCATCGACACCATGCATGATGTCTTTGACCTTGCTCATCTGAGCGCCAAGCTTTCCGCCTGGGTGAAAATTCTTGAAGTCCTCAGGCTGGAAGCCTCTGCAAACCATCAACGTCACAGCGAGGGCATCGCCGAGAGCGAGTGTCAATGTCGTTGAGGTTGTTGGCGCCATGCCAATTGCGCAGGCTTCCTTGGCCTTTGGCAGCAGGAGACGATGGTTCGAAGCGCGCATAAGCGGGCTGTCCATATTGGACGACAGTCCGATAAGCGGAATTGAAAATCTCTGTGCATAGGCAATCAAATCACGCAGCTCAGACGTGCTGCCCGAGTTGGAAATCAAAAGAAGGACATCCTTCTCTGTGATCATTCCCAAATCGCCGTGACTTGCTTCGGTGGAGTGCACAAACTGAGACGGCGTTCCGGTACTCGCAAGCGTTGCGGAAATCTTGCACCCGATATGTCCAGACTTGCCAACACCGGAGACGATCAGGCGCCCTTCACATCCTAGAATGAGATCGACAACGTCTTCAAAGTCGACCGGCAAATTGTCTGCCAGCTGCTTCATTCCGTCGACCTCTAGCTCGATGACACGCCGGGCTTCTTTCTGACGATCAACCGAACTGGCATTTGGTGCATTCATACTCTGGTACTCCCCACTCACATTTCGACGCAACGAACCGGCACAAAAGGTCCTCATTCGTCACAAACTTGCGCAACGCCTACCTGACGATCACAGAAGAGATCAAAAGCCTCGGTTTAGCTCCCACTCCAGGGTCAGGCGGGTTCATAAATGATCTTATTGATGCAGAGACCCAATTCTCTCGTATCATAGACAGATGGTTGCTGGGTATGATTCACATTGAAGGTCAGAAGAAACTGGCTGTCCTCTTTCGGATCAATGGTCATGCTGAGCACAAACTCCACTTCACCCGTCCAATCAACTTCAAAGTCTATCGGCGCATAGTTGAATTTCACGAAGTCTGTATCAGGAAACACAGAACGATCAATCACCTTCATGTTGAGTCTGAGTTTGCATTCACCGGCATATAGATTTGGCAAATAGATACTGGATTGCGTTGAAGGTCCGCTCCATCGCCAGCTGAAGCCCTCATTGGATTCGGTTCCGTACCAGCCAGTCCCCAACATGCCTTCGTGAGGGTAAATGGCATATTTGCCGAGAACCTGTTCACGGGCCTTCTTGGTATCGGCAGCCAGTGCCTTCATCTGGCTTTCGAGCGGATCGATATAATCCCAATCCTTGCTGAGAACCAGCTTGTCACGTCCGAGCACGGCACTCTTCAGAACAAACAAATCAGCCTGCGCCCGTGCGAGTTGCTCTGTCAGAATTGACATGCATCGCTGAAAGTTTTCCGTCGTCAGGTCCGATGAATCGAACACGCCGCTAAGCGTTTCGCGATACCGGGCCGCCAGATGCGTCATCAAATACTCTGCGGACCCATCGACCTTGGAAATATCGATATAGGCCTCGGTCTCGGAGGTAATCATCTTGCTGAGTTCTTTGTCCAAATCATCGTGATTTGGCTCTTTGTTATCATCAGACATACACCCCCCTTACAACAATCTCATGCGACTTTGGCGGCGCGAACCGCCACATCGGTGTCAATTTCATTAAAGTTCCAGAAGCTTCGCAATGATGTGCGCAGTCGGTTCGGCTTGAATGGCATCGAATACCCATCTTTCGGGCTTACCTCGATCAGTGGAGAAAGAACATCCCGCCAGAAATCAGTAGACAGGAATTCATCCATCACTCCGACATAGGCGGCGGGGTTGTCACCCTCCTGCCGATACAATTCAACCGATGGCTTGTAAAAGAAACGCGCATCTTTTGAAAAATAACGCGCTTCGGTCGCGGTTCCTGAGCTCAGGGTCGCCACGGTCGAAATTTCAGGGATCGACATGAAACTATAGGCATTGCCCGTCACGATCCGCATATTCGGAATCAGCGCCGCCATGATTGGAACCGCAGGATGCTTTTCCAGCGGATGCTCCTTCACAAGGAATTCAGAGAATTGTCCGGCGAACGCCGTAATATCATCCATGAAATCCAGGGGACCGACAAAACGTCCATTTTTGATCTGGGACTGGTCATACCAGGTTTGCATCAGAAACAGCGCGCTATTGGGTCGGGCATGAGCGTCAAAGCTGCGTGCAGCCGTCGCTTTTTGCACGCCGGCTCCCAGCTGCACAAAACCTTCCGGTATCTTGTATTTCGCAATCGCCTGCTGAACTTCCGGGACGTTCGACTTCAGTCCCAGCAACAAATCATCCAGAAAGCGCACCGGGTGAATGGTGACATTCACCCATGGAATACCACCAGCGGTCAGGATTCGTTCAACGGCGGGTGACATCTCGAAGGCAATGACGAAGGAATCCCGAAACAATTCCTGTATGAAACTACTCACGCGTGGCGGGCTGGTCTCGATATTATGGATCATCGCCCAGGATTCGATATTCACTGGCAGCGAAAAAGCCCCGTATATGCGCCGCACATCCGCAGAATTCAGGGCGCCGTCGGTGACATGCGGTGGGGCATTCCAGCAAATCGTATTCTGTTCCAGGCCGGTCGCAGCACCGATCTGATAGGAAACCAGATTTTTCAGCCATCTGATATTATGGTGCTGAGTTGGGCGCGTACCTGCTGCGTTAGACCGCAGAAAATCTCCGGTAAAGACAAATCGCTTTGGTGTACTCAATGAACTCAGGCCTTGCACAGGGTTCCCACCACTCTTTACCTCGGCATCCAGAATCAATTGTTTGAAACAATGCCGACCCACACCGTTCGTTTTTCTACGGGCAGGATGTATCTATATCAAGAGCGATGTTCCATTTATTGTTCGCAGTGCAGCAATGCAGAAATCGATGTTCAGACTAAGATTTGCAGGCCCCTCACACCTCACAAATTGAACCCGGCGCGAGAAACGCGCTGACCGGGATTTCCATGAGGAGGCCAGACTCTTGACGCGGTATGCTGCAGAAGAGACAAGATGTTCAGTTCTGACGCCGCGCTAATTGTGGATCGGTTGTTGGCTGAAAATGCGCAGGGGATGTGTGTCGTGAAACGGGTGGTTTTGGTTACGGATATACGGTTTTGGGAACACTCATACGGCAGCCATTCCCGGATTCGTCAGCTCTCTCGCCAACTCTCTGAAGAGTTTGAACTTACTATTTTCTTGCTCCGGTCTGCTACGCGTGCCGTCGTCGAGAGCTTCGCGTCTCTAAATTTCAAAAACGCAGAACTGGTAAGCTACAAAAAGTACTCGGGGCGTGAAGCCAAATATGGCCGGCAATTGTCCAAGCATCCTTATTTCAAAGGCAAGGAAGTCATAGATTTTGCCGCTTCGTTACACGCCTATCTGAACGATCATCCGGCCGATGCTGTGATTATTGAGTATCTGGACAAAGCCTATCTTATCGACGCCTGCGCGAATGCGAAACTGAAAATTCTCGACATGCATGACATCATGTCCGCCAGAACCGTCAGTTTGAGGCTTGCCGGCCTGAAAGCGACCATTGAGCTGGACGCAACAACGGAAAAACAAATTCTATCGGCCTTCGATGCCCTTCTGGCGATCAGCCGGAAGGATGTGCAATTGGTCAAAAACCGATTCAACCTGCCCAGTGCGTTATACACGCCTTATGCAGCCGTGCCTCAACGAAAATCCACATTTGGCGATGGGAAAACTCTGATCTTTGTCGGGGCGAACTCACCTCCAAACGTCACAGGTATGAAGTGGTTTCTGGAACAAATCTGGCCCATGCTGAGTGACCGATATCGGCTCCAGATTATCGGGACGGTTTGCGACGCCATGGAAAGAAACTACAAAGGCACAGAAAACGTTCAATTTCTTGGTCAGGTCGACTCATTAGAGCCCTATATGAAGAATGCGGATATTTCGATAAATCCGGTATTTGTCGGTGGTGGCCTCAAGATTAAATGTGTCGACTCGCTGGCAGAGGGGCTCCCCACAGTCACAACGCCGGAAGGCGCTGCAGGACTGGAGAATGCCAATTTGTCCGGTCTGTTCATTGCCAGAACTGGTGCCGAGTTTGCTTACCTCATCGAACGGCTCGCAGCTGATCTAAAGATGCGCGAAGCGGCAGCGCGAGCCGCCTTTGAGTATGTGACTTTCGAATTTTCCCCGAAGGCAGCAGTTCGAGAACTAGCACGATATCTGACCACGGACGCAGACGAGGCAACGTCCAAAGACAAGACAGAATCTGAAGCCATTGAGATGCACTGACCATCGCGGCAAGATACTGCGAGGTTCTATACTTGGTTGCTTGATTTTTATCACCTTAGAATGCGACCCCTGCAATATGGAGCGCGTTGAGACACTGATAAGTCGCAAACCGTCCCCGTTGAAGAATAGCTCCTCTCATGGTTTTGACCAAACATGAGTCATATCGCCGCTTTGGTATATCTTTACGTTTTCAAAGTTGACCAAGTTCCTGAAGTTTGCATTGTTTTTCTTTGACAACCTTCAGGTGGCAAAGCTATTGGGCCCAAATCACTGTTACGAAATTAGAAATCTGTTTTGAAGTCACTGTTCGAAAGTCCATTTTTGACGGTGATTCTGAAAAGTAAGCCCTACCCAGTGGGGCTGAAAACCCGAGGAGAGTATGAGTTTGGAAGTCCCTATTTTTCACCTCGCAAGTTTTTCAAGGTCCGGCGAAACGCTTTTACAACGCTGCTTGTCTGCACATCCCAAAATTGAGGTCGTTCATCAGATACTGAAACCCGATCGGGATGAAGATCTTTCACTGTTCAATTATCTCATTGACCGGGAAGAAACCACGATTCCGATTGATCATCCGCTGTTGGCTCATCGCCAGATATCAGAAGGATCGGTGCTCCTGCTGAAGAACGCCGTGTGGTGTCATTCCTTCCCAAGAAATGGCTTTATTCTTGTCCGAAATCCATTCTCGATCTCCGTCAGCGCATTTCGTGATAACCCCAACGAGTCCCAGGCAGAACGTCAAAAGCAACAACAGTTCAGATGGGCTAAAAAAATTGATCCTCGCATGACAGGACTGATGGGAGAGGACCCGACTCTCACGGGCTTTTTGGCACTCTATTCTCGAAAAATGCTGGCCGACTACAAGGATGGATTACCCTTCGTGAGATACGAGGATTTTATAGGCGATCCGGAAACCTTTCTAAAAAAGATGGTACTTCATTTGGGCCTTGCCTGGGATGAGTCAGTCTTGAGATCGCACGAAAATTACAAAGAAGGCGAAATCGGTCATGGAGGAATCAAGCTTTGGCAGCCTATCCATCAGGGGTCACTTGATAAATACAAAGGCCGCCTAACCCCGCAGAAAAAAGCTCACATTTATGGTCTGACACACGAAGCACTCGAAAAATTTGGCTATGAATGGAATGGACACGACCTGGCACTCAAGAATGTCAGCCAAATGCTGTAAGACGTACGGCGATCTCAGCCCAAGGATTTCGTTTTGGAAATTGTCCCCTTTTCCAAGTATTGCACTGAGTCCGAACATTGCATCATCGCGGAGCAGAATATTGCGACCTTTGACTGGCCCAAACAGCAATACGTTGAAGACACCTACCGATTAGCCAGCGTTCCAGAAGGCATAACAAATGGCTGGTTTCATCTTATTGACCCTTCGTCGGGATCTTACATTGTTGACCAGCAAAATATTCGGTTTGCCAAACCCTTCCCGGCGTGGAGCCTTCAAGATTCGCAACTCGACTTAGACAGCGTCAACCTGAAGCGAATTGAAGGTACCGCCCTGGTCATCGGGGGCATGAAAAATCACTGGCATTTTCTTATTAACTTTCTGCCGAGGCTAATTATGGCAGATCGTTTTCTCAACAGCGACTTCAGTTCGATTTCACATGTCGTTATTCACGAACCAACGGGGGCACAGAGCCAACTCTTACAAACAATGTACCCGGATTTGAATTTTCTGCCGATAAGCAATAAATCGGATTTCGGCTATCAATTCGATAATATATTGTACCCCCACTTACCCAGAAATGTTCATTTCTCGTCAGAGTTACTCGGGCTCACTCGAACAGCGTTAACGAAGTTCATCACCCCCAGCGGGAAAGAGCCAAATCGCATCTTTGTTGACAGAAATCCCGAGACCCCCAGGCGTCGACTCTATGACCGTGAACAAATGCTCGGTGTGCTGAACAAGCACAAAGTCACCTCTGTATTTAATGAACAATTTTCTCTGACCGAACAAATATCCATTTTCAAAAATGCCAGACTCGTCGTCGGCTTGCATGGTGCAGGCCTGGCAAATCTGATGTTCTGTACTTCAGGTACTCCCGTCGTCATAATTGATTATAAATGGCCTTCCGAGATGAACTCTCTTGCAAAAGTTCTTGGCTTGAAGCCAATAACCCTGTTGGCGGAGCAAATGCCCATAGAGGGAGTCACTGATCGCAGATTGTGGGATTTAAAAATACAGTCGCGGCAACTTACGGCCACTCTCGAGAATGCGACAAACTTGATATCTGACTAAAACTAATTCAAATTTCCGAGCTGGGGTGCCCTGACCGATCAGGGTTCAAAACCTTCTTTCGCCACTTCAGTCGACAGGTGATGCAGGAAGTTCCTGTTCAACGCGATCAGAGACACCACAACTAACAGCTCAAACCTGGGAAATATTTTGATCCGCGGAAGCAGGCTGCTGGTCATAGCGCCTTGCAAATGCTCATGCGGTTGGAGAACACGTGCTTATCAGCCAATCCCTCAAAGCATATTGAAGCGTGAGGCTGACTCAAAACATGATCGACTTTTCCAGCATCTCATCGGTATCTAACTTTGCCGCTTCGTCCTCGATCGCCTTAAGATCCACCCACAAGTCAACCCAGTTCTTAACCAACTTTCTTGCCGTTCACTCAGGCAACCGCGAGGCAATGTCCTCTGCAAATGGGCCAAACCAAAATTGCTTCCGTCTAGGCGACGTTCCTCTGGGGCCCAGTCAGTGCAAAAAAACCGACTGATGGATTGCTGCGCCGCTTTGAATTCGGGCGCATCAAAAAACTTCAAATAGGAAAGACTGCTTGCCGCACAACACTCGCCATGACGGATCGAGACATGATCCTGAGCACTTTCGGATCTAATCAGCCTTTCGTCTCTGCGACCAACTCGGCTGCCTTTTGCTCACTGACCTTGAGTGTACGACGCCACTCCTCGTAACGCGGAAGCACGTCGTAGGTCATGCCCTCGCTGACAACCTTGCCTTCATCGAGCCAGATCACACGCGTGCAAACACTGTCCACAATATTTACATTGTGACTACAAAGCACGGTGATACCCGACTCCTCAAGTAATCCCTTGAGGCGAAGTCTGGCCTTCTCCTGAAACTGCTGGTCCCCCACACCGATCCATTCATCCAATAGCAATATTTCTGGCGAAAACGACGTTGCGATCGCGAAAGACAAGCGCAGATTCATACCAGAGGAATAGGTTCTCAGCGGCATGTCGATAAATTCGCCCAGACCACTGAACTCGATAATCTTGGGCTCTATTTCCTGGATTTCCTCTTTGGACAGGCCACGCATATACCCTCGCAGGTAAATATTGCGGCGCCCGGTCGACTCCATCCGTGTACCCAAGCCGACATTCAGAAGGGATGAAATGTTTCCGACCACGTCGAGTTCACCCGAACTGGGTTCATAAATCCCCGCAAATACTCTCAGAAGCGTCGATTTCCCAGATCCGTTCAGACCAATGATGCCAACCCGGTCGCCAGCTTCCAGTCGTACTGAAAAATCTTCAACGGCGCGTATGACATTTTTCCGTCCCTTGGAGACGACGTCACCGCGGCGTAATTCATCGCTGCCCGCACTCTTCGTCGGCCGACGATATCGCCCCATAACAGGGTATTCAATAGTAATGTTATCTGCGTGAATATGGACCATAGGATCAGAACCAGAATACGAGTTGACGACGATAAACCCGATACGAAACGATCGCCGCTATGGTGGTAATTGCTGTAACTGTCAGAACAAAAATCCAGCTGTCGTAAGGAATGATGCCATACATCACTGGATCTCGGAAAATCCAGATGAAATGTGCCGCCGGATTCCACCAGAGATACTTCATGAGCGGGCCCATATTCTCAGGCATCCAGAAAACTGGGGAAAGGAAAAACCCCATCCGTGTGAAGGTCTGCACGACCTGAGCGATGTCCCGATAACGCAGAGAAATCACCCCAAAGAAAAGTAAAGTGAAATACGACATAATCACCAGGATGATATACGCCGGGATCAGAGTGAGCATCGCCCAGCTGAATTGTACACCGAAGAACGAAATTATGATCAGGACGGCAAACACTTGAAAGACGAAATTGAACTGACATCGCAAAAGCACGACGATCGGATAGCCCGCAATCGGAATTGTGTCGTTTCGAATCCAGTTTTCGAAACTCAGAAACGTATTTGATGATGACAGAACAGTGGCAATATACTGCCAGATAGCGAAACCAAGCGCCAAATAGATGGTGAACAAGCCAATCCCGGCGCTACTTTGCAACGGTTTGAAAATAAGGAGTTTGACAGACAAAAAGGCCAGGAATGTGAGCGTAATCCACAAAACGCCAAACAAGGTACGCCGATAAGTTGTCTTGATATCTTCCCACGCGAAAGAGCCCCAGAAGGGGAAAAGTGCGAAGATGGATTTTACTTCTGAAAGCACTGAATGTCCTCGATACAAGATTTGTCGAAATAGCTTAACCTGAAATTTCGACCCTGAACTTTACGATCAACCGGAAACGTCATCTGACTTCTATCGACCTGAGAAACTCGTATCAAACAATTCAAGTGCGTGCACTAAATCTGCTTTTCGACGATCAACCCAAGTAATTTTGTATTGTTTTCAACCTGCCTATCGCGAAATGCACTCAGAGCATGCATCATATCTGCATACGCTTCCGCGTCGACCTTGGATAGCGCGCTGACAATTTGTTCCGGCGTGTTGCGCTCAAGAAGCACCTCTGTCGTGCAGCCGTAAATTTGAGACAAAGTTGAATCGATCATCAACGGAATGCCGCTGTTCACGCTGAACGGAAGCGTGCCGGTGAGGCTTTGTTTATGATACCTTGAATGCTGCCTAAGCAAGGTGAACATGAAGCTTCTATGGGAACTGAGTTCCTTCAGGATCTCATGGCTCGGCCGCCCTTCCCGGAAAGAAAAACAGTCAAATCGGCTGAACGTATCTCGAAAAGAGTCGTCGGCCTTTGTGAGATACCAATTAATACTGATGTCCAGCCTCTGACTGTCGATATACTCTGCAATACTGACGAGCTTTTCGAGGTTTCGATGAATCTTTGCGCCTTCATAGGCCCCACCAAGCAGATTGATTGAGATCGGGCTTTCAGGGTCTGGGTCAAACCCTTCGATTCTGGCATATGGCGTGAAGATATGCTCAACCGTCGCAGCAAGCAGAGCAGATGTTCCAAGCTCGACAAACCCCTCAACGGATTTCGCAGAATACTGAGAATGGTGCAGCCGGAAGACGCGTCTCGGGTCAAAATTCTTGTCAACAATAGCTTTCAGCACAGCCTTTGAAAACGGCGCATTTTCTTTTTCGATTGTCAGATGCGCGGAGTTGAAGACGATTGCATGAAACTGATCGTCTTCGAGCATTTGAAGGGTCTCAGCTTCACTGATCGTATTGAACTTCAGCCCCTGTTTCGAAAAGAAAGTAAGATTGGAATAGGCGTCAGGCGAACACACGAACACGTCATAACCGAGGCTATGAAATCCCTGAATAAAGCTTGCTAATGTCTCGGTATGACCGGGCTTCTCCTGAGTTATGAGAACCCGCATTTACGCACCCGTGATCATTCGGTTCGTCAGAGCAACGTTCGACAAAAGCGCGTAATCACACTCATAAAGCTCGTAAATCTTCTGACGCTCATAGCTCAGATCGTCTGCGTCCTGTCCGTCCTCAAAAAGAGAGGTCTCAGGATCAGAAGAATGGGCAGAGGCAGATAGGTCTGTATCAACACGCGAAAGATTGACATTCAGCTTGCGCATGAGCGGTATCCATCCTGCGGACAAATCCTTCAACATCAAAGCGTGATCAATTGTCAGATTTTCGTCGGGATCGGTGATGAAATGCGATTGCGGAATCAAATGACTGACACGCGCATGTGGAAACTGCCGCACGTCCAGTGGTCGCTTCATAACCCCGGTTTCAAAAACCTTTGCCACCTCATCGACCCAATGGCGAAAGGAGAACAGGGCATGAGCTGGAAGAATCCGTCGGTCACCACGTTCCCGCATGCGTTTATACACACTGATGGCGCGTTCAAACGGATCCCTCACAACGGCGATTTTTCTGTATTCGGATTGAACATACTCCGAACACAGGAAACGAAAGTGATCCTGCGTCATCGTGTCGAGCTCGATCGTTACGCCGTCAAGCTGCAGCTTTCCATACATCACCCCGAGATCAAGACCGTTCGCAGCAAGCTTCTCTCGGTCGATGAATCTGTTTTCATGAAACCATCGATTGATCGACGTCCCTCCGCACCGGGGGATATGAACGTAGAAAATCTTTAAATCATCAACTAGCATGTGAACTCTAACGTCAGAATTGATACTCGAATGTCGAAAAATCACGAGCATAAGCGTCCTGAACTTTTCGCTTCGCTTCTTCACCTAACAGCGTTTTCGGATCATTGCCCGCAGCCCTGTCGAGACTGGTGTTGAGCCGCTCCAGCGGGCCAGCTCCTGGAAAACGTGCGAGAACGTGGTTCCAGCTCTCTTCCATGCGCTCGACTTTGTAGAACTTCTTGATCATCAGTCCTTTATCGTTCGAGAGTGAACTGGACTGCGACATTGCGCCGGGATCTTTCCAGGTGAAGTCGTTCAGCACAAACTCGTTGAAATTCTTGCTCGAAATCGCAGCCTTCACGGAATTGAACGTCATGGGCGCGTGCGATGGGAGCGTGCTGAGAATGCCCGGCTTCCCGATATGCTCTGACTTCACGTGAGGCGCAGCCAGTTTAAGGCTGTAATTATACAGAGAATAAAGCCGGTGCAGGGGATGGCGGACGAAGGCGAACGAGAACATGTGCTCCCAATGCTCAGCGCCGAGAAACTTCTGAACCTCTCGCGCCGTACTGTGTTTGTTCAACCCGATCGTACGCTTAAAAAATTCTTGTTGCTTCTCGCCCTCTGGGGTCGATCCGATCAAAATGTCATTGTAATTCAGAATTTTGGACAGAGCGACTTCAACGCTTGTCCCCGCACATTTGTGCAAGTGAATGAACACAAAATTCCACGAATTCGAAATAATCATTCACCCAATAATCCTGTTCCTGTTACGCTCACAAGTGTTGTTCTTGTCATACAACTCACCGGCCCATACCCTTGTTTCCATTGCCCATCAATGGACGACGTCACGACAATCACCGTGACAAAGCGTTAAAGCGCTCCGCGCGGAATACGCCTCCGTTAATCATCCTGCTTGAAGAAGTCACCACATGCCGCGTCTGCGTCGCTTTCACGACGGCGGGCTTTCAATCTCAAACTCTACATCCCTTTTTGGTCTTGTTTATACCCCAGCACAATGGCGCCGACAGCAAGAGACAGCACCCGACGATCTGCACTCCCTGCGATTTCGTGCGGGGACTTCGCATCAGACGCAAAAATATCCAATCGGTAAAACCGTGTTGGCTTTTCCAGGGCAACTTTCACCAGAAATGGTTCAGATTTCGTATCGGGCAGAACCTCAGCATCGACCTTTCGACCATCCAGCAAAACATGGATGGGAAAGACGGTTGGCTGGAAACTCGTGACACATTCAATCGTGATTTCATCTACCAGCTCTTCCGGATAGGGCTGATGAATCCCTCCGCGCTGGGTCATCCATCTGAATTCGACCCCATCACCGCTGACTTCCGGTTTATGCCAGCCGGAGACAAAGGCAGGGCTTTCAGGCTTGAGCACACGCAATGTTGGGGCTTCCCCAACCCCCACTTCCTGGCGAGCTTCGCGCATTTTTTGGTGAAAACCACCAATCGCACCAGAAAGTTCTTCTGATCGATCAGACTCTAAATTCTTTTGATTAAGCTGATCGTATACGAGCGTCAGAAGGTACTCGCCCAGATCATTGATCACCTGCGTCGTTTTGAGCGCCTCCAGTTCGAACCTCGACTCCAGGAAACTCAATCCGCTCGACATGCGTCGCGATAATTGATCGAAGGTTTCTTCCAGTCTGACCAGCCGAGCGATTGCGGTTTCATCGATCGAGTTCGCTGAGAAACTTCTGACGGCAATGGTCTCAAGATTGGGCAGGGTCTGAAACTCATACAGCGCACCACTTTCCCTGAAATCCGAAGGTTCGATCCGGGCTGAAAAATGCACCTGAATGCCGCCATTCACCAGCGGATTTCCGGCTTCAACGTCCACCTCTCTGTGGACCGCACCGTTCACGCGACAAATGATAGAGGGCTGTGCAAAGGCGGAGCGCCGATTAATCCCTTCGCCCTTGATCACCCCGTTTGAGATTCTGATTTCCACATCGTCAATCGTGCCATATCCGACCAGAAGAACGACATCACCCGGTGACCGCAATGTGATCGACGGTGCAACGTCGACGCTCTGATCGTCCGTCGTAAATCGCACCTCCACCGGCAAATCGACGCGCGGAAAATAGTGACAGACGACACTCAGACGCTCCTTCTTTGGGGACCAACCTTTTTTTGAGCTCCCAATCTCTATACCGTCCACAAGGGCAACAACCCGGCCTTCACTTAAAGGCACCTCATGATTTCGATCCATGAGCTGGAAGCCGCCCTCAGTCAGGTCAGCGCGGGCAAAGGCGCGCGGCACACTTTTCTCAGGTTGGAGATCTTCTGAAGGCACGCCAAATGTCAGGCCGGTCGTGTCTTTCATTCTGTTGGTATCATTGTCTGACATAACGCGGTCTCTGCACCCTAGTTTTTGGCATTTGTGATCATTTGAGACAAAATATCAAATTGCCGGCTTACATCACTGGAATATTTGAAAAACAGCTCACGCCCGGCAACGCGCAACTCATCGATAAGCTTCGGATGTTTCGCAAACTCTTTTGCAGCCCAGGCAATTTCCACGGCGTCGTCACACTGATGGAACAGATGGACCGGCTCCAATCCGGCAAAGGCCGCATTGGAGCCAATAATCGGCATATCGTGCGCGAGGGCTTCAATCGTCTTGATTTTCAGGCCCGTCGCCTCAACCATCGGGTTCAGGCTGCATTGGATGGCATTATAAAACTGCTGAACCTGCTTCACCTGCCCCATCACGAGCGGACGGGATTCTAGCGTCTTAACGACGCCAGTGACCCGACCGGCAACAAGCCAGTCCAGCCCGGTATTTTTAAAAGCCGTATCGATCTGCTGGATTGAAATCTGGTTCCAGGGGTTTGCGCTGCCGATATAGCCAAACATGGCTGCAGGACGAACTTTCTGATCAAAGGGGCGCTCAACCGGGTCAACGGGATGCGACACAAGGATTGCCTGCGACTTGGTGCGGCTTTCGATCCGGCGCAATTCCTGAGACTGAATAGCAATCACGACATCAGCGCGGTCAAAGCCCCGACTCTCCTCATCGAGCGTCGTGAAGTACCAGTTCGGTTCCACGCCTGCGGACTGAGCAACGCGGTGGCGATCGCCGAACAGATCATGTGTGTCCAGAATTTTCGTCGGACCCTCAAACCCTTCAAAAACACGGGACAGCCAGACATAGTTCACGATCACGGCCTGATAGTCGTTTTTCTCGACCAACTCTCTGACACGTATAACCAAGTCGATCGGACACCAATCATCCAGCCCCCAGCAAGAAGCAAAGCTGGCGCGCTTGTGTTCCTGTGCGCTCAAACGTTCGAAATAGCGCCACGCAGCGCGCATGGCGGCTTCGCTGTCTTTTCCGCCCTTCTCGAGCTCATATTGCAGGAAATCAACATCTATGCCGCGGGTCTGCAGCGCCTTGCCAAAGGCCTGAATACGCGCGGAATTGCCCTGATTGGCCGGGTGAGAATAGGTCGGCGACACGATCAGAACGGCGGGACGGTTTCCTGTTCTCATGTTCGACAAATCAACCCCTGCAGACAGGCTCGTACAGTGCGCAAATCTGTCTTGTCCGGTCGCGCGTTCGGATAAGCACCCACACCTAACACCATAGGTGTTTCAAACTGCTTGGGAAGTTTGATTGCAATTGCCCCCCCTCGCGCCGTCGGATTGAGGATATCAAATTCAACAGAGCGCCCATTAATCAGAAAACTGATGTTCCGCGAAAGGTCCACATGGCGCTCATCATGAATGAGATCCACGTCTAGCCGGGAATACGAGGCAGGCCAGTCCCCAAGACAAGTGAGATCGATGATCTCCGGTCCCGTCCATCTCCATGAATAGTCGCGCGCACCCTCACAGAACCATGGACAATTGGACGTCACCTGATGAATTTTCAAATACCTCTGCCCCGACTCATCCTTCTTGCGGGGTAACTCCAGCGTGAACGCATTGCTTTTGAACAACGGCTTTTTCAGCAAATTGGAATGATCTTCCAGCCAACCCGCAGGGAACCCGGCAACATAGTTCAGATCCCGCTTCAGCCGATCAACAAATCGCACGGGCGTATAGCCCAGAGCTGACAAGTCTTGAGAGATCAGGGCCACATCATCGGCGCACGTCACCGGCAGAAGACACGACGTACCCAGCTCTTTGATAATCGCCTTATGTTCCGACAGTTGCGATCTGTTTCTCAGATGAAGAACGACCATCGCGCCTTGTTTGCGAAACACATTGATGTCGCTGAACGCCTCTATTCGCGCTGCCATAGGATCAAATTGAAACTGGCTCCAAAAGGAACTTTGCGCCTCGCCGTCGAGGAACGGGTCTTTCAGCATCACAAAATCGTCGGTCACAAAGACGAGACGGTCATACGGAGACGCCGCTTCGATCAGAATGCAATTCGGTTCGGAATCCCGAAGGAAGTGCACGATAGACGACAAATCTGAAACATCCCAGGAGCCAGCTTGCGTCATCAGGTCCGCCTCTCCAGGTCAACACCCTTCACTCTGGCGATCACGCGTTTCTCATCATCCATTTCATAGGAAATATGGTCGGTCAGAAAAGACTTCGGAATATGGGCCATCAGTTTCGTACCGTTCAATTCGGCAGGGTTGAACGGACCAAGAATGATCTCATGCGGAACATCTTCAATCAGTTTATCCAGCGAGCGATCACGTAGCGGGCGTCGCGTCGAGGTATCCCTCATCACCTCGGTCAATTTCGCGACATAGCTTTCCATGGATAGTCTGGTCGCTGCGAAGGCCTCAGCATTTTTGCCAAATGCTCTTCTGGCCTCAGGATTATCCAACAAGGCGGTCAGTGCTTTGCGCAACATGAATGCCGCATTGTGGTGCGGAATCTTCACAACAACATCATCAGGATATTCAGCGTAAGCCGCCGTGTCTGTGACGATTGAACATCGTCCTTCGCTCAATGCACGCGCCAGAGTTCCAGAACTTTCGCCAACTGACGGGAAGCGCAAATTCACCACGACATGCGCTGAAGCTATGTAATTGTTGAGCTGCTCTTCATCGAGATACCCCGTAAGGAAGAACTTTCCGCGCATTTCCGGATGTGCCGCCACGGCGTCTGACAACGCATATTCCGAACTGCGCTCTGCCCCGGCATGGACCCAAAGAAAGTTATAGTCCCGCCGAGCCAGGCCAGAAAGCGCCTCAATCAACCAGTCAAACCGTTTAACCTTGGTCGCAAACCCACTGGTCAGAATGATCGGAACGTCTGGATCGAGAGACAACTCAGCTCGAACCCTGTTTGTATCATTCGGGCTCGGGTCAAAGCCGAAATGCGGAATGATGTGGATGCGATCGGCAATCTCATTGCCGTAATTTCGAACCAGATACTCTTTGGCGTAACTGGAGTGCACAACAATACCGAGCGACCTGTGCAACACGTCCCAGAGCATATCGAACAGAAGATAATCCAGCTCATATTTCGGTCCGGATTCCTCCATCCGCTCTATGTGAGCCTTGCCCAGAAACCGGTTCGACGCCTTGACCAGAGCGCGGCGATAAGCCCAGGGAATGGATGCGATTTCGTGCAGATAATACAGCTTCAAATCGTGCAGAACCACCACGCCCGGTCGCTCAACGGCGCACTTCAGAACTTCAATGTGATCCTTATTATTTCCGATCTGATACAGCATCAGATCATCGGACGAGAGCCATCGCCATAATTGCGATGGGTCATAGGTCTTGCACCCGGCAGGAACCTCAGAGAAGGGGTTCGCCGTCACAATTCCCAGATCCACGCTGTTCACCAGCGACTGGTTCACGCGCGCAGCATAATCAGCAATACCATTGGGAAGAGGCGGTAGCGGAGAGTAGTGAAAGATCTTCATTTAGGACGCTGACACCCGACACACTCACAAGACAACCTTATTGAGTTCTCCACAAATCATCTACTAACAACCAAGTTTCAGCGTACACAAGGCCCAAACCGCATAGACAGATCAGGTTGAGCCATGTTGGCGGGGTGAACGAAGAACGACGCGAAATCATGATATTCTGACCGTTCACCCGGCATGACCGGCGTAGAATCGTTTCACTATTGACTGATCCGGAGCTATGCGGCACCCCTCCTGCACTGTCGTCACTACCGGCCGAGTTGAGCACAAGCGTACATTATGAAACCCAAACTAATTGTACATATCGGGACAAACAAAACCGGCACGTCTAGCATTCAGCATCACCTAAAAATGAACCGCGAACTGTTTCGCGACCAGGGCGTTTGCTATCCAGGTCTCGGTGAAGATGTCGCCGCACATCATGTGATTGCCGACTGGGCGCGTCATACGAATAAATTCAAAAAAGAAATCGCGGCGCTGAAACAGGAAATCGCGGACTATCCGGTTACGATTTTGTCCAGCGAAGCCTTATGTGACCTTCGTGAGCCTGCGGCTCTGAAGACTATGTTCCCCGATCATGAGATCAGCATCATTCTCTATCTGAGGGATCCAGTACGTTATCTCGTTAGCTGGTGGCAACAGGATATCCAGATGGGAGATGAGTTTCTCAACCTCTCTTTCTATCTGACGCAAAAGCGCAGGTCTTATCTCGAGCTGATCAACACCTGGGAAGACGTTTTCGGCAGAGACGCCCTGAATCTCAGGCTCTACAGCCGGCACGCTCTGCCAAAGGGAAATGTACTTGATGATTTCCTGGGCACGACTGACCTGGCGGATATTGAAGATCAGAAGAGACTGAATTGGGAAAACAATCCGAGCATTTCGGGAAATCTTCTCTTTTTCAAGCTCCTGTACAACAGCTTCCGCCTGCCCTATGCGCGGTCCAATGACATGATCATGGGGCTGACAGAGGCCTCGAAAAAGAAAATGGATTTTCGGGTCGTACCAGCTGTGCCTGAACCGCTGGCTCAGACCACACGCGGGCTCTACGAGCAGGAACTGGAAATCATCCAAAAGACGTATGGACTGGAAATTCCGGTGTCGCCCTTCATTGCAGGCGTATCGGTGCCAGACAGGAAATGTCTGAAGGCGGATTTCGAGCTGCTATGCGATAATTTTGATGTGGAAGACTTTCCGCTGCTCAAACTCAGAGAAGTCATGACCTTCGTAAAATAAGGTCGAACTCACATCCGACCTTATTTCGAAAACAGAGCGCCAGATACGGCGCTCCGTCGATATTTTTAAAGCTGACCCAACATGTAATCGGCGCTTGAAACTTCAAAGCTCGGGCCGGATTCGACGTTGAGCTGGGTGACCTTGCCATCTGTCACCACCATGGAATAACGCTGAGAGCGGCTGCCCATGCCGAAACCTGATCCATCAAGTTCGAGGCCAATCGCCTTGGCAAAATTGCCATTTCCGTCAGCCAGCATCACGATATCCTCGCCAACTGACTGGTCTTCTCCCCAGGCATTCATCACGAAAACATCGTTCACAGAGGTACAGGCAATCTTGTCGATTCCCTTGCCTTGCAACTCTGCGGCTTTCTCTTTGAAGCCCGGCAAATGCTTGGCCGAACAGGTCGGAGTAAACGCGCCAGGCACGGCGAACAGCGCAACCGTCTGACCGGCGAAAAAGTCTTTTGAGCTGACGGGTTCGGGGCCATTTGCTCCCATCGTCATAAACGTTGTTTCTGGTAATGTATCACCAACTGAAATTGACATGGGATCCTCCTGAGTTGCCCCACACTCTTAGCCAAAGGGGCAGGACTTCACCAGTGCGGAAAATGCGATTGGAGCGGGTTTTCTGCATTCAGGGCTTGAACAGGACGGTCAGTCAGTGGACCATATGAATTCTTGACTGGAGAGACGATGGAAGTGGATCAAAGCGACGGGCTGGTCGGAAAACTCCTGATTGCCATGCCGGGAATAGATGATGATCGGTTCGACCGGACCGTCATACTGCTCTGCGCGCATAGCGATGAGCACGCTATGGGCATTGTGCTGAACCGGACCTTGCTTGACCTTACGCTGACGGATTTGTTCGACCAGCTTGAGGTGCCCATGGAAGCCAGTCTTCCGAACGATCCGATTTTGCATGGAGGCCCCGTCGGCACCGACCGCGGGTTTGTTATCCACTCTCCGGACTTTGAAAGCGTCGGAGCGACGATCTCGATCTGCAATGGATTGCGGCTGACGGCGACCAAAGAAGTGCTCAACGCCATGGCTTCTTCTGAACCACCTGAAAAATGCCGACTCGCGCTCGGCTATTCCGGATGGGGCCCCCAGCAATTAGAGGCCGAACTTCGTCAGAATGTCTGGCTGGTGGTCGACTCCGATGAGGAAATTATCTTCGACACGGATTTCGATCAGAAATGGGAACGGGCGATCAACAAGCTCGGCATTTCGCCTGCAAACCTTCAGGGCGGCACGACAGGCCACGCCTGAGGGGTTAGCGCGTCAGTTCACTAAGGCGAACCTGGCTCGACAGGAAACGCTGAGCCGTTTCGAAATTCATCGGTCGCGCATAGGCAAAGCCCTGAACATAATCGCACCCAATGCCTCTCAGAAACTGAACGTGCCGGAAATCCTCAATCCCCTCGGCCGTAATCGACATGCCAAGGGATCGGGCAATACGCGAAATACCAGAAAGAATCGTGTCTGTGCGCGGACGCCCTGCGAGTTTTGTCAGATCAGGGTCGAATTTGATCCCCACGGCCGGGATCGCCGCAAGCCAGGCCAGCGAGGAATGTCCCGAGCCGAAATCATCGAGCACCAGTGCAGCCCCGGAGGCCTGTAGCGCCGCTGCGGCTGCAACCGCCGCGTCAAAATCTGTCAGCGCCATCTGTTCAGTCAGCTCGATCCGCAGCGCATTCTTTGGAAACCGACCCGACTGGACAAGGCTCTCCACCTTGCTCATCACATCTGCCCGGAACAGGTCTGCGCCCGTCAGATTGACCTGAACAAACAGATTGAGCTGGCTGAATGTCTCTCTCCAGTTCGCGAGCGCATCACTCGCCTGATCCAGCATTTTCAGCGCAAGCCCCGAATCTGCGAGTGGATCACTCCCCAGAGCCATGTCACCAGCGCGGCGCAATTCGCCATCCTCGCAGCGCCAGCGGGCCAGTGCTTCGAAGCCCGCAATCGTACCATCCCTCAAGCGCATAATCGGCTGAAACACCGCTTCCAACTCAGACGTATCCGGGATGTCTGTACTTGCTTCGTCTGCGAAGATCAGCCCACGCGCATGACCATCGTCCATTTGCGACCCGATCAGCCGCACATCCTCTCCTGTCCGAAGTGAAAGGTTAAGCGAGAAACGGTCCCGCCGCGTAGCTGAGGACAGCACGCCCCCAATGGCAGAGCCGCAATCGTCGGACAAAACCTCCGCAAATGAGCCAAGTGACCAATCCCCTTCGATTTCAGGAATAACCGAATTGCCCACCGCGCGGATTCGCAGAACCTCATCATCCGGCTTCCACTCCCAGATACACGCTTTGGCCGCGCTGATGGCGGAATCCGACAGGCTTTGTGTGTTTTGGATCGTGTCGTCTGCCCCCATTGGACGGAAGCTCCCTGGCCGAATCGAATAATCAGTCTGTCATGCCTGGATTGACGATAGCGAAGAGACGGTGATCACGCCAGCGTCCGTTAATCCGCAAATATCCTTTCGCGAACCCCTCTTCCTGAAAACCGGCTCGCCGCAGAACCGCCGCTGAGGTTTCGTTTTCCGGTACGCAGGCTGCCTCGACCCGATGTAGACCCAGCTCATCAAACCCGAACGCCACCATGGCTCGGACGGCTTTGGTCATGCGACCTGCTCTGCCCCATTCCTCGCCAATCCAGTAGCCAACTGTCGCCATCTGAGCGACCCCGCGTCGGAGGTTTCGCAGATTGATTCCCCCCATCACCTTACCAGTGTCCAGATGGATCATCAGCATCATGGCACCCATGCCATGATCATACTCATATTCAGCCGCCCTGACCTGTTTGAGAAAATAGTCTTTCGTCAGCGCGTCCTGGCTCCAGATCGGCTCAAACGGCTGCAGATAGTCCCGGTTACGCCCCCGGACGTCAGCCCAGCTTTTCCAGTCGGCCATATTCATCAGCCGAAGCTTGAAATCTGCCTCCGGCACAGGAAGCTCGAAAATCCCTATGCGTAGAAATTTTCGAACGAAGGCAGGCAACATGGTGCAGCTTAGCTCGCTTTGATGCGTTGCTGGATGGCCTCGCGCACGGCAAACAGATCATTCGGCAGGCGTTCAAACACCTCGTCCCGCTGCAGAAACGCCTCAGACCGTTTCGGCAGGAGTGGCAACTCACCAATAATTTCCTCCACCGTTTCGGGAAACTTGGCAGCATGGGCCGTCGACAGGATCACATCCACACTCTGCGTCGGATAGGCGCGCGCGCCAGCCGAGGCCACCGCCGTGTGCGGGCATTGCAGCGTGCCCGTCTCAGCGAACAGGCGCTTCATTTCGGCTGCCGTCTCCGTGTCATCAATGCTCAGCGCGCGAATCCCTGAACATGACAATGCGCCTTTTGCCTGCGCGTCAAGTTCGGCCTCGCCTGACTGACCAAAGCCGTCATAAAAGGCTTTCAGCTTGGCAGCATCCCGTCCCATCACTTCATAGAGCAGGCGCTCGGCATTGCTCGGCAAGGCGATGTCCATGGCCGGGCTATGCGTGGCGATGGCCGAACGCTTTTTGAGCTGCCCCTCAGCAAACAAATCTACCATGGTTCGATTGGCGTTCACGGCAGACACCAGTTCCAACCCGTTGAGCAGTCCACAGCGTGCCGCCACATAGGCGGCCAGCGCGTCGCCAAAATTTCCGGTCGGGACGACAAACCGAAGATTGCGATCCGTCCCCAGAGCCGACTGAGCCGCCGCGAAATACACAGACTGAGCCGCAATCCGTGTCCAGTTGATCGAATTGACACCGGATAGCCTGACCTCATTCCGGAACGCTTCATCGCGAAAGAGCGACTTAACGATCGCCTGCGAATCATCGAAATCCCCATCGAGCGCGAAATTGTGAATATTGTCCGCGCCAGTGGACGTCATGAAGCGGCGCTGGATCGGAGATATCCGACCAAACGGATGCAGAATAAACACATCCACAGACGTCAATCCCGCAAAAGCCGCTGCCGCAGCCCCGCCTGTGTCGCCTGACGTCGCGCACAGCACTGTAAGGCGCTCACCACGCTGGGTCAGGAAGTGATCATAGATTTGCGCGATGATCTGCATCGCCACATCCTTGAAGGCCAGCGTCGGCCCGTGATGCAGTTCCAGAAGCCAGCGATCGGGGCCGACCTGAAAGAGTGGCGTTACCGATTGATGGGCAAAACTGCCATAGGCGCGCTCAACCAGGGTCGCCATGGTGTCAGGCGAAATCGTGTCACCTGCAAACGCTCCCAGAACGCGGCTGGCAATCGACAGATAGGATTCGCCTGCGCTCGGCGGCGCAATCTGCGGATAGCTCACAGGCGTGTAAAGACCGCCATCCGGCGCCAGGCCCGCAAGACACGCTGTCTCAAAGCTGACTTCCTCACCGCCCCCACGTGTGGACACATACTTCATTGGTTCGCCGATCCTTGATCCTGACCACGGTCTGTTTCCGGTTTTGTCCCGAACCGCAGCCGTCCTCTTGAAACATGCAGGGCGAAATACACGCCCAGCATCGCCAAGGCCAGCCCATACCAGGTCAGGGAATAGCCTAAATGGCGCGCAGGCGGCATATCATCTGCGACGGCAGGGTTGGCATAGGGGTTGTCGGCGCCTGTGACCGTCTGATTTCCGGCCCCGTCCAGCCGGATGATCGGAATACTTGCCGGTTCAGCCAACACCGCGCGATCAGCACCTGCCAGACCTGCCGCCTCAGCCATTTTCGGCGCATTGGGCGTGTACCATTGCAACGCGTCAGGATTATCCGCAGGCCGCAGGAAGCCCTTCGGAAAGTTCGAGATCAGAATATAGGACTGGTCCGTAACATCCTGCACGCTCAGCTCGATACCCTCGGGTGGTTCGATTGCACTCAACAGCCCCGTATTCACAAAGACGGGTCGGTCGCATGTCTCTGTGGCAGTTGAGGACACACTGCATCCATCCAGCAGGCGATAGGCCCGCCAGAGTGATTCGCCCTCAAACGTCGTATAGAGCCAGAAAATCCGGTCAGTCTCGAGCGTTCCTTGAAGTGTCGACTGAACCTCTTCAGCCGGAACCGGCGGCAATCCATTCTTGTACTGATATCGCCCGAGCTGCCATGTCCCCAGCCAGAACAACACAACAAGGCCAGGCAAAAGCAAAAGTGTCAGAATGGGCATGGGTCGAAAAGTCATGGGCCACCGGTTCTTAATGCCATGAAGGCAGATACAGAAAGGGCCTGTCCAAGACAGACAGGCCCCCCGAAACTCAGATGTCTGTCCGGTCTAATGTCCGTTACCGAGCACCAGCTGCGGTGTGACGTAGACAAAGGCGAAGAGGAACAGCCAGACCACGTCAACAAAGTGCCAATACCAGGCGGCAGCTTCGAAACCGAAGTGCTTTTTGGCGTCCATCTGGCCAGCCAGAATACGGATCAGGCAGACGATCAGGAAGATCGTTCCGATCAGAACGTGTGCGCCGTGGAAGCCCGTCGCCATGAAGAAGCTCGCGCCATAGAGCGAACCATCAAAGGTGAACTGCGCAGAGGCATACTCATACACCTGAACACAGGTGAAGATCGCACCGAGAATGACAGTGATCAGAAGGCCGTTGCGCGTGCCTTCGCGGTCATCATGCTGGATCGCATGGTGCGCCCAAGTCACGGTCGTGCCCGACAGAAGCAGGATCAGCGTGTTGATCAGCGGCAGATGGAATGGATCGAAGGTCTCAACACCTGGAGGCGGCCAGTTCGCCCATGCCTGCAGATTGGTGAAATACTCGCTGTTTGCATCCCAGGTTCCGCCAGCCCGCGCGCCGTGGAAAATCGCCATCTCAAAGAATGACCAGAACCAGGCCACAAAGAACATCACCTCAGAGAGGATGAACAGGATCATGCCATAACGCAGGCCGATCTGAACAACCGGGGTGTGGTCGCCGTCGCGACTTTCCTTGATGACATCGCCCCACCAGCCAAACATCACCCAGATGATGACGAGAAGGCCAAGCAGCATGATCCACGGTTTGCCGCCGGTCAGCATGGTGTTGCCGATATAAGAGAAGAAGCCCAGGCTTTCCCCGTCAACCGGGTCGACCAGACCTTTCATGAAAATCACACCGCCAAGAGCAAGCAGAAAGACGCCGACAGAGGCGATCAATGGCCAGGGTGATGGATTAACCAGGTGATAATCGTGTTTGACTTCGGCGTGCGCCATGGAATTCCCCTAAGTTTGTTCGCACGTGAGCGCTGAGAGTTAGTTGTCTTCAGAGACCAAATTGCTCAAAGATGCAAGCGTCTCCTTGTCTCCCTTTGCCTTATAAAAGGTATAAGAGAGGGTGATTGCTTTAGTTGAATCCAGATCGTGGTCATCTTCGATCATCGGATTGATGAAAAACAGAACGGGCAGAACAACTTTTTCGCCCGGCATATAAACCTGTTCGTCAAAGCAGAAGCATTCCAGTTTCGTGAAGTACGGTCCGGCCTTGAACGGGGTCACGTTGTAAGTCGCCATGGCTGTGATGGGTTTGTCTGACGTGTTGGTCAGCTCAAACTTCACCATCGCAGTGTCGCCGACATGAATGTCGACGAAGCGATCAATCGGCTTGAAATCGAATGGAAGGTCCGGCGCATTGGCATCGAGGCGCACGCGCATCATACGGTCGAGAATATCATCCGGACGCGCTGTGGCGACGTTCGTCGTGCCGCCATATCCGGTTACCCGGCAAAACGTGTCATAAATCGGTTTGGACGCAAATGCGGCGCCGAGCATGAGTACAGCAACGCCTGCCACTGCAAATCCCATATGAGACGTCTTCATTCAGCATCTCCATCAGACGAAACGGGTGGAGCCCCCTGGCCGGACTGAACGCCGTCCACAGGCTGATTGCCGCCGGTTTCAGCTGCCCAGTCCTGATCACGAACAACGCCTTCCTGAATGCGAACAACCGTGATCGCGAAGATCAGCAGCATGAAGCCGACAATGCCCGCCGCCAGAACCATATTACGCTTTTTGCGGGCCTTGGTCTGCTCTTCCGTCATTTTAGGATAATCGGTTCCGTCAAACGACATGATCAGGCTCCCATCCAGATGCCATAATTTGGCAGGCTGGCATGGAGGCCAGTCATGTGCTCGATGATCAGCGCACCGAACAGAAGCGCGAGATAGGCAATCGAAAACGCAAACAGGCTGAGCGCAAGTTTACGATCGCGAGGCGCCATATCAGCATCGCCCGCTTTGCTGGCGAAAACCCGAATCGCCAGAGCAAGGAACACCACACCGCACACAGCCGCGGTCAGCGTATAAATCAGCCCACCCGTGCCAAACAAGGTTGGCAGCGCGCTGACAGCCAGCAGAGCAAACGTGTAAAGCAGAATTTGCAGCCGCGTATTTGCTGCGCCATGAACCACAGGCAGCATGGGCACACCCGCCTTGGCATAGTCTTTATTGGCCACCAGAGAGAGCGCCCAGAAATGCGGGGGCGTCCACATGAAGGTCAGCGCGAAGAGCGCCCAGGCTTCCAGCGGCATGGCGCCGGTTGCCGCAACCCAGCCAATCACCGGCGGAAACGCGCCCGCAGCCCCGCCAATGACGATATTCTGCGGCGTCGAACGCTTCAGCCACATGGTATAGACCACGGCATAGAAGAAGATGGAAAAAGCCAGCAAAGCGCCAGCCTGCCAGTTTGTGGCGATGGTCATTAGTGTGACCGAAATCATCGACATGAAAATACCGAGCGACAGCGCATCCGAGCGCTGAACCCGGCCCGCAGGCAAAGGCCGCGTGCTCGTCCGTGTCATAACCGCGTAGATATCGTAATCAAACCACATATTGATCGCGCCTGCCGCGCCCGAGCCGAGCGCAACTGACAAGAGCGCGACAAAGCTGGTCACAGGGTGCAGATCGACCGGCGCAGCCACAAGACCGGCAGCCGCTGTGAACACCACCAGCATCATAATGCGGGGTTTCATCAGGTCGATATAGTCGCTGACGCTGGCGACGGGAGAAGATGTAGTCACTGCCTGATCTGACATAAGCCTATTTCTGTTTTTTCAGTCCGTGCCGTCGGACCATTGCCTCAACAATCAGAGCGAGGAAAAGGATCAGCGAAAGCAGGGCCAGTATGTACCCGAATGACGAGATGCGGTTCCATACCGTAAACTCCGCCTGATAGTCCACATAGCGCTGCGGCATTCCGTGTTGAATCAGAAAGAATTGAGGCAGAAATATCAGGGATATCCCTGCGGCAAAGCAGACAAATTGTAGCACGCCGATCGCGCGCTTATACCGCACCCCCATGATTTTATCGAACAATCGATATCCGCTCCAGATTACCGCCCAAAGGGTGAGGACGACCAAGGCATAATGCCAGTGGACGACGATGTAGTAAGTATCATGAAGCACGCTATCCATGCTCATATTATTCATTCGCCAGGTCAGGCCGAAATTTGCAGCGAGAAACAGCGCTATCCCGCCAAGATATAGCCCGGAGATCAGGTCGGGTACCAGAAGGGTCGATAGATCTCTTTTCGATGTATTGGGAAAAGGTGTCAAAACCGAAACGGCCATCACAGCGAGCAACATCAGGAGAATCGAATAGATTTCCCAATGACCCAATACCCAGAAGACGTGCTGTAACCAGACGGGATCACCGCCACCATTTGGATCAAAAAAACTGGTGCCATAACCAGCACTCTCAGCCCCCTCCCTGTCGAGCGGAGGATAAAGCACCCAGCCTTCATCTTCCGGGGTCTCAGCCATGAAGACGCTCCCAAACGAAAACGAGCCCCGTCTAGGGCTCGTTCTGATTTATCAGGTTTACAGCTGACGACTAGTGATGGTCGTCCGCTTTCACCCGTGGCAACTCATTATACTGGTGGAATGGTGGCGGCGATGGCAGCGTCCATTCCAGCGTGGTCGCATAAGGACCCCATGGGTTGCCATTGCCATGCTCATCCACAACCGCCTTGCGACGACGGATGATGGCGTCAGCCAGCACAGCGAAGAAGACCAGAAGCGATGACAGAACGATGAGGTAACCGATAGAGGAAACCATGTTCCACAGCGCGAACGCATCCGGATAGTCGATATAGCGACGTGGCATACCGTTCAGACCGAGGAAGTGCTGCGGGAAGAAGATCACGTTCGCACCGATGAACATCAGCCAGAACTGAAGACCCGCCAGCATGCCGTTATACCGCACGCCGAACATTTTCTCGAACCAGTAATACCAGCCCGCGAAGAGCGTGAAGACGGCGCCGAGCGACAGAACGTAGTGGAAGTGTGCAACCACGTAATATGTGTCGTGCAGCGCGTGGTCGATACCCGCATTCGCAAGGACAACTCCGGTCACACCACCCACGGTGAACAGGAAGATAAAGCCAACCGCCCACAACATTGGAACTGTGAAGTCAATCGAGCCTTCCCACATGGTGGCGATCCAGGAGAAGATCTTAATCCCTGTGGGCACCGCGATAATCATGGTCGCTGCAACGAAGTAGGCTTTCAGATCCGTGCCCATACCCACAGTGTACATGTGGTGCGCCCAGACGATGAAGCCGATAAAGCCGATCGATGCCATCGCATAAGCCATGCCGAGATAACCGAAGACCGGCTTCTTCGAGAAGGTCGAAACGATGTGCGAGATGATGCCGAAGCCCGGCAGGATCATGATGTAAACTTCCGGGTGACCGAAGAACCAGAACAAATGCTGGAACATGACCGGGTCGCCGCCGCCAGATGGCGCGAAGAAGGTCGTGCCGAAGTTACGGTCGGTCAGAAGCATGGTCAGCGCGCCAGCCAGTACCGGCAGTGACAGAACCAGCAGGAAGGCCGTGATGAGCATTGCCCAGACAAACAGCGGCATTTTGTGGATCGTCATGCCAGGGGCACGCATATTCAGAATAGTTACGATGAAGTTGATCGCACCCAGAATAGAACTGATACCCGCAACGTGCAGCGACAGGATCAGGAGATCCATGGACGGTCCGTCATGGCCCGAAGTCGACAATGGCGGGTAAAGCACCCAGCCGCCGCCAAAGCCGTTTTCTGCGCCCTGTCCAGGAACAAGGAGGGAAATGAAGGCCAGCAGGAAGGAGAAAGGCAGAAGCCAGAAGGAAATATTGTTCATCCGCGGGAACGCCATATCCGGCGCGCCGATCATCAGAGGAACAAACCAGTTACCAAATCCACCGATCAGAGCAGGCATAACCATGAAGAAGATCATGATCAGGCCGTGATAGGTGATGGCGACGTTGTAGAAGTGCTTCGCCGCCTCGATTTTCGCGTCCATTGTGGCGCCTTCAACGCCCCACAGCACGAAATAGGTCAGCGGACCAATACCAGGTTCGGCAAGCTCCCAGCGGATCAGACCGGATAGCGCGGTTCCGACGAGGCCAAAGATCAGGGCCGCAATCAGATAGAGCGTGCCAATATCCTTGTGGTTCGTCGAGAAGAACCAGCGCGCGAAGAAACCCGGCTTGTGATCATGATCATCATGAAGCGCATCATGAGGTGTCACGGCATCCATAGGCATTTAAATAATCTCCAGGTCCTTAGCGTGCTGAGGCCAGCTGAGTATTAGACGTTTCTGATATTCCCGCAAGGTACTGACGGGCATCATCGATATCGTTTTGTGCACGTTCCAGCCACGCATCGTATTCCGGACGCGTTACAACGTGAATTTCGATCGGCATGAAGGCATGGTCTTTGCCGCAAAGCTCGGAACACTGACCGTAATAAACTCCGGTCTCGTTCACGCGGAACCAGAGCTCGTTGAGCTTGCCGGGCACGGCGTCAGTTTTGATGCCAAACGCAGGAACGGCCCAGGAGTGGATTACGTCAGTTGCACCGGTGTAGACGCGGATTACCGTATCAACCGGAACCACCATCGGATAATCGACTGCGAGGTTGCGCGGCGCATCCGGCGTGCCAGCTGGTTCGCCTTCAAGACCCCGGTGGATCGGGTTGGAGACGAAATACATTTCGTATCCCTCTTCGTCGACCACATCCATGTAGTAATAGCGCCAGTTCCACTGCCAGCCTTCAGCCTTCACATTGATGACTTCGCTTTCTTCAACATCAGGGAATGTTTCCTGATAATAAAGCTCGCCAAAGCTGAAGAAGGCGATGACCATCAGAATGCCGACCGGCACGAGGGTCCAGATCACCTCAATCAGCGTGTTATGGCTGAATTTGCTTGGTTCTTTGTTCGCTTTCGAATTGAAGCGGACAATCACATAAAGAAGAAGCGCCATCACCACGATCACGATGACCGTAATGATCACCAGAAGCAGCGTATGGAAATTCGTCATGCGTTCCATAATGGAGGTGGCCGCTGGCTGAAAGCCAATAGCACCCGGTTCAGGTTGAGACGCGTGAGCGCTCAACGACAGTAAACTCATCAAAGCAACGGCGATCCAGCGCACGTTCTTCTCCTTGTTCCACAAAACAACAGACTACTCTCAAATATGCCATAAAGACATAAGGCGATCATCAAAACCGCCAAATTGTCGCAGTCATTCCCCAGATTCGGTTTTTCGGGTATCATCTTAGAAACAGAATGAACACTGGTTTTTTGCTTAAGTTCGCAAGAGGGAAGGAAATTTTATGCGTTATGCACTTATCGCGCTTTCAATGGCTGCTTTCGGAGCCGGCGCACAGGCTCAGGTCCTCGTAATTGGCTCTGGCCTCGCAAAAGAATGCTATGAGGCTGCTGAGACCATGCGCCTCGGCCTTGGCGATTCGGTCGAGAAATGCACCAAAGCGCTCAACTATGAAACAATGAGCCAGAATGATCGCATGTCGACACTGACAAATCGTGGCATTCTTTATATGCGCAATGGCCAGTACAAAATGGCGATGGCCGATTATGAGAAAGCCCTCGAAATCAACGACCAGAAAGGCGAGACCTGGCTGAATATCGGAGCTGCCCACATTTATCAGCAGAATTATTCCGAAGCCATTGATGCCCTCAACACAGCGATCGAGCTCGGCACGGACGATCTCTACGCCGCCTATTATAACCGGGCCGTCGCGGCCGAGCGTATCGGAGACATCACGTCAGCCTATTGGGATTTCCGGAAATCGGCCGAACTGAACCCGGAATTCGAAGTGGCCTCCCGCCAGCTCGAACGGTTCACGGTTGAGATTGACGAATCGGCGAGCACGGGCGGCAAGCCGGCCTGAGCCGCTCACCTCTACGGCCACGGCCTTACGCCCAGACCCGAAGCGACCGCCGAACACGCGGTCGCTTTGCATTTGACGGAAACACCTCCATATCGGACTCTCCGATCCGACTGATCCACAAACAGAGTTATTGAATGTCCCTTCCCCTGAATCTCGATACAGCCCGCTCCACACTCTCCGACGCCGTTCGCGGCGCTGATGATGGAGAGATTTATGTTGAGCAGTCGCGCAGTGAGAGTTTCGTCTTTGATGATGCACGGCTGAAATCGGCCGCCTTCGACACCAGCCAGGGAATGGGATTGCGCGTTGTCGCCGGGGAGGCCACAGGCTTCTCACACGGCAGCGATCTGAGCGACGAGGCGATTCGGCGTGCAGGAGAAACCGCCGCGGCCGCAAAGCGCGGCTATTCCGGCATTCTTGCCCCCTCGCCTCGCCCGATCAATCGCCGCCTCTACGACCCGATCGACCCAACCGAAGCTCCTGACTTCTCCACCAAAACCTCTCTGCTCTCCGAAATCGACGCTTATGTCCGCGCCAAAGACCCGCGCGTGGTTCAGGTGTCGGTCTCGCTCGCCGGCTCCCACAAGGAAATCCATGTGATTCGTCCCGATGGCGCGATGTTTGAAGACATTCGCCCGCTTGTGCGCCTGAACGTTTCCGTCACGCTCGAGAAAGATGGCCGTCGTGAAACCGGTTCAGCGGGTGCTGGCGGACGCGCAGCTTATGAAGAATGGATTGCGCCCGATCGCTGGAAAGGCCTGGTCGATCGCGCCCTAAAGAAAGCCGAGACCAATCTTCACAGCATCCCTGCCCCCGCCGGTGAGATGGAAGTCGTGCTTGGACCGGGCTGGCCAGCTGTTCTGCTTCACGAGGCTGTTGGCCATGGCCTTGAGGGCGATTTCAACCGCAAGGGCGCCAGTGTCTATTCCGGCAAGATTGGCGAACAAGTCGCCGCCAAAGGCGTCACCGTCATTGATGATGGCACGATTGAGCGCCGCCGCGGCTCGCTCTCCGTCGATGATGAAGGCACAGAGACACAGAAAACCGTCCTCATCGAAGACGGCGTGCTCGTCGGCTATATGCAGGACCGCCAGAACGCCCGCCTGATGGGTGTCGAACCCACCGGCAATGGCCGTCGCGAATCCTATGCCGCCCTGCCCATGCCGCGAATGACCAACACCTATATGACGGGCGGTAACCATACTTCAGAAGAGATGATCAAATCCGTCAAAAAGGGCATCTGGGCGGTCGATTTTGGCGGTGGGCAGGTCGACATCACGTCGGGCAATTTCGTTTTCCAGTGCACCGAAGCCTATCTGATCGAAGACGGCAAAGTCGGCGCACCGGTGAAGAATGCGACGCTGATCGGTCATGGCCCGACCGCCCTCACCAAAGTCTCCATGATCGGCGATGACTTCGCTATGGATGACGGCGTCGGCACCTGCGGCAAGGCAGGCCAGTCCGTGCCGGTCGGTGTTGGCCAGCCAAGCCTGAAAATCGACGCGATCACTGTCGGCGGCGCGGGCTAAAAGAAGCCGGCAGAAAATGAAATCAGTCGGCTTAGCTCTGATCCTGATTTGCTCTGTTGCCGCGCCGGAAGCATCGGCCTTCACCTGCCTGACTGAAACACCCCTCGAACGCATGGCGCGTGCGGATGTCGTGTTCGAAGGCATTGTCGTCAACTCGCATCGCCTAAGTGATGAGGCTGCGGTTCACCATCAACGGCGAGCGCCTTCAGGCAATGGTTTTGCCCACTCAATCCCTCAAAACATGTCAGAGATCATCGTCACGGAAACGTTCAAAGGCGAAACGCGAGAGGTCTGGGAACTCTGGACTCATGACTGGGGATATGGACGTGGTGCTGCTCATCATCCTCCGGCCATGCGCGCTGTTTTCTTTGCCCAGTATTCTGGCGACCCGGACAAACTAATCTCGAATCCGTGTCTCGCCGTTTATCATCTGCCGAACGATGACTACCGCCCGCTGAATGCGAACGACCTTTGGGAAGATCTACGAAAGTTCGACCTGGATTGAAGGCCGTTTTTTCCCCGCCACCTTCCAGTTCCAAAAATACAGAAACAATTGCAACGCCTTCCATCGTTAAGGCGTTGACCCTTCATGCCTGGACTTTCAATACCGGGGGTACGTGCCTTTTCGATCAAGGAAAAGCAACGCGAACTCCGTCAGAAACTTTCTCGATTCCTCGATGGCCCTTGGGCTTTGCCATTCTGCGCGCTGATCGGTTTTCTTGAGAACACAATCATCCTCTTCGCGATGGAGCCGCTTTTCCTGCCGGCCATGGCCGCGCGCGGCCGAAAAGCCTGGCAGATCGCTGCGGCCTTGCTCGTCGGCAACGTCATCGCAGCTTTTGCCATGTATGCCCTCGGCATGTGGGCAGGCTCGGCGATCATCGAACCGGCTTTTGCCAGCTTTAACGCAACCGAGACCTATCATGAGCTCATTGGCAAACTGAATGAGGACTGTTTTTGGCCTCTCTTCATGGTCGGTATCACGCCGATTCCGTTTCAGCTCGGCGCCGCAGCCGCTGGCGCAGCCGGGTGCAGTCTACTCGTCTTTGCTGCCGCCATCACGATATCGCGTGCCATCCGCTATTTCACAGAGGCCGGTATCATTATGGCGCTGGGCGAACGCGGCGAGAAATGGATCGAGCAGCACGAGCTCGAAATCTTCGTGCTCGGCATTGGCATCTTTATCGGCATGGCGGTGATGTTCTTCCTGTTCTGATCCCGCGCGATCAGTCTTCAGAGGCATCCGCCGGGGCACCGAAGATCAACGATGCCAAATCATCGGCCAGCGATTTCGGGTCAGGCATGTCGCAGCCAACTGTTTTCCTGGCCCAATTAAGAGCAGAGGGTGGCGGGTCGTGAGGGATCACCCCCTGGTAAGAGGAGGTTCGCCAGCTGCCATCTTCCAACATGCCGCGCAGTTTTTCGCCTACCAGATAATAGGTCTCGCTGAAGCCGCAGCGCGCCTCTACATGACACGCGGCGATCTCCCGGACCTCGGCATAAGTCGTTCCGATTGATCCCCTGCCCCAGAAATCCCATTTTAGAAGCGTATAAGCCGCCAGCCTGTCACGGGCGTCATCAATCTCACTGGTCTCATTGACCGTCGCCATGGCGAGGTCAAATATAGCGTCGTTCACGTCATCGCCGATGGTCGCGCTGGTTGGGCATGCCTCTGCATTGGCGAGTGTCGAACCAAGCGCAACAAGTCCGGCAAAAGCGATCGTCCGTATCATCCGATCAATCCTGGTTTCTCTGGCGGGCATGTCTGGAACGGTCCAAATTCTCCCCGCGGTCTGTCATCAAGATTATAGGCAATCGGATAGACAATATTATGGCGCTCACCGGGGATGGACGTTGCGGGCACATCCACCACTTTGAACTGTGTCCCCCGCACGGCCTGGGAGGAGGATTTGCAAAAGACCAGATTGGTGCATGAGACCGATTTCACATCCACGAACTGACCATATTGCAGAAGGTCAAAGCGGACTTCGCACTTCCCTTGCAGGCCGAAAAAGGCCGCCGTTCCTGGATATTCCGGGCGCGGCGGCACAATCACGTCAACATCGTTCTCCGGTTCTGCCATCTCAGCGGAAACCGAGCCGGTCATCAATACAAAAGCAAGGGCCGGACCAATAATCCGCTTCATCCGATCAACCCTGTTTCGTCGACCGGGCAAACTTCAAGCTCCCCTGTATCCGGCACGCGCTCACCATTCATGGAATAGGTGATGGGATAAACCAGCCCTGATTTTTCACCCGGGGTCTCAGTGCCTTTAGCATCAATCACCTTATACCGCCCCATTCGAATGCCGGATGCCGCCGTCTGGCAGAACACTTTATTCGAACATCTGACCTCATTGATCAGCACGGTTTCGCCATACGCTTCCAGATCGAACCGGACTTCGCAATGCCCCCGAATGCCCGGGGCCGCTGCGGCCTGAGGAAACGCCACAATGGGAGGCTTGAGCACCTCAACTGAATTAGAAACCTCGGCATGAGCGGCAGAAGCCAGGCCCGTGACGATCACGGAAAACATTATCAGACGCATAGACCTGATCATGTTCGGCTCCTGCCTTCTTGTCTAGTCGACCAGTTTGTCGGCCTTGCCCTGGAAGTCAGACGGGTCCGCACCTTCTTTGGAGACATCCGCATGCACATCCATTTTCATCCAGCTCTTGATGAGCGGAGAAATGATGAGCATCACGACGCCAATCCCCATTCCGATCCAGCCGACATTACCGAACACCAGCGCGTAATTCTCTTTCGCCGCGACCTTATCAACAATTTCGCCGCCAACCGTTTCTGAACCTGCCGCTGACGCGATCACTCCAGACATTGCGTTGCCAAGTCCGGAATAGAGGAACCATGCGCCCATCATCAGACCAACCGCCCGCGCTGGCGCCATTTTGGTCATGGCCGACAAACCAACCGGCGAAAGCAGAAGCTCTGCCATGGTGTGGATCCAGTAGATCGCGAAGATGAAGAAGACTGGCGTGAGCACACCTGCCCCGGTCGTATTCATACCTGCAACCAGCGCCAGATAGCCAAGACCTGCGCCAAAGACACCAAAGGCAAACTTCACAGGCGTGGATGGCTCCCATCCTCGCTTGTTCAGCCAGATCCAAAGCCAGGCCACCATTGGTGCGAAAATGAAGATGAAGCCCGCATTCAGAGACTGGAAGACCGGTGTCGGGACATCCCAGCCGAAAATATTCACGTCGACCAGACGACTTGTGAACAGTGTCAGCGACGACCCCGCCTGTTCAAAAAGGGACCAGAACGGAACCTGCGCGACTGCAAAGTAAATCCCCGCCCACATGCGAGTCCGCTCTGAGCCCTGCAGTTTGAGGAAGCTGTAACCGATAAGTCCGACGAACATGGCGATACCCGTATAGAGCATCATGTCACCAACAATGCTCGAATTGGCCACCAGGATCATCGAAAAAATCACAACGCCAACGCCGACGAGATAGCAGGCCCATTCGACATTGATAGGACCGAGCACTTTCTCTTTCAGCTTCTCATAACTCGGCGGTTCGGCTTTTCCATCCAGCCATTTCTGCCCCCATTGAAAGACGACGAGTCCAGCCAGCATGCCAATGCCTGCCATTCCGAAGCCCCACGCCCAGCCGACATAGATACCCAGAATTCCGCATGTCCAGGTCGACAGGAATGAGCCAAGGTTGATGCCCATATAGAATAGAGTGAAGCCGGAATCGCGGCGCTTATCACCTCTCGGGTAAAGATCACCCACGATGGTGGAAATATTTGGCTTCAGGAAGCCGACACCCGCAATGATCAGCGACAATGACAGGAAGAGGATCCAGACGAAAAGCTCCTGTTTCTCATTGCGTGTACTATACTCGCCATCTTCGATGGTGGTGATAACGGTGTCGTCGCTATCATCTGCCTTATCGCCATAGTCGACAATCTGAATGTCTGTAGTGGACGTTTCAACGAGTTCGACCTCTGCCCCATCTACAACCGCGAACAGGCTCGTTTCGTCATCAGTTGTCCGCTCAACGACGTTATAACTCTCACCATCAACGATCAGTGTGGTCGTGGGTTCTGGACCGGCACATGGCGCAGACACAAGTGCACACACACGTTCCAGAACTGAGCGGTTGGTGCGTTCAATGCGATAATCACCCTCAGTGGTTTCAACGCCATCCTCATCGACACTGACACTCACTGGAACGATGGTGCGATCGCCAAGTGTCGCCGTCGTGTTTGAATCGAAGACCAGCTGACGTTCAGTCCCTTCATAATCGATGTAGAGCTTACGGAATCTGTCTCGGCCTTCGTCTTCGATCACGTATTCAGAATTATTGAAGCTGACATACTCTTTTGAGCCTGATCCCTCGAAGGCCATGCCGAAATGGCCAAGAACAAGCAGGATCGCGCCGTAAGTGACGGCCTTTCTCTGGCCGAGATATTTGTCCGAGAGGATGCCTCCGATCAGCGACATCACATAGACCAGAGCAATATACGCCCCATAAATCAGTGAAGACTCGCTGTCAGAGAACAGGAAATGCTGGATCAGATAAAGCGTGAGCAACGCACGCATGCCGTAATAGGAAAAGCGCTCCCACATCTCGGTGAAGAAACAAATCACCAAGCCCCGCGGATGTCCGAGGATCGATTTTTCGCTCAAAGGCGACTGAGTGGCATCAACGTCTGACATATTTCCCCGCTCTGCAGGTTCTTACCTGCGCGATAATTCTAACTCGGCTGTCATCTTCACGAGGAAATTCCAAACGACAAGGGGGTATCCGCATAGATTTGTGACAGATGCGTTATTCTTATCACGCCCTCGTGATTGATCTGTCAGGGGTGTAACTGTTTAGTCCGATCAAACTGTTGTTATCTCCCACTAAATCGCGGGGACTTTTTGCCCATTAAATTCAAGATACTATTCCGGAGATACTGATGTATCAGCCCACAGGAAAACTGTGTGCGCTGGCTGGCATTTGCCTGGTCGCAGCACCCTCAATTCAGGCACAAGACAGCACAGAGTCTGGCGTCACATCTTTCCTGGCTGCTGATTTCGACCAGTATAATCCGACCAATGCCCTCGATATGGTCAGCCAGGTCCCGGGTTTTTCTATCGACAATGGCGACAATGTTCGCGGCTTTGGCGGCGCAGCCGGCAATGTGCTGATTGATGGCGAACGCCCCTCAACGAAATCCAATCTTGAGAACACGCTCCGTCGCATTCCGGTTGAAAATGTTGAGCGGATTGATCTTGTTCGTGGAGCCTCTGGTGACCTCGATATGCGCGGCCAGTCACGCATTGTGAACGTCGTCCTGAAAGAAGGCGCCACCACCAATCAGATCAACTGGTCGATCAATCCGCGCGTTCATCGCGGCGGACGCATGAGTGTCGCGGCCGAACTCGACTGGATCACGCAGTTTCTAGGCGGAGACCTGACGCTCTCCATCGGGCGGTATGGCTGGGCCGAGCGCCCTTATCGCCGTACTGAAAGGTATGATGCCGATGGAAACCAGACCGCTTTTTTCGATCAGGTCGAGCAGACCAATAATGAAGAAGTCGTCCCCGGTTTCGAATACGAACGTGACTTTGGCGACAAGACCACACTTCGCCTCAATGGCCGCGCCTGGGAAGGCTTTTGGAAAGACGGTCTCGTCAATCAGGAATTTCGCCCGGATGGCAGCGGTATGCTCGCCTCGCTCGAGCTGGGCTCCTATGATGAGCGCTGGGATGGCCATGACTTTGGCGGCGATGTCGAACGTGACCTCACCGACGACCTCACGACCAAACTCATCTGGTATCACCGCCGCATGAACTTCGAATCGAAGATCCGGTTCGACAATTACGGTGCCGACGGCACCTTCCTTGGCGCATTCACTGGCGACATCGATGATTTCATCGGCGAGAGCATTCTGCGCAGTCAGACGGATTGGTCCTTTAATGACGAACATTCCATCCAGTTTGGCATTGAAGGCGCGTACAATTTTCGCGATGCAGACCGTGTTTTCGTGACCATCGATCAGCAAATGGGAATCCCGGACAACATTCCCGTCAGCCAGACCAAAGTCGAGGAATGGCGCGGTGAGGCTTTTATTTCTGATGTCTGGACGCCAATTGAAAACTGGACATTCGAACCTGGGCTAAAAATCGAAGTCTCAGAGATCAGCCAGTCCGGCGACGCGACGGCCAAACGGCAATTCACCTATCCAAAGCCCTCCTTCTCGGCCACTTATGCGCCCGAAGAAGGCAAACAATGGCGCTTCCAGATTGAACGCCGCGTCGACCAGCTGAACTTTGAAGACTTTGTCTCCAATGTGAATGCCACTGATGACAATGTCACCTCAGGTAACCCGGATCTCGAACCCGAACGCGCCTGGCGGTTCGAAATCGGTCATGAGCGTCCCCTTCTGACCGATGGCACATTCTCGGTGGTCGGACGCTATGAAATGGTCGAACAGGTTGAAGGGTTTGTGCCGATCATAGCTTCTAATGGCACGGTGTTCGATGGCCCTGGCAATCTTGGGGATGGCTACCGGCTACAACTTGTTTCTGAGGCCTCTATCCCGACAGATAAGTTTGGCGTCAAGAACGGCCGGCTCGATCTCGAGCTGGTGCTGAGAGAGTCTCAGGTCGACGACCCGCTGACCGGCGAATCCCGTCGCTTCCGGTACGAACAACCTGTCTATTGGTATGTCGAATTCCGTCAGGATTTCCCACAGTCTGACTGGTCCTGGGGGTTTGACTATGCTCAGGGTTCGACCGACCATTTCTGGAAATCCCGTGAAAAAGTCGACTACACCCGAGGTTGGGGCGATTTCGACATGTTTCTCGAGACCACGAAATTCTTCGATCTCAATATTCGTCTCGGCGTCGACAACATTTTTGATCAGGAAGGAGAGCGCACCCGCACGCTTTACTCGACCTCTCGCGCGGATGGCCAGATCGCGCGCCGGGATGTTCGCACAGACAGCCATGGTCAGATTTATTACATTCGCTTCAAAAGCACGATCGGCCTTGGCTGATCCTCGTCAGATGACGTTTTAGTGAGGCCCAGTTCCCAATGACAGATCGAGCGGTTAGTCCTGTCTCATAAAAATTTCCGAGGGAGGAAGTATTGGCTCGATTAGGTTTGAAGTCGCTCACGGCGACTGGGTTTCTCTTTGCGACTGCAGCGCTCTGCAGCTGCGCAACACAGGCGCAGGAAACAGCGCCACCAGCGCCGACGACGGAAGGTAGTGTGCCGGATGTCACGCCGATTGTTCAGACGAAATATGGCCCGGTACAAGGCCTGAAAGATCGCGGCATCAATGAGTATCTCGGCATTCCCTATGCCAGTGCACCGGTCGGAGAACTCCGCTTCATGCCGCCAGAGCCACCTGAAACGCTCGACTATATCTATGACGCCACACAGATGGGCCCGCCGGTCATGCAGATGTATAATGCTGCCGGCGCGAAAGATGACGACATCACACGTCAGCTTCAGACGACAAACGCTAACCAGGCCGAAGTCAAACTCGGCAATGAGGATGGCCTCTATCTGAACGTCTGGACGCCCGGTGCCGACGATGCGAAACGCCCGGTCATGCTCTGGATTCACGGCGGCGGCTTTGCTTATGGCTCAGGCAGCTGGCCCGTTTATGACGGCAACAACCTCGCTCAGAAAGATGTCGTGGTCATCACGGTAAACCACCGTCTGAATGCCTTTGGGTATCTCTATCTCGGGGATAAATTCGGCGAAGACTTTGCAAAATCAGGCAATCTCGGTCAGCTCGATCTGATCGCCGCACTTGAATGGACACGCGACAATATCGCGGCGTTTGGGGGTGATCCGGACAACGTCACCGTCATGGGTGAATCCGGTGGCGGCTTTAAAATCTCAAACCTCTTGGCCACACCGGCTGCCGATGGGCTCATTCACAAGGCGATCATCCAGTCGGGTGGCGCAGCTGACGCAGGCAGCAAGGAAGAAGCTGCGAAACTGGCTGAATTCGTCCTTGAAGAAGCCGGCATTGAAACCGTCGAACAGCTTCGTGCCATCCCGCCGAAGAAATTCATGGCGGCCGCTTCTGCCGGTCAGGCGAAAGCCCGCCGGGCTGGCGTTCAGGCAGGCTTTTCGCCGATCGTGGACGGTGTGGTCCTGCCAACCCAGCCCTTTGCCGATGGCGCACCAGAGATCTCGAGCGACGTGCCGGTCATGATCGGCTTCCTGAAGGATGAAATGACCATCTTCCTTCGCAATCAGCCATGGTTTGGCACCATGACCGAGGAACAACTGGGCATGTTCACGGCCCGTGATGAAATGATGAAAGAGCTCGTCGCCCATTTCAAAGCCGAACGCCCCGACGATGAGCCGACTTACATCTATAACAGTGCGGCAAGTGCGCGCTTCGTCTCAGACAGCTTTGTTCTCGCGCAGGAGCGTGAGGCTGTCGACGCTGCGCCGACCTATATGTATTACATCACCTTTGAGACTAATACCTGGGATGGTCGCCTGCGCGCGACCCACACGCTCGATATCCCTCTCATGTTCAACAATATCGAAGAAAGCCGCGCCATGGTCGGCACGGGTCCTGGTCCTGTTGTCATGGGCGAAATGATGTCGGATGCATGGGTGACATTCGCCCGCGACGGCAAGCCATCTTCCGAGCTTCTTCCGGAGTGGGACGCCTACACTCTCGATGACCGCGGCATGATGGTTCTGGATGTTGAACCGGAATTTGAAAGCGATCCGGTCAAAGGCTGGCGCGAAATACTCGCCAAATACTAAACGATAAAGGGCGCCCATCGGCGCCCTTTTTTGATGTTCATATATTTGGGACGATCACCAGGCCTGACGACGACGTGGTGGTGCATCCTCGCCATACTGACGCATTTTCGGAACGACGTCCCCGAATGCACGCGCTCTGGCTTCGATCTCGACGCCGCGCAGGTCGGATTCCATCATCATGTTGATGAGCTCTTCATAGGACGTCGTCGGCTCCCAGCCGAGCTTCTCTTTCGCCTTGCTGGCATCTCCAAGAAGATGCTCGACCTCCGCAGCGCGATAGTGTTTCGGGTCAATTCGCACCAGGGTTTTGCCTGTTTCCGCGTCCAGACCCACTTCATCCACGCCTTCACCTCGCCATTCAATGGTCCGGTTGGTGTAAGCAAAGGCGCGCTCAACAAAGTCACGAACCGTGTGTGTCTGACCAGTGGCCAACACAAAGTCGTCGGGTGTGTCCTGTTGCAGCATGAGATGCATGCCAATCACATAATCCCCGGCATAGCCCCAGTCGCGCTCGGCATCGAGATTGCCCAGATTGAGGCTATCCTGCAGTCCAAGGTGAATCGCCGAAACGGCCCGTGTAATCTTGCGCGTCACGAAGTTTTCGCCGCGTAATGGCCCTTCATGGTTAAAGAGAATGCCGTTGCATGCATACATCCCATAGGCCTCTCGATAGTTCACTGTGATCCAATAGGCATAGAGTTTGGCCACCCCATAGGGTGAACGCGGATGAAAAGGTGTTGTCTCGCGCTGCGGCGACTCCGTCACCTTGCCATAGAGCTCGGAGGTCGACGCCTGATAGAATCGGACCTTATCGACCATGTTGAGTATGCGGATCGCCTCGAGCAGACGCAGCGTGCCAAGCGCGTCTGTGTCCGCAGTATATTCCGGCATATCGAAGGAACTGCGCACATGGCTTTGCGCAGCCAGATTATAGATTTCATCGGGTTTTGTGTCGCTGACAAGCCGGATCAGATTGGACGAATCCGTCATATCGCCATCATGTAGAAACAGACTTGGGTTTCGCTCGTCCAGTTCATCCAGAATCGGATCGACTCGCTGGGTATTGATCGAAGACGATCGCCGGCGAATGCCATGCACATGATAGCCGAGAGACAGAAGATGCCGGGCGAGATGCGCACCGTCCTGACCTGTAATGCCGGTAACCAGCGCCGTTTTCTGAGACATGGTCTACTTCTTTGCGAATTCAGTCAGATCTATTAACTAATTCGCTACACAAGAAAGATTACCCGACCCTTACACTCCCAGAACCTCTACCGCAGCCGAAGTCTCACTGCCGCCGCGTTTCAGCGCGCCTCCGATGGCATAAATCCGGTTGTTCAGCGTGATGCCGCCCAGGCCGTGACGCGGCGAACGCATATCGGGACCGGCCTCCCAGCTATCAGCTTCGGGGTCATAAACCCAGCATTGTGGATACACCCCGCCACCATTGTCGAAGAACTCGCCGCCAAAGGCATAGAGCTTTCCGTCAATCACACCAGAGGCCAGTCCGCCCTGCCCCTGTGGTAGTGGTCGACGCATAAACCAGCGATCCGATTGCGGGCTGTAAACGTCATGGCTGGTTGAATTCCCGCCCTCTACCGTCCGTCCACCAACCACGTGCAGATTGCCATCTATCACTTCAGCTGTCGCCGAATTCCGTGGTGTCGGCAAAGGTGCTGCGCTGTCCCACGCGCCATTGGCGAAAACAAAATGCTGGCCGGTATCGGTATGATCGGTCCAGACCCGGTTTGCTGCGCCACGCGGTGACCGTCCGCCCACCACATGCAGCCCGGTCGACAGGCTCGCCGTAACGGCTTCCCCAATCGGCCCCGGCGCAGCGGGGATGACATTCCAGCCATCCTCATCGAGACGCCAGCCGGTTTTCTGCATTTCCCATTGCGCGTCTGCCGCCACCGCTTCAAATCCGCCAAGGGCGTAGAGCTTGCCCTCATGGCTGTGCAGATGCGGGTGATGACGCGGTGTCGGAATGCCCGGGCCATCCCGCCAGCTGTCGGTTTCAGGGTTATATATTACCGTTTCATTGGTTGGCCCGATGATCGCGCCATTCTCAGCGACAAATCCGCCAGACAGCCAGATCTCGCCATTATGGAGCGCTGGATAGATTTCCTGCTTTGGCCTTGGCAGCGACGCGACAACCGACCAGTCGAGCGGCGTGCCCGTGTCAGACAAACCTGTGCGGGCTGTACATGCTGCAAGCGCTGTACTGCCCATCATCAGAAGCCATTCGCGTCGGTTCATCTTCAGCTCCTAAAAGGCACATTCCTCGAAAATCTGGGACAGATCCCCCTCCCACGCATCTTCATAACGCGTCAGAAGACGCTCGGCCGGGGTCACGCCGCTCTCGGCGATCTGCTCGAGTTCTGAAAGGAAACCCGTCTCGTCATCGCCAGAGGCAGAGAGCCGCGCCCGCGCCTTCAGACCATAGCGCGACATTTTCAAAACTTCTTTCGCCAATGTCTGCAGCGTGCCCTTGCCGTTCGGCAATGGTGTGTTCAGGCCGAGCACAGGCGCCGTGCGCCGGAGCGCTTCACGCTGTTCAGCCGTCCAGTCCTTCACCAGATCCCAGGCGCCGTCGAGGGAATGAGAATCATAAAGCAGCCCGACCCAGAACGCCGGCAGCGCACAGATCCGGTCCCATGGGCCAGAGTCAGACCCACGCATTTCGAGGAAGGTCTTGAGCCGAACCTCAGGGAAAATGGTCGAGATATGATCCTTGAAATCTTCCAGCGTCGGTGTGTCACCTGGACGAGCTGGCAGTTTGCCATCCATGAAGTCGCGGAAGGACATGCCCGCGCAATTCAGATAACCGCCATCACGACGGATGAAATACATCGGCACATCCAGCGCATAATCGACATATTGCTCGAACCCGAAGCCCTCATCGAACACAAACGGCAACATACCCGTCCGATCCGGATCAGTATCCGTCCAGATATGTGCGCGATAAGACAGAAAGCCATTCGTCCGGTTTTCAGCAAACGGCGAATTGGCAAACAGGGCCGTACCCAGTGGCTGCAGAGCCAGGCTGACACGGTATTTTTTCACCATGTCGGCCTCCGACTCGAAGTCGAGATTGGTCTGCACTGTACACGACCGGAACATCATCTGATGGCCGAGACGCCCGACTTTGCGCATATAATCGCGCATGATCTTATACCGCCCTTTGGGCATGAGCGGCGTCTCTTCGAGCGACCAGACTGGCGAAAAGCCAAGCCCGAGAAAGCCAATACCAAGACGATCGGAAATCTCTTTGACTTCCTTCAGGTGTTGGCCGACCTCATTACAGGTCTGGTGGATATGCTCAAGCGGCGCGCCAGATAGCTCAAACTGACCGCCCGGCTCCAGGCTGACGCTCGCGCCATCCTTCTGCAGACCGATGATCTTGTCGCCTTCGGCGATCGGCGCCCAACCAAACTCGGAGGAAAGCTGCTGCAATACAGCGCGAACTGACGCCTCGCCGTCATACGGCAGCGGATCGAGCGAGCCTTTCAGAAAGCCGAACTTTTCGTGCTCGGTTCCGATGCGCCAATCCGCCTTCGGTTTGTTGCCGGATTCCAGATATTCAACAAATTCCGACTTATCCTGGATGCGCGGCGCGCTTTCATCGATATCCGCCGTTGGCGTGGTCATGACCTAACTCCCGCATCCTTGGGTCGACTGGTGTTTGAGATAAGGCGCTGCGTTCTGATCCCCAAGCAAAAAAATCTAATGTCAGTCAAACGTGAAACTAAGTTGAGAGCTTTGGAAAACGCATATCGCCGGAACCACCGCGCGAGTCCCGCGCTTGAAACGCCCTTAATTCTGCCCAAGTTTTCAGACAGATCATAACTTGGAACCGCCGGTGACTCGTAGAAGCCCTTCACTTCAGGACGACTACTCATCAGACTTTGAGCTGACCAGTCCACCGCACAATTTATCCCAAAGCCAAGAGGGTTACTGTATTGAACGTGCATGCTGTTATCGCTTTGTTTTCGGCACTTACACTTCACCTGACGGACACAGAAACGGTCACCACACCAGAGACTGATACGGCCCTTCCCGCATCCGTGACGCAGGATTTGCAGGCCAGTCCATCCAGTCGCGTCGGCTTCTCAATCCTCGTTGATGAACTCGAATCAGATCTGTCCATCCTCTCCGCCAGCGTGATGCCCAACGAAACGGTTGAGATTGTCGCCGACGCCGATCTGCATGCAGCAGACGGAGCGATTGGCGGCGATGGCGAGACCTGGACATGGACGGCCCCCGACACGCCCGGACATTACGAACTCTTCTTCCAGCGAAACGGCGAAACCATGCTGGTGAATATGTTCGTGCTCACTCCGTTCAAAAACGGAACTGACGACATTCTGAACGGCTATCGTGTCGGGAAGTACAATCCTGAGCCTCTGCGCGGTCTCGACAATTACATTCCGCCGCAGGGCTTTATCGACATGCAGCCTGGTATGGAGGACATCCAGATCACGCCGCACTTCAAGCTTGGCCAGTTCATCTGCAAGCAACAACCCGGACACGACCCGACCTATCTGCTTGTCGAGTCCGGTATGCTGGTAAAGCTCGAATTATTGCTGGAAAAAGCCAATGAGAAAGGCTGGACGGCGGACACCTTCATTGTGATGTCCGGCTTCAGAACGCCGTTTTATAACGCCGCAATTGGGAACACCACCACCTCATCCCGTCACCTGTTCGGCGATGCGTCTGACATTTACATCGACCACGATGGCGATGGCGTGATGGATGATCTGGATGGAGACGGCAAAATCACCAAGGCCGATGCTGTGGCGCTGGCCGAACTGGCAAAAGACGTCGCAAAAGCTGACGAAAAGAACTGGCCGCGTGGCGGGATCGGCATTTACGGTGCCAACGCCGTCCACGGGCCATTCGTTCATATTGATGCGCGAGGCTATGCGGCCCGCTGGTAGGTTGCTGTTCCCGGCTTAGTGGAATGCAATCGCGTCGTTCGGAAGCTGCATGTCTGCAATCTTCAGCTCCGAATCGCTACCCGTGTCTTCGCCTGGCTCGAACAGCGGCGCTGTTTCTTCGGCCATGGCGGGGGCGGCCTGACGGTTATAAACATCCCGCCAGAAGCTTGGACGTCCGTAATTATCCACCGTCACCGTGATATAGGTGATATGAACGGGCGTCGTATTTTCATAGACCACCTTGGTGTTCTTACCCGTGACAAGCGCCGTTTCGATGTCCTGGCCGGCTTCTGTCAGGGGGCCACCAGCAATCCAGTTCGCCATCTTCACCGGGTCTTCCAGACGCACACAGCCAGAAGACAGGGCGCGGCTATTGCGTGCGAACAAATGCGTATCCGGCGTTCCGTGCAGATAGACTGAATGCTGGTTCGGGAAGATGATCTTCAGATTGCCCAGCGCATTGTTCGAACCGGCCGCCTGCACAAACTGATAGCTGCTGGCCGTCGTCGGATCCGTCCAGTCGACACTGGTCGCATCAATTTTCGAACCCGTCTCACGATCATAAATCCGATAGCCATTGCGCGCCGCATAGGTCGGGTCACGCTGCAGCTTTGGCAATTTGTCCCGCGCCACAATGCTTGTCGGCGCATACCAACGCGGATTGGCCACGGCATATTCAATATCGTCGGAGAAAACAGGGGTTTCGCGCGATGGCAGACCCACAATTGACTTCATCGAAATTTCGCGACGGCCATTGGCCCAGCCCTCAACGCGATAAGAGGGAATGTTCGCCCAGACATAGCGCTCCTGATCGAGCGGCTGAGCACGCCACTGGTCCATGGCGAACCGGATGCGCTCCACCTTGGACTCGGCGCTTTCATTCAGCGCCTCAAGAGTTTTGGGGCCGATCACCCCATCGGTCTCCAGTCCGTGGCGCGCCTGAAATGACTTCAGCGCGGTCTCAAGGTTTTGGTCATAGGTGGTGATCCAAACCTGATCGTCCGTCTGCGCTTCGCTTTTGGTTTCTGGATCATTTTCTGGATCAGTGCCTTCATCATCATTTGTCTCAAACTCGACATTCTGAATCTCCTGAGAGCTGTTCATTGCGAACATATCCATCACCGACTGGATCGGCGGCAGAACGAAATAACCTTCTTTGGCAAGACGCGTCCGAATGGCTGGAATACGCGGGTCGGATTGCCCGGGCTTGATCGACCCATCCAGATCGGCAATGGCCATCCAGCCGCCGTTGTCAGCAATATCCTGATAGCGCTGCAACGAGTCTCGCAGCTTCTGGTATTGCGGATGCTGTGGCTCCAGCTCTGCCAGACCGCGCACGACTTCGCCCTGACCCGCATTGGTCAGCAGGTCGACCAGCTCCGGACGAGCCGGCGCGTCATCGGCTTCGGCACGCGCTTCACCTTCATCGGCAAGGCCACCGCTGACACGAGAGGCCAGAGCCACCCATGCCAGAGTGAGGTCAAGATCGGCACTGGCCTGATCATCCACATTTCCAGCCCCGAAACGCTTATCAATTGTCTCTTCAAGACGCGTCACGGCAATAGAATCCGCGCCAAGGCCATACTGGTCCTGATCGGCATAGGCGTCTTTCAGACGCTCAGCGCCATCGTGTGTCCAGATCGGCTCAAACAAATGATTGGCATAGGCCAGACGCACGACCATAGCGACGCCGGGGTCGAAGGCACGCTCGAACTGATTTTCAAACTGTTTGCCAGCGAACCGGGCCTGAATGGCAGTCGCGAGAGACGAGTCAGCAGCGAGACTTAAATTCTCTGCGGCGATGTCCTGCTGCGCTTCGGTTGGGGCAAGATAGCTCACGTGTTGGGCGGTCGCGACGCCGCCCGATGCAATCGTGAGTGCAAACAAGCTGACAGCGTTTCGAACGAAAGATGAAGTCATCATTATTGCGACGCCTCCGTTTCGTCCTTTTTCCGTGTGTTAGATACAGCGGTGATCAGGCCAATACCGGCAAGAATGACACAGCCGACACCGATCCATTCAGCGGGAACACCCAGCATTGCGGCGCCATAGGCAAGCCCGGCAATCAGGATCAGAAAACCAATCGTATAAATAGCAAATGAAGACATATGGGTACGCTCCTGTTACGTGGTTGTAACGAAGGGTCCACTTCAGAGTTCCGGCATAACACGCAGGAAATACATGCTTTTTCTGGAATATTTTTGGGAACCAATTTCAATCTGGCGTCTATGGCAGACGCGAAAGCAGCCTGTGACCGGTCGCAAAACCAAGCTGTGTTTTGATTGACCTCGCAGTCCGAAACATTATGCCTTGGGGAGAGGAGATGACGAATGACTGAAGCTGCCCAGCCTGACCTGCAATTGCACATCACGCCTGTGACCCCCTTCCAGCAGAATTGCTCCCTCCTCTGGGATCGCAACACTATGGACGGCGTCTTTGTCGATCCCGGCGGAGATGCGGGCAAGCTAATGGAGGTCGCTAACAAGGCAAGCGTCACCATCAAGGAAATCTGGCTCACCCATGGCCATCTTGATCATGCCGGCGCGGCAGACGAGATCCGCGAGATTACCGGCGCCCCTGTCATCGGCCCCCATAAGGACGACCAATGGCTGATGGATGACATTGTCAGTCAGTGGAAGAAATACGGTATTAATGAAGGCCCGCGAAATGTGGTCCCGACACGTTATCTCGAAGACGGCGACAAACTCACGCTCGGACGTCATGAGTTTGAGGTCTATCACACCCCAGGCCACACGCCGGGGCATGTCTGCCTGTTCAACCGGGAATACCGGCTGGCCTTTGTCGGCGACGTCCTGTTTCAGGGCAGTGTCGGGCGGACGGACTTTCCCAAAGGTAATTTCGAACAGCTCGTCACCTCAATCACCACCAAGCTCTGGCCGCTCGGCAATGATGTCACCTTCATTCCCGGGCATAACCAGCCCAGCACATTCGGCCATGAACGTCAGACCAATGGCTTTGTGTCCGATGCAGCCGTGGCCGAACTGAAACGACGCGGTCAGATAGCCTGATCAGGGCGTGCCCGATGCCGGGCTCTCCACCTGCAATTCGGCTTCAATTTCGGTCGGCACCGGATCGGGATCAAATGGCGGCTGCTCGGGTCGCTCAACGCGATTGGTCAACACGGTGTCGTATTCGCGAATGCGTTTCACATAGCGCACCGGCTCATAGCCGCGGGCATAGCCATATCGCACAGTCGAATAATACTGCTTTTTCGTCAGGCGAGGCAGCATGGTTTTGATGATCCGCCATTTATAGGGGTTCAGCCCCTCGCGTCGCGCCAACGTCATTGCATCGCGCAAATGGCCATAACCAACATTATAGGCCGCCATGGCAAGCCAGAGCCGGTCATAACCGGTGGCTTCATCAGGCAGGCGATCATACATCCGATCGAGATAGGTTGCGCCGCCAACGATACTCTGCTCAGGATCGAGTCGGTTCTCGATTCCAACCTCACGCGCCGTAGGCTGGGTCAGCATCATAAGGCCGCGCACACCCGTCGGACTTCGTGCATCCGCCTCCCAATGGGATTCCTGATAGCCTTGCGCTGCCAGCATCGTCCAATCGAGATTGAATTCCCCGGCGGCTTCGCGGAAAAGCGGTTCATAGCGTGGCAGGCGAGAGTCAATACGTCGGCGGAACACGCTGATATCGACATAGTCAAACTCATTGAGATGACCGTAATACTGCTCATCCAGATCGTAGAGCAGTCCATCTTGATGAGCGGACTGGAACCAGGGCTTCAGATAGTCATTCAGATCGCGCGACTGCGGCGCGATCGCCCAGCTCAGCTGGCGGTCTTGTTGCCCGAGTTCAAACGTCGTCACCAGTTCAGGATGCAGCCGCCGTGCAATCGCCGCCACATTGGAATCTATAACAGCGCAGTCAAGCTCCTGCTCATAGACTTTCTCCGCCAGTCGAAGCCCGGAGTTTACATCATAAGACTTCCAGTTCAGCGCCGGATTATCCTCGCGCTTTTGTTCAAGCGTTTGTTCATTGCCCGATCCGGCCACGACACCAATTGAGAGGTCGTTCACCGCCTCCAGTGATTTCGGTCGTTCACCATCCCGGCGGCACACCATCACATGGCGCACGGCTTTATAGGCCGGGCCTATGGCGAGCGGATTGGCGCCGCTTTCCAGATTTATTTCCCGCTGCGTCATGCCGGGAGCCGCAATATGTCCCTGGCCGCTCTCAATGGCGGTGACGAGACGCGGAATATCGTCGAACACCTTATAGCGCACATCAACGCCCAGCTCGTCGGCCAGAGCGCTGGTCAGGTCGACCTCATACCCGGTCTCACCACTGCCTCTCTGTTGCAAAGTCGTCGGGGATTCGACGGTCAGAACCACAAGTTCGCCGGTATCTCTGATGGCCTCAAGACCGTGAGGAAGGCCCGCTTCCTCCTGCTCCTCATCATTGAGCAGATCAGAGTTAAATGGATTAAAGCTGGCAGCCAGAACAAACAGCAAAGCGACCCCAGCCACGAAATAGATTCGTCTTTTCTGTCGTTGGGTCATAATAGTTCAACTACAACATACCCTGAAAAGTTTCGCAAATTTCAGAAAAAATCGCGTCCAATGGCCAGTCATTGGCGCAAATCCACCGCTGAATGTCGTTTGAGATCGCCTGAGTGCGCGATAAGCACAACTAGATGACCAATCGGTCGCCCCCGATCAATCCGGAGTAAATCTCGACATGGCCCTGGACCTCAGACCGAATTGCGAACTCTGCGATACAGATCTTCCGCCCAACGCCGCCAACGCCCGTATTTGCAGCTATGAATGCACCTTCTGCGCCGACTGCGTTGAGACCAGGCTGGAGAATGTCTGCCCCAATTGCGGCGGTGGTTTTGTCCCGCGCCCGATCCGCCCCTCTCAGGCGCACCGAACCGGTGTGTCGCTCGCGCATCAACCTGCGTCCGAAACGCGTCGCTCGGCCCATTTCACTGACGCAGAAGTCGCAGCTCTGACTGCCCGGCTGAAACACATTCCGCCAGAAGACCGATAACTTACCTGCCCCCACAAAACAGCGCAGACAAAGCCGTTCTGGTCTGATTAAGTACCCGGAAATACAAAGTCTGGGAGGATACACATGTTCGGACGCGATGACTGGCTGGCGCAGTTTTCTGAGGACATTCTGGAGCCGGAGCGCGAGATCGTCGACCCCCACCACCATCTCTGGATCGGGCGCGGCGGCAGCGATTATCTGCTCGAACATCTCTGGAAGGATACAGGCTCAGGTCACAATGTCGTCGAGACCATGTTCATGGAATGTCATTGGTCCTATCGCAAGGACGGCCCCGAACATCTGAAATCCGTGGGCGAGACGGAAACCGTCGCCGCTGTGGCTGACGCGGCCAAACAAGACCCATCAAAGTCTCAGATCGCGGGCATCATCGCGCACACAAACCTTCGCGCCCCGGAACTCGACGCGGCGCTGGACGCCCATGTCGAGGCCAGCAAGGGCCTCTTTCGCGGCATACGTCACGCCCTCGCCTACGACACGGACGATGCGCTTTTCATCAAGCCGCGCCAACCCGCCGACCTTTACGCCCTGCCGGAGTTTCAGGCTGGCGTCCGTCGTCTGGGCGAACGCGGTTTCACCTATGACACCTGGAATTACCACCACCAGATCGGTCAGCTCCTGACGGTGGCCCGCGCCGCGCCGGGCACCACCATTATACTCGACCATTTCGCAACCCCGCTCGGCGTCGGTCAGTATGCGGGAAAACGCGCAGAAATCTTCGAGATCTGGAAACGCGATATGAATGACTTGGCCCAATGCCCCAACGTCCACGCCAAGCTGGGCGGTCTTGCCATGCCGGATAATGGCTGGGGCTATGACGCGCAGGACAAGCCCGCCACATCAGACCAGATCGTCGCCGATCAGGGCGACTGGTATCATTACACGATCGATCTGTTCGGCCCGGACCGCTGTATGTTCGAAAGCAATTTCCCGGTCGATCGCGCCAGCGTCAGCTATCACGTCTACTGGAACGCCGCGAAGAAGATCGCCGCACGCTATTCAGAAGCCGAAAAGACCGCCATGTTCTCCGGCACCGCACGGAAGGTCTATTCGCTCTGAGGCGCGTCAACAATCGGGCTGCCATCCGGATTGAACCGCTCAGACCATTTCAGGATGATCGGCAGGATGACCAACCCGCGAATATCGGTCAGAACGTGCAGCAACATGACCAGCCAGAGCGCCCCTGTGGCGAGATAGATCACCATGAACACCAGCCCGATCATGGACGTGCTGATCACCCCGGCAACACCCTGATAGCCATGCGCAATGCCAAACAGAAGCACACCTGCTACAATGGCCAGTGGCAGGCTACCCGTCGCCACAACGACAGCAATCGGCAAAAGCACCCGAAACAGGATCTCCTCACCAATCCCGGCATTGACTGACAGCGCCGCTGTCCAGGCCATTTCCTTGCGATTTCGCGGCAGCATGGCAAACACGCCATCCTCCGGCAAATCCTCGAGACTCATAAACATCGGCAAAATCGTCAGCACCACCATGGCGAGAAGAAAGACCCCGACCACCCCCAGACCAATCCAATAAAGACCTGTCTCAGAAATCCCCCAGCTCCCCACAAGGCTGAGCAAGGGCGTGCGCAATATGTCTGGAAAAACCAGTATGGCGTCCAGCTGCCCCAACAGGAACAGGCCAATCAGCCCGAGCACAGAAAACTTCAGAATGCCTGCGAACAAAGATTTGCGAAAATAGGCCCGGCGGCTCGCACTGTCTTTCAGCGCAACAAAGGCCGGAAAGGCTTTTCTGTCTTTCCAGATCTGGTGAACAACCAGCGCCAGAATGACGACAACAATCCCCCAGGCGATCAGACTTTCCATTCCAACACTCGCTTATTTGTGGCGGCTGCCTCCCATCGCATTCATGTGCGAAAGGAAACCCAGCGCCTAGCCCATCAGGGCCGAAAGAGCGAGTAAACCCGCCGTGACCACGCCAAGATAGGGTGTCCACACAGGCGCTTTAAAGATGGGCACGTCAAAAAGCGCTTCATGTTTCCGGCGCAGCACAATCAGCGATAGATTGATCAGCAGAAACACACACAGCGTCAGAAAAGAGGTCGCCCGGGCAAGCCCGGACAGCGGCACCAGTAAGGCAAGCGTCAGCACGAAAGCCGTCACCAGCAGCGTCGCAACATGCGGCGTTTTCCGTGCGGTGTTGACCTGCCCCAGAATAGCCGGCGCCAGCCCCTTCTTCGCCATCCCATACAAAACGCGTGAGGCCATCAGCATGTTGATCAGCGCGCCATTCAGAATGGCCACAACAGCGATAATCGAGATCGCCTCATCACCCGGATGCCCGGTCTGCCGCAGAATTTCCGCCATCGGGTCAGTCGCGGCAGCAAGATCAGTGGGCGATACGGCAGTCACGGCCACCCAGGCAATCGCCATATAGATCAGCCCGGTGATCACCATGGTCGCCAGAATCGCCCGCGGCACAGTCCGCGTTGGCTCGCGCGTTTCTTCGCTCATATTCACAATGTCTTCAAAGCCAATAAAGGCGAAGAAGGCGATGGCCGCGCCTGCCATCACCCCCAGCGCAGGATTGGCAACCGCGACAAACTCAGCCGGACTTTCCATCGCTTGCGGCGCAGCCAGCGCAATAATCACAAGCAGTCCGCCCGCCTCGAAAATCGTTACACCCGCCGCCGCCCAGACCGATTCCTTAACCCCCCACAGCGCCAACCCCGTCAGCAAAAGCGCTGCCATGATGATCAGCGCCCAGGCCGGAAGCCCCACCAGCGCCACCGCATAGCCTGAAAACCCCTGAAGCACGGTTGCCGACGAGAAAAGCCCGGTGAACACCACCGCTGCCCCGACGATCTGAGAAAACCAGGGTTTGCCAAAGGCTTCCTGCACATAAACCGCCTCACCGGCACTCATGGGATAACGACCGGCCAGCTCGGCGAACGAAAGCCCGCTCAGCAAGGCCGCGACAAGCGCAATCAGAAACGACACCGGCGCCAGCGTTCCGGCCGTGGCCGCCGTCTCACCGATCAGCACATATATGCCTGCGCCAAGCGTCACCCCAACGCCATACAGCGTGAGCGACACAAGCCCGAGCGAGCGCTTTAATTCCATGTCATCCCTCCGACAGGAGGAACTTACCAGATCGACAAGAAATGACGACCGATCACTTTGTCGCTGCCAGTCAGACCACTTCGCTCGCGATCATGAATTGCGGGTCTTCCACCAGCCCCATGAACTCCCCCATGACGGACTGAACCAGATCTCCCGGCATATCCTCTGAAGTAAATCCATCCAGATCCGAAATCTCAAACACCTCGACATACTGGTGCGCAGGCGAGCCTTCGCCGAGCAGCAAGCCCTCAGTCCGGAAGGTCCGAAATGAACTCACGCGTGAGAGCGAGCGCATCTTTGGATAATCTGTCGTGCGCACCCAGTCTTCGAACTGTTCGCGAGTGACGCCGGTTTTGAGTTTATAAGTCAGAATAAGCTGTTTCATGTTGCGTTACCTCCCTTTTGTCTGAGGTTGCACAAACAGCGCTCCGGCGGCATCCCCGGATCAGGGGATCGGTGTCTCATTCAGACAGGGATGGTTATTCAACCATGCCAAGCTGCCTCAGCACATTTGTCGCGCTCGGCTCGCCCAGTTCATGTGCTCTTTTCCAGAGTTCCACAGCCCTGCCGAAGTCTTTCTCGACACCGCGGCCATGATAATAGGCATTGCCGAGATTGTTCAGGGCCTGTGGCTCATTCTGGTCTGCGGCTTTCTGATACCATTCGATGGCGCCCGCCTCATCCTGATTTGTTCCGCGGCCATTCGCCATGAAATAAGCCCGTTTCCGCTGACAGATCTTCTCACCGGCCTCAGAACACTGAACATAATAGGCAAATGCTTTTTGATAGGCTTGAGGGTCGCTGGCTGTCAGCTTTTCCAGCATGGTCGCAGCTCCACGCTGGCAGTTCGTCATCTGCCCGCCTTGCGCGTTCGCACATTTGACATACCAATCTCTCGCCGAGCCAAACGACTGATTGACGCCCTCACCTTCCTGATAGGCAAAGCCTAATAGAAACATGGCTGTATCTTCGCCTTTTGCAGCAGCTTGTCGGTAGAGTTCTACCGCCCTGCTCCGGTCCTGCGCCACGCCATAGCCATTCCAATAGTGCCGGGCCAGGGAAGTAGTGGCGAGGGCTGAGATCGGCGCATCGAACTCGGAAAACACTTTGAATATACGGAATGACACATCGTATTTGCCCGATTTGTAAGCCTCCTGGCCCGAACGATACAAATCCCCCGCGACGGATTGTGAGATCTGTTTATTCCCGCTCTCCAGAGACTGTAAGGCGGAGAGCTGGGCTTGAGGCAAGTCCTGCGCATGAGCCAGTGAGACAGACAAAAACGCGGCCAGCGTTACCATCATCCGATACAGAAAACTCGACATTCCGATCCCCTCATTTGCAGCCGAAAGAGTCTAAGAACAACTCCGGATAGACTCAATCCTCTGAACAGGGGAGAGTTGAACCTGCCCGGGAAACTGATATTGCCGCCAGAATTGTCCGATTAGCCCTTGCCGTGACTCACGCCGGAAGATATACGCGGGCCGTTTGCGTCGAAGGCCGTGAACCTCACAATTAATAATGACCCCGCCCGGAGACCCCAATGCCAAAGCGCACCGATATCAAATCCATTCTTGTTATTGGTGCGGGGCCGATTGTCATCGGTCAGGCGTGTGAGTTTGACTATTCCGGCGTTCAGGCCATCAAGGCACTGAAGGATGAGGGCTATCGGGTCATTCTGGTGAACTCCAACCCGGCCACCATCATGACCGACCCGGATCTCGCCGACGCGACCTATATCGAGCCCATCACGCCGATGTTCGTCGAAAAGATCATCGAGAAAGAAAAGCCCGACGCGCTTCTGCCAACCATGGGTGGCCAGACAGCGCTCAACTGCGCGCTTGAGCTCGAACGGCTCGGCATTCTGGAAAAGCACAATGTCGAGATGATCGGCGCGAAGGCCGACGCCATCAACATGGCCGAAGACCGGAAACTCTTCCGCGAAGCCATGGACCGTCTGGGTCTCGAAAACCCAAAAGCCGTCATTGTCGCCGCGCCGGAAATCAAGGATGAGAATGGCAAGCATAAAGGCTATGACCGTATTCTCGGCCTGAAAGAGGCCATGGACGCGATCGATGAGGTCGGCCTTCCCGCCATCATCCGCCCTGCCTTTACGCTTGGCGGCACAGGCGGCGGCATCGCCAACAATCGTGAGGAATACGAGCAATATGTCCGCTCGGGCCTTGCCATGTCGCCGGTTGCCCAGGTTCTGATCGATGAGAGCCTGCTCGGCTGGAAAGAATATGAGATGGAAGTTGTCCGCGACAAAGCCGACAATTGCATCATCATCTGCTCGATTGAGAATGTGGACCCGATGGGCGTCCACACCGGCGACTCGGTCACAGTCGCTCCGGCTCTTACTCTGACCGATCGTGAATATCAGGTCATGCGGAATGCTTCGATTGCTGTCCTGCGTGAAATTGGTGTAGAGACCGGCGGATCAAACGTCCAGTTTGCCGTGAACCCTGACGATGGCCGCATGGTCGTCATCGAGATGAACCCGCGCGTATCGCGCTCATCTGCCCTCGCCTCCAAAGCCACCGGCTTCCCGATCGCCAAGATCGCCGCCAAACTTGCCGTTGGTTACACCCTCGACGAGCTCGACAACGACATCACGGGCGTCACGCCAGCCAGCTTCGAACCGACCATCGACTATGTGGTCACCAAAATCCCACGCTTCGACTTCGAAAAGTACAAAGGCGCTGACCCGAGCCTCACCACCAGCATGAAGTCTGTCGGTGAAGCCATGGCCATCGGCCGCACATTCCAGGAAAGCCTGCAAAAGGCGCTGCGCTCCATGGAAACCGGGCTCGACGGCCTCAATGAGATCGCGATTGATGGCCTTGGCCGGGATGACGACAAAAACGTCCTCAAAGCCGCCGTCGCCAAACCGACCAAAGACCGCATCCGCACCATTGCCCAGGCACTCCGGTCTGGCCTTTCGGTCGAGGAAGTGCACGAAGCGTCGAAATATGATCGCTGGTTCCTGCGTCAGATTGCGGAGCTGATCGAGATGGAAACCGTCCTCATGGCCAACGGCCTGCCGGACGACAAGCTCGGCTGGACGCATCTCAAGAGCATGGGCTTCTCCGATGCCCGCCTCGCCAAACTGACCAATTCCTCAGAAAGCGAGATCCGCACACGCCGCCGCGACCTCGGCGTCTATCCTGTATTCAAGCGGATCGACACTTGCGCGGCCGAATTCGCGGCCAAAACACCCTATCTCTACTCGACTTACGAGCACCCGCTTTTCGGCGAAACCGAAGCCGATTGCGAGGCTGAAGTTTCTGACCGCAAAAAGGTGATCATCCTGGGTGGCGGTCCTAACCGCATCGGACAGGGCATTGAGTTCGACTATTGCTGCTGTCACGCAGCCTTTGCCATGGACGATCTCGGCATTGAATCCATCATGGTCAATTGCAACCCGGAAACGGTCTCCACCGACTATGACACCTCAGACCGTCTCTATTTCGAGCCGCTGACGGCCGAAACCACGCTCGAAATCATCCGCAAGGAAATGTCGAAGGGCGAACTGCTCGGCGTCATCGTTCAGTTTGGTGGTCAGACCCCATTGAAACTTGCCCGCCTCCTTGCCGAAGAAGGTATTCCGATCCTTGGCACCAGCCCGGACAGCATCGACCTGGCCGAAGACCGCGAGCAATTCACCCGCCTGCTCGACGAAATCGGCTTGCAACAAGCTCCTTCGGCGATCGCGCGCACTGAGGAGGAAGTCATCCTCGCCGCCGAGGAGATCGGTTTCCCGCTCATGCTGCGTCCGTCTTTCGTGCTCGGTGGCCGGGCCATGGAGGTCGTCCGCGATGAGGATGATCTGAAACGCTATGTCCGCGATGCCGTTCAGGTCTCCGGCGATCAGCCTCTGCTCTGCGACCGTTACCTCGCCGATGCGATCGAGGTCGATGTCGACGCGCTGTGTGATGGCGAAACCGTCCACATTGCCGGCGTGATGGAGCATATCGAAGAAGCCGGTGTCCATTCCGGCGACTCGGCCTGTTCGCTCCCGGCCTATTCTCTGCCAGTCAGCATCATTTCGCAGCTCGAAGAACAGACCGCCGAACTGGCCATGGCGCTCGATGTACGCGGCCTGATCAACATTCAGTTCGCCGTCAAAGGCGAAAACATCTACGTTCTCGAAGCCAACCCCCGCGCCTCCCGGACCGTGCCATTCGTGGCCAAAGCCGTGAACGCGCCAATTGCTGGCATTGCCGCCAAGGTTATGGCTGGCACGCCACTGTCGAGCTTCAACCTGTCGTCAGACAACGCCCCTCGCCGCATCGCGGTGAAAGAGGCCGTCTTCCCGTTTGCCCGTTTCCAGGGTGTCGACCCCGTGCTTGGGCCGGAAATGCGCTCAACCGGCGAAGTCATGGGTTGGGATGATGATTTCGGCGCGGCCTTCCTGAAAACTCAGATTGCTGCAGGCGTGGATTTGCCAACGTCAGGCCGCGTTTTCGTCTCCGTGAAAGATGCCGACAAGCCTGCGCTGGAAAAATCGATTCGCCGCCTCATTGAGCTCGGCTTTGAAATTGTCGCGACCAGTGGCACGGCGACCTATTTCTCCGAGCTTGGCGTTCCGGTCCGCCGCGTCAACAAAGTGGCAGAGGGCTCACGTCACATCGTCGACATGATCACCGATGGCGAGATCGATCTGGTCTTCAACACCACAGAAGGCGCACAATCTTTGAAGGACTCTCAATCCATACGGGAAACGGTTTTGAAACAACGTGTTCCGTATTTCACCACGCTGGCGGCATCCAAGGCTGCGGTGAAAGCGGTGGAAGTCCTTTTAAGCCGAACGCTTGAAGTCCGCGCCCTGCAAACCTAAGTGGCTTTAGTCCGAATTCTCGGAATAATTGACCCAATTGGAGAAGTACTTTCGCATATGATGGCAGGATATTGCCAAAACGCCTGTTTTGCGCATAGACTTGACTGTCACAAAAAAGCGATGAACGCTTTTCATCATCGATAGTGATGGATTTCCTGAATGCAAAGAATACCTATGACCGCTGAGGGCTGTGCGGCTCTTGAGGAAGAACTTAAGAATCTGAAACATGTCGAGCGCCCGAATATTATTACGGCGATCGCGGAAGCGCGTGAGCACGGCGACCTTTCAGAGAATGCCGAATATCATGCGGCCAAAGAGAAACAGAGCTTCATTGAAGGTCGAATCTCCGAACTCGAAGACAAGCTCGCACGGGCTGATGTCATCGATACGACACGTCTCAACGGAGATTCTGTGAAGTTTGGCGCCACAGTGACGCTAATGGATGAAGAAACCGAAGAAGAATCTCGCTATAAGATCGTAGGCGAAGATGAAGCTGACGTGGCTTTGGGGAAGATTTCGATCACCTCACCGATTGCGCGGGCTCTCATCGGCAAGGAATTGGAAGACGTCGTTGAAGTGAGCGCTCCCGGCGGCGCCAAGTCCTATGAGATTTTGAAGGTGGAGTACATCTAGAACTCCACTCGGGAAGACTGGAGTTCTGTGATGACCAAGTCCGACGCGCTCGGGCCTTCTGTCTGGGTTGCATCGGATGGTCGGGCCGGACATTCCGCGCAGGCGCTGGCGATTGCCAGAGCGCTGGGCGAGATGTCCCGCTGGGTCAAGATTGCGCATGTCAACGGGAAAGGCCACAAGTCGGATGTCATTGAACTGACGCCGGGTGGCCTGCAGAAATTTCTGCCCACAAATATGTGGTGGTCCCCGCTCTCAGCGCTTCCTGCAGATCAGAAACAGCTCTTTCAGCCGCCCTGGCCAACCCTGTGGATCGGAGCCGGTGGTCGCGTCGCGCCCTATTCCAGCCTGATCCGCGAGCTGTCGGATGGCGCAACCTTCTCCATGCATATCATGAATCCGCACCGGCCTCTGGCGGAGTATGATCTGGTTGTGATCCCGGAACATGACGGCGTAACGGGCGATAACGTCCTTCAGATTGTGGGGGCACCAGCCTATTTCGCACCGGAAATCATCGAAGACACAGAACTCGCCTTTGCCGACCTCGCTGAAGAGCGCGGGTTTAAAGTGGCCGTCATTCTGGGCGGCGATTCCAAATCCCACAAAATGACAGAGGCCGCCTGTGAGCGCCTTGAAGCCCAGCTTCTGCGCGCCACTCAGACCCAGAACGCGCGACTTCGCATTGTCTGCTCCCGCCGAACCCCCACACATGCGCGCGTGCGCTTCCGGGCGCTGGCCGAGAAAACAGGCTCGCATTTCTGGGAAAGCCCGGCCGATGGCCCGAACCCTTATCTCGCTTACCTTCTCCTCTCAGACGCCGCCATCGTCACCGAAGATTCCACCAGTATGCTGTCAGAGACGGCCTATTTTGGCCTGCCCATTCACATTGCGCGGCTTGAGGGCAAGAGCGGAAAATTCTCCCATTTCCACAAATCCCTGATTGATCGTGGCATTGCGCGCTGGCTGGATGACAAGCTGGACCATTGGACCTATCAGCCTCTCCGGGAAATTGACCGGGTCGCCGACGCCATCATTGCAAAACTCATGGAGCGCTATCCGCCGCCCAGCTTCGAACGTCCCACTGAAGCCCGTGAAGGTGATCAGGACCGGCGGTAAACTCGCCCATTGCAAATTGTGATCCGAAACCCTGCCTGCGACCTGCTACGCTTGGTGGCTTCCCTTGTTGCCCAAACAGACTATGCTTTTACAGGTGAGACCGATAAGGGGGAGACGCGAAATGTTCCGAGAAATGATTGTTGCCGGAGCTTTTCTTTTTGGCGGCCTTCACACCGCACATGCTCAGTGCCAGCAGATCGTAGCGCGCCTCAGTCAGGAGATAGACCGCACAGCTTTATCCTCTCGGGACGCTGATACTACTTTGAAGACACTGAGGTCGCGATGGGAGAGCGCAGACTTCGCTCTGGAAACCTGCCTTGATACTGCGACGGCTTACAAAGGGTGTGAAGATGTTGGGAAGACCATCATTGCAAACGTGCTTGAAGAGGATCAGGAGAGAAGGCGTACGCTCACTAAATGGCGCAACCTGAATTCTCAGCACAGCAATGCCTGTTATGGAACGCTCACTTCGGGAGCATTCCTGAACAACCAGGAGATCATGACCACTCAGATCGACCGGTACAATTTTCTCGTCAATGCAACAGCCGAGATTGTTGCCCAGGCCCGCAAGCGGAACGCTCAGAAACAGGCTTTGTCATCGCTTTATGGCGCGTTTCAGCCCTTTGAGATGTCACGCGCCGATGCACACGCACGCGCGCTCCGCATCATCAATGGACAGACAGACAATCTCGTTCTCAGAAGCAAGAACTCCGTCAAGCCTCAGCGATACACGGCATCTTTCAGCGACGTGACTGCCCCGATTATCATTTTTCGCAATGCCTATTTGAGCGCGGGCAGTGAAATCCAGGATACTGTGCCCGCCATGTATCTGGAATTTCAGTACGAAAATACCGAGAGATTTGCACAGGCCAGAGCCGAACGAACAGGCCAGCAGGAAATTGTGACGGTCAGCACCCGTCTGGACCGGATCACCTTCACCCCCGAATTGTTTGCTTACCATAGCAGCCGGCCCAGACACATAACCTTCAGATGTTACAGCAATTGTGTGCACAATCTTGATCGTCGCAGCGTCTCATCGGGCAGTTTTCAGACGAGAAAAACCTCTGAAACCATAAGGGATCTTGTCGCCCTTCAGATATACATGACCGACAAGCGAAGGGACGCCTGTGAGCAAGGCAACAGCAATGCCTGTTTCTTTCTGGGGCTGAACACGCAACGCGGCTTCATTGTAGACGAGGACGCTGATCTGGCCTTTGACCTTTTCACGAAAGGCTGCGGCCTTGGAAGCCAGCCCGCCTGCCATGAAGTTGGTCGAAGCTTCGTCCTCGGAACTGGCGTGTCTGAAAATATCGGGCAGGGTCTGCAGAGGCTGAAGGCGAATTGTGAAGGCGGATTTGCTCTCTCCTGCGATCAATTGGTGGTGTATCTGGAATCCGATGATTACGGCATTCCCGCCGATCCGGCAGCCGCCTATAAGGCCGGCCAGACAGGATGCGACTTGGGCAGAGGCATGTCCTGCTCCAACCTCGCAGGTCTGATATCGAGGGGCATAGGTCACCCTGTGGATCCACAGCTCGCCAAAACCTTGTATACACGCGCCTGTGAGTTGGGCGATCAGTATGGCTGCCGCAGGGCAGACAAGTGATCGTGTCGGCACCTACCGCAACTGTGCGCTCTCATGGTTGGCGGGGTCCGTGCAACATGAAGTAAACCGGCACGTGACCGGTCAGTGAAGTTGCGACTGAAAAACACTTGCGGAAAAACTTCCGCTTTTACAGTATAACATACTGATTGATTTGAATTATCCGATTGAATTCTGTCACAAAACAAGCGTATGACTTTGTCATGAGCGATCTTCATCTTCACAGACATCATGATCACAGCCATGCCGTGAAGGGTGGGCATTCCTCCCAGCGCAAAGTGGGCATCGCCGCGCTCGTCACGTTCACGTTCATGTTCGCCGAGATTGCAGGCGGCCTGATCTCCGGCTCGCTCGCCCTCCTCGCCGACGCTGCACACATGCTGACAGATGCCGGCAGCCTTGCCCTCGCCTGGGTTGGTTATGCGCTTGCGCGCCGCCCGGCGGATGTTTCGCGCACCTTTGGCTTTTCGCGCTTCAAAGTGCTTGCGGCCTTTACCAATGGCCTGCTCCTGCTCGGCCTCGGCGTCTGGATCGTTTACGAAGCCGTACACCGCGTGCTGGAGCCTCAGCCGGTGCTCTCGGGCATGATGTTCTGGGTTGCTGTGGCGGGCCTTGTGGTAAATGTCGCGCTCTTTGCAATGCTGCAAGGCGGGCATGGACACCACCATGGGCACGACCATGCCCATGGACACAGCCACGATCTCAATATGAAGGGCGCTCTTCTACATGTTCTGGGCGACATGCTGGGCTCTGTCGCCGCCATTGCCGCGGCGATCGTGATTTATGTGTCGGGTTGGACGCTGATTGACCCGATCCTGTCGGTCTTTGTCGCACTGCTGCTCCTGATCGGCGCCGTGCCCATTATTCGCCGCAGCGCGCATATTCTGCTGCAAGGCACACCCGATGGCGTGGATTTGCAGCAGGTCGCCGACACCCTCGTCAACGAACTCGACGATGTTCGGATCGTCCACCACGTCCATTCCTGGACGCTGACCGGCGAAGAAAAGCTGATCACCCTCCATGTCGTACCGGTTGACCGCTCCAGGGCCATCGAGGTCATCCCCAAGGTCAGAGAGCTCCTCAAATCCCGCTTCGGCATTGATCACGCCACGATTGAACTCGACGTCGAGCCGCTTGGATGTGATATGGGCCCGAGTGACGATCAGATCGCGATCGCCGGGCACACTGCTCCGTCGGCGGATCATCGTTAAGTTTCACTAAAGGGTTGTCCGGCGGGGGTTCTATTTCCGCGCGGAATCCCCATAACTGTCTCGAACAGAAATCACGGGTATGCGGATATGAGCGACGTTCAGCACGAACAAATTGTTATCATTGGATCGGGTCCTGCGGGATACACAGCTGGGGTGTACGCCGCACGCGCCATGCGCAAGCCGCTCATCCTTGCCGGATACCAGCCTGGCGGACAGCTCACCATCACAACCGAAGTCGAGAACTGGCCGGGCGACACCGAAGTTCAGGGCCCTGACCTTATGGTCCGCATGCGCGAGCATGCCGAAGCCATGGGCGCACGTGTTGAAGAAGATCACGTCAGCAAGGTCGACTTCCAGACACGCCCGTTCAAAATCGAAACGGAAAGCGGCAAGCATTACACCGCTGACAGCGTCATCATCTCCACCGGCGCTCAGGCGAAATGGCTCGGCCTGCCCACTGAAGAGAAATTCAAAGGCTTTGGCGTCTCGGCATGTGCAACTTGCGACGGCTTTTTCTATCGCGACAAAGAAGTCATCGTGATTGGCGGCGGCAACACCGCCGTTGAAGAAGCCCTCTACCTCACGAATTTCGCATCCAAGGTCACGCTCGTGCACCGCCGCGATAGCCTTCGCGCTGAGAAAATCCTCCAGGATCGTTTCATGAAGCACCCGAAGACCGAGATGATCTGGAACTCTGTTCTGGATGAGGTCATCGGCACCGATATGCCGCTTGGCGTCACAGCTGCGAAACTCAAAAACACCGAAACCGGCGACGTCACGCAAATTGACACGCATGGTGTCTTCATCGCGATCGGACATGCGCCGTCCACTGAGCTTTTTGTTGGCCAGATCGATATGAAAGACTCCGGTTACATCAAAACACAGCCGGGCACGCCGCAAACTAATATCCCCGGTGTGTTTGCTGCCGGAGACGTGACCGACGAAACCTATCGTCAGGCCGTTACAGCCGCCGGAATGGGCTGTCAGGCCGCACTCGACGCCGAGCGCTATCTCGCTGAACTCGAAGACGAAAAATCAGTCGAAACCGTCTGAGTCCAAAAGAGCCTTGCCTGCCCCGCTATATTGACGGCACATTGTCCGTCATAAGGCGGGGGCGGCGCCCAGGTTCATAAAGCTGTCACCTGCCCCAAATAGAACTTCGCAAGGCTGCATGGGCGACTCGCTCTTCGTGGAACTGCGGGTCACTGAATAAATTGGGGAAGAAAACATGACGACTTTCGGACAAAATCTGGCTCTCAGTGCAAGCATTCTGGCGCTCGGAACGCTCAGCGCGCCTGCAGTCTATGCCCAGGATGACGAAACCGGCGCTGACAGCTCCCGCCGCATGCAAACCGTCACGGTGACATCGGGCAAGCGCGAACAGACCCTCCAGGACATCCCGGTGGCCGTCTCGGTTGTAGATAGCGAGACGATCGAAAAAGCCGAAATCCTCGACCTTTTGGACCTCCAGTCCGTGGTCCCCTCCTTAAGGATCGACCAGTATCAGTCCGCCGCTCAGACTGCATTCAACATTCGCGGCTTTGGTAATGGCGACAACAATGCCGGGGTTGAGCCCTCCGTCGGTGTCTTCATTGATGGCGTCTACCGGTCACGCTCGGCCGCTCAGATTGCCGACCTGCCAAACCTGCAACGCGTTGAAGTTCTGCGCGGCCCGCAATCCACCCTGTTCGGCAAAAACGCCTCAGCCGGTGTGATCTCCATCGTCACCGAGGAGCCGCAATTCGAAACCCAGGGCAGCGTCGAGGCGTCTGTTGGTAATTTCGGCCTGCTGCGTGGCGCAGCTGATATCACAGGCCCGTTGTCTGACACAGTCGCTTACAGCCTGTCCGGCCACATCAATACGCGCGACGGTTTCGCAACCGAGCTTAACAGCGGCGAAGATCTGAATGATCGCAATCGCTGGGGCGCTCGCGGCCAATTGCTCTTCACCCCGAATGAAGACCTCAAAATCCGCCTGATCGCTGATTACGACAAGGTCGACGAGGCCTGCTGTTATGCCACCAATGTGCGCAATGGCCCGACCGGCGCTGTCGTGCTGGCGCTTGGCGGCCAGATCAATGGCGATGATCCGTTTGCGCGCAATGTCTATTACAACTTCGTACCGTCCAGCGAAGTTGAGAATTATGGCGTCTCTGGTCAGGTCGATTATGATTTCGACTTTGCCACCCTGACCTCCATCACCGCCTGGCGGAATTCGAATTTCTCCCAGAACCTCGACGGCGACTTCAACGGCGCTGACCTCCTTCAGAGCAATTTCACCGCCACCGATATCGACACCTTCACACAGGAAATCCGCCTGACAACCGAAGGCGGCGAAATCGCAGACTGGATGGCCGGTGTCTATTTCTTCGACGAGCAGATCGATATCTCAAACGACCTCAAACTCGGATCTGACTATCGCGGCTTTGCGGAAGTTCTTTCTGGCGGCGGAATTGGCCAGGTCGAAGGTCTGCTGGGCGTGCCCATGGGCACGTTTGGACAGGCTGGCGTTGGCTATGATGAGGCCTTCACGGAAGACAACCAGGCCTGGTCGGTCTTCGGTACTGTCGACGCCTATATCACCGATCGTCTCACCGCCACGATCGGACTGAACTACACGCATGACGAAAAGTCAGCTACCGGAAACATCATCAACACCGATGCCTTCTCCGCGCTCGATTTCGTCGTAATCGGCAATAACGTCCTCTACCAGACCGCCTTTGCACAGACACTTGCGGGCTTCGGTATCGATGCGACAGATCCCACTCAGGTTTCGGCTTTTGCCATGGCGAACCCGGCTGGCTTTGCCATGGTTCAGGCTGGCTCTCAGGCCTTTGCAGATGCCAATGACAGCAACCCGGCGGTCAACCCGCTCCTCGGCCTTCGGGCTCTGCAATTCCTGCCACCATTCGTGAACTTCCCGAACTCCGTCGAACCAAACTCGACCGAAGATGAAGCCCTCACTTATTCCTTCCGGCTGGCCTTTGACGCCTCTGAGAACATCAATGTCTATGCCTCCGTCGCGACAGGCTTTAAGGCCTCCTCCTGGAATTTGTCGCGCGATTCCCGCCCTGTGGCCGGCGACATTCCTCGCCTTTTCTCGGCAGGCCTTGGCGTACCCAACCTGACGTCCGGAACGCGTTTTGTGGGGCCGGAAGACTCCCGCGTGCTGGAGGCCGGTCTGAAAGCCAGCTTTGATACCTGGTCCGTGAACCTCGCCGTCTTCGATCAGGAGATCAAAGGCTTCCAGTCCAACATCTTCACCGGCACTGGCCTTGCGCTCACCAATGCGGGCATCCAGTCCACCACCGGTATCGAGATCGAAGCCAATTGGAGCCCGATTGAAGGTCTCAACCTTTTCTATGCCGGCCTTCATATGGAACCGGTTTTTGATGAGTACACCAACTCGCCCTCCGGTGATCTGACGGGTGTTCGTCCACAGAGCATCGCCGAAAACTATGTCTCGGTTGGAGGCACGTATGACTGGACTCTGTCGAATGGCTGGGATGCCTATGTCCGCGCGGATTATCAGTATGAGTCTGAGGCTTATCTGTCATATGACTTCACAGATACGGACCAGACGAAACAGATCGATGTCGTCAACGCGTCTGCCGGGGTCGAGACTGATGGCGGCCTTCGCCTCTCGGTCTGGGGACGCAACATTTTTGACGATGAATACCTGATCGAGAGCTTCCCATCCGTCGCTCAAGAGGGGTCAATCACAGGGTATCCAAGCAATCCCGCCACCTATGGCATCACGGTTGCCAAGGATTTCTAACCTGTCCTCAAGGGTTTAGAACAGAAAGGCGCTGCGTTCAGCGCCTTTTTTTGTTGCAAAATTGCAAAACGCCCACCATCATTTCCGCATGGATTGGGATAAATTGAGATCGTTTCACGCCGCAGCCGAAACCGGAAGCCTCACGGCCGCCGGTGAGAGACTGCGCATCAGTCAATCAGCTGTGTCTCGTCAGATCGCTGCGCTTGAAAGCAGTGTTGGTGTACCGCTTTTCCAGCGTCATGCCCGTGGTCTGGTGCTGACGGATGCTGGCATCAAGCTGCATCAGACAACCACCACCATGTCACGTGCAGCCTCTGTCGCCAGCAACATCATCAAGGACGCAAAAGACACGCCGCAGGGCGATCTCGTCGTCACCGCGCCCATCGCCTTTGGCTCGACCTGGCTGATCGAGCGCCTGCACAAATTCACCGATGAGTACCCGGACATCCATTTGCATCTCTATCTGGATGACCGGGAATACGATCTACTCAAACTCGAAGCCGAATGCGCGATCCGCCTCTGGGCCGCCGACAAGGCTGATCTGATCCAACGCAAGCTCATGTCCGTCCGCACCAGCCTCTATGCAGCACCGTCTTATCTCGAACGCTTCGGCATTCCTGAAAAGCCAGAGGATCTCGATAACCACCGTATCATCGTTTATGGCGAGCAAATCTCACCTATGCACGTCATCAACTGGGCGCAGCGGGTTGGCCGTGATGACCGAACCCCGCGTGAGGCTAGCCTCACCGTGAACAATGTGGTTGGGATGGTCCATGCGGCCGAAGCCGGTCTGGGCGTCGCAGACTTGCCGGATTATATGATCCCGGAGTCTTCGAAGCTCGTAAAAGTGCTTCCCGGCCTCACAGGCCCGCATTTCGACCTCTATTTCATCTATCCAAGTGATCTGCGGCGGTCTAACCGGATCGTGGCCTTCAGGGATTTTCTCGCCCGCGAAATCGCGTCCTTTGAGCAATCCTGAAGCCTGTCGCGGCACACATGCATAAACGCATACCTCCAACCCGCACATGTGGGTTGTTCGAATAGCGAAAGCCTATACTTAGAACTTATGCATGACGTCTCATCATGCAGCCTAATCTCCTGATTGGGCGTTTCCTCCCCGAGACACCACTTACGCCGGGCGCTTTTCAGCTGCCCGGCTTTCTTTTTTGGGTGAGAGGCAAATTGAAACCCTTCTCCCTCATAGAGAGAAGGGTTTGGGATGAGGGTTAGACATTTTTCTTTCCTCCTCAAACACCCGCCTTCTACAGTGGTTTCAGGCGCACTTCACCTGCGCAGGCGCTTGTGTTGAGCACCCCAGACCGCGACTGCGGTCCGGGCTTTGCCCGCCCCGCCGGAGCCGCCCGCGGCGTGAGGCAACTAGAGACTAGACCTTAGCATCCAGGCAGTTTTCTGGCTGACGGTCATACGCTGGGTGAACAGATCCACCGACACGTCGTCACCGATTTCGTCGGCGACATCGAGCGCCTTTTTCAGCGTCGCTGAGAGCATGTCATGACCTTTGGCGAGATTCTCAATCATCGCTTCAGCATCAGGCTGCGAATTGTCTGGCTTGATCGTCGCGTTCTCGAGAATCTGCTCGGTTGAGCCTGGTGCAAACGCGCCAATTGCACGAATGCGCTCAGCGATTTCATCCAGCGCGGTCCAGAGCTCGGTATACTGTTCCATGAACATCTCATGCAGCGCTTTGAAGCGCGGACCCGTGACGTTCCAGTGATAGCCGTGAGTCTTTACATACAGCGCGTAAGTGTCGCCCATGACAGACTTGATCGCGCCAACCAGCTTGTCTTTTTGTTCGGGTGTGAGCGAGGCAGCATTTTCCATAACGAATTCCCTTTTGTATTCCTATGCTCGAGATATGGGGAAGGAAGTCATAAAACAAAATTGATAATTGGAATTATTGTTATAAGTTTTTTTTATATTATTCTGAACACAGAAAAGCCCACTAAAATTGGTGGGCCCTTCGTGATAAATTAGAGTTTTGCTGTCTACTTCAAACTCGCACAGAAGCGCTGAATACGCTCCAGAGCTTTCTCCAGCACATCGGACGATGTCGCATAGGACACGCGGAAGGCCGGGCTCATGCCAAACGCAGCGCCGAACACCACAGCCACCTGCTCTTCTTCCAGCAGCGCCGTCGCGAAATCCTCATCGCTTTCAATCAGCTTGCCGCCCGGAGACGTCTTGCCGATGACACCTGCACAAGACGGATAGACATAGAACGCGCCTTCTGGCGTCGGGCAGTGCAGTCCCTCGCATTTGTTCAGACCAGCCACAACAAGGTCACGTCGCGTTTTGAAGGCATCGGCGCGAGTCTTCAGAAAGTCCTGCGGACCATTCAGCGCCTCAACGCTCGCCCACTGTGAGATCGAACACGGGTTTGACGTGGTCTGACTGATCACTTTACGCATCGCGCCGATCAGCTTTTCCGGGCCAGCCGCATAGCCGATCCGCCAGCCCGTCATCGCATAGGCTTTGGACACGCCATTCATGGTCAGCGTGCGGTCATACAGCGCCGGCTCAACCTGCGCGATCGTCCAGTAATCGAAATCATCATAGACGAGATGCTCATACATATCGTCGGTCAGGATCCACACCTGCGGATACTTTACCAGCACATCCGCCAGCGCCTTCAGCTCATCTTTAGTATAAGCCGCGCCGGTCGGGTTGGACGGCGAATTCAGGATCAGCCATTTCGTTTTTGGCGTGATCGCGGCTTCCAGCGCTTCCGGCGTCATTTTGTAATTCTGGTTCGGGCCGCACTCGACCGACACAGGCGTTCCGCCGCACATGATCGCCATTTCCGGGTAAGACACCCAGTAAGGCGCCGGGATGATCACCTCATCGCCCTCATTCAGGGTCGCCAGAAACGCGTTGAAAATGATCGGCTTTCCGCCAGGCGCAACCGTCACCTGAGACGGTTTATAGGTCAGCCCGTTATCCCGCGCGAATTTCGCGACAATCGCCTCTTTCAGCTCAGGAATACCGTCAACTGGCGTGTATTTCGTCTTGCCATCCTTGATCGCCTGAATGGCCGCCTCTTTAATATTGTCCGGCGTATCAAAATCCGGCTCGCCCGCGCCAAGACCAATCACATCCATGCCCGCGCGCTTGAGTTCCATCGCCTTGTTCGACACGGCAATCGTCGCAGACGGCTGAACGCGGTTCACGGCATCAGACAGATAAAGCTCGGACATGGTCATTCTTCCCCGTTAGAGTCGAGGCGCGGTTTATACCACTATACTTAATATGGCCATTATTTTCCGGCAGTTTCTTTCCGCTTTCGGATCAAAATCGAATAAAATCCTGCGAGTGTGTTGTCATGAAATATTATCGCCACCCGCAAACTCAGAGTGAACGCAAGGCTGACCATGCGCTCGACGCAGCCGAAGAGGAGGCCTCCGCAAAAGTGAAGTCCCGCGCGCGAGGGCAGCAGAAAGGCGATATGGCCTTGCCGTCTGACTGGAGTGATCTCAGCATCGCCGCCAAAAAAGACCGAAGCCGGGGCAAAGCCACGCACGCAAGGCGAAAGCGAAGTCACGTAAGGTCTGACGTCGCCTACGCTCACTCGCGATCAGGCATCTATTCCGAAATACATCACCGTCATGCCAAGCGTATCGAACAGGCCGTGGAAGATGATGATCGGCCAGAGATTGTGCCGGTAAATCAGGAAGAAACTTCCGAATATCAGGCCAATCACACCCGTCATGACCAGACCACTCCAGCCCTGATAATAAAAATGGCCATAGCCAAAGATCAGAGCCGGAATGACAACCGCAGGAATAGCCGCGAAACGCACGCCACGAAAAACTGCCTCCAGCCTCGTAATCAGAAACCCGCGAAAGAACATCTCTTCACCAAAGGCGGCTGAGGTCCAGACAATGCCAAGCCAAAGCAGATAGACCGGCAGATTACCCTCAATATCGCCCCAGCGATCCTCTACGCCCTCGGCCTCCTCCGCCATGAACTCGACGCCCATGGCCGGCAGTCCTTCCGAGAAGAACAGAACGGCGGCGGCAAACACCGCAAACACCAGAAGAATTTGCGGGATGAGAAGCAGCTTTGACTTCAGACCAGGCAGGCTTCGCAGTCCCATTTGCGACCATTTCATACCTCGAAAGCGCATATATATGGTGATAAGAACCAACGTACCTGTCAGAGTGATCGGTCCCGAGAACTTCCAGATGAACTGGTCGACAATAAGTTTCGAACTGATGGCTATGCCAACAAAAACGATCAGCTCCGCAAGCGCTGTCCATCGGGACGTTGCGCCGTTATCCGTGTCATAAGACATTGAATGTCTTTCTTAATCTGGGGACCGAAAACGGTCAGCCTGCTCGTTTTTGAAGCCCGCAACGAGGCCAACAAGAAGCGCAATGCTAAGTGCCCAAGGCAGGATGATGTGCGGCGCGATCGGCAGCTGTATGAGCGTAATTGCCAGCGCGGTGAGGATAAACCCCACCGGCAAGCAAATCATGAAAATCACGAGCGCTCTCAGAAAGGAGAAGTTCATACGCCTCACGCCTTCGGCTTACGCGCCACCAGAAAGACAGCGGCACCTTTCTTTGGCTGCCATTGATGGACAAGTTCAAACCCCTTCTCCGTCATGTCTGAGATCAGCCCCTCGCGTGAGAAGACATTCACATGCGGCGCCTTCCCCAAGGCCTTTGCCACGGGCAGTAACAGTTTCCAGAAGCCCATCTCCTCCAGGCAGGCCGTGCTGGAAATAAACACGCCGCCAGGCTTCAGCATCCGATAAACGCGCGCCATAGCCGCCTGCGGGTCTGGCAGAAGGTGGAGGATGGAATGGCCCATCACCACATCATATTCATTCTGCCTGTCTTCCAGCTCGGCGAGATCGGCACGGACAAACAAAACATTGTGCGCCTCAGCGGCAATGGCCTTTTGTTCGGCAATCGCAATCATCTCGCCAGAGATATCCGACGCCACGATGTGTTTGACATGCGGCGCATGCGCAATCGCGGTCGATCCAGTGCCACATCCAAATTCGAAGACGCGGGATTCGGGCGTGAAATACTCCCGCGTCATTTCCAGCTTCTGCTGGTAGGCGGCTTCGTCGGCAACAGGCGTGGCAGCGTATTTCACGGCGAGCTTATCCCAGAAGCGTTCATCCTTGCTTGTTGAGGGTTTCATCAAAGGGGCGGGCGGGGTTTTGAGCGTGTGTGTTGTCATGAGGAAAAGATAGCGCCTCACATGCCATACGAAAATTGCGGAAATTCGTTCATCTGCTATACAAAAATCTATGAATTGGGATGCGGCAGATTTTGACTGGAACCAGGCGCGGGCTTTTCTGGCCACCGCCGAGGAGGGCTCGCTCTCTGCGGCCGCGCGCGCGCTCGGCGTCACTCAGCCAACCCTCAGCCGTCAGGTCAGCGCTCTTGAGGAAAAGCTCGGCATCACCCTGTTCGAGCGCGGCCCCCGCACCATGAATATCACCGCAGCAGGGCTCGAAGTGCTGGATCATGTCCGCGCAATGCATGACGCCGCAACCCGCATGTCGCTTTCAGCTTCCGGTCAGTCGCAGACGATTGCCGGCATGGTGCGCATCGCTTCGACGGACACAACGCTCTGCTATCACCTGCCGCCCATCCTGCAGGAGTTACGACGCATCGCTCCGGACATCGAGGTCGAAGTCCGCACGTCGAACCGGCTCAAAGACCTCATCAATCGGGAAGCCGATATCGCCATCCGTCATACGCGGCCTGACGAAACCGAACTGATCGCCAAGAAGATCCGGTCGAGTTCTGTCCAGCTCTACGCCTCACCCGCCTATCTCGATCGGGTCGGCCGCCCTGAGACTCTCACCGACCTTCAGAAGCTCGACTTTATCGGCTTCGAAGCCCGCGACATGATGATCCCCTATCTGAAACAGGCTGGCCTTCCCCTCACGAGTGCGAATTTCCGGCTCACCGTCGATAGCGGCCCGGCCGCGCTCTCTATCGCACGCCAGGGGCTGGGCATCGGCGTTCTGATCGCCGACGATGCAGAAGCCTTCTCGGATCTCGAACGCGTCTGGCCGGATTTCGGCTACATCGAAGTGCCCATCTGGCTCGTCACCCACCGCGAACTCCACACCAGCAAGCGCATCCGGCTGGTGTATGACCTCCTTGCCGAGCACCTTGGACGGCGATGGGGAGACGAAACTCCCGCTTGACCAACGCCCCGCCGCCTCACACTCTCGTGATCACGAAAAATATAAATGGGAGGAAATTGATATGTCCGGACTTTCAAAAACCGCTTTCAGCGTCGCGCTTCTGACCATTGGCCTCACAGCCCCCATCGCCAGTGCTCAGGAATATCGTCAGGAAAACGTCGTCGTCACCGGGAGCCGTATCGAATCTCTGCCGGGCATCACACTCAAACGTCAGGGCGACTTCCTTCTGGTCGATGTCCGGATCAGTAGCGACTCCCGCGAATATGCCATGCGCACATCCGAAATAGAAAAGACGGTGGATGATCTGCTGGCTGCAGCCAGAGAAAAGAGAGACATTTCAGTCAATGTCGATGCGGGCGGCCTGATCTACCCGCTCCTATCCTCGGAAGGTCTGCCGCTCTCCGTCGGGTCACGGCCCGATACCTCTTACACAGACCTCATCCTGCGGACGCCCATTCCGAAAAATGTCGGCGATATTCAGCCGCTCGTCACAAAGCTTGAAACCTTTGCGAACTCCATCAAAGGCGAAGGTCGAGCCACGATTGATGCCGATGATGTCCCCGATGTCAGCGTCGTGAACCCCGACCAGTACCGCATGGATGTCATCGATGCGATCCTCGATGAGGTCGACAAGGTCACCAAACGCCTTGGCCCGAATTACCGCGTCATCCTCACTGGCCTCGACAAGCGGATGAAGTCGCGCAACACCGACAATATCAACGTCACCTTTTACATCCCGTACAGCTACACAATCGTGCCCACCAGCATGACCACCGTCCTGCCGGAGTATTGAGGAGCGGCAGGCTCGGCGCCCTCCTCCACCGTTTGCGGGGGAGGTGCTGAGCCTTAAAGGCGAGGTGGAGGGGGCAAACTGCTTCCATATCCACCGCTCCCGTTGCAGCTCGTCTGATCGACGCCATATCCTTCAAATCGGAAGGGAAATCACATGCATTACAATCTGGCTGAGCTGAATGTCGGGCGTCTCGTCGCTCCGACGGACGATCCACGCGTCAAAGACTTCATGGACAATATTGATTTCATCAATGGGCTCGGCAAGCAAATGCCGGGCTTTGTCTGGATGATGGAAGGCTCTGGCGAGCCAGGTACAGGCAATACAGAGGCTGCCGTTGGCGGTGACCCGCAATTCGTCTCTAACCTCACCGTCTGGCGCGATGTCGAGAGTCTGGAGCGCTTTGTCTGGGGCACGGTCCACAAGAAAATCTATGAACGCCGCGCCGAATGGTTCGAACTCATGAGCGAAATGCACTTCGTCATGTGGTGGGTGCCCGAAGGTCATGAACCCACGCTCGAGGAAGCCCTCGAAAAGCTCGAACTGCGCCGCACAAACGGCGACACAGACGAGGCCTTTGGCTGGGATTATCTCAAAGAGGCCAAAATGCACCGTGCCCATGGGTGTCGGTCAGTGGCATAGGTTGAGTTTGCTCGTGTGCTGATGTTCGCCAACGGCTCACGCACACTGCGCCCAGCCCGGTCGGGCTGTTGGGTGCTCATCACAAGCGAACCGGCTTTTGTTCAGGCCACCATCCAGCATCCGACCGGATGCCGGGCGGTCAGCCCGCCCCGCCGGAGCCGCCGCGCGGCGTGAGGCATAAACAAAAAATGTCACCAACCACCCTACCCCACCCACCTCCTCACGTGACGAACCCGCCGAACGCCACTAAATAACACCCATGGCTCACAACAACTCGGTTCCCCTCGCCCCGCAGGGCGTGGACGTCATCAAGGACAATCTCTCCCGCCTGCCCAACAAGCCGGGCGTCTATCGCATGTTCGGCAAGGACGGCGATCTCCTCTATGTGGGCAAGGCGAAGAGCCTCAAAAACCGTGTTGGCAATTACGCCAAAATGGGCGGCCACACCCAGCGCATCGCGCTGATGATCTCCCTCACCGCCTCGATGGAATTCGTCGTCACCGAGAGCGAGACCGAAGCCCTCCTCCTCGAAGCGAACCTCATCAAGCGGCTCAAACCCCGCTTCAACATCATCCTGCGCGACGATAAAAGCTTCCCCTATATCCTCATCCGGCGAGACCATCGCGCGCCGCAAGTCGTGAAATATCGCGGTTCGAAAAAGGAAAAGGGCGAGTATTTCGGCCCCTTCGCTTCAGCCAGTTCCGTCAACCGCACGCTCGACACCCTGCAGAAAGCCTTCCTCCTACGCGACTGCACGGACGCCGTCTTCGAACAGCGCTCCCGCCCCTGCATGCAATACCAGATCAAGCGCTGCGCCGGCCCTTGCGTCGACCTCATCTCCGAGAAAGACTATCAGAAGCTCGCCGATCAGGCGGCCGACTTCCTGCGCGGCAAGGTCGTCAGCCTGCATGAACAGCTCGCCCAGGATATGGAGGCCGCCTCCGAGGCCATGGAGTTTGAAAAAGCGGCTGCCCTGCGCGACCGGATCCGCGCCATTGCCGCTGTCCGCGCCAGCCAGGATATCAACCCCGAAGGCGTGGAAGAGGCCGATGTTTTCGCTGTCGCGCAGGATGGCGGCGTCTCCTGCGTGCAGGTCTTCTTCTACCGCTCGGGCCAGAACTGGGGCACAAAAGCCTATTACCCGAAACACGAAAAAGACTCCTCAGAGGCCGATATTCTCGCCGCCTTCCTCGTCCAGTTTTACGACGAACGCCCCCCGCCTAAACTCATCCTCACCTCGCACACGCCCGACCAGTCCGCCCTGATTGAGGAGGCCCTAGCCCTGCGGGCCGACCGGAAGATCGAGATCCGCGCGCCCCAGCGTGGCGGCAAGCGCGAGCTGGTCATGCAGGCGCTCAACAATGCCCGCGAGGCGCTCTCCCGCAAGCTCGCCGAAACGGCCAGTCAGGCGCGCCTTCTGGAGGAGGTCAAAAAGGTCTTCGAACTCGACGACCCCCCCCGCCGCATCGAGGTCTATGACAACTCCCACATTCAGGGGTCGAACGCTGTGGGCGGCATGGTGGTCGCCAATGAAGAAGGCTTCGACAAGAAGAATTATCGGAAGTTCAACATCAAGGACACCGAACTCGAACCCGGCGATGACTATGGAATGATGCGCGAGGTCTTTCGTCGGCGTTTTTCACGCCTGATGAAAGAGGCGGGTATAGATTCCGCTCATCCCGGACCTGATCCGGGATCTGGTAGCGATGAGCCCCGCCACGAGCAACGCGAAGGCGCAGCTGCGCCAGCTTCAGCTGGCGATAGCAGCGAGCAAACCAAAAAAGCACGCCTGAGCGCCAACAACGAGCACGATGATACGCTCAGGCATGGATCCCAGATCAAGTCTGGGATCGGCGGAGAGAATGGTGCTTCATCTGGTCAAACCGGGATCGACGATGCAGGCACCGCCACCCATGATGAGCCCCCCACAAGCAAGCGCGCAGGCGCAGGTGCGTCGAGCTTGCGAGACAACAGCATCGAGCAAACTTCAACAAGTGACCGCGCAGGCGCAACCAGCCCGAACAGCGAAGCTGGAGGAACAGCTGGTGAGCAAAACCAAACAACAGCCCTGAGCGCGACCCATCGCGAAGGCGCAGCCGAAGAGGGCGGTCAAAATAAAGAAACCACGCTCTCCGAAAGACGCGCTAAACTAAAAGCTGCCGATAACTACCCCGATCTCGTCCTCATCGACGGCGGGCTGGGCCAGCTCAATGCCGTGCTCGAGGTCTTCCGCGAGATCGGCCTCACGCCAGACGATGTGACCCTTGTTTCGATTGCGAAAGGACCGGACCGCGACGCCGGCCGCGAGAAATTCTTCCGCCCCAATAAAGCGCCCTTCATGCTGCCCGAAACCGCGCCCGTGCTCTATTATCTCCAGCGACTGCGCGACGAGGCACACCGCTGGGCCATTGGCGCGCACCGCTCCAAACGGTCGGCTGATATCAAGAAAAACCCGCTGGATGAGATTGAGGGCATCGGCCCCGCGCGGAAGAAAGCCCTCCTCCACCGCTTTGGCTCAGCCCGCGCCATCTCGCGGGCCAAACTCGCCGACATCGCCACGGTCGATGGCGTCAATCAGGCCCTCGCCGAGCGGATTTATAACTTCTTCCACGGGAGTTAGTGGGATGTTCAGCAAACCATAAACTGCCACGGATAAAGGGAAAAACAGAGATATGCAGGCTCCCTTCTCAAGAAGGTTTGTTCATGATATGTTTTCCAAATGACGACTCAAATGCAGAATGCATCCGATTTTCAAATCTTTGGGACCTCTTGGATCCACTTTGATCGAGAGCACTTGAGAGGCACTGCAGATTACCTCACGCCAGAAGAACGCGTTCGGTTCGCCGACGAACGGATTGCAGAACTTACGAAACCAGATGGCGGTATAACTCGAAGCGACACATGGTACCGACAGTATTATCACCAACCGTACATGGAGACCTTTACCGAACAGCAATTTTACTCAAGGTGGTCTGACATCTGGGATAATCTCATGGAAGTGGGTCCTGACCTTAAGTTACGGCCAAATGCCTCTGCAGGAAGTACCCACTGGTTCGAACTTTTCACTGATCTGATAGCTGAATCTCAGTTCAGGGGTGGGTTTAGGACCAGCATGACACAAGCAGAGATGCAGACGCGGTTTGCTAGCTTGTTGGACAAAAACATCCGTCACATACCTGCAGAAAATTGGAACCTCGATCAAATCTACAAATTTGGAGAGCACAAATATATCCAAGATTCTTTTGACAATGAGCGCATCCGGTTTGCGCGTTCTGAACTTTATCAATCTGCAGGAATGAACCACGCTCAGAAGGATGACGAGAACACCTTTGAGTTCTCTGTGATGCCTACATTTCTAAAAGATCTGAATGGGCTGGTTGGGTTCTCAGCATTCGACAGGCAGGTTCTTCCCAATGGGTTAGTTCTCAGAATGCAAAGTGATATCCCTTATTTGGTTTGGTGCTCGTCCCACAAGTACCGTCCAACCATTCCGAATGCCTTCGGTTACGATTCAGTTTTGGTGATCAAAGACCGACGTAAGTTCCAAAAATCGGTAGTCAGCTCGATCAAAAAGCGCCGTTCTTCGAGCCGACTTAAATTTGCAAAAATTCACTACATGGATCCTTATCTGGAACTGAATCCTTCGGCTGATATACGCTTTTCTAAGCACCATCGATTTAGTTATCAGCATGAGTACAGAATGGTAATCGAGAGTGACGATATTCCAGAGTTTGAATTCATCGATGTACCGGGACTTCAGTCGATCAGTGAAGTAATCAAACTAAGAGACTAGAACGCGAAACGCCGTTTCGCACTAGGGCGTACTGAGCCCCGGACTTGATCCGGGGGAAGTGCGCCAGATTAATCCCTTTTCAAAAATGCCGCTTCGCGCGGACTTTCTGGCTTGTTTCCGTTTGCGTTCCGCAAACATGAAACGGATTTAAGGCTGTTCTGGTGCATGTGGGGAGGGAGTGCTCCCGCTCTCAGTGACACTCTACGGTTTGCGCACGGTTTTATCCGCCGGTTCCAGCGAAGGCTGGAACCCATGCCTGAGCACTGGCAGCGTGCCAGGTCTAGACGCTCAGGCGTCGATACCTGCCTTCGCAGGTATCATTGGATAAATTGTCCCCGCGAGAAATACTAATCCCACCCCTTCAAACTCACCCCATACTCGTCGCCATGCATGACGAGGACGATCAACCAAAGCCGCTTTCCTCTGAGCCCATCCATATGGCTCAGCGTTTGCGCGGCTATATTGAGGGACTCGTCAGCAGCGCCGAGCGCGACAAGGAAGACCCGCCCTGGTTCATTTCTCTTTGTTCTCGTGAGGCGAAGCCTCACATAGAACGCGCTCAGGTCTGCCACACTGAACTGATTTCGCGGCGCCACGAGCAACGCGAAGGCGCAGCGCGAGCGAGTTCACGAGCGACAAGCGCGAGCACGACTGAAATACAAAACAACATCACCGCGCAACTCCGAAAGAAACACAACCTCCGCCCTCATATGCAGCGCTGGCTGATCAAACAGGCGATGAGCCATGTGCTCCGCCTTGAATACCATCTCCGCTGTTTCATCCTGTTTCTGACCGCTCAAATCATCGAGATGGGTCGTGTGGGCGAGCCCCCAGAGCCGCGCGCTCCTGGCACTCCCCGAGGCCTCACTTACGCCCAGCGTCAGGATCAGGAGATGCGGGAGAACCGGCGCGAGCTTCCGCGTCTTAACGGCTTCAAGGTCCTCACCCCCGTCATCGAGAGCACGGGCAAGCGCAAACACCCGCGCCGCTCGCGCCCTTATCACATGCTGCCGGATGACCTCAAAGTCGTCGATGCTGGCCATGTCTTCGCCCGCCTCAAACGCCTCGAACATGTCCTCGCCAACGCCGATAAATTCGCCATGAGTTTGGCGATCAGCACCGTTGCCCAACTCCCTGAGCTCATCCCTGCGCAGGCAGGGACCTCGTTCAACCTGGCTCATCCAGATTCCCGCCTTCGCGGGAACGAACGAATTGAATTCAACGATGGCGGTTCACCGCAGATACCCGTGCAGGCGGGTATCCACGCCTCTGAAGGCACATCGAGCTCGCTGTCAGTTCTCAGGCACGGACACCCGCCTTCGCGGGTGTCGGCGGAGACAACGGAACCCGTAAAACATCCATTATATTTCGCGCCGCTCGCCAATTTCTGTCCGCCTGCTCAGCATTACGACTCCTCCCCGGACCCGGACCAGAAGCGTGACTTTAATCTCATTCACTGGCTCGCCTCTTCGGGGCTTGAGCAAATCGGCCTCGGTGTTCGACCGGACCCGTTCCGAGGCCTCCCGGATCTGAGTTGT
>NZLU01000024.1 GCA_002692725.1 Ponticaulis sp. | reverse complement strand
TGCACCGCCTGCCTCTGTCACGATCACAGGCTCGTCGAGCGCGTTGATCCATGCATAGGGGTGTTTCTTGACGGATGCGGCAGCCTCAGCAACACCGCGCGCAGGAAAGAGGCCAAGGCGACGTCCCGCGCCGCGTAGAACCCAGACGAGGAACACCATACCGCCGGAAGCGAGCGCGATCAGGAGCACCGGTCCGGTCTGTCCGACAGCATCGGGGCGGACAATAGCGATACACGCAGCAGCGACGGCAATCAGCAGAGACAGCCAGAACACGCCCTGAAACAGATCCAGACCGCCGGAGGTCGGCTTCTGGCTGTCGCCACGTTCGGTTGGTGCGGGCGGCATCTCGATCTGCGGATCAGTTACATTGGTCATGACAACGTGCTCACTCAATAATCTCTTTTCGTCTCACGATTCGCGGGCTTCCGGTTAGCCGCATCATCGCGCTTCGCTCCCGGTACGACGGCGTTTTGTGCGCATGACGAAGCTGATGATCTTGGCCACAGCTTCATAATGTTCGCGCGGGATAACTTCATCGACATCCATGCGGGCATAGAGCGCGCGCGCCAGAGGCGGGTTCTCGACCAGCGGGATATCATGCTCTTCGGCGACTTCACGGATGCGGAGCGCGAGCTCATCGACACCTTTCGCGACACAGACAGGTGCCGGGGTTTCATCATCATAGCGAAGCGCGATGGAATAGTGGGTCGGGTTGGTAACAATCACCGTCGCGTCGGGAACCGCGGCCATCATGCGCTGACTGGAACGTTCATGACGGAGCTGGCGGATTTTCGCCTTCACATGCGGGTCACCTTCCGCCTGTTTGTGCTCGTCCTTGATCTCCTGACGGGACATTTTCATCTTTTTGTCGAACTGCTGTTTCTGGAACAGATAGTCGATGGCTGCGATGATCCCGACGACAACCAGAGTCGCGATAAGAAGCCGTCCGGCAATGCTCTGCAGAACGCTGGCGAGACTCGCAATATCCATCGCTCCCGCGCGCTCGATCAGCGAAATGTCCGGCCACACCGCATAGGCGAGTGCCGCAGCAATGGCCGAGAGTTTCAGAATGGATTTGAACAGATTCATCAGACCCTGAGGTCCGAAAATGCGCTTGAAGCCCTCCAGCGGCGACAGCTTGGAAAGCTTGGGCTTCATCTTCTCGATGGTCCAGGCCGGGCGGTTCTGGATCAGATGTCCGGAGAGCGCAAAGAGCGCGACAATGCCGAAGACGATTGCCGCTGCCGGGGCGATGGCAAAAATAAGCGCCTCCACCAGAGCCATCGCCCCCCCATTGTCCAGTTGGAAGGCATGAGGGTGATCGAGAAGGCTGTGCAAAGGGCGCGCGATCATGCCCAGAATCGGCTGAGACGCCGCGATCAGAAGTGCGATTCCCAACATGGAGAACCAGATCGGAACGTCCTGACTTCGGACTGCGTCACCCTTCTTCCGGGCATCGTCCAATCGTTTCTGTGTTGGCTCTTCTGTCTTCTGCGACTGGTCCTGCTGTTCAGCCATCAGCCACCTCCCCCTGTCGTGAGGAACTGGTCAAACCCGTTGACCCAGGCCGTAAAGCCCGCACCCATGCCGATCATGACAACGACCAGTCCAAGCATGAGCGAACTTGGAAGCGCGATAAAATAAATCTGGATCTGCGGAATGAGACGCGCCGCAAGTCCGAGAGCCAGGTTAAAGATCAGGCCAAACGCGATCGCAGGCGCTGCAATCTGAATTCCGAGCCGGAAGGTTTCAACAAAAGCCATCACACCGTATTCAGCGACATCCGCCATGTCCGGATAATCGCCCGGCGGAAAAAGCATATAACTGTCGACCGCGCCCTCCAGCATCCAGCGATGAACTCCGGCGGCAAGCACAATGATGACGGCGATGAGCGAGAAAAACGTGCTCATCACGTTGCCCTGGGACTGCTGGGTCGGATCAAACTGCATCGCCATTGCGAGACCTGTGTGCATCGCGGTCACCTGACCAGCGACGGACGCCGCAGCCATGAACATGCGGGCGGCACCGCCAAGCATCAGGCCGATCAGAACCTCACCGATGATCAGGAAGAGCGCGCTACCGAGATTTGCAGGCTGAGCCGGCAATGTGGGCAGAAGCCCCGGCGCCAGCGCCATAACAGCCAGCAGCGCAGCGGACAGGCGAAAACGAGCAGGTATGGCGCTCTCCCCCCAGCCCGGTGCCAGCATGAGGACCGATCCGATACGGGCAAAGAGCAAACCGCCTGCCCAGACATATGGGAGGATGGGTTCCATGGCTCTCTACATGGACGCGATCCGGGCGAAGGTATCCTGCGCGAAGACCGCAATGAGGCCGCCCATCATGGGAAGAAAGAGAAGGAGAGCGATGAAAATGGCGACAATTTTCGGCACGAAGACGAGGGTCATTTCCTGCACCTGCGTGAGCGCCTGAAACAAGGCGATGCCAACACCAACCAGCAGGCCGACAATCATGGCAGGCCCTGCCATCATCACTGTGGTCCAAAGCGCTTCGCGCCCGATGTCGAGGGCTTCAGTGCCGGTCATGCTTCGTCGCTCCGTTTGTATACGGTTAACGAATCCAAAGAAAAGGTTAACAAACAGCTTAAGAATTATGACCTGCGTTAGGATTTCGTTTGGAAAACCGACCTTACCCACGAGAAAGGCCGGTCCCTTTCGGAACCGGCCTCAATCAATGGCATTTCGTGAGACTTACTGGGTGGTGAATGCCCGGTCGCCGGTAGCGTCGCGAAGCGCTTCACGATTGGCGTCTTCGATCCGGCTCCACTCCTGCTCAGTGCCGCAAATCTCGGTGAATTTGACACGAGAGCCCGTCGCATACTCGCGCTTGCAGATGATTTCCTCACCGGCTTCATTGGTCGTGACCTGGGTTCCGATAGAGGCCGAGGTCGGCGTGCGGATGTTTTCAGTGGTGCACGCAGACAGAACAGCCGCGCCAGCGAGCGCTGCGATGACAAGATAAGATTTCATGGATAACTCCCTCCAACTGTTGAGAACGAATGGCAACCAGAAGAGAAAGTCAAATAATTCTTACGTGATCCGGATAAACGACAGAGTCTTGTCCGGAACCGTGGCGTCCGGGCGACAATCCTCCCCAACTCAGACCAGATTGCGTAGCGGCTGACCTGAAAGATAGCGCTCAAGATTGTCGAGGAAGGTCGCGTCCGCGCGGGCAATCGTCCCCGCCGTCACCGGGCTGTCATGAGGGGTCAGCGAAATTTTCTCATGGTCCCAGAATGCATGATCGTCTGGGAGCGGCTCGGTCACCGTGACATCGAGCGCCGCATAGGATGGCCTGCCAGCCTCGAGCGCTTCGACCAGCGCGTCCTCATCGACCAGCCCGCCCCGTCCGACATTCATGAACAGCGCATCGCTTTTCATCCGAGAGAAGAAACCAGCATTTGCCAGCCCGCTGCTCTCATCTGTCAGAGGCAGACAGAGCAAAACGATATCGGCTTCAGGTAACAGTGTGTCGAGGTCGCTCATGGGCAGGACGCGATCCGCAGATGGAGACGCCTCGGGCGTGCGACGCAGGCCCGTGACATGACCGCCGAGCGCTTTGACCCTTCGCCCCACAGCCTCGCCAATGGACCCGAAACCAACAATCAGCCAGTTCGATCCCATGATCTCCCGCTGCAGGAGCTTTCGCCATTTGTGATCGGCCTTCTGCGCGCGATGAACGGGCCCGAGCTTCAGCCAGTCGAGCGCCTGCCAGAGCACCCATTCCGCCATGGCTTCCGCCTGCGTATGAGTGGTCGTGTACTGACCGGATTTCTCACAAAGCGCAGCGAGCGCCGGATGATCAAGGCCAGCGGCAGACGACTGAAACCAGTCAATACCCGGACCGTCGGCCAACAGGTTGAAGAACACCTTGCCAAACTTTGCAGTGAAGATTTCCCCGCTGCCATAGACAATATCAAACGCGTCCGGGGTGACGACCTCGCCTGACGTCTGATCCGTTAATGTTCCATCCTCGCTGCAGGCGAGAATGCGGACTTTTTCGGAAAAAGCGCCAAGCCGGTCAGACATGCGCTCAATGGCTTTTTCGTGAATCAGGCAGGTTTTCATGGACTCAGACTTAGCGCCTCGTTTCGGAATACCCAAATCGAAAACCTTTTCGCCCAATTGGCGTAAGAGGGTTTAAATTTATCGGAAAACGGCTAACACTCGGGCCAGATTTATCAGCTGAGGACTTTTCGATAGTCATGCGTTCTATTCTTCTTTCATCTATTGCGGCATTTACCCTCGTTGCATGCTCGCCTGAGGCAACAACTCCCACACCCGAAATCACCGCATCGACGGCAGTGACGGCCGAGGCCATCGCAGCGGAATCGGCGCGCCTGAATATCTGGTTCGACGCCAAGTATGAAGAAGAGCTGATGCGCAGCCCGCTCACGCTCACCTCGCTGGGCCGCAAGGAGCGCTATGACGAGGTTGATGATGCGTCTGAAGCGGCTCAACTCGCCGAACTTGAATGGCGCCGCGCGAGTGTCGCAGCGATGGAAGCAAACTTCGATTATGACCTTCTCGATGATGAGACCAAGCTGTCTTACGATCTCTGGAAATTCATTCTGGCTGACGCCGAAGAGGGCTGGAAGTGGCGCCATCATGGCTACATCTTCGAGCAAATGGGCGGCTGGCAGACTTTCCCGGCTGAGTTCCTGATCAATTATCATGTGGTTGATACCGCTGAAGACATGGACGCCTATATTGCCCGTCTTGATGGTTTCGCCACGGCGATATCAGATCTGCTTTCACAGGCACAAACAGCCGCTGAAATGGGTATCCGGCCGCCGCGCTTTGGTTATGAAGGCGCACTTCAGCAAGCGAAAAATATCGTGACGGGCGCACCTTTCACGGAAGGCGAAGACTCCGCTCTGTTCGCGGACATGAAATCAGAAATCGCAACGCTTCTGGAAAGTGAAGCCATCACAGCCGAGGAAGCGGACGCCCTGACCGCAGCTTCTGAAGCCGCACTGCTCGGCGCGTTTGCGGAATCCTATGGCGCACTGATCAGCTGGCTTGAAACCGACATGGAAAACACCGATGCGTCGCACGGTGCGTCTGACCTGCCGGATGGCGCGGCCTATTACGACTATGCGCTCGCGAACTATACGACGACAGAGCTCACCGCCGACGAAGTCCATGAGATCGGCCTCGCTGAAGTGGAACGTCTTCGCGCGGAAATGATCGCCGTGAAGGATGAGTTCGGATTTGAAGGCGATCTGCAGGCGTTCTTCACCTTCCTGCGCGACACCAAGGACGACGAACGCCTCTATTTCCCGAACACGGATGAGGGACGTCAGGGCTATATCGATGCCGCGACCCATTACATCGACAATATTAAGGCTCAGCTGCCAGACTATTTCGGCCTGCTTCCGAAAGCTGATGTTGTCGTGAAACGGGTCGAACCGTTCCGTGAGCAGGACGGCGCCGCACAGCACTACAATCCCGGCACACCGGATGGTTCCCGTGATGGCGTTTACTACGCTCACCTTTCTGACATGACCGCCATGCCGAAACGCGAACTGGAAGTCATTGCCTATCACGAGGCCCTTCCGGGACACCACATGCAGATCTCGATCGCCCAGGAGCTGACCGATATTCCGCAGTTCCGGACACAGCAATTCTACGGCGCCTATGTCGAAGGCTGGGCGCTCTATTCAGAATGGCTGGCGACTGAAATGCCGGGCACATACGATAACCCGCTCTCTGAATTCGGCCGTCTGGGCTCTGAAATCTGGCGCGCCATCCGTCTGGTGGTGGACACAGGCCTCCATGCAAAGGGATGGACCAAGGAAGAGGCGATTGCCTATTTCCAGGAAAACTCC
>NZLU01000023.1 GCA_002692725.1 Ponticaulis sp. | reverse complement strand
GACTTTAATCTCATTCACTGGCTCGCCTCTTCGGGGCTTGAGCAAATCGGCCTCGGTGTTCGACCGGACCCGTTCCGAGGCCTCCCGGATCTGAGTTGTCTCGATCCGCCGCCCCCACCGCAAGTGCGGTCTCTCTAAAATTATGCTCGCGGTTTTTTATTTGACCGCCCGCTACGGCTCCGCCTTCGCGATGGGTCGTGCTCAGGGCTGCGCGCCTTTCTCGAACGTCAGTGTGGAGCTCCCCACAAGCAAAGCGAAGGCGCAGGTGCGTTGAGCCTGCGAAACATCAGCACCGAGCAAACCAAAAAAAATTCGCCTGCGCGGTCGCTTGTGTGGTGCGCTACTCAGCATCCGACCGGATGTCGGGCAGTCAGCCCGCCCCGCCGGAGCTGCCGCGCAGCGTGAGGCAAAAAACACGCTTGTGCACGCCGCGAACCAATGTCCGTGTTGGCCGCCCCACAAGCAAAGCGCAGGCGCAGGTGCGTTGAGCTTGCGAAACATCAGCACCGAGCAAACTCGCATATAAAACCCAGAGCCCGACCGGGCGACGGACGCATGTCCGCCCCATCGGAGCCGTGAGCAAAGCGAACTGGCGCGAGATCAAACTCAAAACATCACCGAGCACACTCAAATATAAAACTCACGAGCATAGCGAACCGGCGCGAGGCATAAAGAAAACAACCTAATTCACCCGGCTCAGTTTCTTGAAATCCAGTGTGTAGGCCGCATTGCCGAGATCATTTAGGGCTTTCTCGACATGCATCATGCCTTCAATTTTATAGGCCGCGCTAATGTCTTTAATGGTTACGGGGCGTTCTGAGCGAACATAAACGGTCTGATTGGGCGGTGGTGGCGGCGCGTGAATACAGGCGCCGAAATAGGGCACGAGCAGGAATTCAGAGTATTCCTGCTCGGCGTTGAAATTGAATGGAACGATGTATCCGGATAATTGAACCGTCTGACCGTCAAGCGCGTCGACGGCTGCATAGGATCCAAACTGTCGCGCCTCATCGGCCCGGCTACCTTCCGGAATTTCAGACCCGGGAGGGCCACGACGCGGAGTCGCCCATGGCGGCGCGTTCTTGCCTGACTCGTCACTCAGTTGGCGCTCGAGATCAGCGAGATAGCTCTGATACATGAGTTCGGTGAGCTCTTTCTCTCCTTCCGGCCAGAGATCTTCCCAGGTGAGGATTTTTGTCGTCGCCACGGCAGGCCGCATGACAGAGGTGACGAGCAGCCCGGCCAGAGCGAGCTTCGCAAACAGCATGAGCAAGGGTTTGAGGCGCAACATCATGAAGGAGTAATAGCGCAAAGCTAGGGGAAGTCGATGGGACGGGCCGTTGCTCCGTCTGATCTTAAGAATTCAGCAAGACTTGCTAACATTTGTTAAAACTTTCACGCCTACCCTTTCATCCACACCCGACGTGTCGGCTGCGGCAGAATATCAGCAGCCCGCGCGAACGACAGATATGGGACGGAAGAACCACATCAAAACGCCCTGATGTTCTTCGCGGATGCGCCTTGTCAGAACACGAGGATTAATCTGATGGTTGACGCTATTTCCGCCTATGCTGGCCTCCAACGTTATGGGGGCGCTGTGCCTGTCCGGCCCGAAGTTTCGGACCGCCCCATCCAGCCCGATCTGCCGCCCAGCCCCGGCCCGGTCGAACGCCTGCGCGAAGATATCCGAAACACAGAGATCGATCCGAACGCGCTGGCGGCCCGCGCACGTGAAGCCTTTGGCGATGATGCGGTGGGCATTGTCTCTGACACCGGCGAGGTCGATCTGGATGCACTTGCTGACCGGATCGCCCAGGATCGCGCTGCATCTTACACCGAAGACCTGACATCGCGCTATGGCTCTGAGGCCGCCGAGTTTGTCAGCGACCGGGGCGATGTCGACGATCGGGCACTACAGGATTATCTGCGCAATCTTGGATATGAAGACGAGGTTGTGGCGCGAGAGCGCGAGCGTCCGACTTTCAATGACGCCGAGACCACCGGCTATACCGATCGCGCCACCAGCACCTATGAGCGCCTGCCCGGCTTCATCAACGTCTTCGCCTGACCCGTTCAAAGCCCACGCCAGACCAAAAAAAACCACACCGTGGGGAGCGGTGTGGTTTTCCTTGCTGGGAGAAGGATCTGGTCTTCCATTTTTATATCGGCGGGTGGAGTCGGGTGGAATGGAGGATCCGCCGGTTATTGGATAACAGAAATAGTTTATAAAATTCGCGATTCTATTAACGCGTTCAGGCAAATATTTCACATGCCTAAAGAATGTCTGAGTTATCCACTGGGTTAGCGATATCAGGGTAGAGACGCCAGCAAATCGAGCGCCAGATCAGCGAGTATATCGTCGGTTTCTGTCTCGCTTGCGCTGGCATTTGTGTAGACTGCATATGCAAAGGCGCGGGTATTGTGGAGCGCCCTCAGCCCCGCCTCATTCATGTAAGGGTTCTGCCAGCGCGGATGATCATTGGGCTTTAGTCCATTGAAGACATTCATCCCGCGATCACCATCCATCAGCCCCGCCCGCGCCAGAAACAGGATAGGCCGCGCCAAACGACCAGGCTCGCCGAACGTGTAAGCGGGCGCATTTGGGGGAGCGACACTCGGCCCGATGATTTGAACAATCATTTCGGCCTCGATCTCGTCTACGCGGTCACTCAATGAGAGCTGCATCAACACATCTGCGGTATGCGCCACGCCATGTCGCCAGCCTTCACCGTCAACAAAGCCGCGATAATCGGTGAGAGACGCCAGATACCAGGCGGCGGTATTGATCAGGTGCTTTCTTTCCTCGGGTGTCATCCAGGCTTCAATCCGGTCCGTGCGGGCAATTTCTGACAGCGCAAGCATGGCAAACGGACCACGAAACCCGTTTGGGTCTGCGTCTGCATGTTCAACGAGTGCTGTCAGTCTTTCGAGGAGGATGCGGAGCTCATCATCTGAGTTTTCCCCAGACCTCAGAAGTTGGGCAAACCGGCTATAAGCAAATTCGTCGCGGACAGCCGGATCAGGATCATCGAGACAGTCGATCAGTCCACGCGGGGTGATAGGCGTTTTCTGCGCCTCCCCCAGCGCCGGGACATAGGGGCAGGCAAGATCTGCAATCGCATCCGTCTCGGCAGATGCTGTCGAAACGCCAAACACAGCCACAAAAGCCGAGATCAGGCAGGCAAACCAACGGCTTTGTTTCATTCTGTTCATCCCGAGTATGTTTGTCTGTGGGAAAGCTGCATTAACCCTGTTCTGATACGCAACAGAAAATTGTAGAGTGTGTCCATGTCTGACAAGATTTACGCCCTGTTCGCCGTCTCTGTTCTGGCCCTTGCATCGTGTGCGACCGATCCCGCGCCCATTCGGAATGGCGGGGCATCGGGGCAGTCAGGAGCAGGCGACACAAATTTCAGAGTCGATCCCGATAGTGGCCCGACACAGCCGGCGAATATTCAGAGGCTCTACCCCAATGCGCGTCTCTTCGTTTGTAAGGGAACGCGGGTGTCCAATGCCCCGGCAACAGATAGCGATCTCGAAGTCATTGGGTATTCCCGCATGGTCGTCGTCAAAGGTCCGCGCGGTGATGTTCCGGTTGTGACGGCACCAGCCAACAATGCGTGCGTCAGTTCCGGGTATGGCATGCGGACACTTGGGAATTCTCCGACGCGTATGCATAACGGCATCGATATTTTTTCAAAGCCCGCAAGCCGCGTGTTTTCCGGCGCCGCAGGCACCGTGCTTGAGGCTGGTTATAACGGCAATTACGGCCTGGCGGTACTGATGGATCATGGAAATGGCGTCTATACGCGCTATGCGCATCTCAACTATATTGAGGATGACATCAAACCCGGCGCCGTTCTTGTGTATGGTCACCCGATCGGCCTGATGGGCAAGTCCGGGCAAGTGACCGGCATCCATCTGCACTATGAAATTCTGACCGGCACATATCGCGCCGGTGTGTGGGGACGTGGGCTGAAATCTCACAACCCATTTGACTTCCCGCCCTGGTATGATCCGCGCCTTGCGCAGCTTGATCGGTAAACGGGCAAGCTCGCCCAAAGGGCGGGCATGCAAAAACTCCACTCTTCGGGGCATAAAAAGGGGTTCCGAAAACCACCAATCCGTAGTTTATGAGACGCCATGTATATGGTGACCGCGACTGCTCCGAGAGAGATTGTTGAAGCTGCTGCTGAGGCGCTGACCTGGCTGGACCCGTCTCCTGCAGAGGCGGTCGACACCAAGGAAGAAAGCCGCACATTGTGGCGCATTTCCGCCTATGCGTTTGACTTCGAGACGGCGCATGGCTGTGCCGGTATTATTTCCCTGTTCGGCGACGAACTTTCGCCGACGGTCACAGAACTCGAAGACAAGGACTGGGTCTCTGTCTCGCTTGAAGGGCTACCGGCTGTCATTTCCGGTCCTTTCGTCGTAGCGGGTGCGCACGAACTGGCCAAAGGTTTTCCGGGGCGTATTCCGCTGTGGATCGAGGCTGGGCCAGCCTTTGGGACCGGCCATCATGGCACGACGGCGGGCTGTTTGCTGGCTCTGGAAAAACAGGCGCGCGGTCGGAAGCTGGGGAAAGTGCTCGATGTCGGCACCGGATCTGGTGTGCTTGCGATTGCAGCGATCAAGCGCGGCGCCAAATCAGCGATCGGCACCGACATCGACGCCGAAAGTGTGCGCGTTTCCAGAATCAATGCGGCAAACAACAAGGTCGCCAATCAGATCCGGTTCCTCGAGGCAAATGGCGCGAAATCTGCCCTGATCCGTTCAACTGCGCCCTATGATACGATTTTTGCCAACATTCTGGCGCGGCCATTAATCGGCCTGTCCGCCGATCTGGCCACGCTGCTCAAACCAGGTGGCGCGGTGATCTTGTCCGGCTTGCTGACACATCAGGAGCCGCTGGTACGGGCAGCGTTTGCCGGTCGCGGCCTGAAGCTTGTTGATCGCATTCGTCAGGATGGCTGGTCCACCCTCACCTATCAAAAGCCTGCCCGGAAAGCCGCGCCAGAAACGCCGTCCCTCAAAGCGGAACTGAAACGGTTGATTGAAGCGCTTGAGGCGGGTGATCGCGAAATGATCGACGCATTTGAGGGATTTGGCGAAAAAATCGCCTAAACCCTCATTGGACTGACTTCAAAGACATGAATTGACGTCCGCTGCCCATTTACACGGCCAAAAGGGCTGCTATCTCATCTCTCATGAGACAAACATTTGATGTCCGTGGCGGCCCGGAAATTGGCCGCAAGAACCTGCCTTTGCTGCGCGAAACCCTGAAATCCAAGGGGCTTGATGGCTTCTACATCCCGCACGAGGATGAATACCAGAACGAGTATCAACCCGAGGCCAATCAGCGTCTCGCCTGGGCAACCGGGTTCACAGGGTCAGCCGGTGCCGCTTTCGTTCTGACCGACACAGCATTTATCTATGTGGATGGCCGTTATGCCATTCAGATCCTCGAGCAAGTCGATCAGGATTTGTTCAGCATCGAAAAATTCGCGCCGCCTGGACCCTTTGATCAGATTTCTGAGCTTGATCTGTCCGGACAGGTTATTGGCTATGATCCGCGCATCATGACGCCGCATACCGCGCAGGCGCTGAGAACCGCGCTGATCAAAGCGGGCGCCGTGGCCAAGGCTTTGCCGAAAAATCCGATTGATCAGTCCTGGAAGGGTCGTCCGCGACAGCCCATGACAAAGCTCGTGCCACAGACCACCGAATTTGCGGGCGAAAGTTCAGCGGACAAACGCGCGCGCGTTGCCGAGGCGCTGATGAAGGATAAGATCGACGCGTCGGTTATCACCGCCCCGCCAAGCATTGCCTGGCTTCTGAATATCCGGGCCAATGACGTGAAGTGTTCGCCGCTTCCGCTTGGTCGCGCCATTCTGCATTCTGACGGTCAGGTTGATCTCTATGTTGCGCCCAAAAAGGTGACTGACGAGATCCGCGCGCATCTGGGCAATCAGGTCTCGATTCACGATATCGCCGATTTGCCCAAAGGTCTTGCGGCATTGCGCGGAAAAACAGTTCAGGCAGATCCGGGCACGGCGTCCGAATGGGTCTTCTCGACCCTGCTTCGCAATAAGGCGACAATAGAGGAAGGTCCCGACCCGTGCACTCTGCCAAAGGCCAGGAAGAATTCAGCGGAGATTCAAGGCGCAGCCCAGGCGCATATCCGCGATGGTTCAGCTATTGTCCGTTTTCTCCATTGGCTTGAAACTGGCGCAAAACCGGGAAAGACCACTGAAATCGATGCGGTCAAGAAACTCGAAAAGTTCCGGGAACAAACTGGCGAACTTCAGGATATTTCCTTTGAGACGATTTCAGGGTTTGGCGGCAATGGCGCCATGGCCCATTATCGGGTGAACAAGGCCTCAAACGCTGTTTTCGAAGACGGAAAGCTTTTCCTGGTTGATTCCGGTGGCCAGTATTTTGATGGCACGACTGACATCACGCGCACTGTGGTGATTGGTGAACCAACGGACGAAATGAAGCGTCATTATACGCTCGTCCTCAAAGGCCACATTGCCATGACGGTTATCCGGTTTCCGGAAGGCACAACGGGAACACATCTCGACATCATTGCACGTCAGCCGCTCTGGCAGGCGGGCCTCGATTATGACCATGGTACAGGCCATGGCGTCGGCTCTTATCTAGGTGTTCATGAAGGGCCGCAACGCATTGCAAAGGGGTGGAATTCCATCCCGCTTGAGCCCGGCATGATTGTGTCGAACGAGCCAGGGTATTACATCCCGGAGCAGTACGGCATTCGAATTGAGAACCTTCAATATGTGACCGAGCCTGAAAGTCTTCCGGGCGGGGTTACGCCGATGATGACCTTTGTGCCGCTGACGCTCGCGCCTTACGCGCGCAACCTGATCGACACATCACTGTTGTCAGACGCAGAGATCGAGTTTGTCGACGCCTATCATGCGCGAGTTCTGGAGGAGGTCGGTCCGCTCGTTCAGGATGATAAGACCGTTGCGGATTGGCTGAAATCGGCTTGCGCACCGCTGTAAATACATACGATTGCCGGGCTTAAAGCCCGGCAATCATCTCGATCCAGTCCTCTTCGCTGATGACCCGAACGCCGAGAGATTCGGCTTTAGTCCGCTTCGAACCGGCTTTTTCGCCTGCAACCAGAATATCTGTGTTCTTCGAGACGCTTCCTGAAACCTTGGCGCCGAGCGTGAGCGCCCGGGCTTTTGCTTCGTCACGCGTCATCTGAGACAGGGTTCCTGTAAAGACTAATGTCAGCCCGGCGACAGGCGATTCATCGCTGACCTCAATCGCAGCGACGTCCTCAATCTCCATCAACCCACCGGGCGTTTCGGGCGTGCCGACCAGATCTTCAAGCACAGTCCGATTGTGCGGTTCCTCATAGAAGGCGATCAGAGAGGACGCGGCGGCCAGTCCGAGCCCGTCAATCGCTTCAATCGCAGCCATGGCATCATGAACCGGCTTCAATCGGGTCATCTCTTTGAGAAAACTCTCCCGATCAGGAAAGCGATTGGCCAGCGCTTCAGCAGGGTCGCTCCGCCAGGTGATCCCCTTCTCCCGAAGTGCTTCCATGAGTGGATAGGGCCAGGTTTCATCACTGTTAGTCGATCCATCCAGGCGGGAGACCTCAAACAGACCCACGCCCACTCGTTCCGGCCAGTCATGAGATTGCCGAAGCTTCTGATAGGCCTGAAGACCATCCTCAACCTGGCCGGCCACCCAGAACAGCGCATGAAAGTCAGACCAGTTGCCAAAACTGTTCGCGATATTCCGCGCAACCACATTGCCAACATGGCGAATGCCCAAGCCCGTGAGGAAACGCTCAAACGGGGCTTTCCGGCGCGCTTCAATTGCATCAAACAGATTGCGCGCGGAGGTTTCGCCAAACCCCTCCCAGGTCTCAAGCGGGTCATGCCCTTCTCGGGCAATGGCGTCTTTCAGTCTGAAGATATCGGCGGGTGTCTTCACAATCTGGCGTGACCAGAACAGAACGATCTGCTTGTCGCCAAACCCGTCTATATCGAGTGCCTTGCGTGACACGAAATATTTCAGCCGCTCCTGGGCCTGAGCCGGGCAGATCAACCCGCCCGTACATCTGACGCGGGCATCGGCCTCACCTGTTTTGATGTCGACATCGCGGACGGCGAGCGAGCCGCACTCCGGGCAGGTCTCGGGAAATATAAACGCCTCGCCCCGGTCTTCACGGTCCGGATTGGTCACCTCAAGGACTTGTGGAATCACATCGCCAGCCCGCTGGATTTTGACGTTGTCACCCACGCGAATATCGTCGGTGACTTTTTTGGTGCCGCCTTCGACCCGGCGATAACCCGCAATGTAATCATGATTGTGAAGGGTGGCATTCGAGACGACGACGCCGCCAACCGTGATCGGTGTGAGGCGGGCAACCGGCGTGAGCGACCCGGTGCGCCCCACCTGAATATCAATCGCTTCAACGCGTGTGACGGCCTGCTCGGCGGGAAATTTATGAGCGATAGCCCAACGCGGCGCACGCGATGCGATGCCGAGACGCGACTGGTACTCAAGCAAGTCGGCCTTATAGACCACGCCATCAATATCGTATTCGAGGTCTGGGCGCGCTTCGCCAATCTTTGCATAATGCGCCAAGACCTCATCTACCGTTTCACACCGCTGGATCAGCGGATTGATGGGTAGGCCCCACTCACCGAATTTTTGTAGCGCTTCGTATTGGGATTCCGCAAAGGCTTCAGAATGGCCGCCCCAACCATAGGCGAAGAAGTCGAGCGGGCGGGCGCGTGTGATTTCCGGGTTAATCTGCCTAAGCGACCCGGACGCCGTATTTCGCGGATTCACATAGGTTTTGGTACCGTCCTTTTCGGCTTCTTTATTGAGCCGCGCAAAAGCCGATTTCGACATATACACTTCGCCACGGATCTCGATCTCTTCCGGCCAGCCGGTCCCGGACAATTCATCGGGAATGTCTTTGAGGGTTCGAATATTGGCGGTGATATCCTCACCAACGCGGCCATTTCCGCGCGTCGCCGCCCGAACCAGTTTGCCAGACCGATAAAGCAGATTGGCAGACACACCATCAATTTTTGGTTCCGCCATGATGGCCAGGCTGTCGCCTGTACCCATCCCCAGAAAGCGCTTCATCCGATTGACAAAATCGCTGACGTCTTCATCCGAGAATGCGTTGTCGAGCGACAACATCGGGACGAGGTGTTCGACTTTCGCAAAATCTGAAGAGGGGGCCACGCCGACTGACTGGGTTGGACTGTCTTCGCGAACAAGATCAGGAAACGCGTCTTCTATAGCAGCATTCCTCCGACGCAGGGCATCATACTGCGCATCAGTCAGCAGCGGATCATCTTCCGAATAATACGCCGTATCGGCTGACGTGAGGGCGTCAGAGAGAAACGCCAGTTCGGCTTCTGCTTCCTCAGCGGACAAGCTGTCAGCGGGTGAAGTCAGCGTCGGGGGCGCATCAAGGGGAAGGTCGCTCAGAGATGAATCGCTCATACTCTGTGATTGGCTTAAACTGCGACTTCCATCAAGCGATCTGCAGCGGCCCGCGCCTCTTTTGTGATCTCATTTCCTGAAAGCATGCGCGCAATCTCTTCCTGACGCCGTTCACCCTTCAGATGGTTGAGCTGAGACACGGCTCGAACGCCCTCTTCAAGCTGTTTGGTGACATGCCAGTGCTGGTGCCCTGACGCCGCAACCTGCGGGCTATGCGTGATGGCCAACACCTGACGCTGATCCGCCAGACGACTGAGCCTTTCACCCACTGCAGCGGCAACCGCGCCGCCAACGCCCTGATCTGCTTCATCGAAGACGAGCAACGAGGCGGAATGCAGATTGGCGAGACACACCCGCAGCGCCAGGGTGAACCGAGCCAACTCGCCACCGGATGCGATCTGGTTGAGCGCGCCGAAAGGTGCACCAGGATTGGTTTGCACCTCGAAGACAATCTTGTCCTGACCATGAGGGCCAGCGTCTTCAATATCGACCTTCTCGACTTTGACACGAAACTTTGCATGCTCAAGCTTGAGAGGTCCGAGTTCCGCCTGAACCGCATTGGCCAGCTGCTCACCGCTGGATATCCGCAGTGCTGAAAGTTTATCTGCCGTGTCTTTATACCCGCTCTCCGCATCCCGCAGACGATTTGTCGCCTTTGCAATCACATCGTCATAGCATTCCAGCTCGGCCAAACGCTGGCGTGACGCCTGATGGAGATCCGGTAATCCGTCTGGATCGACATTGAATTTTCGAGCAGCCGTTTTGAGTGAGAACAAACGCGCCTCGACTTGCTCCTGCGCATCCGGGTCATGTTCGAAGGTTGAACGTGCAGTCTCAACCGCAATCGTGGCTTCATTGAGCTCAATCAGAACACGTTCAATCGCGTCTTGCGCTGACTTCAGAACAGACAGTTGAGGGCTATCTTCAGACGCTTCGGCAAGTTCAGGCAGTCTCAGTGCGCGCTCAATATGGCGAGCGGCGACCCCGAAACTATTGGCCGTACCCGCGCCCGCAATGGCATCGTCTGCCTCCGTCAGGCATTCAATGAGCTTCTGGCTGTTCATTAACATGGCCCGTTCAAGCGTCAGGCGTGAAGCCTCGCCTTCGCCGGGCGCCAGTTTATCCAGATCCTCAACGACCTGCTGGAGCTGCTGCATTTCAGCCTCGAGAGACTGAGCTTTTGCTTTGAGTTCTTTCAGATGCGCCCGCGCCTCAGACATCCGGTGATAAGCAGCGCCGACGCTGGTGATGAAAGGGGTGGCCTGCGCAAACTGATCCAGAACATCGCCGTGTAGTTTTGGATTGAGAAGCGCTGTCCCATCATGCTGGCCATGAATTTCCACCAGGCTGTCGGAAAGTGTGCGTGCCAGCTCGGCGCTGATGATCTGATCATTTGCAAACATGCGCGATGGACCATCCACCGTCAGAACGCGACGCAGGGTCAGAACATCGTCATCTGAATTCAGCAGGCCACGCTCTGTCAATTCCTCGCGCGCTGCATGCCCCTCCCCCAGATGAAAGCTCGCCGAAACCGTGGTGCGCTCGGCGCCCATGCGGATAAATCGTTTTTCGGCTTTCCCTCCGAGCACAAATCTGAGGGCGTCCAGCAGCACAGATTTACCTGCACCGGTTTCTCCCGTGACGGATGTAAACCCCCGACAGACATCCAGATCGAGGGAATCAATCAGCACGAAATCGCGTATCGAGAATGCAATCAACATGCATTCCAGATATCACAAGAACAAAGAGAGAACAATCAGATTTTTAGAACAAACCAAGAAAACGCTTGCGTGACGCCGGCTTGACACTCATGGACTGGCCCTCATCGGACATCAGCTCGTAAGCGTCGGCATACCAGTCTGTACCGCCATAATTGTATCCGAGCACTGAGGCTGACTTCATGGCTTCTGACTGCAATCCAATCGACAGATAAGATTCAGTCAGCCGATAAAGCGCTTCCGGTGTGTGGCTTGTCGTTTCGAACTCGTCGATGACGCGCTTGAATCGATTAATGGCCGCCAAATGCTGGTTTCGTCGCAGATACCAACGGCCAATCTCCATCTCCTTACCAGCCAGCTGGTCGCGGATCATGTCCATCTTCAGTCGGGCGTCGGCCGCGTATTCGGTTTCCGGATAGCGACGGACCACATCATCAAACGCAGCCAATGCGTCCTCTGAGGTTTTCTGGTCCCGGCCGACGTCAACGATTTGCTCGAAGTAACAGATGGCAATCAGATAATAGGCATAGACCGTCTCATCATTGCCCGGGTGTAGCGAGATATAACGGCGTGCGGCGGTGATCGCGTCATCATAATTATTGGTCTGATAGTTCGCAAAAGCGGACATCAGATTCGCGCGGCTCGCCCATTCAGAATAGGGATGCTGACGTTCAACTTCGTCAAACAGCAGAACCGCATCATCATAGCGGCGCTTCTCAAGAGAATCAGATGCATTGTTATAGAGCAGCTCGACTGGGCGCTCGACATAAGCCAGGGACTCATTTCTGGAGCCATCGAACAGCGAACACCCGCCGGGAACCAGCAGCGCAGTCGACACCAACAGAAAGGATTTTGACGGGCTCTTCATATTACAGGCACCTTACATTTAAGCTCGTAGCCCGGTGATAACCCGTTGAATCGGCAGCGCCAAGCGGTTTCCCCATGAAAGCTATGTTATCTTTGAAAAGAGAAAGACAGTGGCGGGCCTAATAGGCCTCTGCAACCGCCCCAAACTGCATGACGGCTGGCTTGAGAGGCGCAGCTTCCAATTCCCATTTCTCAGGGCTGTTCAACACGTCACGAACGAGCAGATTGTTGATGGAATGGCCAGGCTGTTCACTGACATAGCGACCAATCAGCCGATATCCGATCAGGGACAAATCCCCGACAGCATCGAGAATCTTGTGGCTGATGAACTCATCCTCGGCGCGAAGCCCTTCGGGATTGAGGATCTTGTCATCCTCGACGGCAATGGCGTTTTCCATGCTCGCACCCTGGCCCAGGCCCATGCTGCGCAGCCGCTCGATATCGCGGTTGAAACCGAATGTCCGGGCAAAAGCCAGCTCGCTCGCGAAGGACTCAGGTGTCAGCGTTACGCATTTGCGCTGGCGACCAATCGCCGAGCTATCAAAGTCAATCACCGCATCAAGGTGGAACGCATCATCATCCGTCGGGAGAAGCGCGGCGGACTTCACGCCGTCACGAACTTCAATCGGCTCTAAAATGCGCAGAAAACGCGCCGGTGAAGACTGTCGTTTCAGACCCGTGCGGAGAATGAGTTGGGTATAAAGCGCAGACGATCCGTCCATGATCGGCACTTCCGGCCCATCGACTTCAACGATCATATTGTCCACGCCAAGTCCATAAGCCGCCGCGAGCAAGTGCTCCACGGTCGACAAGGTTGTTTCATGCTCATTCTGGAGTTTTGTACCCAGCGCCACATCATAAACGAGGTCACCGCGCGCCTCGATCCAGCCTTCGCCCTTGGCAACATCTGTACGATTGAAAACAATACCGGTCCCGACAGGTGCTGGCTTCAACGTCAATCTGGCGCGCTCACCGGAATGAACGCCGATGCCAGCACAGATGGCTGTGTTCGCCAGAGTATGTTGATATCCAGAACTCATCACACGGGTACTCCTGTCACCCAAGCAGATTGCCTTGCCCTTCCTTAGAAACAACACACGCTTTGTTTCGGTTCGTAACAATATGCAGGCCGGTTTAACCAAGACACCCGGAAATATAACTCAATCCACTGTTTTTATTGATCTTTCATAGTTTCATCGCTCATTTCCGGCTGTAACAATGCCACGCTAAAAGGCTGCTAATGCCTGATTTTGTGACACTTTCGCCACAGCCTTCAGCGACCAAACGCCGCCAAAAAGAAGGCAAGAAAAAACCCCGGCACCTGGCCGGGGTTTCCTGAAAAATCAAATCACTAACGGTTAGTGGTTCGCAGACCGACGAAGGAACGCCGGAATTTCCAGATCCGTATCCTCATTCATCGGAGGCATGATCTCTTCCTTGTCTTCGTTCGACGCAGCTGTTGTTTCAACGTCTTCAAACGGGGCATCAGCATCATCACCGGTTGGACGGCGCCAGCCGAACAGATTGTGAAGACCCGTGCGCTGGCCCGGATCAGGATTGATGTCTGTGCGCGGGGGCGGCGCACCCATATTCGTATTGCCAAAGACGTCATCAACCGAGACGCGGTCACTACCCGTTGGCTGAGCTTCGCTCACAGGAACTGGACGCGGTTTAGGAGCAGGCTCCGCTTCCGTCACGACCGGTTTTGGACTTTCAACTTCAACCTCAACTTCAGGCTCGGGTGTCACGGTCTGAACGACAGCGGGCTTGTGGCCGGTGTGTTTCTGCGCGAGGCCTGAGGCAAAGCTGCTGACATTGTCGTCTGCTTTTGCTTTCGGAGCCGTGCTGACTTCGGTGTCGATGCCTGTAGCAACAACAGAGACGCGCATCTTGCCTTCGATACTGTCATCAAAGGTCGAGCCGAGAATAATATTGGCATCAGGATCAACCTGATTTCGGATTTCATTTGCCGCTTCATCAACTTCATAAAGCGTCATGTCATAGCCGCCCGTGATGTTGATCAGAACACCCTTGGCACCTTTGAGCGAGATATCGTCGAGAAGCGGGTTTGCAACAGCTTGCTGAGCCGCTTCCATGGCACGACCTTCGCCTGTGCCTTCACCGGTCCCCATCATTGCAGAGCCCATTTCCGCCATAACGGTCCGGACGTCGGCAAAGTCGAGGTTGATGAGGCCAGGCATGACCATGAGATCGGTGATACCGCGGACACCTGAATACAGGACGCGGTCGGCCATTTGGAAGGCGTCAGCAAAAGTGGTTTGTTCATTCGCAACCCGGAAAAGGTTCTGGTTTGGAATGATGATCAGCGTGTCGACATGCTTCTTGATTTCAGCGAGGCCCTGCTCAGCCAGAGACATGCGGCGTTTACCTTCGAAACCGAATGGCTTGGTCACGACGCCGACGGTCAGAATGCCCCGATCGCGAGCTGCACGCGCAATAACCGGCGCTGAACCGGTGCCTGTTCCGCCGCCCATACCGGCTGCGATGAACACCATATGCGCGCCTTCGAGATGAAGATCGATTTCTTCCAGGCTCTCTTCGGCGGCGGCTGTTCCGACTTCTGGTCGGGCACCGGCCCCAAGGCCTGAAGTGGTTTCCAGACCCAACTGGATCCTGTTTTCGCATGATGATCGCGACAATGCCTGAGCGTCGGTGTTCGCGACCACGAACTCAACGCCCTGCAATTCGGCTTTGATCATATTATCGACAGCGTTTCCGCCGGCTCCGCCGACACCAAACACAACGATTCTGGGTTGTAACTCGATACTCATTTTTGCTTGCCTCGTCGAACACCGATCGGAGTGACTCAAGGCATAGCGTCGAGGAACAGCCTTAATTCGACGTTAAAGAAAAACTCGAAATTAAAAGTTTTCCTTCAACCAGTCGAAAGCACGGCCAATCATGCCTTGTTCTGCGTCACGTTCTGCGGCGGGTCTCACCATCTTACGCGCTGCTTTAGGATCTCCGCCCCTTGCATGATCAAATGTTAACAGACCTGCGGCTGTGGAAAAAGTGGGTTTTGCACATTCATCCCCAAGTTGATTTGCCGCAATTGGTCGCCCCAAACGCACTGGCATGGCCAGAACGCGGGACGCCAGCTCGCGCACACCTGGAAGTTCGCTTGCGCCACCGGTCAGCACGGCCCGCCGAGGCAACTTGCCGCCAAGACCACTTTTCGACAGGCTTCTTGAAACCAGCTCGAACGTCTCTTCGACACGCGGAATAATATACTGACTGAGCTCCGCCTTGGACATTCGGGCCGATTGAAGCCGGCCATCGTCGCCAATTTTTGGGGTCTCGACCATGTCAGACTTACCGGTCTCCAGTGGTGTGACCGTACCATGCAGCGTTTTGATGCGCTCAGCTGCAGGCAATGTGGTGCCTATGCCCTGCGCTATGTCTGACGTTACATGGCTGCCGCCCACGGCGAGCGTTTCAAACCAGGCGAGCGTGCCACCAATATAGACTGAAATCCCGGTCGCGCCGCCGCCCATGTCGATACAGATACCGCCATTTTCGCGCTCATCATCAGCAAACACCGCCTCAGCGCCCATAAAGCCGCCAGCCGAGACACTGTCGATTTTGAGATGGGCGCGCGACACGCACAGAAGCAAGTTCTTCATCACCGGTTTTGGCAGAGAAATCAGATTGACGTGCGCACCGAGTTTATCGGCGAACATGCCACGTGGGTCTCGAACACCGTCACTTCCGTCTACGGAATAGCTGAACGGCACGGCGTGCAGGATCTGCCGTTTGTCATCTTCTCCGGCTTCCAGAGCCTTTTCGAGAATACGGACGACATCTCGCTGACCGATTTCGCGCCCACCCATCTCGATCTCAGCGCGCGCGGCGAAAGACTTCATGGTTGGGCCACTGACAGCCATGCGGACTGACGAAACCTGTTGCCCGGCCATACGCTCGGCATCTTCGACCGCGAGGCGAATAGACCGCTCCAGACCATCCATGTCGATCACGACACCACCTTTGAGGCCACGGCTGGATTGCTGACCATAGCCCAGCAGCTCAAAACCGCCTGCAGACGGGTCTGTGACGCGGGTAATCAGGCATGAAATGCCTGTCGCACCAAGGTCCAGCGCGGCAACCAATTGCCCGGTTTTGGCGAGCCGTGGGTGTGAGCTTGCGAGAAGGCGTTCCTCAAGTCCTGACATCACCCTGCCCCTCCGATGTCTGCGAGCGCAAATTCTGTTTCCTGGCGCTGAACATAGACCCGTGCCGGATCTCGCAGATCGATCTGCTTAACCTGACGATCGAGAATGCCTGTCGCGCGATGCAATGCTGCGAGCACTTCCAGCGCGGGTTCGATGGCATCATCTGCCGGCAGCTTGGCGCGTGTGCCAGACGCCATAATGAGGTCCCAACGGCGCTCACCAATACGCTCAGCATAGTCGAGGCGCGTCTCGAGCGCAGGAAAGCGCTGAAGATCATCAAGCAATGCCGGCCATTGAGGCAGTGCGCCATCACCCTGGATCAGGTGATAATCAACGCCGTCACGGATCTCTGCCGCTTCCTCGCCGGTAATATGGACAGCCTTCAACGGCGCAGCCTCGGTCTCACGGAACAGAACGGAGGTTTCCAGCGGCGTAACAACGACCGTGATCTGGTTTGGCCAGAAGCGGTGAACCTGAACATTGCCAAAGCCTTTCAGCGTGTCGATCCGGTCTTTGATCTGCGCAGGATCTGCGCGGAACATGCTGTCGCCCTCGCGAACGGACATGGCGCGTCGGATAACGGCTTCCTGCTCGTCGGTGACCTCAATAATCTGAATGGATTTGACGGACAGACCAAAAGTTTTGGCAGCGCCATCAGCCAGCTCGTTGGCCTTGGTTTCGACGACAGAAATTGACTGGCCCATCCAGGCCGCAGCGCCGACAAGCAGCGCAACAAGAAAGAACACGCCCATAATAATGGACGAGGCATCAGCGGTTTGTTTTACAACAGCATCACGAGCTGGCGCCTCCTTTTTGGAGTTCCCCTTAGGCCCTGATTTACTGCTTGCTTTACCCTTCTGACCACCCTTTACCTGGGGCATGACGCATCCTCTACCATCCACTCAACGAGCTCGGGAAATGAGATTCCGAGACTCGCCGCTTGTTCCGGGACGAGAGAGGTTGGCGTCATGCCAGGCTGCGTGTTGGTTTCCAGTATCACGAGCCGGTCTCTCTCGTCGTCGTAACGAAAGTCGGACCGCGTCACACCGCGACAACCAAGCGCCTGATGAGCCTTTACAGCTGCATCCATGGCGGCCTGTGTCACTTGTCCCGGCAAGTCAGCCGGAACCACGTGGCGCGATCCCCCGCTCGCATATTTTGCGTCAAAATCGTAAAACTCTCTTAACGGTATGATCTCCGTGACACACAAAGCGCGATCACCTTGAACTCCCACGGATAATTCTTTTCCAGGGATATATTCTTCACACATGAGATTGTCGCCATAGGTCCAGCTCTCTGACATGAGCTGGTTGGCCGGCGCATTGGCCCCTTCGCGAACGATGACCACACCGAAGCTCGAGCCCTCAGCAATGGGCTTGATCACATAAGGCGGCGGCAGCGGATGATTGGCGGAGGCGTCGGCGCGCGTGACACGCACGTCGGCCGCAATCTCGATACTGTTCTGCGCATAGACGGCTTTGGATTTGCGTTTATCCATCGCGACAGCAGAGGCCGCGACGCCAGAATGGGTGTAAGGAATGCCCATCACCTCAAAAATACCCTGAACACAGCCATCTTCACCCCAGGGGCCATGCAATCCATTCAGGATGACATCGGGTTTCGCTTCCAGGATTTGCTGCGCCAATTGCCGGGTCGCATCAATTTCGACAACATCATACTTACCGGTTTCCCGCGCCGCCTTGGCCATGGCCGTGCCGGACGAAATCGACACTTCGCGTTCTGACGACCACCCACCATAGACAACTGCAACCCGTTTCATCCGTCACTCCCGACCTGAACTCACGATGAGAATTCTGCTCACCAAAGATGGCAAGCCTGAGACGAATTCGCGAATTTTGGGAAGCTCCCTTTTGACCGGGAGTGTTTAAGGGCGGTCTTCAAGAGGCTGATTGCTGGTAAAATCAAGTTCCGGGACGCCTTTACAGAATCCCTCAAACTCACCTGTGTCTGCATTGAAAGGTTCACCCGCTAGAACGGGATAAGAGGCAAGATCGGCCTCGGTGAAGTGGTCCGGCACATTTGCCAGTTTCAAGACGGTACAGGCCATCTGAACCTGTGTTTCGGGATCAGCGAAAATCACGGAGTTTGGAAACCAAATCTGCGAACCGCTGATATTTGACCACAGGATCCGTCGACCATCCTCGAAAAACACCATCCTGTCCGCAGCGTCATCACCAATTTTGGAGCTGGTTACCAATTGACCTGTTTCAGCAAGCCACAGCGCCACCTTCCCATTCTCATGAGATGTGGCGATAAGCTGCCCATCAGGCGAGAATTGGATCAGCGGCGCATTTCCGAAATCGAGCGTTCTTCTGATGATCTCACGGCCAGTTTCGACGTCCCAGATGACCAGAATTCCGGGCTCAATAACGGCTGCGAGCTGTTGAGCATTTTCCGACAGAGCGAGAGCGGAAACTCTCGAAAAGCCGGTCTCGATCTCAGCGATGACTTCCCCGGTTTCGCTATGTCTCACCATCAGGGAATCTGACCATTGCGCAGTGGCCATGATCAGACCGTCGCGCGTCCATGCTGCGTGCGACACAACATAATAGGCGTTTTCATCCTCTGGCGGGATTTCAAAAAAAGTAATGTTATTAAAAGGGTCAAACACACGAATGCTTCCGTCTATTCGAGACCAAAGCATTTTATCCGCTAACTCGGCCTTCTGCGGCCGAAAAACAGTATTCTGCTGCCCGTCGAGGGACGAATACTCAAGCAGCAATTCCTCGGTCTGAGAATCATAAACCTGGAAACTGCCATCAATATCGCTGGTCAAATATTTGGAACCGTCCACTGAAAACGACATAGGAGAGACGCTGAATTCATCTTGCGCGGTCGAAGACCTGATCACCTCTAGGGTTTCTGCATCCCAGACAGAGAACAGATTTCCATCGACGCCGCTTGTGTAGATCCGGGTGCTATCAGCGGACAAGCTGGCTCTGCTCAAACTTCTGATTCCGTTGGAAAACATGAAAACCTGTTCACGAAACCGAATATCCCAGGTCCTGAGCCGTCCGTCAGCAGAGGAATTCGTCAGAAAGAACTCATTGAAGGTGAATTCCATCGCATCATTTGCCGATATAGATTGCGCATCAGCCTTCAAACTTCCCAAAATTTGCCGCGTGTAAGCGTCGAAGATGTGGATCGTGCCATTGATATCATGAACCGCCACGCGCGGCAGCCGCGGATGATGTTTTATTTCCGAAAGGTTCTCGAAGCGTCCCAGAATTTCTTTTTCTTCCGGATAGCGAACATTCCAAGCGCGAAAAGTGCCATCCCAGGACGCACTAAAAAGTACATCGCTGCCTGGTTCGCCAAACGCAAGAGAGGAAATTCGGCCGGTATGGCCTTCAAATTTCCGAACGTAAGCGCGCTGGGCGAGGTCGAATATCCAGATGATTCCATCTTCGCCCCCCACTGCAACCTGTTTACCGTCCAACGAGAAGGCAATCGCATCTATGGCACCTGTCGAGTACGGCCTCAGGTTCGGCAGGCCCTCTTCACTGTCAGATAGAAATGAGTCTTCAGCCCAAACAACATCCGCATACGGATCATAAATATCTGAATAGTCGTCGCTGTAGGTCGCCTTCTCAGTATCTGGTCCAATCCCGTACCCAATACTTTCGACGTTTTCAAAGGCTTCCGCCGAAGACGCAGATGAATTTGAACCAAAATTGATAACATGAGGGATTCCACTTCCCTTATCGGCCTCGGGAACTTGCAACAGAAAAGTATCATTTATCGCAAACTCCCAGATCAGACTCTTATGATCGCCTGATCCAATGGCGAGATAGCGGTCGTCTGGAGAGATTCGAAAGACAATTGGCTCCAGTTCGTAATCCCTCATAGTCGTCAGTTTTTGACCGGAGTTCATGTCCCACGCCGTCAAGCTCAAATCTTCTGTGATCGTAACCGCTCTGTTCGTGCTGTCAGAGACCATGATCTGAATAATGGGAGCACCATCACCATCAATCGCGCGAAGCTGTTCGCCAGTCACAAAATTCCAAACATGAAGCGCGCCGTCGCTTGTGCCGAAATAGGCTAATCCAGACACCGGCATGACCGTCACAGCAGTATAATTTCGGGACGTGATATTTTCGCTTTCAAAGAAGGGCTTGAGATCGACGATATTGACGAGCCTGTTTGACGACAGAGACAACGCGATTTGCCTTTGCGCAGCGGCGTAACCTTCCTCGCCATCGAAGAACTTCCGAACGGGGCTTCGATTGGCTAGCGGATCAGCCTGAAGCGCCATGCGTAGGGATGTCAGATGATCGCCCTGCTCTTCGTCAAATATCGCTCTTGCCTCGTTGGCGAGAACACCCGACGATTGTTCGGCGAGTTTTGCTGTACCGCTCAGCGCCAGCCAACTTGCCGTGCCCGCGACTACCGATAGCGTCAAACCAAGCGTCATCAGCACGGTAGCCATCGCCACTCTTGCGGCTTGTCGCCGGCGCTCTCTCTGCCAGAGGGCGTCAAAGCGCACGGACAACATTCCCGAAACCAGCCGCATCAAAGCGCGGTCGAGCCCATCGGTTTCGACGTTCACAGCAAGAGGCTCGATTGGGGTCAGGTGGTCATCCGTCGTTTTACGGAAACTTTGAGGAAAACACTCCGTGCTTTCATCGACGGAATTGGGCGTTCCCGAAAGGATGACCGCAAAGATTCGGTCGGCCCGGCCGGTTTCTCTGAAATGGCGGATTTCGCGATCTACCCATTGCGCATTGGCCGCATTAGGTGAACAGAGAACAATGAGACAGTCTGATTGTTCAATCTGGCGCTTGAGTTCACTATCTAGATCAGGTGCACCCGAAAGATCAGTCTCGTCGCGAAAGATCCTGCCGAGCTTGCGATTTGCGGCGATGTCTCGGGAAACATCTTTGGGGAGCTTATAGGTTTCCAGCCATTTCTGGATCCTGCGCGCATCTTTGATGTCGGCTTGGGTATAGCTGATAAATGCCAAATTTCCAGACAAGGCAGATCCCCCAATGCCGCGCTGATCAGAAGCAATGATTAGACACGTCCGAAAGCAGACGCGCAAGCGCAAGGAAAGAGATCTGGACTTTGGCCCAGGTTAAACCGCTCGCTCACCGAGTTGGCGGACGGCGTTCAGCCATTTTTCGTGTTTAGCTTGGCTTTTGGTTTCTACCGTGCCGATGAGCTTATGTCGGATCGGGCTGAACCCGGAGATTCCGAACATGCCCTTTTCAAGTCCTTTGAGGCTATTGGCACCAAACCAGGTGTTATAAATCAGGCTCGGCATCCCCATGGTGACGATGATCCGCATGGATTTGCCCTTCATGCGCGCCTTTGGAAATTCTCTTTCGGAGTTTGCTTCTTCAAGAAAATATCCACCGCGGGCTGCGTGTTCGAAGAAGGCCTTGAGGATAGACGGCGCGCCCCCCAACCAAAGCGGAAAGATGATCACAACATGATCTGCCGAACCGATCTTGTTGCGCTCCGCAGCGATGTTTGCGGGTGGAACGGTTTCAAAGTCGTCCGGCCTTCGCATGAAGTCGAACTCGAGATCGCCAATAACAATTTCGTCGACGTTATGGCCGGCGGATTTTGCGCCCTCGATATAAGCATCGCCCAGCGCCCGACAGAAATGCGGCTGACTCGTATCGGGATGCCCGTGAATGACACAGATCTTTGACATGTTTTACCCTTATAGTTTTTAAGGATAATTCATGTGTACCATTCCCGGGTCGGGCCGACTAGCCAAAAAGCGCCCGCTTACGCCCTGCATCAAAGCTCGGCATTTGTTTCTCAAACGGACTGAGCCTTGGAAGATCATTCAGGATTGGTCGCATTCGGCGGATTAGATCATCTCTGATTTCCTCTCGCCCGACGCGGATCGTCGTAAAAGCGACCTGACACCGACGTACATAGTCCGACACATTGCGATCATCATTCTCAGAAAAATACCGCGCTTCCCCATTTCGGGTTCGAAGACGATAGCCCAAAACCCGTTTCCCAAGATTGCGTCGAAGCTCCGATCGATAGGTGCTTCGCAGATGATCGAGATAGGTTTTACCAATATCTTCAGAAGCACCGATATGGATGACCTCTCCGTCGGGGCTCGAAACAGTCAGAATTCCGGGTCCGCCGGCTGACGGCGCACGCCCAAAGGATTGTGGATCTGTCGTGAGGCATTCCCGACCACCATTGGCCAAGAGTTCAAACGCAATGCCCTGAAGCCGATCCCAGAGTTCAACCGGTCCGGGGAGCTGAACCACAGTTCGGGCGCCCGACGCCGAAGTCGCGAACACTGCGGGGATATGATGCCTCAGAGCCTCCATGAGTTCGACACGCCCAAAGCTGACAGGCAGAACGCGTATTGAAAAATCGGACAGCGCATAAACTGGCTCCGCAGCCCCTGCGCGATAGGCTTTGTAGAATTTTGAATGTTTCGGATTGGTCTGGCTCAGAAGGGTTTTGCGGAGATTGTCCGTCTCGCCGACATAAAAGGTGTCGGCATTTGCAATAAAGGCGAAAACGCCCGCGCTGTCTGGCACGCTCGACGGCTTGCGGATGGTGTCCTGCTTGAGAAAAGCACGCGCCCCCTCAGACAGAACCGCTTCCGAATTCTGTTGCACCAATGACCAGAATGCCATGAATTTTTCCCCTTAACTGGAGAGAAATTTAAAGCTCGCTTCCAAAGACTTGGTCTAAATAATCATCTCAATTTGTGTTGAATTTGCCCGGTCTTAGTCGACCCGCTTCAGCCCGGACACATAGCGTTTCCAGTTTTCAACATAGTGGGTCGCCGATGCGAGCAGCATCTGCTCGCCAGCCTCATCAAGCTGACGCACGACCTTCCCCGGGGCGCCCATGACCAGTGAGTTGTCAGGGATCTCTTTCCCTTCCGGAATGAGCGCATGTGCGCCTATCAGGCAGTTTTTCCCGATTTTTGCGCGGTTCAGAATGGTTGCCCCGATGCCGATCAGAGAGTTGTCACCAATCGTGCAGCCATGCAGCATGGCCATGTGTCCGACCGTGACATTCTTGCCGATTGTCAGCGGTACGCCCTCATCCGTGTGCAGAACACTTCCATCCTGCACGTTGGAATTCTCACCAATGGTGATCGGATCGTTATCGCCGCGCACCGTAACGTTAAACCAGACACTCGCATTTTCGTTCAGAATAACGCTGCCTAAAACTGTAGCATTGTCGGCAATCCAGTAATTTCCGCTCTCCGGAAGAAAAACTCGTTTATCTCCAAGATCATAGACTGCCATTTTCATTCTCCACATAGGGTTTACACGAAAAATTCGTGTTAATTGCGTCTTGTGTTTCTCTTAACTGTTGTATGGTGGACTTGTCTAAAGATTCGCATGGAACGGTACCATTACCGCCCCGACGAGCAGCTGAAGAGGTGCGCGTGGTGACACGAAACGCATTCGAGAACGGGCCCGGACCCGACCGACGAGCGGACAAGCTAGCCGCCACCTCTTTTCCCCCTTTTTTCAAACGTCGCAGCGCTCTCCCGCCTGCGGCGTTTTTCTTTGTGGTAAGCCAAGGAGACCATCATGGGTAAACGTTCAGCAGTGCGGAAAATTCGAAATGCCGAATTCAACACCGACGCCTATTTTGAGGACGAAGCTCGCGCAAATGGTCACGGCCTTTATGCAATAGACGGCGGCTGGACACCCGATGACGAACCCAAGGGGCGCGCCGGGAACCGAAAACAAAAAGAGGGTCCTCCACGAGACCAGCGTTATACCAAGAATGTAAAGCCTCGGTCCGAAGGCCAGGCTCAGCTTCTGAAAGCGATTGATGAGCACAATCTGATCTGTGCCCTCGGCCCTGCCGGTACGGGTAAAACCTATCTCGCTATCACCAAGGCGGTCGAAGCGCTCCAGAAGGGCGAAGTCGGACGCATCGTGCTGGCACGCCCCGCCGTTGAAGCGGGCGAACAGATTGGCTTCCTGCCTGGTGCCATGGAAGACAAGCTCGCGCCTTATCTCCGCCCGCTCTATGATGCGCTCTCTGACCGTTTGTCTCCGAAACAGCTGAAAGAAATGCTGGCGGAAGGTGTGATTGAGATTGCACCGATTGGCTTCATGCGCGGACGAACCCTCAACAACGCCTTTGTGGTGGTCGATGAGGCGCAGAACTGCACGTATACGCAGATCAAAATGCTGCTCACGCGTCTCGGCTGGCACTCGACCATGGTCGTGACTGGCGACCCGGCTCAGTCTGACCTTCTTCCTGAGCTGTCAGGCCTCGGCAAAGCCGCTGACAAGCTGGAAGCCATGTCAGATGTCGCAGTCATCCGATTGCAGGCAGAAGATGTGGTGCGTCACCCGCTCGTCGCACAAATGCTCGAAACGCTCTGACGGCCAAATTGCACCACACAAAAGAAAGCCCGCCATTCAGCGGGCTTTTTTATGGCTGGCCTGCAGCGTCCATCATGCGTTCTCGCTCGCGCTCCTGCAGAGATTCCTCGATCTGGGTCGGGCAGTATTTCGGAATCCCAAAGCCTTCTTTGAGATCCTCAGTCAGAACATTCGTGTTCTGAAGCGCCTCTGTCAGTTCGTCTTTGCGGAACCAGATAAGATCGCGGCGCGCGCAGGTCTGTGCATACTCGTAAAGACGGGACCGCTCATCTGTCTTGAAATTGAGCGAGCCGGCAAACGCCAGATCCGGCGGGATATAAGCCACCTTGAAATTCATGTCATGCGTATCTGAAAGCACGGCATATTCGCGTAAAGCCGTTCGGGCGCCGAACATCATCATAGTGTCAAAAGACTTGGAGACGATCTGGATGGTATTCACCGGGGTCGAGCTGACAGGTGCCTGCAATTGTCCGTTCACCAGCACATAGAGATTAGCCCCTTTAAAGTCGGACAGGCTTTCCGTTTGAAGGGTCAGCCATTCCGGCCCGATGAAGAATGGTACTGAAGCACCGCCATCGACATGCATTTCCTGATAGAGCTGGCCATCCGCCTCGACATCCATCATGACGGGCGGAAACACACCCGGAACGCTGGCTGACGCAACAAGCACATCGCGGAAGAGCTCGCGTGCCGCCGGGCTCTTTTGTTTGGCGATCCGTCCCATATCCCAATAGGTGGTCAGCTGCCGATCGAGATTGGTTGTCGCCACCATCAAAATTCGTCCGGTTTCGGCCTCTTCGGCCACCGCGGCGATCAGTTCATCGGTTACATAGGCATCGACGAGCGCATCCAGAGGACCGCCTTTGAAGAAGCTGGAGGAATAGAACACGCCTGCTCCGCGGTTTTGCAGGATATTTTCTGCTGACTCGCCGACAAAAGCCTCTCTCAACTCATCATCCCAGTCGGGCCCCAGATAGGCGAAGGGCGCGATCAGCGCACCAGTGCTGACACCTGTGACCACTTCAAACCTTGGCCTGTGTCCTTCTCTCGTCATTCCCGTCAGAACGCCCGCCCCAAACGAGCCCCCGGCACCACCGCCTGATAGGGCGAGAAAATCCAGCGACCCGTCACTGGCGGACAAGATCTGACGGATGCTCTGTTCGGTGATGAGCGTTGAGCTGGTGTCAAAGCCAACGATCCGGATATCGGAGACAAAGCCTGCGACATTGGCATAATCAGGTGCCGGAGGAGGCCCCTCTTCGCGCGGCAGGGTCACACATGCTGAAACAAGGCTCGTGCCTGTTATCAGAGCCGTAACGCCAGCCCAATTCAGTCGCCCCACCATATTGCCATACCTTTTTTGCGCCTGTTTGTGCGTCAGAGACCATAATCAGACACACGTGGAAATGACAAACTTAAGGCGCACCACCTGCACGGCTGAAACGCTGTTTCAGATTTGTCAGGAAAGCATTGGCCGTCGTGGTGTCGGCCATACGGCGGATGGTGTCTGTCAGACGGGCTGTCGACACGTCATTTGTGCTCGTCAGAAGATCAAACGTGCTGTCTTCCTCCGTCCCTCTGACCGAGTCCAGATAGGCAGACCGCAGATTGGATAGACCTTCCAGATCACCATCAAGGCGATAGGCAACGGCTGCGCGAACCGCCGTTTGCAATTGAGCACCTGTCAGTCGCTGCCCCGGCGGCGGGAGTGTTCGCTGGAGTGCACGACCTGCTGCGCCCCAGGTCCGGGCACGCCAGTGAACTTCGGCCAGAAGATCACGACCACGCTGATTTTCGAGCGTTTCCAGAAGTTCAATTGCATGGCCATAGCGGCCGAGTTCCATATGGGCGGCAGCCTCCAGAAGACGGCGCTCTATTCGCAGCTCATCACTAAGGCCCGCAATACGGGTCGCATTGAGAGACTGCAGTGCTTTTTCCGGGCGGCGATCCATAAGGTAAATCGCAGCCAGGTCAGAGGCGATCTGCGCACGGCTTTGACCGATGAGGTTTCGGTTTTCGACCTGGTGGGACAACAGCTCAGTCGCCGGATCCAGAAGATCAAACGCGACAAGGCGATTTGACAGCATGCGGATCATGCGATCGCCGTCCGGGCCGATCGGCGTAAGCTCGCGAAATTCATAAAACAGGGCCAGCGCGGAGATCGGATCGAGCGAGTCTGCCTTGCCTTCCAGGAAGAGGCTCTCAAACTGCTCAGCAAGCTTGATGCGCAAGTCTCGCGCACCTGGAAGGTTGGGGAATTGTTCGGCGAAGTTTTTCGCCAGGGTCAGGGCCTCCCGGAACCGCCCGAGTTCGAAATAGGAATCGGCTAGTTCGGCGACGATTTCGAGCTCAAGCTGATCACCACGCCAGCGGAAACGAAGCATGTCGAGCTGGTCGCTCGCATCGAGATGAGAGATTTTACCTTCATCGACGGCAAGCTTGATGGCCTCCAATTGCGCGCGAACGCGAACATTAGGATCTGAATGCCCCATAAGGCGCTGATAGATCGCGCGAGCATCATCAAAGCGATTGGTCGCGACTGCCATCTCGCCCAGTGTGAGACTGGCATGTCCTGCGGCTTTCTCGTCCTCACCCCGCGCGGCTGCGAGCGCATGGGCTTCAGCATTGCCGCCATCGCCCATGCGGATCATCGCCCGTGATGCTGCCGCATGGAAACGCGCTGCCCATTCCGGCGAATGAGCATTAATCAAGGGTTCAGCCAGAATGAAGGCTTCGCGGGATTTCCGCCAATCGCCAATCTCCGCATAGGCCAGGCCCAGCCAGGAGGCTGCAGCCGGGTCACCGCGAACATTGCCATGCTCCAGCGTTTTGATCGCGTCTTCATAGCGACCCATCATGATGTCTGCGGCGCCTCGAAGCGTTCGCCATTGCGCGTCCTGCTCAAGTAACGGGTCGGCAGATTGAGCGATATTCAAGGGCCCATAGGCTTCTGCTGCATATTCCCAGGCCAGATAGAATTTGGCGAGATTCATCAGCGCGTCCTGGCCTTCCCAGGTTTCCGGGTCCGCGCGGGCCGCCGCGGCGGCGAGGCGTGTCTGATTGCGCCAGAAATCTCTTTCGCTTCCAAGTCGCCAGCTCGCAAAGTCGAGGAAGCCAGGAGAAATGCCTCCCTGCCCGGCAAGCGCACTATCAACGCCCCAGCTCGACAGAGCGAGACCCGAATCCCGGCTGATCCGAATATTGTCGCCGCGCTGAACAACGTTCACATCATCGGCTTTTGGAATAACAACGAGCCCGTGTGACGTCACGGGCAGTTCGGCGTCGATGAAAGAAAGGCTCTGCGCAAGCGTCGTTGAAGGATCGGCAGCCGAGACAAAAATCAGTTCGTCCCCGATTTCGGGATCAGTCAGGCTGAATACTGTGCCTGCTTCCCGCACAATGGCCTCAATGCCCGACCCGCCATTGCTCGCAATACGTTTGAGCTTGACCTGATGGTCAGCCAGCTCTCCTTCATTGCCCGCCTCTAAACGCCAATTGCGCCCATCAGACTCAATCTGAAGCAGCAAATCTGTAGGCAGAAAAACCCTCAGCGCCATGCCCGTATCTGAACGGACCTGATCAATCCGAACGCCTGTTGATTGCTCGAGTCCGCTGAGATCGAAACTGCCATTTGCCGGAAAAGCCATCCAGACAGCATTGTTCCGGCGAAACACCACGCCGGGAATATCCGACGCAAACTTCAACTCCAGACCAATGCCGCGCCCACCAGGCGTTACGGCAACCGGTACAGTACCAGAGCGTGGCAATGCTTCTGACCAGATGCGAGCTTCCGTGATGGGGGGAAGCGCTTCTGGCTCTTCAACGAACCGAACTGACGGAGGCGGTTCTGTTACGGCCTCAATCGCAGCGTCAGCCTGCGTATCGATGTCGGGCTCCGGGGACGGATTTTCGGCCTGATAGGAGGCCAGCGTTTCGAGGGGCGGTTTCCGACTCGGTGGTTCAACGCCCTCAGGCTCGGCTGGCCCAAGGGTTTCAGCCAGCGCCTGTAGCGCCTCTGGGATTGCCGCGTCTTCCTCGGGAAGGTCGTCCGGCGCCTCGCCTTCGCGAATTCGCACCAGAACCGAATTGTCGACCGCAATTGCATTGGCCCAGTGCCCGTCGCTCAGATCAAGATCAACGACGAAAGTCTCGTCGGTGTTTTCACCGTCAATTCCGCGAAGGCCGCGCGGCGGATCGATTTTTGTGCGCGTGAGATCGGTGATGCCACGTCTGTCAAACTCAATCCTGAAGCCTTCATCAGTCGTGCTTGTTTCGAAGCCGACGTTCTCTGGCCAGTAAAAGGCGAGTGTCGAATAGGCATCGTTCTGCGAGCCCTGAATCGTAAGCGCCAAGGGCGGCGGCAAATTGGCAAGACGCGCGGCTTCGGCAGCTTCGGCAGCCGCCTGCGCCTCTGCCGCTTTCCGGGCCACCACGGGAGAAACAATATCAGGCGGATCTGTATCCCGATCTTCTGAGACCAGATCAATCGCCGTCAGATCCCAGGAGTTCGAGACGTGTGCTTTGTACTCCCGCGCCAATGCGATACGGACTTCTCGACCATCATCGCTCTGACGGGCAATCGCGATCTGACTTGGCAAATCGTCTTTGAGCTTGTCGAGATCGAGCGCAACCGGCTCATCAAAGCGTAAAATGAGCACAGGACCGGTCATATCGGCCGTCAGCGACGGGCCATTTTCACTGCCATCCGCCCAGCTCATCAAAATGCGCGCATAGCCATCCTGTTCACTCGCTTCGATCGACAATTGTCGATTCTGCGCCCAGGCAGAAGGTGCGCTGGCGAGCGTTGTCAGGCTTATAATGGTCAGACCAGCAGCCGAGGAGAAGAACCGGTTACGGTTCATTCGTTCGCGCCTCCAGTTCTGCAATCGTCTGCGGCGGTTCGGTCTTTTGCGCCATCAGCATGGTCAGCGTCCGGGCGCGATCAATTTCCATTTCCGACAGAATGGCCGCCATGTTGGCAGGTTTCATGCGATCGGCGATTTCCAGCATGAGCTCATTGTCGAGCGTGTTGAAAATACGCGCGCCATCCTTCGGCTTCATGCTTTCATACAGCTTCACGAGAGAGGCCAGCTGCTCTTCATTCTGCTCGTCCAGATCGCCAAGAAGCCCCTGAATACTTGTTTCGAGCCGTTCCAGCTCCTGTATCTGGTCTGTCAGACGATTCTCGGCAGCTGAAATGGTCATCTCGCGCGTATCGAGCGACGCCTCACGGGCATCGAGAACTTCGCGGCGATCAGACAAAGACCGCAGCACCTGAATTTCATACTGAGACAACCCAGCCTGCTCCGCGATCAGATCGGGTGCCGGACACGTCTCCTCGCCGCCTGCTGATTGCTCCTCTTCGACAGAGACCGTTTCTGGAACGGTTTCAGCCTCCGCAGCCTCTTCTTCGGCATATGTTTTAGATTGAGCCGCCCGCTCGCCAGCGGCTTCAGCAATCGAGACCGCTTTCACCGCGAACACACCGAAAGCAACAACGCCAATGACAGGGAGAAGACGAACACGCGCACTCGACATTATCAGTAACCTCGCCGTCCGCCGCGGGGCAGACTGTTGGAAATGGATCGGGCTTCATCAATCTTGGACTGCAATTCCCTGCCGGTTTCGGCTGCTGTCTGACGCAGTCCCTGAACAGCGGCTTCGGCCTGAGCAATGGTTTCAGCCAGCTCACGCGCGGCTTCAATCATACCATCATTGCCCTTGCGTAAGCTGTTCAGGCGCTGATCCAGCCGCCAGCAATACACAATTGCCAGGACCAGAAGCAGGGCGAGACCGATTTCTACCATGAGGCCGTAATCACTCATTTCTGGTCTCCAAGGATTTCCTTGCGAGCACGGTCAGAAATTGGGTTTTCAATTCTGACGGCGACCTTATTGCCCATGCGGCCAACCCGGCCCTTTGTCAGACGAATGTCGCCGCATTTCAGCTCGACCTGCGATTCTGCAGACGCATTCAGAAACAACGTGTCGCCCTCTTTCAGATTGAGAAGCTGGCCAAGCGGCAATTCCATCTCATCGATGACTGTCTGTAATTCGAGTTTTGCGGCCCAAAGCTCGCTGGCAAGGTGACCTTCCCAGATATTGTCTCGACCGAACTTCTCGCCCATGAAGTTCTGGAGCAGCATTTTCCGGATGGGCTCGAGCGTTGCATAAGGCAAAAGCAATTCTGCCCGTCCGCCGCGATCTTCCATGTCGATCCGGAGCTTAACGAGAATGGCTGCGTTGGCAGGTCGCGCAATGGCGGCAAAGCGTGGGTTGGTCTCAATCCGGTCGAGCTCGAAATCGACCTCGGTCAGAGGTGCAAACGCCTGTTTGGCGTCCTGCAGAATGACTTCGACCAGACGCGTGACAAGCGAGCGCTCAATCGTCGTATATGGGCGTCCTTCAATCCGCATCGCGACTGTGCCCCGACGACCGCCGAGCAAAACGTCCACGATGGAGTATATGAGATTGGAGTCGACCGTGAGCAGGCCGTAATTATCGAGCTGCTTGGCGCGAAACACCGACAGAATTGCGGGGAGCGGAATGGAATTCAGATAATCGCCGAACCGGATGGAGGTGATCGCATCGAGCGAGACCTCAACGTTGTCCGACGTGAAGTTCCGCAGAGACGTGGTGAGCAGCCGGACCAGACGGTCGAAAACGACCTCCAGCATTGGAAGCCGCTCATAGGAGACCATGGCCGAGTTGATGATGGCCCGGATACCGGAATTGTCATCGGCTTCTTCGTCATCGAGTGAGAAACCAAGAAGACTGTCGATTTCATCCTGGTTGAGAATACGCTCTGTGGTCGTTCCCGACCCCATAACCACGCTGGCGAGGTTCGATTTGCTTTCTTCTTCCTCGTTCGCGAGTGAGGCTTCCCACTCGGCGGCAAAGTCGTCTCCCATACCGCCATCGTCGCCATTCGCGGCGTCGTCTGCCTCAAGCTCGGCAGCCCATTCAGCGGCTAATTCCTCATCAGTCTTTTCGTCAGACATTTCAGACTCTATTGGACGATAAATTCTTCAATCAGTACGGCGTCGATCGCATCTGGTGTCAGACTCATATTGACTCGACGCAAAAGCTCCCGGCGGATGCGATAGTCACCAGCCGATCCACTCAGATCATCAATCCGCATTTCACGCAGAAACATCTGGAACTGATCCGTAATGCGCGGCAGCAAGGAATCCAGCTTGTCGAAAACGCTTGGATCACTGGCTTCGAGGGTCAGTTTGAGCAAGAGCTGAGAGCGTCGTCCACCACCGGAGCTTACAGTGACCAGAATTTTCGGCATGGTGTAAAAACTTGGATCGCCCGGCGCGCCAATCTGAATGACGGCACCATTGTCTTCCAGTTCAGACGACGATTTCACACTACCGCCATGGCCATCATCAGCCGTGCCGTGGCTGTCATCTTTTTTGCCATGACCATCATCTTTTTTTCCATGATCGTCGTCTTTTTCACCATGGCCATCGTCTTCGCCATGCGCATCATCTTCCAGAGAAGCGACCTTGGTGCCGTCGGAATCGCCGCCCCCAAGAAGCATCATCACGCCGACACCGCCGCCCACCAGCACAAGAAGCGCGGGCAAAATAACAAATAAAACCAACGTTTTACCTGCCATTTTCTTTTTGGCGGGCGCCATAGCCTCATCCGCTCCATCTTCAGCGGAGGTCTCGTCAATTTCGGTCTCTGTTTCTTCTGACATGTACCGTATCCTGCAGTTTTGACCCGGCAAAAATGACCGCGCTTGGTTAAGGAAGCGTGGAGATGGGCAGTTTCTGCCGATCAATTTCATTAAGTTTCAAATGTCACCAAAATGCAGGAAAGAATTAACCCTCAGCCCCCAGAACTCGGAGTGTAAAATACGATGGTTTGGGCTATTCATGGACAACGCACTTCTCGTTGGACTCAATTCGCAGGAAATGCTGCGCCGCCGGATGGATCTGGTGGCGAACAATCTTGCCAATATGAATACCGCCGCTTTCAAAGCTGAAGTCGCTCTGAATGATCTGGTGATCCAGCGACCATCCGAAGCCAATGATACTCCAGAAGATATCCGCTTCACTCAAGTCGAACGCATGCATCGGGATATGACGGCCGGCACATTGCGTCAGACCGGTGGCCCGCTTGATTTCGGCCTCGCCGAAGCCAATGCATTCTTCTCCGTGCGGGTGGGCGAGGAAACCTATTATACCCGTGACGGACAATTCGCGCTGGATGAACTCAGCCGACTTGTGACGCACGAAGGCGCCATGGTGCTGGATGAAGGCGGCAATGAAATGGTGTTCGATCCGGAAGGCGGACCACCAACCGTGAGCGAAACCGGCATGATCCGACAGGGAAATGTTGAGATTGGACGCCTTGGTATTTACCAGTTTGAAACGCCAGATGCGTTAGAAAAGTCGGGTGGCAATCTCTGGTCCCCAGCAGGACAAGAGCCAGAAGCCGCCGAGCTGCCAAAATTGCAGCAGGGTGTTGTGGAGCAATCCAACGTCAACGCCATTTCGGAAATCACCCGGATGATCGAAATTTCCCGGGCCTACACATCAGCAAGCCGCCTCGTAAAAGACGCAGATGAGCTTCGCAAAACAGCGATCAGCAAACTGGGGTCAACCCAGGCGTAAATTTTTAAGGTGAGTGGTTCATGCGTTCCCTATACACGGCTGCAACTGGCATGCAGGCCCAACAGTTGAATGTTGAGGTCATCTCAAACAACATTGCGAACATGAACACGACCGGGTTCAAGCGCCAGCGCGCTGAATTCCAGGACCTCCTTTATATGAATGTCGAGCGCATGGGGACGACCTCCTCTGACGGCGGAACAATTGTTCCAACGGGAGTGCAGGTCGGTACCGGTGTGAAGGCAGGTTCTGTTTACCGCATCACCGAGCAAGGCAATGTGCTTCAGACGGGTAACAAATTTGATCTGGCGCTGCAGGGCGACGGTTATTTTGTGATCCAGAACCCGGACGGCACCGAAGCCTACACCCGCGCCGGTAATTTCTCGGTCAGTCCGGAAGGTCAGATCGTCACGGAAGACGGATATGTGGTGTCTCCCGGCATTGCCATTCCGGAAGAAGCCGTGGACGTGACCATCAGTGCGGTTGGCATGGTGCAGGCGCGCATCGCTGGCGAAGTCGAATACCAGGAATTAGGCCAGGTCGATCTGGCGCGGTTCATCAACCCGCCCGGCCTCGATGCCATTGGCGACAATCTCTTCCTCGAAACGCCGTCATCCGGTCCGGCCAATCTGGGCACACCGGGCGCACTCGGCTTCGGCACCGTGCTGCAGGGTTTTCTCGAGAACTCCAACGTCAATGCCGTGAACGAGATCAGCTCTCTGATCCTCGCGCAGCGCGCATATGAAATGAATTCCAAAGTCATCACGACCTCAGACGAGATGCTGGGCGTATCCAGCCAGCTCCGATAGGCCGCCTGAAGGAGTAAGACCATGAAAAAGCGTCGTTCTCACCGCTTTCTGGCCCTGACACTGGCCAGCATTTTTGGTCCCTCCATGCCCGTCAACGCAGATATTGCTGTCGCAGGTCAATGGGTGTTGCTAGGTGATGTCGCGCCGGTTTCCGGCTCGGCCGCCTCGCGTCAGATCGCTGCCGCGCCCCTGCCCGGCCAACGCATGCCATTGTCATCTGAATTTATCGAAGCTCAGGCGGCAGCCGCTGGCTTCCCAATCGATCTGCCAGACGGCCAGATGATCTGGGTAACCAAATCTGCCAGCGCCGTGCCGACATCAACGACTCCACCGGCACCACAACAAAAAGTGCCACCACGACATGTCGCACGCGAAGGCGAAGTGCCCGTCCTCGTCACAGATGTCCGCCGCGGTGATGAAATTACCTCTGACATGATCACCTATGAACCCATGGAAGACGGCCGCCGTATTCAGGGCCTGATCCGGTCGGCCAGCGTTCTCGCCGATACCGAGGCACGCCGCACGATCCGTGCGGGTGAGCCGCTGTCACTCCGCGATATTCAGCCGCTTTCAATTCTTAAGAAAGGCGATCTGGTTCAGCTCATCTATGAGCGTGGACCGATCAAGCTTGTCGTCAACGCCAAGGCACTCAACAATGCCGCAAAAGGCGAAACGGTAAGATTGCAAAACCTTCAGTCCAACCGGTCCATGGACGCAATTGCCTGGGCGCCAGGCGAAGCCCGTATCAACACTCCCTATCTGAGCCAGGAAGGCTAACTCAATGACCCGCAATTCACTGACGTCATCAGCCCTTCTTCTGCTGGCCGTAACCGGCCTGGGCGCGTGCTCGACGGTAGGCTCGCTTGTGGAAGAGCCTCAACTGACGCCGATCAGCAATCCGGACACGATTATCGGCGCCATTCCGCCGACAGCTCCGGTGCCGAAAACCTATTCTGAGCCGCAGGCTGCGAATTCGCTGTGGCGTGTGGGTGCGCGAAGCTTCTTCAAGGATCAGCGTGCCAGCATGGTTGGCGATATTCTGACGGTCGACATTGATATTGCCGACACGGCAACGCTCAGCAACACGACGTCGACGAGCCGAACCGGCGCGCAGGATGCCGAAATCACCGGCCTGTTCGGACTAGAAGCTCCGATTGAACGCGCCCTGCCCGGGGCAGACTCGCTTGGCACCGGTATCGGCACGTCATCGTCTTCAACCTCGCAGGGCGTCGGATCCGTCAACCGGACGGAAACCATCCAGCTTGAGGTGGCCGCCGTCATAACAGATGTTCTGCCCAACGGGAATTTCGTGATTGCCGGACGCCAGGAAGTCAAAGTGAACGCCGAAGTTCGGGAACTGGTCGTCTCTGGCATCATCCGTCCGGAAGACATTTCTGCCGGCAACACTATTCAGCACACGCAGATGGCTGAAGCCCGGATTTCCTATGGCGGACGCGGCGATATCTCTACGATTCAGCGCCCACGTTACGGTCAGCGTGTTGCTAACAAGATTTTGCCATTCTGAACTTCAGACTGATTGCAATTTAAGCATTTACCGGCCCGCGATTTACCCTGTCGCGGGCCATTTTTGTGCCTGCGGCAATCCCGGGCTATTCTGACCCGGCAGAAAATGCCTTATCGGCAAGCATTTCCCATCTATACTTAAATTAAAACAAATTGATAACCATCATTACTATAATTAACGCAAACAATAAGAAGTTTTTCGCTTCAGTAATAACCTGACAAGGTCTTAGTAACTCTACGTTTTCTTATCTGGACTAGAACTGGTCTCGCTGGCGGGCAACGCCGAGCGTTGGGTGTTATAAAGCGGCGGCTCCATGAGGGCCGCCGCTGTTCCATTAAGATTTGTGTCACACAAACTTTTCTGTGCATCCCAATCCTACAACGTTATGCAATCAGCATGACGAGGGTTTTTCGCATTACCTGCATGGCGCTGCTCTGCACATCGTTGGGCAGCCTTGCTTGCTATAAGATCCTGAATGCAGACTTGGACGGAGATGGCAGTCGACGGACTTTCTTGCTGCCTTTGCTTCGAGCGCTTCATTCAAGCACAGGAATGGGCTGGGCGCTTATCGCGAACTTCGTTTTCTGGGCTTTACTCTTCGCATGGAGTGTATGGAGCATCAATCGTTACACGCCCAAAAAATAAAAAACCCGCCTCAGGGAGACGGGCTTTCTTAAGCTTAATCGATCGTGCGAAACTAATCGTCGCGGACGGTCTTTTCATTGCGCTCATGGGCTTCCTGCGCTTCGAGCGACAGGGTTGCTGTCGGACGGGCCTCAAGTCGGCCAAGAGAAATCGGATCACCGGTCATTTCGCAATAGCCATACGTGCCTTCGTCAAGGCGCCGTATCGCGGCATCGATTTTCGAAATCAGTTTACGCTGACGGTCGCGTGTCCGTAATTCCAGCGCTTTATCACTTTCGGCTGAGGCCCGGTCGACGATGTCGGCCAGCGTATCGCTGTCCTCCTGAAGGTTACCGATGGTCGTTTTTGACCCATCAATAATCTCCTGCTTCCAGTCCTGCAGTTTCTTTCTAAAATAGGCAATCTGACGATCGTTCATGAACTCTTCGTCAGGGCTCGGCTTATAGCCTTCCAGATCAGTCGTACTCACACCAGACTCCGACTCGGCTGTTTGATGGCTGGCTGTATATAGAGTTTAACCTGACTCTTCAATGAAGGATTTCAGTAGAAAAATTCCACAATTTCAGCGATTTTATCGGCGGTGTGACGATTTATACTTCGCTAATTCAACAGCAACGCGAAGTTCGATCTGATCGATCACCGATTCGAGCTCCGGATCATCGGTTTGGTCTCGTTCGCTCTCCATTGCCTGAGCGAGACGCTTTAAAGCAGCTTCAGGATTGCGTTCGCTGAGGACATCAAGTTTCAGCGCATCCAGCGCTTCCAGCATTTGACGCCCGCGGCGTTCAGAACGACGGCGCTTTTCCAGCGGGTCTTCCGCGCCCTGCAGCACCATAATCGCAGCGACCGAAGAAACGCCGACCGTGGAGGATGTTGATCGGGCGGCTGATGGCGCATCGGATCCGCTCATTGCAGACGTGAATGCGCCCCGATCACCAGACGGACTGGTCTTGCGAGACGACGACACATTCGAACTGGATCGGGACTTATCAATACGCATTCCCGGAACTCCATACAGGCACTGCCAGACTTCAGCGTTAAGGAAACATTATGGTGTATGCGTGGTGAAAGAGACGTTAACCGTTTCTTGGTTCTGGCCATGTAATTTCTAAACAGATTTGTCTGACGAGTTACCATGACCAAGCTTTTGAAAGCCTCTGCTTCTGCTCTTTGCATCGCAATGACGGCATCTTTTCTGCCTGCTGCGGACGCGGCCTCACGTTTGAAAGATATTGTCGATATTGAGGGCGTTCGGGAAAACCAGCTCATCGGTTACGGGCTTGTGGTGGGCCTGAATGGTACAGGCGATTCCTTGCGGAACTCGCCGTTCACCAAGCAAAGTCTTGAATCCATGCTGGAGCGCCTGGGCGTGAACACACGCGACCAGAACCTCAACACCAAGAACGTCGCTGCGGTGACCGTGACAGCATATTTGCCCCCATTTGCAACCAACGGCTCTCGGATTGATGTCAATGTTCAAAGCCTTGGTGATGCGAAATCACTACAGGGCGGAACCTTGCTGGTCACACCACTCATAGGCGCCGACGGTCAGGTTTATGCCGTCGGTCAGGGACCAGTGACTGCAGGAGGGTTCGCCGCGAGCGGTGATAGCGGCACATCCGTCATTCGGAACGTTCCGACCACCGCGCGGATTTCCAATGGCGCTTTGATTGAGCGGGAAATCGGCTTCAACCTGTCTGAACAACGCGTGCTGCGTCTCGCGCTCCGAAACCCTGATTTCACAACAGCAGAGCGCCTCGCTTATACGATTAATGCCTATATGGGGGTCGACCTTGCGGTCGTTCTGGACCCAGGCACCATTCGCCTCGCCTGCCCGCCAAATTATGACATGACCTCGCTTCTGGCCGAAATTGAAGGCCTGGTGGTTGAACCGGATCAGCCGGCGAAAATCGTCATCGATGAAGGCTCCGGCGTGATAGTCATGGGCGAAAATGTCCGCGTCTCAACGGTTGCCATCGCACAGGGCAATCTCACAATTCAGATTTCCGAACAGCCTGGTGTCAGCCAGCCAGCCCCCTTCTCTGAAGGCGAAACGGTTGTTGTCCCGCAATCGGGCGTCGAAGTGCTCGAAGACGGAACCGGCCTTGCCATGCTGGATGGTGGTGTGCCGCTTCGCGAACTGGTTGATGGTCTGAACGCGCTCGGCGTCACGCCGCGCGACATGATCTCCATTCTTCAGGCGCTGAAAGTTGCCGGCGCCCTGCAGGCCGAGATTGAGGTGCTCTGATCATGAATGAACTCGATGCGCTCGCGGCCAGCTCGCAATCCGCCCTGCCCTCTGTTGCCGGCGTGAAAGACAAGGAAGCGGCCCGCAAGGTCGCCGAAGAATTTGAGGCTATGTTCCTCACTCAGATGCTCGCCCCCCTGTTTGAATCGCTCGACACAGACGGAATTGCAGGTGGTGGCTCAGCAGAACGGGCGTTCCGCCCGATGTTGGTGGATGAGTATGCGAAAGAAATGTCGAAACAGGGCGGGATCGGGCTTGCCGATCAGGTCTACACCGAAATTCTGCGCATGCAGGGGTTAGAATAGACACCGAAAAGGACCTCACACATGACCATTGCCGCTCATGATATGGATGATCGCCTCGATCAGCTGATCTCCCTCACCAAGCGCCTGACCACGCTGATGTCAGACGAGACCGCCGCGCTGAAGGCGCGTCAGCTCGATGCGTCCTCCCAGGACTGGGACGAAAAGGAACGTCTGGCGCATACTTATCGTCTGGAGATGACCAATCTCGCACGCCAGCCGGATGAGTTGGTCAAGAGTGATGCAAACCTTCGCAAGAGCCTGTTTGAAACCGTGCGTCGGTTCCAGGAAGTTCTGGCCGAGCATAACAAAGCCCTGACCGCCATGCGGAGCGTGACGGAAGGTCTGGTCGAATCCATTGCGCGTGAAGTCTCACAGGAAACACGCGGTCCACAGGCTTACGGCTCAAACGGACAAACCGGCGGAAAAACCCGCGCATCAGGCATCGCAGTCAACGCCAAGGCCTGACACCTGCCGGGCGCAATCAACTCGTGATTGTCAAAGACTGACTTGAAAACCTCATCAGCGCCGTTACGCTCCCTGAAAGTCAGTTCGGGGAGCTTCAAGCATGCGTCAAATCGTGCGCGTTTTCACACTTATTTTGATTGTTGGTTTCACTGGTCTGGCGGCGCGGGCTGAATATCCGCTCGCCTATGTCGGGCCGCATGACATCGATGACTATTCCATGTCTCCTGACGGCATGAAGATAGCACTTCTGAAGCGCGTCGCCGAACACACATTTACTGGCACGGATAACTGGGACGAAATCACCATAAAATCAACGACAGGTGACGGCGATCTGCTTGTTCACGCTCCCTCCTATCGTCTGTATTTTTCAGTGACCTGGGGATTCGATGATCTGATCCTGGCCGAAGGTATTCAATACGACCTCAGAAACAGGGCGCGTGATTCCTCTGCCCAGGCAGTGATTTATGCCATCAATGCCAAGACCGGGGCTGAGCAGCTGGTATATTCAACATCCAAGGTCGACATTCGCGATGATGTGACCGTTCCACGCATTGTTGGGGCGTCTCGGGACACCAATGAAATCGCTATGGTTGTTGAACGCTCGCGCGGAAAAGACCTCATCATTGCCAATATCGAAACGGGTGAGCAGTTTGTCGCCGACAAGGGTAGCAAGAAAACTCAATACTGGGAATTCGACGATGATTTTCGTCCGTTTCTGCGGTTTGACGAAGGCAAACGCGAAAACGTCCAGCGCGTCTATTACAGGGATGAAAATGGCCGTTGGAAACTCCAGAGAATCTTTGATCCCCTGGAGAACGATTTTATGCCGGCAAGTAATCTGTCAAATGATCAGAAGATGCTGGTGGTGCACCGTCCTGACGACGCGGAAACGTCGGCGCTTTATCTCTATGATTTCCTGAATGACAAATACATTGAGCAGATCTTCCAGAAGGAAGGGCACGATATCGTCACGCTTCGTCGAGAGACCTATTCAGATGATCTGCTCTATGTCGGCTGGTTCGAGGATCAACTCGAAAAAGAATGGATTAGTGAGGAATTCGGTGAGGTCGGTCGGATGCTCGACGGTGCGTTCAAACCCGAAGACAATTGGAGCATACTGGAAACCAGCGTGGATGGACGCAAATGGCTGCTCTATGTCTCAAGCCCGACGCGCCCTGGCTCATTATTCCATTTCGACGTTGATACACTCAAAGCCCGGCACGTCATCAATTTACGTCCGGATTTGAAGAAAGAGCACGTGTTTCCCATACAGCGCGTTGATTACACGGCACAGGATGGATTGCCTTTGTTCGGGTATTATATCGAAGGTCGTATCGGGCCGGATGCGCCATTGATAGTGCATCCGCATGGTGGACCGGTCGCCCGGGATCATGCCGATTTTGACGGCATGGCTCAGTATCTCGCCTATCTTGGCTATAATGTCTTTCAGCCCCAGTTCCGGGGAAGCGGCGAATTAGGACGCGGCTTTGAAGAAGCCGGCTTCGGTGAATGGGGCCGCGCCATGCAAACCGATATTGATGATGGCGTTGCGGCACTGGAAGCAGAGGGCCTGATCAATCCGGACTCCGCCCGTCTGATTGTCGGCGCGTCCTATGGCGGGTATGCAGCAATGGCGGGAGCCGCACTGACGCCAGACAAATATACCTGTGTCATCAGCATTAATGGTGTCAGCGACCTGGCCGAATTCATCGATCAGTTCAGTGGAGACGACGATGCAGATCGCGTGGCACGAGACGTCTGGGTCAAGAGAATTGGAAACCCGGAGACCGCCCCAGAGGCCGTACGCGCAATTTCTCCCCGCGCATATGTCAGCAATATTAAGGCAAACATTCTACTGATCCATGGGGATGCAGACGACATTGTGCACGTCAATCAGTCGCGCGAAACCTTCAGATTGCTGCAGGAATATGGGGTCCCCTCCATGTATCATGAACTCGAAGGTGCCGGGCATTCCGTTCGCAATGAAGATCAGCGTGCGGAAATGCTGATGGTGATGCAGCGCTTTCTGTATGGCTGCCAGTCACCCTGGAATTGAAACGAAATAACATGGATACAATGACCAGGTATGCAAATACGCATTTCTGGTCTTCCCTGCTGAGCGATTGTTCAACGGAAGCGGAAACGCCATCATGCTCTGACTCGAACTGAATGCTGGAAAAACAGTTCCCAAAGCCGGACATGAAGGGTAAAAAAACGCTAGATGCGACAGCTGATCCTCTTCAGACATGCCAAAACCGAGCCCTATAGCGAAACGGGTTCTGATGAAACGCGCAGGTTAACTGATCGCGGGCATGAAGATGCTCAGACCGTAAGCTTCCAGTTGAAGGCCATGAATGTCAGGCCGACCCAGATCCTGGTTTCGACAGCACGCCGGACCCGTGAGACCGTCGCTGAATTTCAGAAGAGCTTTCCTGAAGCCCCGGTGACCTTCTCCGAGCGCCTTTATCTTGCGGATCCTGAGGAAATTTCTGGTCTGATCGAGGCTCTGCCAGATACAAACTGCCTCGTGGTCATTGGCCACAATCCAGGCATTCACGAACTCGCCATGCAGCTTACGGAATACGGTGGATATTCCAACTCCATGGCCGCCAGCCAGCTTCGTGTGAAATTTCCGACCGCTGCCATGGCCGTTTTCGAGGCCAAGGAAAACGACCCGTTCAACGCCTACAATTTTAAACTGGCCGAGTTTTTCACACCGCGCTCACTCACTGACGCGTGAACATCCTTCTTCTCGCCAGACATTCTGCATGATGTAGGTGAGGTCAGAAATCGACTTCCCCCAAGATCGGTATTCGGCATTTGCGGGGTCCGACCAATTCTGCACGAAGGCTTCCATCCGTGTCACGTGATCGCCCAGCGATTTGCGAATGTCTTCGGCCGTCACAATGCCCCAGTAATCCTTCACATCGACACGGCAGCCTGAAAAGGCACGGGCATCCGCTTCCATACGATCTGAGATGTCCTGAATATAGGCGACATCCACGCCCTGTCCGTTCAGATGATCTCGCATATGAGAGGTTCCTGACGAATGCATGGCAAACTTGAGATCATAGCCGAGCTGCGCCGTCATCGTGTTGAAGCGTGAGGGTTCTGCATCATCCTTCAACCATCCCCACCAACGGCCGAACGGGATCATTGTAATGCCATGCACCGCGATGTGAGCCGTATGATGGATATGGACCTGATCAAGGCCCGGCAGGATCACCATGGCACAAGCCGACATACAGGGGCCGGCAATCACTGCAGGCTCACCACGATTGTCGAGAATGGTGCTCATGCCACGCGCTGTTGCGACATTGCCGCCAGGGCTGGTAATGATAATACGGCTTGCATCGGCTAGCGTGTTGAGCTTCAGAAACTGCTCTGGAAAGATCGCGGCGTTATAGCAAATGACATCCGTGTTCTCGATGAAGTCGACACCGGGCTGTTCGAGACATTTCTCAACCAGCGCGTCCGTCATCCGGTCAGGCTCGTCGAATTCCATCTCTGCCTGCGCGCCAATTCCCGCCAGAATCAGGAAACAGCAGAGCAAGAATTTCAGACAATTACGCATGAGACGGAACCCGGTTGGCAAACTCGACAGACCATGAGCATACGGCATCCTTGTGCAAGGTGAAGTCGTATTTTACAGCAAACCGGGGGCAGTCGGGAAAACAGTCGCATATGATCAAAACCATAGTATTTGTAAAACGCCGGTCCGGCACCTCATTCTACCAGTTCTGCCGATATTGGCTTGAAACCCACGCAGCGATAACAGCCGAATTACCGGGGCTGCGCAGCCTGCAATTCAATCTGGTCCGCCCAGAATATCAACGCGGACAAACAGACTGGGACGGCGTTTCGTGTGCGATCTTCGAGAATGAGCACGCTATGGGGTTGGCTGCGCGGTCAGAAGCCTTTCAGGAGATGCTGGCCGATGAAGAGAACTTTGTCGATACATCGCGCCGGTCACCTCTGATTGTCGATCCGCTCGCCCGCATGGGAACCATGCCAACCCGTCCAGGCGGCAGCGCAGAAACGGTGAAATCCATGACACCGGTCTGGCGTCAGCCCGGCGTAACCCGCGAAAGCTTTGCCCATTACTGGCGCGAAGCCCATGGCAAGCTTCTCTGTAATTTGCCTCATCTGCGCGCCCTTGTTCAGAACACGCCGCGCCTTCGGTCGATGCGCCATACGCCGTGGTGCGATGGGGTCGCCGAGTCCTGGTGGGATACCTATCAGGGACTTCAGCAGGCCTTTCAGTCACCCGCCTATCAGAGCTTAGAACAAGACGAGAGACGCTTTCTCGATCTGACGCGCGGCAATCCTCTGATTGTGCGCGAAGTTCAGATTGTGAGCGAGGGTAAGCTCGTCTTTTAGACTGCTCTGAGCACGCTCATAATGCAGCCGCGCGGGAAGCCATCTTCACCGACTGAGGCTGAATAGACCTTCTCAAACGGTTCGCAGGCACGCCAGCCGTCGTCCATTTCTGCCGCGCCAACTTGTGTGACGACGTCAAACCCGGGAAGAGAGGTGAGCGCATTCCAGTCGGCAGGCCCGTATTCGAGATAGGCTGCCCAGCGGCCTGTCGAATCCTGAATTTTTCGTGTCGCGCCCTCGCCTGCTGGCACGGTGAGGCACAAAAGACCACCCGGCTTCAGCGCCTTGCGGAAGGCAGCCAGTGCATCCCGATCCGCATTGGGTGAACGCTCCGGCAAATCCGCCAGCTCTGTTGGCCGGTCAAAGGCGGTATCAGTTCGGTCTGAAGGCGCATCAAAACCAATATGTTCGAGGGTTGAAATGCACATAATGGCGTCGAACGGATCAGATGAGAAATCCATTTTCCGGACGTCACCGATATGCACCGGAATGTCGAGAATCTGGTCGCGCCAGGCTTCCGGATAGCGCGTTTTCACCCGCTCTGGCTTGATGATGTCCGCGCCTTCAATCTTGCCGCCCTTATCGAGAAAGCCAATCATCAGGCCCAGATAATCCGGGTGGGACATGGCAAGGCCAATATCCAGAACACGGTTCACTTTGGCGAAGGTCTGTGCCGCCCAGGGCGTCTCGACACAGCGTTCAGTCTCGCCCTTGCCATAGGCGCGCGAGGTGAGATCAAACTCTGCGCCATTCAGGACATCGAGAGAGAATTCGATAGTGGGAGAGGTATAGCTCATGTTCATCCCTTTTTGCTCAGCCTTGTTCCTCGCCAAGGCTCGGTCGGCTTGCGCCTGCGCAGTTGCTTGTGTGGTGCCCCACACGACCAAAGGTCGGGCGCAAACGGCCTGAGCGATAAGCGAAGAACAGCCGTTGAGCACTACCCGTTAGAGTCGGCCAATCCGCCTTACTTCCCAGCGCAGATCGACACCGCTTGTTTCCAGAACCCGCGCGCGGACAAGTTCACCCAGCGCTTCGAGATCACTGGCGCGAGCATCGCCTGTATTGATTAAGAAATTACAGTGCTTTTCGCTGACCTGTGCGCCGCCAACGCGTAGCCCACGGCAGCCCGCTGCATCGATCAGTTTCCAGGAGGAGCGCTGGTCTGGCGTGCCCGGCGGGTCCGGGTTTGCGAAGGTCGAACCCGACGTCTTGTCCTTGATCGGCTGGGTCTCGGCCCGACGCGCCTGATGGGCTTCGATTTCAGCCACAAGATCGTCAGGCTCACCAACGCCTGTGCCCTGCAGATGAAGCCCTGTCACAATTACATCGGCGGGCAGATCAGAATGGCGATAGGAGAGCTCAACCGGGTTGTCCTTCGTCTCAGCCAATGGGCCGGAATAGACGATTTTTTCGCCAGCGCGATCAATGGCTTCAATCGAAACCAGAATGTCTTTCAGCTCGCGGCCATAACAGCCTGCATTCGTGCGCGTCGCCCCGCCAAGTGAACCTGGGATGCCGGACAGAAAGCCAAACCCAGACACGCCGACCCTGGCGGCGTATTTCGCAACCGACAGATCAAGCGCGCCTGAGCGGGCAAACAAGTTCAGCGGATCGGTTTGCTCAATCGCCCCCCAATACTTGCCCATCAGGCGCACCACCACGCCTTCAATGCCGCCATCGCGAACGATAACGTTCGACCCGACACCCAGAACTGTCACAGGAATGTCAGCAGGTAAGCCACTCAGAAAAGACGACAAATCGTCTTCATCGTCAGGAAGAAAGAGCACATCTGCCGGACCGCCGACGCGAAACCAGGTGTAAGGAGCCAGCGGCGCGTTCTCGATGAGCTTGCCACGAACGGTGAATTGGTCGGCTTTGAAGTTCATGGTCCTGCTTTAGCCAATATTTGTTCGTCTGGGCAATTCCAATTCAACCCCATCTCACATACCGATAGAAAATATAGGGCACAGCAAGTGAGGGGGCTTTTTATGCCGAAGACGTTCTTCATCAGCTATCGACGTGAAGATGTGCCTGATATCGCCGGCCGGATCTATGACAAACTGATCGGCCAGTTTGGTGCAGAACATGTCTTCAAGGATGTTTATAGCGTCCGGCCCGGCGAGAATTTCGAGCCCGTCATTGCTGAGCGCATCGCACAGAGCGATTATTTTCTTTTGCTGATCGGCCCGAAATGGCTGGAAACGTGTCAGCAAAAAGCCGCGACGAATGCGTGGGACTGGTCTCGCCGTGAGCTGATGATGGCGCTTGAGGCGTCGTCTATTGACGTGATCCCGGTGCTTGTTGGCGGCGCGACCATGCCTGCTCCTGAAGACCTGCCCGAGGACATTCGCGATCTGATGAAGCATAACGTCGTGCACATCCGCCGCGACCCGGACTTTCACTCGGATGTGGAACGCATGCTGAAGGGGTTGGCGATTTCTCCAACCAAACCACAGCCACCTTCCTCAAAAGAAAACATCTCCATACGCAAGAATGGAGAGTTAGGGCTCGAATTCGTGGCTTCAGGAACACCTGACGAGCTCTGGACAGGGCTGCTGGAAAACGAATGCATCGAAAACGATTTCGGATTCAATGGTAAGTCATCGGGCGCGGATTACATAATTAATCCATCGCCCGCAGATTACACAATCAAGCGGATTGGCTTTCCCGATTTCGGGAAAGATACCCCAATCTTTGACCGACGCAGGAATGAAATTGGGGTCATTGTCGGTCTGAATGAGCTCGGCTGGTGCCATTTCGCTCTGGTTTCTCCAAGCAAATCCCGAATCTATGTTTCCTTCCAGAAACAGTCCTTCAACCCGAACGCAAATGACGTCGGAAAAGGTCTCGCGGTTTTTGACTATTTTGGGGAAACCTTTTTCAAACCAAAGCGTCGAAAGTACGGAAAAATCAAAGAAATTCCGCTCAGCTGTAATGTCAACAATAATACGTTTCCGGTGTTCAAGCGGCTTGAAATAGGCGGACTTCTGTGTGTTGGCGATGGAAATTTCAATGATACGAGTTGCATTGCATTTTTAGGTACAGATTCAACTGAGATCACTTACGAACACAAATTCGACCCACATCAAATGATCAAAGCGGGTGCATTAAGTCCCGGAGATCGCATTCTCGCGATTATTCTTGTAGAGACCCTCCCCGACGACCCAATCACCGGAGATTCACGATACGAAGCGCATTTGAAGCTATTTACAACAGGAAACGGTAAAGAAGTGGCAACGGTTTCATTGACCAAAGATGCGTCCTATTTCGACGAATTCGAAGTCAGCTTTGCAGAAAATCAGCACATAGTTGTTAAGACTGGGAAGGAAGCCTGGCGCTTCCGATACTCCCACTAATTCCCCAACTTCCCGGCCAACTGCCCCGCAATTGCCGTGATATCGCCTGCCCCGAGACAGACAATCATATCACCGGGTTCGACCATGTTTCTCAGCGCGGCTGGCAGGTCATCAATGTCGTCCAGCGCTGTGGCCTGACGATGGCCATGAACCATCAGACTTTTAGCGAGCGTCTGATGATCATACCCTTCAATCGGGCTTTCACCGGCCGGATAGACTGGCGTGAGCAGGACCGCATCCGCCTCATTGAAACAGGTACTGAACTCTTCGAAATGCGTTTTGAGTCGCGAGTATCTATGGGGCTGAGCGACGGCGATAACACGCTTATCGCCCTGCATATCGCGTGCAGCCTTCAGCACGGCTTCGATTTCTACCGGATGATGGCCGTAATCATCGATGATCTTCACGCCATTCCACTCGCCAACATTGGTGAAACGGCGTTTTACCCCACCGAAGCGTGAGAGCGAGTCGCGGATACCATCGGCTTCTGCCCCAAGCTCGAGCGCCACGGCAATGGCGGCGAGCGCATTGAGCACATTGTGCCGCCCAGCCATGGGGAGCAGCATGTCGGAAATCGTGTGGGCATTACCAATCCGAGACCGGATGGCGAGGTCAAAATGCACGCCATCAGCGTCAGTCCGCAGATTCAATGCGCGAATATCAGCCTGCGGGTTGAAGCCATAAGTGATCCGGCGGCGGTCAGAGACACGCGCGGCCAGCGACATCACTTCGGGATGGTCGGTACACAGCACAGCGAACCCATAAAACGGAATGTTCTCGACAAAGGTGTCGAACGCAGCACGAAGTTTTTCCATATCGCCATAATGATCCATATGCTCGGGATCGATATTTGTGACGATGGCAATGGTGGATCGAAGCTTGGTGAAGGTGCCGTCGCTTTCATCGGCCTCAACGACCATCCAGTCGCCCGCGCCGAGCTTGGCATTGGAGCCATACGCATTGATGACTCCGCCATTGATCACTGTCGGGTCAATATCTGCGCCATCCAGCAGAGCTGCGATCATAGACGTTGTGGTCGTCTTGCCATGGGTTCCCGCGATCGCGACGGTCCATTTGAGGCGGATCAGCTCGGCCAGCATATCGGCGCGGCGCACGACGGGTATGCCCATGGCGCGTGCGGTGTCGACTTCCGGGTTGCCGCCCTTAATGGCGGTGGAGATCACGACCGCCCCGGCCCCGCGTACATTTTCGGCCTTATGGCCAATATGAACCAATGCGCCCAGGCCCTGAAGCCGCTCGACATTGGCATTGGAGCGAATGTCCGACCCCTGAACGGAGTATCCAAGGTTCAGCATCACTTCGGCGATGCCGGACATGCCAATGCCGCCAATACCGACAAAATGAACGGGGCCAAGATCAAAGGGGGAAGGACTACGCATATGAATTCCGCAACAGAAGGACGGTCAGATCAAAGAGACACCTTGTTAGACCAGTGCGCCCCCTTTCGGAAAGCTTCTCTTTCAAATCTGTCAGAACACAGACGCTTTGGCGGCAATCCGCCGCTCCCGAAAATTCTGCATGACATCACTCAATAATTGGACACGCTCCCGGCATTCTGTTCGCAACCGTGCACATGACAAAAATTTAACACTGAAAATGACGAACTCATCGCAGCCGATATTGATGTTTGCGGTCGTCATGGCATGAACAGACCCTTGTCTGGCTTGTATTGGGGCACGCCGTTCGCGAATTGGGCTGATCAAAGGAAGAACCATGTGGAAATTGTCTGGTGCGATGATCGCATCTCTTATTGTGATTGGTGGAGCGCACGCTCAGGGCATCCAGCAAACCAAAGGTAATTTCGAGGACAAGTTCCGCCAGCTCGATGAAGTTCTTCCAACTCCGAACACCTATCGAACCGCCTCCGGTGCACCTGGCCATGAATACTGGCAGCAGGAAGCTGACTATGTCATCGACGCGACGCTCGACGAAGAAAACCGCCGCATCACGGCAACAGAAACCATCACCTATTCGAACAACTCACCGGACTCGCTGCGTTATCTCTGGGTTCAGCTCGACCAGAATATTTTCCGCACCGATTCCATGAGCGAAATGGCGCAGGATTTTGGTGGCGCCGGTCGACGCGGACCAGCCGTCTCAGCCGGTGGTCTCGACACCCCGACACGCCTCAGCCTTGGCGAACTTCGCCGCCAGCAGGCCCTCGCCGACCGCCCCCTTGGCTATGAAATCAGATCTGTCACGGACGGACGAAACAATCCGCTGAACTTCACGATTGTCGGCACCAATATGCGGATTGACCTGCCGACACCGTTGAAGCCAGACAGCTCAACGACGTTCAAGATCGATTTTGCGTACAATATAAATGAAGATGATGCCGTGTCGGGTCGTTCTGGCTATGAGCACTTCCCCGATGACGAGCGCGAAGGCGGAAACGACATCTTCCTGATTGCGCAATGGTTCCCGCGCATGGCCGTGTATTCAGACTATGAAGGCTGGCACAATAAGGAATTCCTGGGCCGTGGTGAATTCGCGCTCGAATTCGGCGATTATGAAGTGAATATCACTGTCCCGAACGACCATATCGTGTCGTCAACCGGGGTGCTTCAAAACCCAAATCAGGTTCTGACCGCCACTCAGCGTCAGCGCCTGAAAGAGGCTGAGACCGCTGAGCGTCCGATGTATATCGTTACGCCGGAAGAGGCGCTCGCTGCCGAGAGCGGGGACCCGACCGGCACCAAAACCTGGAAATTCAAAGCCAAGAATGTCCGGGATTTTGCGTGGGCCTCGTCGCGCAAATTCGCATGGGATGCACAAGGGTTCGAACAGCCAGGCGCCGAACATGAGACCGTTATGGCCATGTCTTTCTTCCCGAAGGAAGGCGGCGAACTGTGGGAGCTTTATTCCACGGCCTCCGTGATCCACACCATGGATGTCTATAACCGTTTCGCGTTTGATTATCCCTATCCGGTCGCCCAATCCGTAAACGGCCCGGTTGGTGGCATGGAATATCCGATGATCACCTTTAACGGGCCACGCACGGAACTGCAGGATGATGGCACGCGCACCTGGACGTTTTCGGAGAAAGAATTCCTGATTGGTGTGGTCATCCACGAGATCGGCCACATCTATTTTCCGATGGTTGTAAATTCGGACGAGCGCCAATGGACCTGGATGGATGAAGGCCTGAATTCCTTCCTGGACAGCCTTGCCGGTTATGAATGGGATCCAGACATCCATTGGAACCGCTCGCTGCCGCGCGATCTCATTCCCTATATGACGTCACAAAATCAGGTTCCGATCATGACTCAGTCGGATTCGATCCCGAACCTCGGATCGAACTCCTATGGCAAGCCTTCGGCGGCGCTGCATCTGCTTCGCGATACGATTCTTGGTCGTGAACTCTTTGATTTTGCATTCCGCGAGTATTCGCAACGCTGGAAGTTCAAACGTCCAACCCCGTCGGACTTTTTCCGCACCATGGAAGAAGCCTCCGGTGTGGATCTCGACTGGTTTTGGCGTGGCTGGTTCTACACCACTGATCATGTCGATATCTCGATCGACACCGTCTACAAGCTACGTATCGATACGAAAGATCCGGACATTGATTTCGCTCGCCGTCGTCAGGAAGATGCTGACAAGCCGCAACGTGTCGGCACGCGCCTCAATGAAGAAGAAGGCATTGTGCCATGGGTGGACCGGTTCCCGGACGTAAAAGACTTTTACGACGAGAACGACATCTACACCGTTACGAACAAGGAGCGGAACGAATACCAATCCTGGCTTGATGGGCTGGAAGACTGGGAACGCGAAACCTTCCTGCGCGCCGTTGAGGAAGACAAGAATTACTATGTTCTCGAATTCTCAAACATTGGTGGCCTGGTGATGCCGATCATTCTCGGACTCGAATTCGCTGATGGCACGTATGAGCGGGTGTATATCCCGGCTGAAATCTGGCGCCGCAATCCGCATAATGTCCGGAAGCTACTCGTTTATGACAAGGAGAAGGAACTCACGCAGGTGACGCTCGACCCTGAGTGGGAAACCGCGGATGCTGACATCAATAACAATGCCTTCCCGCGCAAAATCCTGCCGTCCCGAATCGAAGCCTACAAATCCAGCCCAAGCTTCAGCTTCAAGCGACGCGATATCATGCACGATATCACGACCGAATTGACACCTGAAGAAGAGGAAGGCGAGGAGACTGAGGGCGAAGACGAAGACGCACTCCCTCCGGCAGAGCTTGAGGGCGCTACAGACTAAGCCTCCGACCAGCCTGAAACTGACATCACGCCTTCTCCTTTCATGGGAGAAGGCGTAGTTCTTTGAGAGCCATGAAACATTTCGTCCTGATCCTCTTCACCCTGCTGCTGGCGAGCGCCAATCCGGCGCACGCGCATCCTCGCAAGGAAGCGGAGATCGATATCAGCCTGAACGCAAATACGGGTCAGGTCGAAATCGTGCACCGGTATCGCATGATCGATTCCGAAGATGTGGTTCAGGCGCTCTATGATCGCAATCTTTCCATCTATGACGATGAGGAAGCGCAAGCCTTGTTCGGGGCCTATGTCGAAGAGCGGTTTTCCTTGCGCGAAAATGGCAAACCGGTCGATCTGGAGCTGGTCGGTGGCGAAATCGATGATGGCTATGTCTGGATCTATCAGACCGCAAACCCACTGCCTGAAACTAGTCTGTATGTCTTGCGCGCAAGCCCACTCATGGACGTACATCCAGATCAGGTGAATATCGTGAATATACGGCTGGGCGCTACGCCGCAGACCTTAATCTTCTCTCGCTCCACCCCCTTTGCCACTTTCCGACTGGATGGCGAAAGCGTTTACTGATCACATGCCCGGGAGCTACGTTTACAGCCTATAGGGAAATGGCTAAGTGGGTTGTTTTCGGGGAGGAAATACGCATGCGTCAGATTCACAAAGCGGCTTTGGCTGGTCTTGTCACCGTGTCTGTCATTCTTGCCGTCAGCGCAGGTATGACCATGACCGCACAAGAGACGGATGCGGTGGCGACGAGTGATTTTGTTCCTGCGGAATCAGACTTTGCCTGCATCAGAGACATGCATGCTGTGAGGGGCTTTTACGTCGACAATCTGCTCGGAGATGTGGATGCCACACTTGAGGTGGCAAACTCCGAGACGGGTGGGACCTACCCTGCAGGCACGATCATTCAACTTGTACCAACTGAAGCCATGGTGAAACGCGAAGCGGGCTATAATCCGCTCACGAATGATTGGGAGTTTTTTGAACTCGACGTCGCCGCATCAGGCGCAACCATCCGTGTGCGCGGGAGCGATGAAGTCGTAAATCAGTTTGGCGGTAATTGCCTGGAATGCCACGCCAAGGCTGAGCCGCAATGGGATCTGATCTGCGAACAGACCCATGGATGTGACCCCTTGCCGCTGACGCCCGCTATGCTGAAGGCCATTCAGAATACCGATCCGCGGTGCGAAGCCGTTGAACTGCCTGCGGATCAGCAACAAGCGCTACAAATGCTGCAAGCCTTCCGCGCAGCGAGTGGGCCAAAGGCGGATTAAAGCTCCAGACCTTCCGCCAAATCGGCCAGATCGCTGGATGCAGAATACATCCCAACCGATTTGGCCGCTTCGGCGCGGGCTTTGAGCCCTTCACTGTCTGACAGCCTGTTGGCCAAAATATTGGTCACCGCCTCAACAGAAAGCTGCGCCTCGCTCACCACATCGGCCGCACCCGCAGCAGCCAGTGTCTCTGCATTCCCGGTCTGGTGGTCGTCCATGGCAATGGCCAGCGGGATGAGAATGGCGGGACGTCCAACGACGGCAAGCTCGGTCACGCTCGAGGCACCGGACCGGCAAATCACCAAATGAGACCCAGCCAGAAGTTCCGGCATATTCGAGAAGAATGGCGCGAGCTCGCACTCAATGCCTGCGTCCTGATAGAGCGCTGTAACCTCGTCCAACTGTTCTTCGCGGACCTGCTGGACAACTCTCAACCGGCTCCGCAGCGTGTCAGGCAGTGCGCATATCGCGGGCGGCAAAACCTCGCCAAACAGCCGCGCGCCCTGACTTCCCCCCGTAATGAGGAGCTGGAGCCGATCGTCCGCGCCTGTGGCCGGATATGGCGCGTCGCGAATATCGAGAATTGGCTTTCGGACAGGATTGCCGACCACTTTCATATGCGCGCCAGCGGGAAGTCGATCGAGGCGTTCAAATCCGCAGGCGACAATCTCGGCCTTTTTTGCAAAAAACCGGTTCACCCGGCCCAGCACCGCATTCTGCTCGTGGATAATGATTGGCGTTTTGAGCTGAGAGGCCGCCATCAGGGCCGGAAAGGCCGGATAACCGCCAAACCCCGCCACAAGGTCAGCGCCTTCGGCTTTCAGTTTCTTTTTGGCTTCGCCGATCCCGCTGTAAATTTTCAGGCCAGAGGTCAGCAATTTGTCCGGTCGCTTGGAGGCGAAGGTCGCTGCTTTGACATTGACGATCCAGTCGGCCGGGAAGCCATCTGTGTAGCGCCGTCCGCGATCGTCCGTCATCAGGCCAACACGCCAGCCACGCGACTTCATTTCCGCGGCAAAGGCTGAAGCCGGGAACATGTGGCCGCCGGTTCCGCCAGCTCCGATAACGACGAGTTTTGATGCGGTCATGAAAGTCCCTCGAGATTGCCCGAGTGATGTTTACCTGATTCCGAGACGAAATTCCGCCCGTTTTCGGGTCAAGGCGAGGCCAAAGCCCAAGGTCAGCGCGGTTCCGATCATGGAGGACCCACCATAGCTGATCAGAGGCAGGGTCATGCCCTTTGTTGGCAGCAGACCGACATTCACACCGATATTGATCATGGCCTGCGCGCCAAACATGAAAAAGAGCGCCGTGCCCGCTGCCCGGACAAATGGATCAGCCCGTCGAGCAGCCGCAAACATGCCGCGCAGCGCGATGACGAGAAAAATGATCAGAAGGCCAAGACAAGCCAGAAATCCAAACTCTTCTCCGGCCACGGAATAGATGAAATCCGTGTGCACGTCGGGCAGGTAATATTTGACCCGCCCCTCGCCCGGACCCACGCCAAGAAGACCGCCGCGAGAAATAGCGTCATGCGCCTGCTGCAGCTGGTAGGAGGCCTGGGACGGATCGAGATAGGTCATGATCCGATAACGCACATGCTCGAACTGAAAGAACATGAGAGCCGCCGCCGCGAGCCCACCGACAAGAAAGAAAGATGCCCAGATGAGCGGCATTCCAGACACGAAAAATGCGACAAGGAAGGTCGCCGTCAGCAAGACCGTCTGGCCGACATCGGGTTGCAGTAACAACAGGCCGATCGTTGGGGCGAACAGGGCAAAGGCAATAATGGCCCAGGGCACGCCTTTCACCTGATTGCGTTGCGCCAGAAACCAGCCCGCGACCACAATCAGCGCAGGCTTCACGAGCTCGGATGGCTGCAAAGAGGCTCCGGCTATATGAATCCAGCGTTGACTGCCTTTAATCTGTGTCCCGATCACTGGAATAGCGGCGAGCAGCAGAAACGACACGATAAAAATCAACAAGGCCAGTCGACGCGTCCAGGCTTCAGACAGGGTCGAAACGCTGAGAAACACGGCAATGCCTGCCATTACGAAAAAGGCATGGCGAAAGACAAAGTGAAACGGGTTTGATATACCAATCCGGTCAGCTGCAGTCGGTCCCGCTGCCATGGCAAGCAACATTCCAGCCGCCAACAGCACCATTACGCCGGTGATGATCCCATGATCCACGGTCCGCCACCATTCGGCAAACCAGGATTTATCCGAACGGGCCAGCGTGGTCATGAAATCGTCGCCTGCAGTTTTTCACTTTCGCTCATCAGGCCTGAGACAAGATGCTTGAAGGCATCGCCACGGTCTTCAAAGTCTTTGAACTGGTCAAAGCTGGCACACGCGGGCGAGAGAAGCACAATCGGGTCTTCATCATCGCAATCGCGGGCATCCTGCAAGGCCTCGGCCACCGCACGGCGAAGAGTTCCGCACTTCAAGTGAGGCACAGCGTCGCCCAGCTCGCGCGAGAACTGAGCTTGCGCTTCTCCGATGAGATAGGCTTTTTCGATATGTCCGAAATATGGGCGCACATCGGCGAGACCTTCAGATTTCGGAACACCGCCACCGATCCAGAAGACGCGTGGATAGCTGCGTAGCGCCTGCACGGCGGCCTGTCCGTTTGTCGCCTTTGAATCGTTGACGAAATTGACCTTACCAACTTTGCCGACGACTTCCTGTCGGTGGGCCAGCCCTGGAAAGCTCGCCATGGCGTCCATGATCACCGTGGCATCTACACCCAGCGCCCGACACGCGGCATAAGCCGCGGCGGCATTCTGATAATTGTGCTGGCCTGGCAGTGTTTTGATTTCCGACAAATCACCGACTTCTGTGGCACGGCCATTCTGACTGTCGAAGAGAACCCCTTCAACGACGCTGATACCGCGACCAAGCGCATATTCGGACGAGACACCTACACAGAGCTGACGCTTTTTAGCAGCCATGCGCGCGAGCATGATCTGGGTGGGCATGGTGTCCATACCGATAATCGCGACGTCGCTGTCCGTTTGATTATCGAAAATCCGGGACTTCGCCTCGACATATCCCTGCATACCGCCATGGCGCTCAAGATGGTCTGGCGTGATGTTCAGAAGTACGGAAACGTCACATTTCAGGCTTTCGATCAGATCGAGCTGATAGGATGACAGCTCCAGCACATAAATCGCGCTGGCATGCAAAGGCGCCATATCCAGAACGCCCACACCGATATTGCCGCCCACACGGGCGTCTTTCCCGGCCTTGCGCAGAATATGCCCGATCAGAGATGTGGTGGTCGATTTCCCATTGGTGCCGGTCACGCCCACAATCTTGGGACGGGCATGCTCTGGCAGCGCATTCACCGCACGGGCAAACAATTCCATGTCGCCAATGATCTCGACGCCGACCATGCGGGCGAGCTTCACCACACGGTGTGGCTCCGGATAGCGGAAGGGAATACCCGGCGAAAGGATCAGCGCCGAATATTGCTGCCAATCGCGCTTATTGATGTCGACAAGATCAAAGCCCTGTTCAGTGGCGCGCTGGCGTGCGGCTTCATTGTCATCCCATGCGTGAACCTTCGCGCCGCCAGCCTGCAGCGCGCGCACGGTCGCCAGGCCAGTACGGCCCAGTCCGAACACGGCAACATATTGCCCGGCAAATTCACGAACAGGAATCACGGCTCCGGTCTACCTCAGCTTCAGGGTTGCAAGACCGATCAGCGCGAGCACCACAGCGATGATCCAGAAACGGATGACAACTGTCGATTCGGCCCAACCGGCTTTTTCAAAATGGTGGTGAATAGGCGCCATCTTGAAGACGCGCTTGCCGGTCAGCTTATAGCTGCCCACCTGTACGAAGACAGAGAGCGCTTCCATCACAAAGATGCCGCCGACAATGGCGAGTACGATTTCATGCTTGGTGCAGATCGCCACCGTACCAATCATGCCGCCCAGTGCAAGTGACCCGGTATCGCCCATAAAGACCTTCGCAGGTGGGGCGTTGTACCAGAGGAAACCGAGCCCAGCCCCGAACAAGGAGCCGAACAGAACGGTGAGTTCTGATGTACCCGGCGTGTTGATCAGATAGAGGTAATCGGCATAGCGCGGGGTTCCGCAAATATAGGCGATTAGCGCGAAGGTGGCGCCGGCAATCATCACAGGCACAATGGCGAGACCATCGAGGCCGTCGGTCAGATTCACGGAATTGGCCGCACCAACCACGACGAAGGATCCAAAAATCGCAAAGCCGTAAATGGTCAGATTGATCAGCACATCCTTGAAGAACGGGACCGTCAGAGAGGTTTCAAAATTGTCCGGGATCAGAACCGGCAGCAGATTTTCAGCTTCACGCAGCAAAGCAGATTGTTCAGCCGCAATCGGCGCATAGCGCGCGACCCAAACCACGGCCACGGCAGCGATTACAAACTCAGCCAGCAGTCGCGATTTGCCCGACAAGCCACCCGCATGGCCCTTGGTTACTTTGGTGAAGTCGTCCAGAAAACCGATCAGGCCGTAGCCGATCGTCACAAACAGCACGATCCAGATATATTCATTGGTGAGGTCGGCCCAGAGCAAAGTCCCAACGGCGATTCCAAGCAGAATGAGGAAGCCGCCCATGGTGGGCGTGCCGACTTTGGTCAGCAAATGGCTTTCAGGACCATCTTCGCGAATGGGCTGTCCTTTTTTCTGACGCCGCCGCAGCCACTTAATCATTGGCGCGCCGATAATCAGGCACAGAATAAAGGCCGTCGCGAACGCCAGTCCCGTCCGGAAAGTCGTATAGTTCAGAACATTGAGCCAGCTATACTGCTCTGAAAATATTGATAATAATTGATATAACATCAGCCGCCCTCTTTGCCGTTTCTGGCAAGTGACCGATCAGCGCTCATCTTCCGGAGCGCATCAGCCAGTGCGTGCATACCGGATGCATTCGACCCTTTGATCAAGAGCGCATCCCCAGAAATTAATAAGTTATTAACTTTTATCTGAAGCGGATTTCCTTCGGCCTCCCACAATACATTCGTGTGAGGTTGGAGCGCATCGACGAGTGGCTTCATTCCCTTGCCCACCAGCATGACCCAGGCGGGTGAACAGGCCAGAACCGGCTCTGCCAGCGATGCATGAAGCGCATCAGCATCAGGGCCCAGCTCTTTCATTTCACCAAGGGCAATGATCTTCCGCTCTGCGGGGCGAAGCGCGAAGCCCGCCAGCGCCGCCCGCATGCTTTCGGGGTTTGCATTATAGGCATCATCCACCATCAGCGCCCGACCACCGCAATCAAGGTCAAGCCATTCGGCATTGCCGCGTCCATCAGGCGGTGCATAGCCATTCAGCGCCCTCGCCGCGTCCTGAACAGGAATATCCGAAGCCTTTGCCATCAAGAGCGCGGCTGCGATGTTATCGCCCCAATGCTCGCCGGTGGCATTCACGCTCACATCAACGGTCTCGTCGCCAATCCGAAGGGTGAAAATCGTCGAAACGCCATCGCTTGAAGACCCGACGCTGAAAGCGTCATCGTGCTCGCCGCCAAAAGTGAGAACACGACCGCCCGGGCAGTAATCAAGCGCCACATCGCGCAAAAAATCGAAGAATTTATCCTTGCCGGGTAGAATGACAAAGCCATTTGGCTCGAGGCCTGCAAAGATAGCGGACTTTTCACGGGCAACCGCCTCTTCCGTCCCCATGCCTTCGAGATGGGCCGCCGCGATCTTGGTGATCAGCGCAGCATGCGGTTTTACCATGAGCGATCTTGGGTAAATCTCACCGGGTGAATTCATCCCGATCTCAAACACCGCGCGTTTGGTGTCGCGTGGCATGCGCGCCAGCGTCAGCGGCACACCCCAATGATTGTTGAAGGATTTGACGTTCCAGTGTGCGGGGCCCGCAGCGCGGAAAATCTGCGCCAGCATTTCCTTCACGCTGGTTTTTCCGACCGATCCGGTGATGGCACAGCAAAAAGCATTCGACCGGTGACGCGAGGCCGACCCCAACTGCTCCAGCGCGATCAGCGTATCCTGGACTTCTAGCGCCGGAACATCATTAATAGGTCGAGAGACAAGACAGGCCCCTGCCCCGGCTTCATAAGCCTGCGGCACGAAGTCATGGCCATCGCGCACATCTTTCAGCGCAACAAACAGATCACCTTTTTGCAATGACCGGGTATCGATCGAAATGCCATTGACCTGCCAGCGCCCTTCGGCCCGACCACCCGTTGCGGATGCAGCTTCCTCAGAGGTCCAAAGCGGTTGGGTCATACTGTGCCCTCCAGATATTTGCTGGCTGTTTCCTGATCGGAGAATGGATGCGTGATGCCAGCAATGATCTGGCCGGTTTCATGGCCCTTGCCAGCTATCAGCAGCGTGTCGCCAGCTGACAGTCTTGAAACGCCTTCCCGGATCGCCTCGGCGCGGTCGCCGATTTCCGACGCATCGGGACAGGCCTCAAGAATGGCTGCACGAATGTCTGCGGGGTCTTCAGAGCGTGGATTATCGTCTGTCACGATGACCTCATCGGCGACTTGGGCTGCGATCTTGCCCATCATCGGACGTTTGTATGGGTCACGATCACCGCCGCACCCGAAAATGACGATCAGCTTGCCAGCCGTGTGCGGACGCGCAGCGCGAAGAAGCACATCAAGCCCGTCAGGTGTATGGGCGTAGTCGACAAAGACCGTTCCGCCGCCAGCTTTCTCGCCGACAAGTTCCAGCCGGCCTTTCACGGTGACGAGCTTTTCTATGGCCCGGAAGACGCTTTCAGCGTCAGCACCCAGGCCAATGGCAATGCCCGCTGCCGTGAGGGCATTCAGGGCCTGAAACTCGCCAATCAGAGGGAGGGCAATTTCGTGGGCCGCGTCCTGATAGATGACGTCGAGCATCTGACCGGTGGCGCGGGGACTAAGCTCGCGGATTTTGAGATCAACGCCGCGCCAGCCGACCGACAGAAGCTTTAACCCCGCATCGCGGGCCGCGCCTTCAAAGACTGGAGTTTCGGGACTGTCGGCGTTCACGACGGCAATTGCGCCAGGCTTTGCCAATCTGGTAAAAAGCTCAAGCTTTGCAGCGCGGTATTCATCAAAGTCCGCGTGATAGTCGAGATGATCCTGGGTCAGGTTTGTGAAGGCGACCGCCGCAAAATTCACACCATCCATACGGCGCTGAACGATGCCGTGAGATGAGGCTTCCATACCGAGATGAGTCACCCCGCCCTGTGCAATCGAATCGAGATTTCGGTGGATGGCGACTGGGTCCGGCGTTGTGTGACCAAGATCAACACTCCCCTGCGGCCCGACAAGGCCCAGCGTGCCAAGGCTTGCGGCTTCAAGACCCATATCGGCCCAGATCTGACGCAGAAAATCGACCGTCGAGCTTTTGCCGTTCGTTCCGGTGACGCCCACAATATTGCCCGGTTGGCCGCTATAGAAGCGGGCAGAGGCCATGGCCAGTGCGCCGCGCGGCTCTTCGGCCTCGATCACTGGCACTGTGACGTCCGCGACAGGCCCGTCTGCCAGAATGGCGACAGCGCCTTTCTCAATCGCTTGTGGGATGAAGGTCCGGCCATCCGCCGCCACCCCTTTGAGTGCCGCAAACAGAAATCCCGGCTCTACGGCGCGTGAATCGGCCGTCATCCCCGTTATCTCCACATCTGCGGAGACATTCTGCCCCTCGAACAGATCCCCTAATTTCACAATGACCTCCTGTCCGAAACCGAGCGAACATTTGTCCGGATTGGCTTCAGATCCTCGAAATACGGCATCACATCCAGAATGGGCGCGATCCGCTCAATCACACGACCCACTGCAGGTGCAGCAGAAAAGGCTGCGCTTACCGCGCGTCCGTTTTCATCGGTCGGTTCATCGAGGACAATCAATATGGCGTATTTCGGGTCATCCGCAGGGAAGACAGCGGAAAAGCTGGTCATATTTCGGTCGGCATCATACCCGTCAGGACCGGGCTTTTCCGCGGTGCCGGTTTTGCCCGCGACACGATAGCCCGGAACATCTGCGCTCTTACCTGTGCCTTCGGTCACGGCAACACGCAGCATCTCAACCACCACCTGCGCGGTCGGCGAGGACATCACACGCTCAGGCACACGCGGCTCGGCAAGCGGATCCTGTTCCTTCAGAATTGTCGGCGGAATATAGTCGCCGCCATTCGCGAAAACCGAAAACGCCGACGCGAAGGCGATCGGAGACACCGCCAGGCCATGCCCGAAGCTCACGGTCGCAGTCGTCAGGTCCGACCATTGATCCGGCAGGAGCGGATCCGCACTGCCTGCCACCTCAACAGGCGACGCCTCAAGCAGTCCAAGATTGTCGAGAAAGCGCTGCTGACGCTCGGCGCCAACACGTAGACCAATCTGCACCGTGCCAATGTTTGATGAGTGCGCAACAATATTGGTCGGCGTTGCCCGGCTACCATTCGGCAGCGGGTGATCGTCATGAATGGTGAACCGCCCGATCTGGATTGGACGACGCACATCAAAATTTTCCCGTAGCGTCAGCTCACCAAAATCAATGGCGGCAGACACGGTCAGCGGCTTGAAGACGGAACCAAGCTCGTAGACGCCGCCCGTCGCGCGATCAAACCGCGCCTCTGACGTCGAATCCTGAGGTCGGTTCGGATCAAATGCCGGCCAAGACGCCATGCCGAGCACCTCTCCCGACCGCGCATCCATCACAACCCCGGCGCCGCCCTTAGCGCCTGTTTTCACGGCCGCCGAATTAAGCTCTGCTTCGAGGCTGTATTGCACGCCGGCATCAATAGTCAGCTGCACCGGCTCCATGCTGGTGCTGAGCCGGTCTTCCAGTGTGTATTCGAGCCCGGACAGGCCATTGCCATCGACATCAGTGAAGCCGAGCACATGCGACGCGAGACTGCCTTTCGGGTAATAGCGGCGGGATTCTTCCCGGAAACCGAGACCTTCAAGACCGAGATTGAACACAGTTGTGCGTTCTTCTGCCGTGAGGCTTCGCTTCACCCAGACAAATTGCCGGTCGAGATCAGACAGACGCCTGTAAAGCGTATCAAAATCCAGCTCAGGAAACACAGAGACCAGTTCACCGGCGACTTCGGACGCATCCCAGATCGCGGTCGGATCGGCATAAAGCGAATAGACCGAAATTGAGGTAGCCAGGCGCTCACCATTTCGGTCGAGCACATCAGCACGTTTGAGCTGCGGCGCTTCTCGATTGGCACGCTTTGCAAACCGGCCATCCGCGCCATCGCCGGTCAGCGCGACAACGCCGCCCTGAATGCCTACTGCCCCAAAGGCCAGGCACAATGCGCCAGCAACAAACCGGGCCCGGAAAGGAGACGCATTTTCGCTTTCGAGAATGCTGGACATTATTCCGCTTCCTCTCGCGACTTCAGACTTCCGAAATAGGCGTCAGCGCCTTCGAGCGAAATCATCTGGCTGGAACGGGCCGGATGCATATCGAGATGCTCTGAAGCGAGGTCAGCAATGCGCGCCGGGCTGGTCAGCGATTCATACTGCTTTTCCAGGCGATCGATATCAGAGCGGATATCCGCAATTTCTGATTCCAGTCTCTCAATGCGATGACGGCTGTCGCCAGCACCTGACTTGGCCTGAAACATCCCGACAGCGAGAAATCCAGCAATGACGATACCCAGAAGCATAATGTATTTATTCATCAGGCAAACTCCGTCAGGTCCGGCAGATTGACCGGAAGTTCGATTTCAACGTCCCAGGCCGGGCTGTCTGTCCGGATTCCGGAGCGCAGGCGAGAAGAACGGGCGCGAACATTCGTCGCAATTTCTGCAGTGTCGGGCGCAGTAACACGCCGCAGCGTTTCGAAACTGGGCGCAGGGCCGGTCTGCTCGACTTGCGGCATAAACCGAGATCCCCCTTCAGTTTTGCCCGAGCGATCCGCAAAGAAGGTTTTCACCATGCGGTCTTCAAGCGAATGGAAGGTCACGATGACGAGACGTCCACTCGCTTTCAACGCGCGCTCTGCCGCACAAAGACCGCGCGCAAGCTCGCCCAATTCGTCGTTCACGAACATGCGCAGCGCCTGGAACGTCTTGGTCGCCGGGTGTGTTTTCTTGCCGCGACGGCCACCGACTGCGTTCTCTACGGCATCGGCAAGCTGAAGCGTGGTCTCAAATGGCGTGGCTTTTCGTGCCTGAACAAGGCTGCGGGCAATCCGTCGTGACTCCCGTTCTTCGCCGAGCTGAAAAATGATATCGGCAAGATCGCGCTCATCCGCTGAGTTCACAATATCAGCCGCGTTGGGACCCGTTCGGCTCATCCGCATATCCAGCGGGCCGTCACGCATGAAGGAAAATCCCCGATCGGCCTGATCGAGCTGAAAAGAAGAGACACCCAGGTCGAGCACCACACCATCTAGCTTTGTTTCGGACACGCCTAGCGCGAGTCTGTCCAGATCGCCAAAGCATCCTGGCAGCAGGGTGAAACGATCGCCGTAACTGGCGACGATGTCATCAGCGCGCTTCAGGGCGTCAGGATCGCGATCAACACCAAGCACCCGGCAATTCGCCTCGGCCAGCAGGCGACGCGTGTATCCGCCGCCACCAAAGGTGCCATCCAGCAGCACATTGCCCTCAGACGGCGCGAGGTGTTCGACCACATGATCCAGCATGACAGGGATATGGCTCATGAATTGCCTCCCCATGTCTTGCCGTCACGCGCTTCATAGTATGGCTGGATCAGCGCATCCTGATTGTTGATGGCGTGCTCGCTGTGATCGGCGTCGAAATTCGCATAGCGTTCGGGGTTCCAGATCTGAAAGCGATCCATCGCGCCGACGAACAGAAGGTCTTTTTCGATACCGGCCTGGGTCAGCAGCATGGGCGGAATTACGGCGCGCCCGGCCTGATCCATCGTGATTTCACTGGTCTTGGAGAAAATCGCATTCACAAAGGCGACACGGTCTTTGGAGTTTGGCGGCAGATTGTTGAACAGGGTGACATGCTTATCCATCAACTCCTGCCCTCCGCCCTCAAGGCAGCCAGCACCTGAGGAGTCCGGATAGAGGAAGAATTTCTGAGCGCCTCCCAGGAGTGCACGGAAGCTCGACGGGACGAGAACCCGTCCGCGCGCATCAATACTCCCTTCAAAGGTAGACAGAAACATTTCCAGCCCACAGCAAACACCAACCCATTCTGGGAAATCTCTATGAAGATTGGGATAACATGGGCAGAATTGGGCAACAATGGGATTACGCCCCCATTCACAGCTCAGGCGCATACCGCCAGCAAACAAAACACGAACAATATAGGATTATAACGGGATCAGATTACATCTGAGGAAAAGCCCGTTTTCACTGCGACATCAGTATATGATGTCCGCCCACCCTAACCCACACAAGATATAGTGAATCTTCAGGGACGACTGTCTTTTTCCCCAGATGGTTAAAGAAAAATGTAGGCAGAGAGTAAAAATTTCATTGAGATCTGCCCGGATACGCACGAAGGAGACAGAAAAAGCCACAAAAGCTCGCACCCGGCCCAAATCTGCCCAAAGCAAATAAATGGGCAAAAATGGGATCAGATGGCCTGTAAGCCGGGTTCTGTCCTCCAATAAATTGGAGTGGCGACCATTCCTCTGGGATGATGATTGCTCATCACCTCACGCGACCGACCCGGAAGACGGTGTGCAGACGCACCCTGTGCCTTCCCTATTTGGTCTTGCTCCAGGCGGGGTTTACCGTGCCGGTTCTGTCGCCAGTCCCGCGGTGCGCTCTTACCGCACCCTTTCACCCTTACCGCGCCGAAACAGGCGAACCTGCATAGGCGGGCGGTTTGCTTTCTGTGGCACTATCCCTCGGCTCACGCCGGGCGGGTGTTACCCGCCGCCTTGTCTTCATGGAGCCCGGACTTTCCTCCAGCCAGGCCTTACGACCTGACCAGCAGCCGCCCGGCCATCTGATCCGCGCCGGTGATACCTTAAAAAAACAAGATATTCTACTCACTGGATTGTGAGAGAGGTCAGCAATTACTCACTTGTTTCAGCGCAAGTCGTACCTACAATACTGCTATGTCAATAACTCTAGAAGATCTGAAAGCGATAGGCAGCCGGTGCGCCGGCGTCAGAACGCTGATGACCGCCCGGACGGTTGCTCGTCTGTTCGACCAACAAATGAAACAAGTTGGGCTGACCGGCACACAATTTACATTGCTTGTCGCGATCGGGTCCCGGCAGTTCGGCTCTATATCTGAGTTAGGCCAAACGCTCTGTATTGAGAAATCCACCCTGTCCCGCAATCTGAGACCATTGATAGAAGATGGGCTGATCGAACGCGATACCAAGTCGACGGGTCGCGCTATCGTGCATCGCCTGACATCTGAAGGTGAAGCGCGTCTCAAAGCGGCCTATCCAATCTGGCAAGGCGTTCAGGACGGTCTCGAAGACAAGCTGGGCGTGGACGAGGTCCGTGACGGATATCGTTTCATGGCCAAGCTGCGCCACGCCGCAATGGCCTGACGTCCAACAAGTCTGATGAAAATTCTCAGGACGTGCTGATTGTCTGTTCGACTGATGCACTCGACGAGGCTGACGATTCCTCGAGCTTGTCGACCGACATGAAGAAGACAGCTGCGCCAACGCCCATCACCGCGATGAAGACCGCCGCAGCAGGCTTGTCTTTCCGAACCAGGAAGTAGAACGTCACAGCCAGCATCAGATTGGCGATGATCACGAACCATAAGAACAGATCATTCGTCAGCGGATTGATGAAGGGCTGGCTTGGATCCACCAGACTGCCCAGCATAGGCAGACCGACCGCAAGATCGATCGAGATAACCAGGCCGATAAAGGCTTTGGCCAAATCGCTGAACGTATCGAAAATGGCTGAGGCCACGGTCAGAACCTTATGGCTCAGCGCGAACGCATATTCACGCCCCGCGATCAGACCGAGGAACACCCAGGTCGTACTCATCGGCAGATCATTCAGCTCTTTGAAGAAGAACAAGAGCGTGGCGTAGAGGAAGTCAATAATCGTCGCCGACCGGATGTCTGTGACGTTTGACTTGGTCTTGAGAATTTTCTGAACTGGCCCACCCTGATTGGCGAAGGTGAAGCCCAGCAGAATCATGATCGCGATCATTGCGCCAAAGCCTTGGATGGCGGTCAGTTCACGCGGCAGGAAGACGAAAATATTGGCGAAATCCTGAATGAGCCAGACTGCCCAGAGATAACCCGTTGTGACCCATTGAACGACAACCCAATACATTGACCGCGAATGGCCAAAGCAGAATGCAATTGCCACCAGTTCGGCCAACACCGACAGGCCAACGCCAGTCAGCGCCGTTTCAAGCGTGTCAATCGTCCCGAACACATAGAGTTGCGACATAAAGAACGCCGCGCCGACCGCCGCGATAATCCCGTATGGAATAACGGCGTCGATCGGATGGTCTTCAAACCATTTTTCAAGTGTCCGACTGACGATCAGATAAACCACACCGCCTGTCAGGAAAGCCAGACCGTAGCCAAAGAGGGATTTCTCGATCATGGAGCCAAGACCGCCAATCGAGGCGAAAATCGTCAGCACCATGAAAGATGTCGAAACCGGTATACCCACACGCGTGATGATCAACAGGACGAGCGGTGGCAAACAGTGATACCACTGAACCGTTATGGGCGGGTATTTCGACTCATTTGAAAGGCGGCCATATGACGGGTCGCCGCCATTGATGATCCAGCCATAGACAAAGGTCAGAACCAGAATGCTCGCCGCAAACCCGAACAATATCGTCCAATGAAGTCGCTTGTTTGAATTGATGAAGGTACCGAGCGTCTGAAGCGCATCATTTCCAACAACCGCATAGGCGGCAAACAGAAATCCAACCAGCGCGAAGATTTCAATCCCGGCAATCGACATACTTCACACCCTTGGGTTTCCCAAACTCGTTCCCGATGGCTATCCGAACACTATGACACTTTTGATACAAACCAGGGTTTGATGTGCCAAAAAATGCCGAAAGTCTCAGGCGCGTGATTTCCGTACCGTGCGTGTGACATGTTTGCCAATGGGAGACCAGCCAAGGGGGGGGGGGGACAGTTTTTTCATTCCGTCGGCTGAACTTGCATATCTGACGCGTTTGATAGATAGCACTCCCTTCCAACCGAGCCAGATATGACCCAGCGATCTTCCCATCGATTTTCCGTCGCGCCTATGATGGACTGGACAGACCGACATTGCCGGTCTTTCCACCGGGAGCTTTCCGCCTGCGCGCTGCTCTATACCGAAATGGTTACAGCGGATGCGGTCATCCATGGGGATCGCGAGCGGTTGATTGGCTTTGGCGCCCATGAACATCCGGTCGCGCTTCAGCTTGGCGGAAATGAACCCGACAAACTCAGTCATGCCGCTCAAATCGCTGAAGACTGGGGCTATGACGAGGTCAATCTCAATTGCGGGTGTCCGTCAGACCGGGTCCAGTCTGGTGCATTTGGTGCTTGTCTGATGCGCGAACCCGAACGGGTGGCCGACTGCCTGTCTGCCATGAGTGACGCCGTCACTATTCCCGTTACGGTAAAGCATCGCATTGGTGTCGATGAGGATGAACCTCGTGAACGGCTCTATGAGTTCGTCACGACCGTCAGTCAGAACTCGCCCTGTACGGTGTTTGAAGTTCATGCACGCAAGGCCTGGCTCAAAGGACTTTCTCCTAAAGAAAACAGAGATATACCGCCATTGGATTATCCTTTGGTGCACCAGTTGAAGTCTGATTTTCCGGGCCTCACCATTGTTCTGAACGGCGGCCTTTCAAAGCTGTCTGACTGTCTTGCGCATCTGGACGGGCTTGATGGCGTTATGCTCGGTCGGGCGGCGTATCAGGATCCGGCCATTCTTCTGACTGTTGACTCAGTTCTGTTCGGCACACCGGATCGCCACGATTCAATGACGAGCGCACTCCTCGCCTATCGAGCCTATCTGGCCGATCAACTCCAGTCTGGAACGCCGTTGCACGCCATGACGCGGCATTTGCTGGGTGCATTTAATGGTCAGCCTGGTGCAAGACTGTGGAGGCGGCATTTGTCGGAAAACGCCCCGCGTGCTGGAGCTGATATACAGGTCTTTGACGACGCCCTGGCCTTTGTCGCCAAAGACGTATCGCTCCATGCCTGAGACTCTCCAGGATAGTCTTCCGCTCATCTTCGCGCTCCTGGCAGCAGGCGCCGCGGCCGGCGTCACGGCTGGACTGTTCGGCATTGGCGGCGGTGTGGTTATTGTTCCCACCCTCGCCTTCACATTCACACAACTTGGCTATGAAGCGGTTTCCATGCACGCGGCTGTTGGCTGCTCACTCGCGACGATCGTTGTCACGTCGATCCGATCTGCCATGTCGCACCACAAACGCGGCGCAGTCGATCTCGACATTGCAAGGGCCTGGATACCCTGGATCATACTCGGGGCGATCAGTGGCGCGTTCATCGCAGGCGCTTTGCCTCGCGACGCCATGCGTGGCGTTTTTGCCGGCGTCTTGTTTCTGATTTCCTGGCAATTCATCCTCGGCAGCCCCGACTGGACACTTCGAGAGACAATGCCATCTGGCCTGCCGCGCGCCGGGATTGGTACAGGATTGGGCGCGTTATCAGGCGTGATGGGGATTGGTGGCGGAACCTTTGGCGTGCTGCTGATGACATTGTGTGGCCAGTCTGTGCATCGCGCTGTCGGCACTGCAGCCAGCTTTGGAGCAGCAATCGGCTTTCCGGCGGCTATCGGTTTTATGATTACGGGCTGGAATGTCTCCGACCTTCCCCCTTACTCTCTGGGGTATCTCAATCTGCCGGCCATTCTGATCATCGCGGTCATGACTACGAGCCTGGCGCCGCTCGGCGCGTTGTTGGCGCACCGCCTGAAAGCGACAACGCTCAAGCGCACATTCGGCATTGCGATGCTGCTGATCTCGCTGAATATGCTGCGTCTGACTTTCGGCTTCTGACCCGCCTATTGGCGCATGATCATGGTTGTCTTGCGCGTCTCATGACTCGAAAGCTCATTGATGAAGCTCTGCCCGAGGAGGGAATATTCGAGGGAGTCCTGCAAAACCAGCGCTCGGACATCCTTCACTGTGATGCCGCCCAGCCGGACCTGTTTGAGCAGGAGTGGTGCCGCGTAAATTATGCCGCCCGCTGTCCGGACCTCAACGTCATAAGCCAGATCACCGGGGTCATAGCCGATGCGTTCGGCATCACGTGTGGTCAGGGCAATTGTGGTTGAACCGGTGTCGACCATCATTCTGACACGAGCGCCTTCAATCAGCGTATCGGCCCAAAAATGCCCGTCATCTTCCATTTTCAGGCTGACTGCTCTCGGGCCTGGGGCTTCAGGTCGAAATCCGGGTGATAATCTGGATTCCGCAGCTTCAGCACCGGCGTCCTCTTCGAACCACGTGTCCGATGCGTGCAAAGCAACGGCCACGCTGGCGCATCCAACGAGAAACACAGGAATGAGAACTTTCATCATGACCGGTTCTCCAACATCAGCCGAGTTTTCCCATGTCTGAAAGCTCTTTCAGACGTGATTCACTTTCCTTTATAAGGTCAGATCGTTGCTGATCGGTATATTTCGTCCATTCAGCAATCTCCCGGAGTGCGCGGCCACAGCCGAGGCACCAGCCCGTCTGGCCATCGACCACACAAACCTTGATACACGGTGTTTTGATAGCGTTGACAGTCATACCGCAAGTATGGATGACAGACTGACACTGACGCAAGCCTGACAGGCAACCGTTATCCGATTGTCACACTATCAGACTAATCGCTCCCTGAAGCCAAGGTTCGGATTGTGAAGACGGGCTGGGAACAGATATCAAACGTTAAGACACGGGTTCGAACCGGAACGATCAGATGACCACCGAAAGCACATCACCATTGGACGATGTTCAGGACCTGATCCGGAGTCAGCCCGCCATCAACTTGCCACGCGCCTACAATGACGATGGCAGTGTTCGCATGTCCAAATTCGGGCGTCTGGAACGGTTGGGTGAATGGATGGCGGCGTGCCAGCGTCAGGAGAAGCCTAAGCTTGAATCCTCCACGCTCGCATTGTTTGCCGGATCGCACGGTCTGGCCAAATATGGCGTCTCCATTTCTCAAGACGGTGCGACCCAGCGCAGAGTGAAAGCGCTGCAGGAAGGTCGGATGGCAACCAACGGGCTGGCGGCACAATCCAACACGACTGTCCGGGTCTTCGAACTGGCCCTTGAGCTGCCGACCAAGGATATCTCGTCAGAACCGGCGATGACCGAACAGGAATGTGCCTCCACAATTGCTTTCGGCATGGAGGCCGTAACAGACAATCCGCATTGTCTGGCGCTCGGTGTCCTAGGTGTGGGCGGCGGTACAGCCGCTGCGGCAGTCGCCTGTGCGCTTTATGGCGGCGACGCTCAATACTGGGTTCGCGCAGGTCATGGCGTGAAAGAAGAAATCAATCTGGCCCGCGCTGGCGTACTTTATCGTGCGGTTGAACTGCATCGCGGCCATTTGAGCAATCCTCTGGATATCCTGAGACGGCTCGGCGGACGGGAACTCGCTGCTTGTGTCGGTGCCATCATTGCCGCACGTCATCAAGGCATACCGGTGATTCTGGACGGCTTTGCGACGGCCGTTGCGGCTGGCGTCGTTCACGCAATCGATCCGCGCGGCATTGACCATGTGATTGCCGGCCAACAGACAGATCGTCCCGCCCATAAGGCGATCCTCGAGCGTATGGACCTCGACCCCATTCTGGACCTGCAGTTGCAATTGGGTGAAGGCGTTGGCGGTTTGCTTGCCCTTCCCATTCTTCAGGCGGCCTGCACGATCGCAAATCCGCCCGGACAAAAGGAAGCATAGACACGCCCTCCTCGTGCGACTAGGACACTCTCACATGGCTGTAGTTGACGCTTCCCTAGCGGCAACTTGAAGGCCAGCTGGTTCGGCATATTATGACGCTCAGAGACGTCACGGGAGAAACAGATGAACCTCGAATTTTCGCCAGAGGATAATGCGTTCCGCCAGGAAATCCGTACCTTTATTGAGGAAAATTATCCGGCTGATGTGGCCGGTAAAAACCGCGAAGAACTGACGAAAGAACAGTTTCTCGCCTGGCACCAGATTATCGCCAAAAAAGGCTGGTCTGTGCCATCATGGCCGACAGAATATGGCGGCACGGGCTGGTCTCCGACCCAGAAATACATCTGGTCTGAAGAAAATGCGCGCGCTGACACCATTATGCCACTGCCATTCGCGACGTCGATGGTTGGACCGGTGATCTACACTTTCGGGTCTCAGGAGCACAAAGACAGATATCTGCCGGGTATTGTCGACGGGACAACCTGGTGGTGCCAGGGTTTCTCTGAGCCAGGCGCCGGGTCGGACCTTGCCGGTCTGAAGACCACCGCTGTGCGCGATGGCGACGAATGGGTGATCAACGGCCAGAAAACCTGGACGACGCTCGGCCAGTTCGCGGATATGGGCTTCTTCCTCTGCAGGACCAATCCGGACGTCAAAAAACAGGAAGGCATTTCCTTTATCCTGATCCCGATGGACACGCCAGGCGTGGAAGTCCGCCCGATCATCATGACAGATGGCGGCCATGAGGTGAATGAAGTCTGGCTGACTGACGTTCGCGTGCCGGTCGACAATCTGGTCGGCGAAGAAAACAAGGGTTGGACTTACGCAAAATTCCTGCTTGCACACGAACGCACGGGCATTGCCGGTGTCGCACGCTCGAAACGCGGTATTGAACGCGTCCGTGAAATCGCTGCGCTTGAATATGACAATGGCAAGCCATTGATCGAGAACCCGGACTTCGCAGAAAAAGTCTCTCAGCTTGAGATCGATCTCACAGCCCTCGAATTCAGCGAGCTGCGCACGATTGCCAGCCTGCAGAAAGGCAAGGGACCGGGCCCTGAGAGCTCACTGCTCAAGATTAAAGGCTCTGAGATTCAGCAACGCCTGACCGAGCTAACGCTCGAGGCTGTCGGAAACTACGCAGCGCCTTACTTCCGCGGCTTCCCGACCGATGGCGACAATGTCTTCCCGATCGGTCCGGAATACGCCCATCAGGCCATGCCGAATTATCTGAACATGCGTAAGACCACCATTTATGGCGGGTCGAACGAAATTCAGCGCAACATCATCGCGAAAGCCGTTCTGGGGCTTTAAGCCCCGGACCTGACAATCGCCTCAAGAACACACCCGTAGGGGGAGAAACAACTTGGATTTCAGCTTTACCGAAGAACAGAACATGATCCGGGACTCATTGTCCCGCCTCATCAAAGATCAATACGACTGGGAGACCCGCAATAAGGTCATTACCAGCGAGTCCGGCTGGCGCCCTGAAATGTGGGCACAATTCGCCGAACTCGGCCTGCTCATGGCGCCATTCTCAGAAGAAGATGGCGGCCTGGGCGGCAATGCGGTCGACGCCATGGTGGTGATGGAAGAATTTGGCAAAGGCCTCGTGATCGAGCCTTACATGCCTTCTGTCGTGCTCGGCGGCGGGTTTCTAAAGCATGGCGGGTCTGCTGCACAGAAAGAAAACCATCTGGCGAGCCTGATGGGCGGCGAAGAGATTTTTGCTTTTGCCTATGGCGAACCGACAAGTCGTTTCAATCTTAACGATGTCAGCACGACGGCAAAAGCCAATGGCTCCTCCTATGTGCTGAACGGCCACAAATGCGTCGTCTATGGTGCACCATGGGCCACCCATCTGATCGTCACGGCGCGTACGTCAGGCGACCGGTTCGACACGAATGGCATCTCTGTCTTTATCGTCGACAAGTCGAGCCAGGGCATTACGACGCGCGATTACCCGACCATGGATGGCTTCCGGGCATCTGAAGTCTATTTCGAAAACGTCGAAGTATCGGGCGACAATATGATCGGTGAAGAAGGCTCTGCCCTTCCGCTGATCGAGAAAGTCACCGATGAAGGGATCGCTGCGATCTGCGCTGAAGCCTGCGGCGCGATGGAAATCGCCAATGCGGACACTGTCGAATACGCCAAGGCCCGTAAGCAGTTCAACGTGCCGATCTCATCCTTCCAGGTGCTTCAGCACCGCATGGTCGACATGTTCATCGAGCACCAGCAATCGATCTCGATGACGTATCAGGTCACCTTGCGTCTGGACGAAGACGACGTGACACGAAAGAAAGCTGCGTCTGCTGCCAAAGTTCAGATCGGCAAGTCCGGTCGTTTTGTCGGCCAGGCGGCCACGCAGATTCATGGCGGTATGGGCGTGACTGACGAGCTGCGTCTTGGCCATTATTTCAAGCGCATGACGCTGATCGATTCCCAGTTCGGCAATGTTGATCACCATCTGCGCCGATATACGAATCTCGCTGAAAGCGCAGACGTTCTGGCAGCTGCTGAATAGCTCTCCAAACAGACGATTGAATTGAACACCCGCCGGATTAAACTCTCCGGCGGGTGTTTTTGTATTCAGGGTGCCGCGAGATGCTGCAAATCAGATGGAAATGGATCTGGATCGGACTGGGTGCCTTCATTTTGATCTTTGCCATGATCCCGCTCCTCTATGTTGAACTGACTGTTCCGGCAGATATTCGGCGCGTCGACCAGACATCGCTGATGGGTCGCAATTCGCGTGTTTCGAACCTTGCGATCATTCACAATTACCACAAAGAGGGGCGACGCGTGGCCGTCGTCCAGGAGCCGATCAACTTTGTCGATGCGAACCGAGACAATGAGTTCAATCTTTTTCTGGTCGTCACGCGAGGTTACAAAACCGATTTCGCGTCCTTGCCCTGGGTTGCGCGGCTCTTCTTCAGCCCGTTTGCGGACTATGCGGAAGCAGCCATCATTCACGACTGGCTCTACGCCATCGGCGAACCCGGTAAGAAACGCGAAGCGGATCTCACGTTTCTTCAGGTGATGCTGCAGGATGGCGTTTCGCCGATAACGGCGCGCTATTTTTATACGGCCGTCCGTTTCAATTCCCTGTTCGATAATGGCGGTTTTGGGCGCGAATCAGAATGGAAGAACGGGTTTTTCTCGACAATTTTGGAAGATGACATCCCAGAAGCCTGTCTGATCGAAAAGCCGGAAAGCGCTTTCTTCAGAAGCGCCGATTTCGTTCAGCCACCAGATGACAGCGAATTAACCGAGGAAGACTACGATGCTCAATCGGCGTTCGCAGCGGCGCTATTGCAGCGCTACGATCCATACGTGACGCAATGGGTAGAAGCCTTCAGCAGGCAAGAGTGTAAGGACAGTGTGCTCGGTTCCGGTTTCACGAAACGCACAGAAACTCAGTTCAATCGCATGTTAGCTCAATTTTCCGATGAGTTTCGCGATCGGAATCGCGACTACATCACGCATTACATGCTGTTCAGCGAATTTTCAGACGATGTGCAGAAAGCAGCGATGTTCCGACCGCATCTGGAAGCGTATATGAAGGCGAATTATGACACTGAAGTGCCGGAGGAGTACTGGTGTCTTTCAGCCCGGGATCAGCTACAGGCGCTTCGGGACTTCATTTATGAGAGCCCTCAGGAATGGGCGCATATGGACTGCGGTCGGATCAGTCGAAGCGCAGAGCTTTCCGAAGCTCAGGTCCTTTGCACGTCGGAACAGTCGGACGAGTTCGACTTCTGGCTTGGGGAATGGATTTTTGCCGATCCCGACACCAAAGAAAAATTTGGCGACGTTTCAGTCCGAAAAGGGCGGGACAATTGCACGGTCATTGAAACCAACGTCTCAGAAGCCTCTGCCGGAACCAGCCTGAACTACCATGACCCGGTCGACAAAGTCTGGAGACATTACTGGATCTCGTCCTATGACAAAATGGAGATGACAGGAAACCTCGTAGAGCCAGGTCATATGGCTATGGAAGGCACTCTGAGATATTTCTCTGAAGACGTCGATGTGCCCGTCAAATCAGATTGGCGACAACAGGAAGATGGAAGCGTGCGTCAGACATTCGAGATCATTCCTCCCGGAGAAACGGAATGGCAAATCTGGTCTGACGGACTTTATTACGTCGAGAGCGAGCCGTGATTGCCAAGTTTTAATTTCAGAATTCGTTCGAGATTGTCCATGCTTGCAGAGCGGACACATCGGGCGAGGAGCAGGGCTTATGGCACTTTACAGAACTTTTGCAGGCATAGCGGCCTGTCTCATGATGGCAGGTCAATTCGTGATCGCACCGGCCCACGCACAATCGCCCGCACCCTCTTCGCCTCCACCGCCATGCCAGTCAGAAGCGTTCAACCAGTTCGATTTCTGGCTTGGCACCTGGGAAGTGGAAACCGTCACCGGCCAAACAGCGGGTGAAAATGTCATTCAGAAAGTCGAAGGCGATTGCCTGATCAAAGAGAGCTGGACCAATACCGCAGGCGGTACGGGTCAGAGCATGAATTTTTACAACCCTGTGACCGATGAATGGCGTCAGGTCTGGGTCAGCGCCGGGTCCATCATCGACTATACGGGTGGTCTGACTGAGAGCGGTTCAATGAAGCTCGAAGGCACAATCACTTATACCGGTAATGCGACCAGCTTTCCTTTCACGGGCGAGTGGACGCCAAATGACGATGGTACGGTCACACAACATTTCGAACAATATGATCCTGAAACTGAAGAGTGGAAGGCCTGGTTCACTGGCATCTACAAGAAGAAATCGGTGAAGCTCTGATTACGACCAACGCGATCTTTCATTAAGCGTGATATTGCAATTTCCCGCCAGTCAGGCAGAACGCCTCTGTACTTGAATATAGCGGGAGTATCGCATGCAGGATCTGCTTACCGTCGAAAAGCGCGGCAATATCGCCATCATGACCATCAACCGCCCGGACCAGCTCAACCCGCTGGGTAAGGCAGGTGACGGCGATGCCTTTGCTGAGGTCACAGCAGAACTTGCAGCCGACAAAGATTTGCGTTGCTGCATTCTCACGGGCGCAGGCCGCGCTTTCTCTGCCGGTGGCGACCTTAAAGCCATGAAAGACCGCACCGGCGCTTTTGGCGGCACCCCTGCTGAAGTGAAAGCCGGCTACACCACCAACATCCACAAAATCGTCAATTCACTCTGGAATTTCGAGCTGCCGCTTATCGCGGCGGTTAACGGTCATGCCGTTGGTCTGGGGTGCGACGTCGCGTGTATGGCCGATATGCGCCTGATTTCGGATAAGGCCCGCTTTGGTATGTCTTTCCTCCGTATCAACCTCATTCCGGGTGATGGCGGCTCCTGGCTCATGCCACGCATTGTTGGTCTCGCCCGCGCCTCTGAGATGATCTTCACCGGCACAATGTATGATGCGGATACCGCCATCGAATGGGGCTGGGCTTCGCAGAAGACGACACCTGAAGGCTTGATGGATGCGAGCATGGAGCTTGCTGAGAAGGTCGCAGCGCAGCCGCCAATGGCGCTTCGTGCCGCAAAAATGCTGCTGCGCAAGGCGCAGAACGCCGATTACGCCACCATTATGGAAATGTCTGCGGCTCAGCAGGCGCTTCAGCACCATACTGAAGACCACATCGAAGGTGTCACGGCGCTTCTCGAAAAGCGTAGCCCCAACTTCACTGGGAACTAATTCCCGACGTCAGACTGGCGGCCCGTCTTTTCCCCTCACAGGATGGGCCGCGGTCAGTTCAGCCACCCGCTCAACGAGCATCTGTGTAAGCGGATCCGCCACGCCTGTGACAAAAGCCTGGTTCCATCGGCGCTGAAATGCCGTCACCACGTCTGCCGTTTCCTGTGTGTAGGCGCCATCTGAATTCACCGGATAACCAATCTGCAGAAGCTTGCTCTGAAGCGCTGCTACCGCTTCTCCTTCCGCATCCAAAACCAGTTCTGGATTGCTGTGCGCATATTCATGGATCTCGGCCGCCGTCGGCTGTGACGGCCAAAGCCCGATACCTCGAGAGGCAAAGGCCTCCCAGGGAAAGTGCTCGCCGGGATCTTCCTTGCGGGACGGCGCAATGTCGGAATGCCCCACAATCCGGCTCTGCGGAATGTTATGGCGTTTAATAATCGCCTTTGAGAGCTCAATCACAGCATCGATCTGCACCAGCGAATATGGCGGCAAACTGCCATCCGCCAGCGGCACATTATGGCCGCCATTGACGATCTCGATGCCAATAGATCGCGAATTGAGATCCTCATCGCCCTGCCAGCTTGACCTGCCGGCATGCCAGGCGCGCTTTTCGTCTGGTACTAATTGATAGACGTCGCCGGATTCATCGACCATGTAATGCGCTGAGACCTCTGCGGCTTCATCCCGCATCCTTGCCAGCGCTGAGGGGCCATCCTCCATGCCGGTATAGTGCAGAACCAGCATATCGAGTGGAAACTTCCGGTCATTCTGATTGGGAGATGGCGCGTCGATAATCTTCATGGGCGGTTTCAGGTTTCGCTCAGCGGTGTGTTTGAGCCGTCGTCGAACTTGTCCTTCTTGCGTTGTCCGAACAGCATACGTGTTTCGAGCGTCTGTCGCAGCGCTTTATAGAATGCGTCGAGAAATTCCCGATCCTGTTCGGCTGGCCCTTTTTCCCAACCAATCCGATTGCGAATGCGCTCGGCCACGGCTGCCTCGACAGACTCTGTTGCCGTACGCAGCACATCTTCCAGCACCTGCAATTCATGCTCACCATAGGCAGTGAGCTGGGCGGTCGTGAATTGAAACTCGGTCGCGGTCTGTGCTGACACGTTGGATGAGATATCCTTTGCCAATTCGAGCTTCGGATTTCGGATCACCCAGGTTCCCGCCACGATGTCGCCAGCGCGCAGCTTGTCCCGATTGAAGATCGGCATGAAGACAAACACACCGAGCCAAACCAGAACCACCAAAGTAGTCAGGGCCGAAAGCGGCTCATCACGGCCGCCAAAAAACAGATAGGAAAACGGCAGAAATACTTCGAGTTCCCGCATCACATTGCGCGCGAATATCGCATTGGCCGTCAACTGACGCCCGTCACGAGCGACGACGCGCAACCGCATGATCCGTTTTCCCGGTGTGGCCGCACGCCTGCCCATTTCGAAAATGGTGAAATAGAACCCTCGCAAGAGAAAGAAAAAGAAGGTGAACACAATCGTGCTCACCACATACCAATCGCTGCCCGTGCCCTGCGCAAGGCCAAACACAATCAGCAAGAACCCGATAATCAGCGTCGCAAGCATGATCGCTGCATCGATCAATAGCGCGACGGCCCGCTCGCTGGCGTCCGCAAGGCGCAGGCGGATCACCGCACCTTCCGGCGTCGTCACTTCACGCCACATGCGCTGTTCATGTGCGTTCGACGCATAGGATGACTTTGCCGCGTTTTTGGCATCTCTCATGGCCGGTGCGTTCATGACTTCAAACGCCTCGGATAGATGTAGAAATAGGTTACCCAGGCCAGAAGGGAGCTGCCTGCAATCAGATAGCGCGTGGTATCTGAATTGATCATCTGCCGCCCGAAACCTTCCAGAATGGCGGCAATGAACAGCATGATCATCATGCCCATGCCGACTGTACCCGCCTTTTTACCGGCCTCGGCCATGGCATCGAGCCGCCGTTTATCGCCTGGAAAGGCGAGCGTGCCGCCAATCAGAAAGCCCGCCGCCCCGGCCAGTACAATCGCAAACAATTCGGTCACACCGTGAATACTGAGCCAGCCAATGAATTGCCAACCCAACCCCTTGCTCCAGAATACCGCGATATACGCGCCAAGAATGCATCCATTATAGGCGAGCAAAAGCGCAGTCGGCAGACCGATTGCAAACCCCAGCGCAAAGCATAACAGAGAGACCATGGTGTTGTGCGTGAAGAGCTGGGAGGCGAACACACTCAGCCCCGCGCCATCCTCCCCGCTATTGTAGATGGTCGCGCGCAACGTCTCCGCAGAGGCTTCCGGCGTGCGCACATCCAGAAAAGCGGCGAAGGGATAGAACCATTCAGGGTCGTCCATCACCAGAAAGAAGACGATCAGCGCAAAGCCGAACATGATGGCGGCAGAAAAAGCCGTCGCCTTGCCGACCTCATAGACGGCGAGCGGCCAGTCGCGTTTGAAGAACTCGGAAAACTTGCGCCAGAACGTGGTCCGCGGCCCGTAGATAAACAGATATCCGCGTGTACACAGCGTTTCGAGATAAGTAATCAGGTTTCGGTCGAGTGACACGGCACGCGCTGTCGACAGGGACGAGACGGCGGAGCGATAAAGCTGCGGCAGAGCGAGTAAGTCTTCGCGTCCAAGCGACTTCACGCCCGACTTCTGAATACGATCGAGCAGTGTTTCAAAGGCCCGCCAGTCGGCTTCTCGTTCAGCCCGAAAACGATAGCTCTTAAGGTCAGCATCCGACATGGCTCAGATCCTTTCCTGCCTGAGAATAGACAGATAACGGGTCAGCAGCTCGGAGGAGAAACTCTCCACCGGCGCCTCAAGAACATCAATGCCCAGCCGTTTCAGGCGCTTCATCACGGTTCGCCGCTCCTGTAGCAGATTGTCAGCGATTACCGCTCGCGTCACATCCTCCGGTGTGTCCGGGCGCCGCGACATGACGCGCTCAAGATCATGATCCTGAAAGACCGCAAACAAGACAAGATGGCGCTTGGAGAGGCGTGCAGCATTCTCAACCATCAGTTCCGCCTGTGTTGTGTCCAGAAAATCGGTGAACAGGATAATCAGAGACCGCCGGTTCAGGCCTGATGAGAGCCGCGTGAGGCCAAGCGTGTAATTGGCATCGAGTGAGGAATAGTCGAGCCGCGCCATTTCCGACTGCAACTTCCCAAAGGCGGCATTGCCGCGCACGAGCCCGGTCATGACACGCGGCTGGGTATCAAAGCCATAAACGCCAACCCTGTCCCCGCCGCGCAAAGACGCATATGCCAGCAGCATGCCAGCGTGAACGGCATGATCGAGCCGGGACAGCCCGCCCAGTCGCTCACACATCAGGCGCCCGGTATCATAAGCGAGCACGATGTTGTGGTTCCGCTCGGTCCGAAACTCCTTGGCCATCAGCTCCATGTGTCGGGCGGAGGCTTTCCAGTCGACGCTTCGACGATCCATGCCCGGCACGAATTCACGCATGGCATCGAACTCGGATCCATCGCCCTTATCGCGCTGGGATTTCACGCCGAAATCAGCCTCGCGCGTGATGAAGCGAATGGCATCGGCGCGGATGGTTCGAATGTCCGGATTGATCGGACGCGTAATATCCGAGGGCAACCGCAATTGTTTCACGGCAAATCCAAATGGCCCCGACCAGCGCAGCCAAAGTGCCTCGAGCCGGGCTTCACCACGGCGCAGCATGTTCAGATCGAGTTCAAGCCTTCCGGATGATGGAAGTTTCTGTGAGGGCAGAACTTCCACCGGCTCATTGAATTCAAACCGGACGTGTGTTTCGGGCAGATAATCTCGCCTTTCGTCACCGATCTGCAGGGTCAGAGCGTTATTCTTTCCGACGAAAAATGTCGGGGGCGCATCCAGGTCGATTTTAAAGGCCTGGGATGAACGTGCTGCCAGTCCATCCAGAGCAACAAGCAAAAGAATGGCGGTGATGCCTGCAAAACAGAACACCCATATGCCCGGCACTAACCAGGCAATGATGAGCGACAAGGGAATGCCCAGCCCCATCAGGATGATTGCTTTACGTGTTGGCAGAATAACCGGCATGGATCAGCGAGGCGCCTCGGTCTCTGCGACGATATCGGCGATGATGCTGGCCGGTGTCCGCCCCTCGATTTCCGCTGAGGCTGACAGCACGACCCGGTGACACATGGCCGGAGCGGCCAGCTCTTTCACATCATCCGGGATCACATAATCCCTCCCCTGCAACGCGGCCCGCGACCTCGCGGCAATGGCCAGATTGACCGCCGCTCGCGGACTGACTCCAACATCCAGCAGAGCGGGCTTGTCACGCGTCGCCCGGCAAAGCTGGATCGTATAGGCGATGACTTCCCGGCTGAGTGTGACGGAAGCAACAAAGGCGCGCGCCTCGGCCAGCTCTTCAGGCGTAATCTGTGCGGTGATGCCAAGATCACTCAGGCTTGGCATGCCGACGCCTGTCGCATGCGCCTCAACAATGCGCATTTCCTCGGCTTCGTCCGGATAAGACATGATGTGCTTGAACAGGAAGCGATCAAGCTGCGCCTCAGGCAAGGGATAAGTTCCCTGCTGCTCGATCGGGTTTTGCGTGGCAACCACCATGAAGCTGTCGCTCAACGCATGTGTGTCGCCATCGATCGTGACGCACCGTTCCTGCATGGCTTCAAGCAGCGCCGCCTGAGTTTTCGGGGGCGTGCGGTTGATCTCATCGGCCAGCAGAATTTCCGTGAAGATCGGTCCTTTTGTGAGGAAAAACTGGCTGGTCTGGAAGTTGAAAAAGTTCGTGCCCAGCACATCGCCCGGCATCAGGTCTGGCGTGAACTGAATCCGCCCATAATCCAGCGCCAGACTGGCGGCGAAGCACCGCGCGAGAAAAGTTTTTGCTGTGCCCGGAGGCCCTTCCAGAAGCAGATGGCCTTTTGACAGAAGCGCGATCAACATCAGATCCACAGCAGAATGCTGGCCGATCACACCCCGGCCAATTTCGTTCTTCAGTCGCTCGCCGAGAGCCTGAATATCACTCGCGATCATCGCTCAATTCCTCTTTCCATGTGTGATAAGTCTGCGCGAAGTGCAGCAATTGATACGCGGACGAGACCTGAGACGGGTCGGGCCGCGACGGAAGATCGGGTTTGTCTTCCTTACGTTTTTCGGCGCGTCGCGCCAATATTTGATCGGCCTGATCCGGCGGCAAATCCTCGGCAAAGCCTAATGATTTGAGGGTCAGTCGCGTGGCGAGGCCATCATAATCTTCAGCCAGACTAGCTTGCTGTTCGGTCTGCTTGAACAGACCTGCTGTGCTTTCAATCAGAGACTGGCGCCCAGTCGCGATTTCGGCTGGCGCCTCCCGTGGCCGCCCAAACCGCAAAAAGGCGCTCCACCCCAATAAAAGCGCCGTGGCGATTCCGAACAGCGTTGCAGCGAGCACAGGCGGCTCGAACAAGAGCCGGAGTAGATTCTTATCCCGCTCAAAGCCATGAAGTGTCGTGTCGAAAATCACCGGTATTCGAAACCCATCTCCGGCCAGGGTCTCCATGATATCGAGCATGACCGCTGCATTCTGCGGTTTGTTCAGGCCATGTGTGTTGAACAGCTCCGGATCGCTGACAATATAAACGTCGGTTTCTTCAAGACGTCCGAACAATACCCCTTCATCATTCGCGATGATCGGCGAAATCGTGTCGCCCGTGATGAGCTGCATTTTCTCGGTGAAAACAGTTTCTACCGCCCGCCCGTTGAACTGCATCTCATCGGCTGGGTCGGTCTGAACCGCGGTGATTCCCTCAAAGGCATCAGCCAAAAGCCGCGTTACGCTTTCAGGAGAGATGATCGAGGTCCGGCCAAAATAGCGGCGATTAAAAACGTCTGCGGGCCCCCACCGTTTGGGCAGAATGATCAGGGTCGGATCGCCTGCACGATCTAAATTCACCTCGGCGAGTTCGTCTGCATCATAACGATTGGCCGGCGTCAGAATGAGCAAATCCGACTGTCCCGAATACTCCAGGCGCCAGGTTTCGCGGCTGATCTGGACCTCATATCCAGTTTCCTGAAGCAAGCGAACAGCAAAATTATAGCCGAGAGCTGACTTGGAATAGGCATGAAGTCCGGCCTGATTCTTATCGCGCAATTCCGGGGCGAATGCGGATAACACAATCAGAGCGGAAAAGCTGACCACGCCGATTATAACGGCAATCAGCGCCGTCCGGAACGTGATCACTGGTGCGCCGGTCCGTTCACTCATGTTTGCGGCTCGCCAAACGCGAAGATCTCATAATTCCGGCGCGCAGCCAGATAGTCGCTTTCAGAGACATTGGCGAGACCGAATGCACTCACTTCCACTGTCTGGATCAGCGCATTAAAGGCGGTGCGTGAGGCGTCGGGCATATCCCCAAGACGACCAATCTCTCGCGCGGTGAAGGACACGCCGATCTTCTGGCGAATACGTGACTGAAGCTCACGAATGGAATGATGCAACAATTCCCGCAAAGCTTGCGCAAAATGTCCTTTGGCGGCGAGTTCGTCTGCAGCCGTCAGCAGGTTTTTCGCCGCTTGCGAATCCGGGCGCATATCCACTGTTTTCAGAAGATCTGCATCCGCGTCGCTGGCCACACGATCACGCAAACGAGTTTGACGAGACTGAATGCCTTTATAAATGGACCAGGCAATATAGGCGAGCAGTAAGGCAACACCGATGATCAGTGCGAACTGCAAAAGCGGTCCGATGGCGACGAAAAATTCCCCGAGAACCCTGAAGGCATCGTAGAGAAATCCTTCTGCATTTTCGGTCTGTTGCTGTTGCCGAACGACCTCTTCAACGGGCAGTTCGAACTGAAACCCGGGTTCGCTACGCAGCGCTGAATGAGCGGCGTTGAGCTCTTCCTCTGTCGTCGCCATGGTCCTCCCTCACTTGTGCGAGTTGAGCGCGGATTTCCAATCAAAGCAATGATTAAGGCTGTAATGCGAGTAAATTCGGGAATGCGGGAGGCTTGGACAAAAAGAAAAGGCCACGCACATGGCGTGGCCTTTCCGGTTCTGAGGTCAGATAACCTTAGAAGGTTTTGGAAATCGTGGTGAAGAAAGTTCTTCCCAGCACCGGGTAACCTGTGGCGTTGAGCGCCGTGTTACCGATAGCTGTCACAACACCTGGTGACACTGCCGGTGGGTGCTCGTCGAAGAGGTTACGAACACCACCAGCGAAGGTCCATGTGTCACCCTGCCAGCGAACAGACGCACCGTGTACAAATTGTGCCTCTGTGAAGGCTTTGTAGTTCACCTGATCCGGGAACGCACCGACATACTGAACTGGGAAGTTCAGGTCATCAGTGAAGTACCGGTTATCGTCCTGGCGACCGATGAAGTCAGAGAAGAACGAATAGGTCCAGTCACCACGATCCAGCTGAACGAGGAGGTCACCAGCGACGCTTGGGAAACCAACAGTTCCGTTGAAGTCGTTATCGCTGACACCAGCCACGAAGTTGGAACCGAACACGTCGATGTAACGCTCGAGCGACCAGTTGATAGACGCTTCAGCCGTCAGAACACCGAAGTTGAAGTCTTGCTCATAGCGGACTTCGAGGTCGATACCGCGCTGTTGCTGACTGTCAACGTTAAGCGTTGGCGCCATGATATTGTCGACCTTGTACGGAGCCGTTGGGTCGGTGCCGGGGGCCCGCGTGAACAGATCACAATAGTCGTTCGGGAAAACCGGTTGCGCATAACAACCGCCAACGATCTGACCAGCGCCCAGAGACGTGATCTGATCCTGGATCTCGATCTCATAATAGTCGAGCGCGATGTTCAGAGGCGCGAAGGTCGGCGTGAACACGATACCAGCAGTGAAGGTATCACCAGACTCTGATTCAAGCAGCTCACCGCCACCCGAAGAAATCACAGTCGCTGATGACGACGCGCCGATATAGTTTCCAGGAATGCCAGCTGCCGCACAGTTGGTACGGATGTTGGCGTTTGTGCTGTTCTGCCAGTCGATACAAGGGTCAAACTGGTCCTGCGCCAGGAAGCTCGTCTGATCTTCGAGGAAGAGCTCGAACAGTGCAGGTGCACGGTAAGAGGTACCGTAAGACGAACGAACCCGGAAAGTTGGGTTCAGCTGCCAGTTCAGGCCGACCTTATAGATGGAGTCGTCGCCACCGATATCGTAGCTGAATGTCCGCCAGGACGCTTCGAGTTCAACATCCTCAGCGAGGAACTGACCCCGGAGAAGTGGAACACGTGTCTCAACGAAGAACTCAGACACAGAGTTCGTACCACGCGTTGGTCCCGCTACAGAGCGCCCCCAAACGTCACCAGACTGAGTCAACGGACCCGGCGTGTCGTCAATGCTGAATTCACGGTACTCGGCACCAAGTGCGAGACCGACAGCACCGGCTGGAAGGTCGAAGATTTCGCCTGCAACCGTACCCGTGAAGGTCGTTTGCTCATAAACCGTCGTACCTTCTTCGTCGCCACCAACAGCCGCAACGAGGTCAGCCGTACGAGAGCCGTTCAGAACAGCTGGGTCGAACATGTCGATTGTCGGAGGTGGCAGCGTGTCAGCGACACCGTCACCGGTGTAGTCTGAAACGCCGTCAAGATTCCAGTCGCCCGAGCGGGAAACGAGGATCTGGTTGTTCCCATAGGTACCTTCTCCGCGCGAATAGGTGCCGTCGAGTTTCCATGTCCAGTCAGACAGGAAGCCGGAATTGCCGAAGCCGCCGGAGAGAGAAGAAGAGACGTTGTAATAGTCAACTTCAGTGAAACCATTCGACGGATATGCAAGAACCGGACGCTGCAGCAGGCCGACAGAGTTATCGTAAGTTGGGTCCTGAATGTAGCCGTAGCCAAACGCAGAAGAACCAATGAATGGGAAGAACTGACGCCAGCCTTCGAATTCGGTTGTACGACGAGATGCCAGGATCTCAGAATCCCAGGTCACGCCGCCCAGCTCAATATCAGCCGTAGCAAAGATGTTGATGTTCTCGTTTTCCGGGATGTAGTCCCAGTTATCGAGGAAATCAGCGTCCAGCTGGTCGTCATATCCAAGGAAGCCATCTGGGCCACGGAAAGTGGAGTTCCGCGGACGGTATCCAGGGATAGACACAATGCCGTAGCCGCCAGGTACAGTCACGCCGTTCGGGTCCTGAATGAAGCGCTCACCTGTGAATGGGTGCAGAACTGTGTTGAAGTAAAGGTTTGAACACCAATCCATAGGCCCGCTACCATACGCGCCATAGTTACGACGGTCAGCACGCTTGCCGGTCAGAGGCTCGGTGACATAGTCTTCGCCACAAGCAAGGTAATCGCGGTCTGCACGATCAAGCTCTTGTGACATGCGGTATTCAGCAGAGAGCGTGAAGTCAGCCCAGTCGCCGACCTCAAAACCCCAGGCGGCCGACGCACGGAAGCTTGCGCCACCGTCATTTTCCGGCAGGTTGCCAGTGAGGTTGAGCTCGAGATCGTCAACAGAATCACGGGTGATGATGTTCACAACACCACAGACAGCGTCAGAACCGTAAATGGTCGACGCGCCGTCTTTCAGGATCTCAACACGAGAAATGATAGACTGAGGAACGACGTTAAGGTCGAGTGCAGAAACCGCACCGCGCGTACCAGAAGGACCTGGACGCTTACCGTCGATCAGAACCAGCGTACGGGTGTCACCGCAACCACGAAGGTCAATCGTTTGTGTACCGACGCCACCGTTGGTGACGAAGCCCTGGAAGCCCTGGTTGTTCAGCTGAGTAGAACCAGCGGCAAGAGAAGACCCTTGAAGCAGGTCAGCAACGTCGACCAGACCTTCAAGTGTAGCAACTTCCGCGGTGATAACCTGAACCGGCGAAGACGAAGTGAATTCGTCACGCGCAAGCAGAGAACCGGTTACAACAACGCGCTCCTGGCGCGCTTCGCCGTCGTCACCCGTATTCTCTTCAATTATTTCAGGCTGGTTTTCCTGAGCGTAAACCACGCCGGAGAGCATGAGTGTGCTAAGCGCCACGCTCCCGTAAATTGAACGACGCAATGTCGATGTTTTCATTTGAACTGCCCCTTGCAATTTGTCGGGCCTGAAAAATCACAGGTCTCCGACTATGCCACGGCACATGCCGAGCTGATTCAAAACAATGCACGGCGATTTTCACCACGCAAGAAAATATGACGGATTTGTAAGGCTTAATGTGCAGTGAGGATACTTGTGTGGCTTTTTCGTCACTTTGTAGCATACCCGTGCCTGTAAATTGGACGTGACAAGTTAGTCCATGCCCGTCATAACTTGATTTGGGCAGGTTTAATGACACATCTGTTACGGTGAATTCTTTCTCGGGAGACCAACATATGATGAAGCGCGTATCGATCGCCGCTGCTTTCGCAACAATATTTACCGGATCGGCGATGGCCAATTCGCAAATTGAACCAGTGAAGGCGGAAGACTTTTCGAAATTCCCACTGATCAGTTCAGCGTCCATGTCACTCGAAGGTGACATGATGGTGGCTGTGATTACAGAGCCGGACTCGGACGGCGAAAAAAGAGCGGCAGCTTACTGGGATCTTTCAGGTGATCTGAATACTGACGGTTTGCTGGCACCTGACTACGTGACGAAGTCGACAGGACGTTCGAAATTTTTTGCCGCGACGGCACTGAAACAGAAAAAATCAATTTGGTTCACCGTTCAGCCTTATGTCGGCGCACTTCAGGGCTGCGGCGAAGGTAAAACCACCGGATCCACAAAAAAATATCTTCAGGGAGCCTATATGGGCAATGAGAACCTGAAGAAGATTGACGAAATGCCGGCTGGCCGCGCTGAGATCGGCGCAAGCAAAATGCTGGAGCGTTGCTTTGAACTCGTGGGTGAAACATCCATTGCGAGCTCACTGCCTCTGGACCCAGAGAACATCATTATTTCGCGTCAGACCACCAATGAAGGTGTTCGCTTCTACAAGCACAATCTGCGCACCGGAGACGAAGAGTTTCTGGTCAAAGGCGATGATGAAGAATCTTTCCTGATCAGCAACAAAGACGGTTCGATCGTTGCGCGTTTGCGTCTGGACTATGTGGACGGCGAATGGCGCCAGTTCCACAAACTTTATGATCCGACACAAGGTGAGATCACAGAAGAACCAGCGCTGACCTATGAGATCAAAGATCGTTACACGCTGAATATTGAAGGCCGCGCCGAAGGCACGAATCAATACTTCATCTCAACGGACAAATTCTCCGATAAGGTTGCTGTTTACGCCTACGATGTTGTGTCCAATGAATGGTCTGACCAGCCTGTTCTGGCGCATCCGGATTTCAACATCACCAGCATGATCTTCTCACAGCGCGCAGAAGATTTCGGTGCGCCGCTTGGCTTCAATTATGCGGCTGAGGTGTCGAAAACATACTGGCTCGACCCTGAAATGGATTCGATCCAGAAAGGTCTGGAAGCAGCCTATCCAGACAAACACGTCAACTTGCAGGACTGGACAGCTGACCGGAACAAAATTCTGTTCACCGTCAGTGCGTCTAACCTGCCACCAGCTTACTTCATCCTGAAAGACAAAACGAAGGTCGTCGCGATCGGCTCGTCACGTCCGTGGATCGATACAGAGGCACTCGGCAAAACCGAACTGGTCTACTACACTGCCCGTGACGGAATGAAGATCCCGGGCCTCCTCACAATGCCTGCGGGTTATGAGGAAGGCGAAAAAGCCCGGGGCGCAATCATCCTGCCACATGGTGGCCCATGGGCACGCGACTCTGCTGGCTTCGACAGCTCAGGTTGGACGCAATATTTTGCCAGCCGCGGCTATGTCATTCTGCAACCCCAATACCGCGGCTCAGACGGCTGGGGTCGTGAACTCTGGCTCGCCGGTGATGGTGAGTGGGGTCAGAAAATGCAGGACGACAAAGACGATGGCGCTGCATGGCTTGTCCAGCAGGGTTATGTCGACGCCAATAAGATCGCTATTCACGGCTATTCTTACGGCGGATTCGCAGCCTTCGCAGCTTCAGTTCGTCCAAACAGCCCTTACCAGTGCGCGATCGCAGGTGCAGGCGTGTCTAACCTGCAGAAAATTGCCAATAACTGGGGCAGTAACCGCATCCAGCGCATTTATCAGGGTAACACCGTGAAAGGCATGGATCCGCTGCAGAACACCGACAAGATCAACATTCCGATCATGATCTATCATGGTGACTATGACGTCCGCGTTCCGTTGTTCCACAGCCGCGACTTCTACAACGCCGTTAAAGATCGCCAGCCTGGGACCGAGTACTTCGTGCTGAAGGAAATGGGGCACCAGTCCAACAAATGGCTGCCGGAACACAAGGAAAAGGTTCTGAAGGAAATGGAACGCTTCCTGACCACCACTTGCGGCATGTAAGCGATCAGAAACTGAAAACGAAAAGGCCCGGGATATCCCCGGGCCTTTTTTTGTTCCTCTGTCAGATCGCTCTGAACTTAACCGATATCAGCGATGAAGCCTTCAAACCCGCGGGATTTAATCAGCCTCAGCGTTGGTTGCGCATCACTGCGAGAATGCCATTCCCCCAGCATAACCCGAAAGATCTGACGCCCGTTCGAATAACCTTGCGTGACGCGGGTATCGCCAAAGGCTGAGAGTTCCGCGGCCAGTCGATCTGCATTTGAAATGGAAGAAAACGCTCCGGCCTGAATAGAATAGGGCGCGCTGGGGCTATAGTGAGTTGTCGTCGGCTCAGGGGCCGCATACTGCCGGGGCTCAACATATGGCAGGGGCTCTGGCTGGTAAGCTGGACCAGGGATCACCGCTGTGGATGTCAGACTGGATGATGCATAGCTCTTCGGCGCCTCAACACGGCGCGGCGCCTCTGTTTGCAGAACATTGCTCGGCTTGCCCAGCACAGAACGGGCATCCGCAACGGAAACGGCATTTTCAAACGCAGAGAATGCAATCGGCCGATCAGGATCAGCAGCGCGATAGGCACCATTCTGCGTGTAAACCACATCTGGTCTGTCCGGATAGCGGTATTCAATTCGTTTTTCACCTGCATGCGCGGCACCTAATCCGAATGAGGCCACGATCAGCGCAAGGGCTGAAAAATGAGTCAGATCTGGTCGTCTCATGGTGCTGTTCCTCTGCATTAGGGTCGATTCACCAACATCAAGAGAACCGCATTCTGTGTTCCCTTTCCCAATACCACCCTACCCCAGAATGGTTAGCCTCCAGCGAAACCAGAACGCAGAATTGGTCACAGTTTCAGCAACCGAATCTTTAGATTCCAACAGCCGCACGCGCCGATACCGGGCGTTCCACAATCGCCATGCGTTCGCAGACACGACATCACTTGACGTTCTGACACCCCGACCGCACATGGATGAGGAAACATTTGGCGAGATCTCATGACATCCGACACACGCGCAGAAACCTATGACCGCCTTCGCGAGGAGATTTTCTCCGTCGTCTCTGGCGAAACTTATTTGCCTGCGCGGCTCGCCACGACGGCCTGTCTCTTGTCTGAGGCCTTCAGTCCGCGCTTCTTCTGGACAGGCTTTTATGTCGTCGACCCTGACAAACCCGAAGAGCTTGTTGTTGGCCCCTATGTTGGCACACTCGGGTGTCTGAGAATCCCGTTCGGCAAGGGTGTATGCGGCGCCTGTGCGGCGAGCGGCGAGCCCCAGCTCGTCGAAGATGTTCACGCCTTTCCGGGCCACATAGCCTGCGATTCGCGCTCCAATTCAGAGATCGTCTTACCCGTGCGCTGGCCTGATGGTCGACTGGCCGCCGTGCTTGATGTTGATTCGACCGATTATGCGGCGTTTGACACAGTCGATCAGGCTGGCCTCGAAGCGATTTGCGATCAGCTTCTGAGCGTCTGAGGTCCGGCCATGCTTCTACTTCTCGCGCTTCCTGTTCTTGTGCTTGGCTGGTTTTTCTATCAACTCGGTCGCCGCGAGAAATGGAAAGAAAAGCAGAAACGACTGACTGAAAATCGACCCGATATCGTCATGTCAGTCCCGAAAAAGACAGACGACAAAAAAAAGCGCTGATTTGGTCTCTGCCTCCCCTTCGGCTAAGATGAACCGAAACGGGGACACGCATGCTTCGGAAAACACTCGTCTATTTCATCATCAGTATGGCGTTCACGCTGCTATTGCCGATATTCATTGCCGGTCTGGCGGCGTTTCAGGAGATGGAATACGGCCCTATCGAAATGTTTTGGCGAGTCGCAACCGCACCGTTTTTTCTTTTTATCGCCATCACATTCTCAGCCATCAGAACAGCTTACGCCTGGTTCATGAAGTTTCGCAAAGACGGTGATGAAGGCGACAGCCAGACCGCCCACGACGCGGTGGTGCACGATGATGATGGCGGCTTCGGGTTCGGCTGACGCGCTCAGTCCGTCTGATCCGTTTCAACCGGAACAGGCTCACATATTGCGGGCGTCTGGAATGGCCCGGCCCAATGTATCGTCGCCACACCGTCTTCAGTGTCGATGGTCACCACGGCCTCCCCGGGAGGTTCATCTTCATAACCAGGATAGGTCGATTTCAGCGCATCTGACATGAAGACCTGAAAACTGCCCATGGTGACAAAATTCGTCGTCGGTCCGACATTGCAGCTCGTATAAGCGCACAAGCTGAACTCCGTTGGTGAGACATTGATTGCCATGGGCGTGAAACTTTCACTCGCCTCGCAATGTCCTTCAGAACAGGCGATCTCGAAATGCTCATTGCGACACGACCAGGACGTGGCGTCGCCCCATGCCATGGGCGTTTGAAGCATCATTGCCGCGCCCCCGATCCCGAACAGAATTCGCATTCCAACCTCCTGAGTGTTTCAAAAGACTGTGAAGCCGAGTTCGACAGACTGTCAATTTCGGTTAACACTGAACACTGCACTTCAGACGATCGGGACAGACCATGACAGAAGCCGAACAACTCGCTGACATGATCAAAAACTGCAATAAGGCCATTGTGTTCACCGGTGCAGGTATTTCGACAGAAAGTGGCATTCCCGACTTCCGAAGCCCGGGTGGCGTGTGGTCGAAAATGTCTCCGATCTATTATCAGGATTTCGTCTCCTCGCGGGAGCAACGCCGGGAAGCCTGGCGACGCGTCTACAATAAATCGGCCGGCTGGACGGGGGCCTCACCCAATGCCGGACATTATGCCGTGGCGAAACTGGTTGAAATGGGCAAGGTCACAAGTGTGATCACGCAGAATGTCGACAATCTTCATCAGGATGCTGGCGTGCCGGATGACAAGGTTATCGAAATCCACGGCAACGCCTCTTACGCGAAATGCCTCAATTGTGGGAAACGGTATGAGTATGACGACCTCAAACCCCGCTATGACGCCGATGAGGACCTCACCTGCCTGTTCTGCGATGGCCTTCTGAAATCCGCGACCATCTCTTTTGGGCAGGCCATGCCCGAGAAGAAAATGATGTTTGCTGAGGCCGAGGCCACAAATGCCGACCTCTGTATCGTGCTGGGCTCCTCTCTTGTTGTGTATCCTGCTGCCAACATCCCGCTCTATGCCAAGCAGACAGGTGCCAAGTATGTGATCATCAATCGCGAACCGACAGAACAGGATGGCCTGGCCGATCTCGTACTTAACACCGAGATCGGGCCGCTCATGCAGGACGTTGTCGACTTGCTGGACGCCTGATCTTCGCGCAATTGTGACACGACAACATCAGCGGCAACTGCCCCCTCCTGTTGTCTGCTTTAACCGGCAAGGTGTATACTTGAACGTGTTTTGGAGGGGGACGGAAATGATCAAAAAGCTTCTGAGCGTTCTGGTTGGTTTGGTGCTTACCTGCCTTCCTGCGCAGGCCCAGCAGGCGATTGCGTGGGGTGTGGCGGTTGGTGAACAACCTCTCGGCCTTTGGTCTACGCCATTTTATTCATCGCCCGACCTGACCAGCGAGCCGGCAAGCAATGTCCGCAGTGGACAGATGGTCGAGATTTATGGGACGCAGTCGGGCTGGATTTATGGCGGACTTGATGACGGAACCAAAGGCTATATGCCTCAGCAAATGCTGATTGTATTTTCGGCAAACCTGCAGGAGCTGGCGCAGTTCGACGCGAATGCGGCCCAAACTCTGACGAGCGCCATGTTCAACTATCGCGGTTATTGTTTTCCAGAACCCAATCTCGCTCAGGTTTTTGACAATTCCGATTGCACCACATCCGAGCCAAGCTTCAGCCCCAATGAGATCACTTTGATCAACGCGCTTGCGACGATCTCTCCCCAGCTTTCGATAGATTATGGCACCTATAATTCACTGTCTCAGATGAGTTCGGATATGCACAATTCGACAATGTACGTGCTGGAAACCTGGGGCGGGCGCCAATGTGCGTCCTATGAAACACCAGAAATCGACAATTGCTATCGATAAGCTTGCGGCGGCTCCCATGGCTCATCACAAGCGCAAAGGACCAAAGTCTACCCGTTCGGGTTGCCTGCACTGCAAACCGCATAAACGTCAGGGCAGTAAGTACCGTCACTCCCATCATGATCGTGCGCACCTTCGCGCGTCATTTCGAGAAATTCGAGCCTTATGAGGCCATGAACTGCGCCACAACATGACGCGTATGCGGCATGTCCCGATGCTCAAACAGATAAACCCCCTGCCAGGTACCGAGCATCATCCGGCCGTCTTGCACGGGAATCGACAGGCTCACCTGAGTCAGCGCTGATTTGATGTGCGCCGGCTGGTCGTCAGGGCCTTCCGTACGATGGCGCAGAAAGCTCATTGCGGGGTCGTCCGCATGCGGCACGAGCCGGGCAAAAAAGGCCTGTAAATCACGGATCACGTCGGGGTCGGCATTTTCCTGAATGGTCAGTGATGCCGAAGTGTGCTGACAAAACAGGGTGAGCAAACCATCGCCCTGTCCGCTTAGCTCAGCTGCGATTTCGCGCGCAAACTCATAAAGGCCGGGTCCGGTTGTATGGATGGTCAAACGTGTCAGCATGTCCTCCCCCTCACCCCACAACTTTAGCATTCGGCGAAATAGCCGTGATCACCTGATCTGGCGCGCTTTCACGGGTGAGGTAAACCGTCTTGCCCATCAGCGCGGAAAAGGATGCCATCAGACCGGTGAGATCATCATAATGCCCCTCCCCCGCAATACTTCGGGGATCGAGATCAAACTCCATCTCATCGTCTTCGAAAAAATGGCAATTAAGGCGCAATTTGCCAGCCGGAAACGTCAGCAGCACAGTGTCCGATTCCTGCAATTTCCGAATATCTTCAAGTGAGTCCGGAAGCTTTGTCACCGCCATGCCGTGCCGAAACACGATTGGCTGATTACGATTCATCACCCAGTGCAGAAACCTGTCCCAATGGTCCGGTGACGCGCCGGGGATAAAGATATCTCTGAGGCTGCCATCCGGCTGCAGCTGGGATTTCACATTGTCCCAAGGATCACAAATTTCGACCATACCGTCCATATAAGCTGTGACGACATCGCCGAAAGGGCAACGCGCCACTTCAGTTGAGAAGCGGCGCGCCGAAAACGCAATCCCTAGTCTTCCGCCATCAGGGCGTCCATGCGATCCATAATGGAATTCATCCGGCGCACCACCGCCTGATAGGCGTCCGGCTTTGTCATATCCAATCCAGCTTCGTTCAGCAGAATATTATGTGGATAGTCTGATCCCCCTGCCCGCAGAACGTTCAGGAAGTTCTCCTTCACATCCTCATCGCCGCCCAGGAATTGCTCGGCAAACCAGGCTGCGCCCGAGATCGATGTCGCATACTGATAGACATAAAATTCGTAATAGAAGTGCGGAATGAAGGCCCATTCGATGGCATAGGTGTCATCAATATTCATCACGCCCTGATCATGGCCGTGATATTTCTTGAGAAGCTCACCATACATCTGGGTCATCTTCGCGCCGGTTAGCGGCTCGCCACGTTCGGCTGCCTCGTGAATTGCCAGCTCGAACTCACCAAACATGGTCTGGCGGAAGAAGGTGCCGCGCAGGCTTTCGAGCGCCTCGCCCAGATAAAACAGCTTTTCCTCTTTTGTTTCCGCATTCTCGATCATGTATTCCTGCAGCAGGATCTCATTAATCGTGGACGCCATTTCAGCGATGAAAGTCGAATAGCTAGCCGTCTCAAACGGCTGCTCGGTCTTGGCCAGCATGGTGTGAACCGCATGCCCCCATTCATGACTGAAGGTCGACATGGAGTCATAATCATCATTGTGATTCAGCAGCACATAAGGGTGCACATCATAAACCGAGCCATTCATATAGGCGCCGGTTTCCTTGCCCTCCTGAGGATGGGAGTGCATCCATTTGCCATCCAGACCTTCACGGAGAAGTGCCAGATATTCCTCACCGAACGGCTTCAGGGATTGAAAGGTCAATTCCTCCGATCGTTTGAGATCGAACACGCCCGTGTCTGCCTCGATGATTGGCGGGTAGATATCGAAATAACCGAGATCGTCGATATCCAGCATTTGTCCGCGCATTTTCAGATAGCGATGGAAGGTCGGCAGAGCGGCATTCACCTGATCCACAAGCTGTGTGTAAATCTCTGGCGGCAGATTGTCGTCGAACAAGGCGCGTTGAAGCACGCTGTCATAACCACGCGCTTTCGCACGGAAAACCGCCGAAAGAACCTGAGCGTTCAGGGTGGCACCCATCCCGCTTTCATATTCATTCCAGGCGCCCCAGAAGGTATCGAAAACGAGTTTGCGATCGTCGCGGTTGGAGACGGCCCGATACCGGCTATAGCCAGCCTGATTGAGCTTCACCTCTGAACCATCAGACAGGGTCGCCGTAGGCCAGGTAATCGAGGCATTCGCATAAAGACTGTAGATCTCATTAGCCTGAGACAGAGCGAGGCTTGCCTGAGCCATCAGCGCTTCGCCATCGGCGTCCAATGTATACGGCGCACGACGCAGTGTGTTTTCGAGCTGGAAAGTGAAGGGTTCGAGGTCGGGATTTTCTGCCATGAAGCCGCGGATCGTTTCTTCGCCAACAGTGAGCAGTTCAGGATCAACCCAGCTGACCGCTTCATTATAGGTCTGGAACAAGGCCATCGCCTTGCCAAACATTTCCTGCGATTCCGGTACGCGTTGGTCCTGGTCACGGGTGAGCGAGGTATAGACATATACCCGCACCGCCTCCTTGGCGGTATCGGACATATCCCGTAACGCCGTTTCGAGAGCTTCGGCGCTGTCGCCGAGCGTGCCCTTATACTGGGTCAGTCCCTCAAGCCGGGCTTCGACCTCAGCATAGGCTTCGGCCCATTCATCCGTATCGGCGTAAATGTCTGTCAGATCCCAGACATAGGTTTCAGAGGACGCTTCAGCTGCCTCCGTGTTAGGCTCGGCCAGAACGGGCGCCGCGGTGCCCAGAGCCATAAATGTCGCCAGCGCCGAGGCGCCATATGTGATTTTCTTCATGAAGTCGGACACAGAAAACAATTCCCACCTTGCCGTAAAACGATAAATGCGAATTGATCACGGGACAAACTGGCTGACAAGATGGTAAGCCGAACCTGTCTTGATATTAATGTTGAATGTTTCACAGATGACGGATCACAGAGCGTGGTCTAAAGAGATGGCATAATCTGTGGGCAAGCGAGGGAGCGGGCTATGCGCTGGAGACAGGGTCGCACAAGTGGGAATATCGAGGACCGGCGCGGCATGAAAGGTAAAGCCGCTGCGGGTGGCGGGCTTGGCGTTATTGTGATCGCGCTGGCCGGCTATTTCCTGTTCGGCATCGATCCCTCTCAGACCATGCAGGTTGCCAGCCAGTTCGGCGGCGCAGGCGCAGGTGAACAGCAAGCCGGCGAGATTGGCACACCCGAAGACGAAGCAGGCAAATTTGTCGATGTCATTGGTACGAACGCCGACACGGTCTGGGCCAATTTTATTGGCGACTATGACAACCCGAATACTGTCCTCTATACGCAAGGAACAAACACTGGTTGTGGATATGGTCAGGCCGCCATGGGCCCGTTCTATTGTCCTGCAGACCAGACCGTCTATCTCGACCTCTCCTTCTGGCAGGAAATGGAGACCAAATTCGGCGCCTCAGGTGCAGATTTCGGTCGTGCCTATGTGATTGCGCATGAATGGGGCCATCACATCCAAACCCTGACGGGCACCTCTCAGGAGGTTCGCCGACGTCAACAAGCCGCAAGCAGCGAAGAAGAAGCCAATCGCTATCTCGTAATGCTGGAATTACAGGCTGACTGTTATGCAGGCGTCTGGGCAGCAAATGCTGCACGAGTGTCCGGCGGCAATGTGGCCCTTGAATCCGGTGATATTCAGGAAGGCCTGAAAACGGCAAACGCCATTGGCGACGACACACTACAACGTCGTGCAGGGCGCCAGGTCACGCCAGAATCCTTCACGCATGGCTCGTCAGAACAGCGTCAGGAATGGCTCATGCGCGGCTATCGCACAGGTGACCCGAACGAATGCGACACATTCAGCGCGCTTCAGTAATGGAGTTTGGGCACCTCAGTGCGACATGCTCTGACTGCTGGTATCTGAGAGGTTGATGCCGAGCGCTGCCGCACCAGCCTCCAGATAATCCGCAAGCATGGGAATGCCCGCCAGATAGCCTGCGACATTGCCATTGTCACGCTCGGCCGCAAACTTCAGCGCCTCATCCCATTCCTCGGCCTCATAATCTCCGCGACCGATCCAGCACACTGCAACAAGGGCTTCCTGGCGACCCATGGAGAGCGCGCGGATGGCCTCCATCAGCACCTGACGTTCGGGATGGCCTAACCCTTCATCGTGGGGCGGCGCATCACGCTCGTCGAGTTCATCCGCACCGTCTTCAACATCGGTTTCGGGTACGATCTCCTCATAGGCGCGTGCTTCCTGAATGATCGCCGCGAGGCTGTCCTCTGAGACCGGAAAATTCTCAACACGCGGTCCGGTTTCGACAGTCTTCATGGCCAGCCTCCTGAACTTGGAACCCGAGGTCAATCTAGCCGACCCGCGATCCGTTTTCACGTCGCATCAATGTCGCAGCTTCCGACCCGGTACAGGCTATCTCTTCCGTCGCGGTCCGAACATATCGGCGAGAGTCTGCACCCCCGCTCGTGCATACTGGCTGACCGTGGGCGAGCGGCGCGTCGCGCGATTAACGAAATCCACGCAGTTTGATCCAGCCAGGTGATAATCGTTTCCCAGCCGGCCAAAGGCATGATGATGCGCGTGATAGCCATCATCCGAGCTCCGGCGTGGATGGATCTTCACCTCACGGCCTTTCGCAAATTCAGCATAACTTTGCGAGATGACCCCGCCGCGCTCACCATTATTGGAAAGAATACGTCCGCCGAATGTCACGACACCATAATGGCGCAACACCCCTGCAAAGCGGACGGAAACCAGATCACCCGGCTGAAGGTCAGACGAAGAATTCATCGAAAAACGATAAGCTCGAATTCACTTGACGTCAAGTCGCGACGCGCTAGCTGTCCGCACTCACCATGACAGTCTGGCTGATCAGGTCGGCCTGACCAAATATCGTCATGAAGCTGATATCGGTCGCGTCACGACCATAGGTAATCCGCACGAAAGACTCCTCAGGCGCCATGCGTGACGGATCGATCAAATGCCAGCTGCCCTCCAACCAGACTTCGACCACCGCATGAAAATCCGGCGGATTAAGCCCCGGCGCATAGACCGAAACCATGCGGGCCGGCACGCCAACCGCGCGAGCGAAGGAGATAAGAACATGGGCGTAATCCCGACACACACCCTGTCGTTTCAGAAAACTGTCCGTCGCGGTGGTGGTCGCATCCGACGAGCCGGGAACATAGTCAAAATGCTCGAATATCCAATTCGACATTTGAAGAATCTGATCTCCGCCTGATACGCCATCGAATTCCTTGGCGGCATAGATCTCCAGTCGGTCTGATTCGCAATAGCGGCTTGGGAACAGATAGCTGATCACGTCAGCCGGCAATTCCCGCCGTGGCGGGACGCTGAGCCCGGCGATCGACAAAGGCGCACGATTGACCTCAACATCTGCGACATAACTGATGCGCGTCTGGCCCGTGGTTTCCATCCACTGGCGGCGACCGGGCGTACCATGGTCTTCAACGCTTCTCAGCGTGGTCGCGTCCCCTGCGACCGTCAGCTTGTCATAGATGAGCCGCTGATCCCGCATTGGAATAGCTTCCACAGCGAACAGAACATCGGTAGGCTCAGCTAGATAATAGACCAATTCTGCTTCGATATGGACGCGCATTCGGAAATCCTTGCTAATGGAGAGATTATCCTAATCAACTCCCCACAAACAGGTTCCTTTTACCGTGTCGCAATAGTTTCATATTATGAAATTGCGCATTATCCGAACAGTCGCAGCAGGATATTGGGCGCTTGATTGGCAGTTCCGAGCTCGGGCGCGTGATCGTCCAGAAAAAAGGGCGGCATCCCGCCGCCCTGTGAACTATTCGCTGTCGCTGCCGCGATATCGAAGATCAGAAGTGTCCTTGTCTTCGGCATCTGGCGTCTTTTCTTTCGGGTCGTGACGCGAGCCACGATAGACGAGATCATCCGTCTCTTCCTCGTGTTTTACGCTTTCGCCTTTACTCTCAGACCCTCTGTATCTCAGATCAGTCATAACAATCTGCCTTTCTGCGCCGTGTGACGCGCTCTGTTGAACTCTACGCAGTTTCTGATTGTTTTTATTGGTATGAAGACTCTACGAATGCGGACGGGGTGAAGTTCCATAGAGATGATTGCGACACCCAATATCGACCCGGCGTGACTTGAGCTGTCTGGCATTCTGAGACACTAATCCCCAACGCAGGTGCAAGGAGGGAATGCCATGACAGATACGCCACAGGATTTCGGAACACTCGCCATTCACGCCGGAACAGAGCCTGACCCGGCAACGGGTGCTCGCCAGGTGCCGATTTACCAGACCACAGCGTATGTCTTCCGCGATGCCGACCACGCTGCTGCGCTCTTCAATCTGGCTGAAGTCGGATATATCTATTCGCGCCTGACCAACCCAACCGTCGGCGCACTTCAGAACCGGATTGCCGCGCTGGAAGGCGGCGCAGGCGCGGTATGCTGTTCATCCGGCCATGCGGCTCAAATCATGGCGCTCTTCCCGCTTATGGGGCCCGGCAAGAATATTGTCGCCTCCACGCGCCTTTATGGCGGCACCTACACCCAGTTCACGCACACGATCAAACGCTTTGGCTGGAGCTGTACCTTCGTCGATTTTGACGATCTGGATGCCGTGAAAGCTGCAATCAACGACGACACTCGCGCCGTCTTCTGCGAAAGCATTGCTAATCCGGGCGGCTATATCACCGACCTCGACGCCATCTCGGCGATTTCCGACGAGGCTGGCATTCCGCTGATTGTCGATAACACCACGGCGACCCCATACCTCTGCAAACCCATCGAACATGGCGCGACGCTGGTCGTGCATTCCCTTACCAAGTATCTGACCGGCAATGGCACGGTTACGGGCGGCGCAGTCGTAGATTCCGGCAAGTTTGACTGGTCCGCCAGCGATAAATTCCCGAGCCTTTCCGAGCCAGAGCCAGCCTATCACGGCCTCAATTTCCACGAAGCACTCGGCCCCATGGCCTTCACCTTCCACGGCATCGCCGTTGGCCTTCGCGATCTTGGCATGACTATGAACCCGCAGGGCGCGCATTACACGCTGATGGGCATTGAAACCCTACCGCTGCGCATGGAGAAGCACCTCGCGAACGCAAAGGCACTGGCAAGCTGGCTTGAAACGCATCCGGCCGTATCTGCGGTCACCTATGCCGGCCTGGGCAGCTCACCGTATAAAGAACGTGCTGCGAAGATCTGCCCAAAGGGCGCAGGCGCTTTGTTCACGGTCACCCTCAAAGGCGGATACGAGGCCTGCACCAAATTTGTCGAATCGCTGAATCTCTTCAGCCATGTGGCCAATCTTGGGGATGCGCGGTCGTTGGTGATCCATCCCGCCTCCACCACACACCGTCAGCTCACGCCGGAGCAACAGATCGCAGCGGGCGCCGCGCCGGACACGGTGCGCCTCTCCATCGGGATTGAGGGCGTTGATGATCTCAAAGCCGACCTCGATCAGGCGCTTAACGCGGCGGGCTAGCGCGTGTTCAACAAAATCATCGGTCGCGTGGCTGGCGTGGTATTCGTTGTCGCTGGGGTATCGTTTTCGTCAGTGATGCTGGAAGCGCGATCGGATTACATTGCTTTCGAAAAAACGGCTGAACCCAGGACCGGTATGATGGTTGCCTTGGTTCGGCCGGAATACACGACCTATGAGAGCCGCGATATGGCCCATCCAATCGTGCGCTATGAAAACCTTGAAGGCGAAACCGTACAAAAGCAACTGGAAGGCAAAATCGACCGGTCAGAGTTTCAACGCGGCGAAACCATCAAACTGCTCCTCGCGCCTTGCCCGTCCGGCGAAGACTGCGAAATTCGGATTGATGGGGCTTTCCAACGCTTTGCTCGAAAATATCTTGGCGTTCTTCTGAGCTTTACCTTCATTGTCGTCGGCGCTCTGATGATCTGGAAACCGCCCAGCGGAAACGGTGGTGGTCCGGCGGGCGGTGTTTAGGTCGAGCAATCAAAAATAGCTGTCATCGACTCGGCGAGGCGTTGTTCCTTCATCTCGCCTTCCATCAGCTTAGTCAGGCTTTGTGAACATCTCTTCGTGGGATGGTCCCTGTTGAATGCCCTCCCCATTTCGGACAGCGGCACTTATCGGCGAGTCGAACAAGGCCCAGACAGACTCAAATTCGGCGCTGGAATTGATATTGGGATAGGGTTCTTGCGGAACCGGTTTATCCAGAAACCTGCAAAGCGGTGTCCAGCCATCTTTTGCTTCAAAAACCAGCAGGCGGTCCGGGCCGAAAGCGGCTTTCACAGCCTCATTGTGCGCTTCATAGGCTGCGATCACAGTGTCTCTGTCGTTCAGATCACCGCCGAGATGATCGTCGATCGTCGCCTTGGCCATACCGCCCCATTTTGTTCCGACCTGATATCCCTGCATCTTCTTGCTGAAAATGGTTCTCTGGGTTGAGTCGAACCAGCGTTCTGCATCACGCACGGACAGCACAATTTTCGCGTCGGGATAAAAGTCTGCGAGTTCGCGCCAATAGGTGCAGGCTGGGAAATCGACCGTTGCGACATAATCATCGAAAATCGCAGGCCAGTCCGGTTTGCCAGCGGCAACATCAAGCCAGAGATCGACCTGCCCCGGTTTCCCCAGCACTTCACTCATATGATAGCAGGGCCCGTCTAGGAGTTTCTCGAGCGCCATCTTGAGTGAAGCCGTTCCCGTGCGGCCGAATCCCGCGCCAATTACTTTCAAGGTCATGAATCATCCCCCTATTTGCCGGAAGTAAGCCAGCGATAAGAAAAACTGGCAAGACGCTGGGATAGCCAGGATTGGGGCAGCCGGTTAATGGCTTAGGCCAAGTCACCAGTACTGGCACCCGCCCTGACCGAGAAGCGCTTGCTCCCAGTCCTAAAGCTAGTCCACCGGGTCCAGATTCTGGTCATGGGTGAGAATTTCGGTTTCAGCCCCTGTCACAGGTATTCCCAGCGCCGCGGCACCGGTCTCAAGATAATCACCGAGGAGCGGAATGCCGGAGAGGTAGTATGAGGTCGTGCTGTCCTTTCGGGCGCTCGCTTTTGCTTTGGCATCTTCCCATTCTACGACGTCATAGTCGCCTCGTCCAACCCATGTGAGTGCGACAAGCGTCTCTTTCTGCTCGTCGCTTAGCCCGTTGATCGATTGTTCCAACACCTGACGCGCCGGGTTATCGGGCTGGTCTTCCAGCATGTCGATCTCGCGGTCATCGCTCGCGTTAGAGCTTTCGACCGGATCGCTTTCCGGCACCATAGCATCGAAATTCTTCGCTTTCAGAATAATGGCGGCCAGTGTGGATTCTGAAATACCCAGATCATCAATGCGCGGGCCGGTTTCGATGGTTTTCATAATGGTCTCCTGTGTTTTGTATCACAGGACCAACGTTCGGCCTGACTTTGAGTTCAAAGAGAATGAACAAGAAAACGTCGGCCTTTTCCACACGTCTCCCCCGGTAGGGCGCCAGGAACAGCAGACTGGCGCCGACGGTGTGATCAGCGCCAGTCGAAACTGATGTATCCGTTATTCAGGCAAGTCGAGGATAAAGGCTTTGTCAGGCGTGAAACCAGACAGCACCCGATAGGCCAGAACGCCATCCGTTAGTGCCAGCAATTCGATCTCAGCGCCTCTGATTGTCACGATCTTGGGGAAGGAGTCGCTTGCTGAAAACGTGACAGGCTCAGCACTGATCTCAAGCGGTTGGTTGGCCGAAATATAAACCACACTCAGCTCGCCTTTCTCATTCTCAGCTTTGTAACGCAGTCCGATCTCAGAGCTGCCGAATTCGGCGCGCTCTTCATCAGTTGCAGGCCTGAAACGGGCTGGTTCGTTGGTCTGATAGGTAAAAAGATCCGGCTCCCAGCTCATCAGGCTTCGATAGGGGCCAGACTCATTCGGGTTCAAGACGAAGTTCTCATTGACCACGAAGAAACTGGAGGATGTTTTGCTGACCTCGCCGGTGTCGACCGCATCCAGACCATCAGTGTCGGCCAGTGGATCCAGGTGAAAACAGACTTTGGCCGTCCCGGTGTTTCCCGGGTTCAGGCGCGGAACAACAAACATCGGACGCTCAAAGGAACACGCGACGACGCTGTTCTTCAGTCCGAGATTGATGGCCGTATAAAACCGGAGCCCCGCAGACAGGTCGACCGTACGTTTGCTGACCTGCATGCTGACATCAGTCGTGGGCTCTACGGTGTTTTCAAGCACCAGAATATCGGCACTGGAAAAGTCCTGGGTGAACAGAAGCTCTCCTGATTTCGCCGTTTTGAGTGATGCTTCAGCTGACGCCGATGGGTCGGCGAGAAACCGCGCATCGAGCGGCGCACTACGCCCGAGCGGAAAGACATAATCCGGAGTGACGCCGCATCCGCCCAGACCGAGACCCAGCGCGGAAACAATGAGAAGTCCGGATCGTTTTTTGAAGCTTGTAAACATTATTTGTCGTCCTCTGCGCGCGTAATTACGGACTGGGGCACTGCATCACCTTCGGCCGCGCTTTGCTTTTTCATATTCGCGAGTGCCGCAGCGATAGCGGCCTGCTCGGCCTCGTCGGGCACTCTGTCCTCAGCCGAAACATAAATCGGCATCACGGTCATCGATCCGTCGGTAAGCGAGTTACAAGTGTCTTCGAAGAAACCTTCTTTAGGTGTCCAGCGTGTCTCCCATTGGGGTGCCACCAATACAGGCTCTCCCTTCAATGCGGGATAATTCTTTCGGGTGCGATCAAATTGCGCCAGAATGTCTTCGTCTGAATGCCCCCCGGAGATGCGTGAAATCACACCTGGCGGAAAGGCGTCTCTTGAAGACACGAGATTGATCTGACCTGGTTGGATATCAAAAGTCGTCGCCCCTTCGTCTCGACAAAGCCAGGCCGACCCGGACGCGTAACCGTTAAAGGTCGCCCAGCTTGTATAAGTGGCGGCATAGCGCCCGGCTGGCACCTTCTTGATAAGAAAATTAATTTCATCAAGCAGCACCCACATGGAAGACTTTTCATCTTCCGGACGCTGCATTTTATCGCCAATGCCCCAACTGCCGAATCCCAGATGGACGGGTGATGCAGCAAAGCCGGCTTCATCCTCTCTGATTTGGCGGAAATCATATCCACCGCCATTTGCGACGGCACCAATGGCAACAATCAGGATCGCATCATCACCCGAAACCACTCCCAACTCATTGCCTTGTTTGGCAACGGCGCTCGCATCAAATTCAATGTCGGTTGGCGCAGTCGCACAGCCCGCCATCATGCCGATCAGTAAAGCGAGACTACCGCCCGCGACGACATTCACTGTTTTCGTTTTCACGTTTTCATCCCAGTTATTCTATTTTGTGCAACAGCCGCCTATCGATTGAGATCCATGATATATCGGCGGTCCGCCGAGAACCCGGACAGCACTCGATAGGCGAGCGTGTTCCCCGTCAGCGCAAGAAGCTCGATTTTGGCTTCCCGAAACTCGACCGTTCGCGGAAATTCGCCCTCAGGGTCGACCTCGATCGGGTCTGCGTCTGTGTTTGCAGGAATCCCATCTGAGGTGTATACTGGCTGCAAGGTGAAGGTATCGCCTTCCGAGACAAAGCGAAGTCCGACACGCGTGGCTTTACCGGTTTTTGGGTGTTCGCCATCCATCACTTTGAAACGGGCGGGCTCGTTCACATCAAAAATGTGATCGATCGGCCAATAGGTCAGGGCCTGAAACGGGGCCTCGAAATCTGTGTTGATCACGCTCCCCGAAACCCAAAACCATTGCGACGAGGTGAAATCCGTTACGGCGACCTGAATATCGTCGAGTTTGATCTCATCATCCAGCGGCTCGAGCAGAAAGCACGCCTTGAAATGCATTGAATTGTCTGGTGCCAGACGCGGAATGATATGCACGGGCTGCTTGGTCGAGCATGCGACGACATTGAGCTGCTCGGCGACATCAATGGCTTCAAAATAGATATCGCCTGCTGAAAACGAGACTTCGCGTCTCTGCATAGAATTTTCGAGCCCGCTGGTCGGGAAAACTGTGTTTTCAAGCACCATCAGCCGCGCGTACTGCACCTCCTGATCAAAGAGGATTTCGCCAGGTTTCGCGGTGCGAATGGTGTCTTCGGTGTCGGCAGATAAATCAGCGACTATCGCCTCATCGACAGTCGTCGTCTGCCCCACGGGATAGACATAATACGGGCCCGATACGCAGCCTGCCACCAAAGGTGCGGTCAGACTCACGACGACGCATGCAACGCCGTTCTTTATTGTTTTCATTTAACTTTCCTCCCCAGGAAAGAAACAGATTATCCTGAGAAGAAAAAACGTCAATGCGATTTTTTTCAATCTGAAAGCGCATCCGTAACGTGCAGCTGAATGAGTCAGTTTGGCTGATCTTTGCGCCCAAAGGAGAGCGTTCCATTCAAAATATTATGGAATTTGGGGATCAACTGCCAAATGAAAACGGAAAAAATAAAGCTGAGTCCAAAAGCTTCGAGAGCCAGCAATACCCTACTTTGATCCCAGTTCCATTGGCGTTCAATAACTCGTATGCCTTCAATGAATAACGGATGGAAGATATAGATTGGCAGGGCCAGATTAAAGCTCACAAAGCCAAGCTTTGCAGGCAGCCGATAGGAAACGAGCTCACTGACCAAAATCAATCCGACGCATACTGGAACAATTGACGGCATCATTTGGTAGCGCGCGTACTCCAAATTGAAGCGACCGAAAAAATAGATTTCCGCAATGAACAAAAGGACACCTATTATCAGAATTACGTATGCAAACCTTTTCACAATCTCGAAGTTCAGTTTCAACCACGCGCCGATCCAAATGAAGGAAATGGCAGATAGATGGCGAAACAAAACCCGCGGTGCATCAGCCGATGAAACGCCCGTTTGTTCAAAATAGACTTCTGCTACGAAAAAAAGTGCAAGAATAAGTATCGAGAGATAAGGCAGAACAAAAGAAAAGTTCACGGCTCGAATTGCCCTGAATAAAAATAATGAAAAAAATGAAGCGCCCAGGAACCATAGGTGAAACCAAGTCCCTTTAATGAGCAATTCTAACTCCAAATGCCGCCCATGCTGAAAGAAATGCATAGGAAAATAAATTGCCGAGGCCACGACAAAAATATTAAAGATTCTAAGTGTCGTCTTTTCGGAAAAGCAGACAATTTCGCTTTTGTCAGTCGAGAAATATCCAATGATCAAAAAGAAAAACGGCACACACCACCTGGCCGCTGACCGCACAATGTTGGAAAAATCGTATGCGTGCTCTCCCGTCCAACCCACATGTAAGAATACGATAAGAAAAGCGGCAACCAACCTCAGAAAGTCGATATTTGCGTTTCGGCGATAACTCACAATACTCATGCCATCCCCCGGAACATCCCCAGCATTACCGTAAAGTTAGAGTATAATCTCAAGATGAGAGAACAAGAACCCAATTCATTTCCCGCAGTGAGAGGATGAACGTTGAGCGCTTGTTGTTTAAGCGGTCAGAATAATTGTCTATTTTTTTAACTTGACCTAAGCAAACCAAAAAAAAGGCAGCCCGGAGGCCGCCTTTTGATTCTGCATCATGTCCGGGATGACTATTAGGTATCCAGGAAACTACGCAGCTTCCGGCTCCGCGATGGATGTTTGAGCTTTCTCAAAGCTTTCGCCTCGATCTGACGGATCCGCTCACGCGTGACCGAGAATTGCTGACCAACCTCTTCCAGCGTGTGGTCGGTGTTCATACCGATACCAAAACGCATACGCAGAACCCGTTCTTCTCGCGGTGTGAGTGACGCCAGAACGCGGGTGGTGGTTTCCCGCAAATTCGACTGGATCGCCGCATCCACCGGCAGAAGCGCCGCCTTGTCCTCGATGAAGTCGCCGAGGTTTGAATCTTCGTCATCACCGATTGGCGTTTCGAGCGAGATCGGCTCTTTGGCAATCTTCAGAACCTTGCGGATTTTCTCCAGCGGCAGACCGAGCTTCTCAGCCAGCTCTTCCGGCGTTGGCTCACGGCCAATCTCGTGAAGCATCTGGCGCTGGGTCCGGACGATCTTGTTGATCGTCTCGATCATGTGCACCGGAATACGGATCGTACGGGCCTGGTCTGCAATAGAACGCGTAATCGCCTGACGAATCCACCATGTCGCATAGGTCGAGAATTTATACCCGCGACGATATTCGAACTTATCCACCGCCTTCATCAGGCCGATATTGCCTTCCTGAATGAGATCAAGGAATTGCAGGCCACGGTTTGTGTATTTCTTCGCAATCGAGATCACGAGACGAAGGTTGGCCTCAACCATTTCCTTCTTCGCAATCCGCGCTTCGCGCTCACCTTTTTGCACGGTCTGAACAATGCGGCGGAAATCATCAATGGGCACACCGATTTCCTGCGCCGTTTCAGAAATTTCATCGCGCAGATTGTCGATTTTCGAGCTTTCCGCTGCGATGAATTTTTCCCACTTTTTCGACCTGTCACGCAGATTCATCTGCCAGTCCGGGTCGAGCTCATGGCCGAGATAGCAATCGAGGAAATCCTTGCGCGGTACGCCATGGGCATCAGCCAGACGCATCAGCTTGCCTTCAAGGCCCATCAGGCGCTTGTTGATTTCGTACAGCTGCTCAACCAGCGCCTCGATCCGGGCATTGTTGAGGTGCATGGTTTTCAGGTTTTCGATAATCCCATTCTGGATGGTGTTATACTTTTCCTGATCCTTGTCGGTCAGCTCTTTGCCTTCCATACGCCGACCGATGAGCTTTTCCTGAAGCGCCTGGAATAGTTTGAACTCCTTGGCGATTTCGTCGAGCTTTGTGGTCACGCCATCGCGCAATTCTGCTTCCATGGCCGACATGGACATGGCTGCGCCTTCATCCTCATCGTCATCATCGTCGCGTTTGCGCTCGCCGCCTTCGCCCTCTTCTCCGTCTTCGGAGTTTTCGGACTCTTCTTCTTCGTCCTCTTCCTCTTCTTCCGGCTCAGGCGGCGGATTTTCCGCGCCATAAGTCGCTTCAAGGTCGATAATGTCGCGCAGAAGAACGGTCTCGTTCACAAGCTCTTCGCGCCAGACCATCATGGCTTCAAAGGTGAGCGGGCTTTCACACAGACCGCGGATCATGGCATCGCGGCCGGCCTCAATGCGCTTGGCAATCGCGATCTCACCCTCACGGGAGAGCAGCTCAACCGAGCCCATTTCGCGCAGATACATGCGCACCGGGTCGTCGGTTCGGTCAGACCCGCGCGCATTGCCTTTGGTCGTCGTGACGGCTTTGGAGCCGGAGACCGTGGCAAGCTCGTTCTTTTTCTCGGTTTCTTCCTCGCCTTCTTCTTCGGAATCGACGACAGAGATACCCATCTCAGACAGCTGGGACATGATGTCCTCAATCTGGTCCGGGTTCACCTCATCAGAGGGCAGAACCTTGTTCAGCTCATCATGGGTGATGTAGCCGCGGGTTTTGGCCTTCTTGATGAATTTTTTGACGCTGGCGTTATTCAGGTCAAGAATCGGGCCGTCCTGGTTTTCGGTTTCCGTTTCCTGTTCCTGGGTAGCAGCTTTGGTCATTCAGTTCGTCTCCAGATCACAACCCCTATTGCCGGCCGGGGCTGCGGGCTAATGGCCCGTTTTTCGTTTGACGGCTTCCTCAAAGGCTTTCAGCGCACTCTCCAGACCTGAGTGCGTTTCCACACGGTCAGAGTCTTCGCCGCCTCGGGTAAGCTCGCGAATTTCATTTTTCAGTCGTGCCTTGCGGGAAGCACAGTTCTGCTCAAAGTTTTCTCCTCCGGTCCCCTCACGGAGCCGATTTTCGTCCTGGGACAGCTCATCAACTGCGCACAACCGCTCAAGGGCGCTCAGCCATTCCCTGCCCTCTGGAGAGTCGGGGCTAAGGGGGGTACCAGCCGGTTGTGTACGCAAGAGTTGGATCGCCTTATCCTTCCCAAGAAGACGTAGATGGCTTGTCAACCCCGTTCGGTCAACCTCTTCACCAGTTTCTATCAGGTCAAATACTGCGTCTTTCAGGGTTGAAACCTCAGGATCGGGGAAATTTGCGGCAGCAAGTGCCTCCAAACTGGCCTCTAATAGTGACGGCGAATCAATAAGCCGCAGCAGGATTCTGAAACCACGACCGTTAAATTCCGGTTGCGGCATGCGTCGATTTACCGGTCCCGGACGTTTCTCCTGTCCCGAACGGCGCATTTGAAACATGAAATCGCGCAAACGTTGGTGCAGTTCACGGCCATAGGCTTTCTTTACGCCGGCATGCTGAATCGCATCCACGGCCGTGTTGAGCCGCTGCTCAAACCCGGCTTTTCGTTCAGGCGTATCAATCGGCGCCTGTTCAAGCTCGCGCTGCCAGAGAAGATCGACCAGCGGCTTAGCGCGAGACAATTCCTCCTTCATGGCATCCGGCCCGCGCTCGCGGATCAGATCATCCGGGTCCAGGCCATCTGGCAGCAAGGTAAAGAAGAGCGACCGCCCTGGCTCCAGCGATGGAAGCGCGCGATCAATCGCCTTGTGGGCTGCGCGAATGCCCGCATCATCGCCGTCAAAGCAGAGTATGGGCTCACCGCCGACTTTCCAGAGCAGCGCGAGCTGCTCTTCGGTCAGCGCCGTGCCGAGCGGCGCGACGCCATAGTCTATCCCTGCCTCACATAGCGCGATGACATCCATATAGCCTTCGCAGACCACCAGACCTTCAACATTCGCCATGGCCGCCGCCTCACGGGCGCGCTTATAGCGATAGAGCTGCTGGCCTTTATGAAACAGCTCGGTCTCGGGCGAGTTCAGATATTTCGGTTTGGCGTCCTTCTCAAGCGCCCGGCCGCCAAAGGCGATCACTTTGCCGGTCGTGTCTTCAATGGGAAAGATCACCCGCCCGCGAAACCGGTCATAGGGATCGCGGCCTGTGTCGGGCTTGATGGTGAGTCCCGCATCCAGCATATCGCCCGGCTTCATACCAAGCTTCATAAGGTGCTCCTGCAGTGCTCGCCAACTATCGGGGGCAAAGCCAAGCCGGTATTTCTCCCAGGATGACGGCTTCAGCCCGCGGCCTTGCAGATAAGCCCGCGCCGCGCCGCCTTCAGGGCCGCGTAATTGATCCTCAAAGAACTTGGTTGCCGCCTCGCAGACATCCATCAACCGGCCTTTGCGGGACCGTTCCGCCTTAGCCTGCGGTGTATCGGAGGGCAGCTGCATTCCGGCTTCAGCGGCCAGTTTTTCAACGGCTTCAGAAAAGCTTAGCCGTTCAGTTTCCTGGAGAAAGGTGATGACATCGCCGAACTTGCCCGACGAGAAATCCTTGAAGAATTGCTTCTGGTCATTGACGTAAAAACTCGGCGTTTTCTCAGCCGTAAAGGGCGAAAGCCCTGACCATTCCTTACCCTTTTTGACAAGCTTGACCTTACGCCCGACGACATCCGACATGCGGATGCGGGATTTCAGCTCGTTGAGGAATTGTTCTGTGAAACGCTGGCCGACCATCGACTGATATTTACACTTTATTGACCATGTTTCCAGACGGGCAAACGCCTCCACCCTTGTGGATAACGGGGTGAAGCCTTCAGCTTTCCCGGTTTTGCGAAGCAATGACCGGGATCCAGAAACACCAAGCTAGTTCCCGGATACGCATACACGTTCCGGGAAAGCTGCTCGTTTACCCCTTCCCTAACAACTCCGCGTCTACGACATCAATCTCGTCGAGGTACATTTCCTTGTCGGTATCCGGCAGGAATGAGCCGATAAAGCTGTTCCGGGCGAGCATCACAATCTCCGGCGCGGTCAGCTCGAGCGCCTCTGCGATGGCGAGGTAATTGTCATTCACATAGCCGCCGAAATAGCTTGGATCGTCTGAATTCACCGTCACCCGCACCCCGGCCCGCAACAGCTTTGCCAGCGGATTGTCTCTGAGGTCTGGCGTCACACAGAGCCGCTGATTGGACAGCGGACACATGGTCAGCGTCATGCCGGTCTCCACTAAATGATCCACCAGCGTCTCATCGCGCACGCTGGCATTGCCATGATCCATCCGGTCTATTTTGAGGTCGTTCAGCGCTTCCCAGACATACTCCGGTGGTCCTTCTTCCCCGGCATGGGCGACCCGCTTCAGCCCCAGGAGACCGGCCTTCTCATAGACCCGTTTGAACTTGCTCGGTGGATGGCCAAGCTCTGAAGAGTCGAGGCCGATCCCATTAATCTTATCGAGGTAGGGCGTCGCCACTTCCATCAGAGCCAGCGCGTCTTCTTCACTCAGATGGCGGAGCACGCACATAATCAGCCGATAGCTGATATTGTGTCGTATAAAGCCATCCTCGAGCGCCCGGCGAATGCCTGAGAGCACCGTTTTAAACGCAACGCCGCGTTCCATATGCGCCTGTGGGTCAAAGAACACTTCAACGTGCTTTACGTTATCAGCCGCCGCTTTCGCCAGATAGGCCACCGTCAGGTCATAGAAGTCCTGCTCTTTCAGCAGAACACCCATGCCCTGGTAATAGAGGTCCAGAAAATCCTGCAGATTTGAGAAATCATAGGCCGCACGGATTTCATCCACATTGGCATATTTCAGCTCAACGCCGTTTCGTCTCGCCAGCTCGAACATCATTTCAGGTTCCAGCGAGCCTTCCAAGTGCAGGTGTAGCTCAGCCTTGGGTAACGCACTGATCAGGGCGTGCAGATCACGCATGGGTCATCCTTATCCGTTTTCCGTCAGTCTAGCAGACTTTGTAAGGTTTGAGAGGTGCGGTCTGGACGTGCTTTCGCGCCCGACATTGGAATTCTCTTCTATCGTGAGCCCGAATTTTGAGGTTTTGCGCAGAAACGACTCAAAATGGAAAATTTTTCAAACGATTGTTGGCCAAATACTTGTCAGAACTCAGATGCTATGGTCGTACAAATCTGGGACCCGTGGTAGATGATGAGCGAAAAAATGAATAGCGCTGTGAGCTATCGTAAGCCTGTCGCGGCCGCTTCCTCGTTCAAAAACAGTCATATCATGTATCGACCGGACATTGACGGATTGCGGATGCTCGCCGTCCTCTCCGTGATTGTTCATCACGCGTTTCCACGGCTTATGCCTGGTGGGTTTGTTGGCGTAGATATCTTTTTTGTGATTTCAGGATACCTAATAACATCCATCATTAAAAAAGAAGTTGAAGCACAAAATTATAGCATCATCAATTTTTACAAGCGGAGAATAAATCGTATCTTCCCCGCTTTATTGCTGACCTTTACCGTTGCCACAATTGCCGCGCTCCTTCTCCTATTTACGACCGAGCTAGAACAGTTTGGCCAGCATTTGGTTAGCTCCGTATTTTTCTTTCAGAATATTCAGCTTTGGTCCGAAGCTAACTATTTTGACACTTCCAGCCACTTCAAGCCGCTACTCCACCTATGGAGTTTGTCTGTCGAAGAACAGTTTTACGTGATCTGGCCCATACTTCTGTTCTTCGCATTGAAGTCAAAACTTCCTTCGCTGGTATTGTGTGCAATCATCTTGGTCGCATCGCTAACCTACAGCATTACTGCATCGTACTCCGACCCAACAGCGGCGTATTATTCTACTTTGAGCCGGAGTTGGGAGTTAGTTGCAGGAGGACTTATTCCATTCCTGTCTGTTGAACGCCTTCAAAAGTCGATACCTCTTAGTCTGACCTTATCTGGTAGTGGCTGCTTCTTGATTTTGGCGTCGTTTATCTTGATCGACCCGGATACCCCATTCCCCGGCTGGCCAGCTATTGCACCCGTTCTGGGAACAGCTCTGTGTATTATTTCTGGACCGGAAAATGTTATTAGTCAGCGCTTTCTGTCCAATCGCTGTTCCGTATACATTGGGCTGATCAGTTATCCGCTATATCTGTGGCACTGGGTGTATTTGAGCTTCGCGTTTATCGTCTTCAAAAATCCATCCAATATTCTGACGGCAATTTTTGTTGCTGCTTCCTTTTTGAGCGCGATTGCAACATTCGAATTTGTTGAGAAGCCTTTGCGCAAAATCTCGAGCACTTCTGTGAAGGCCGTCGTACTTCTTGGGTGTATGGTGACCGTGGCTCTGTTTGGCTTTCTGCTTTGGACTGGAAAACTTTTGCCAAGGCACCATGACGTTATAATGCCTGAAGGCTCGGAATGGGACGCGCTAATCGGCCTAAATGTCACTGAACTCAATCCGAACATGAGTGCCGTTTATGAATTATCGTCCGACCGGTCTCAGCTGACGCTTTTTTTGGGCGACTCACAGCTCGCTCAATATGCCCCCCGTCTCATAGAAGTGACAGAAACGACTCCGTCCGCAAATGGTGTCATCATGGCAATCGGTGGTGGTTGCCCGCCTATGTCAAACGTGAAATCGCGAGATGTCAGGCGAAAAGAGTGTGATGAAATCAGAAATTTGGGTTGGGAGTGGGCAAACGACCCTCGTGTGAATAAAGTTGTGCTGGGAGGTGCTTGGTCACTCTATTCCCGAGGGAGCCAGCCCTACTATTATCAGGACAGCCAACAGACTTACTCTGCGTTCGATACGCAATTGATTGATTTGTATCTCGCCAACCTTCGAGCTGATATTGAGAACCTTCAAAACTTGAATAAACAAGTTTTTCTGGTGATTGGAACTCCTGGATACGGTCAATCTTGGGATGTTTGGCAAAACAGAATTTCTGGTAACTATCAAAATCTGCCTGAATATAGAAATGCACCACCTGTGAGAGCTGAGTTCATCGAAAAAGTGGTCGAACTCGCCCGAGACTTGGAGGTGATACTTGTCGACCCTGCAACTACGTTATGTGATAGCTCCGGATGCAGAACTCATACGGACTCCGGCTTACCGATTTACACCGATGGAGGTCACTTCAATCCGGCTTGGGTCCGTCTTCATTCCGATTTCCTAGATAAGTTTATAGAGTAAAAATAGGCTTGCGGAGAATTCCAGTATTAAAGTGAAGAATTCTGTATACTGCGCTCAAATTGGCTTGGCTGGATCAGTACAAAAACAAATTTTCGCCCGGTCAATCGCGTAGACTTTTCCTGCCTTGAGAGGATTGGTCTGCCAGCTGTCTCGATAATTCGGACTGAGGATCAGAGACCAGAGAATCATAGTCCCGACGCAACAGGCTCATCACGAACGAATCAACCCGTGCTCCGTCTTGCAGCAAAGCTTCGCGTCTGACGCCCTCCATTTGAAAGCCGAGCACTTCATAAACATGACGAGCCGCTGGATTATGAACGAACACTTCCAGCTCAATGCGATTAAGCCCCAGCGTCTCAAAACCAAACCGAAGAATTAGCGCGGTCGCTTCCCGACCATAACCAAAATGTGGATGTGCGGGATTCCAGATCCCGATCCGGAAGTTCGATATTCGATTGCACCAGTCGATTTCATTCAAAACAACGTCGCCAATGACCCGGCCATCCACCGTGATCGCATAGTCAAACCTGTCCTTGTCGTCGAGCACACCCGCGCAGAACGCCAGGACCTGATCTCGCGTGAATATCGTCTGAGAGCCCGTCAGCAAGCGCAATCCTGGCTCGTTTATGAACTCGAACATCGCATCTGCATCGGTCGCCAAAATGGCTCGCAATATGGTTTTGCGACCTGTCAGAACCGGCATGTGCTTGATCATAAACGACCTCCCCTAGCCAAAGCCGATTGCCTACATGATTTCGCGACCATGAGCCACATGACTGCCTTTCAGACCTGCCCAGGCTCAACACGCGACTAATCTTGTTTAACGAGGATCACTGCGGAAATTCTTGAAACCATGAGACCTTTGCCGCGTTGGATCTTGCACAGACAGATATCAAACGAGGCATCTCATGGATCTTATCCGCATCATTCTTTCTATTCTGCTTCCGCCACTTGGCGTCTTCCTTCAGGTAGGTTTCGGCCTGCATTTCTGGCTGAACATTGTCCTGACGCTCTTTGGTTATATCCCAGGCATCGTGCATGCTGTGTGGATCATCGCGACACGCGGCGACAAGAGCGTCACCGCCTAGTGCGACTGAAAATCGAACTCGGAGAAACCCGGCCGATCGCCGGGTTTCTTTGCTTTACGCCACAAATCTTGGCATGCGGGAAGAAATAACCATTTATAGCGTCGGCCGACTGGCCAGCCATTTCTTTGGGATTCTAAACTCGATTCATGCCTATTCGAATTCCTGACGGACTTCCCGCTCACGACAATCTGATCCGGGAAGGCGTGCGCGTCATGACAGAGGGTGTCGCCATCCGGCAGGACATCCGGCCAATGCGGATTGGCCTGCTCAATCTGATGCCAAACAAGCGGCGCACGGAACTTCAAATTGCACGATTAGTCGGCGCGACGCCGCTTCAGGTGGAGTTCAAACTTGTCCGCGTTGGGGGGCACACGCCCAAAAATACGTCTGCCGAGCATTTGGAATCCTTCTACGACACCTGGGAAGAAGTGAAGTCTCAGAAGTTTGATGGCTTCATCATCACCGGCGCGCCTGTCGAAACGCTGCCGTTTGAAGAAGTGACCTATTGGAACGAAATCAGGGAAATCCTTGATTGGACCACCACCAATGTGCACTCCACCATGAATATCTGCTGGGGCGCCATGGCAGCCATCTGGCATTTCCATAAAGTGCCGAAATACGTCCTGGATACAAAGGCCTATGGCGTCTATCGACACAAGAACCTGTACCCGGCCTCGCCATATATGAGCGGCTTTTCGGACGACTTCTCAATCCCGGTTTCTCGTTGGACTGAATGCCGGGCCGAAGACGTGGCGAAGGTCCCGGGCCTCGAAATTCTGATGAATTCCGACGAAACCGGTCTCTGCATCGTCCATGAGCGGTACAAAAACCGGCTCTACGTGTTCAATCATATCGAATACGATTCAACTTCGCTAGCCGAAGAATATGAACGCGACGTGGAAGCCGGAAAACCAATCCAGATCCCACACAATTACTTTCCACATAACGATCCGAAGAAGAAACCGATGAATCGCTGGCGCTCTCACGCGCATCTTCTGTTCGGGAATTGGATCAATCAGATCTACCAGACAACCCCGTATGAGATCAGCAAGATCGGCCTCGAAGAACAGGATCCGGGGTATGAAGAGGTGACCGCTACCAAGGTTTAGGCCCTCCCCGCCAACTAGTACGTTTCCTGCAGGCTGACATGACAATCTTTGCGGAGTTGTGCCATGTCAGAACAGACACCTATTGTCGCTATTGCCGGGGATGCGCCGCATGCCTGGATCATGATCAACGCCCTGCGCGAGGAATTCGGAGACTTTCCGATCCTGCTCGAAGACGGTGAGCCTCAATCCCAGTTCTGGAAACGCCGTCTCAAATTGCTCGGCCCGATCAAGGTTGCCAGCATGCAGGCTGCGCGCATTCCGATTAAACTTACCAAGGGCCGCACTCAGGCCCTGATCGATGACATGATCGACACGCACGTCCTGATGCATGAGCGTCCGAAAACCGACAAGATCATCAACATCCCATCGGTGAACAGCGATGCTGCCCGTCAGGCGTTGAAAGAACTCAATCCGAAAGCTGTCTTCGTGATCAATGCGCGCATGATCGGCAAGAAGACGCTTCGGTCAATTGACGCGCCATTTATCAATTATCATTCCGGCATCAATCCCGCCTATCGCGGCATGTTTGGCGGGTATTTCGCGCTGGCTAATGGCGAGCCCGAACATTTTGGCGCGACCGTGCACATTGTGGATGAAGGCGTTGATACGGGCGATATTCTCTATCAATCTCAGGTCCGGACCAAGCCAGGTGACAATTTCCACACCTATATCTGGCGCATCGCAGCCGGTTCCCGAGAGATCGTGATCCGCGCCATGCAGGATGCCGTAAAAGGCACGCTGACGCCCTATAAGCGTGAAATGCCGTCCAAACAGTATTATGCGCCCATGCTTGGTCAGTATATCTGGACGGGCCTCACCAAACGCATCTGGTAAATCCACAGACCTGGCATCGACAACAGATCAAAAATCGCCCATCAAACAGGGAGCTTAATCCCGGGAGAGATATGATGGCGCGACTTCTGATGACCGGACTTGTGTTCAGTGCAGCGATTGCGCTGCAGGCTTGTCAGAACGAAACGCCCCCCGAAACCGAAACACCTGTGACGGCTGAGGAAACACCGGTCGAGCCGCCTACACCTGATGATGGTAAGATCGCACTCGAAACTGCAGACAGCCTCGAGCAATATCAGGAGCTCGTCCGCAACCGAGAGGGCCAACTCTGCAATTGGTCGCGCAAGAACGGCCAGCCGGTTCCCGTCTTTTACCGTCAGCAATATCTCGATGCCTATTTCAAAGATTTGAATGACCTCTCACAGACCGACGAAACCGAAGCTCAGGCGCGCTTCGAGGCTCTGACCGCCGAGTTTGAGGACTGTCTGCGCCTTCAAATTCCGCCGAGTATTCAGGATACCGCGCCATTTGAAGCGCCGGATTTCAGCACGCTCGCACTTTTCGATGTGACGGGCCGGTATGAGGGCATGCCGGAGAACATGTTCCGCCTGGTCGAGCGATATGCGCATCCGATCAGATTTGTCTGCCCAATCCAGACTGAAAGCGGCAGCCGGGTTCTGGTGGCTTATGACACCTCGATCGAAACCCTCTGGTCTGATGATGTCAAAGGCACGCTTGAAGAGCAGATTGGCGCATTATTCCCGGATATGGGGCTCAGCACAGCACCATGGTCACTTACGGAAACGAGTGAAGACGAGATGATGGCCTGCATCGCAGCCTTTACGGCAGCGACAGCAGAATAAGGCGCGATCAGCCGAGCGCAGCGCGGACTTTTTTGCCAGCCTCACATGAATCCAGCACATCCGGATAGCGTGATTTGAGCTCGGTCATGCAGCGGCCAAGGTCTTTCAGGCTGCGCGCATCGAGATCGTCTATCACGTCATCGACAACCGCTTCGAGCTCTTTACCGGCGAGCGGCTTTGGCAGATAGCGGGCAATGAACTCGGCTTCCTGGCGTTCGCGGTCCGCCATTTCAATACGGCCCGCTTTTTCATACCGGTCAGCCGACTCCTCACGCTGGCGAACCATCAGCTCAAGCACATCGCGAATAACCGAATCATCACAGCCCTTGCAATTGTCATTGGCGCGGGCATCGGCATCGCGATCCCGCACAGCGCACATGACGAGACGAAGCGTCGCGACTTCAACAGAGTCTGCGTCCTGCTTTTCGGCCTCGGTGAGATCTGTCTCCAGGCGAGCACGCAGTTTTGGCGATCGAACGACGGGATCTGACATTACGGAACGTATCTTCTTTCAGGGTAAGGGTGTTCAGGGTAGAATGAATTGGTTGAGTTTCTACTACATATCCAGCTTGACCATTGTCCGGTCGCCATATACGCCACGCACGTTTGCCTGACGCTGCGGCGTCAAACGCCCACAGAACAAGGACGACCATATATGCCTTTCAGACATGATGATCAAGAGCTCATCGAAGCCACTGGCGCGCTGCTTCTCGCGACTGGTGAGATCTTTTTCGGGCGCGGCTGTGGCGCCTCTGGAATGGCCACGGCAGAGATCTGTTTCAACACGGCAATGACCGGATACCAGGAAATTCTCACTGACCCGTCCTATGCCGCCCAGGTGGTGGTCTTCACCTTCCCGCATATCGGCAATGTCGGTGCCAATGACGACGATCATGAGGAAAGCTCAGCGCCCGCGGCGAAAGCCGCCCGTGGCGCAGTCTTCCGTGGCACCATTACGTCACCGTCAAACTGGCGGGCGGTGGACCATTTCGACGCCTGGCTGCGTCGCAAAAACATTGTCGGCCTGTCAGGCATTGATACGCGCGCCGTCACGCGCCGCATCCGCACAACCGGTATGGTGAATGGCATTGTTGCAAACATCGCTCCGGATGAAATCCTAGATGTGGCTGAAATGCGCAGAATGCTGTCGGAGTTCCAGGGAATCGAAGGCGCCGACCTCGCAAAAGACGTCGGCCCGGGTGACCGCTATGAGCACGCCGAATCAGTCTGGGAATGGAAAGACGGATTCACCGCCCTGAACGACGGCAAATATCATGTCGCTGTGCTTGATTTCGGCGTGAAGAAAAACATCCTTCGTAACCTGTCCTCTGTCGGCGCGCGCTGCACGGTTCTTCCCGGCAATGCGACGGCTGAAGACGTGCTGGCGCTCAATCCGGACGGTATTGTTCTCTCGAATGGTCCGGGCGACCCGGCGGCGACCGGCATCTATGCCGGCCCGGAAATCAAGAAGCTGATCGATTCAGGCCTGCCGATTCTCGGCATTTGCCTTGGGCATCAGATGCTGGCCCTCGCGCTCGGCGCCAAGACAATGAAAATGCCCCAAGGCCATCATGGCGCAAATCATCCGGTGAAAGATATGGAAACCGGCAAGGTGGAAATCGTGTCCATGAACCATGGCTTCACCGTCGATCCGGTCAGCCTGCCCGACGGTGTGGAACAGTCTCACGTCTCATTGTTCGACGGCACGAATTCGGGCCTCAAAGTGATCGGCAAGCCGATTATCTCAGTTCAGCACCACCCTGAAGCGTCTCCCGGCCCGCAGGACAGCTTCTATCTCTTCAAGCGCTTTGCAGACCTGATGGACGCCCACAAGGCCAAAGCGGACGCCTGATATGGAACATGAGTTCTGGCATGAGCGGTGGGGCAATAATCAGATTGCCTTTCATGAAGGCAAGCCGAATGCCCTGCTGACCCGACACATCTCTGCCCTCAATCTGAAGGCAGGCGATCGGGTCTTTCTGCCCCTTTGCGGTAAAACCACAGATATTGGCTGGCTGATGGATCAGGGGTTTGAAGTCGTCGGCGCGGAGCTGAGTGAAATCGCCATCAAACAGCTCTTCTCAGAGATGGGCATCACGCCGGAGATTGAGCGGGCCGGTTCGCTGAAAATCTATTCTGCGCCGGATCTGATCATTTATGTCGGAGACATATTTGAGTTGACGCCAGACCTGCTCGGTCCGGTCACTGCGGTATATGACCGCGCGGCGCTTGTCGCCCTGCCAGATGAAATGCGCACGAAATATGGGGCCCATCTGGTGTCGCTGACCAGCGCAGCTCGACAGTTGGTCATCACGTTTGACTATGATCAGAGCGTTATTCCCGGCCCACCCTTCTCTGTGCCCGAAAGCACCGTCAGACTACTATACGACGATGTCTATGATATCTCGCAGCTCGAAAGTGTGGAGGTCGAGGGCGGTCTGAAAGGCAAGGTCGAAGCGACTGAGTTGGCCTGGCTTCTAAGCTGATTATTTTGGTGGTCGAACCTCTGGATGGATGACCCGATTCAGGACCGGTCGCCAGATTTTCTCAAATTTGAGCCGTCGCGTAAACCCGAATAGAAACAAGCCTGCAAGCGCCAGAGCAAAAATTAGAACGCTAAGTCCACCGCTCCATGGTTGAGACAAACTTTCTGCCAAAATCATGAGAGGAACAATCACACCCAGAATTGTCGCGAAGCAAACAGCTCCATAAAAAACGAGCCGCTTATCTTCGATGCTCATGTCACCCGATCACTCATCTACGCCTGAGCCATCAGCGGCTGCACGCCAATCCCCGCACAACGCCTGGAACAGGGTGAGCGCCGCCACCGCAGCCGTTTCCGCACGCAGGATACGCGGCCCGAGGGAGACGGGATAAATACCTTCCATCTTCCGCAGCATTTTGCGTTCCTGCGGTGAGAACCCGCCTTCCGGCCCGACCAGAACCGCCGCCGTGCCTTTCTTATGTTCGTTCAGAACATCGGCCATAGGCCGCGCACGATTGTCATCCCCGCCCCAGTCTTCCTCTTCGCTGTCGCCGCGCTCATCGCAGAAATAAACACGCCGGTCGCTCGGCAGAGCTTCAATCGCCTTGATCAGATGCAGCGGCTGGAGCACGCGTGGCATGTTCAGGCGTTCAGTCTGTTCAGCGGCTTCCATTGTAAGCTTTTCCAGACGATCGACGCGTACACGATCAGACTGGGTATATTCGGTCATGACGGGCTGTAGAACTTCCACGCCCAGCTCGGTTGCTTTCTCGACCACAAAATCGGTTCGGGTCTTTTTGAGTGGCGCAAACAGGAGATGCAGGTCTGTCAGAATGCCCTGCTCTCTCAACTGAGTCTCTACCTTCAAAATACCGGCAGATTTTCCGAGAATCTCATGCACACGCGCCAGCCATTCGCCATCGCGTCCATTGAAGACACGGACTTCTTGCCCCACGTTTAACCGCATGACTTTAAAAAGGTATTTTGACTGGCTTTCATCCAGCGCGACAGGTGATCCCGCCATCAGGTCAGTGGGGACAAATAGTCTCGGCCTGGTACTCATCGCGCGTCCTTTAGCTTTTCCCGTCGTTCATGTTGTAAAACATGGCTATAATCAGTTCTGCGACTCAAAGGTATAGTCAGGGATATGCCCGTATGACAGCACAGTCTTCAAGACCGGCCGATGCTCCACCAAGTTGGGTAGATTCCCTGCCTGCCCGGCTGCAATCTTATGCACGACTCTCTCGGTTTGATCGACCCATAGGTTTCTGGTTGTTGGCGATTCCTTGCTGGATGGGTCTTGGGTTTGGCGCGCTCGATGTTGGCTGGCAGGCACTGAACCTGATTTACGGCCTTCTGTTCGGCCTTGGCGCCATCGCCATGCGCGGCGCAGGCTGCACCTATAACGACATAGCCGACAAGGATCTCGACAAATCCGTCGCGCGAACCGCGCAACGCCCGCTGGCGGCAGGAGATGTCTCAGTCCGCGATGCCTGGATCTGGCTGTTTGCCCAAGTGGCGGTCGGATTTGTGATCTGGCTGGTTTTGCCGCTTCCGGCGAAAATCATCGCGCTGGTCTCTATCCCCCTCGTCGCAGCTTATCCGTTCATGAAACGCATCACATGGTGGCCTCAAGCCTGGCTGGGCATGACGTTTAACTGGGGTTTCCCCGTGGGTTATCTGACTGCCGGCGGAAACGATCTCATCTGGCCTGTGCTGTTCTATCTCGGCCTTATCGCCTGGACGATCGGCTATGACACGCTCTATGCGCGTCAGGATGTGGAAGACGATGCGCTTGTCGGTATTCGCTCGACGGCAAGGCTGTTTGGTGACCATTCCCTTCCAGCGATTACGCTCATCTATGGAGTGTCTGCACTATTCGTGGGGCTGGCCGTTACGAATGGTGGCCCGCGCATTCCGGGCACAATGATCGCCATTGCCTTTCTCGCTCACCTCGTCTGGCAGCTTGTTATCTTTAAGGTGAAAGGCGACGCCGTGGCCCTGCGGCTGTTCAAATCCAATCGCGATGCTGGCCTGCTCATCGTGTTTGGCCTCATCGTCACTGTGGTCCTGATGGCGACATTTAGCTAATTCATTCAACGATCTGGCGCTGAGTTTGCAGGCCCTGTGTCTTCGGGCCAAAACCGCACCAGAGTGATACATAATTATGATCATTGATCCTCGGGCAAAGCGTCGAAAGACCAGCCATCATATCATGATGGCGGTTTTTATCGGCCTGTTGTTTGGCGGGTCACTCGCAGCGGCCCAAATATTTTCGACAGAATGGATCCGCGAAAAACTGGCTGAGCACGAAGCCGCCGCGCTTATGGGGCAGCGCGTATTATTACAGGCACAAAGCCCGCAGCTCATCTTCAAATCCACCAGCATTGGCGTCCGTGAGGGCTCTGATCTGCACACGGCTCTCATGGCTGAGCAGGATCAGCTCCTCAATTCCTTCCAAAACCGAGCTGAAAAACATTTGAAAGATCAAGCAGGCCCACCTGTGACGGTCCATATCCAGTATTCGGTTGAAGCGCGTTCCGGACCGCTCATCAGCCTCTTGCGCACTGAAACCACGGGTCGCCCCAACACAGATCCCAAAGCCCGTTATTTCTCGACACTGATCGACAATAAAAATCAGGATGTGCTGGATTTGTCAGACTTGTTCAAAGCCAGCCGCGGTACGCGGAGTGCGCTTGATAAGCTTCTCTGTCAGGCCATCATGAACGAGAAGGCCAGACGCGGCGCTCCCATGTCAATTGAGGGGCCTGAAGATGATTGCGACGTCGATCCCATTGTCTCTTTCCTCGATGATGCGCCCTTCACTTTCACGTCAACCCGGGATGGCAAATTCTTCAGTGGAATACGCTTCTATTTCCACGCGGGTCGGATCGGTGCGGGCGAACAGGGTGAATTCATTATCACCATTCCGCAGACAGCATTCCGCGATTATCTGGTCGAGCATCACCGCACCCGCTTCACCAGCGTCCCTGTAAACAACTGACCTCGAAAATCACGTTTGACCGAGTTGAATTCCGGTGAAATAAAATCCGGAATAAAAAATCTGGGAGGACATAATGAGGCTGATCGCGCCATTGGCCGCAGCACTGTTTCTGTTTGGCTGCAAAACGACACCTGAACCTCAACTGGCGCCGTCTGACTATCAAATTTCGTATGGACGCGACGCGGATACCGGCTGGCTGATTGCCCGTTCGGCCGGCAATCATAATGTCGAAGACAATCGCGCTTATTCCAACATGACCAGCCAGCGTCTCATCTTCTGGGTCGAGGCCATGAAAGAAGAGACCGGCAAGACGCGCGTCTTTTTTGTCGGCCAGCGCGTGAGACGCCTGACCGAGGACAGTGGCCGAGAGCCGGGCCGCAGCGGTCGGATCGATCTTACAAATCCGGCCTGGGTTGGTCCCGGCTATAAGGAGGCTGATCTTCAGCTTCGATGGCGAGACATTCGCTGTTTCGGCCAGGCCTATTTCTGCAATCAGACCGACATGATGGAGATCACGCTGACCGATGAGATGCTGGCAAACATTCTGGCGTCTGACGCCAGCTCCATTCCCATCGCCGTTGATCGCAAAACCAATATCGACTGGCGCATTCCGAAGAATGAACTCATCGCCGTACTCGAGGAATTAGAACGCCGCACAGAAACAGACGACGCAAACGCCTGACAAATCAGTCGCAAGCGTGCAGACTGGGCGCATGACTGTTTTGATTGATATGGTGTCCGATATTGTCTGCCCTTGGTGCTGGCTCGGACTGAGACGTCTGGAAGGCGCGATTGCCGCAACCAAAGACGAGTTTGAGACCCAAATCGTGTTTCGAGCATTTCAGCTGGATCCCAATGTTCCGAAAGCGGGCGTGGACTATAAAACCTATATGGCTTCGAAATTCGGCCCTGATGACAGCGGGGCGGCAAGCGAACAGAAGAACCGCTGGACGCAAATGCGCGAAGCCCTCGAGCAATATGGGGCCGAAGACGGCATTCCGTTTGACTTTGCTGGCATGACGATCCGTCCGAACACGCTCAACGCGCATCGGTTGCTCAAATGGGCTCAGGGCCAAAACAAAGCCCATCAGCTTAAGAACAACCTCTTCCACGCCTATTTTGCCGAACACAGAGATATAGGCGACGCGGAGGTGCTGGCCGACCTAGGCTATGAGGCCGGTATGGACCGGGATTTATTGCTCGACCTTCTGAAGGGCGAAGCCGACCTCGCCGCCGTAAAACAGGAAGAAGCCAGCATTCGTCAGCTCGGCATTAATGGCGTGCCCACCTTTATCGCAAACCGTAAAATCGCGGCGCAAGGCGCTGAAAGCGTAGAGAATCTGGCGAATTTTCTGAGGCAGGCTGCAAGTGAGTATCCACTGGAGGCGTGAGCTTCAGGCCTGCGCACTATTGAGCGGGGCGTTTTCTAACTCAACTGAAGCTTCGCCAGCCGTGCGTAGACACCGCCCTGAGCGATCAGCTCATCATGACTGCCGGTTTCAACAACGCAACCATCTTCCACCACCAGGATACGGTCTGCATTGCGTACGGTCGAAAGACGGTGCGCGATAATCAGCGTGGTGCGGTCCTTGGCGAACTCCGTCAGGGCAGCCTGAACACGCGCCTCACTGTCTGCATCCAGCGCTGAGGTCGCCTCGTCGAGCAGCAAGATTGGCGCATCGCGCAGGATCGCCCGAGCAAGCGCAACGCGCTGCCTCTGGCCGCCGGACAGATTGCGTCCGCCCTCGCCGACCTGGGTTGAATACTTCACAGGCAGCGTTTCGATGAATCCATCCGCATCCGCGCGAATAGCTGCGTTACGAAGGCTTTCATCGTTCGCATCCATCTTACCAAGCCGGATATTTGCTTCAATCGTATCATCAAACAGTGCGGCATCCTGCGAGACGAGCGCCATCGCCCCACGCAGATCAACGCCGCGCAGATCAGCAATATTCACTCCGTCGAGAGACACCTCGCCCGTCGCCGGATCATAGAGCCGCAGCAGGAGGTTAAATATGGTCGATTTGCCTGCGCCGCTCGGCCCGACAATCGCAATCGTCTCCCCTGGCAGCGCTGTAAAACTCAAACCTTTCAGGGCCGGGCTACCATCAGGATAGTGAAAACTGACATCGTCAAATTCCAGACGGCCTTTCACCTCCGCCAAGGGCCGAGCGTCAGCTTTGTCCGAGATGACATCAGGCGCTTCCAACACCTCGAAGATACGATCAGCAGCTGCCCCGCCCTCCTGCGCTACCGCGTTCAACGTACCTAGCGCGCGGATCTCCGGCGCAGCCAGACCGATCAGACCCAGAAATCCGATGAAATCGCCCAGCGTGGAATCGCCCTGCGAAATCCGCCAGGCCGAAATCGCGAGCACACCCGCAATCGCAATCCCACCCGTCACCTCAAGAATGGGGTCAACAGCGGCCTTATCGGTCAGCACTTTCAGATACAGGCGAGCCCGATCCAGAAAGCCTTTGCTCATGCGCTGAGATTGATAATCTTCCAGGCCATAGGCTTTCACAACACGCCCCGACTGAAAGCCTTCAGAGAGAAGCGACGTCACCTCACCCACTTGCTGTTGCGCCGTTTTTGCGCGTTTGCGGACACTGTTGCCCAACGCAATGACCGGCCCGAAGGCGATCGGATAGGCCACCAGCAAAACAAGCGTCAGCTGCCAGTCGATCAACAGCATGGATATGAAGGCGCCAATGACGGTCACAATCCCTTTTGTGAGATTGTTCGCAACGCGCAAACCAGCTTCGCGAATGGCGTTTGTGTCATTGATAAAACGGGATACAAAATCGCCTGACGCGGCCGCTGTCAGGCGCGAATAATCACCATAAGTCAGCCGATCGAACTGCGCCTGCTGAGCATCCACCAGCCCCCGCTGCACGCCGGTATTGTTGGCAAGCGTCATGGTATAGAGCGTACCTGCCCTCACAATGGACGCGATGATAATGGCCACCGTCAAGCCAATGATCAGCCCGATGCCCGGAATACCAAACCGCCAGATCAGGCTGTCTTCGGCGATCTGACCGCCAATCATGTATTGCAGGGCATCGCCGACGAACTTCACCAGCACCATTTGCGTGACGCCAGCAAGGCTTGTCACCACGGCGGCAAAAGTGCCTCCGGCGAACCAGGGCCAGTGTCGGGTGAAAAATCGACCGAATAGTCGGGCCAGACCGGCCCGACCGGGACTGCCTGAGCTAGACGCTATGATGCGCTCCCGTTTCAGGGTCGAGCAGTTTGTGGGCGTGCAGGATGAAATACCGGGTCTCAGCACTATCTACGGTGCGCTGAGCCGCTGATTTCCAGGCATCATACGCCGCTTTATAGTTCGGAAAGGCGCCGACAAAATCGATCTCTTTAAGATCTTCGAATTCGATGCCGGTGACATCTTTTAGCTCGCCACCGATCACCAGGTGAAGCAATTGAGGTCCAGAAGATGCTGCGTCACTCATCGGGTTTGTCTCCAGGGCAAAGTCAGTTTCGTTCGCACTATCACGAGTCGTTGGGGTCAGGCAGCTGGATATGGGTCATCCGGCTGACGATCTGATCGTGTAACACCGGTCCGGCGGCAATCAAGCTCCGCTGGGCAGCAATTTTACGATTGAAGCTGAATTCTGATCCCATATGGCAACTCACTCGGCCACCAGCCTCGGTAATCAGCAGCGCGGCGGAAGCCACATCCCAGTCGAATTTCCGGCGCAAAACAACAACGCCATCCCAGCGCCCATCGGCCACCAGCGCCATACGATAAGCTGTTGAGTTGGGGTGCACATCCGGAAACGTCAGCTCAGGCCAGGGGTCAGGCCAGTTCTCCGGCGCAAACATACGCGGATCGGCAATCATCCGGCTCTTCTCAAGCGTTCCGCGATTATTGACCGCAATGGGCTGGCCGTTCCGGCGCGCGCCCTGCCCTAATATCGCGGAATACAGTTCGTTGAAAATTGGCGCGTAAAGCACCGACACTACCGGAATGCCGCCCTCCAGAATTGCCAGCGCCACGCAGAAATGCGGCTGACCATTCATAAAGGCCCGTGTTCCGTCGATTGGGTCGACAACAAAAATGCGATCACAGCTCAGACGATGTGGCGTGTCAGAGGTTTCCTCTGACAGCCAGCCATAGTCTGGCCGGGCGGACATGAGTTTCTTCTCGAGGTAGTTATTGACCGTAATATCGGCTTCCGTGACGGGGTGATCCGGCTCTTTTTCCCAGGTCTTCACGTCACTCTCAAAGAAGGTCATGGCGATAGAGCCAGCTTCAAGGGCCGCCTCTTTCAACAGCCGAAGATCAGACATCAGATCATCGGCCGGCAATCGTCATCCCCTCAACCATCAGGCTCGGTACAAACATGCGGCCGCGCTCTTCGAGGTCACTGGCCGGAACAAGACGCGCAAACATGTCGACCAGATTGTCGGCCACAGTGATTTCAGACACCGGCACCTGATTGCCTTCGCCATCATGCCAGACGCCAGACACGCCAACCGAGTAATCACCCGTATTCGGGTTGATGCTGGGTCCGAACATTTCGGTGATCTGAAGCGTTTTCCCGGCTGCCGCAATCAGCGCCTCAGGGCTGTCAGAGCCGGTCGTCATACGCAGATTGGACACCGATGTTCCGGGCGGGTCGCCAAATCCGGGCGATGCAAACCCGTTTGGCTTCAGTCCGAGCTGACGCGCCGATGGCCCGTTAAGGAGCCATGTCGTCAGCCTGCCGTCGTCGATGATCTTTGTTTCCTGCACCGGGCGACCTTCGCCGTCGAAGGGTCGACTGCCCAGCCCCAATGGCAAGAAGGGCTGGTCTGTCAGATCAATCCCCTCGCGGAAGATGCGCTCATTCAGCTTGTCTTTGAGAAAGCTCGTGCCGCGGGCAATCGCTGCGCCGGAAATCGCGCTGATCATAGCCGAAATCAGGCTCGACGACACGCGTTTGTCGAACAGGACAGCGGCTTTCTGACTGGACAGCTTGTCTGCGCCCAGACGCGCAATGGTGCGTTCGCCCGCAATCCGGCCAATCTCTTCGGGGGATGGACGGTTCGCGCGCAGCCGACTTGTCCAGCTCTCATAATCGCGTTCCATGACGCCGTCTTTCTCGGCAATCGCAGACAGACCAACACCAGAGAGAGAGGAGCGCTTGTGCGCAGAAAACCCATTAGAGGCCGCCAGCCAGACTTCGCCGACCGACCAGCTCGAGCCCGAGCCCGGAACATCTTTAATGCCTGGAATCGCCCGCGCCGCAGCCTCAGCCGCCAGCGCCTCTTCTTCCAGAACCTCGGCCTCAACAGGGTCATCGCCCCATAGGTCAATTTCCGGATAATCTTTCGCCAGCTCATCGGGTGCGGCGATACCGGCATACTGATCTCCAGGCGCGATCTTGGCCATGCTGACACAGCGATCAATCAGCGCTTCAATGCCATCCTTGCTGAGATCAGAGCCAGAGACATGCGCCTGCTTCTGCCCGACAAAACAGCGCAGAGAAATGCCGCGCGAGTCATCCCGTTCAATCGTCTCGAGCTGCCCGTTCCGGACCGACACATCGACCCCGGTTGAATGGTCGATCGCAGCGTCGGCGTCGGTGGCGCCTGAAGCCCGTGCCCGAGCTACAACGTCCTGCAGGACGCTTCCATAATCAGTATGTTCCATCCTGCTCAGATGGACCGGGATTCCGCAAAAAGCAACTGAAGGCGCGAAGCTTTCTGGCGACGCGCTGCCATTGGCTATTTGTCGAATTTGTCTTCAGCAATGCGCAGGAGATCGTTCACATCGTCACGAAGATCCAGAAGCGTGATGATCAGACCGGCCGCCAGAGTGGCGATCACCCAGCCGAGGAACAGGCCAAACAGCGCCGAGACCCATTGATTGAGGAAGATATCGGTGCCCAAACGGCGCGCAAACACTTCGCCATTAATGTAACCCGTCGCGCCCGCATAAAGAATGAAAGCCGGATAGACGAGATAGACCATCAGGCGAAAACTGTTGATGACGAAATACTTCATGACACACCTCCGCAACCCGGCGAAACCTTAGCCAAACCGGGCGCAATCTACAAGAATCAGCTTTTTGAAACGGCCCTATTCCCGACCCAACATCTGATCAAGTCGTAACTTGCCTTTTCCGCTTGCTAAAAAGTCAGACTTGATCTGCTCGCGATCATAATGGTCGCGCACCCAGTCCAGAAACGGCATGGGCGTTTCCTGGTTAAATGCGGCATAGGTCTCAAACACCTCATCCAGCACGCCGGTCTTGCCGTGTTTGATATGGAGATAGTCAAAGGAGAGCTGTTTCTGCGCCTCTTCGATCGAGACGCCCTCACGCAGCAATTTGTAGAGCACAGCCATCAGCCCCGCCCGGTCCGCACCGGACTTGCAGTGCATCAGCGCGGGATAGGCAATCGACTCAAACAGCTCTTTCGCTTCAAAAATGCGCTCTCTTGTCGGTGTGTCGCGTGAAAATACCTGAAAATCGACCAAAGTGATTCCGTGTTTCTCGCAGGCTTCCTTTTCGAGAAGGTAATAGCCTTTCGGACTCGCCCCGCGCAGATTCAGGATCGTCCGGATGCCGCGTTCTTTGGCATGTTCTGCAATTTGTTCAGGAGATGGCTGATTCGACCGCCACATTTCCTCAGAGATCTGATGCAAATTCTGAAATCTCAGACGCAAAAAGCCATGATCGCCCCAGATCAGTTCATAGCGCGCACGTTTGCGTCCCTTCTCTGTCGAGAGATCAATTGGCCCTTTACGGGCGTGACGCGCCTCACGACGGGCGACGCTTTCCGGGGTTTTACGAAACATTGGCAGGCCTTACCTTAGGACGTGGATCACGTAAATCTGCATAACCCCCTTTGCGCAGTCGCTTTGACCGGAGTAAGCCGAACTTTATGAAATCCATCCTTCGATCCAGTCCTGTCCAGTTCATCCTGTCACAGATCATCTGGGCCTATATGGCCTTGATCGGTCGAACCGTGCGCTGGACCATTGAAGGCGTCGAGCACATGGATGAGCTGTGGGACCAACCAGATGGGCTTATCGTGGCCAGCTGGCACTCCACTATTCTTATGCTGCCTACGATCTGGACCCAGCATTTACGCAAAAAACATGGCGATGCCAAAACGGCGGCTATCCTGATTTCCCTGTCCCGGGATGGCGAATGCGTCGCGCGGGCCTCTGAACAACTCGGCCTGCATATTGTTCGCGGCTCATCCGGCAATCGCAAGAAAGCCAACAAGAATAAGGGCGGCGCTGCCGCGATCCGTGAAGTCGGCGAGCTGCTGGATAAAGGCTCGGCTGTCTGTATGACAGTCGATGGTCCGCGAGGCCCGCGTCAGCGCGCCGGCACGGGCTCTGTTGTCCTCGCTCAGCGCAAACAGGCAAAAATCATCACCTATGCCCTTGCCTGTCGTCCATCCAGGCGGCTCAACAGCTGGGACAAATTCATCGTTCCGCTCCCTTTTGCCAAAGGCAGTATTGTGATTGGCGAGCCGATTGATGTCGACCGCAGCATTCCGGCTGAAACCATCCGGAAACAGCTGGAGGACGGTCTAAACGCAGCAACCGAACGCGCCGAAAACCTGTGCGGCGGTACTTATATTGAACCCGCCCCGGCCAAACCGACAAAAGCATCTCCAACACCATCTGATATGGCGGCCGAATGACTCTCGGTCTCTTCGCCTATAAAAGCCTGACAGGCCTCATTGATCCTGCCCTGCCGCTCCTGCTGAAACGGCGGATCAGGTCCGGCAAGGAAGATGCGGATCGGATTGAAGAACGTCGGGGCTATGCCAGCCGGAAACGCCCTCCGGGTCCGCTTGTCTGGATGCATGGCGCCAGTATCGGTGAGAGTCAGGTCCTGCTTCTGCTCTTTGAAGCGCTGAAGGCTGAACGGCCCGATCTGCAAGGCCTGATCACCACCCAGACACAGACCTCAGCAGAGCTGATCGCCCGCAAGGCCCTTCCGGATCTCGTTCATCAGATGGCGCCGGCTGATACTGTGTTTTCTGCCAAGCGCTTTCTTGATCATTGGCGGCCTGATCTTGCCGTTTTTGCAGAGGGCGACCTCTGGCCAAACCTTATCTCAAAGCTCGATCAGCGCCGTATACCACGCATGCTGATTAACGCCCGGATGACGCAGAAAAGCCTTGAGGGCTGGATGCGCTTCAAAGCCGTCGCAAAGAAGATTTTCACAGGGTTTGATCCCATTCTCACGGCAAACCAGCGCACCTATGATGGCCTTCGTGTGTTGGCCGGACGCAAGGTGAAATACGCCGGTAACATCAAATATGCCGCGCCGCCGCTCCCGGCTGATGAGACTGACCTTCATAACTTCCAGGAAGGTATCGGAGACCGCCCCGTTCTGGCTGCACTCTCCACCCATCCCGGTGAAGAGGAGATGGTGTTGAAGGCCTGGGAGACCGCCCGAGAAACGCACCCGGACCTGCTTCTTATTCTTGCACCTCGCCACCCTGAGCGCGGTGACGACATTGCAAAATTACTTGAGGGTCAGTCGGTCTATCGACGGTCAATAGAAAGCCTGCCCACTCCGCAAGCAAACATCTGGCTTTGCGACACGCTCGGCGAACTCGGCCTGTGGATCCGGCTTTCATCGCTGGTTTATCTCGGTGGCGGTCAGCCCGGCTCCGGTATATTCGGGCACAATCCCATCGAACCCCTGAAGCTCGGCAAATATGTCGTCTCCATGCCCGAAGTCGGAAATTTCCAGAAGGAATTTGACGACCTGACTGCGGCCAGAGGAGCCAGCTTTATCCATGACGAAACCGCGCTCGCCCGGTTAGTGTCCGATTTTTTGTCTGGTGATAATGCCCCGCAACCGGATCGAACGCGCCTCAATACCTATCTTTCAGGAGATGCCCCACTCCTCATGGCGCGCGACGCTGTGCTTGCGAAACTTCCAGCGAGGCACGCCGAATGAAAGAGCCAAGTTTCTGGCATGAGACAGACCGTTATAGCCGACGTTCGGCGCCGGTCACGCGTGCACTTCTGACGCCGTTATCCATGCTTTATCGCTGGGCCGGTCAGCACCGGATCGACAGCACGACACCATTTCATGCCGGAGCTCCCGTCATCTGCGTCGGCAATCTCACTGTGGGTGGATCGGGCAAAACACCGATTGTTGCGGCTATCCGAGACTTTTTCGTCCAACGGGGCGTGCGTGCGGTCTCGCTTTCGCGCGGCTATAAAGGCTCGCACAAAGGACCACTCAAAGTCGATATGACCGCACACACAGCAGCAGACGTTGGCGATGAGCCGCTTATGCTTGCCTGCTCTGGTGAGGCATGGATCGGCGCAGATCGCGAAGAGGCCGCTCGCGCCATGGTTTATGAGAAGGTCGAGCTCATCATCATGGATGATGGCCATCAAAACCCGACGCTGCACAAAGATCTGTCCATCGTCGTCGTTGATGGCGGCAATCCGGTCGGCAACGGCTTTGTATTTCCGAAAGGCCCCTTGCGTGAACCTATCTCAACCGGGCTGTCGCGCGCAGACGCCGTAATCATTATGGGCGAGCTCAAGGAAGACCTTCCAGAACTCGACGCGTTTAAGGGCCCGGTACTTCGCGCGCGCCTCAGTCCACGCGGCCCTGCGCCGGATGGAAAGCTCGTCGCTTTTGCCGGTATAGGACGCCCCGACAAATTCTTCGACTCGCTCGCCCAGGCAGGGGCTGACCTTGAAGAGACCATGCCCTTCCCTGACCATCACACCTATCGCAAGTCGGATCTCAGCTTTCTTCGCAAGCTCGCCGCCGAGCGCAATGCGCGCCTGATCACCACGGAAAAGGACTTTGTCCGCCTACCCGAAGCTGAAAGAGACGGAATTCTCGCCTTTCCTGTCGAAACGGTGTTTGACGGAGACGCCTTAAGCGCCTTATTAGCGCCGCTTGTCAGGGTCTGATGCATGAACACCGAACAGCAATATATCCGGTCGAAAGACGTCGAAAACCGCGCGAGCTTTGGGCAGAAGCTCATGTGGCGTCTCGAGGCGATTGGCTGGGATTTGCTGTACTGGGCCCCCATGAAAGCCCTGGGGCTTGATCGCGCGTCAAATTTTTGCGGCTGGGTGTTTCGAAAGCTTGGGCCGCTCACCTCCACACATCAGACTGCGCTCAAAAACATACGCCTCGCGTTTCCCGACTGGGATGATGAGCGCGTAAAGGCAACAGCACTCGAAGCCTGGGAATGCTTTGGCCGCACGGCTGGCGAATTGCCTCATCTGCCCGAAATTGACCCCTACGAGAAAGATGGCCGTGTCGAAGTGATTGGTGCGGAACATCTCGATGGCATTCGCGAATCCGGTCGTCCGGGCGTGATTGTGGCCGGACATTTCGCAAACTGGGAAGTCATGGCCAGCGCCATCTGCAATCGCCCGGTTGATTGTTACATCACCTACAGAGCGCTCAATAATCCCCACATTGACCGCAAGCTCAATCAGGTCCGCCATGATTACGGTATCAGCGTTCTGACCCCGAAAGGTCTGGGAACCCGCGAAGTCATGTCAGCGCTCTCCAAAAATAAAGCTGTCGCCCTGATGAATGATCAGAAATTCAATGAGGGCATTGCTGTTCCCCTCTTCGGACATGACGCGATGACCGCGCCGGGACCGACCCGGCTGGCGCGCAAATACGATGCACCGCTCATCCCGATTTCGACCCAACGTGTCGGCCCCGGACGCTTCAAAGTGTTTGTCCATGCGCCATTTGAGGTCGAGAACACGGGCGATGAAAAAACCGATATCCGCAAGACCGTCGAACGCATCAATCAGTGGGTCGAGAACGAAGTTCAGCGTGCGCCGGGTCAATGGTTCTGGATGCATCGTCGCTGGCCCAAAGAGGCCTGGACTGAGGCTGACACGACGGACAGCTGATCGTCAGAGCCGCGCTTTCGGTGCCTTAAGCTTGAAGATGATCGCCAGCGCCCGCAACACGAAGGCGGCTGCAAATCCCGCGGCGAATGCGATCCACGACTCCACGCCCAAAAACCATAGGGTCGCGTAGATTAAGGCCCCCAACAGCGCCGCTGTCGCGTAAATGTCTTCCTTCAGCAAAAGTGGATCGCGATTTGCAACCACATCACGGATCAGGCCGCCTGCACTGGCCGCCATCACACCCATGATCAGAATAATCACAAAGTTATGGCCAAGCTCTGCGGCCTTCTGCGCACCCGTCATGGCAAAGAGCGCAAGCCCCACTGCATCGGCCCATCGCAAGGGTTTGAACTCTTCGATGAACTTATAGAAGAAGAAGGCGAACACGCCGCCCGCTGTCGCGAGCCAGAGCGAGATCGTATCTGTCAGCCAGAAAACGGGTGCATCCAATATGATGTCGCGCAAGGTTCCGCCGCCGACCGCAGGCAGAAAGGCGAGCACAATCACGCCAAACAAATCCATCTCCTTACGCACGGCTGCAATACCGCCTGATAAGGCAAAGACGAACACACCAATCCGGTCTGCCAGTGTCATCAGCAAGTCGATATCCATCAATATGCCCTTCCTGGCTTTAGATCCGGGTCGAGCTATAATTCTGACAGGACGCGAATCTTGTCCAGAAATAACAAAGGCGTTTCAGATCATTCATGCTAAGCGTTGTTAGTCAGGAGAGGACACGCGGATGATGCCAACTCACAAAATTTTCCGTTTCTGCGTCATGACCGGGATATCCGCCATCAAACGCCTGAAACGTAAAAGTCCGACCGGCTTGTAATTCTCGCCAATCTTCATGCTCAATCTCATCACCCAGCTTATCTCCAGTGCCATCCTCGCCTTCGGTGCATGGATGGGCCTGTATTCCATGCTCAAGCCCAGCTGGGGCTCCAAAACGGTTGGCCTCATCCCGCTGCCCGGACACGCCGAAGGGCCGTCAGAATTTCGCGCGACATTTGGCGGGCTGTTCTTCTTTGGTCATCTCGTCACGCTGATCCTTCTCTGGAAACTCGATCAGCTAAGCGCCCCCATCGTCACCTGTCCGCTGGCGGCCTGCTGGATCGGCTCAGGGATTGGTCGTATGATTTCGATCTGGCGGGACGAGGGAACCGCAACCCGCCTGAACTGGATCTGGGTCGGGTTCGAGATGGGAATGGGCATTCTCATCGCGCTTCCGTTTCTCGTACTTCTGAAACTTGTCCATTTTATCGGCTGATAAGGTGTGCTAAGCACGCCCTCCATCTGAAAGGACCAGATATGCCGGAGCGTCGGGAGACGGGCCGCGGTCGACCGCCACACAAGCGGACTTCACGCCCCAATCAATCGAAATCACCCCCTAAACCGCTTGCCTGGGAAGAGGGCGACCGCATCGCCAAATACTTGGCGCATGCTGGCGTCTGTTCACGCCGTGAGGCCGAGGCGCTGATCGCCGAAGGCAAGGTCATGGTGAATGGTGAGCGGCTCGACAGCCCCGCCGTGAAAGTCACGTCACGTGATCAGATCAAGGTCAGTGGCAAGTTGATCCTGCCACCGGAATCGACGCGCCTCTGGCTGTATCACAAGCCGGCCGGGCTGATCACAGCAACGCGTGACCCTGAGGGCCGCGCCACAATCTTCGATCATTTACCAAAATCCATGCCGCGCGTGGTTACCGTGGGCCGACTTGACCTCACAACAGAAGGCCTCCTCCTGCTTACAAATGATGGCGAGCTGGCCCGGAAACTCGAATTGCCCGCCACCGGTCTTGAACGCCATTATCGCGCCCGCGCCCATGGCGAAGTGACCGACGCCGCGCTCGCATCGCTGGCTGAAGGTGTCATCGTTGACGGTGAGGCCTACGCCCCGATCATGGCCACGCTGGAGCGAACAACCGGCACGAACAACTGGCTGCATGTGGTTCTGAAAGAAGGAAAAAACCGGGAAGTCCGTAAGGCCCTGGGCAGCGTTGATCTCACAGTGAACCGGCTGATCCGGATACAGTATGGCCCGTTCGAACTGGGCGAGCTCGCCTCTGGCACGCTCGAAGAAGTTCCGCCCGGCCGGATCCTCGAATTGTTGGGTGAAGATCTCAAAACTCAGCGCATGAAACCCGAACGCAGAGCGCCCGATAAACCACGCCGTTCAGGCCCTCCAAGTCGTCAGAACTTTCGTCGACGCAAAAAATAAGTTAATCTGCTGTTCAGAAGTGTGAACAAAAAAATAACACACTCTTGGGAGGAATTGGCGATAGTGTAATTGGCACCGTCTCGTTCCAGAATGTTGAGTATAGTCAGTTTTCAGGCGGAACCGCCCTCTGTGCTGCCCGTTGGCACGGCAGGAGGGAGGCATGTCTGGTCAGTCTCCGGATATCTGTCGATCGGAGCTGAACCCGACTCAGAACAGGAAAGGTTTGTGTGGTGAACTCTCCCCTTGCTTACTCACCCGTTTCAGAACCGGAGCGCTATCAGACTATGACACCTCGCCTTGCGCGCGGTTTGGAGGTTGATCGCAGCGATCTCAGCCATACGCGTATTGTCACGCTGCCAGACCGTGATCTGCAGGAAGGCCAGATTCTGGTGACCCTCGATTCCTTTTCGCTGACCTCAAACAATGTCACATACGGCCTGTTCGGCGATGCGCTCAATTACTGGAAATTTTTTCCTTCCACCGAAAAGGGATGGGGCAATATTCCAGTCTGGGGCTATGCCACGGTCGAAGAAAGCCTGAACGACGACATCGAACCCGGCGAACGGATATACGGCTTGTTCCCCATGACATCCTCCTTCCTTCTCACGCCAGACGAAGTGGATGAGTACGGATTTGTCGATGGCGCACAGCACCGCGAACGCCTGCCGAATTTCTACAACAGCTACCACAAGGTCTCCATGGACCGGTTGTATCGAGCAGATTATGAGAATCAGCAGCTTCTGTTCCGGCCCCTCTTTCTGACAGCCTTTATGCTTGATGACTTGCTCGCCAGCCTCTCTTTCTATGGCGTTGAACAGATCGTCATTTCAAGCGCATCCAGCAAAACCGCACTCGCACTCGCCTGGCTTCTGAAGCAGAGGGATATCAAAACAGTCGGCATCACGTCTCAGACACGACGCGCTTTCGTCAAGAACACGCAGACCTATGACACCGTCATTTTGTATGATCAGGTCGATGACCAGCTGCCAATGAACTCATCGGTCTTTCTCGATTTTTCTGGTTCTCCGGACATGGTTCAGTCCATTCATCAGAGCCTCGGCGAGGCGTTGAAAGCCAGCTATCGTGTGGGAGCCACCCATTGGCAAGTTGCCTCTCCAAAGCCGGATCAGAGCGAGCTCAGTGGACCTGAACCCAAATTTTTTGCTGCCACCCAGCACGGCATCAAGCTGGTCGACGAACTTGGCTATGATGAAGTTCAGCGTCGTGTATCGGAAAAGCTGCTCGAATTTTACGAGCCCGCCTCACGCTGGATCAAAGCGTTCCGGGGTGTTGGAGAGGTCGCAATTCAGGAATGCTATGACCGCCTCCTGCTGGGAAAAACACATCCGAGCGAAGGCTATATTCTGAGCTTTGATCTCTAGAGCAAAAGCGCGTTAGTCCGCAGCGACCTTGAACTCCGTCCGCCGATTGCGGGCGTGCGCTTCATCCGTTTCGCCGTCCATCAGCGGCTGACTTTCGCCATATCCAACCGCGCGCAGCTGCGACGGTGCAACGCCGAGATCAATAAGATAAGACTGCACCGAATTGGCTCGGGCTTCCGATAATTGTTGGTTCTGATCCGGATCGCCGCGCGTGTCAGTATGCCCGCCAATTTCGACGGTATATCCGCTTGAATTTGTACACAGGATGGCGATGCCCGTCAGCGCGTCCAGCAAATTGGTTGAGCGCGTCGAGAGCGCAGCACTCGCCGTTTCAAATTCAATATTGCGCCCCTGCATGGTGTCATTGAAGGCAATCTGACACGCATCGACTGTCAGATCCTCTTCGTCGCCAGCCTCTGACAACTCTACCAGCGCATCAGCAGCGGACGCTTCGCCCCCTTCGACCACAATCCCATTGACCAGCTGAACAATCTGCTGGTTCGCGGCTGAATTGCGCCCGATAGAGGCCTGCGTCAAACGATAGGCTTCAGCCTTGTCGGCTTCGCTGGGGGCCGTCCCTGAAAGCGTTGCAACCGGCCCACGCACAGACAGATTGAGCCAGTCAAATCCCATTTGCTGCACACTCGCTTCCAGAACGCCAACCCAGGCCGGTGTCCCGGTCTCAATGTCGATTTCATTCTGGATCTCGCCGACCTTATCGCCAAGATCCGCATCGTTCCGTATCAGACGGGATGCGACGTCAAAGGCCTCAATCCGAACGGCGCTGCCAGGCGCGGTGCCAGTCACGTCCACGTCCAGTCCGTCCGCATTCAACCCCATCCATGGGAACCCCAACACACTGAACCGGCTTTCCAGGTTTCTCAGGGCTGTTGCATTCAACGAGGATGCGTCGCCCCCGGCCTCGGCAGAAGCTGAAAGCGGCACAAGGGCGGAGCCATCCCAGGACATGCCATCGGGGATCGGTTCGCAGCTGAAAGCAGACACAGCATAGGCCGCCTGATCCTTCTTCTGCCCGAAATACCAACCAAGCGCGAGCATTGCGAGGATCAGGATCGTTGTACCGATCCAGAAAACGCGTCCCCTGCTGGATGTTTGCTCCGTTTGCGCTGTTTCGTCTGACATGACCGCCCTCCCGCTGCCCGACCGGACTCATCTTTTCAAATGTCATAGCCTGCTTTTGGCGAAATTGCCAAAGCCTTCAACGCCCGACTTAGTCCGTGACGGCGTCGGCAAACGGGATGATGTGACTGAGCAGGATGGGAACCGATTTTGGCGGCATGTCATGTCCCCATCCGGCAATCTCGACGAAAACGGCGCCGGGGATGCGTTTTGCGACATCTTTGCCATTCTCCCGCATGATAAGGGTATCCACTTCCCCATGCAGAACGAGTGTCGGCAAGTCGAGCGTTTCGAGGCGATGATGCCAGCGCGGCTGAGCTGTCATGGCAGCCAGCTGTCGCGCGATACCTGCAGGACGGTAGGCCCGGTCAAAATCTCGCCCTGCGCCTTCAGCTAATTGATCATCCGACGCTCTGAGTTCAGCCCCGGAGCCAATCACCATGTTCGAGGCAATTGCACGTTCCACAACGGCTTCACGGGTAGGGCTTTCAGGACGATTGGAAAGTACTGCCTGCGCCTCAGGCGTTGACATTCTGATCGATGGGTCACCGGACGTCGTCATGGTCGGGATAATCGCTGTCACACATTCAGGATGGTTCAGCGCCAGAAGCTGACAGATCATTCCGCCCATGCTCGTGCCCATCACAACGGCGGGCGTGGCACTCAGCGCTTTAAGCAGTTCAGCCGCATCCCTGGCCATATCTGTCAGTACATAGGGCGCATGCTCATGGGCGCTGCCGTCCGCCAGACCACCCATCAGCTTTTTCATATCCGGCAGGCCGAAATCATCAAACTGATGAGACAGGCCAATATCGCGATTGTCGAAAATAATGACTTTATAGCCGCTTTCAGTCAGGCCTGCGATCAGGCTGGGCGGCCAGCTTGCCAGCGACCGGGTAAACCCGCAAATCAGGAGGAAGGGCTTTCCATCCTCTGGCCCGTGAATCTTGTATTCCAGATCGATCCCGTTCGCGTGAAGCTTCGCCATGGCCTGTCATCCCCGTTTTTTTTCAGGAATAGCTCCCAGGCGTTCGGGTGGCCAGCCCATGGGCCTTCAAGATAGTTCAATTGCACGCCGGAATCCGACAGTTCAACCGCGCTTGATCACCGGGCGCGCGACGAAATCGCGTTTGCCAAGCGGCACGCCTTTCATTCGAAGAATGTCATAGGCGGTCGTGGCGTGAAAAAAATAGTTGGGAATGGAGAATGACATGAGGAAATTCTCGGCCGTGAAGGGCAGTTCAAGACCGGGCATGGTGAATTTCATATCCTTGCCATAGAGTTCGTTCACCTCATCCGGTTCAATCTCTTTCAGATCATGAATGGTTTGTGCGACCAATTCCTCAAGGCTGGTGTAATCCGTCTTTTCAAGCGGTTTTGGCGGGCTGAAACTCCTCGCACGAATGCCTTCGATCGCACCAATCGAATGATGGCGCACAGAATTGATCTGAAAGTGAAGCGGCAGCATATCCCCACACAGCCGCTCTTCCGTCACGCTTTCGAGGTCCAGGCCCTGCGCGTGGTAATGCTCGCGGCCCTTCTTCAGAATGCCCGCAATGGCTTCAGTTGTCCGTAGGAAGCCAGCGACACTGGCATCATAAAGCGTGAAAGTCATGTGTTCCTCCCTGAGTGTTCTGCCCTTGTGATAGGCGGCTCAGGGAGGAGACACAATTGCTCAGGCGTCGGTTTTCGCCGCCAGCTCGGTCTCGTAATTCGGATAGGAATTCTTCATGACCGCATGGTTCAGAAGGGTTTCGGCAATCTGGGTCGTGCCGGTCTTGTCGAAGATTTTGGAGCGCGTCCAATAGCTCTCGGTGCGGCGGCTGCCTGACATGGCAACGATTTCGCGGCGGATGAGATAGGTCTCACCGACGAACAACGGACCATTCACATAACGCACCTCCAAATCAGCAAACAGGCCGATGGCCGGGCGTTTAATCGGAAACTTTGCATCGTGAACGGTGTATTCCGACAGGACACTCATCATCTCGGTCGGGATGATTGCCTTACCCCATGGAGACGCTGCATCATCAGAATAGGCGGGTGTGTTCTCGGTGATCGCCTCGAGTTTCTGGTTGAGCGAAAACGGATAAAGCGAGCCCATATGCTGGTCGGGCGCCATGGTCGCGATTTCGTCGACCGCACCCGTCATGCCGACATGCATGTTTTCCAAAATGATGAAATGCTCCAGCGGACGCAGAGTTTCGAGCCGCTCAGCGAGCAGCGTTTTGCCCTCACCCAGTGTTGCACTCGCCTCCAGAACTTGCGTGCCGTCAGCCTTTTCAGCCCAACACCGCACGCGCGTCTGGCTCTCGTCCGTCGGAAGCTCGACAAAGGCTTTCACCTCCTCGCCCTCAACAACCATGTTCTTGAAATGCGATGAAAAACAGCCCTTTTCGAACCAGGCCTTCCCCCAGATCTTGAAGAGCAGAGGATCAAACTGCGAGAAATGAGTTGGCCCTTCAATCGGACCAGCCTTGAAGCCCAGCGTCTCGGCCATGCTGTCATCATGAATCGATCCGGCACCAGACCCGTCATAGCTCTGATCTTCCAGCATTTGTTTTGGCGCCCGGAGCGGACCTGAAATCACAGTCCCATCCTGCGTGATTGGCGTATCGAACATCCCCGTCATCCTTCTTTTCTGTGTGTCCTGACGGAATGATCCCTAGCGAAGCTCAGACGCGACGTCCATGTGAATATCCCAAAGCAACCAAAGCGCCAGCCCGGCGTTTCACTCTGATGATGGACAGGGTTTCCGGGATTTATGATTTTATCGCGCGAGCCGGGCTTTTGGCGCGGGCGATCGTCTACGGACTTGTCTCTGCGCTCTTGATTGCGGCGGCGATGGCGCCCGGAACGCATGATGAGGGCTATTCTCCTGGCGACACCTTTCAACGTCTGGAATCTGAGCCCGGCGGTCAGATTGTACTGATCATGATCTCGCTCGGGCTGATCCAATATGCGATCTGGCGCGCAATTCAGTGTATCTTCGACACGTCTGATGAGGGCAGTGATGTCTCCGGTTGGATGGCCCGTCTGGGTATGATCATGTCAGGTATGAGTTATCTCATTGTCGGTGTCGTTGCCGGGTTGGTCCTGCTGGGTCAGAACACAGGGCAAGGTGGCGGCACGACTGAAGAAATTGCGCAAATCCTGCTTGATCAGGTCTTTGGCCGATTCCTGCTGTTTGCTTTGGGCGCCGTCATATTGGGCATTGGCGCGGTGCAAACCTGGCGTGGCGCGACCGGGCATTGGAAAGATGAGCTTGACTGCCCGACCGATACAAACTGGACCTGCCATGGCATTTCAGTTGCGATCGCCGGGCGGGGGCTCCTCATTATGCTCGTCGGAGTCTTTGTCATTGCTGCCGGGATTGCAGGCCGGGCGGATGAAGCGCGCGGCCTCGCCTCCCTACTTGGCTGGCTGCGGCAACAACCCTTCGGCCTGTGGCTGTATACGCTCAGCGCGCTGACGATTGGCGGCTATGGCGTGTATTCGCTGTTTCAGACTGTGTATCTCAAGATTGATTTTGACCGGGATGACCTGCCGCGCTTTGCGAAGAAAGTCATCGCCTGAAGCAACCCCTTAAGTTTCACTCGGGCAACACGCAGGCGGCCAGACCGTCCCGCTTTACGATAGCCATGCGCTGCTGAATCGTTCCCGCACGACCTGAGACATAACTACTCGGCGGATCAACGCGCCATTTATTCGGGCTCGGCAGCACGGCGGCCAAGAGCGCTGCTTCGCGGGTTGAGAGGTCAGCGGCTGGCTTACCAAACCGGCGTTGCGCCGCAGCTTCCGCGCCGTAAATGCCATCTCCCCATTCAGCATTGTTGAGATAGATCTCCATAATGCGCGCCTTATCCCAGCTTGCCTCAATGATGAGGGTCATCCAGGCTTCACCAGCCTTGCGAACGAACCCGCCGCCATTCCAGAGGAATGCATTTTTGGCAGTTTGCTGCGAAATCGTGGACGCGCCGCGCAGCCGTCCACCCGCTTTTCTCTCGGCAATCGCCTGTTTGATCGCCGCCAGGTCCAGACCGTCATGCTGGCAGAAGCGCGAGTCTTCTGCGGCGATCACGGCATGCACCAGATTGGGAGAAATCCTTCTCAGGGGGACGACATCGCGCTTAAGAGATAAGCCGGTCAGCACAGTGCCAAGCTGATTGAGTGTCACCGGCGGCTGGACCAGCCCAAGTGCGAACGCATAAACATGCCCGGCCAGAAATATCCCCAAACACGACACACAAAGCCATTTGAACGAGCGCACAATCATCCGCCCTGCCCGCCGGTAATCTTCCGTGCCGAAATACGTCATGCGCTCGGGCGCGAGTTTGGACGGCGTTTCGTCTCTGTCAGTCGCGGTCAATGTCTTTTCCTGCAATCACCAGCCGATGAGGCAGCGGCCTATGCGCTGGCTTGTGGGCGGAAATAAGACGTTTAAGCGGCAACAGAGTTCCGTACGGCGTGGAAACTCCCTACTCATTCTGGCGTCGAATGGCAGTCGTCAGACAAGTTTCAGTCGACCCTGGCGGATCAGCTGGTCAAGCCAGCCTTCTGGGCCTCGCCATAAGCGAACTTTGCCAGCAAGGGCACTCGTTCTTCCATGGTCGCAGCATTGGCATTGGAGGCGGTTCCATCTCGCACACGGCCGACAATACCCTGAACAATGCCCGCCAGACGGAAGCCGTTATAGGCGAAATAGTAATGGACATCCGGCATGCCGCTCAGGCCGCGATGCGAGCAATACATGTCGATATATTCGTCCATCGTCGGAATGCCATAGGCGTTCAGATCCTCGATATCAGACAAGGCCCCGCGCTGATCTGAGCTTGGCATGACCCAATTCATCAAGTGGTAGGTGAAGTCCGCGAGCGGGTCACCGAGGGTCGACAGCTCCCAGTCGAGCACCGCAATCACCTTCGGTTCTGTCGGATGCAGGATCATATTGTCGAGGCGATAATCGCCATGCACGATCGTCGTCGTTTCGCCTGCCGGGATGTTCTTTGGCAGCCACTCGATCAGGGCATCCATTTCCGGAATTTTGGTGGTCTCTGAAGCCACATATTGCTTGGTCCAGCGATGGATCTGGCGGGCCACATACTCGCCCTCCTTGCCATAGCCCTCAAGTCCGGCGGCCTTCCAGTCGACATTGTGCAGATCCGCGAAGGTTTTCACCTTGGCCTCATAGATCTTGCGTCGCATCTCAGGTTCGTAGTCAGGCAGCGTGCCATCCCACAAAATGCGTCCGTCGACATGGTCCATGACATAAAACATGGTGCCCACCACGTCTTCATCTTCACACAGCGCATAGGGCCGCGCGACGGGAAAGCCGAGCGGATGGAGTGCTGCAATCACACGAAATTCGCGATCAACTGCGTGAGCTGACGGCAAAAGTTTGCCGGGCGGCTTGCGCCGCATCACATACGCCTTTTTTGGCGTGATGAGTTTGAAAGTCGGATTAGATTGACCACCTTTGAACTGACGAACGTCCATCGGCCCCTCAAAGCCGCCAACATGCTCAGTCATCCACTGTAATAGATTGTCTTCGTTGAATTTATGTGTGTCCGCGACCTCTTTGGTGCCACTGAACATTTCCTGCGCCGATGCGCCGTGGACTGACATATAAACATCTCCCCGATGTCGCTGATGTGTCTGTTATTTTCGCGCCGACATTAACGTTGCGGCATGTCTTGGCAATGCCCGATCGAACTGAAAGTTGCGGCAGCGCACCATTTGTCAGGAAATTTCCGTTTTCCGGGACGGAAATTTAACGCTTGTCCGTGTATCTTGCAGGATGGTCGGGATGAGACCTTCGGTTTGTCGGTCGCATCTGTATGGGGAAGGACCAGTGTAATGGAGCCAGGCACCAGCATTGAGATCCCGCAGGAGGAAATTGAAATTCCTGCAGAGGCGCTGAAAGTTATCATTCAGCTTCGCCACGAACTCGCTGCCGCGCGCGAAAAAGAAGTCGAATTGCTGCGCCTCAAAACAGCCTTGCTCACACGCGCCAGCCATGAATTCCGCACCCCGCTCACGGTTATCGATGGCGTGGCCTCTCGCATGTCCCGACAGGCGCCATCATTGACGCCCACAGAAATCGAACATCGTTGCGAGACTATTCGCAATTCAGTCAGCGAATTGCTGACGCTGATTGACGGCGTTCTGAAGCAAATTTCCTCGGACCTCAAAGTCCGTCAGTAAGCGGCGACGGACAAATGCTTCACGCCTCACCCGGCTCGTCGGTTTCCACATCAGCCGGCATTTCAAAATCGGTCCGAACCCGCCAGCCAATATCCCGCCGATAGAACCCTTCCGGCCAATTGATCGCATTCACACCTGAATAGGCGCGCTGAAAGGCCTGATCGAGGGTTTGGCCTTTTGCCGTCACATTCAACACTCGTCCGCCCACGGCCATCAGGCCGCCATCCGCATCAATGTCGGTGCCGGCATGAAAGACTTTCACACCTTCCAGTCGGTTGGCCGTTGTGACACCATTCAGCGTAGAGCCTTTCGGATAGTCGTCCGGATAACCCTTGGTCGCCATCACAACGGTGGCAGCAGGCTGGAAGCCGCCACCAGGGGCGAGCCGCGCGAAATCTGTTGCTGAATATCCGCCAGTCGAACTCGCCAGAATGATCGGAACAATGTCGCCTTCGAGGCCCATCATCAGCACCTGACATTCCGGGTCACCGAACCGGCAATTATACTCAACAACCTTCGGGCCTTCGTCGGTCATCATCAGACCGACATACAATACACCCTGAAACGGACAGCCCTCGGCACGCATGCCTGCAAGGGTCGGCTCAATAATGGTTTCGAGGATTTGCTGGGTCAGTTCGTCTGTCATGACGGGTGCCGGCGCATATGCACCCATTCCGCCCGTATTCGGCCCCTTATCGCCCTCATAGGCGCGTTTATGGTCCTGTGCTGCGGGCAAAAGAACAGCATTCGTGCCGTCCGTGAGGACGAAGACGCTGGCTTCTTCGCCCGTCATGAATTCCTCAATGACCAGCTCGGCAGAGGCGTCACCAAATTGTCCCGCCAACATGGATTTGGCGGCGATATCGGCGTCCTGCCGTGTTTTTGCGATCACAACGCCTTTCCCGGCGGCCAAACCATCGGCCTTCAGCACATAGGGCGCTTCCAGCGTGTCCAGAAATTTCGACGCCGCCTCAAAGTTCGTGACCCGCTGATAGGCGGCCGTCGGCACGCCGTATTTGGCCATCAAATCCTTTGAGAAGCCTTTGGACGCTTCGATCCTGGCGGCAGCGGCGCTCGGTCCAAAAACGTCAAATCCCATTCCCCGGATACGATCAGCCAGTCCGTCAGCGAGCGGCTGTTCCGGTCCGACCACAATCAGATCCGGCTCAAGCTGGGACACAAGCTGGCACAGCCCTTCGATATCATTAGCCTTAAGATCAAAGCAGGGACCGATTTCATTCATGCCAGGACTTCCCGGCGCAGACCAAACGGTATCGACCAAAGGGGACTGACTGATTTTCCAGGCAAGCGCATGCTCGCGACCGCCCGAACCGATGATGAGAATATTCATGCCTTGTCCAATGAAAAACCGAGGCGCATCCGTCAAGCCATCTTAACGCCCTGCGACATCGCACCTGTCTGTTACAACCCATGCGAACACTGTTATACTCACACCGATTCAGTTTGGAGACGCTTGTATGAAGCCCGCCCTTCTATCATTACCTTTTCTGGCGCTGGTTCTGGCCAGTTGCGGCAATTCTGAAGACCCCGCTTCCTCAGCAACTCAAGCAGCAGAAATGCCCGGCCCGGATGCCGGCATGATCTCGGATGGCCTTGCCATTGTCGAAGAGCACTGCACGGCCTGCCACGCGATCGGACTGAGCGATGACAGTCCGCGGACAGATGCGCCGCCTTTGCGCACCGTTTTCGCTGACCTCGACCCTGAAGCCATCGCGGCTGATTTCCGTGAAGGCATCCATGTCGGCGCGAACGATATGCCTGATTTCGACTTCGGCCCGAAAGGCACCGAGGCGGTAATTGAGTACGTTAAATCCATTCAGACCTCGGTGCCGGCCGCCGAGTAACAGTCTGGATCACATAAGGTTTATCAGTCGAATGGATCGATTGTCCCTGGTTACGCATTAAGTGTGTAGGAACCCGGCGCTTCAAATGCCGGGATCAGCCAAGGAGATTATTCATGTCACATCCGACACTACAAACGAATGACGCCCGGCAGGCTGAGCGCAAGCCTGGTATGCTGGTCGTGCTGATGCTGTCTACCGCCCTCGCCGCGGCAACGATCGGCGTCACTTATGCCATTATGGCTGCGACTGGCGCCGCATAAGCCTCAGACGAACGTCCCGGACCGGCGGATCAACTCACCGCCGGTTCCCAGCTTGAAGCGCGCGATACCGGCCCCTGAGCCTGTGTTCACGCCGCCCAGATCAAGCGACCGTATACCAGCCGATTTCAGCTCGAGCATGGCGCGCCACAAAATGAGATTGTGCGCGCCGAGCTTGCGCCCCTCATCTGAACTCCACCCGATATGATACGTCGCTGACGCGCCATGAGTGAGAAACATCATGGCCGCGACCGCGTCGCGTCCCAAATCTGCCCGCCAGACGCGAAGCCCCGCCCTTTTATCAGCGCCTGCTGTTTTTTGCTTCTGCACCTGCCAGGCTTCGACCATTTCAGGCGGCAGGCCGCGATATCCTTTTGAGGCACGCTGCTTGCGTTCCTCGTCCAGCAGCCATTGATACTGCCCGGGTTTCAGCCCCGACGGCGTGAATTTCAGTGCCGACTTTTCCGCCGCCACAAGACGGTTCCGCCATTTCCCGTCCAGCGCCTTTCGGAGCGCCTCGTCGGACTGTGTCAGGTCGATCCGGATAGTCGCATCGCCCGTCATAATCCGGCGGAACCCTTTAGGAGCGAGCGCATCATCCAGCGTAAACGCCACCAGCCGCGGCCAGCGAAGCCGCACCGCGCGACGCAGAGCCTTCAGGGCAATCTGTCGCTCGCCCTCTTCCAACGGCCTAAGCCAGACGGGTCCGTAGGTGCAGAGTGCAAATCTCGCCATCAACGCGAATGGGCGCACAACCAGCTGAGCCAGCCCGCACGCCTTGCCTGCAGGGTCCCGTACGACATACCGGCGAACCTCAGCGCCGCCCGCCGCCATCACTGCACCATAGGCCCAATCCTGCTGATACGGCGCAGCCAATCCCGCCAGATGGGCATCCCAATCGGCGCGGCTGAGGACATCACATTCGACGGTAAAACCCTGGCTCATGAAACCATGAATTAACGGCTTTTGGTTAAGGTTTTACCCATGCCAAAGCACACCCCACAAACCATTTCCGGCGAAAGAATCCCTGAACCGCGCGTCACTTTCACCGCGATCTGGCTGGTCTTTCTGTGGGTCGGCCTGCCCATTCTGATCATTGGTGGCCTGCTGGATCTCGCCGTTCAACTCATTTTCGGGGTCTGCACGGGCCTGTGGTGCGTGGCTGGCTGAATCGTTTGACGAGCAATCCCCTCGCGCCTATCTCCAAAGCATGTCTGACAATCTCGACCTTCTCGCGCCCAAAGCTAACGTGCTGGAGCAGATCGACACCGAGCCGCGCGCCGGGGGTCAGTGGCAGCTCAATCTGAATATCGCCCTTGATGACGGCATGCTGAACGGGCGCGCAATGGCCGACTTCATCCTTCTGGGCGCGCAATTCAGCGGCACTACCCTTCTTCATTTCGAATCCGAAGACATTAAAGACGCCCCCGGGATTGGCTGCGATATGGACGGCGAAATCAGCCCGGATAACGTTTTTCTCACTGTTATTCTGGACGATGAAGAGCTCAGCCGCTCGCCCTTTGAGTGCACCGGCACGGCGCTCGAGCCGGGAAAATCCTATGAAGGCAGCGTCTGGGCGCCATGTCTGGACCCGATCGAATGCGGCTGCGACGGCGCTTATGGCGACTTCACGCTGAAACGAATCGAGTCCGGCCCCGACGCCGACTAATCAGACATCCCGAAGGTCCAGCGCGCCTATTTCCGCTTCCAGCGCCCACCAATATATTGGAATTTCGGGCTCATCGACATGGAAATCGCGACCGACAGAATGAAGATCACCCATAGCGGAAGCTGACCCAGTCCCGGCGCGTTCAACGCCTCGGCCAAATGGTCATCCACCAGCCACCAGAGTAAGAAAAGAAACATCGCAAGACCTCATAATTTATTGATAAACAATAATACTGTTTAGTGCGATGTTCAAGTGTGGTGGAGTTTTGTTTGTTTTTTCAGGAGCTTGCTCGGTGAATTTTTTTGCAGTTTGCTCGCCTTTGCGGTTCGCCGGAGGCTCACCCCGGCTGCGCCCAGCCCGGTCGGGCTGTTGGGTGCTCAGCACTCACGTTGGTTCAGGGGGGCTTTTATTAAGTTTGCTCGGTGCTGATGTTTCGCAGGCTCAACGCACTTGCGCCTGCGCCGTCGCTTGTGGGGCGGCCAACACGGACATTGGTTCGCGGCGCACACAAGCGACTGCGCAGGCGCAGCCGGGGTGAGCGGCATGCGAACCGTATAGGCGAGCATAATTTTAGAGAGACCGCACTTGCGGTGGGGCGGCGGATCCACACAACTCAGATCCGGGAGGCCTCGGAACGGGTCCGGTCGGACGCCGAGGCCGATTTGCTCAAGCCCTGATGAGGCGAGCCAGTGAATGAGATTGAAATCGCGCTTCTCGTCCGGGTCTGGCGCGGAGTCGTAATGCTCGGCGGGCGGACAGAAATTGGCCAGTGGCGCGAAATGTAATGGATGTTTTATGGGGTCCGTTGTCTCCGCCGACACCCGCGAAGGCGGGTGTCCATGCCTGAGAACTGACAGCGAGCTCGATGTGCCTTCAGAGGCGTGGATACCCGCCTTCGCGGGTATCTGCGGTTGATAGAGCGTCAGCCCCGAGCCCGAACTTCCCCCCTCCGTCATACTCGATGGGGATGCCACCTCCCCCGCAAGCGGTGGAGGAGGGGCCAGCTGAGGCACCGAAACCACCGCACTGATCGCCAAGCTCATCGCGAATTTGTCTGCATTGGCCAGCACATGTTCGAGGCGTTTGAGCCGGGCAAAGACATGGCCGGCATCCACGACTTTGAGGTCGTCTGGCAGCATATGATAGGGGCGAGACCGACGCGGACGTTTGCGCTTGCCCGTGCTCTCGATCACGGGGGTAAGGACTTTGAACCCGTTGAGACGGGGAAGTTCGCGCCGGTTCTCCCGCATCTCCTGATCCTGACGCTGGGCGTAGGTAAGGCCTCGGGGTTGAGGCTTTGCCCGTGGCTCTGGAGGCTCGCCCACACGCCCCATCTCGATGATCCGGGCGGCCAGAAACAGGATGAAACAGCGGAGATGGTATTCCAGGCGGAGCACATGGGTCATCGCCTGTTTGATCATCCATCGCTGCATATGCGGGCGGAGTTTCATCGTCTTGCGATGGGTGTCGATGGCTTCGTGTTCGGGGAGATGGTTGTAGTTTTTCCTCGCCTGCTCGATCAGCCAGGGCGGGTCTTCCTTATCGCGCTCTGCGCTATCGACAAGACCATCAATATAGCTGCGCAGACGCTGAGCCACATTCAGGGGCTCAGAGGAAAGCGGCTTTGGTTGATCGTCCTCGTCATGCATGGCGATGAGTATGGGGTCAATTTCTCGCAGTTGGATTGTTTAAGTTCAACGCCTCCCTCTCGCGGGCAATCGATTCACCGGATCGATTGCATTTCCCGCTCGAGCCTAGCAGGAGAGGGATTGAGGGTGAGGTAGATAAAATCAATCTTTTCAGACAGGAACCGAGCGTGACTTTTCCCCACCTCACCCCTGCCCCTCTCCTCCCCGAGGAGGAGAGGGGTTCAGATCGTAGGGTGCCATTGAGAGCGGGTGCATTCCCGCCCGAAATGCACCATAAAAAAACCGCGCGAAGCGACCGCATGAAACAACAACGCGTAATGTAGGGCGGTGTTGAACCCCGGATTTCATCCGGGGGATACCCGCCGAACGGATTGACGTTAGTCTGGCGCACTTCGTCCTTCAGTACTCCCCATTGCATAACGGAGTATCGCGTCGAACCGGTCACCGATTGACTCGAAGTGAGTGGTCAGCGGACGGCACCGCGCTTACGCGGGATCTCGCTCCGCTATCGCAGGAGTAGCGAGCACCCAAGCTATCCAACCCAAACCGAACCAGATGACTAGCTGACCGCCATAGTCCGACATATCCAACTCGAAGCCAAGTAGTGGGTCGCCGTTTGCAACAACCCAAGCTAAAAATGTTGCAACTGAAAGCATAACATTTCGAAGTTGAGGACTGAAAAACTTTTTTGAGCCCGTCGCCCTTAGCCTCAAACCAAAAACCACTGCAGCTAGGAAAATTGGCCAAAAACCAGCGTAGGCAGCCTGAGTGGCTGCTTTTCCAATAGGGTAAACGGCCATGGCTTCTGCGGGAATTATTTTAACCAGTCGCCCCAGAAACACATCACCGTCACCACCCCCAAGATTTTGATTGTCGCGGATGCGAACTGAACCATCGATCTTGTGGAAGAACCAATCAAACATTCTTTCATTACTTTCGAATTGTTATCGCAGTAGTCTGCCCATCCACTGAAACAAATATTGTCGAAGCACTCTTGGGCAACGGTATTACTTCTTTCCAATCTCGCTCGTGAATCGGCAGATCGATGGTTTTAAGCAACTCCGGCACATCGTCGCTATTTTGACACGTATAGATAGCGAGTTGCATCAATTTTCGACTACTGCATATTTCGAAAGGAGCATCAGACTCCATGAACCTAGTTATGTCCGTCGTTGCTGCAAGCGAAATGCTAATATCATCTCCCAAGTGAACCGTTTCCGCAGTAACGACACATGGAATTCTGTGTAACTCAAGCAGAGCTTGAATTCTAGAAAGCTCAGTGGACCTTCGATCGACCGGGATACGATTTTCGAACTTAGAAGAGATGCTAAGCAGCTTGAGTATGGCCTTCACCTCTTCAGGTGTGTGTGCATATAGACCGGGAATCAGAAGAGAATTAATTCTTTTCGCCGATCTCGCGTTCACTCCGAACTCATCACGCTTATCTAAATCAGAAATTTCGGCCAGTCTAAGTCGATCCACATCCAAGTGCTCGATCAATTCACCAGCCATAAAGCTATTTTCTTTGGCCATGAGCAAAACGTCTCCAAGAATTGTGGCCAAACAATAGCTCCATTCAACGCGTGTTTCATTTTTATGGGCTACGTTCGGTCGCTCTTGGGTATGTAGCTTTGACAGATTCTCTTCATATTGCGCAAGTGGAGATAGTTTCACCTCTTCGCGCCGAAGTAGATTTTTTTTGCTTGACCTCAGCTTGGGGGAAAGGATGTCACCGCGCTCTCCAAGCTTTATTTTGCGCAATTCGGTGTTGACCCTGGCTATATCCCTTCTAACTCGACGCACCCGGGAAGTGTCTCGAAGCTCTCCGATAGCTTTTTGAAAACGCAAATTTAGCTGTTCACGTTTCAGTTCCGTCCGATATGCCAGAAGTTCTACTGAGCCTAACTCTTGGGTTTCGACTGAAGATGCGGTTTGAAGCAAAGCCATCAAGCGACCTCCTTGGTGGAAACGTTTATTGATATGTAAGGCGATCCAATCAATCGATAGCTCAACCCGATCAATCGCTCAGGTCCAGTCAAACATCTCAAAAACTTAACCCGCGAATGGAAGAGCGCAATGCCTATTGGCTCCCCTCGTCCTGCGCTGACAGGTAATATTCTTGGCAAAAAGTTTCTTGAAAACTCGCTCGCAGTTTCATCATTAATTGTGCAAATACTTCCTATCACGATTTGACTCTTCCAGTAGCTGAAAGAGTAACCAACCAAGCCACCTGAATTCCAAGGCGCTGTGTAAGGCCTTGGCACGTATTAAAAAATGCTACGTTCGTGCTTTCCGGATGAGCAAAGTTTCGTTGAAGCGCTGTAGAAGTTACATAGAAGCTACGATCAATCGCCAACTCGACATCTTCTTTAGCTCGCGGCGTTTCTGAATGAAACGCACCGTGGATAAATGAAGCAGGAGGGTTTTGGTTCACCGTATGCTTAAACTGAACGCAGTTTTGATCCTCGACTGTTCCTCCTGGGGGGGAACTCGACATGCCCTCAATAAAACGAGGTGCAGAAATATATTCCCCATACAACGTGGAAACGAATTCCCGATCAGACGCCGAATGTTTCAGTGAACTTTGCCCAACGATGGACGCGATCTGTAATGTTGGTTTAACGTCGAAGGAGTCATCTTCGAGCATAGATTCTCGATAAGGGATGGCAGAAATTATTGCAATTTCACCTAGAAACCTATCGCTCAGCTCGTTGCACAACACTCCATTCGGAATATATAGCGCCTCCCAAGGCATCGCATACCAATCACCTTCAAATATTATTGTTGGAACTTCCCCAACTGGGTCTGAAATTGCTTCTTGAAAAATATCGACCAATCGCCTGTTACTTGCACTGCAAAGACCAAATATTCGACTGAAAATCTGACCGCCAAACTCTTTTACCTTTTCTTCAGCTCTTTCTCGCTTTTTTTTCTTTACTTTGCTACCAACAGCGACACTTAGCCATTCAACTAGTTCTACGCAGAGATCTCGGATTGCGCTTTCATAATGCAAGACGCCGAACAATTTGTCCGACGCGTTATCGCTCCCAATCTCCACTGAGATCCTGTTGCCGATCAATCGTAAATATAAGTCCGGAACCGGAGCCGACATATACTCCCCCAATGAATTTTACCCTCAGTAAAAAAATTGAGCACAAAATACGGCTACCAATCAACAGTTGATTTCAAAGAAAGCACTATGGGCAATAGCTCGCCGACTACACGTTCAAGAATATCGACGTTGACAGCGTTCCGCCAACCTTTCCGTGCAATTCATCGGTATAGGCCCTGCCAGATTATTGGTGACCTATCGCGAACCTCTTGGTGTAGTACCGGCATTTTCCTCGGTAGAGTTCTCCGAACTACTCTCCGCGCGCTTTAGCGACAATTCGATCATAGGATCGAATTTTCGCCTTCGGCGAACAGTCCTCACCCTCAAACCCGAGGTCAGCTACGCAGATTTGGAATTAGCTTATCAGGTCGAGGTTCTCCTCCCTCAGCTTCTTCAGCTCATCCCTCAGCCTTGCCGCTTCTTCAAACTCGAGGTCGGCTGCCGCATCGCGCATGCGTTTTTCCAGATCCGCGATGACAGCCTGGAGATTGTGGCCGGAACCGCCTGAGATAGCAACAGAGTCCTCCTGCACGCCGCGTTTGCGGGTTTTGCCGCCCTTGAGCTGGGTGCCGGAACCTCGCTGATCTGACGGGACAAAGCCGTCCAGCACATCCTTGATGCCGGAAATGACGGTGACGGGGGTGATGCCGTGTTCTTCATTATGGGCGATCTGTTTGTTGCGACGGCGCTCGGTCTCTTCCATGGCGCGGGCCATGGAATTGGTGACTTTGTCAGCATAGAGGACGACTTTCGCCTCGGAGTTCCGGGCGGCGCGGCCAATGGTCTGCACCATGGAGGTTTCAGAGCGGAGGAAGCCTTCCTTGTCCGCATCGAGAATGCCGACAAAGGCGCATTCGGGAATGTCGAGGCCCTCGCGCAGGAGGTTGATGCCGATCAGCACGTCGAACACGCCCATGCGGAGGTCGCGAATGATCTCGATCCGCTCCACCGTGTCGATGTCGGAGTGCATATAACGGACCTTCACGCCCTGCTCTGTCATGTATTCGGTGAGGTCTTCGGCCATTTTCTTGGTGAGGGTGGTGACGAGTGACCGGAAGCCGCGCTCGGCGGTGGCCTTCACCTCGGCAATGACATCGTCGACCTGGTTCGCCGTGCCGGTGGAGACCGGGCGGACCTCGACAGGCGGGTCAATCAGGCCTGTGGGGCGGATGACCTGCTCTGAGAAGACGCCGCCTGTGCGCTCGAGCTCCCAGGGCCCTGGCGTGGCCGAGACGTGCACGGTGGGCGGGCGCATGGCGTCCCATTCCTCGAATTTGAGGGGGCGGTTATCGAGGCAGCTTGGCAGGCGGAAGCCGTATTCAGCCAGGGTGCGCTTGCGGGAGAAGTCGCCGCGATACATGGCGCCGAGCTGGGGGATGGTCTGGTGGGACTCGTCGGTGAAGACGATGGCATTGTCGGGCAGGTATTCGAACAGGGTTGGCGGGGGCTCGCCGGGTTTGCGGCCGGTGAGATAGCGGGAATAGTTCTCAATGCCGTTGCAGGAGCCGGTCGCCTGGAGCATTTCGAGGTCGAAATTGGTGCGCTGTTCAATGCGCTGGGCTTCGAGGAGTTTGCCCTGATCATTGAAGGCGGCGATGGTTTTCTGCAGCTCGTCCTGAATGCCGTTTATGGCCTGATTGAGGGTCGGGCGCGGGGTGACATAGTGGGAGTTGGCGTAGACTTTGATCTTCTCGAGCTTCTGGATCTTCTTGCCGGTGAGCGGGTCGAATTCGGAAATGTCCTCGATCTCGTCGCCAAAGAAGGAGACTTTCCAGGCGCGGTCTTCATAGTGGGTGGGGAAGATGTCGATGACGTCGCCCTTCACGCGGAAAGTGCCGCGGCCAAAGGCCTGGTCGTTGCGCTTGTATTGGAGGTCGACAAGGTCTTTCGTGACCTGGCGGGGGTCGATGCGCTGGCCGGTTTCCAGCTTGAAGGTCATGGCGGTGTAGGTCTCGACCGAGCCGATACCGTAAATACAGGAGACCGAGGCGACGATGATGACGTCGTCCCGCTCGAGAAGGGAACGGGTGGCCGAGTGGCGCATCCGGTCGATGGCCTCGTTTATGGTGCTCTCTTTCTCGATATAGGTGTCGGAGCGCGGGACGTAGGCTTCGGGCTGGTAATAGTCGTAATAGGAGACGAAGAATTCGACCGCGTTTTCGGGGAAGAAGTCCTTGAACTCGCCATAAAGCTGGGCGGCAAGCGTTTTGTTGGGGGCAAGGATGAGCGCGGGCCGCTGGGTGCGCTCGATGATGTTGGCCATGGTGAAGGTCTTGCCGGAGCCTGTGACGCCGAGCAGGACCTGATCGTGCTCGCCCTCGTCTTTGAGGCCGGTGACGAGTTCGTCGATGGCCTGTGGCTGGTCGCCTGCAGGCTTATATTTCGAGTGGAGCTTGAAGGTCTGGCCGCCTTCGATCTTCTCCCATTCGCGCTCCGGGCGGTGCGGCGTCCAGTCTTTCGGCTGCAGCACCTCAACGGCGCCGTCCATGATGAATTGGGATGCGGGGGCTTCTGAGACGCCCTTGGAAGAAGATTTGGCCATGGAATGAATATGGCCGTAGTGCCGCGATTGTTCCAGTGGTTTTATCGAGCGCTGCTGACAGGTTTTGTCAGCAGGTTTGCCGGGATAGCAGGCTCAATTTGCTTTGTCGACGCTGTCAGCGACCTCAAGGCGTCATTCGCCGACAGCGGTCATTCGGGGGTTATTGCGGACCGACGGGGTATATCTTTGTTTGCCATCCAAGTTCAGCCCGGCAACCCCTCCGGGCATTTGTTGGCCGGATGCTCAAACACCTCATCCGGCAGGAAACACCGGCAAGGGGAGACGAAATCGCTGTCAGGATCATCGGGGTCGAGGCGGGGTTCGCCTTCAAGTACGGGGTATTTCGACAAATCCTCACGCGTGAACCAAAGCGGTGCGTTGGACTTCCAAAGCTGCTCACAGGCCATGACGACCTGTTTTCTGGGATCGGGTTCGAGGGTGATTTCGGGTAGTTTGCACAGGCGGGCAGTATTGTCCCATGAGCCACTAGCAAGGTGTCCGTCGATGGTCAGTGTGACGGAGCTGACTTCGCTGTCGTGCCCAGTAAACGAACGAATTTTTTCGCCAGTTTGAAGATCCCAAAGCTGCACTGTGTGATCTCTTGAACCGGTAACCAAAAGTCCATCGTCGGTCGCTGCAACGGATCTGATGAAATTGTCATGCCCAGCAAACTCGCGGAGTTCCCTGGCTGTTTTTAAGCTCCAGAGACGCGCTGTTCCGTCAAAGGAGCCCGATATCATCTGCCCGTTGGGGGTAACAGCAACGGAAGTGACTTCGCTGTTGTGCCCCATAAAGTTGCGCAGCGCTTCGCCTGTATCCAGGTCCCAGAACCGAACCGTTCTATCTGCCGAGCCGGTGACAAGGTGTCCATCGCCCGTGATTGCAACAGATGTGATGGCGCTGCCATGCCCGACGAAAACTTGAAGTTCCTCACCGGTCTCTAGATCCCAGAGCCGAGCAGTTTTGTCTCTTGAGCCCGTGATTAGCTGGCCTTTGCTGGTCAACGCCAGTGATGTCACTTCGCCTTCATGTCCGGTGTAGGCGCGGAGTTCTTCGCCAGTCTCCGGGGCCCAGAGTCGAGCCGTGCCATCTCTTGAGCCTGTTACAACGCGGCCATCTGCGGTCGATGCGACAGAAGTTACACCGCTAGTGTGACCAGTGAAGACTTGGATTTCCTCGCTTGTTTCCATATTCCAAAGCCGCGCGGTAAAGTCCCACGAGCCTGTGACCAGATGATGGTCACCCAATAACGCAATAGATGAGATCTTATTGGAATGGCCGGCGTATACTTTGCAGTCTTCGCTTGCTTGAGTGTTCCAAAGCCTCGCCGTATTGTCGTGAGAGCCGGTCACAAGTAGACCGTCACTGGTCATGTCTATAGAACTGACATAGCTATTATGTCCTTTGAAGTCACGGAGGACTTCGCCCGTTTCCAAGTCCCACATTCGCGTAATGCCATCGTAAGATCCAGTGACCGCTATGCCATCTTCGGTCAGCAAAGAAGGAATAACAGCGCCATCGTTCACGCTGAAGATCTCGGAGGGGTGTGCGGTTTCCAGATCCCAGACGCGTGCGGTGCCGTCATCTGAGACAGTTACCAGGTCACCATCGTTAGTGAGCGAAACGGACCTGACCGAGTTGGTGTGACCGATAAAGATTCTGAGTTCTTCGCCAGTCTCCAAATCCCAAAGCCGTGCAGTGTCGTCGGAAGAACCGGTGATGAGGCCACGATCGCTGGTCAGCGCAACAGACCAGACCGCGGCTTCGTGTCCGATGAAGGCTCGAATTTCTTCGCCTGTCTGCAGATCCCAGAGCCTCGCAGTGCTATCCCTGGAACCTGTTATAAGTCGTCCGTCATTCGTCAACGCGAGCGAAGTGACCGATCCTTCATGTCCTTTAAACGTCCGAATTTCGTCGCCGGTCTCTAGTTCCCAGAGTCGTGCTGTATTGTCAGTTGAACCAGTCACTACCAGGCTGTCTCCAACCAGTGCGATAGAAGTTACTTGGCTATCGTGTCCGGAGAAGGCTCCAAGTTGGTAGCCTGTTTCCAAGTCCCAGAGCCGCGTTATCCCATCCCATGATCCGCTTACGAGGCTTCCGTCACCGGTCAGTGCAACGGAACTGACATAATGGTCGTGCCCTCTGAAGACATGCTGAATACTGTTGTTACTGACCCCGGCCATCATCAGAGCCCGTGCAAATGCATATCCGGTCTTGCCATCAAAATAATGACGCAGTGCATTTCGGCTGGCGCTAGGGTCGGCCTGAAGCGCCATGAGTATTGATGTGCTATAATCTCCGCTCTCATTATTGGAGATAGCCTTTGCTTCCCGCGCCAACAGATTCGAGCCCTTGCGTTCATCGTCTGCCTTCCCCGACACGGCCAACCATCCCGCCACCATCGCCGCAGCCGTTAGCGCCAGGCCGAAAGCGACCAGCCCGCCACCCACCGCCATCTGGCGACGTTGACGCCTACGTTCGCGTTGCCAGAGTGCGTCGAAGGGGACGCTCGCCATGCTGGCGGCGAGTCGGGTGAGGGCGCGCTCGCGGCCATCACTGACGAGGTTGGCGGCGAGAGGTTCCTGCTCTTTGAAGGCAGGCGGGAAGCACTCCTCATCCGGATTTTCGGCGTTTGGCGTGCCCGCAATGATCAGGGCGAGCACATGGTCGGCCCGGTTGGTGGCGCGAAAATGGCGGATTTCCTTGTCCACCCATTCTGACTGCGCGGCGTTTGGCGAGCACAAAACGATCAGCCACTTGCTGACCGCGATCTTTTCCTTCAAGGCAGGCCAGACTTCCGGCGAAGCGGTCAGGTCAGTCGCGTCCCGAAAGATCTTGCCGAGCTTGCGCCCCTCCACCCGGTCACCAGCAAGCTTTTTGGGAAGCCGGAACCGCTCCAGCCAGTCCTGGATCTGAACGGCGCTGCGGCTGTCCTTCTGCGAATAGCTGATGAAAGCCTTGTAGCGTTCGGGCGCCTCGTCGATCCCCATGTACGCGTCCCCTGTCATTCACCCAACGGGAGCGTAACCAAGGATATCAAAGTCGGCAATAATTGAGGCGGCTTTAACAGATCTGATTGCGGACGCTCGCACTTCGAATCGATATGACTAGAAAGGGCCATTTTCTGTCGACCGACAAACCAACGCATGTGGCGGGTTCAGGGATGAGCCCGACGCTCAAAATCCAAACCGGCGCTACTGACAGGTTTTGTCCGCAGTTCAGTTGATGTCGGCCTAGTCCAGCATCGCCTCTGTGCCAAGTGCGATCAAATTGAGATGTGGACGCAGATAATCGAGCGCCTGCTCACGGTTCAGACCCAGCATGATGATATAGCGAATGGCGTTGCCATAGCAGAGCGCGAGGGTTGATCCGGCCATTCTGGCTTTCTTCTCGCTCAGACGCGGCTCACACTTCATGACAAGATTTGTGAGGGTCATGACGAGCGGCATGGTCTCTGTCTGATAGCCATCAAGATTATGCTGCAGCTCATTCAGCGAATGAACGAGCACTTCAATTGTGAGGCAGGGAGATTCCAAATCGCGCGACAGGAAGACATCGGCCAGTTTCATGAAGAATTCGAACAATGTGTCTTCATTGGCCGTAACGGAAAGACACTCAAGCTTCTCGCGAAGCAAGGCATTGTGTCTGTTATAGGCCTCGCGAAGGAGATTTCCCTTGCTACCAAAATACTGAATGATCAGCGCAGGAGAAACATCGGCCGCTTCTGCCAGTTTTCTCATGGTTAATTTGTCGACACCATGATCTTTTATGTATGTGAGTGCTACCTGAAATATTCTCGCCCGGGTTTCGTCTGACTTCTTTTCTACGAAAGTTGCTTGTTCCATTTTTATATTCTTATCCCAGATTATTTGCTTGTTCGAAAACAAGCATTACATTTCTCTAATATGTAATTACGCTGAATTTCAACCAAACACAAACCACTCGGGTCAATTGACGCGGCGACAATTTGTCCGCCTTGTAATCACGCAGCTTTACTGATGTGAGGTCTTACCGGATACTTCAAGAGATGTCGCTTCAAGACTGTGTAGCTATTTCGTTATCTGAGTCAGCTCACGTCGAAATGCGGAAAGCTCCAGATCAGAAGTTGCCCAATTGCACACAAACCGCACAGATCCATCTAACCAGCGATACGCTTTGAGCCCGCGATTCGTCAGGTCTTCGAAGATCTGGTCGGGCAGATAGACGAAGACTTCATTGCCATCCACCGGATGCGCGAAGCGATCGAAGCCGGCTGACGCAAGTATGGCCACGAGTTCTCTGGCGGCGGCGTTCGCCTGCCCTGCCAGTGTCAGCCAGAGATCATCCTCGAGATAGGCCGACATTTGTGCAGCCAGAAAGCGCATTTTCGCCGGCATATGCCCGGCGCGTTTGGCCCGGGTTTGAAGCTCGAAAAACCGATCGCGCATGTCGCCGAACAGAATGATCGCCTCACACCCCATCGCGCCATTCTTGGTGGCGCCGCAGGTCAGAATGTCCACGCCTGCCTTCCAGCTCATCTCCGCGGGTGACGCTCCCAAAGCCTGAAGCGCGTTGGCAAACCGCGCACCGTCCAGATGAACCGGCAGATTGTGCTCACGCGCCAGACCTGACAATTCTGCGATATCACTGATGGAATAAGCCGCGCCTGACTCCGTCAGATTGGTGAGCGATAGCGCCATGGCGGGCGTTTCGTGCACGAAACCCGCGTTTCTGGCGTTAAGTGCGGATTGGAGCGCCGCGACATCGATACGCGCATGCTCACCAGGCAGAAGCTGTAACTTGCCGCCTCCGGTAAAGAATTCCGGCGCGCCGCGTTCGTCTTTCTCGATATGCGCTTCTTCATGGCAGAGAACCGCGCCATGCGACGGACAGATCAGAGACAGGGCGAGTGCGTTCGCCGCCGTTCCTGAGGACACCAGATAGACCTCAAGGTCTGCTTCAAAGATTTCAGTGAGCTGGCTTTTGACGCGCGCCGAAAGCGCATCGGCGCCATAGCTGGGCGCCATGCCTTCATTTGCGGTCAGCAGAGCCTGAAGAATAGTGGGATCCGCTGGCGCGGAGGTGTCAGACGAAAAATCCATGGCGACGGGTCATTCTATGACATCGACGACATCGGGCGTCTGCCAGATGAGATGCTGTCCGCCATCGACCGCGATCATCTGCCCGGTCACTGCATCTGCCTGAAGAAGGAAACGAACCGCCCGGACGATTTCACCCGGATTGGCGCCGCGCCCCGTCAGGGTTGCGTCCACCTGTTTCTGGAAATCTTCGTCGGACTGACGTGCATTCTGAAGTGTTGGGCCAGGACCGATGCCATTCACGCGAATATTGGGCGCCAGAGCCTGAGCAAGCGTCTTGGTTGCGCTCCACAGGGCCGATTTGGACAAGGTGTAAGTGAAGAAGTTCGGATTGAGCTTCCAGACGCGCTGATCGATCATGTTGACGATCGCACCTCGTGCGCCGTCCGGCAGGGTATGCGCAAACTTCTGGGACAGAAGGACCGGCGCCCGCAAATTGACATTCATATGCGCGTCCCATTGCTCACGCGTATGGGTTTGTGCCGTGTCGTCATCGAACAGCGATGCATTGTTGATCAGAACGCCGAGATGCCCACCAAGAGCGGCTTCGGCCTGCCCCACCAGCGCCGCAGTCTGATCCTCATTCGTGAGGTCGGCCTGGAGCAATTTCGCTTTGCGGCCGTATTTTTCAACACTCGCAGCGGTGTCCTGCACGCCTTCCAGCGAGGAGCGGTAATGCAGCGCGACATCATAGCCGTCCTCAGCCAGAGCCTCGGCCATATACTGACCAAGCCGCTGACCGGCCCCTGTCACCAGCGCGCGTTTGACGGGCTCTAGCTCCACAGCGCACTCCAGTTGAGCCCGAGAACATAGAAATGATGAAGGCCGTACAGGTACACGCCGTAAGCCGCGAGCAGGAGTATGCCCAGAAACCAGCCGATCGGGCGGCGGAATAGAACATAAAGACTGACAAGCGCGAAGGCGCCGCCCATGAACCAATAATCGAACTGGACGAAAATACCCGGCAGATCGAGCGGTCCGAACATCGCGATGATGCCACCTGCCCCGAGAATATTGAACATATTGGAACCAACGACATTGCCAAACACAACGTCGGTCTCTTTGCGCCGGGCGGCCGCCATGGCCGCAGCAAATTCCGGCATGGACGTGCCGATGGCGAGAAGGGTTAGTCCGACCAGCTCATCATTCAACCAGGCAACTTCGCTGGCGATTCCCGTCGCGCCGCGAATGGCAAGGTGAGAGCCGAGCGGCAGGCCGATTACACCCAGCAGGATAAAAAAGGCCGTCAGCACCCAACCTGGAGGCGGCTCCTTGGCCTCCTCTGAAATCAAATCTTCCAGATTATCGGTCGGCGGACGGATCAGCGAGCCGGTAATATAGAGGATCAACGCAAATATAAAGGCCACACCGATGAAGGGCGTCAGCCCGTAAACCGGCGTAACCACAAGCCAGACAATGGTTGCAACGATCGTGAACAGGGTGGAGCGAAGAAGGCCCGCACCCGTGGTTTTCAGAGACATCATCAATGCGGGCGCACCGACGACGAGCAGGACATTTGCAATGTTGGAGCCGACAATATTGCCCATGGCAAGCCCGGGCGTTCCAGCCATGGTCGCCTCAAGCGCCACCAGCATTTCCGGCGCAGACGTGCCAAAACCGACAATGAGAACGCTGGCCAGAATCTGGGACACGCCCAGTTTCAATGAAGCCGCAACGGTTCCCCGGACAAGATAGTCTCCTGCCAGGACCAGGAAAACCAGTCCGGCAATCAGCAGTGCAAAAGATATCAGCATTCAGGCGCGGAACTAATCCAGGCGCTTCATGTCGATCAGGTTCAGAAGAGCGAAAATACCAAACGCCAAACCGAGCGCGATGAAAGAGGCATGAATTTCCATGGGAATCTCCATAAGTCAGGGCAAGTCTGTAACGTGGGAATTGTCTAATGGCGAGAGACAGAATTGTCACCATCATCGAGAAAGCACCTGCCTCCGTCAGTTTAAAACACTGACCAAAGAGGCAGACAAATACTCAGACAATCCATTTCTAACTATATTTGAAAGTCGAAATAATTTTCCTCTCCACCTTAATCCAGATGATACCTCTGCGACATATTGCGCAGACAAAAACATTAAGAACTAAGCTTTAACCATGATTCATTAACCTGAAACAACCTATCGGGGTATTTTTGATATCTATATTCAAAAAAGCCCCGCCTTAGTTGTGGTTAGGATTTAAGATGTTGGAAAAAAATGAAATTGGGACGCGCTTAAGTTTTCTACGTCTGGATACCGAGACGCTATCGGATCTCCGAAAGTTTGCCAGTCTAGCCGAAGACTTGCTGCCAGATGTCCTGAAACGCTTTTACGTTCATATTAGCGCTCACCCCGATATCGCTGAATTTTTCAAAAGTCAGGAGAGGATTGATTTCGCCGCCTCTCGTCAGTTTGAGCATTGGCGCATGATCCTCTCTGGTGAGTTCGGACCGGCCTATATTGAGTCTGTCGCGAAGGTTGGCGCCACACACGCCCGCATTGGTCTGGAGCCTCAGTTTTATCTCGCCGGCTACACCTTTCTGGTCAATGAAGTCCTGACCCAGGCGCAAGAGCAGATGGCCAGCAAGAAAGGTCTTAGCCGCGATGGCATGAAGACTTTTCAGAAGTTTCAGAATGCCTTTCTTCGCGCCGCGATGCTGGACATGGATCTGGCCATTCACTTCTTTAACGAAACGCGCGCTGGAGAAGCCCGCCAGAAACTGATGGATATGGCGGACCATTTCGAGCAAGGCGTTGGCGGCATTACCAGCACTGTCAGCTCGGCTGCCGAAGAAATGGCCAACACCGCCCGATCCATGCGATCCATTGCAGACCAGACGCAAACGGAATTCCTCGGGGTTTCGGCCTCTATCAACCAAGCCACGAACGGCGTCACTCAGGCCGCGCGGTCTTCTGAGGATCTTGGCAAGGCAGTGAATGAAATCGCCCAACAGATGTCGCAGGCGACCAGCCTCGCCAATCGCAGTGTCGACTCATCCGAACGGGCCGGTAGTACGATCCGGACCCTATCGAAAACGGCCGATCAGGTCGGTGAAGTCATTGCGCTGATTTCCGACATCGCCGAGCAGACAAATCTGCTTGCGCTGAACGCAACAATCGAAAGTGCGCGCGCCGGCGAAGCGGGCAAGGGGTTTGCTGTCGTTGCCAGTGAAGTGAAATCACTTGCCAACCAGACCGCCCGGGCGACCGAAGATATCCGGACGCATATTCAGGCCATGCTGTCGGTGACGGAACAATCAGTTGAAGCGATCGATGAAATTCAGACGGCCATCAAGGACATCAATGCGGTGTCGCTGTCGATCAATTCAGCGCTTGAGGAACAGACAGCGTCCACGCGCGAGATTGCGCAGAACACGTCAGAGGCCGCAAATGGCAACCAACACGTCGCCGCCATGATTGAAGAAGTCGGCGTCAGCGCCGAGGGAACCAAATCTGCATCGGATGAAGTGGTGCTCGCCTCGGAGGAACTCGGGCGTCAGTCCAATGAATTGCAGAACCAGGTGAGCAGCTTCCTCGACTACATTCGAGCGTCGTAAATTCGACGCGTCATCACCGCGATTTCTTCCTCACAGAAAGCAAAAATGGCGAATCTTCGGATTCGCCATCTTTATTTTCCGGTTCGGAAACTAATCTAAAAAGTCTCAATGTTGTTTCCGCATCAATTCGCCGCACCCAAATAAAACACCAGCCTGATTGGTATAATACCATCACTAGTCAGCCTAACTCGCCGCCTTTGTGGGCTTTTGAGAGAAAGAATTCTCTGTCAATAACAAAACACTGAATAGTTCTCCTTGTGGAGAACGTATTTCTAAACAGAACCGGCGTTTTTGTTAACCTTCTTGTAAGTCTTCCATGTGAAAGAGGAAGTGTCGAAAGACACAGCGGTCCTGGACGTGGCGTATCCCCCTCCCTCCCCACACGTCCTGCGAACGGCGACCGTCTCCAATTCCCCTCCCCCCGACCTGGAGACGGTCGCTTCCCCCCTCTCAGAACAAGCTGCCTTGCTCGCCACGACTTTTGGGTTTGGGCGGTTGCGGTTGTGCGTTGGATTTCGGTGAGGGTTGCGGCGGAGACTGAGGGGGCGGTTTGGTGCCAATGTCTGGCGTGACCCCTAATTCGCCATCCGAGAATTGAAGCGAGAGCGCGGCCTGGGACGCGGCCATCTCTCTGGTCCTGACAACCCCGCCTTCCGCATCCCGCACGACAACATAGCCGCGCTTGAGTGTGGCCTGATAGGACAGCGCTTCGAGCAGCCCTGACGCCGCATTCAGTCGATCGGTTCGGACCGTCATGGATCTTGCGAACGCCTTTGAGAGGCGTTCGGCCAGACGATCCATGTCATCAGTAGAGCGCACCGATTTGAGAAGCACATCCCCGCGGCTGGAAAGACGTTTTTCCAAAAGCGAAAGCTGGTCCTGGTTTTTCTGCGCGGCGCGGGAAAGACCTGTTGAGAGGCCCTTTCCAGAGCGATCGAGCGCCGCCTGAAGATGCCCCATGCTTGTGCGCAGGGCCTGAGGTCGCAAGCGAGGACCAATTTGATCGAACGCGCCGCGCTTCTTCATTATCGCCGACTGGAGCCCCGATGTGAGACGGCTCTCGGCGAAATCATAGCGTTGCTGGCGCGCTTCGAGCAAAGCCTGAGGGCGTGGCAATCGCGCGGCGATGGCCTGAAGATCACGCCCTGAGCGTTTGGTATGCTGTGTCAGGGCGCGCATGAGGCGCTGCCCCAGACTGTCTGTGTCTTGCAGAAGTTCAGAGCGCACGGGCACGGCGATTTCTGCGGCGCCGGTTGGCGTGGGTGCGCGGCGGTCGGACGCATAATCGATCAGGGTTGTGTCGGTCTCGTGTCCAACCGCAGAGATGAGCGGGATGTCAGAGGCGGCTGCAGCGCGGACGACCTTCTCTTCATTGAATGGCCAGAGATCTTCGATTGATCCGCCGCCTCGTGCGACGATGAGCACATCAGGACGTGGGATGGAACCGCCCTCTGGCAAGGCATTGAAGCCTTCGATTCCGGCGGTGATCTGCGCTGCGGCGCGCTCGCCCTGCACCAGGGCAGGCCAAAGGAGCACATGAACCGGAAAGCGATCGGCGATCCTGTGGAGAATATCGCGAATGACGGCGCCTGTCGGGCTGGTGACCACTCCGATAACAGCGGGGAATGTCGGGAGTGCCCGCTTACGCGCGCTGTCAAACAGCCCTTCGGCGGCTAGCTTTTTCTTCCGTTCTTCAAGAAGCGCCATGAGCGCGCCAGCGCCTGCCGGATTCATTGTATCGGCGATCAGCTGGTAATTTGACCGTCCGGGATAGGTGGAAAGCTTGCCTTCCGCGACAACTTCCAGCCCCTCTTCAGGTCGGAAGGGGAGCTGTGAGACCGAGCCCTTCCACATAATGGTATTGATGACCGCTTTATCGTCTTTGAGATCGGCATACATGTGACCGGATTTCGCGATGGTCACACGGCCAAGTTCGCCCCGGACACGGACACGCTCGAAATTTGATTCGATGGTCCGTTTGATGGAGCCGGCGAGCTCAGACACCGAGAATTCATGCAGGTTTGCGTTCTGAGGGCGGTCAGCGGGGAAGAAATCAGCCATGGCCAGAGTATAGCATGTGGGGCTCGCAGAACGGCAAGTCTGAACTCAACAACCAGCGAACGATATCTGCCTGAATCTTCAGTCCGCTGAATTGTAAAGATTTCCCCTAGAATTCTAACCCAGGACTAACCGGAAAAAAAGACTCATTTGCTTGAATGTGAGGTTCAATATCCGGAGACCTAACGTGTCGAAACCCTCAAACGTCCTCGATCAGAAGACCTACAAGTTCGAAATTGAAGCGCTGAATCTCTATCTCCGACGCACGAGTTTCGATCATGCCACTTTGCGGATCGTCGGAAATTTCGTCATGGTTGTCCTGATCGCAATCAGCTTTCAGGGCAAGCATACTCTGGCTCTTCTGAGTTGGACGGCTACCATTTTTGCACTCGAGCTATTCGTCTATTTCGGGGTACGCAATTATTTCCGCCAGGAATTACCGCCACTTGAGGACGATGGTACAATCCTCGGGCGACCGGTAACCGTGTCGAGCTTGCGCTTTTATCTGTATATGCGCGTTCTGGTTCCGACACTCGTGCTGAACGCCGCATACTGTCTGCCATGCCTTCTGCTTTTGCAGCTCCCCCAACCTGGACCGATCGTCGCGATGATGATGGCGTTTGTGACGCTGCTGAATGTTGCGGGCCAATACACCTATCGTAAATCCATGCCGGTGATTGCCGCAATCCTGCCAGCTGGCGTGTTGATATTGAGTCTGTGGCAAATGACGCCTCCGGACTTTCGGTCCTTGTCGATGTTTTTTGGGGCGTTCTTCATCATTCATACCATCTCGATCGCCTGGACCGGCGTCGGAGCGCAGCGTTCGCTTGTCACATCGCGCACGGAAGCTGAAGATGAAGCTCTGGCACGCCAGGATGCCGATGAGGCCAACCGGGCGAAATCACAATTCCTGGCGAATATGAGCCATGAATTACGTACGCCGCTGAACGCCATTATCGGTTATAGCGAGATGATGCAGGAAGATGCCGAAGCCGATGGCCGCAAACATGATGTTGAAGACCATACGCGCATCATTCTGGCTGGTCGTCGCCTTCTGACGAATATCAACGACATTCTCGATTTCTCGAAGATCGAAGCCGGGCGCATGGAAGCCGAAGTCGATGAGGTCGACTTGTCGAGCCTCATTCAGCACGCAGCAGACGCTGTAAAGCCTGCCATTTCAGAGAGCGAAGTTGATTTGAAGATATCGCTTCCCGACGATCTGCCCGCGGTTTGGACCGACGGTCACAAACTCGAGCAATGCCTTTTGAATCTGCTGTCCAATGCCGCGAAATTTACACATGCGGGGGAGATCGAAATCAGCGGCCATTCGGCAGAAATTTCCGGCGATCCTGGTTTTGTCATTGAAGTGCGAGACACGGGCATCGGGCTGACAGATGAGCAGCTCAGCCGCTTGTTCACCCCGTTTTCGCAGGCCGACAATACGTTCACCCGTAAATACGGCGGCACAGGTCTTGGCCTTGTGATCACGGAACGCCTGATTGAGCTGCTCGGTGGTCGGATCAGTGTAGAGTCTGAAAGAGAAGCAGGGTCGACTTTCCGGTTGCATTTCCCGCTTGACCTCCGCCCGGACACCATTGGTGGCTCCAGTCTCAGCGACGCGGTTCCGTCCGGCGAACGGCCGCAAATTCTGGTCATTGACGACGACGCCGATGTTCACGAGTTACTCACGCGGGATCTGACATCCATCGGGTTCGAGGTTTCGCACGCAGTCAATGCGAAAACGGGGCGTGAGAAGATCGCCCAGCATCCGCCAGCCCTGATCCTGCTCGACATACAATTGCCGGGTGAAACTGGTCTTGAGCTTCTCGAAACGCTGAAGGGCGACGTCGCAACACGGGACATTCCGGTGATCATCCACTCGGTCGAGTGCGAACGGCAAACCAGCCTGCAGGCCGGAGCTGTGGCTCACCTCACCAAACCCTCGCCTCGCGATGAAATCGTATCGACCGTGGTGAGACACGCGCAATTGTCGCAATCGAACGCGGATTATGATAAAGAAGATCAACTTCTGATCGCTAACACGGTGAAATAACTTAAGAAAACTGATCCCGACTTTAACGCTTCAGAAGACAATTGGGCCTATTCTGAACTGTCAAAGGTATCGAAACGACGCTTTCTCTTCGGAGTTTCAAGATGACACGCATCTTAATTGCAGAAGACAATGAGGATAACTTCAACATGTTGTCCCGACGACTGACGCGCCAGGGCTTTGAGGTTATGGGCGCTCATAACGGTCAAAAGGCAGTTGAGATGGCCATCGCCGAACAGCCGGATGTGGTGCTGATGGATATTTCCATGCCGGTCATGTCTGGCCTTGATGCGACCCGTGCCCTGCGTGACGATCCGCAAACCCGAAGCCTGCCAATCATCGCCCTGACCGCTCATGTCGGCAAAAAGGATCGCGATAGCTGTTTTGATGCCGGCTGCGATGCTTTTGAGGGCAAACCCGTCGATTTTCAGAATCTGATTGAAACCATGGCCAATGTCCTGGCCATCAAAGGCAAACAGCTCGTTTCGTCTTAACCGATCACGCGCTGTACGGCCCACCAGAGCCCGGTTGCTGCGATTGCAAGACTGGCCGGAAACACCACGACATAGCGATACCAGCTGCGTTTGAAGAACCAGCTGAGCAACAGCCAGGCCGCCAGAACGACCGAGATCTGACCGATTTCCACGCCGATATTAAAGCCAATGAGTGAGGACCAGAAAAAGCCGTCCGGCAGCTTCTGTTCCAGGAAGAAGCCTGCAAAGCCGAGCCCATGCAACAGGCCAAAGGCGAATATGATGACCGGCCGCCAGGCCGTGAGCTTTTTGAAGATCAGGTTTTCGATCGCAACAAACGCAATTGAAGCGGCAATCAGGGGCTCAACGACAGACCCCGGCACAGTGACATAACCTGCCGCAGCCAGCGCGAGCGTGACCGAATGCGCCAATGTGAAGATCGAAATCTGGAGGGCTAGCGGACCAAATTTTCGGACAGCAAAAAACAGAGCCAGCACGAACAGGATATGGTCCAGACCGCCTGGCAGAATATGGCCCACGCCCTGCTCAATGAAATACACGACATTGCTGAACAGGGTTCGCCCGGTATCGACCAGAAGCGCATCGGTTGTAATGGGCGCGTTGGCCCGATCGAGTTCGGCCAGTGCCCGGCAAAGCTCCGGATCCATTCCGCCACCCGGCAAACAGAGTTCGTCTTCAGGATGAGCATACGCTTTCGTCGCCCTCACGCAGATGAATACCAGGCATAGGAGAGTGAGCGTCAGACGGCTAACGCGCTGAAAAGTCGATATGGTTATGGTCGGAATGGTCATCGTCGATGCCATGTGAGTGCGGAATTGTGAAAGACGCAATCAGCAAAGCGACAATTACACCAAATGCAAGCGCCGGAATGCTGCGGATCGGCTTTTCCTCATGCATGTGGGCCATAAGCGGGCCGGTGGAGACGAAGAGAAGCAGGCCCGCTGACAGGGCGAACAGCACGTTGAGGCTCTCAGGATCCATACCCTGAAGAAACGGAAAGGCCGTCAGTGTGCCGAGTGGTGTTGTCAGACCCGCCGCAAACAAGGCGAGGGCAAAGGAGTGTCGGTTGGAGAACCCTGCTCCCCGAAGCAATGCAAAGGTGACAATCCCCTCCGGGAATTCATGCATGACCAGTCCGAGCGTTGAGAAGACGCCCGTCTCATAGCCCTGCGCAAAGGTGACCGTGTATATCATTCCGTCCACGAATGAATGTGTGGCGATCGCAAACATGGGCGTCAGACCTGCCGCAAGACTTTGGGAATCCGAGACTGGCACGAGGCTGCGAATGGTGTCGTGCAGGATCAGCCCAAGAAAGAACCCACCAAGCATGAAGAGCGGCGCGCGCGGATCCGTTGGCAGGACCTCCGGCGCCAGATGAGTCACGACCATTGTGAGCAGAAGACCGCTGGCCGCCAGCGCAAAGAGTGGCGCATATTTCTTGCTCCAGTCGCTGCGAATGGCCACGACAATGAGTCCGACGGTCGCCACAAACGCCGCCAGACTGGACAGGAATAATGGTGCCAGAATAGGCGTTGTGAACACGACTGCAGAAATCTCCGGAAGTTTTGGTGGGGTGCGTTGCGAACGGCCCCATATGCTTTATGTTATAATATTAAATCAAGAGACGAATTCCACCCTTGTGAGGATTTACACATGACACTTCCCCTCATTGCGATCACAGGATTGAGCCTTCTAATCGCTGGCGCCGATGGAGATCATACGCGTCAGGCGCGCGCGCACACGCATGGCGAAGGCGAGGCTCTCATCGCGATTGAAGGCAATGAGCTCTTTATCCAGATTGCTGCGCCTGCTGCGAACTTTGTTTCGGCAAGCGGAAGCGTGATGACCGCAAATGAAGACGGTCCGCTATCGTTTGAAGCCGGAGATGTCGCGAGCGTAGAAAAAGGCGCGAATTGCAGCCTTGAGAGCCTGGTTGTTGAGAATGAAATGCTGTCTGGCGGCGCAGAACACGACCATGGCGAGCACGACCACGATGAACACGACCATAGTGAGCACGACCACGATGAACACGCCGGTCATGATGAGCACGACCATGACGAACATGGCGATGATCATTCCGGACACAGCAATTATTTGCTGACCTATGAGGCGACTTGCGCGAATCCGGACAAGATCAAATCGGTGGACTTTACTCTGTTCGAAACCTGGTCTGGTTTTGAGAAATTGCGAACAACCTTCCTGACAGATGACGGTTCAGGTGCCAAAACGCTGACGCCGTCCAGCACTCGAATGGACCGCCCCTAAACTGTCCAACGACCAAAGAACCGAAAACGCATGTTGTTAGAGCTGAAGTCTGTTGAATTTGCCTGGAAGGGTCAGCCCCCTTTTTTGCAGATCCCTGAGTTTCAGATTGCTGAGGGCGAGCAGCTCTTTCTCAAAGGTCCAAGCGGATCTGGTAAGAGTACGCTGCTCGGTCTCATTGCCGGAGTTCTGAGCGCGCAGTCGGGCGAGATCATATTCGATGGCGGCGATTTTCAAAAAATGTCCAATGGGCGTCGTGATCAGATCCGGGCACGGGATATGGGCGTGATTTTCCAGCTGTTTAATCTGCTGCCCTATCTCGATCTTGTCTCGAATGTTGCCCTGCCCTGCCGTTTGTCGGTTGAGCGGCGTGACCGGGTTCTGGAAACAGCGAGCAGCCCCGAAGACGAGGCGCTCCGGCTGCTGGAGCAGCTGGGACTTGCAGAGGAAGCGGCGAATAAAAAGCCGGTCTCTGATCTTTCCGTCGGTCAGCAACAACGTGTCGCCGCCGCGCGCGCACTGATCGGTCGCCCCAAGCTGGTGATTGCCGACGAGCCCACATCTGCTCTGGATGAAGCCGCACGGGATGGCTTTCTCGATCTCTTACAGTCGGAATGCGATCGCACCGGGTCTGCGCTCTTGTTTGTCAGTCATGACCGTGAATTATCGGACCGGTTCAAGCGGGTTGTTTCACTCGCTGATCTGAACACACTGACACGGGAGCCCGCCTGATATGCGCCCCCCTGCTATTCTTTCTCTGGCCCTTGCCAGCCTCTGGAACCGTCGCGGGTCAGCTGTATTGACCATTCTCGCTGTCGCAGTGAGTGTGATGCTGTTTCTGGGCGTGGACAAACTCAAGACCGCGTCACAGGACAGCTTCGCGCAAACCATTCAGGGTACGGATCTGATTGTGGGAGCCCGGACGAGTCCCGTCAGCCTTGTCATGTTTTCGGTGTTCCATATCGGCAATCCGAGCGCGGCGATGACCTGGGAAACCTATCAGTGGCTGGCTGGCCAGGACAGTGTCGACTGGACTGTGCCAATCTCTCTGGGTGACTCGCATCGGGGTCATCGTGTGGTCGGGACGACGACCGATTTCTTTCAGCACTATAATTATCGCGGAGGCCAGTCTGTCAGCTTTGCTGAAGGTCAGGCTTTCGATGACCTTTATGATGTCGTGATCGGTGCGCGTGTGGCTGATGAACTTGGCTATTCGCTTGGCGAGGACATCACCTTGAGCCATGGCCTTGGCGAGGTGAGTTTCCTGGAGCACGAGAACCGACCGTTCAAAGTGGTGGGCATCCTCAATCCGACCGGCACACCCATTGATGATTCCGTTCTGACCTCACTGGCCGCGATTGAAGCCATTCATGTTGGCTGGGAAACCGGCGCCCCCTCACCGCTGGCGAAATTCACAAGCGCTGACGATGTGCGCGGCATGGATCTGACGCCGGACTCCGTTTCGGCTGTGCTGGTCGGGCTGACCAGCAATCGCCGGATGCTGACCGCGCAGCGTGCGATCAACACTTATCCGCGAGAAGCGCTGGTTGCCGCCATACCGGGCCAGGCGATCAATGAGGTCTGGCAGATTGTTGGCGCGGCAGGCAATGCCCTGATGGCAGTTTCGGCCTTTGTGGTTCTGGTGGGGCTGGTCTCCATTCTCACCTCCATTCTGTCGAGCCTGAAGGAACGACGCCGTGAAATGGCGGTGCTGCGGGCAATTGGGGCAGGCCCGTCTCATGTGCTGTTGCTTCTGGTCAGTGAAGCCATCCTCCTGGCCGCAATCGGTGCGACCATTGGCATCGGGCTGGTCTATCTTGCAAACCTTATTGCGCAACCCATCTTCGAAGCTCGGTTCGGATTGACACTTTCCGCCGCACCGCCGGGCGCGCTTGATCTGAAAGTGCTGGCTGCGGTAACCGGAATCTCAGGCGTGATGGCATTACTGCCAGCCATTATTGCCATGAGAGCTTCTGTAGCGGACGGGCTGTCGATTAAGTTATAAAGGCGCAATGATGAAACGCTCTTCCACCTTTGTCTTTCCGGTTCTGGCTTTGGCCCTTGTCGCCTGCGGATCGAATTCCAGCACAGAAGCAGAAGTGCCGGACGCCTCGCAGGAGCAGGCAGACGCCGAACAACAAGACAGCAGTGTGCTTGAAGACCGGATCGATGCAGACGGATTTGAAGAGATTGGCTGGGAAGACCTGTTGCCCGTTGGAGAAGAGGAGCGGATTGCTGAACTCTATCGGATGCAATTGCAGGCTTTGGCCACCAACCCTGTTCGGGAAGGCAGCGCCGCCGATAAAGCACTCCAGATTGGTACGTTCAACGTGGTTGAAGAACTCGATGGCGTGAAGGTCAAACTCCCCGGCTATACGGTTCCATTCGATTTCAGCCCAAATGCGGAGATCTCGGATTTCCTGCTTGTGCCTTATTATGGAGCCTGCCTGCACTCCCCACCGCCGCCGCCAAACCAGACACTCTACATCACAACGGACAATCCGATCCGGATCACCGAGCTTGATCAGGCCGTCTGGGTGAGAGGCGTGCTGAAAGCAGATCGGCAGAATACCGAGACGGCTGATGCAGCCTATACGCTGGTATTGAGTGATATCGAGGAATACACCTACTAAATTCCGAGCTCGCTGTCCGGTAAGGAATAATGCGCTGACTTTAACAGTTCTGTGTCTGAGTGAGATTCCCGGCCTTTGCTTCACATACATTTCGAAGTCTCGAGGATTTCAGATGAATTTCTCACGAATTCCAGATCGAAGTCGAACGCTCTTCTAATATCTGTCGTCGATTCTAACGCCGGATCGGACAGAATATCCGGACAGTGAAACACCAAAACTAACGGAACTCAGCTGCCCCGATCGCGGATGGCAGACAGGGAAGCTGTATCCGAAGACCAGGCACGACAGTCATGATGGACAGGGAATTACACGGTGTTGAAGACGCCGTCGGATATGCGACTTTTCGGGTATTGATCGGATTCTGGCTGGGCGTTGTCATTCTGGCCGCAGGGTTCTGGTCTGCTTTGGAAATTGCCTTTATTCGGCTTTGAATTCCGGCGGCTCGCCCAGATAGGCTGCCAGCAAACCTTCAAGACGGGCGACACTCAGCTCTGTTTTGGGCAAATAATCTGCAAACCCTTCCGGTATGTCTGTTTCGCCCAGGTCTGCGAGATCTGAGGATGTCATGAGAATGATCGGAGCGTCGCTGATCGCCTGCAATCGCTGGAGCGGGACATGGAAGCTCCGGTGCGGTGGAAGATAATTATCCAGAAAAATTAGCGAGGCCGTGCGCCTTGCCAACATGTCTTCCGCATCTGACAGTCGCTCGACCATCGTGCTCTCACACGCGCCAAACCGAGTGGCACTCATCATGACACCGATCAGCTGAAGCGTCCGTTTGTGATCATCTATAAAGAGCAGATGAGGCATGTCGGACCTTTGCAGATCATGCAGACAAAGCGTGGAGACTAAACTGTTTCCAGATACGATTTTACCTCTCTATTCTGACAAGATTCGTAATTTGCGGTAACTGCCAGAAAGAGTGCAGGAAGAGTTAAAGCAATTTTCATTGATAGAATCCCTTATTTGGGGCATATTCTTAACGCCCTGAAGTATTCTGCGATGATCAGGGTGATTGAATTCATCAGCACGCAGACAGAATGCGAAGCCTGCAGCGAGTGAAAGTGGCTTCGAGAGAGAGGACAGCATTAAGATATGAGTTTTGACGACGACGAACCACGCGGCGGGCGTGACGGTGGTCGTGGGCGACGCCCTAAGCGTGGCGGTCGCAGAGAATTCGGAAGTGATAACGATTTCGGCAGTCCTCCAGATCCATTCTCAGACCAAGGTTTCAGTGGCGGTTCAGATTCCGGCTTCGGCGGCGGTGGCGGCGGCTATCGCGGTGGCGGTGATCGCGACGGCGGCGGCGGTGGATATCGCGGCGGCGGTGGCGGCGGTTATCGTGGTGGCGGTGATCGTGACGGCGGCGGCGGTGGATATCGCGGCGGCGGTGGCGGCGGCTATCGCGGTGGCGGTGATCGCGACGGCGGCGGTGGATACCGCGGCGGCGGTGGCGGCGGCTATCGCGGTGGCGGTGATCGCGACGGCGGCGGCGGTGGATACCGCGGCGGCGGTGGCGGCGGCTATCGTGGTGGCGGTGATCGTGACGGCGGCGGCGGTGGATACCGCGGCGGCGGCGGTGGCGGCGGCTATCGTGGTGGCGGTGATCGCGACGGCGGCGGCGGTGGATATCGCGGCGGCGGCGGTGGCGGCGGCTTCCGTGGCGGCGGTGGCGGCGACCGTGGTCCGCGCCAGCCCATGCAGATCGAACGCGAAGGCATTGGCGGCACTGTGAAATTCTTCAATCAGGACCGTGGCTTTGGCTTCATCACTCCAGACGATGGCGGTGATGATGTGTTCGTCCACATTTCCTCGATTGAGCGTTCAGGGCTTCCTGGCGTTGAAGACGGTATGAAGCTGGTCTTCGACCTTGCCGCCGACACGCGCGGCAAAGGCCCGAAAGCGGTTAATCTGAAATTGCCGGATAGCGATGGCAACGCTGATGGCGACGCCACGGGCGGCGAAGAAGAATAGTCTTCAGGTCAGATGAGAAAAGAAAAAGCCTGCCAGATCGGCAGGCTTTTTTATTGGGTGATGTATTTCGTCGAAGTCGGCGATCAGCTCTCGCCGGGGTCTGGCAGGAAGCCGCGATTGCGAAGCAGTGGCTCTGGGCTCGGATCGGCACCCCGGAAGCGGCGATAGAGCTCGTCGGCCTCCTCAAGTTCGCCGGCCTCATAGATATTCTCTTTCAGGCGCTTGGCGAGCACAGGGTCGAAGATGTCACCCGCTTCTTTGAAGGCCATGAAGCCATCGGAATCGAGGATTTCAGACCAGAGATACGCGTAGTATCCGGCTGAATACCCACCAGAGAATATGTGCGAGAAATAGTTCGAGCGATAGCGCGGCTCGATCTCTGGGATCAGGCCATAGCTTTCAAGCACTTCCTTCTCAAAGGCGCGAACATCTGTGACGTCCGCAGCCTGTTCCGGGGTCAGCATATGCCAGTGCAGATCAAGCAGAGATGCTGCGATGTATTCCGTCGTGGCAAAGCCCTGATTGAAGGTGGATGCGGCCCGCATTTTCTCTATCAGCTCTTGCGGAATTGGCTCGCCGGTTTCGTAATGGAGGGCATATTCGGCCAGCACTTCAGGTTCGCCAGCCCAATGCTCCATCATCTGCGCCGGGAATTCGGTATAGTCACGCGGCCCGCCAACGCCGGACATACGTTCATATTTGATGGTGGTCAGAAGGCCGTGCAGGGCGTGTCCGAACTCATGATAGAGCGTTTCCACATCACCAAAGGCCATGAGTGTTGGCTCACCTTCCCCCGGTTTCAGAAGGTTCAGATTATTGGTGACGATCGGGCGGACATTGTCGCCATTGACGTGTGACGCTGACCGGTAAGAGGACATCCAGGCACCGCCGCGCTTGGAATCCCGGGCATACATGTCGGCCATGAAAATACCGACCAGGCTGCCATCCGGATTGGTCACCTTCCAGGCGGTGACAACATCATTCCAGACCGGAACATCCGTCAGAGGCTCGATTTCAATGTTGAAGAGTTTGGACGCGACCTCAAAGGCCGCCGTCTGCATGGTGCCAAGCTCGAAATAGGGTTTGATGGCCGCGTCGTCGAAGGCGTATTTTTCCTGACGAACCTTTTCAGACAAATGCCACCAGTCATGTCCGCCGACCTTGTATTGATCGTCGGAGGCGTCGACGAGGGCCTGCATGTCGGCCAGTTCTTCCTTGGCGCGGGCGAGACCCGGCTCCCAGACGAGCATCAGGAATTCGATGGCGCTTTCGGGGGTTTTCGCCATTCGCGTTTCGAGCTGAAAATGGGCGTGGCTTTCATAACCCAGCAATTGCGCGCGTTCGGCCCGGAGACGCACCGTTTCGAGGATGATGGCATCAGAATCCCGGTCATCGCCATTAGACGCGCGGTTGCGATAGCCATCAAACATTTCGAGACGCAAATCCCGGTTTTCAGACTGCGTCATAAAGGCTTCATAGGTCGAGCGGTTAAGATTATAGACCCAGCCTTCCAGGCCTTTGGCTTCGGCTGAAGCGCGCCCGGCACTAATCATGGTTGAGGACAGACCTGCCAAATCGGCTTCATCAGTGATGTGAAGCTCAAAGCCATTGGTTTCACGAACGAGATTCTGACCAAACTGGGTCGAGAGGACGGACAGACGTGAATTGATTTCTTTCAGCGTCTCCTTGTCGGCCTCGCTGAGGTCTGCGCCCCGGCGCGTGAAATCGCGATAGGTCAGCTCAACCAGGCGCTCTTCCTCGCGCCCCAGTCCCATAGTCGGCAGGTTTTCATAGACCGTTTTGACACGGTCAAAGAGGCGCTCATTGAGATAGATTGCATCAAACTCGGCCGTGAGTTTGCGGCCAATTTCGGCTTCCAAATCTCGGAGCTGATCATTCGTGTCGGTATTGGTGATGTTGTTGAAGACACCTGCGACCTTGCTCAGAAGTTGGCCGGACTGATCGAGCGCGACAATGGTGTTTTCAAACCCTGGAGGCTCTTCCGTCTCGATGATTGCCTCAATATCTGACCGAAGTTCTGCAATGCCCGCCTCAATCGCCGGCATATAGTGTTCGTCAGAGATCTCCGAAAACGGAGGAATATCGTAGGGTGTCTCCCAGTTGGCCAGAAGCGGATTGTCTTTCACTTCCGGTTGTTCTGCAGCGACGTCAGTCGCGGTCGTCGAAGGCTCATTCTCTGTTTTAGAACACGCGCCAAGCAAGGCTGCGCTGGCGGCGGATACAATGAGAAGCGATCTCCACATAGATGACTTTTCCTCTCTTTGGCGGCATATCAGGCCGCCCATTCCCTATTATCGCGACTGTGACAGTTTCTTTAACCCTGTCGAGTGGGTTTCGGCAACACGGTAGCATTTTATAACATTGTGTTGCCAAACCACACATATCAGCGATGCATTGTTCAACCTAAGATACAGTCAGATCCCAGCTCGATCGTCCGATTGCAACCGATTGTTTCCAGAAAGCGGTCGTCATGGCTCACGACAAGCAGCCCACCGGTGTAAGTTTGAAGCGCCGCTTCGAGGGTTTCGATGGATTCGACATCAAGATGATTGGTCGGCTCATCAAGTATGAGCAATTGCGGCGGATCGATCCCGTTGAACGTCACGGCCAGTCCGGCACGCATGCGCTCGCCGCCGCTCAGGGTTCCCGCCAGACGATGAGCCTCGGTATTGCGGAAGGCAAACCGAGCGAGAATTTCATGCGCCTCGCCTTCGGTGCGATCCGGGTGGGCCTGTAAAAGGTTCTCCATCAGGCTAAGGTCGGGCGATAGAAGGCTGATATGCTGGTCCAGCCAGGCAATCGGATAAGGCGCGCGAAGGATCTCCCCGGAATGAGGCTGATCTTCACCGCAAATGCAGCGAATAAGACTTGTCTTGCCTGATCCGTTCGATCCTCTGATAGCCCAACGAGAACCGGTTTCGAACCGCGCGGAAAGATTGGAACTTAGTCTGCGCGTACCATGCTTCAGCGTGACATCTTTCAGCTCGGCCAGCATGCGGCCCGCAGGGAATCCCAGATCAGGCAGCTCAATGGTGAGGGGTGTGAGGCGCTCAATCCTTTCACGCGCCGTGGCCAGGCGGTCCTGCGCAGCACCAAGCCGACGTTCTTTCAGGCGCGCCTCTCTCGAACCGGCATTCTCCGCGCCTTGCTTGAGCGCGTCGGTTGCCATTTTTGGCTGCGAGCCTGACGCCCGCAGTTTTTTACCGGATTGCGCCCTGCGGTCTTTCTTTTCTTTCTGAGACTGAAGCTCGCGTTGGGTCTGAGCGATCTCGCGTTCGGCCTGGGCTTTTTGCTGATGAGAGGTTTCGAGCGCCTTGCGCCGATGGTCTGCAAATTCAGACCAGCCGCCCGAGACCAGTGTGATCCCGGCTGTGGACAGGTGGAGAATGCGGTCCATACCTTCCAGTAATTCGCGATCGTGACTGGCGATGAGCATGCCGCGTTTATCATTTGCGATAAGGTCGTAAATCGCCTGTCGCCCTGCCCGGTCGAGATTGTTGGTCGGCTCATCAAGTAGCAGAAGATCTACGTCTTCGAGCCATATACGTGCGAGTTCAAGGCGCGTTCGCTCGCCACCCGACATGGATGCGGTGAGCCTGTCCAGGCTGACATTGCCGAGGCCTAATTCTCTTAGAATTTGCTCGCACCGGTCTGGCAGGGTCCAGTCGGCGGCCGCAAAATCTGCCTCATCGCCCTGTCCCGCTTCAATCCGCGCGAGCACGTCCAATTGTGTCGCAATACCGAGCGCATGCGCAAGGGTGTCTGTATCCGGCGTGACCTGCCGGAGCTCGCCGATACGTCCATGGCACGTGACCGTGCCGGTCACAGGCGCGAGACGCTGCTGGATGATGTTGAACAGCGTTGATTTACCGGCGCCATTGCGTCCGACGACCCCGATGCGTTCAGAACCGAGGCTTAGCGTGAGATCAGAAAAAAGCGGTGATCCGTCAGGCCGGGCGGCGGACAGAGCGTTGAGCGTAAGGGAAATCGTCATGAGCGAACACTTGAGTAGGAGGAGTCATCAGGGCGAAAATCCTCAAAGTGTTCATTCACCTTCTCCTTCGTCAGTTCACTGACAGGTATTTGTTCGCAACAAGGTTTTCAAGTCAGACCACCCGCGTTTAGCTGGTTTTCAAACTCAATGTGGTTTATAGCGAGTTTATGTACACAACGATTTGCGTCACTCAAATCCAGCAACAGACCACGCTTTCGGAAGCCGTGGCGCGTTGGTGTGTGCATCGTCAGAAGATTTGACGTTCTAACATCCGCCAACCCGCCAACAGGCGGGTTTGTGCGTTCCGGGCCCGCCACGAGACCAGAGGACCCGTTCCATGTTCAAATCAGACAGAGACATATATCACATCGCCAGGGGCGTGATCGATTGCACCCTGCCGAAAGCCGAATGGACGCATGCCGCGCATGTCGCCGCCGCCGTCTGGCTGATCAGATCTTCGGATCATAACGCGGAAGCCGATATGCCGGGACTGATCCGCGCCTATAATTTGTCTTGCGGGGTCTGGAACACCGACACGGACGGCTATCATGAGACGATTACGCTGGCTTCGATCCGGGCCGCTGACGCTGTGCTCAAAAAGGTGAGTGGAGATCTATCCCTGCATGAGGCGGTGAATGCTGTGCTGATGTCCGGATACGGAAAATCTGGCTGGATTTTGGAGTATTGGTCAAAACCCGTGCTGTTTTCAGTTGAGGCCCGTCGAAACTGGGTGCCGCCGGACCTGAAGAAACCTGACTTTATGTGAGGAAAATTACCCGGAAACACTTGGCGACCGGACCAATGCCGGTCAAATTACAGACATGAATCTCGCAGGTGTCGATCTGAATTTGCTGGTCGTGTTTGATGCGCTCATGGTTGAGCGTAATACGACGCGTGCGGGCGAACGTATCGGCATGTCACAACCGGCTGTGTCCAAAGCGCTCAACCGGCTGAGATATCTGTGTCATGACGAGCTGTTTGTAAGGTCACCGGATGGCATGCAGCCGACGCCGCGGGCGGTTGAGTTGTCGGGCCCGGTCCAGCAGGCGCTGCAACAGATTTCAAATGCCCTGGAACCCGGTGAGTTTGATCCGTTAATGGCCAATCGGTCTTTCCGTCTGATTGCGAACGATCTGATCGTTCGTCTGTTCATGCCGGCCGTTATGGCTCATCTCGATACAGAAGCCCCCAATATCGAACTGCATATTTCATCGAGCCTGACGAATGTGCTGGACCGGCTTGAGAAGAGCGAAGCGGATATGGCTATCTTGTCCATTCCGCCGCCCCCTGACCCGTTTGAATCTGCCGTCGTGATCCACACAAGTGAGTCTGTCCTTCTGATGAGAGAAGGTCATGAGCTTTCGACGGGAGACCTCACGCGCGAGCGTTTGCAGTCGGCGCGCTTTATTGGCGTGTCGCAAATTGGCGGACCGCAAGCCCCTTATGTCGGACTGTTTGACCCCAATCAGATGCAAAGACAAATCGCCCTGAGCATTGATCAGGTGATTGCCGGCCCTGCAATCGTTGCCGCCAGCGAATTGGTGATGATTGTCCCTCGGCGCCTGGCCGCCTATCAGGCGAGCTTTCAGAATGTGATGTTTCGCGAGCTGCCCGATTTACCCAATGTGGCGATGCCAAAGGCTCGTCTTGTCTGGCACAAACGGCTCAATAATAACCGACCGCATGTCTGGCTCAGGGATCTGCTGATCGAAGTTGGAACCGAGCGCCCTCGCTATTCCCGACGGGAATACTCAGAATAATTTAAAGTCATTAGACGAATAGTATAGCTCACTATACGTTTCTCCATGTGGCCATGAGAGACCACGCCCAAACTTGGAGAAATATGATGAAAACTGCACTTGTTCTCGCGACTGCGATCGTTCTCGGCGCGCCTGCTGCGCTTGCCGGCGAAGCCGCTCCTGTAAAAGCTGAATTCAAATTCGAAGCTGACCGATCTGTTGAAGCTAACTACGAAGCTATCCAGGCGAAAGCTGACTCTGTCTGCCGTGTTGCTTCCAAGCGCTCGGACACGTTTACCCGCAATGACACTGCTGAAACCGTTCAGTGCAAATCTGAACTCGTCGACGCTGCCGTTGCAGCTCTCGGTGTGACCGAGATGTCTGACATGCACGCTGAGCGCAAGTCTTAAGGGTCACCAAACACGATTTCCTGGTCAGGGCAGGTTCAGTTTTACGCCCTGACTTTGCAAGTCGCCGTTTTCCTTAGCGTCCACTTTTGGGGGCGCTTCCTCCCAACCTAAAAAGCCGCCGAGTCATCGGCGGCTTCTTTTTTTGCCGATTTCGGGAAATTGCTGCCAAAGTTTTTCATGCGATCCGCAAACTCGCTGACTTGTCTGAGGTCACGATCGAGTTGGGACATGGTCTGAGAAAAGTCAGTGCCGGTCTCTTTGGTCCAGGCTTCTTCCGCGCGGAACAGAATTCCCGAAAGAATGGCTGCACGCGGTCCAAGCAAGGGACCGTCTTCTTCAGCGCAGGTCAGAATCCATTTTGCTGTATCCAGCCGCCGTTTTGCCGCAGCGAGCCGCCGGAGTGGATCCTGCATCCAGCTTTTCCGGATCGACAGAATGGCCGCACGATTGGGCTCCATGGCTTCGAACCGCAACATGGCGACATCAAAAACTCGCTCGCGCGGGCTGCCTTCCGGATCAACCGGCTCGGCAGAACAGGCTTTGTCGAGACGTCGGTCCAGCTCTTCGACCAATCCCTGTTTGTCGATCTCACCATAAAAATCTGAAAGCGTCTTATTACAGGCGCGAGCGATCTCGGCGAGTGAGATCGAATTCCAGGGTTTCTCGGCTGCGAGTGTGAGCGCTGCATCGAGCGCGACATCCATCCGTCCGGTAGCCAATGTCATGACATCCTCCATTGCGCACCGCGAAAGATGCGCCTGTCTTCTATTTGAGGTATGAAGTTGTGGCGGCGCATCAAGTCCCACGCCGCCGTCGCATCATGTTTGTTACGGCTGCAATCGCGGCAATGGCGCTGGCAACGAATCCAGAAAACTTAAGACTGGTCAGCGCCGCTTTCAGCCAGAGAAGCGGCTCAGAGTCCGAGTAGGTGATCGCTGTCAGATCCTGGTTCAATAGAATAATCTGAACGAGCCCTTCACCGAGATCTGCGAGAAGCGTCGCACTTGCGAACCAGACAAGCCATTGAAACCGCTCAGGAAGCCCTCTCCAGATCAGGCCAGCAAACAAGGCGCTATAGGCCAGCGGAAACACGACATCGAGGCTCGCGGTCGACCAGATATGAACTTCCCTCAACCCCGGCGTATAGTCGTTCAGAGTGGACCAACTCTCACCCGGCAATATTCTGGAATCCAGATGGACCATATCCCAGTGCAGCATGACACATGCGATTGCCAGGTACGATAGAAGCGCCAGCACACCAGCAAGCCAGAGCAGTGATGATCTCGTAAGCACTGATCTCAGCTTCATCTGGCGCTCCATGCTATCCCGTCATTTCAGAGGGTGGATCTCCCGTGAAATCGGATAATTGCGCGTCTATAGCTTTTTGGAAAGCAGGCCGGGCTTCGCCTCATTGCAGGTGAGATGCGGAATGATGCCTGAATGCTCCGGCCGGTCAGACTGAGATGGTTGAGCTGTCATGACGGCCTCCTATTGATCTACAATCGTCTGAAATCCGCCAAAGATCATCCGCTTGCTATCAAATGGCATTTCGACACCTTCCATGCTGGTGTCTGACATCATGGCTTCCCAGCACGCATCGCAGGTGGCCCGATCGGGCCATTCAATCCAGGAAAAGATAACGGTTTCGTCGTCTTCTTTCTTTACCGCCATCGGGAAAGAGGTGACCGCGCCGTCTGGTACATCTTCGCCCCAGCATTCGACGACACGGACGGCACCGCGATCCTTGAAATAGCTAACCATTTCAGCGGCAAAGTCTGTATATTTCTGTTTGTCTGCAGTTTTCACCGCCGCCAGATAACCACTCACATAAGTCATAAAACACCTCTCCTTGAATTCGGTCACCCAGCTTGTTTTCACTGATGGTGGCCGCCCCATGAGAAAGCTAAACACGACAATAAGTTGATATCAACATATTATTTGTGTCATGATTGGAATTCAGCTGAGCGTTTCCCACCGGATAAGAAAATTGATGGATCCAGACCTGCCCATAACTGTGACACTCGACGTCAGAGACACCTGCCTCTGCATGCGCACACAGCGTGCCGCACGGGCTCTGGCGCGCCGGTTTGATGACGCCTTCCGGCATCTGGATCTCACGCATGGGCAGTTTTCAGTCATGATGACACTGAACCAGCCGTCGCCGCCCAATCTCCATCGAATTGCAAGTTTTCTGGGCATGGACCGAACAAGCCTGACGGCGAAGCTGAAAGCGCTGGTTCGCAAGGGTTGGGTGACTGTGACGCCAGACGCGGCAGATAAACGGAGCCGGCAATTGGCGCTGACCAATGCCGGGCGCGATATTCTGAAGACCGCCTATCCGATCTGGCAGTCGACCCATCATGACATCGACGTTGAAATGACGGCATCGGATGAGGCGGATTTCAAAGGGCTTCTGGATGTTCTGGCCGGGATTGAAGGCTGACTTGTGGTTTCGGGACGAAATCTCGCCTGAATTGAGCTATACTGATCGCGTTTGTCCCAAGGGGGTATTGCAGAATGGCTTCAACCCAACGCGGTCTTTTTCTGGCTTCTTGTATGGCTTTCGTCCCGCTTCCGGCATTCGGCGACACCATCACTACCGCCTATGATGGCAGTTATACAGCCGTGATCCGGCTCGCTGAATATTGGCGGAATGCGCCATCGTGCGAAACGGGAACCATTTTCAAAGTGGAGCTGGAAGGTGGAAAATTTGTCGTCCAGTCGTTCAAGACCGGCGGGTTTGTGACCTCTGATGGCTATTTCAAAAGCGATTTCGCCCTCTCCAAGGGAACAGAAGTCACGTTTGAGGGAAATCATGAAGGTGACAGATTCGTGGGTAGCGCTATGGCCGAGGATACAAGTTGCGCCTGGGAAGTCGTGCTGACCAAGCTGGACGGAATTTATTGAAACTCAGGCTTCGCCAATCGTCTCAAACAAGGCTGTATCCATCGCGTCTTGCGCGGTTTTGCCAGCCCAGATAACGTAATTCATGCTTGGCAGGAATTGGTCGATGGACGAGGTCGCAGCATTGATAATGGCTGAAATCTCTGATCCTTCCGGCTCCGTCCGGCCTGCCATCGCGATGGTGTGGCGGAAGAGGATCATGTCATCGCCCGGCCAGAAGTCGAAATGCCCAAGCCAGAGTTTCTCATTGATCAGAATTAGCAGCTCGTTCAGCTCAATCCGGCGCGCCGCAGTTGGCTTGACGTCGAGGGTAAGCGTGAACTGAAGCGCTTCTGGCTCTTCGCGCATGGAAAACACACCGCCCATATCGCCCCATTTCGTCGGGATGATGCAGTGGAGTGAGTTATAGGCGTCGCGCTCATAGGACCAGTCGGCCGCATCGAGAACCTGTTCGATGAGTTCCATCGAATTCTCGACAGAGCTTTCCGTGGAAGAGAAAGTTGACGTCATGGACTGCCTCCCTGGCCAATTGGCGCGGGGTGATACCCGTAGGTTTGCGGGTAACACGAGTCTCAACCAGCCCCAAAAGCCTTAGGCAAAAACTTGTGTATTTGTTCGACGCTGTGTTGAAAACATCTCACTATTTGGGCTTGGACGCTGATTTTCCTTCAAGTTCAGCCACGCGGGCTTCCAGGGCGTCGACCTTTTCGAGGGCAGCCTGAGCAAGTGCTTTCAGGGCTTCGACCTCATCGCGCCGTGCAAGATCCATTTCCGTGACGAATTTTTCGCCCTGAGACCGAAACGCCGTTTTGGCTTCTTCACCTGCCGACTGGGCTGCATCTATGAAACCTGTCATGACTTTAGCCATATCATCGAGGAGTGGATTTCCATTCGCCATTCGATTAATCCTTCGCGAGTGATTTGCGGGTTTACCGCGCTATGTCTTAAATGGCTATGTGACCCTTCGACAGGGTTAAGAAAAGGGGATGCAGGCGAATGGCACTCAGCTTTCCGGAAATCTATCCGGCCGTGATCTCCATACCGCAGTTTTCAGTGCTGGGGCTGACGATCGGACCGATCAATATTCTCTGGTATGCCATGGCCTATGTGGCCGGGCTGGTGCTGGGCTGGAGATACGCGCTGGCGCTGGTGAAACGGCCCGCCTTATTCGGGGACCAGACACCGATATCGCGTGAAGTGATTGATGACTTTCTGTTCTGGGCCACGCTCGGCGTCATTCTGGGCGGACGCCTCGGCTATATGCTGTTTTACCAGATCCCGTATCAATTCGATGCCTTCGCGGCCAATCCATTTATGGTTCTGCGCATTTGGGAAGGCGGCATGGCGTTTCATGGCGGTCTGATCGGTGTTGGCCTTGCGACCTGGCATGTCTGCCGGACCCATAAAGTCCCGGTCTTGCGCCTTGCCGATGTTGCGGCAGCGGCGACACCGATTGGATTGTTTCTCGGGCGCTGCGCCAATTTCATCAATGCCGAACTGTATGGCCGGCCCACGGACAGCGCCTTCGGGATGGTGTTCCCGCAAGGCTATGGCTCCGGTGGCCCGCCCCAGGCCTTCGACTGGGAGAGCAAGGAATGGCTCTATCGAGGCGATGAAGTCGCGCGACATCCAAGCCAGCTTTATGAAGCCGCGCTGGAAGGCCTCTTACTGTTCATCGTGATCGCGATCGCCATCTGGGCCTTCAAGGCTCTGAGCCGTCCGGGTCTTGTGTCGGGTATCTTCCTGGTCGGCTATGCGATCGGCCGGTCGATTGCCGAGCGCTTTCGTCTGCCAGATGCCTTTGTCGAGGGGCTGCCTGACTGGATGACGATGGGAACGCTGCTGTCGATACCGATGGTTCTGCTAGGTCTCTATCTCGTGGTTCGTGCGGCACGGAGCCCTGCCTCGCCGCCGAACACACCTGCCACTGCGGAGTAGACCTTGCCTCTGAAAGATCGCCTTGTCCGTATGATCGAGGCCGACGGCCCTATGTCTGTTTCCATGTTCATGCAGACCTGCCTTCACGATCCCGTTGAAGGTTATTACGCGACCCGGCCAGGGATTGGCCGGGATTTTCTGACTGCGCCAGAAATCAGCCAGCTGTTCGGCGAGCTGATAGGCTTGTGGGTGGTGCATGAATGGGAGGCTATGTGGCGCCCTCACCCGTTTGTGCTGGTCGAACCGGGTCCCGGAAAAGCGACCATGATGGCCGATGCGCTGAGAGCGATGTCGAAAACGGCTGCGGGACGGGCCTGTCTCAAATCCATGCAGCTTTATCTGGTTGAACCGAGCCGCGCGCTCCGGTCAGAGCAGGTCGGCAAACTGGCGGAATATGCACCGCAATTTGTCTCGCATCTGGATGAGTTGCCCGATCTGGCCGCAATTCTGATCTCAAATGAGTTTCTCGATTGCCTGCCTGCACGTCAGTTCGTCCGCGGCGAGGACAAGAAATGGCATGAACGCCGGATTGGAGCCCAGGGCGGTCAGCTGATCTGGGGCGTAGATCAGGAAAGCACCGGAAAATTGGCAGACGCACCCGAGGGGCAGGACGCGTTCGAGCTGCAGACCGGTTTGGAGACTTTTGCGCTGAGCCTCGCCACGCATGTGAAAAATGGCCACAAACTCAGGGCGCTGGTGATCGATTATGGACCAGACGATAAAGTGCCGGAAGATACGTTGCGCGCGTATAGTGATGGCCGCCAGATCGACCCGCTCGAGAGCCCGGGCGGGTCTGACCTCACCGTGGATGTCGATTTTGGCGCCTTGAAACGCCATGCACTGAATGCCGGACTGATCGTGCATGGCGCGAAAACGCAGGGCGAGTTTCTGCTGGCGCTCGGCGCTGAAGCCCGGATGCAGCAACTGGTTCAGGATAATCCCGATCGCGCTGAGGAGATCTTCAGACGTGCGAAACGGTTGGTTGATCCGGCGGATATGGGAAGTCGCTTTAAAGTGATGTGTTTTTCATCGAAAGGCCTGCAAACACCCGTCGGGTTCTGAACGGCTTTGACAGAAATAACGAGATATCGGGGAAATTTCGGCGCCAACCTTGCTGCATTGCAGCAATGCCGGTAAGAGCATGCCGAGGAAACATGTCGGGTCATTCAGGCCGGGCGTGACAATAACAATCCAACCAACAAAATCACCTGGAGATGACCTTGAGCTTAAGTGACGGGGCCAAGCTGACTGTTCCATTTGCAAATGTCAGCCCAAATCAATGGAAGACCGAGCTTCTGGCAGGCCTAACCGTGGCACTGGCGCTGGTTCCGGAAGCCGTCGCCTTTGCTTTTGTGGCGGGCGTAAATCCGCTGGTCGGCCTCTATGCCGCGTTCATTGTTGGTCTGATCACCGCTGTGTTTGGCGGGCGACCCGGAATGATTTCCGGCGCAACCGGTGCACTGGCTGTTGTGATGGTGAGCCTCGTGGCCGAACATGGCGTGGAGTATCTGTTCGCGACCGTTGTGCTGATGGGGATCCTGCAGACGATTTTTGGCCTGATGCGCTGGGGTAAATTTATCCGAATGGTGCCGCTGCCTGTGATGCTGGGCTTTGTGAACGGCCTTGCGATTGTGATCTTCCTGGCTCAGCTCGGACAGTTTCAGGAGCATACAGGCGAAGCCAGTGGCGGACATGGCATATCCGGCGGACAATGGCTACCAATCCCTGATCTTGCCATGATGATTGGGCTGGTCGGTGTGACGATGGTAATCATCTGGGGCCTGCCCAAGCTGACGAAAGCTTTCCCGGCTCCATTGGCGGCCATTCTGGCTGTATCGGCAATTGTCATCGGCTTTGGCCTCGACACGCGTACCGTGGGTGATCTGGCCTCGATCGCCGGTGGCCTGCCTGATTTCCACGTGCCTGCGGTGCCGCTGAACCTCGAAACGCTGAAGATCATCCTGCCCTATTCCATTATTCTGGCAGCGATTGGCCTGATTGAGAGCCTTCTGACCCATAACCTCGTCTCTGAAATGACCGAGACCAAAGGCGGCGCGTCGAAGGAATGTGTGGCACAGGGCGCAGCGAATATCGTCACCGGATTCTTTGGCGGCATGGGCGGTTGTGCGATGATTGGTCAGTCCATGATCAATGTAAAATCGGGCGCGCGCACCCGGATTGCAGGTATTGCGGCGTCGATATTCCTTCTGACTTTCATTCTGTTTGCCTCGTCTCTGATTGAACAGATTCCAGTCGCAGCGCTTGTGGGCGTGATGTTCATGGTAGTCATCGGTACGTTTGCGTGGCGGTCGTTCAAGATCATGACGCGTATTCCAATCAATGATGCTGTGGTGATCGTCACAGTGACGCTTGTGACGGTTTTCTCTGACCTCGCCGTGGCCGTCGTCGTAGGGGTCATAATGTCAGCTCTCAGCTATGCCTGGAACGCAGCGAGCCGGATCCATGCCGGGATTGGCGTCAGCAAGGAAGGTTGGAAAGTTTATCGGATTGAGGGGCCGCTATTCTTCGGGTCGACCACGGGATTCACTGAATTGTTCGACCCGGCCAATGACCCGGAAGATGTGGTGATCGACTTCATGAATTCGCGCGTTGTGGATCATTCCGGCATTGAAGCCATCGACGTGCTGGCGACGAAATATACGGCCGCAAACAAACGACTGCACCTGCGCCATCTGTCTCCGGACTGTAAAAAACTGCTCGAGAAAGCTGGGGATATGGTGGAGCTGTCTGTACTGGAAGATCCGGATTATGGCGTCGCCGTCGATTATGGCAGCCGGTTCAAAAAGCCCGCGACCAGCTGATGGAAAAACACCCGCAAACCGTTCTGGCTTGCGGGTGGTCAGTGGAGTTAAAGCGTGGCTCTGACTATTCGATCTCTGCGAGATCCTCATCCATCGCGGCGAGCGCCTCATTGGTGATGATGCCTGGCTCATAGCTCTGAGCTTCGACCAGCGTCATCATGCGGCCCATCTCAACCTGCGGATGGTTCACCACATCAGGCAGGTGTTCTTCGAACACAGCGAGCGTTGCTTCATTGTCCAACAATTCGCCGATGGTTGTTGTTTTTGTGCTGTATTTCGCATCTCCGGCAAATGCTGGCGATGCGATGAGAGCTGCCCCAAAGAGCAATGCGCCGAGTGTCGTCTTCATGGAATAGATCTCCTGTTTATTCGATCTCAGAGAGTTTGGTGTCGATCGTCTTGAGTTTTTCGGCGGTCAGCATGTCCGGTGCATACATGGCAATATCATGCAGCGTCATCCCAACGGCCATGCCGATCTGGTCATTGTTGACGACATCAGGGATTTCATCCTGAAGCACGGCCATAGCCGCTTCATCGGCCATCAGCACATCAATTGTCGTTTTTGCTGTTGAATATTTTGCCTCGTCATCGGCAAGGGCCGGAGACGCAAGAAGTGCAGCGCTGAGGATCAGTCCGCTCATAAAGTGTTTCATGATAGCAACCTCCCTTTTTGGTCTGTTTTTATACAACGTAAGGGATACTTAAACCGGGGTTTTGTCAAAGTCGATTGTGAGTCCTGAAGAGAATTTCATTGAATCGTCATCGGCGGAGATGACCCACATGCCAGACCGCGTTACATCGTGAGGATGAGCTCTACACCTCCTTTTATCACCGCCCCGCATCTCACGCACGCCGACGGGATCTCTCATGGTTTTTTCGGTCGCGAAGGCGGCGTCTCCTCAGGGGAGTATAACAGCCTGAATACCGGGCCGGGGTCGAATGACGATCCTGAGAAGGTAAAAGAAAATCGCACACGCGTGGCGGCAGCGATGGGCGCAGCAGATATGGATCATCTGATCTCGCTGTTTCAGATACACTCGCCGAACGTTGTATACATAGATGCCCCCTTTGCCTGGGGCGAACGGCCCGAAGGCGATGCCATGGTGACAGATGTACCAGGTCTCGCGCTCTGTGTTCTGACGGCCGATTGTACGCCGGTTCTGTTCGCGGATGCAGAGGCGGGCGTGATCGGGGCGGCGCATGCCGGATGGAAAGGTGCATTGGCCGGGGTCATCGAGAATACGGTCGATGCGATGGTGTGGCTGGGCGCCAACCGGACACACATAAAGGCAGCCATCGGGCCAAGCCTGTCTCAAGACAGTTTTGAAGTCGGGCCAGATCTCAAAGAGCCGTTTCTGGACAAGCATGACTGGTCAGCCGCGTGTTTCCGACCTGGGCAAAGTGACCGCTCTCTGTTTGACATCTGGAATTTCTGCGAAGCGGTTCTGACACGGTGTGGAATAAATCAGATCAGCTGTGTGTCTGAGGACACACTGACCCAACCGGATCGTTATTTTTCAAACCGCTATCGAGTGAAACATAATTTATCCGATTACGGACGAAACGCGTCTGTGATCATGCTGGACAGGAAATAGCTGAAATGCGGTTGCCTAACAGCAAAGATCGCCTAAAAGGCTCGTAATTTCCAACGGTCTGCCCGAGACAGGGTCGGCCTAGTCGGGGCGGTGATGCACAGATGAAATTGATTTCCGGAAACGCCAATCTTGGCCTTGCAAAAGACATCGGCAAATATCTCGATGTGCCGCTGACTGACACAGAATTCAGACGCTTTTCAGACAATGAAATTTTCGCGCGGATCAATGAGAATGTGCGTGGCGAGGATGTCTTTCTTATTCAGTCGACGTCCTATCCGGCAAACGATCATCTGATGGAATTGCTGATTGCGATGGACGCGTTGAAACGCGCCTCAGCCAGCCGGATCACGGCTGTGATCCCTTATTTCGGCTATGCCCGTCAGGACCGGAAGACGGATGGTCGGACGCCGATTTCGGCCAAGCTGGTTGCCAATCTTGTGGCGACTGCGGGCGCTGACCGGGTGCTGACCATGGATCTGCACGCGGGTCAGATTCAAGGCTTTTTCGATATTCCGACCGATAACCTCATCGCAACGCCTGTGATGGAGAAAGATATCCGTCAGGCCTATGGCGCTGACAATGTGATGATCGTCTCGCCAGACGTGGGCGGCGTGGTTCGCGCAAGGGCGCTCGCCAAGCGGCTCGATTGTGACCTTGCAATCGTCGACAAACGTCGTCCGAAAGCAGGCGTGGCGGAAGTCATGAACATTATTGGTGATGTGACCGACCGGCACTGCATCCTGTATGATGATATGTGCGATTCCGGGGGCACGCTGTGCAATGCGGCGAAGGCCTTGATGGATCAGGGCGCCAAGGCTGTTTCTGCGTATGTGACGCACGGGGTTCTCTCTGGCGGCGCCGTGGAGCGGATTGAGAAATCCGTCATGAAGGAAATCGTTCTGGCAGACACAATTGCGCCAACCGAGCAGGCACTGAAATCGAAATCAGTGCGCGTGTTGAGCGTGGCTCATGTCATTGGTGAGGCCATTCGCCGGATTGCCAATGATGAGAGCATCTCGAAGATGTTTGACGAGTAAAGCCCTCGGCCATGTACAAACTGCCCGGACGATCATTGGCTGAAATCCCTGGGATCGAGACCGAGCGCCTGAGGTTGCGCGCCTCGCGAGTCGAAGATTTCGACGGTCTGTTCGCCATGTGGCAGGACCCGGCCTATTACCGGTTCATCGGCAACCGGAAGCGGTCCTCCGGTGAAATCTGGCAGTCTGTTCAGCGCAATGTTGGCGCCTGGGCCCTGCTCGGGTATGGCTATCTGACGATTGAAGACCGGGAGACTGGCGCGTTTGTCGGCGAATGCGGCTTTATGTTGTCGCGCCGGGGTGAATTCTCTCCGCCCCTTCCCTTAATGCCAGAAGCGGGATGGGGCATCGCGCCCGCCTATTGGGGCAAAGGCATCGTGAAAGAAGCCATGCGCGCCATGTTCGACTGGGCCGAAGCACAAGACCCCGATTTTCCCTGTCATTGCATTATCGACACCGATCACGCCGCATCGACGAAGATTGCAGAAAATCTCGGCTTCAGTCTGCATGGCACTGTCCCCTATGGCGAGGATGGCGAGATTAACGTGTTCGTCCGCAAGATGACGCTCCAGGTTGATTGACAATACCGGACGGTATGAGACTGTCGGCCGCAAGAATTGCGCTGGGAGTTGAACATGGTCTTGTTTCTGGTCGGACTGCTGGGATTTTTAGGTATTCACTCCTTCCGTGCGATCGCGCCGGGCGCGCGCGACGGTTTAGAGGCCAAGCTGGGCAAGCTGCCCTGGATGGGCGTCTATGCTCTGGTGTCGCTCGCCTTCTTCGTGGTGATGTGTATGGGCTATGACGACGCGCAGATGTCGACCATCATCTTCGCCGAGCCGCCAACGCCGCTTAAGCATCTCAATTCTCTTTTCTCGCCTGTCGCGCTGGTTCTGTTTTTCGCGGGCAGCCTTCCACATGGCTACCTGCAGAAATATCTCAAACACCCGCAATTGGTGGGCGTGAAGCTGTGGGCGCTGGGCCATTTGCTGGCGAACTGGGATCTGGTGAGCTTTATGCTGTTTGGCGGTTTCCTTGCCTGGGCCGTGTTGGTGCGCATTGCCGCCAAGAAGCGACCTGCCGGACCACCGAAAACACCGAGCCTGCTCTGGGATGGGATCTCAATTCTGCTGGGTGTCGCGGTAACCGGCTGGCTGATAATGGGCGGCCACCTCATCTTGTTTAACCGGGCACCAATTCCGGGCATGTAGGGCGGTTGCCATCTACCCAATAATCCCGTATAGCCCGCGCTTCCGCGCCGTCAGACGCGCGTGTCAGTCAGGTTGTTACCCCGGATGGGCCGGGGCGGACTCCAGGACAAGGATAGTGATATGGCAGATCTTACTCTCACAGTTGAAGTGCGCGAGCGCACAGGAAAAGGCGGCGCACGCGAAGCCCGTCGCAATGGCATGGTTCCAGGTGTTCTTTACGGCGGTGGCCAGGACCCTGTCGCAATCAGCCTGAAATTCAACGAAGTCATCAAGGCAATCAACTCAGGCAAGTTCCTGGCGCACATGGTCGAGATTGACCATAAGGGCGACAAACAGTCTGTCATTCCGCAGGACGTTCAGTTCCACCCGGTGACGGACGCACCTGAGCACATCGACCTCTATCGCGTGGACAAGAAACAGATCATCTCTGTTGAAGTGGCTGTTCACTTTGTTGGCGAAGAGAAATCTCCAGGCCTGAAAAAAGGCGGCACGCTCAACGTTGTGCGCCACGAAGTTGAACTTAACGTTCCAGCGGGTCACATTCCTGAGTATCTGGAAGCTGACGTTTCCAAGCTGGAAATCGGCGACAATGTCAAAATCTCTGACATCAAGCTGCCTTCTGACGCTGAGCCAACCATCACCGATCGTGACTTCACCATCGCGACGATTGCGGGCCGTACGGCGGCGGTTGAAACCAGCGAAGACGGCGAAGAAGCCTCTGTTGAAACAGAAGTCATCAACGAAAAGAGTGATGACGGCGACGAAGATTAATCGAATTCAGTCGAATGACAGGAAAAGGCCAGACATTCGTCTGGCCTTTTTTGTTGCCAGTATTCAGTGATAGACAGCAAGCATGTTCGGCTTATTCAAATCGCTCCGGAAAGAGAGTTTTTCCCCGATGCTTATTCTGGTTGGTCAGGGCAATCCTGGCGACAAATACGCAAAGAACCGGCACAATTTCGGTTTCATGGTGATTGACGCCATTGCCGAGACGCATGGGTTTGGCCCCTGGAAGTCCAAATTCCAGTCGCAGATCAGTGAAGGCAATGTGCTGGTAGACGGGCGGCCCGTAAAGGCGCTGCTGATGAAGCCGCAAACCTTTTACAACGAAACAGGACGTGCAGTTTCAGAGGCCGCCCGGTTCTATAAGGTGGATGCGGAGAAGATTGTCGTTTTCCATGACGAAATTGATCTGGCGCCCGGCCGTTTCCGGATGAAACAAGGCGGCGGACATTCCGGGAATAATGGGCTGCGCTCTATCATCTCGCATATGGGGGCAGACATTCGACGGGCGCGCATGGGTGTCGGGCATCCGGGTGACAAATCGCGGGTGATGTCCTACGTGCTGGCGGACTTTCCAAAAGCAGAGGCGGACTGGAAAGATGCGCTTCTGGAGGCGTGTGCGCGTGCGCTGCCGTTTTTGGCCGCAGGAGAGGATGAGCGGTTTCAGACTGAAGTTCTGCGACTGGCACCGGCACCGAAGTCCGATCCGCGCAAAGGCATTGATTCGAAATCGTCTGACGGTTAACCATAAGCCGCTGATTTGCAGGAGCTTTGAGGACTGGCGAGGATCGGGGCAGCCAATCCGGGTCGTCTGATTTTTTTCCAGAAATTTCAGGCAGATAGCACAAGGGCGGCCCAGAAGGACCGCCCCGCACTCAACACTACTCTACACATCACATGCATCATCCAGCAGGATGCGCACCTGATGGTCAGTAACTAACACGAAAATGTTAACAGGAAAAGTCTGAGCAACAGTTCTGTTAGGGAAATGACAATACTTCGGGCAATTCTGCTCTGTATACTGACATAAGTTATCAAATATTTTGCAATAAATCAGGATAATCGACTGAACACCCGGACAAGTCGTGACAAATTAAATTTTTGCGACGCTTCTGGATAAGCTGCGTCGCTCGCGCAAGCGATCAGATCTTTGCAATACAGTAGGGCGCTTTTTTTTATCGAAGAGCCCAAATCCAGACAGCGGCAGAAGAAAATCAACCAGCCGGCCTCCGCATTGCTTCGGCGCGACAGCCTTCGCTGTTGTTTTCTCATTGTCTGGTCATTGTCTCATCCAAAGCGGATGGCTTGCCCAGCCTCAGTCTTGCTCTTTGACAGCTTTAAGGCAAATTCAGACAGCGGCAGACCTGCCGTCAAGCTTTGGCCCGCCTGGCTGGAGGTAGCTCACGCGGCGTGAGGCAAATGAGACACGATTTTTCCCTACAATCGATTCACTGGATCGGTGCCAACTTTGCGGCTGCAGCCTTGAGCGCGATCCATCGCGCTGGCGCAGCCAGTGCGGGCGATCAAAACGTAGAAACACAAAACTTTCCTATTTTCGTGCCACCGGCACGAAAATTTTTGCGTAGCAAAACTGGAAAGTTTGGTGGAGCTAAGCGGAATCGAACCGCTGACCTCTTGAATGCCATTCAAGCGCTCTCCCAACTGAGCTATAGCCCCTGAAATTCAGAGCGGCGAGAATTACGCTGAAACCCGGTCTCGATCAAGACCCAATTTCAGCGAAAATCCTCTACGTGTTGAGATCGTCATCCTCGTCAATGCTGACATCGTCATCATCATCCAGATCGACGTCTGTGTCGTCATCCAGATCGAAGCTGTCGTCGTCATCGTCATCGTCGAGGACCACATCGTCGTCATCGTCTACATCTGTGAAACCATCCGGCACAGCCGTTGTGGAATCATCATCGTCATCATCATCGGACGTGGCGATTGGTGCATCCTGATCGACTTCGTCGATTTCAGGTGTGTCATCCACCTCGTCTTCATCGTCGTCATCGTCATTCTTGGAGGATTTTGCGTCGTCATCGTCGACTTCATCCTCGTCCTCATCATCCTCTTCCGGATCTTCCGGCTTGGAGGAGCCGCGAGGTGGTTTGGTTGGTGTTTCGACGGCTTCCTCAAAGAAAGAAAGCGGATATTCTTTACCTGTATAAGGGGAGACGATCGGATCCTTGTTCAGGTCATAAAATTTTTGCCCGGTTTCCGGATCAATTCGTTTTGTTCCCAAATCTTGTCTTGGCACATCTGCCCCCTTGAGCGATCAGTCCATATTTCTCGTTAAGAGCGAGCGCTTGCCACGATAGGCACGCCCTGTCAAAGCAGTTTTGTGGGAAACAACAGGTCAGCAGTGCAATGGTGTGGATTTCAAGCCCGGTTTCATCAATTTCTGGAGATATTACGCCACCGGGGGACAAATCCTGTTCTCACCGCGCGGTTCTCTTCGCCGCGATGGCCGATGGGGTATCTCACATAACCGGCTTGCTGGAAGGGGATGACGTTCTACGGACTGCCGAAGCCTGCCGTCAACTCGGCGCAAAGGTGGAACGCAAAGGCGCAGGTCGCTGGGTCGTTTCTGGCAGTGGTGGTTTTGCCACGCCCCCTGAGACGATCGACTTTGGCAATTCCGGTACGGGCTCACGCCTGATGATGGGCGCAATGGCGGGTTATAACCTCCGCGTCTCGCTTGCCGGAGATCAAAGCCTGTCGGGCCGCCCCATGGATAGAGTGCTCAATCCCTTGAGAGAGATGGGGGTGGTCACGAGCGATCTCGGTCCGGAAGCAGATAAACTCCCACTGGTTCTGTGTGGGTCAAGTCAGCTTAAAGCCATTGACTACACACCGCCCGTCGCCTCGGCGCAGGTGAAGTCCTGCATTCTGCTTGCGGGCCTTAACGCACAGGGCACAACCATTGTGCGCGAGCCCCACACCACTCGCGACCATACTGAGCGGATGTTGAGAGGATTTGGCGCAGAGGTCGGCTGCACGCCAGGTGGTGACGGGCAGATTGTGTCGATTGAGGGCGGGCAAGCTTTGAAAGCCGGTGATTTCACCGTTCCGGCTGACCCATCGTCTGCGGCGTTTCTGATCGCCGCCGCCCTGCTCTCCCCCGGATCAAAGCTCTCCATTGACGGCCATATGATGAATGAAACACGCAATGGGTTTCTGCGCATGGCGTGCCAGATGGCTGACATTGATCTCGCCGATCCGCGCGAGGTGAGCGGCGAGGATATTGTCACGGTACGGATTTCCGGCCCCGATGGCCTCAGAGCCGTAAACCCGCCGCACGACATCGTGCCCGCCATGATTGATGAATTCCCGATCTTTGCTGTGCTGGCCGCATTTGCGGACGGCGAAACGCGCGTGACGGGCGCGAAGGAACTTCGTGTGAAAGAAAGCGATCGGATCAAAGCAACGGTCAAGATGCTGCGCGTGAATGGCGTGGAGGTAGAAGAGCTGGAAGACGGGTTTGTCGTCCAGGGGTGCGCCGGAAAGGTGCCGGGCGGCGGCATTGTGGAAGCCTGCCATGATCACCGGATCGCCATGTCGGCCCTGATCATGGGAACAGTATCACAAAAGCCGGTGGCAGTGGATGACGTCTCCATGATCAATACCAGCTATCCGGAATTCTTTGCTCATCTGGCTCAGCTGGGAGCCGATATCCGGGAAGGGTAAAGCTTGCAACTTTAGTGATACAACTTGACCACTTCTATTCTTGACTTGTGCCCTTCCAATGCTGAAAAGTCTTCTCAAGTCGAGGTTTTAGGGGAACCGCATTGGCCAAAATTTTCATCTGTTACAGACGAGAAAACGGCTATTTCGTTGACAGCTTCAAACAACATTTGAGTGCGTATATCCCGCCCGAAGATATTTTTGTCGACATCCATCATATACCAGTCGCTGAACGCTTTGACCGGTATGTGGAAAATATTCTGAAGCAATGCTCGCACTGTCTCGTTATCATGGGCCCTAACTGGGCTCAAATTTCGGACTCAGATGGAAACCGCAAGCTGGACAATCCCAACGATTTCGTTAGGCAGGAAATCTCCACTGCATTAAAAAATGGCATTCCCATTCTGCCGATTCTGTTTGATTCTGCGGTGATGCCAGACGCTGACGACCTGCCTGCTGATTTACGGTCGATCGTATTTCAAAACAGCCTGAGAGTTGAGCGAGAATATATTGAAGCCGGCGTTGCTCGTCTCTCAAACGATATTGGTTTGAGCAAACCTCGGCTACACACCGAACTTGAGGGACGCGGGACGAGCAGCAAGCGTGAGCGTTCGTTCTTCGGACTTAAAATCGCATTTTCACTCTTAGTTGTTGGCGCAATCAGCGTGTGCATCGGCTGGCTTTACTTCGATTTGGGGCTTTTTGATCGCACTTTGGAACTGAAGAAAGAAACAGCTCCAAGCTCACAACCAGACTCATATCAAACGGCAACTCCCTCGCCGAATTTTTCAGCAAGAACAAAAAAGGAAGCACGGCAGGAGACTATTCCGATTCCGTTGCCTCGTGCTGATCCTTCTCCCAGTCTGACTAACGCCAATTCGGCAATCGGCAACGATTGTTTTGATATCAAACTGTCGAACGAACAGATGACTCGGTTTAAGGCTATAGCCAGATATGAACGCGCAAAATTCGGCGAAACACCGTTTGAAGCTAAAGATTTTCCGGTGGCTGCTCTTCTTTTAAAGACGATAGCCGCGCGAGGCATTCCATACGATGACAATTCCAATGAGGTCTTCCTAGCCAACGAGTTCCAGAATATCAGTGTATTGTGTGTCGGACCGCTCAAACTATGGGCCAAGGTTCAGTATGATGGGAAAGTAGGGTATCTCCCATCCAAAGTCTTAGGGATAGAATGATGACACTTATACGCATACTCAGCGTCATGATGATGATTGGATTTGGTGTCGTAGGGGCAGTCGATGCGCAGACTGATGTGCTCGAACTAAGACGCTCGTTTATGGAGATGATCGAAAGCGACGATGATCTTTTGATTGAATACGCGATTGAAGAGGGTTTAAGCCAATCCGATCCAGTCATTCGACGTGAGGCCATGCGCAAGGCGATTGTTTCCGGCAATCCAGACTTTTTTGCTCAAGCTGTGGCTGGAATATTAAACACCGGTTCGGTTTTTCTTATAACCGCCGACCCAAGAGTGTCGGGGAGAGACGAAGATTTCCTCAAGATGGGCATCCCCGCCAGCATCAAGCTACGGGACAATAGCCAATTCAATATACAGGGCGGAGAACTATTATTCACTCCGATGAGCCCTAGTTCGAGTGCCTGGTTCAATTGCTCTATTTCAGCCGCAAAGCTGAATTGCTTGGACACCCAGCGCTTTCTTAGTCTTAAGCATGACGGCGAAGGTAACTTGTCCGGATTTTACCGATTTTCCTGGAGTAACGGGCAGGGAGTTCAGTCCATACAAGTTCCGGTTCAATTGACTTTGTTTTAGCGACTGCAAATTTCATGTCGGCCCTGATTATGGGAAAAGCATCGCAAAAGCCGGTGGCCGTGGATGATGTGTCCATGATCAATACCAGCTATCCGGAATTTTTTGACCATATGGCCCAGTTGGGAGCCGATATCCGACAGGGGTAAAGCTGCCTCCTGACACGCTGCTGACAAAAATGTGTCAGTCTTTATGTCATCAGCCTGTCAGCAGTTATTCTGAAGGAGAGACTTTATGCTGACATTTTATCATTCGCCGCAAACCCGATCGACCCGCGTGCTGGCGCTTATCCATGCGATGGGTAAGCTCGATGAGGTTGAGCTGAAAACTGTCAGCATTCCTCGGCAGGATGGCGGTGGTGGCCCTGATGACAGCAATCCGCACCCGGAGAAGAAAGTGCCGCTTCTGGTGCATAATGGCGAACTGATCCGTGAGACGCCGGCCATTATGGTCTATCTGACCGACCACTTTAAAAGTCCGCTCGGGCGTCAGGTGGGCGAGACTGGCCGCGGCGAGTATCTCAGCTGGATGGCCTATTATGGCGGCGTGGTTGAGCCCGTTCTGGTGGGTGGATTTGCTGGCGTTGGCGACAATCCCGTCTTCCAGTCTACGTTTCGGGGCATGGCCGAGATCGAAGAAACTTTGGTCAGGGCGCTGACGGGTCAGGATTGGCTGATGACGGATGGCTTTACCGCGGTAGATCTGATTATGGTGTCGCCGTTTCTCTGGATGCCGGACGCTGTGCCGGAGAATGAGTTGATCCGGGCCTGGGTAAAACGCTGCTCTGAGCATCCAAGCATGGTGTGGGCAACGGAACAGGACGCGAAGGCCTTGCAATCTGCATAAGGTGACCCGGGTCATAAATACGGTCATACTTCAATCATGACCGGATTACGTGACGCTAAGAAAGCCGCACTTCGCCAGAAGCTCTATTCCGCCGCTCTCGCTCGTTTTCGGACCGACGGGTATGAAGCGAGTTCTGTTGCTGACATCTGCAAGGATGTCGGCGTGGCCAAAGGGACATTCTTCAACCATTTCCCGAGCAAAGCCGATGTGCTGGCCGAGTGGTATGATGCGGCCATGCAGACGAGCGAAGCCGCCAGTCTGGCGCAAAATGCCAGCGTGACCGAGACTCTGATTGCGCGGGCGGTGTCGGCGGTCTCAATTGCACGCACCGAGCCTGACCTCTGGCTTGCCAAGCACGTTTATGCGCCCGTCGTGCGGTCTATTCAGACCCGTGAAGCGGCGGCTGACGATCGAATCCGCGCCCTGGCGCTCGCCTCTTTGATGGAGGCCCGTGAGCGCGATGAGGTCAGAGCTGATGTCGCACTGGAAGATGTTGCTGAGCTGTATGTGGCTTGTGTGACCGGAACGATCCGGGAATGGCTGAATACGGGCCAGCGATCTGATCTGGACGAGACGCTCACCCGGCGCATTTCTGCGCTGATGGCAATGATCCATTCTTGACTTCTGTCAGCCTCTCATTCAAAAAATGACCGCGGTCATTTATTCAGGAGTTCAAAGTGCGCACAATTTGGTTTCGGGCGGCGGGAAGCCTCGCGTTCCTGGGCCTGGTCCCGGCTTGCGCGACAGCGTCCGGACCCCGGCCTGTTTTCGCTGATGGCGAAGCTGTTCCTGCGGCTGAAGGCGTGTGGCACTCCACTGAAAAGGGCTGGATTCTTGAGATAGGCGAAGATGAGATCACCCGGTGGCAGGTCACGCCAGCGGGCTGTTATCTGACGCCCCAGCCTGACGACACGACGCCTCTTATGGGACAGGTGGACTATCAACTTTTTACCCCCGCACCCAATGGCAGTTCAGCCCGGTTTCAGTATCTGCCCGGAGATGCGGCAGCGTATTTTGAGCGGCTGGATCAGCTGCCCAAAGATTGTGGAGCGGCGGATCTGACATCTGAAGCGGCTGTGTTTGAGGTCTTCGCATCAGTGATGGAGGAGCATTATGGCTTCTTCGAGCAGCGCGGCGTGGATTGGCCTGCAGAGGTCGCGAAACGGCGCGATCAGGTGAAGGACGGTATGGGCGATGACGCCTTGTGGCAGGTTTTCGATGAGCTGATCTCGCTGCTCGGGGATTCTCATACGAAGATATTGGGCATGGTGGACGGAGAGCCGCAGCGCATTCAGGCGGGTCTTGGTTCGACGCTTCCCATGATCCGTAACGGGATTGGCGAAGGCGCGTGGGTGGGCGGGCTGGTCGATCAGCTGGTTGAAGATTTACTCGATCCCGGCGCTGAACTGATCGCGGATCGCGTTGTGCTGGGTGAGATTGATGGCCGGATCGGCTATCTGCAGATTTTCACCATGGGCGGGTTTTCAGATGCGGAGGTGCCAGGAAGCATTGACTGGTCGAAGGCTGAACTGGCGGCGCTGGATAGAATTCTCGACACCGCGATGACCCGGTTTGAGGGCCATGACGCTGTAATACTGGACCTCTCAAACAATCGCGGTGGATATGATGCTGTCACGCGAGCGATTGCGGCGCTGTTCACGGATAACGCTTTCATCGGGTATCGCGTGAGCGTGCCGGGTGAGCTGGAAAGTCTGACGGAATATTTGATTGAACCTCATGATGGCCGCCGCTTTACGGGACCTGTTTATCTGATGACGAGTGATGTGACCGTGTCGGGTGGTGAGATTACGACGCTCATGCTGAACGCACTACCGAATGTCACACTGGTCGGGACGACAACGCGCGGCGCGTTCTCGACACCGCTCGCCAAGCCCCTGCCGAATGGCTGGTATCTGGAACTCTCGAACGAGGTGTTTGAAAGTGCGGATGGTGACGTCTTTGAAGGGCGCGGCATTCCCCCGGACATGGGAATCGAGATCTATCCGGAAGACGATCCGATTGGCGGGCATGCCGCCGCTATTCGTCAGATTGTCGAGCTGGTCGGCGACTAGCGCGTGTCGAAGACTGGCGCTTTGCCTGGCCGCTTATTCGCTCTGGTAATCTTGCAGCCAATCATAACCGACATGGGAGATCGGAGTATCGACCGTTTCAATTGTTCGATATGAGCCATCTTCGGCATAAGCCTTGGCGGCAGCATAGAGCAGAGATCGCGCGGATTTCTCTTCTGGTTTTCCATTGAACAGAGCGAAAGTCTTGCCAATGACTCTGATAAAACCGGAGGCATCTGTCTCAACGACATAGGAATTCATCGTGCTTCCGATAGATTCCATGACGGCTATGGGCGGATGCTCCCCTGTGAACCAGTCATCAACAGGGACGCGTCCAGACGACACTAAAGGCGCATCGGTCGCAGTTGGGATCGTCCTGATCGCGGGCAGGCGCGCGCTCAGCTCTGCCAGTTTGGCTCCGCTTGAATAATCATTCCAGTCCGTGATGCTGTAGTCTTCTTGTGCGACCACACTGTCCCTGTGATCCTTGACTTTGAGGATGAAAGCGCGAGCGCGCTCTGGGTCTGACGGGAGACTCTGTTCCGCCGCGAGAAGCCGGATTTTCGCCAGGCGCGCAAAATAGAGACGCAATCCATATTTGGTGAGTGGGTCTTCGACAGCGCGACAGGCGGGTTCATAACGCTCAGCCATCGCCGCAATCTGCACGGCATATTCCGGGTTTTCGGCAGCCCAGCCATTCATGGCGTTGGCATCTGTTGAGACCCTGGCGGGGCATTGATCCGCCTGCTCGGCGGTCATGAACTCATTGGATTTTCCGACCTTGAGACCAAATTCAAGGCCGCGTTTCACCAGCGCTTCTCTCAGTTCGTTCAGCGCTGTGGAGCTAAGTTCGAGTTCTCGGAAAGAATCTGGAACATTGGCTTTACGAGATTGCTCAGCTCTGGACAGGTCGTAAAATGCCTCATTAAAGGAGAACGCTCGCTGCCAGGATGCCCAGGACTGCTCGATGGGAGCACCACCCCGAATTTGCATCTCCATTCCGTTGTACCAGAGTTTTGACGCATAATACTGGGCGAAATTATTGCCCGGGCAGGCATCTGCAAAATTTGAAACCGCACCCAGAACCTGCCGAAGTTTCTCGAGGTCTTCGAGTGCCGGCTCTGCATTTGCCGCGACAAGATATGAGCCATCTGGGCCACAGTCGACTTCGGTTTCCGATTGCGTTTGCGAAATTGCCTGATGCCCTAATATCAGCATCAGGCCTGCTGCGATTGTCGTGCGTAGATACAAGCATCCCTCCCGACGCGGTCTCGTTTAAAATTTGCTAACGATTTAATGCCGGGTTGCAAATCCCTTGAACAGGTGAAGCACTCGGAGAAAAGCTTAAGCGAAATCGGCTGGTGTAATCTGAGGGGGCTTACATGTGCGGACGGTTTGCGTCAGACTTCCACCATGCTGACCTTTTATCAAGGAAGTCTTCTCGACCTTGAGGTCGATGCCATTGTAAATGCCGCAAACTCCTCTCTTATGGGCGGAGGCGGCGTGGATGGCGTGATCCATCGCGCGGCTGGACCTGAGTTGAAGGAAGCGTGTCGGCCGCTCGCGCCATGTCCGCCGGGTGAGGTGCGCGTCACAGAAGGGTTTGGCCTGGCGCCCCGGCTCATCTTTCATACTGTCGGCCCGATCTGGCGCGGTGGTCTTGAACATGAAGATGCAGTGCTGGAGGCCTGTTATTGGAATTGCCTCGAGGAAGCCCGGGACCGAAGCCTTAAAAGCCTTGCTTTTCCTGCCATTTCAACGGGCGCATACGGCTTTCCGACAGACAGAGCAGCAAATATCGCCGTGAACACATGCAAGGTCTTTGCAAAAGACAACGAACTCGATATCTGGCTGGTGGCGATTGACCGGAAGAATATTCTGGCGTTGGAAAACCTGCTTTGAAAGGCCGGAGTATGCGTAGTTCTGAAGACCTGATCATTGCAGTTGATGGCACGCTTGCGTCCGGCAAGGGGACACTTTCCAAAGGTTTGGCAACGGATCTTGGTCTGCCGCATCTCGATACCGGTCTGTTATACCGCGCGACAGCGAAGGCCTGTCTTGATGCCGGTGTTGACCCTGAGGATGCAGAGGCGGCGGCCGGTCTGGCAAAAGCGTTGAAGATCGATGACATGAAGCCCGAGGACTTACGGACGGCAGAAGTGGGTCAGGTGGCCTCAAAAGTTGCTGTCCACCCGCCGGTGCGCGAAGCCTTGTTTCAGCTGCAACGGGATTTCGCTTATCAGCGCGGTGGCGCCATTCTGGATGGCCGCGATATCGGCACAGTGGTCTGCCCGGAAGCGCATGTAAAACTGTGGGTAGACGCCGATGTTGAAACCCGCGCAGCCCGTCGCGTGGCCGAGCTGAACGCCAAAGGTGACCCGATCACACAGGATGAAATGGTGGCCCAGTTGAGGGAACGCGATGAGCGGGACAAAAACCGCGCCATCGCCCCGATGAAGCCGGCAGAAGATGCCCACTTGCTAGATACAACTCATTTGTCTATAGACGCGGCACGAGCAAAAGCCCGGCAAATCGTCGACCAGGTCAGGGCTGATCTCGCACGCTCTTAGAATTTGTCTTTTCGACCCGTTCTAAAATCCCCCGAGCGCGCACCAGAAGGTCGACTTTTCAAACCCTTGAGACTGAACGCCCGTATTGGGTGTTTATCCCAATTGACCGTCGGAGCGAACCGACTGGCCAACACTGAATGAATTTTGGAGAATAAATGTCTGCTGAAACCCTAAACCCGTCGACAGAGGACTTTGCGTCCATGTTCGAAGCCAGCTTTGCTGGCAGCCAGATGCAGGAAGGCCGTGTTGTTCCTGCGACTGTTGTTTCTATCGAGAACGACGCCGTTGTTGTCGATGTCGGCCTGAAAACAGAAGGTCGTATCCCTGCCCGCGAATTCGGTCAGGACGAAAACATGCCGGAACCCGGCCAGATTGTTGAAGTTTACCTCGAGCGCATCGAGAACGCGCTGGGTGAAGCAGTTCTCTCGCGCGACAAAGCCCGCCGCGAAGAAGCCTGGACCCGCCTCGAGCGCCTCCACGAAAAAGAAGAGCCTGCAGACGGCGCCATTGTTGGCCGCGTCAAAGGTGGTTTCACTGTCGACCTTGGTGGCGTGAACGCGTTCCTGCCTGGTTCTCAGGTTGATATCCGCCCAATTCGTGACGTCGGCCCTCTGATGAACCAGGAACAGCCTTTCGCTATCCTGAAAATGGACCGTCCACGTGGCAATATCGTTGTCTCCCGTCGTGCCGTTCTCGAAGAGAGCCGTGCCGAACAGCGCGCTGAGATCGTCGGCGAACTGGGTGAAGGTGACGTTCGCGAAGGCGTCGTCAAGAACATCACCGATTACGGTGCGTTCGTTGACCTGGGCGGCATTGATGGCCTGCTTCACGTCACAGACATGTCCTGGAAGCGGATTTCTCACCCAAGCCAGGTTGTGAATGTTGGCGAGACCGTCAAAGTTCAGATCATCAAGATCAACCCAGACACCCAGCGTATCTCTCTCGGCATGAAACAGCTGATGAGCGACCCATGGGATGGTGTGGAAGCGAAATACCCGCTTGGCGCACGTTACTCTGGCCGCATCACGAACATCACCGATTACGGTGCGTTTGTTGAGCTGGAAGATGGCGTTGAAGGTCTGATCCACGTCTCTGAAATGAGCTGGACCAAGAAAAACCTCCACCCAGGCAAAATCGTTTCGACCTCTCAGGAAGTCGACGTGATGGTTCTGGACGTCGACTCCGAGAAGCGCCGCATTTCACTCGGCCTGAAACAGTGCATGGACAACCCATGGGATGCCTTCATGGCTGAACATCCGGTCGGTTCTGAGCTGGAAGGCGAAATCCGCGGCATTACCGAGTTCGGTCTGTTCATCGGCCTTGGCCCTGAACTCGACGGTATGGTTCACATCAACGACATTGACTGGAACCGTTCGGGCGAAGAAGCCATCGAAGACTATAACAAGGGCGACACCGTCAAAGTTAAGGTCCTCGAAGTCGACGTTGAGAAAGAACGTATCTCTCTCGGCATCAAGCAGCTCGAAGGCGACCCAATGACGGGCGGCGATGTCCGCAAAGGCTCTACGGTGACCTGTACGGTTACCGAAGTTGCGTCTGGCGGTATCGAAGTCGAATTCGGCGAAGGCCTCAAAGCCTTTATCCGTCGCTCCGACCTGTCGCGTGACCGTTCAGAGCAACGTCCTGAGCGCTTTGCCGTCGGCGATACCGTCGATGCGCGTGTCACAAACTTCGATCGTAGCGCCCGTCGTGTGACGCTTTCGATCAAAGCCCTGGAGATCGAAGAAGAGAAAGAGGCCGTCGCTCAATACGGCTCTGCAGACTCTGGCGCATCCCTTGGCGACATTCTTGGTGCGGCTCTCAAACAGGATGAGCCTGCGGACGACGACAAAGACGCCTAAATTAAGGCCTTTTGTCCAAAAAAACAGAAACTTGATCGCGGCGAGACCTTTGGTTTCGCCGCTTTTGTGTGTATAGTGTTTCCCATGCTTCGATCAGAACTTGTGCAAAAACTCGCAGAAGAAAACCCGCATCTCCGCCCTCAGGACCTGGAGAAGGTGGTTGATGTTATTCTTGATGAGGTCAGCAGCGCACTTGAAGACGGCAATCGCGTTGAGCTACGCGGCTTCGGTGCCTTCTCTGTTCGCAAGCGCGATGCACGTACGGGTCGTAACCCTCGCACGGGGGAAACGGTGGAAGTGGACGAGAAGTTTGTTCCCTTCTTCAAAGCGGGCAAAGAGTTGCGCGCACGCCTGAATAATGGCGTGGACCCCGAAGACCGCTAGTCGCCCGTCTCAGGCTGATCCAGTCGAGCTTTTTCAACAACGGTATTTCCTTGAAACAAAAACGCGCCCGGTTGCCCGAGCGCGTCTCAATTCCTGAACCTTGGAATGTGCCGTCAGACGTGAGCGGAGATCACTTCCTGAATGTCTGCTGGCGTCGCGCGATCAAGTGAAATCACGCGGGTGAACTGGTCCCAATAGCTCATATCCTGCGCTGCCTTAGAGTCTTCTATCAGCAGATAGCGTGGAATTTTGAGGTCGGCGAACAGTTCAGACCGCTTGATGGCGGAAGGGGCTGCCCGGTCGTTGGTATTCTGCGACATGATCAGCATGGAATAAGCTTTTTCGCGAAGATAGGCATCCAGCATCGATCCACGGTGATGGACAATGAAAGGCACACCAAGCTTGCTCAAAACGTCTTCGACGTCATCAATATCCAGCCATTCCTGAACTACGACCAGCGCTGGCTTCACACGATTGGCCGCTTCTGGTTTGGACATGAAGGAATGGTAGAGCTTGACCATCTGATCTTCTTTTTCCGCCGTCATGCGCTCAACTTCCCGCAGGCGCGCCTGGATGGTGGCGAGCAGGAGTTCGAAATCAATTGGCTTTGTGACATAGTCATCAACGCCCATCTTTTTGCCCTGAATAATATGACGACGGTCCGCCAGTGCACTCAGGAACACAATCGGCGTGGAGTGAAAGGCTTTCAGCTCACGCAGGCCTTCCAGCATGCCATAGCCATCAAGCACCGGCATGGTGATATCTGACAGGACAAGCTGCGGCTTGAACTCCTGAATGAGTTCCAGGCCTTCCTTACCGTTTCCGGCACAGGCAACCTGATAGCCTTCGTCTTCAAGTTCTTCGACGATCAGAGACCTGATCTCTGCTTCGTCCTCAACAACCGCGATGCGCTCGTTCATTTGGGGGTTCCTCCATTCGGTTCAGGGAGTTTTTGAGAGACGGGTCGGACGAGTGGACCCGATTGGTAGATACCAGCATCGACGACGGGCAGGCGGATCTCGAATTCAATCCGGTCTTCTCCCTTGTCAATATCCAGCTCACCGCCATGTTGTTCGATGAGCATACGGATGAGTTTGAGATTCACGCCCTCATCGAGTTCGACCATCCGATCCTCGGAATGGGCGTCGAGGCGCTCAGTTATGTCTTTCACATCAACAAGTGCGCGCGCCTCAAAGACGGCTTTCAGAGAAATGATCGCCCAGTCTTTTTCTGACCAGCACGCCAGATCGAGACGTCCGCGAGTGGTCACAAGTTCGACACCAATCGCGAGAAACTTCTCGAGTAGAAGTTCGACAAGTCGTCTGTCAGCGATATGCAGGCTCGGGCATTCATTCAGCCAAGCAACCAGATTCGTTTCCGGATGCTCGAGCTGATACTCTTCAACGATTTGCTGAATGGTTGCGCTGAGTTCGAGATTGGGAGCAGGAAAATCCCTTATGCACGCAGCGAGATTGGTCAGCTCGATGGAATGCTCTACGAGCTCAACCATCTTATCGACGGTTTGACGAATAACGTCCGCCCGCTCGCGCACTTCGTCAGGCGAGAACTTTCCAGCATGGCGCCCGAGCCGACGTGCTGTCCCATCAATGACTGTGAGCGGGGTGCGGAAGGAATGTCGCGTCACGAAGGACAAACGTTCCTTCAGATCTTCGAGCTCGCGATTGGCGGCCTTGGTGGCGTCCATCGCATCCTGCTCCGTTATGGGTTTATCAGATTTGGCGTTCATCTCATCTTACCGTTACGCAACAGATGAATAATCATCTGAAGCTCCTTCCCGCTCTGAACTGTCCAGCAGCACACCTGTTTCCAATGGAGATTCCAGCGGCAGGCGAACTGTAAACTCAGTCCATTCCCCTTCGACACTGTCGAGCTCGACCGTGCCGTAATGCATGTCCACCAGACTCTTCACCAGATTGAGACCGATCCCGGTGCCCGGAATGCCCGTCGACGTGCTGGCCCGGAAAAATCTCTGGAAGATCTTCGGTAGCTCCGTTTTCGGAATCCCAACGCCATGATCACGCACTTTGAGCACGGCGTAATCGCCTTCCTCAGTCCCGGTGACTTTTACGTATTTGCTTTCACCAGAATATTTGACGGCGTTGGAAATGATGTTGGTGAACACATTGTCCATAAGCCGAGCATCGCCGAACAGAGTTTCCGGAAAGTTTTCGAGATCGACATCAATTTTATGGCTCGGCGCCAAGTCGCGCTGGCGCTGGCAAACTTCCGTTGCAAGCTCCCGCAGACCAAAGGTTTCAGGTGTCAGCTTGATCCGGCCTGACGACAGTCGCGAGGCGTCCAGGGTACGCTCCACCAGCATGGTCATACGCTTGACAGTGGTGCGAATGCTCTGCGCTTTCTCGCGAATGTCATCGGGCGACCAGCGTTCAGCGCGCTTCTCCAATCGGCGGGCAACCCCGTCGATAATGGTCAGCGGCGTGCGGAATTCATGGCTCGCCATAGAAACAAATTCTGTCTGCATTTTGTTGAGTTCACGTTCGGCAGCGAGCGCTTTCTCAAGCTCCAGAGACTGGTTCATAATGGTTTGGGTACGTTCTTCGACGCGCACGGCCAGATCATCACGGCTCGAAATCAGCTCCAGCTGTAATTGCTTGCGCTCAGTAATGTCGCGGTGGACCACGATATAACCATTGAAACGCCCCTCATCATCAAAGAGCGGGGTGTGATGCGCCTCAATCCAATAGGTCGAGCCGTCTGCACGATAGCAGAAGAATTCACCTGTGTGCGGCTCGCGACTTTTGAGGCTGACGATCAGTTCACTCAGGTCATCTTTGATAGACCCGGGGCCAGACAGCAATCTGATCATGGAATTGCGCTGAAGATCAAACAGCGAATAGCCTGAAAGATGTTCAAAAGATTGGTTGATCCACTTCACGTCATAATCTGCGCCAATGATGGCGATGCCGTCAGAGGCATACCGGGCAACGAGCGCGAGGCGATCGGATTCGGCCTGTGCTTCTGATAGTCGATCGCGCATTTCGCGCTCTTCTGTCACGTCATTTAAAACGTGAACCACCTGACGGACCGAACCGTTAGCGATAATCGGAGTGATGGAACCGTTCATCCAAAAATCGGAATTGTCTTTCCGTCTTGCGAGAACCTCAATATCCGTTGGGCGCATCCCGCGGACCTCACCAAAGACACGATCAAGCTCACTTTGATCGGCTTCCGGATTGCGCGTCGCCTGGAGAAGTGTCTTGCCCTCAAGCTCACCGAATCTGTAGCCGGTCATGTCGCAGAACGCATCGTTGCACCAGGTAATCTGGCCCCGGCCATTCGTCAGAACAATGCCCTTGGTGGTGTGCTCAGCACAAAGAGCGAGCTTGTAGATCCGGGCTTTCTCCGCCTCCAATGCATCGAGGGCATTGATCGTCGACTTGTGAGCCGGAAGGAAAACACCGAAAATCAGGAAGGTTATGATGAAGAAGCCACCAATCAGAACCATTTCCTTGATCATGATCTGAATGTCAGAGGCATTGCGGGCCTTTGAAATAATCAGATTGGAAAACGCATTGAGCCTACGTTCGAAGGCGATTTGCTCAATTTCGCTAAAGTCCGTGAATGAGGATTGAAGGCCAAAGGTCGACTTCAGATAATTGTAAAAATCGTGAATTTCGGATTTGAGCGTATCCTGCCCCTCATACTCTAACTCGAACGTCCGGGAGGTGTAAGCGTCCCGAATAGACTGTTCGACACCAACATTTCGGATAAGCTCATCAATCTGGATCGATGTGTCAAAATAGGTCTGCATGCCTGTAAACACGTCAGACGAAACTTTCTGAGAGAGCGTCGCAGCGTCGGAATCTTTGTAGAATTGCAGCGATTTCACATAAAGCGACGACCGTTGCGCGTTCAGCGATTCAATCAGACGAGACAGTTCAAAATGCGCGTTTGAATACCGCAGCGACATCTCGTTCGCGATAAAAATCGACACGGACATGATCGAGACCAGCAAAGCCGTGACCGCATAGCGACGCCAGTGCTGACGTGGATTGTTTCCCATCACGGCGCATAAAGCGAGCGCCATCACTGACAGCACGGCCAGGAAGATCTCCAGCCAAAGTTCTCCCTTTCCAGTGTGGCTGAGCATGGAATATTCGTCAGGAGAGATCGTGATGGAGGCCGCCAGGGTCATCTGGAAAATGGTGAAGGCCAGGGTGAGCAAAGCCATGCCCGCAATGGCAGACCTGACACCGCCATTCGCAATCAGATACCAGAGGATGGCACCACATGCGCCGATGACGCCGACTATCGAAATGGCGAGCGGCAGAAAATTGACGGACATATTGCCAGCGGGGAGCGCCATGAAGGTCGCGACGACTGCAATGACGATATAAACCGCCGCCATGATGGAGCCGGAACAGTATCGAACCAGCTTGAAACGGCGTTGGCCGTTGAGAAGGAAAGTAAGCGCCGCACAGCCAAAGGAAGCAATCATCAGCGTGATGATTTCCCCCTCAGCCAGTTTGACCTGCTCCGGTGACTGAAACACCAGCAAGCTCAGAACGGTATGGCTGAAAAAGATCTGTGCGAGCAGAATGGTCAGAATGATCGGAAAGACGGTCCGACCCGCCATCACTTTGGAAAACGCCTTCTCAAAGGACAGGCCCATCACGATGAGTATCGCGCACCCAGCGAGAAAGATCGCAGTTTGGAGAACTGTCGATCCCTCTAAGAACAGACCCTGAAATACGTCGAACATGCGAATACCCGAATTTCCAATAATCCGGTTTAAACACAAACACTTTAAGGAAGCGTCTTGGGATATTCAGACGCTTTTACTGATCCTGTTAAGGTGTCATTTACAACGCACGCAAAACGCGAACGCTATCATTCCTCAGGCTGCGGTGCTCTGAGTGATCGCGGACATTGCAAGACGAATGTCCGTCTCGTTCTGAGCGTCGCGAAGTTGCTGGCGCACATCAGCGATACGCATGACACGGGCAATACGCGCGAGCGCCCTTAAATGATCCGCACCGTCACCTGCGGAGGCCAGAAGCATGAAAACAAGATCGCATGGCTGATCATCGACCGCATCAAAATCGATGGGTGACACCAGCCGCGCAAATGCCCCAATGGGCTTGTCGATGTCCGCCAGTCGCGCATGAGGAAGCACGACGCCATGGCCTACGGCGGTGGACCCCAACCGTTCACGTTCCAGAATCGCAGACAGTATGTCCCGCTCGGAGACTCTCGTCTTTTCTGAAAGCGAAGAGGCAAGCCGCGAAAACACCTGTTTCGGGCTTGTGCACGTCAAAGCGGGCAGAATGGCACCACCGTCCAGGAGATCAGAGAGATCTTTTGTCATGAATGACCTTTGATTATCGGTGACTCTGTCAAACAGTTAGTCGGTTTTACTCGGGTCGACCCAGCCAATATGACCGTCTTCCCGTCGATAAACCATGTTGAGACCACCGTGTTTGGCATTCCGGAACATCAATGCCGGAATTTCCATCAGTTCCAATTGCATGACCGCCATGCTGGCCGTCATCGTTTTGATTTGTGTCTGCGTTTCAGCGATTACAGCCGGCGCTTCGACTGTATCGTAGTCTACTTCCGTTTCAGATTCGTTTTCATCTGCCGGGGCCACAACGAATGAATTCGCCATTTCGGCTGGCAGAGGCCCACGATCCGGGCGGTGATGGTCGCGCAGACGGCGCTTGTAGCGGCGGACGCGCTTTTCCAGCTTGTCGAGCGCAACTTCGAACGCCGCATAGGGTTCGTTAGCTTCACCACGACTTTGCAGGGAAATGCCTGATGGCAGGGCGACCTGACATTCGACATCATAGAGATGTCCGTCCCTGGACATGCTGACATTACCTTCCGTCGCTCGGTCAAAATACTTGGTTACTGCATCTTCCAGTCCGTTTTCGATACGGTTCCTGAGTGCATCTCCGAGATCAATATTCCGTCCGGCAATCTGAATCAGCATGTTGGGTCCTTTTTGTTTTTTGTCTCCCCGTCTGCGGATGATTTTGCAGCAAAAACCAGGGGTCTGACAAGAACAAGCGCGGGCAAATGGACCTTTAAGTGGCAAGAGTCAACCGTTTCGCCGCTTTCAGGTGTTAAGATTGCGAGCGCGATCACCCGCATTCAGGCAGGTATTATGGTAAACGCTCGATTTGCCGAAAAACTGTTGAAGGATCAGGCCGATTGTCGCATGGCGCGTCGGCGCTGGACCGAAGACGGGATCCGAAGAGATTCGCGATATTTTGCGACAGTGCGTCGGGCGATATCTATACCAAAACCACGGAGCTCATCGACCAGCTGGTCGTCTGACAGAACCGTATCCAGGGTCTCGTTTTCGATCAGGGTTTTGATCCGGTGACGGACGGCTTCGGCTGAATGTGCCTCGCCCTCCCCGGTGGCCGGAATGGCCGCGGAGAAGAAATATTTCAGTTCAAACATGCCTCGCGGGCTGGACATGTATTTGTTGGACGTCACGCGTGACACGGTCGATTCATGCATGCCAATGGCATCGGCCACGGTTTTCAGATTGAGCGGCCGAAGATGCGCAACACCGTGAACAAAAAAGGCATCCTGCTGGCGAACCACTTCCTGAGAGACCTTCAGAATGGTGCGTGCGCGCTGGTCGAGACTCTTAATGAGCCAGTTGGCATTCGCCGCACAGTCTTCGATGAATTCTTTCTCTTCGTCGCGTTTGGCAACTTTAGAGACCTCGCCATAATAGGTACGATCCATCAGCACGCGCGGCAGGGTGTCAGAGTTCAACTCCACACCGAAGGCGCCATAGGGAAGCTCACGGATAAAGACGTCTGGCACGACCGCCTGCGCCGCATCACCGGCAAAAGCCGCACCCGGACGAGGCGTGAGTGCTTTGATCTCGGAAATCATGTCCAGCACATCCGCCCTGTCCACACCACACACCTGGGCCAGACCATAAAGATCGTGCTTGGCCACCAAAGCCAGATTATCGAGCAAAGTCTGCATGGCCGGATCAAGCCGGTTCAGCTCTTTGAGCTGAAGGGCAAGGCATTCCTTGATCGAGCGTGCCATAACACCCGTCGGCTCAAACCCCTGACAGATATCAAGAATTTCAAGCACATGACTGGTTTCGACGCCGAGCTGTTCCGCCGTCTGATCGATTTCGGCGCGCATATAGCCGCCCTCATCGGTTTCTTCGATCAGCTGAGACGCGATGATCTGATCGACCTCATTCAGGCCCGCCATAGCGAGCTGGTCTTTCAGGTGTTCGCGCAGTGTTTTTTCGCTCGACAGAATGGATTCGAAATCGACGTCCTCGCCAGGCCCGCGGCCAGAGCCAGAGGCTGTTGACCCCGCGCCAGAGCCGGACGAGCTTGAGCCATGGGCTTCAACTGCGCTGTCGGATGGGCTGTCCGCCTCGTAAGCGTCTTCACTGGGCGCATCGAGATTATCCTGAGCGCGGACGAGATCCTCGCCTTCCCGCGCGCCGTAATCATCTGTCTCTGTCGTGGAGTGTTCTGAATCGTCAGACGAGGAATCGCTGTCGTCGCGCTGCAAAAGCGGATTGCGTTCAAGCTCCTGTTCGACATAGGCCGCGAGTTCAATATTGGAGAGCTGCAGCAGCTTGATCGCCTGCTGCAATTGGGGGGTCATGACCAGGGATTGTCCCTGGCGAAGATCCATCCGCTGTGAAAACGCCACCGCGTGCCTCCTAGGCCGCGAACCTTTCACCCAGATAGACCCGGCGCACTTCCTCATTTTTGAGGATGTCTTCCGGTGCACCTTCAAACAGAACGCGACCATCATAAATGATGGATGCACGATCCACGATCTGAAGTGTTTCGCGGACCTGGTGGTCCGTGATGAGCACGCCAATACCGCGTTGTTTCAGATAGCGCACCAGATCGGAAATATCCGAAATGGCCAGTGGGTCGATCCCGGTGAACGGTTCGTCCAACAACATGAAACTCGGCCTTGATGCCAGCGCGCGTGCAATTTCCACCCGGCGGCGTTCACCACCAGACAGAGACATTGCCGATTGCGATCGGATATGGGTGATACTTAACTCTTCCAGAAGGCTTTCAACCGTCTGTTTCCGGACCTTCTTGTCCTTCTCAACGAGTTCTACAACGCTCATCACATTTTCTTCCACGTTCATACCGCGAAAGATTGATGTCTCCTGTGGCAGATATCCTACCCCAAGACGGGCACGCTGATACATTGGGAGGTGTGTCACCTCTTCTCCGTCGATCAGAATGCGCCCTTCATCGGCCGTGATAAGCCCCATCATCATATAGAAACAGGTTGTTTTACCTGCTCCGTTTGGGCCGAGCAGACCTACGATTTCCCCACGCTTAAGCGACAAAGAGACGTCATGAACCACCCGACGTTTCTTGAACGTCTTGGCAAGGTTCGATGCGACGAGACCTGACTGGTCATTACTCAATGGTTGTCTCCCAAAGCGCGAGGCCGATCATCAGCCTGCGGCCCTATTCTTGCATGTCTTGATTAAGAGCTTATTGCGGCAAGCGGAAAATATGCAAGCCGCGTTAGTTAACTCTCTTCGCTTCCGCTGGTTACGATAACGGTTCGCACACGTTCGCCCCGGCGACGGGAATCTGATTCCACTCGGGAACGCCCTTCGCCGACATTGACGATCAGACGGTCGCCAACAATGACATTCTCGCCACGTGTCAGCGTGACATTGCCGGTGAGAACGATACGATCTTCCTTATAGTCATAAACACCGCGGTCGCCTTTGGCCTTTTCACCGGGGGTCATGTAGTAGACATCACCTTCCGCCACGAGCGATTTTACATCACCAACACCAGACCCGAGCGCACCACCCTCGACGGTGGATTCTTTCTTTTCAAAATTGATCGTCAGCTTTTTAGCGCGAATCCGGGCGTCACCCTGAATGGCGTCAACATTGCCTCTGTAGACCGCACGGGCCTCATTGTCGAAGAAGTCCAGTCGGTCCGCCTCGATCTGGATCGGTCCACCTGTGGAGCTGATCTGAGCTGTGGCGCTAAAACTGAGTCCTACAATGAGACCCGACACAATTAATGCTGATTTCAACACGACTATTCTCCTGCCTCATTGGCTGACTGGTCAATTTCGGTCCAGACGTTACCTCGAAAGATGACCACGTCTCCCCCGTCCTGAATTTCATACGAGTCCGCCCTGATTTTGCCAAGCGGTCCCACGCCGTCCAGGGGCTGTAAACCGACAATCCGGTTTTCCCGCACATACATACGCGCATGTGTCGTCTCGAATCGGTTGCCTGACGCATCGGTTAAAACAACTTCTTCGAACAGCTCAAGATACTGCGCATCCTGATCGAACATACCACGCGGTGCACGAACCGTGCCGTTCAGCCCGTCATCCAGTGCCGGGTTTTTGAGTTCAATCAAGGAGGGGTTCGCCCCGTTACGCTGGGCTTCATCCGCTGTAATCACATATGGCTGACCGGTCGCATTACGACCCGTAAATCTTGGATTCTTCATGGTGACAACTTGCGCGGACTGAACCGCCGTTGCCGAATTTCCACCGGAAATGACGCTGTAAGCAAGACTGCCGATCAGAACCCCTGCAGAGATGGCCGCCGCCGACGTAAACAGCATGCGCAGGAGCCGAACGAGATCGGAACGGGACCGCGCTTGCCGAAGCGATAATCTCCGCTTCGGGACCCAGAATTCATCCAAAGTGGCGCCGGTTGCTGTCATAGTCTGAAACTATATTCCTCAAGGACTTAAAGAACATCTAGCGAAAGAGCTGCGGCGAAACTAGGGCAGTTCTGAGGAGATCAGCAACGAAATTCAGTTTCTGCTGCCGGAATGCCCACTTTTTTACCTGTCGCGGCAAACACACCACAGGCCCGATGACCCGTCAGCTGTGGGCAAAAATATCCATTTCAGCCCAGCCTTCGAGATCGAGCTGTGCACGAACGGGGAGAAAGTCGAAACAGGACTTTGCAAGCTCAGCACGGCCCTCGCGATCCAGCATCTCCTGAAGCTTGTTTCGGATTTCATGAAGGTGAAGCACGTCCGACGCCGCATAAGCCAGCTGGGCATCGCTGAGCTTTTCAGCGCCCCAGTCCGAGCTTTGCTGGGCTTTGGACATGTCGACGCCAACCAGCTCACGCGATACATCTTTCAGGCCGTGGCGGTCAGTGTATGTGCGGACAAGCTTGGACGCGATCTTGGTGCAGAAGACCGGCGTGCAGTCGACATTCAGCCATTTCTTGATCATCGCAACGTCAAAACGCGCAAAATGAAAGATTTTCTCGATGGCCGTATCTGCGAGCAACGCCTTGAGATTTGGGGCGTCATAGGCATTCCGGTCCATCTGGACGAGATGAGCGGAGCCGTCGCCCGAAGAAATCTGCACCACACAGAGCTTGTCGCGAATCAGGGATAACCCTTGGGTCTCTGTGTCGATTGCGATTGAGCTGCCCCATTGGAGCCCGTCGGGAAGGTCGCCCTCGTGCAGAAAAATCTTTGTCATTCTTATCCTGTTTTCGCCTGGAGCCCGGTTTCGCGATCTGTTCCAACTCGGCTGCGGGAAGTCAAGACTGTGTCAGTCTGATCCTGTCTCGGCGTCAATCTTCAGAAAGGTCGGAGGCTCGGCCCCGCCATCCAACACCACAGCGGTCAGCGACCCGCCAAATACAGCGCCAGTGTCCACATTGATTCGACGACTGGTTTCGTGCGTTACACACTGCACGTCATCCACGGGCGTGTGTCCATGCACAACGGTATAGCCTTTCAGATTGTCTTGTTTCGACCATCGCGAAACATCGAAAAAGCGCTGTGAGCGGGTCCATAAGTGCACCTGACTGCCATCTTCGGGAAAGTGTGACGGATGCACACCCGCATGTACAAAAACGAGTTTCTGCGCCTCGAGAATGAGGATATCCGGCAGAGATTTTAGCCAGTCCAGATGATCCCCCGGAAATCGCAGCATGGTTTCATCTTCATCCGCACCGGGCGGCCGATAGCTTTCGACGGTGGTATCACCGCCATTTCGCATCCAATTGTCAAGAAAGGCGGGATCGCCGGTCAAAGCCTCGATCATCATGTCCTCATGATTGCCTTTCAGCGACACCACAGTGAGGTCGGGATTCGTGGCTGCACGACGCTCCATGGACATAATCAACTCGATCACCTCTCGGGAATCGGGCCCGCGATCCACATAGTCACCGAGGTGAATGATTGCGAACGGGCGATCAGGAAACGTGTCAGCGCGATGTCGCATAATCTGAAGGTGCAGCTTCATCAGCGCCCCGGCCATGCCGTGAACATCGCCAATTGCGTAGAAAACGGTGTCCCGGTGAAACTGAACCATGAAAGATCCTGATCTTATGCTGCGTTTTGTGTGATGCCAGCCCGAGAGCCGGTCAACTCATCATATAGGGACGCCAAATAAGTGGGTTAACAGATCCTTGCCCTTGTTAACCGTTTATGTTTTGTTCCACTCGAATCCTGATAAGTTGGTCTGATGAACACCACATTTGCAAATATCGGTTCCCTGGAACTCGACACTCTCCACCTCATCCTGCTCGGCTTTGTGCTCCTGGGCGCAACTTTGGCCGTCTGGTTATGGCCCTCTCGCAAGCGGTCTGAAACACTCAGCGCGCAAATAAACCGACTGTATGAAGCCGAAAGTGAACTTGCCACCGCAAATGTGCGCCTCGAAGCCGCGCAGGCCAATCTGGAGGATGAACGCCAACGTGGTGAAAGGCGCATCGAAGAGCTGGAACAGGCGCGGCGAACCCTGCAATTGCGGCTCGAAGATTCCGAGAAAAATCTTAATGCCGAACAGGTGCGCGGTGAAGAACGCGCCCGCGCCATGGATGAAGAGCGCAAGCAATTGCGGGAACTGCGCGAAGAAGTGGAAGTACGGTTTAAAGAGATTGCGCACGCGGCGCTTAAACAATCCCAGAGCCTGTTTCTCGAAACCGCCAATGAAACCTTCGGCAAGCAGAAGGAAGCCGCTGAGGGCAATCTGAAATCACTGATGAGCCCGATCCGCGAAGCCATTGGAAAATTTGAAACCCGCGTCGAAGGCCTCGAAAAGGTTCGGGCTGAAGATAAATCAGCCATTTTCGAACAGGTGCGTAATATCGGCGAAATGCTGACGCGAAATCAGGCTGTCACGTCGAAGCTCGTAACCGCCCTCTCCTCTCCCAAAGGTGGCGGACGCTGGGGCGAGGAGAGCCTGCGAAATGTCATGGAGATGGCGGGCCTGTCTTCGCACTCCGATTTTGTTGAGCAGCATGGCAGCGCCGGAGATGGGCTGAGGCCCGATGTCATCATCAAAATGCCGGGCGGCCGTGAAATTGTGGTCGATTCCAAAGTCAGTATTGATGATTTTCTGCAAGCCGCTGACGAGGCCGATGAAGCCCGCCGCAACACTTTGCTGGCCGCCCATGCCCGCAAGATGAAGGATCATGTGAAGCGACTGGCGAGCAAAGAATACTGGAAGGATTTCGAGTCCCGCGTCGATTTTGTCGCCATGTATGTGCCGGGCGAAAACTTCTATGCCGCCGCCCTTCAGGTGGAGCGGGATCTGTTTGATTATGCGGCCCGCAACCGGGTGCTGATCGTGACGCCGTCCACGCTGATCGCTCTGGCCAAGGCTGTGGCTTATGGCTGGCGCCAGGAAGAAGCCGCCAAGAACGCCATTGAGGCCGCCGATCTGGGACGCGAACTCTATAAACGTCTCGCGACCATGACAGAGCATGTCGAATCCATGGGCAAATCGCTGCGAAGCACGGTCAAAAGCTATGATAAAATGACGGCTTCACTCGAAAGCCGGGTGCTGACCCAGGCACGCAGATTTGAAGACCTTCAGATTTCAGAATCCGGAGGTAAGGAAATCCCTCGCATTGAGCTGATTGATGGTCACGGATTGTCGTCAGACCTCGCCGATGACGCCGAGGGAGAGGATGCGGCATCGACCGCGGCAGAATAGTCGAAAATATTGACCTTTCAGGGCCGATTACATACTTATAACCTATGGCTATACGCGAAATTCTGACTGTTCCAGACCCGGTGCTCAAACAGGTGTCAAAGCCCGTCGAAGGCGGTGTCACTGATGAACTCCGTTCTCTCATGGATGACATGCTTGAAACCATGTATGACGCGCCGGGGATTGGTCTAGCTGCGATCCAGATTGGTGTACCCAAACGTGTGATCGTGATGGATCTGGCCGGATCAGAAGAAGAGAAAGCGCCGAAATATTTCGTCAATCCGGAAATTGTCGAAACTGTCGAAGAAACTACACCTTACGAAGAGGGGTGTTTGTCCATTCCCGACTATTTCGATGAGGTAGACCGCCCTGTGAAATGCCTGATCCGCTACATGGATTATGATGGCAATCAGGTCGAAGAATGGGCGGAAGGTCTCTATGCGGTCTGTATTCAGCACGAGATGGACCATCTCGAAGGTACGCTGTTTATCGACCATCTGTCCCGTCTCAAGCGCCAGCGCGCTGTTGAGAAAGTGAAAAAGGCCAAGCGCCTTAAAAACAAAGCAGCCTGATTTTGAATTCAGCCTGGACGCGTTGGCTCTTTGCGCTGCTCGGTGCGGCGCTCATTGTTATTATTTTGGGAATTTCCGTCCACATCGCCTCTGAAAAGCGGCTTGAAGGTCGGCGCTCAACCGGTCTGGATCATCGGGCCTACCCGGTCTATAGCCAAGCGGATGTGACCATCAGCCAATTGGGATAATTCATGCGACTTGCCTTTATGGGCTCACCGGATTTTGCCGTGCCATCCTTCGAGGCGCTGATTGAGGCCGGTCATGAATTGGCTTGCGTCTACACGCAGCCCCCACGCCGCGCCGGTCGGGGAAAGAAGTTGCGCAACACGCCGGTTCACGATGCAGCACTGAACGCCGGAATTGACGTTCGCCACCCCAACTCGCTGAAACCTGACGAAGAGAAAGCCGCCTTTGCCGCGTTAGGCCTCGAGGCTGCGGTGGTTGTCGCCTATGGCCTGATCCTGCCCAAGGCGATTCTAACGGCTCCAAAGTTCGGATGCATTAATGTGCATGGCTCGCTCCTGCCACGCTGGCGCGGCGCCGCCCCCATGCAACGCGCGATCATAGCAGGCGATGAGATTACCGGCGTACAGACCATGCAGATGGAAGCCGGGCTGGATACCGGACCGGTTTATCAGACACGACATACACGCATCACCCGTGGCGACACGGCAGGCTCGCTTCACGATCGACTATCCGAACTCGGCGCTGCACTGATTGTCGAAACACTTGAAGCGATCGAAGCCGGCCTCGAACCTACGCCACAAAGCGACGAGGGCATCACCTATGCTCACAAGCTGGGCCCGGATGATACGCGCATTGACTGGTCACGCCCGGCCGAAGAAGTGGATCGGCAGATCAGAGGTTTGTCTCCCTTTCCAGGCGCCTGGTTTGAGATTGAACAAAATGGCGAGCGTGTGCGGGTCAAGGCGCTGATGTCGGCTTATGTCGAGGATGATGGCCCCACCGGTCAGCTTCTCGACGACAATTTGACAATTGCTTGTGGCGACGGCGCAGTCCGGCTGACCCAAGTGCAGAAAGCTGGAAAAAGCGCCTGCAGCGCGGCCGATTTTCTGCGAGGCAACCCGATGACCACTGGCGATGAGGTGTTCTGATGCAGGAAAACTTCTCAATAAGACCCGCTGAAACAGAAGATATCGCCGGGATTACCTGCCTGAACGATCTGGCCTTTGGTCAGCCGGATGAAGGTGAATTGGTGCATGTCCTTATCGAAGATGGAGATGACCTTCTGTCGCTCGTCGCCACAACTCCAACCGGCGAGATTATTGGCCATATCCAGTTCTTTCCCATCGACTGCGTGCCCGCCTCTGAGACCGTGAAATTCGCCGGCCTGGGCCCGATGTCGGTTCACCCGAGATGTCAGAAGGCCGGCATTGGCGGCACGCTGATCACCGAAGGGCTTGCGCAGATGAAAGCGAAAGGCATTCAGCGCGTTTTTGTGCTGGGACATAAGGATTATTATCCAAAATTTGGGTTTGATGTCGCCGAAACCGCCGGGTATGCCGCGCCTTGGGGTGGGCCCTATTTCATGGCTCTGACGCTCAATCCGGGCGGTCCAGAGGCCGGACAGCTGATCTATCCTGATGCATTCGGAAGCGGATGAATTCGGCCATGCCTCGCTATAAACTGACCATCGAATATGACGGGCGACCGTTTGCGGGTTGGCAACGACAAGCCGACCAGCCAAGCGTACAGGCCGTGCTTGAACACGCCGCAGAAAAACTGAATGGCGCGCCGGTCCAGGTTCACGGGGCCGGACGAACCGATTCTGGCGTTCATGCCACGGGACAAGTGGCCCATATTGACCTCCAGAAAGACCTGCCAGCAGACAAGGCAATGGACGCCATAAACTATCATCTGAAGCCAAATCCGGTGGCGGTTTTGAAATCAGAGAAAGTCTCAGATGGTTTTCACGCCCGGTTCAGTGCGACGGAGCGGTTCTATCTCTACAGAATTTCCAATCGTCGCCCGCCACTGACGCTCGACGCTGGGTTTGCCTGGCGCGTTGGTCCAGAACTCGATGCCGAGGCCATGCATGCAGCAGCGCAGGCGCTGGTCGGCAATCACGACTTTACCACCTTCCGCGACAGCCAATGTCAGGCCGATAGTCCGGTACGAACGCTGAATGCAATCTCGGTGACCCGCCTTGGCGAGGAAGTCCACCTTCGGTGCCGGGCATTGTCCTTTCTGCACCGTCAGGTTCGCAGCATGGTCGGTTCGCTGGTCGAAGTCGGCCGTGGTAAGGAAAATACGCTTTGGATTGGCAAGATTCTGGCGGCTGCCGATCGGTCTGCCTGCGGGCCTGTCGCGCCGCCAGATGGCCTGCACCTCACCCGGGTGGATTATTGAGGGCAGACAAGCGCTTCCAGCGGCACATCGCCAAAATTGAGACTGATATCCCACCGGGCGAGCGCCGGAGGGGATGACAGATCCAGCATGGTGGAGAATGCATGGACATAGCGAACATCCTCGCCCTTGCCGGTTTCAACGACAATATGGCTCATACCGGATTGGGTGGCGCTGGCCTCTGAGCGACCAAAGGTCAGCCTCATATCGTTGACAGTACAGCGACGAACAGAGCTCGCTGAAAGGTTCAGATCTTTAATAGAATTGCCATCATAGACCGCGAATATTTCAATGTCGGTTCCGGCCGCAATCGTGCCATCGAGCACCTGATAGATGGTGAAATCACGAAAATCGAAGCGGTCCACGCGCCAGTCGGCTGGCCATTCGCCGGAAAAGTTCTTTGCCTTGTATTCGGTCACGGGCGGCGCAGCGACTTCGGATTGCGCCAAGAGTCCGAGGGTCGACAGCGCGAACGCCGCGCCCCCTATTACCAACACCCGAGCACCAGAAAACATTGCAGAAATTCCTGTTAGACGGGTAAGTCTACACCGAAATCAGGGCAATGGGATAGAGCACTCAACTGTCAGAAGAGTTTGAGTGGCTCACACACGCTGAGGGATGGTCAGGCGAAATACCGCGCAAGGACACCCGTATAGATGTCTGCCAGCTGCTCGAGTTCGGTGATTTCAGTGAATTCATCCACCTTATGCGCCGTATCGTTTTTGAGCCCCAATTCGGCGACCGGACAAAAATCCTTGATGAAGCGTGCATCTGACGTGCCACCACCCGTGGTCAGCGCGGCGTCTGTTCCGGTGACGTCTTTGACAGCGTCGACCAGGATTTGTGTGAAAGGCCCAGGGTCAGTGTAAAACGCTTCGCCTGTAACTTTCAGGTCGAGATCGAGCTGAGTGGTCCCGGTTTCAACCTCGCCTGCGAACTTGCCAATCTGGGAACGTAAAGCATCGCCAGTATGATGCGTGTTGAAGCGAATATTGAATTTCGCCTCGGCGCTGGCGGCGATCACATTGTGCGCCGTATTGCCGACATCGACACTGGTGATTTCAAGATTGGAGGGCTGAAAGCCAGGCGCGCCCTCATCAAGATGCCAGGCCTGGAGCTTGTGCAGGAAGTTGAGGAGCACAGGCACCGGGTTCGCAGACTTTTCCGGATAGGCCACGTGCCCCTGTTTGCCTGTCACTTTCACCTTGCCATTGAGGCTGCCGCGCCGGCCATTCTTGATGACATCGCCAAGCGCTTGTTCAGAGGTCGGCTCACCCACAAGACAATGAGAGAGATGCTCACCATCATCTGTGATGGCTTTGAGGAGTTTCTTTGTGCCGTTAATGGCGGGGCCCTCTTCATCGCCAGTAATGAGGAAAGAGATGGACCCGTCAGGCGGGCCGTGGACCTCGATATGCCGGGCAACAGCGGTCACGAAGGCAGCGATCTGGCTTTTCATGTCGACGGCGCCGCGGGCGATCAGCTTGCCATTGCGGGTTTCGGCGGCGAAGGGATCGACGCTCCACGCAGCGGCATCACCGATGGGCACAACGTCTGTATGACCGGCAAAGCAAAGATTTCGCGGCTTCGTACCGAGCCGGGCATAGAGATTGTCGACATCCTCAAACGGATAGCGTTTGCAGGTGAAGCCAAGGCTTTCCAGCGCCGTCTGCAGCACACCGAGCGCGCCCTCGTCAACGGGCGTGATCGATGGGCAGCGAATAAGCGCCTGTGCGAGTGGCAGCGGGCTGGCGGTCAGATCAGTCACGCAGGAGCTCATTGATAGAGGTTTTGGAGCGCGTGCGCTCATCAACGGTTTTAACGATTACAGCACAAGCCAGAGATGGGCCGCCCTTTGGGTCAGGCAGTGTGCCCGGCACGACCACGGAATAAGGTGGGATTTCGCCATAAATGATCTCGCGGGTTTCGCGATAGACGATCTTGGTCGACTGGGTGATGAACACGCCCATGGCAACGACGCAGCCTTCGCCGACAATGACGCCTTCCACGATTTCGGACCGTGCACCGATGAAGCAATTGTCGCCGATAATGGTCGGGTTTGCCTGAAGCGGCTCCAGAACGCCGCCAATGCCCGTGCCTGCAGAGATGTGGCAGTTCTTGCCAACTTGCGCACAGGATCCCACCGAGGCCCAGGTGTCGATCATGCTGCCTTCACCAACATAGGCGCCAATATTGACATAAGACGGCATGAGCACGACGCCCGGTGCGATATAGGCGCCGCGACGGACAGCGGCTGGCGGCACGGCGCGGAAACCGGCTTTGGTGAAGTCTTCAGCCGTCCAGCCTTCAAACTTGGATGGGACTTTATCCCACCAGGTTCCGCCATTTACCCCGTCCTGCATGATCTGGTTCGGGTTCAGGCGGAAAGAAAGCAGCACAGCCTTTTTGAGCCATTGATTGACGATCCAGCTGCCATCAGGACCTGGCTCAGCCACGCGCGCCTTACCTGAATCGAGCAAGGCGAGCGCTGTGTTCACGGCATCGCGGACTTCGCCCTGAGTTTCAGTTGAGATGGTATCGCGGGCCTCGAAAGCGGCGTCCAGAGTGGCGGCGAGGTCGGCAAATGACATTTGGTTCTTCCTGAAGTTTATCGTGGGTCTTTTATGATTCCGGCCCTGATTTACGTGCTGTTGAAAGAAATGTCGTCAGGCAATCGGTCAAAAAATGAATATGATCTTCAACAATTTCGCCAGAAGCAGGTCTGGCGCTCTCAGGTTCATGGCTCCAATCCTTGTCGGAATGGACCAAAACCGTTGTGTAGCCGAGATCGTGTGCGGTCTTCAGATTGCGTGAGAGATCCTCAAACATCACCGCATCGCGGGGCGTAATTGCGAATTTGTCGTGGAGTTTGTCGAAGGCGGTGCGGCGCGGTTTCGGTTCATATCCCGCATCTTCAATGCCGAAATGCCCATCGAAGAGATCACTCAGCCCGAGTTTGTGAACGACCCGGTCGGCATGACCTCGCGAGCCATTGGTAAAGACGTATTTTCGACCCGGCAATTCCTTGATGGCCGTCTTAAGCGCTTCGGTTGGCTCGACGGGGGTCAGGTCGATGTCATGGACGTATTCGAGGAAGGGGGCCGGATCGAGCCCGTGTACGGTCATCAGGCCGTTCAGTGTGGTGCCGTGTTCCGCGTAATATTGCTTCTGAATACGCCGCGCATCGACTTCCGGCAGCGAGAGCGCGTCTGAGACAAACCGGGTCATCCGGACATCAATCTCGGCGAAGAGGTCGCACTCTGCCGGATAGAGCGTGTTGTCGAGATCAAACACCCATTGGTCGATATGTGTGAGATCAGCGCTCACAGGCCGTCATCCGTCGGGAAATCAAAATCACGATCGAAAAATTCGACCACCAGACGGCCATCAACGGGCACTTCGGTCTGACGGAAGGGCGCCTCCAGATAGAGGTTTTCCTCGCACTTGTCTTTGCCAAGAATGGCAAACTGCGTCGGGGACATGCAGAACAGCTCGGATTCGGCAGGCGTCAGGACTTTCTGGCCCGCTTCTGAATCCATTTCGGCATAGACAAAATGCGGGCTGGCGATCAATTCCTGATCCACCACGCGCTCACAACTGCCAGCTTCCAGTCGCCACCAGCCTCGGCTTTCCCAGCCTTCACCGCGCCGCCTGCCTATGGCGGTCCATATACGGTCATCAGTACGATTGCAGAGGCTGAGGCCAATATTGCGAGAGCGATCGATGGCGACCTGTTCGAGATAATCGATCAGTTCGTCATCCGTCGAGTCTTCAGGCAATTGCTGAGATATCAGAAATTCGCGAATGGCACGCCGGGTGCGCCGCCCGATATACCCGTCGATATTGCCCAGTTCGATCCCGGCATCGCCAAGAAGGCGCTGAATACCAGCGGACTGAGCCGTTTGACGGCTCCATTTCTGAGTTTCTTTGAGGGTGGTTGTCCAGCGGGTGCGGGATTCGATCAGTACCGGCTGAAACTTACGGGTCTCCAGGCCCATGGCCGTGCAGTTCGGAACCGATTCAAGCGAGAACTGACCTTGGGAGTCCACACAGAACGGAAATTCTCCCGACCAGGATTTCATGCCACCACGATGGGCGCGGGACGTCCGGCCATACAGATAGTGATGCTGTCCTGACAGAAGCGGTGCTTCCATGACAACGCGACACTCGCCGGGACGAATGCGGGTCCAACCTTCGACATAGACTGACCGATCGTCTGGTTTGCCCGTCGCCATTTCGACAATGCGACTGGTTTCGTTACAGACCGACCACCCATTGCGGGATTGTGCCGACGCCTCGCCTGCCCCGATCCAACAGGTCGCAATGAGGCCTGCGACAATTGGCAGGAGCCTAAGTCGAAAGAAGCGTTCCAGCGCCATGATCAGTAAATAACTCCACGAGAAGAGCATGCGGTTTTCTGCCGTCGAGAATGACAGCAGCTTCGACACCATTACCAACGGCCTTCGCCGCCGTTTCAAGCTTGGGAATCATACCACCTTTTGCGGTACCATTGGCAACCAGCTCTGACACCTGACTTGCAGAAAGGCTGCGGATAAGTTCGCCTGACTGGTCCAGAACGCCCGCAACATCCGTCATCAGGAGAAGACGCTTGGCGTTTAGCGCTTCGGCGATTGCGCCCGCAGCTGTATCGGCATTGATGTTATAGCTCTGGCTGTCCGGACCGACGCCAAGTGGCGCGATCACGGGAATGAAGCCTTCAGCGGCTTCCGTCAGCGCTGTGATGACACCCGGATTGACCTGATCGGGCTCGCCGACAAAGCCAAGGTCAACCACCCGTTCGATGGCCGATTCCGGATCGCGGACCGTGCGGGACAGCTTGCGTGCCTCGATGAGGCTGGCATCCGCACCTGACAGGCCGACGCCTTTACCGCCCGCCAGATTGATGGACCGGACGATTTCAGTGTTGATCGAGCCGGCCAGAACCATTTCGACAACCGACAAGGTGCGGTCATCGGTGACACGCTGGCCGTCTTCAAAGGCGGAATCGATCCCGAGCTGTTTCAGCATGCCGCCAATCTGCGGGCCACCGCCATGAACCACGACCGGGTTCATACCGAGCTGCTTCAACAGCACAACATCGCGCGCAAAGACCTTCGACAGCTCGGAATCCACCATGGCATGCCCGCCAAATTTGATGACGATGGTCTTCCGGTGATAGCGCTGAATAAAGGGCAGCGCTTCAGACAGGGTGCGCGCAGAAAGAAAGCCCGGATCTGATTCGATATTCGACATGTGGTGAGCCTAGCAGAAATTTGCGATTTCGGCGCGGAGTTCAGCGATCCCCATTCCGGTTTCGCTGGAGGTTTCGCGGACGACCGGATGAAAGGCCGGACGCTTTTTGAGCTTTGTCATGACTTTTTCGCTGATGCCGTCACGCTCAGCCTTTTTGAGCTTGTCCACCTTTGTGAGCACGACCTGATAGACGACGGCTGCTGTATCCAGCATATCCATCACCTCTTCATCGGTGTCCATAACACCGCGACGGGAATCGACCAGCAGGAAGACGCGCTTCAAAGTGGGGCGACCGCGCAGATAATTGAGCGTCAGTTTCGTCCAGCGCGCAATGTCGGTCTTCGAGGCGCGCGCATAGCCATAGCCGGGAATGTCGACGAGATAGAGCTGCTCATTGAGATTGAAATAGTTGAGCTCGCGCGTGCGGCCTGGCTCGTTCGACGCCCGGGCAAGGTTCTTGCGATTGGTCAGCGCATTGATCAGGCTGGATTTGCCAACATTCGAACGGCCCGCAAAGGTAACTTCCGGATAGTCGGCAGGTGGCAGCGCAGAGAGGCTGGTGACACCCATGACGAAGTCGATCGGGCTGGCAAACAGGAGCCGCCCTTTTTCGATGGCTTCGTCATCGAACTCCAGATCACTCACCCTTCGGCTTCGCTTTCTTTCTTCCCGAACCGGTTCTCAATAAAGGTATCGAGCCGGGTCTTCACGCCGTTCTGACGCATGATGATGTATTGCTGGATGATGGACAGAATGTTCGACCAGCACCAGTAGATCACGAGACCAACCGGGAAACCCGCGAAGACAAAGGTCAGAACGATCGGCATGAGGCCGAAGATCAGTTTCTGCGTATTGTCAGTTGGCGGCGGGTTGAGCGACTGCAGCGCCCACATTGTAAGGCCGTAGAAGATCGGCAGAATACCAACGGTCAGCAAGACGCCCACCAGCGGAATACTGGCCAAGGTGTCCGCCGAAACAGGTAGAAGGCCGAATAGATTGCCGATGGCCGTTGGGTCCGGTGCCGAGAGGTCTTTGATCCAGAGGAAGAACGGCTCATGCCGCATTTCAATAGTGACGAAGAGCGTTTTATAGAGGCCGTAGAAAACCGGAATCTGGATCAGCATGGGCAGACAGCCCTGCACCGGATTGACCTTTTTCTCGCGATAGAGCTCTGCAAGCTGGCGCTGTTGTTCCTGCTTGTCAGTGACTTCCTCACGGATCTTCTTCATGGGTTCTGCGAGTTCACGCATCTTCGCCATGGACTGGTAAGCCTTGTTCTGGATCGGGAAGAACACGGCTTTCACAAGTACAGTCACGATCAGAATGGCGATGCCGAAATTGCCGACATAACCGTTGATCCAGGACAAAATGAAGAAGAATGGCTTGGTCAGCCAGAAGAACATGGAGCCCCAGTCAATCGCATCGACGAAGCGCGGAATCCCGAGGTCTTTCTCATAGGCCTGTAAGGTCTTGGACTCCTTGGCACCACCAAACACGCGGGAAGAGGATGTGGTCGATGCACCCGGCGCAAGAATGGTCTGTACGCCATCAAACCGGGCCTGGAACACTTGTCCGGCCGCCACATTGCGTGTGCGATAGCTCATATTGAAAGGCTGGGACTGGTCAGGCACCAGCGCACCAAGCCAATATTTTGACGTCAGACCAATCCAGCCACCTTCGGTCGTGTCCCGACCATAAGTCTCGCCCTTGCTGAGTTTGTTGTATTTAAAGAGTTTGAGCTCTCCGCCTGCTGCGGCGATCAGGCCTTCATGCAGGATATAGAAGTTTGCCAGGTCTTCCGGCATGCCGAACTGACGCAGCACACCATAGGGCTGAACCGCGAGTTCCTGCCCTGAGGTGTTCGTCACCGTATCGGTGAAGGTGAACATATAATTCTCGTCAATCTCGACCTTCCGGACGAGCGACAGACCATTGCCCGAGAATGTGAGTTCGATTGGCGTGTCCGGCGTCAGCGTCGTGCCGGACGACAGCGTCCAGTTGGATTCCGGATCGACGGCATAATTGCCCTCGCCTGTCAGCCAGCCCACTGAGGCATAAAAGCCATCGCCGGTTGCCTGCGGCTGGAAGACCGTGACCTCACCTTCAGGATTTTCGGCCTCTTTATCTTCCAGCGTCTGATAATATTCCTTCAGCCGGAGATGGTCTACGCGCGCGCCACGCAGAAGAAGCGAGCCATCAATCGCCGGACCTTCGAAAGGCACACGCACATCCTGCTGCGCCCGTGCAACCGCATTGCTGTTTTCGGTGCTGTCGAGTGCCGAACCATCAACAGGCCCCGGTGCGAGATTGGAATCGGCAGACTGTTCCGTCTGCTGCGCCGCCGCTCTTTCTTTTGCCGCTTCCTGTTCCGGACCCCAGACAAAGATCTGAGTGATCAGCATGACACCGGCGATTGCCACCATCGCAAAGATGAGATTGCGGAGATTGGTTTCCTGTTGCATGTGCCGGTGCCCTGTTTCCTGGAAGTCTGGCGACGTTACTATCCACCAGACGCGGCGGACAAATCCCGGTGGAGCCTTATCAATGCTGTTTCAGCATCGTCAAGCAATCGCTGCCAGGGCGCGGCAGCAGTTCCGGCTCTGGCAATGAAAACATAGTCATGGCCAGGGAGTGCGTACTGCGGCAAAAGCTCGCGCGCCACTTCCCGCAGCCTTCGTCTGGCCCGGTTGCGTATGACGGCGCCGCCAATCTTACGAGTTGTCGTAAACCCTTCGCCAACATATGCGTCCTTATCCTGACGATTGATCGCCTGGATGACGACAAGGTGGCGTCTGGCGACCCGTCCTCTGGCTGCGCGCAGAAACTCGCGCCGAACCCTGAGGCGACGGATCTCGATTGACTTACCCTATACGACTGAAAGACGCTTGCGACCCTTTGCACGGCGGCTGGAAAGAACCTTGCGTCCGTTTTTGGTCGACATACGCTCGCGGAACCCGTGGGTACGGGCACGCTTCAGTCGGCTTGGCTGGAATGTGCGTTTCACGGCTTACGCCCCTTTGAATCCTTGGAAAGCGTGCGCTGATACGGGTTTTGGGCGTGGTCGTCAAGACGGAATCTTCACGAGTCTTCAGCCCTGGCTCCAAGCTGTGCCGCGCGAGCATTATGACGTATTGGCCGGGAAATCATACCATCAATCTGGAACGCGCCCCTGAAAAAGAGTAGTCTCTTGCTCAGGGGGAAATGCGATGTCAGAAGAATTCATGTCAAAGCTCCAGGCATTTTCGGAGAGTGCGGCAGAGTGGGCACGGACCGGCCTGGTCTGGCTGATCATTCTGGCGGCCTGTTTTTTCGTGCTTGTTGTGCTTTTGTCCTGGACGCGTGACAGGCTGACCTTCCTCTTTCCCAAAACGAGCAGCCTGAGAGACTTCCCCTCGCCACCCCCGCCAAAAGGCGAACCGCTCGACCGCACGCTGGTCATCGTGGCGCATGGTCTGGGCCCTTGGGGACAAAACCACATCCGACATATTGCAAAGCTCGCTGCCAAGCCCGGGACGACCGTCTGGGTGCTGCGCTATGATCTGAATATCTGGACCAATCAGGACCATTACTGGCTGTCTCGGGATATTGCCGAAAAAATTCAGGCGCGCTGGCAAGAGGATGGCGGCGAGACGTTTGATCGGATCGTTTTGTGCGGCCATTCCTGTGGCGCACTCCTGATCCGCAGCGCCTATCTCTATGCCGCAGACGAGCGCTATCGCCAGATGAACCCGGAGCATGCGCCGTCAGAGACGGCGTTTGACTGGCACAAATCCGTTGACCGACTGGTGTTGCTTGCAGGCGTGAATGCGGGCTGGAACCGGAATTTCAACACAATTCTTGGTGTGTCGCCTCTGGGTCTGGCAGCTTCGCTCAGCCGCGCATGCAAAATTTCGCGAACAGCATACGATATCGAGCGCGGTACAATCTTTATTGAGCGTTTGCGGCTTGCGCAGCTCCATCATCTGCAACTGGTTGAGGCCTCAGGCGGTGAGCTTTCCTTTCCGCAAGTCGTGCAGATTGTCGGCACGAAGGATACGCTGGTTGACGCCCGGACCGAGATGGATCTCGCGGTTATGGGCTCGCGGACGAACTTTCTGCTGGTGAATGATGCAACGCACCGGTCGATTGTTTATGTGAACCCGGATCCGGACGCGTCTGATCTCGAAGCGCCCGGATCCGCTGCCGCCTCAAAAGCCATGATCACTGAAGCGGTTTATTTCGCGCTGTTCGACAAGCTGGGCGAAGCGAGCAGGGCTTTGCCGCCGGCTGTCCATGCGGAATGGCACACACCAAAATGGATCCTGCAATCACTCATAGAGCCGCAGAAGAAAATCATTCAGGACAAGCGCATTCAGCGCGCGGTCGTCGTGCTGCATGGCATTCGGGATGATGGCCATTGGGCCGAGCGCTTCCGCCTGTTCATCGAGGAGCGCTTTCGCGGACACGATATACATTACCTCAATGAAGCTGGACCGGAGACGGGCTCCACCGAAGATGAAGACTATGTGATGGTGCTGTCTCCGAGCTTTGGCCGGTTCTCCATCGCAAACTTCCTGTTACCAGGGTTCAATCGGAGAGAATTTCCGCTTCGCTGGTTCGCGCGGACTTGTGTCGATATTCGCGCACAGTATCCGCATGTGGAGAAGATCGACTTTATCGGCCACAGCTTTGGCACTTTCGTGTTTGGCAATTTCCTGAAGCGTTACCGTCTGCCAATCCCCTTCGGAAATGTCTATCTGGCGGGCAGTGTGCTGCCGCGCAATTTCCCGTGGGATGAGGTGCTGTCACGTCCGGTTGGCGGGAATGTGCGTCCGGTAGAGGCGTTGGCGAATGCCACGGCTGATGGCGATGTGATTGTGGCGTTCGGCCCGAGCAGCCATCAGGCTGCGACCGTCGCCATCAATGCCATTCCGGGGATCAGCTTCACCCGTGTGCTGGGTGATGCGGGCGTAGTCGGGTTCGATACGAAATCTGTCACTTATACCACCGGAGACATCAGTGAACCCATGGAGATTGAACGCATCGATTCTCTAAGCGGCGGACATGGCGCGTTCAGTGAGACGAGCGAAGCCATTCTCCTGGCCTCAGAATTTGTCTGTAATGGCGCCTCAGCCGATTTCGAAAAGATCAAGGCGACGATACTGGAAAAACAGTCGACCAAGCATGACGGCCATCATCTGTCGAAACTCACACGCTGGGTGCATTCGAAATCCGTTCTGGTTCTGCTGCTCGTGTTTGTGCTGTTCGTCCTGATTGCCGGACTGGTCTATGTGATGACCTTTGTGTTCCTCCCAATCATACCAGATCCCCTGCTTGTCGCGATTCCGATTGCGTTTTTCACCTATCTGTTGCTCGACAGGTTCTGACGCGCTGATCACAGTCCGTTGAAAAACGTGTCGTCTTTGTGAGGCGCAATCCGACCTTCAAGACATTAGGTGGGAAAGTGCGGAACACGCAACGCGAGGACGTATGACACTGAAATCAGTTATATTTGCGATCGGGTTGGCGCTGACGCCTCTGCATTGGGCCGTCGCGCAAACACCGGATACGGAGAGAGTTTCCTCGGCAGAAAGAGCCGTTCAGGCTGATACGCTTCACGAGGATTGGAGCGCGCTTCTGGCGCGCTATGTTGAGCCGGACACGTCCGGCATCAATCTGGTCGATTATGCACGGCTGAAAGCAAACACCAGCGACAGGGCGGCGCTGGCAGACTATGTTGAAGCGCTGGCAGGCCTTCCGCTATCAGCGCTTCCCGCCAATGATCAGTTTGCCGCCTGGGCCAATCTTTATAATGCCCTGACCGTGCAGATTATCGTTGAGAATTATCCGGTCGACAGCATTCGCGACATTAAATCAGGATTGTTTTCTGCTGGCCCCTGGAAGCGTGAGCTTGTCCGGGTGGAAGGCGACATGCTGAGCCTCGACAATATCGAACATGACATATTGCGGGTGCGATATGATGATCCGCGCGTTCATTACGCTGTGAATTGCGCGTCACTGGGATGTCCCAATCTTCGTGTGTCAGCCTGGAAAGGCGCGACGCTGGATCAAGACCTCGATGAGGCCGCACGAGACTATATCAATAATCCGCGCGGCGTTTTCTTTCGTCATGATGGAAAGCTGGACGTCTCGAAAATATATGACTGGTATAAGGAAGACTTTGGCGGCTCCAGAACAGGCATTCTCGATCACCTGCGAGCCTATATTGTGCCCGAGCGTCAATCGAGCCTCGTAAAGGATGCAGAGATCCGGAAATTTGTATATGACTGGGCGTTGAACGATGTCAGCGCGGGAAGAGACCAATGAGCACCGATCAGACGTCGGAGACCAAACCTGACCGCAAAACCAATTGGTGGCTGAGATTGCTGCCGGTTGCTCTGATCATCGGCGTGTTGCTGACGGTCTATCTGACCGGTGCGCACAAGGTGTTGTCGCTGGAGACGCTGAAAGATCAGCGTGAGAGCCTCAATGCCTATGTGGCTGAGAATCTTCTGCTGGCTGTAGGCGCGTATCTGCTGGTTTATGCGCTGGCGACCATTTTCATGTTGCCGGGTGCGCTCTGGATTACACTGACGGGCGGGTTTCTCTTCGGCCTTGTCGGCGGCAGCGTTGCCACGGTATTTGCCGCAACGATTGGTGCGACGACGCTGTTTACAATTGCGCGGACCTCAATCGGGCAGCCGCTTCGCCAGCGCGCCGGTCCCTTCCTGAAGCGGCTCGAAGCCGGGTTTAGTGAGAATGCGCTCAGCTATATGTTCTTTCTTCGCTTCATGCCGGCAGTGCCTTTCCCGGTTGCGAATATCGCGCCTGCGCTTCTGGGTGCCAAGCCGCGTGAGTTCGTGATCTCCACCTTTTTCGGCATCATGCCGGGCGTCATCGCTTATACCTGGCTGGGCGCAGGCCTTGGCGGGATATTCGACCGTGGCGAGGAACTCAATCTGAGTGGTCTGTTTACGCAAATCGCGCCGCCCATGATTGCACTGGCGCTCGTCAGTCTGTTGCCGGTCGCCATTAAAGCGCTCCGAAAGAAAAAAGCAGGGCCAGACAGCCCGGCTCCGCTCCCTCCTACAGAAAGCTGACCCATGGTCGATACTGTTCTCTCTTCCCGGACAAAGCTGACAGCGGATGTTGCCGTGATCGGCGCAGGCTCTGGTGGTTTGTCGGTTGCCTCTGGTGCCGCGCAACTGGGCCTCAACGTCGTTCTGTTCGAAGGCGACGAAATGGGCGGTGACTGCCTTAATTATGGCTGCGTTCCGTCCAAAGCCTTGTTGGCGACGTCCAACACGCTGCAGGTCATCAAGGACGCCGAAAAGCTGGGCATTGAAGTCGCCACACCAAAAGCCAACTGGGCGGCTGTGAAGGCGCATTTGCAGTCAGTCATCGCGGAGATCGCACCGGTTGATAGCCAGGAACGGTTTGAAGGTCTGGGTGTGAAGGTCATTCGGGAAGTGGCTCATTTCACCAGCCCGAGCAGTCTGGCCTCTGAATCCTATGAAGTTACTGCACGTCGCATCGTGATCGCCGCCGGATCCGTTCCGTTGATTCCCGGCGTTGAAGGATTGGCGAGCCGACCGTTCTGGACGAATGAAACCATTTTCGACATGCCGGACTTGCCAGAGCATCTGATTGTGTTGGGTGGCGGCCCGATTGGCCTTGAGATGGCTCAGGCCTTTCATCGGCTCGGTTCGAATGTCACGGTGGTCGAAATGGGCCAGCCCCTACGCCGAAGCGACCCAGTGCATGCCGCACAGCTTGTCTCCCTGATGCGTGAAGAAGGCATCACCATTCTCGATCATCACAAGGCAATTGAGGTGAAGGGCGGACAAAACGACCTCACCCTCATTGCCGAAGGCCCGGATGGCCCGGTCGAAATTCATGGCACGGATTTACTGGTCGCCGTGGGACGGACACCGGCGCTCGATTTGCTTGAGCTCGATAGAGGTGAAGTGGACTCAGACCGGAATGGAATCGTGACCAAACCCAATCTCCGGTCCGTCTCAAACCCGAATGTCTGGGCGGTTGGGGATATTGCGGGACGCGGACAATTCACGCATCTGGCGGGATGGCATGCCAGCATTTTTGTGCAAGCCGCATTGATGAAGCTGCCCTCCAAGGCGGTCACAGATCAGCTGCCAGCTGTCACTTTTGTCGACCCGGAGATCGGGCAGATTGGTCTGACGGAAGCGGAAGCCCGCGAAAAACACGGCGATTCGGTCGAGACGGTTGAATTTCCCTTTGACGAGATTGATCGTGCCATCACAGATCGACAGAAAACCGGCTCGCTCCGGCTCGTCATTCGCAAGAATGGCAAGATCCTCGGGGCATCGGTTCTCGGGCAAGCCGGCGGCGAAATCCTGCAAATCCTGTCGCTCGCTATGGCAAACAAGCTGACCATGCGGGATCTCACGAAATATATGTCGCCCTATCCAACCCGCGCCGAGATTGTAAAACGCGCGGCCAGCAAGCATTTTCAGCCAAAAGTGTTTGGTCCGATGGCCAAAAAGCTTGTGGGCATTCTGCAACGCATTCCGTAATTACTTGAGCTTGTCGCAGACTAGATTAGTTTGCGATCATCATGGTGATCCGGCGTTGGCTTCAGAAGAATAATCAGAGTGCGAAGTCACCTCAGGGCGGCTGGATCCCCGGCTTGTCCGCACGCCTGTTTTTCATGACGATCGTGTTCATTCTGATTGCCGAAGCCATGATCTTCGTGCCGTCAGCGGCTAATTTCCGAGCGGCCTATCTGAACTCGCGCGTCGAGATGGCGCAAACAGCTGTTCTGGCCGTTGAAGCCGCGCCGCAGCGGCGCGTCTCCGATACGCTGTCTCTTCAGCTTTTGGAGAATGAGCGGATTATCGCCGTGGCCGCCAGTAGTGATATGGGCAGCGAGATCATTCTGGCGCCATCCATGGCCATCGAAGGCAATATCCGACTGGTCGACCTCAGAACCGAAAATATCTTCCAGCGCCTGTTGCGCGGCCCTGCAACGCTGTTTGACAACAATACAGATTTCCTCCGGGTGCTGGACACCCCACGCTTCGAAGGTGAGTTTATTGAAGTTGTGCTGGATATCGCTCCGCTTCGTGACTCGCTTCGCGACTACAGTTTGCGGCTGCTCTGGTTGTCGCTGTTTGTCTCAACCTTTGTCGGCGTTCTCATTTATTTGGTTCTGCTCTATCTCGTCGTGCGGCCGATCCGGCGGATCACCAAATCGATTGAGGGCTTTCGCGACGATCCGCGTGGCGTGGAAACCCGCATTCTGCCATCCAACCGTCAGGATGAGATCGGACGGGCTGAGAACACTTTGTCGGACATGGAAACGACGGTGAAAGCGGCCTTTCGCGAGCGCGAGCGCATGGCGCAGCTGGGCGAGGCCATGGCCAAGATCAACCATGATCTGCGCAACTCGCTGTCTGCCGCCCAGATCGTCACAGATGGGCTGGCGATGAGCAAGGACCCGCGCGTCAGGCGTGCGGCACCGCGCCTGGAACGGGCTTTGGAGCGCGCGATTAAACTGGCCGAAGATACCCTGAAATTCGGGCGATCCGAACCTGTCAAACCACAGATTGGGGCCTATCGCCTGAAAGACATTGTGGATGAAGCCATTTCAGAAGGGCAGATCCTGAACGGCACCGACACGCTGTGTGAGAACCATGTCGAGGCGGACATTCGCGTGTCCTGTGATCCCGAGCATCTGCACCGCATTCTGGTAAACCTCATCCGTAATGCGGTACAGGCCATCGACGCCGAAACATCCCGCGACGAGCCGGGTAAAATCTCGCTGGTCGCAAATACGGATGCGCAGTCAGTGACGCTTCTGATCCGGGATAACGGCCCCGGCATCCCGGAAAAAGTCCGCGAAACGCTGTTCATGCCGTTTTCGCCATCCCGATCCAAAGGTGGGTCAGGCCTCGGCCTTGCCATCGCCAAAGAGCTGGCCGACGGGATGAAGGCCAGACTGACCTTCATCTCGACCGGACCAGAAGGCACGGTGTTTCAGCTGGTGCTACCCTGCGCCGCGGGGTCTTAGACGGGTTACTCTTCTGTTGCGAGTTCGACGGACAGCGCAACACCCTCGCGGCGGGGATCGGCCGCGCCCTCAAGGCCATCTTCGCGGACAACGATGATGTTGAGGCCGGAATTCTCACCCGAGCGTTCAGCGACATCATAGCCAAGTTCGGTGAGCGTTTCAGCGATCGCAGCGCCGTCCCCTCTTGAGGTTTCAACGCCGATACGGTCGCCACGCGCGATGATATTCGGGAAGCCAACAGCCTCCTCGGCGGTCAGCCCCCAATCGAGCACGCCGACCAGCGTTTTGGAGACATAAGCGATAATCGAGTTTCCGCCGGGAGAGCCCGTTACCATGAAAAGATCACCGGCTTCATCGAAGACAAGCGTTGGCGACATGGAGGAGCGGGGATGTTTTTCAGAGGCCGGCGCGTTGGCTACCAGCTTGCCATTCGTCATCGGGTCGCGCGAGAAATCCGTCAGCTCGTTATTGAGAAGAAAGCCCGACGCCCAGCGGGACGAGCCGAAGGAGGCCTCGACAGTCGCTGTCATCGAGACCGCGTTTCCATAGGTATCGATGATGGAAATATGGGTCGTGCCAGGCGCATGTTCCGTGCCGTCATGCCCCCACATGTCGATGATCGGCTCGCCGCGCAGCACTTCGCCCGGATCCCCCGCAGTGGCTTTGCCATCCGGCGCAAAGGCCTGTGTGGCGCGGACATCGAGATAGTCAGGGTTGAGCAGATCTTCCACCGGCACCGTTACAAAATCCGCGTCAGCGACATAATGGTCCCGATCCGCATAGACGAGGCGCTGAGCATCGACAAAGGCCTGAATTTTGGCGTTCCCATATTCTGCTGGCATGTCTTTGATCATGCGCTCGTAAATGCCCAGAATAGAGGGCTGCGTGATACCTCCGGAGGATGGCGGCGGCGCTGAACAGATCTTATATGAGAACGCATCACCGCACAGCGCATCGCGGACGACGATTTCATAGTCAGCAAGGTCTTCGAGCGTCATGGGCGCACCCATCGGCCCTTCATTCACAGCCGCCACAATGCTCTCTGCGATGGGCCCCGTGTAGAAGGCGTCAGCGCCGTTTTCTGCAATGGATGTGAGGGTGGTCGCGTAATCCGGGTTTGTGCGCACAAAGCCAACCGGCACGGGATCACCACCCGGATAGAAGTATTCAGCCGTTTCCGGGCGGTCATCCAGTTGAATGATGGCCCGGAGCCGGTCACTTGACAGCGATTGATTGAGCCGCGGGCTGACTTCAAATCCATCTGCCGCCAGAGAGATGGCATCATCAAACAGACCAGACCAGTCGGCTTTGCCATAGGCCTCATGGGCGGTCTCATAGAGTTTCACCTGCCCAGGTACACCGACCGAATAGCCGCTCTGCCAGGCGGTGAGAAAGTCCATGATCTCGCCATCTTCTGTGCGGAACCAGTCCTGATTTGCGGCTTTTGGCGCTTTCTCGCGACCATCGAAGACGGTGAGTTTGTCGCTCTCGCGGTCGTAGACCATCATGAAAGCGCCGCCGCCAATGCCAGAGCTCTGCGGTTCGACCAGGCCCAGCACGGCATGCACTGCGATGGCCGCATCAACCGCATGACCACCGTCACGCAAGACTTTCAGCCCGGCTTCGACGGCGCGTGGATCGCCTGCCGTGACCATGCCGCCATGCGTCCAGCCCGCCAAATCCGATGTCGCAGGCGATTCTGTTGGCGATGGCGTTGGTGCCGGATCTGGTGTCTCCTCGGGCCCTGAACAGGCCATCAGTGAAAGTACCAGTGTGGAAGCAAACGTGGTGCGGATCATATGAATTGGTCCTTGGCGTAATTGAGCCCGCACCATACACCTTGGTTTGAGATGAGAAAGGCAGCCAATGGCAAAACCCGGACGAGAAAATCTGATAACGGACATTGCAGGCCTGACAGTCGGAAATGCTGAAGATACAGGCAGTCAGACCGGTGTGAGCGTTGTGGTGCCTGCGCAGCGCGCCGTCTGTGCCGTGCATGTGGCTGGTGGCGGTCCGGGGACGCGCGAAACCGACGCGCTGAAGCTCGGAACGCTGGTCGATGAAGTCGACGCCATCGTGCTGTCCGGCGGTTCTGTTTACGGGCTGGCCGCAGCGGATGGCGTAGCGGCAGAATTGGGGGCGCAAGGCAAAGGCTTTGCGCTGCGCGATGCGCCTGGCGTGCCACGCAGCCCGGTGATTCCCTCTGCGATTCTCTATGATCTGGCCAATGGCGGGGATAAGTCCTGGGGCGCTGAGCCACCTTATAACCGGCTGGGCCGCGACGCGCTGTCGAAGGCCGGTCAGACCTTCGCGCTCGGGCGCGCTGGCGCAGGATATGGCGCGCTGGCCGGGTCGAGACAAGGCGGGCTCGGCTCGGCCAGCATGGTGACTGATGATGGATATACAGTGGGCGCAATGGTGGCCGTGAATTGTTTTGGTTCTGTCACTGTGCCCGGCAGCGAGGCCTATTGGGCCGCGCCGTATGAAGTGGGCGCCGAGTTTGGTGGCCTCCCCTTCCCTGACAGCTTCGCATTCGACCCGGAAGACTGGGGCGCGGCCAAGCTCAATCCCGCGCCCGGCACCAATACCACCATCGCCATCGTCGCAACTGATGCAGACCTCACCCCGTCTGAAACCCAGAGGCTGGCCGATATGGCGGTCGCGGGAATGGCGCGGGCCATCCGCCCCGTATTTGCGCCCTTTGACGGCGATGTGGTCTTTGGTCTCTCAACCGGTGAAAAGCCCGCCAGCGCGCCAAGACCGCTCCTGATTGCGCGCCTTGGAGAGCTTGCCGCATCGACACTTGCGCGCGCGATCGCCCGCGGCGTTTACGAAGCCGACAAGACCTGATCCCTTGGGATAAATCTTTTCGTCAGGAAATTATGCTTTTTTCAGTTTCAGCGCTTGCTTTCGGCAGGCGGTTTGGGTATTCAGCCCAACTCTTCTCGGCGCGGACTGGTAGCTCAGTTGGATAGAGTACTTGGCTACGAACCAAGGGGTCGGGGGTTCGAATCCTCCCCAGTCCGCCAGAGAATTACCTGAAAATTGAAACACCCCTTCTGCATTTGTAGGATGCCCGCGTTATCGCGGGTTTTTCGCGTTAGGACCCGTCTCTGTTTTCTTCGAAATTCCGAAATCGACGACAAACACTCCCATTGTGATTCAGACCGTTCAGCGCGCTTGCAAAGGCGTTTTCTGTCAGGTGAACGCAGAATTTGACTTTTTAGTCATTAGGTCGAACACTCCAACTCTTCAGTTTAATCGGCGCTACAGCGCAAACTGAACCCTGGCCAAAACCAATAGGATGGAAGCGCATGAACGAGCTCACTCTATATTACATGCCGCTGACCTGTGCGCGGGTGACCATGGTCGCTTTGGAAGAAACGGGGATCGCTTATGACGCGAAGTTGGTCAATTTTCTTGATCCGCCAAACTGGGCAGAATATCTGAAGATCAATTCGCGCGGTAAGGTGCCAGCGCTTCAGGTGGGCGAAAAACTACTGACGGAAAACGGCTCTATCCTGGCCCATCTTCATCAACAGTTTCCGGATGCTCAACTCTTACCAAATTTCGGACAGGCACTCGGCGACAATGAGCCATTGCAAGATCTGATCTGGTGTAGCGCTACTCTTCATCCAATGACGCGGATGATCCGAGCCCCCGCGCGGTTTAGCAAAGCTGAAGACACATCCGCCATCCAGGCACTCGGGATTGAATACTATCAGCCTGTGCTTCAGGAACTCGAGACCCGGTTCAAGAACCAGAAATTCTGGTTTGGGGAGGACTGGTCCATCATCGATGTGTATCTCAACTGGAACTACACAACCGCACAACGAGGCGGCCTCGACCTATCCGCCTTCCCCGCGATCCAGAGACATTCGGCAAATGTTGAGAAAAGACCGTCAGTTCAATCCGTGACAGGAAGAGAGCAGGCCGACCTCAAAAGCCTTGGATTTATCTGAGCGCACCTCTGAACGAGGACGCGTATCATAACATGCGCCCTAGCGGTCAAACGAAGACAAGCCCTAAACATCAAAATTGACTATTTGGTCATTTTGTATTTCTCTGCACTAAAAGAGATGGCGGAAACAGGTCGGCATCGAAAGAAATTTCTGGAGGAAATATGAGCAAAGCTGATTTGGGCTTGAGTCGCCGTCGTCTTTTGCTGGGCGTGTCCGCACTCACTCTAGCCGGATGCGCTGCTGGTTTGTCAGGCGAAGTCTATTCTGCATCCGGAGCCCCTGCGCCGTCATCTGATCTAAATGCCGGACGAAAGCAGCCAAACATCATTTTCATCATGGCTGATGACCTCGGTTATGCTGATGTCTCCTGTTATGGACGACGCGAATACCAGACACCAGCTATCGATTCCCTTGCTGAAACAGGCATGCGTTTCATGCAGGCCTATTCGAACTCGCCTGTCTGTTCAGCGACCAGGACCGCGCTTATTACCGGCCGTTACCAGTATCGCCTTCCAGTTGGGCTGGAAGAGCCACTTACGTCCCGGAAAGTCGGCCTGCCACCCTCGCACCCCACACTGCCGGGCCAGCTTCGAAAAGCAGGCTATCAGACCGCATTGGTCGGCAAATGGCATCTCGGTGCTCTGCCCGATTATGGCCCGCTGAAAAGCGGCTATGATCACTTCTGGGGTGTCAGAGGCGGGTCTGTCGACTATTTCCGACACGAATCCATGATGGGACAGAATGATCTCTGGGATGGCGAAACGGAAATTCATGAGACGGCTTATCTGACTGAGCTTTTCGGTGATCGGTCGGTCGAGCTGATCGACGAAATGAGCCAGAATGACAAACCCTTCTTTCTGAGCCTGCATTTCACCGCACCACATTGGCCCTGGGAAGGGCCAGATGACCGAGCGGAGTCAGAACGCATCAAAGATGCAGGGCCATATGGGCTGGTGCACCTCGATGGCGGCTCGCTTGAGACCTATGCAGAAATGGTCGTTTCAATGGACCAGCAGATTGCTCGCGTGATCTCCAAACTTCAGGAACTCGGAATTGAGGATGAAACCATTATCGTCTTCACATCGGACAATGGCGGAGAGCGGTTCGCTGACACCTGGCCTTTCAGTGGCATCAAGACGGAATTGCTGGAAGGCGGCCTTAGAGTACCAATGATTGTCCGCTGGCCCGGCGTGATCGAACCCAGCAGCGTCAGCCAGCAAGTGACGATGAGCATGGATATGATGCCGACACTTCTTCACGCGGGGTCAGCGAGACCTGACCCTGATTTCCCGTCAGATGGTATTGATTTGACGGACGCCCTGAAAGGCGCTGCGCCAGCGCCAAGAGATGTCTATTTCAGGTATATGAATCTTGATCAGAAAGCCTTGCGGTCAGGCGACTGGAAATATCTGAAGATTGCAGATGTTTCCTACCTCTTCAATGTTGAAGAAGACCCAAAAGAAAGAGCCAATCTGATTGGGCGCTATCCGGAAAAGTTCGCCGAGCTCAAAATGCAATATGAGGAATGGGAGGCAAGTATGCTGCCGCTCGACCCGGCAGCGAATACGCACGGCTATACAGGCGAGATGCTGGCTGACCATTTCCACGTGACGGACTGACATCAGCATGACTTTAGACAGCAATTTTGTGCCGCATCGGTTTGAGGAACAGCAAATCGACCTCCGAGACGTTTGTCTTGATAATATTGATGTCTGAGGCGTTGGCGCCCAGACTGGCGATTGTTTTTCAGCGAATGAATGAATTAGTCTGAAGAACGGTTTGATCTCTGAGAGTCGTTGATGGTCAGCAGGAAAAAAGGGCATCCCGCCCCGAAGTCAGATAAACGCTGGCAAAAGACGCATGAGCGCTTGCTTGATGTTGGCATGAGCCTACTCAGCCTGCATGGCGCTGAAGCCGTCACTGTCGACATGGTCACCGAGGCGGCCAGCATCTCCAAACAGACATTCGCCCATCATTTCCTCGATATCGAGGCACTGATCGATGAAGCGTGGCGAAATTCGATCCGCATGATCGAAATCCGCGTCGATGAAGCAAACGCCGACGAACCAGACCCTGCAAAACGGATTGTTCGAGGCATGGCAGTGTATGTCCGAATGGCGATGATTGAGCCCGACCGCTTCAGATTTCTGAACCGGTATTGGTTCAAATCCCTGGCAATCGCGCAGGGCAATAGCGGTCTTGAAGCAGACATCTCGGACGGCATGATCAGCGGACGCTTCCGAATCAATGATGTGGAGAGCGCGTTATTCTTGCTACTGGGCGGTGCAGGAGCGTTGATCCAGCGCGTCCTGATCTCTCAATCGAATTCGGAGACTGCGATGATCGCTCAGGAGGTTCTGCTGTTGATGTTGACCACACTGGGCCTGAAGAGACCTGAAGCTCAGCGCATCTCAACACAAACGACCGAAGAATTCCTGCGTCAGCTCCCAGTCAGTGAGCGTGTGCCCCGCAGCAACGTCCTGCAAAACCAGGAAACAGTCGCGACGCATTCCCTGACCTGATCTGGCGGGCCTCTTCGTCATTCAGTCCGAGTTGATCGATCGCCATATCGGCTGCTGCAACGGCGGGCGCTGGCGTGAATGGAAAATCCGAACCATAGAGAATGTTGGTCACAGGCACGAGTTGACGAAGGGCGCCATATTGCGCCGGCGTCGCCGACAGTGCGAGATCATAGTTCATAGAGGCGAGCGCTTTCAACGTTTCGGGCGCTGCCAGCTGTTTTGGCCCGACGACTGGCAATTGGCCAATCGCGGCAATTCGCTGCGCCAAGTAGGGCAAAGTCCCACCTGCATGCGGAAGAATAAACTCGATATCAGAAAATTCCGCGATGCGTCCTGAGAGTACCAGATCCGTTACTGCACGCGTGGTCTCAAATGGAAACTCCAGCATGGGCGCGGGCAAGCCCAGATTGAAGGCCTCGAAACAGCATGGCGAGGTCGGGTGCACGAACGTGGTAACGCGGCGCGCGTTCAATTCAGCCAACAATGGCCGAAACCTTTCATGTCCCAGATACTCACCACCAATATTTGTCGGGATCGCAACCCCGTCCAGCTCTAGTGTATCGAGCGCGAACTTCAGTTCTTCCATCGCCGCCGTCAGATCTGACAACGGCAGAATGGCGAGTCCACCAAACCGGTTGGGGTGACGATCCCGGATCTTTGAAGCCTCGATATTAATCGCACGACTGCGCCGGGCTTCGTCTTCGGAATTCAGAAACGACAGGAATGGCGAAGAGACTGACAACAACGCACCAGAGATGCCAACCTGATCCATTGTGGCCAGAGCCAGATCCTCCGACCATTTCGGAACTGGCATACCGCCATCGAGCAACTTCAAACCAGCCGACGCTAATGCGTCTGAGTAAATCTCGGGTAAGAAGTGTGCGTGCACATCAATGGTCGCTGATCGCCCCGGAGTGACGCCCGTCTGCGCTTCGCTTGTTTTGGACGCAAGTAATGCGGCGCTACTCGCCCCCAACATCGTCCGTCTGGTCATTTGCATTGCCACTTCCCTGCCCTCGAATGATCTGTTCGACAGCTATGGCAGCGATACTGGTGGCTTCATCTGTTTCCAGACCCAACCCACGAAGGACCAGCAAAATCAGATGCCGGGCGAGTGAGGCAACCAAGCTGACGTTTTGGTCACTTACCATACTCACCATTCCAGCATAACCCGTTCCGACAATAAAATGCGCGGCGCTTTCAGCTGAAGGAACCGCGAATCTCCCCGAAGAAACACCTTCGCGGGCATCCTCCAACGCGCCCTGATTGACCTCAAGAGCAATCGCATTCCCGACATTCGCGTCCCGATGAAGAATAATTGAAACAATATTTGGATCATCGACAGTCAATCGATAATAAACAGACAATGCACGCGCAACACGAACTGCTGGATCTTCAACACCAGAATTTATTTCATTGACCTGTATATTGATATTCTCTCTGACCTCTTTGCGAACGGCCATCAAGATATCGTTTTTCTCTTTGAAATGATTGTAAAAGCTACCTTTGGCGACGCCTGCTTCTTCAACAATGTCATCGATCGCCACGGCGTCTACGGGCTTTTCAGAAAACAGCTTGTGTCCTGCAGCAACCAGCGCCGACCGGGTTTCACCTCTTTTTGAAAAACGTTTTCTTTTCAATTCTTTATCTCACTTACTGAGCAAATAATCTGACTGCTACGCCTGAATCTCATTTTAGTATTTCAGAAATCGCACCGAGCTCAAAGCCTGATACGAAAATCCCCGGTCTAAATATTATTATGAAAATTTAATGGCATTTTTCACTTAGAGTCCTTCGGGGAAGAAATGCCGTGCCCTGCCCATATTTCCCATTTTTTCTATCTGAAGATCGAAAATCCTCCCTCCAAAATGGAATGTTGCCGAGTCGATCATTTTACATTATTGACTTTTTAGTCATTTTGGAACGAGATTTCGGACAGAATGAGAAACAGAGCACACACGCACCCGAAAAAGGCGTGGACTCATAAAGGGAGGATTCAAAGGACATGCTCAGACTCAAATCATCTTCATCAACAATCGCATTGGCCATGATCGCCTCAGCCAGCGCTTCTGCGCTCGCTCAGGACGGCGCACCAGCCGAGCCAGCTGACGATACAAGCACAATGAAAACCGTTTATGTTACCGCGACGAAACGAGATGAAAGTGCACAGGATATCCCGATCGCGGTGAACGTCGTCGATGGCGAACTGATTGCGGACAAAGGCGTTGGGTCGCTCCTGCAGATCGAGTCGATCGCACCGGGCGTACAACTGGTTCGCTCTCCGACGGGCAAATCGACCACGGGCGTTACCATTCGAGGACTTGGATCCTCCCCCGGAACTTCACTGTTTGAAAGTTCTGTCAGTCTTTTCGTAGATGGTGTTTACGCACCCCGCAGCCGCGAGTTCACGTCGGCCCTGTTTGATATTGAGCGAATAGAAGTCATCAAAGGCACGCAAGCCGCGCTGCTGGGAAAGAACACCAGTGCAGGTGCAATCAATGTCATTCCACGGAAGCCAGGCGATGATTTTGCAGCCGAACTGACGGCGTCACATGAATTCGAACTCGGATCGACGACGATTTTAGGCGCGACGGACCTGCCGCTCTCAGACACGCTCAAGCTGCGACTCTCAGCCCAAATGACAGATCAAGGTGGCTGGACTGAGAACATCATCAGTGGCGAGAAAGCTACGGAGTTGGAAGATTTCTCACTTCGCGGCGTGCTTGTTTACGAGCCCAACAGTGACACAGATATCACATTGTTGGTCCAAACCTCAGACACAGACTTGTCGGGAACACCTGCCGAGATCGTTATCAGCTCGCCAATCGCCAACATGTTGCAGGCGGCCGAAGGCTATCCTGGATCGATTGACGGCGCCTTGAACAGAAGAAACAGCAACGGCCTCACCGTGCCAGGTGAGTCCGCTAGTGAAAGCCTGAATAATGACAAGGCTCAACTGACCGCGAATTTCGACCTGAATGGTTTCATCCTGACATCGGTGACCGGCTGGTCCGCCTATCAAAGTGAAGGGACAGTTGATGGCGACGGCCTCGCCGGAGATTTTCTCACTGGGGAAGATAGCGAAAAGAGCAGCCAGTTCCTACAGGAAGTCCGCCTGGTTTCGCCGGCTGGAGAGACGTTCGATTACATTGTCGGCGGCATGTATCTCGATAACCTCCTGAAAGAAACCAGTCAGGCAGCTGCGAACTATCCATTTGGTCCTGCACCGGGTGTGAATATCGCAGGTGCCTATGCTGGCCAGTATAATCAAACCACAGAAGCCTGGTCCGCGTTTGCGCAGGGGACCTATCGGTTCACCGACAAGATTCGCGGTATCGCTGGCTTGCGGTATACGGCAGAGGACAAGGAATTTCTGTCCTCCAGAACGCTCCTGAGCCCGGGACTCTATAGCGTTGTCCTCTTCCCGCCGGTTGCGCCGGTTTCGCAAGCACTAAGCGAAGAGAATTTCGACTATTCAGCAGGCCTTCAGTATGACGTCTTTGACGACACGATGGTTTACGTATCTTACGGCAAAGGCACGAAAGCGGGTGGGTTCTCCGATCAGGTTGCTGACCTGTCTGATTCTGACTTTGATTCAGAAACTGCCAAAACCTTCGAACTTGGCCTTAAGTCGTCCGGTCGTAACTGGCAGCTGAATGCAGCCGCGTTCTCGACGGACATCGAAGGCTTCCAGGTCGTAACTTTTAACGGCCAGCAGTTCGTGATCTCCAATACCGATCTCGAAAGCAATGGCGTCGAAGCAGAAGGCTTCTGGCAAGCTACCGGAAACCTTCGTCTGACGGCCAATAGCACTTACGCCAAGGCTCGAAATGCAATTACAGGCGACCGCATTCCGAATGCCCCAGACTGGAGCGGTTCCATCGGGTATAGCTACGATCGTGCGCTTGGCGAAAACTTCTTGCTAACGTCAAATGGCTCGGTCGACTGGCGGTCTGAAGTTACCTACCAGCAAGACCCGAATGCGGCAGTTCGCGGCGAATCCTTCACCACGATGAATGCATCTGTCGGCATCGCCGATGCTGATGGCGTTTGGGAGCTGAGTCTGATCGGTCAAAATCTGACCGATGAAAATTCGGCGTCGTTTGCGTACCCGACACCATTCGTCCAGGCATCATCCGCAACATCAGAAATGCCGCGTACAGTCGCTCTGCAACTCCGCCTTTGGTACTAAACCGATCGCAATCCGCCGGAAGGTTTCCTCCCGGTGCCTTCCGATCTGATTGAACTTACCAGCGATCAGATCGGGAACGCACTCTGCCTCCCGGACATTGAAAGGGCGCTCGATCATTCGAGCGCCCTCTTTTTTGATCTCGCCTCAGCGGACTTCTCCAAAAAAAGCCGACCCGGTCTTCCGGATCGGCTTCATATTTTTCACAGATCAAACCAGGTGCTCATGACACCCAACGAACGCTCACGAACTAACTGACGCGCTTACCCTCGAATGTGAAAGTCCCCAATGAACCAGCTTTCAACTGTCCCTTCATCTCATCTCCGGACACAGTGCCGGAGAATGTGAGCGTGATGGGAAACGGAACTGCGACCTTTGTTTGCCAGGTGACGTCATCTCCCGATATTATGCCCCCAGTGACCGGATTTGCGCCTTGTGCGCCGGATTGCATGCCGCCAAAGCCATCACCTTCGCGGACAAAGTCGGCCGTACTCTTCTGTTCACCCATTGGAGTTTGGGCAACAAACTCCCACTTTCCTTCGATCGTCATGATTATCTCCCAGATTGGAATTATGGCGCCTCAAACGGCGGGTTCTGCTTGCTTTGTGCCTGACAATGCGGAGGCCCAGCCCGCGAGAAGGTCCGCAGGATCGCCCATACCGAACACGTAGTGATCCGGACGAACCAGCACTGCTTCGACGCCAAGTTCATCCAGCCAGGCCGCAAGCCCGGGCCCGAACTCGCCCAGCATTTCGTTCGTTGTCTCAACAATCGTCAGCCCTGTATCGGACGAAAGCGTTGCGCCTCCGGTTCTGACGATCAGGCGCGCGCCGAGACCCAGCGTTTCGTCGAGCCGCCGAAGCGCGCCTTCAGTCTCGATTACAATCTGAGGGAAATAGCTTCCGGCACCTGAAGTCTCAGCGAGGCAGCCCTTCAACAAGCCCATAGGCGGTGGCGGAGTCATAGACACGCCTGCGGCCCGCGCCGCCAACATCTGCGCGTCACGCTCTGCGGCGACGCCAGGGTCGGTAGTGCAGACTGTGCGGCCCTGAGCGATGGCGAGTTCGATATAGGCTCTGGCATGTGGCGCTCGCTCGATCTGATAGGATTCGAGCAGGCCCTCATCAGCACCCTGTTTCAGACATGCGATCAGCTTCCAGGCGAGGTTCACAGCATCACGAAGGCCTGCACAGAGCCCCTGCCCGGCAAAAGGCGGTGTTAGATGCGCCGCATCCCCTGCAAGGAAGATAGGCCCTTTCTTCCATTCCTTCGCGACCTTGGCGTTGAAACGATAGACCGCCGTGCGCTCCAGTTCGACCGCACCCTCCACATCCCACGGTTCCAGCAATTCACTGACCTTTTCCGGTGAGGACATTTCCTGCGGATCTTCGCCATCCAGAAGCATGAATTCCCACCGATGGCGCCCTGATCCCATCAGAACACAGGTTGTCGGGCGGACCGGATCACAAATCTGAAGATTCACCTTCGGCAGACGAGAATAATCCTTCACCAGGACATCCACGACCAACCATGGCTCATCAAAGCCAAGGTCGTCCTGCTCAATGCCCAATTGATTGCGGATCGGACTGCGTGCGCCGTCTGAAGCGACCAGATATCGAGACGTGAAGGTTTTCAGCTCACCGTTGACCAGCACGCTTGACTGAACACCGTCGGCGGTCTCGCTGACTGATTTGCAATCCCAATTGGATTGTAGCTCCAGATTGGCTTCACCAGCTGCTGCATCACGAACAATGCGTTCGATGGTTGGCTGGTGGATCATGTTGCCCGTTGGCCAGCCACCTGGCCCCATGCCTGAAAGCCCGCCAAATTGCATGAGGATCTCGCGCTTGGCCGACAGGAAGTCATACGTAAGCGACGAACGGCATGTCTTTGCGATGTCGTCTGCTACCCCCAATTCCTGATAAATTCTCATGATCTCGTGATCGACATGAGCGGCTCGAGGCAGAGGATAAACATCCGCCTCCTTGTCGAACGCCAGTGTTTTCACTCCTCCCCGCGCCAACGACAGCGCGAGCGTCATGCCGGTCGGACCAGCACCAACGACGATGACGTCGTAATCATATTTCTTTGTCATTCAGGTCTCTCCAACCATGGTACCTTCGATTGAACCAAGACCATCAACTTCACAGCTGACGACATCGCCGGGTTGAAGAAATTTGCGGGGGTCCATGGCCGCCCCAACGCCGCCTGGTGTGCCCGTGAATATGAGATCACCCGGCTCCAGCGTCATACCTGCGGACAGGTGCTCGATCTGCTGCCAGATGTCGAAGACCAGATGTTGCGTGTTCGAGTTCTGACGCACTTCACCATTCACCGAACAGCGGAGATCCAGCACGTGTGGATCCGACACTTCATCAGCTGTTGTGATCCATGGACCGATCGGCGCGTGGGTATCGAAAGATTTTCCGAGACTCCATTGAGGTGTCCGGTGCTGCCAGAAACGCTCGGTGACATCATTGCCGACGCAATATCCAAAAATGTGAGCAGGCGCTTCGCTGGCCGAGATGTGTTTGCCACCCTTGCCGATCACCGCGACAAGTTCGACTTCGTAATCCACATAAGGGCCGTCCTTTGCAATCAGAATCGGATCAAACGGACCATTCACAGATGTCACGGCCTTGGTGAACCAGACCTGATTAGCTGGCGTCTCCATTTTGCTTTCCTCGATGTGGTCGGCATAGTTGAGACCGATCGCAAAGATCTTCCCTGGGCGAGCAACAGGCGCGAGCAGATGAACATCTGACACAGCATAGCTCTGGCCTGTTTTGAGCCCGTCGATTGTTGGTGCGATCTTCGTCCATTCGGAAATCAATTCAATCATGCTTCCGTCGAAGCTGATCTCCTGAATTGTATTACCTTCGACAATACCAATTTTCGCGCCGTTGCCGGCTTCATAGCGTGCCAGTTTCATTTTGCGCCTCCCGCCATCATCGGGTGAAGTGGGCCCCATTGGACATTCAGCAGATCAGAGAGTGTCGCCGTTCGTGATCCGTCTTCCACAGTGAACAAATCGCCATCCGTCCAATGTTCGAGCTCGTTGCCCCAGGGGTCTCGCCAATAATCAAAGACCTGACTGCCGAGAACGTGCCTCCCCACGCCCCAGGCCGGCGTTCTCTGTGCCTTTTTCAGATGGGCATGCCCGCACATCAGATCATCGAGATCGACGACCTCGAAGGCAGCGTGGTTCAGACGCGGCGCATTTGCAGATTGCAGCAGGAAAAGCGTGTGGTGATCGGTTGGCTGATCACCGCGATCACATCGCAGGAAGGCGCCTATTGCGGCACCCGGCTCAGCTTCAATTTCGTCCGAGGTGATGAAGCCGAACAGATCCTTGTACCAGCGTTCAGAGGTCCTGAAATCGCTGACCTCCAGGACAGCATGGCCAAGCCGAACCACCTGTGCAGGCCGGTCTTCCAACCTTAGTGGTTCACGCACGCGTTCCTTCGTTCGCGCGTCATTCCGGCCCGCATGAGACGGGAACGCTCCTGCTTCCCGTGTCTGCTGCCCGGCAACGACTTCGACGCTGATTCCGTCCGGGTCATTGAGGCGCACCACAGAACCGCCGCCGGGCGCATTGAGCGGCTCGACGGATACGCCTTGAGCATCGGCAAGTTTGTGCAGATCATCAACGCTGTCGGCATAGAAACCCACACCAAGAAAGGCTGGGTCGCCCTGAGTTGTACTGTGGACGAATGCAGAACCGCCGCTGCCATGCGCATAAAGATCGCCCTTGTCGTCGACCTCACTGGCAAGTCCAAAATCATCCAGAAACGCTCTCATCTGTTCGAGGTCCGGGGCGCTGAACCTCACAAACGCAATATCTTTCACTTTGAGAATGCTCATCTTTTCCTTCCCTTAAACCTGTTACAGGCATTGGCCCGACCGATCCGATCTGTCTTGTCAGTCAGAAATTCGTGCGATCTGAACGCCAGGCTGCAAAAATTTGACTTTTTAGTCATTTTCTAAATATGACTGATCAGTCAATTCTGTCAATATTAGCCGTTGAGTTGGAATGACGCAGTTTGTCGGGCCGCCTTAGTGCTCTCAGACAGCGGCTAGATCAGGCGGTCACGAGCTGTTTTTTCAATTCGGCTTTGGCGATCTTGTTCAGAGTCGCGCGTGGGAATTCAGAGACAAAAATGACCTCTTGAGGCACCTTGAATGCCGCCAGCTGGCGCTTGCAGATGGCCACAATATGATCGGCCAATTCGCTTTCGGTCAGTTGCTGCGCGCCTGTCAGCTTCACAAAAGCGACTGGCACTTCGTTCAACATTGTATCGGGACGCCCAACAACGGCGACCTCATGGACGAAGTCCAGCGACGCAATCACCCGCTCAACCTCGGAGGCCGCGACATTCTCACCTCCGACCTTGAGCATGTCTTTGGCCCTGTCGGCGAAGACCAGCCAGCCATTTTCAGCCAGCGTCACGCGATCGCCTGTAAGGAACCAACCTTCCTCATCGAAGCTCGCGGCGGTCGCAGATTCATCATCCAGATATTCCAGAAAGAGCGATAAGCCGCGCACGCCTTTTACGCGCAAGTCACCTGTCTCACCAGTTCTGGCGCGCTGACCATCATTGCGAAACACGCCGATCTCATAGCCGATTGACGGCCGTCCCATCGACTTAGGCAAGTCTTTGTCATGAACCGAGCCAACAATGCCGTGGGTGATCGTTTCGGTCATTCCCCACCACCCCAGTGTCCTGACACCGAAATGAGCATCGGTCGGAATATCGCACACGCCATTGCCCCAGAACCGATAGCTATGAGTGTCCGGCTTGTCCTGCTTCAGGAGCGCCTGAACCATGAACGGAACCATCGAACTCCAGGTACAGCCATGCTTCAGGGAGACAGGCCAGAAACGGCTCGCACTGAACCGCGGCTGGAGGACAATTGTTCCACCCGCCCAGAGTGTCGCCAACACCGAATAGACCTGGGCGTTTGTGTGAAAGAGCGGCAGATAGACAAGGTGCACGTCGCTGCTCGTCAGGCCTTCATGAATGGCACTCAGCTGGGCACCCCACAAAGCGTTTGCATGTGTCCACACCACCCCTTTGGGTCGGGACGTCGTCCCTGAGGTAAACTGAATTCCAAACGGCTTTGAACAGTCCCTGTCAGAGACCGGCAAACCGCGCGGATCGCTGGATAGCGCCTCATAATCGAGGAACGCATCGCCCGGAGGCTCAGCCGGATCGCCTGAATTGGTGTGCGTCACAGCAATCCACTCTGCGTCGGGCATAGCCTCGGCAGTGAGCGAGGCAAAAACTGGCTGAGTGATGGCTGCCCGTGCCTTTGATTTCTCTGCAAAATAAGTCAGCTCGTCGAGGCTCGACTTGGCATTGGTTGTGACCGCGACAGCGCCGATCCAACTGCAGCCAAGCCAGGCGATCAACTGCTCTGGCGCATTGTCCATGTGAAGGATAAGCGTGTCACCCTGGCGAATTCCGCGCCTATAGAGCCCTGCCCCAAACCTCGCCACCCGATCTACAAACTCTTTATAGGTCCAGCGCTCAGTCGTGCCATCGAAAGGTTCCCAGACCAGACACAACTTGTCGCCGCCACGTCGCGCAGCGCCTTCGAGCCATACGCGAACATCCATTCCAGCAAATGGATTGCAGGCTGGATCGAGAATTGGTGAGGTAATCATAGTGCCGCCCCTATGTGTCTAAATCGATCATTCCGATGAGCTGGGTAGTGCCGATCAGGGCATTAAGTCAATGAATTTGACTTTTTGGTCATTTATATTCTTATTGCGTGCAGCGCTTCAGTCCGCCCGAAATCAGATCAACGTGAAACAGGAGATCAACACTCATGTTCGATCCGAACCGAATTCAGCGTCAGTTCGCGAAAGCCCCGGACGGAAAAAAATATCCTTGTCTTGCGGTCGCGATTTCAAAACGAAGCGGAGGCTTTCGATGCCCTGTAAGGCGCTATGCGCTGGATTATTGATTTACGCTAATGATCTTCCGATTGAGCAGGCGAATGCCTGCGATCCACTCGAGCACGGCGTGCTTCGAGATTCGATTGAATGGATCTTCCAGATGAACAGCTGAGACCCATTCGTCCTCGGCTCGTTGCACCATTGAAACAGACGACAACAATAACTTGACTAATAAGTCAGTTTGGATCATTGATCCAAAATACAAATATTGGCGCTGGGAGGAAAAGATCAGATGCCGGTAACTAGAATCAAAGACGCACCTCATGTGAGGTTTGCGGCATCGGACTTGGTCGAGATGCACGCAATTCCGGAAGATTTCGGGGTCTCCAATTCAGCGCGCGGAAGCAATTTTATGGGCGGGTCAGAGTTTACCGTCGGTTTTTGTATGCGACCGATTCTGGAGACCGGGGCTTCAGGACGTTGGGCTTGCTAGCCGCTCTCCTGGAAGACGTTGAGAGCTTGGACAGCATTAAATGGGAACCAAGCGAGATCAGGATGGTCGCGGAAGAGTGCGGTATGGCCAGCCATGCTGGTCACCAGAGCCTGCCGCTTACAGGACGAGACCGGCGCGCCGGATCATATCGTCAAAACATGGCGGGAGCCCCTGCCCTTTCCAACAAGAATTTTAGCCGATGTATGAGGAACAGGACATGACACATCAGAATGATAGTAACACGCTGACAAGAAAAACATTTCTCATGGGGGCTGGAGCACTTCTTGGAACGACGTCTGCGTGCGCATTGACCCCCGACACAGACGGAATCAAAGCCGCCCCTGGGCGGGTCAGGCGGCAACGCCCGAATATTCTTCTCGTCATGTCTGACCAGCAGTTCGGCTTGCCAGATCTGCCTGGGAGCCTCGATCTGCCGGGGCATGAGGCCCTCCTTAAGAAAGGCGCGTCCTTCACCAATTTCCACGTCCACATGACGCCATGCGCACCTTCCCGATCAACCTTGTATACTGGGCGACACATTCAGCAGACCAAGGTGATCGCGAATCCGGATAACCCGCCATATCCTGAGCTTTCGCCCGATATCGCCACCGTCGGAACCTATCTGAAGGCCCGTGGCTACCAGACGCGATATAAGGGCAAGTGGCATCTCAGCACGTTAGCGGACTCATCGGAGAAATCACTTATCTCAGCGTCAAAGAGTCGGGCGCTTGAGCCTTATGGTTTCTCGCAATTCAATGAGTATGGTGACCCAACGGGCTATACATGGGGCGGGCTTCGCCATGATCCTGGTATCGCTTCAGACGCGATCAGCATGATCGAAGACATGCGCGCCGATGCTGACGACGGGACCCCCTGGTTCCTGGCGGTCAACTTCGTGAATCCGCATGACATAATGTTCTATGACGCGACCGGCGAGCAGGAGCAAACTCGCCTGGCACAGGGCTTTATCAGTCCGCTTAAAGGCGATCCGGAAATTGGCCCATATAAGGATTTTTTAGACGCTCCCTTGCCGGCGAGCCTGATGGGCGACGACCTTTCGACCAAACCCCAATCGCACCGCGACCAGCTTGTTGGGCTTGACTATGTTTTTGGCGTGATGGAGCGACAGGACGAGGAAGCCTGGCGTCGGTATCGCAATTATTATTTCAATTGTGTGCGCGACCTCGACAGGAGTATCGACCTCCTGCTGCGGGGGCTCAAGGCTTCGGGTCAGGCCGACAATACAATTGTTGTCTTCTGTGCAGACCATGGAGAAATGGCCGGCGCGCATGGTTTGCGGCAAAAATTATCGACAATCTACAAGGAGAATCTTCGCGTCCCATTCATTGTTTGCCATCCGGATGTGAATGGCGGCTTTGAAACGACGGCGCTGGCCGGCGCGGTCGACCTTGTACCAACACTTCTTTCGCTCGCGGGTAATGGCGACGCCGGCGAGGATGATGCAGTCACGCTTCCGGGTCTGGATCTGTCTGGTGCAATCGTATCGGCCTCGGGGCGGACTCAGCGTGACGAAGAGGGAGTTCTGTTCAACAATGCTTCCGTATATGGATGGGATAATGAGTTCCTCAAACAACAGCTCAATGCGTTCGCCAGTCGCGATATCGAAGCGATAGGCAGGCTGCAAAAGACCGGGCCAAGCCTGCAAAACAGGGTGCTGATCAGAGGTGTCCATGACGGGCGCTACAAGTTTGCGCGATATTTTGCTCCGGCGCAGCATCACATTCCAGACGATTGGGACACCCTGCTCAAATACAATGACCTCGAGCTCTATGATACGATCAATGACCCCGATGAAATGGTAAATCTGGCAGCTGACCCGGACTCCCATAAGGGAGAAATCGAACGCCTGAATAGCATGACGAATGCCCTGATCAGGCGCGAAATCAAGGATGACACCGGGTCAGAATATCCTGGTCCGCGAGAGCTCTACAACACGGTCTGAATAAAATAGATGGGGACTGCCTGCGTCAGAGGCTTTATCATTCGGTATGAAGCCTCTGCCGCGCAAGCAAACAATTCGGGAGGCAGACCATCCGGAAGCCCAACATCCAAAGACGACAGATCAGAAGTCGGCTGGTCTTGCGAGTTTAGCGGCTTCTGCCGCACGAGCCCCTGGCGTACCGAAAGCCAGCAAAATGCACTTTGCCATATGGTAAGCGTGGTCAGGCCCTGTTCGGCCAGCCAATGTCGAGTGCATTGCCTGCGTGACAGTGCCGACCATGATGTTAATTGCAACCTCGTCGACCTCTAACGTGAACTGCCCCTGATCGCGTCCATGCTGCAGATCGCGGGCCATATTCGCTTGGGTCGTTTCCCCAAGTGGAAGCGGAGAATTCTTTGCGGCGATGCTTAAAAGGACTCGCGCCCAGACGGGGTCGTCTTTGGTACGCTGCAGGAATCTGCCAAACGTCCAGGCCATGCGCTCAGGCGCACCTTCAATGTCTTTTGTGTCGCCATTGATCTGATCATTCAACTGGTCGACCAACTCGTCAGCTACAGCCTTCAAAAGATCTTCTTTGGTCTCGAAATAATTATAGAATGTGCCGCGAGAGACGCCTGCCTCACTGAAAACCTCAGCGTTTGTCGCAGCCTCTAAGCCTTTCTCTGCAATTACTCGCATTGCGGCATCGACGAGAATGGCGCGTGTCTTTCGGCGCTTTCGCCGACCGATTTCCGCTCTTTCCATGACCGTAGAAGAATTCATGCTGCTCACTTCGATTCCTTTCTGGAGACTCTAAACCAGATAGCATGAATTACAAAATTGACTCTAACTCCAATTTGGATTAATGATCCAACATTAACCTGCTATGAAATAAGTGGGATTGGGAGGAAGTCTTGAAGAAAAATCTATGGTCATTCTGTTCTGCAATTGCGTTGATGTTGGGGAGCGCAGCGATTGCGGCTGGTGCAGCCTCCGCTCAGGATACGGAGGCCGACAGCGCGGACACGGGAATCCGCCAACTCGGCACAGTGACGGTGACTGCGCAGAAGCGAGAGCAAAGCGCGCAGGACGTGCCCGTTTCTATTGTCGCCGTTTCGGGTGATCAAATCGTGGAGGCCGGAGCTAGCAATTTGGAAGATCTCAAAGGTTATCTTCCGAACGTGGAAATCGTCGACTCGCCAGGCAGGAACCGCGTCGTGATCCGAGGCTTGGGAAGTGGCGCGGGAAATATTGCGTTCGAGCAATCGGTTGGCATGTACATTGACGGTATCTATGCTTCACGGGCAGCGTTGTTCCAGGCTCCATTCCTGGATATGGAACGCGTTGAAGTATTGAAGGGCCCCCAAGGCGTGCTGTTTGGGAAGAACAGCATTGCTGGCGCGATAAGTGTTATCACCAACAAGCCCACTCCTGAATTTGAAGCCGAACTCTTAGCTTCCTACGAATTTGAGCACGAAAGTTATGAGGTCACAGGAATCCTATCTGGGGAGATTGCGGATGGACTCTACGGGAGAATTGCTGCGAAAACCTCTGATGAGGGAGCGTTTATGGACAACCCGCTCCTCGGACGCGACACGCCAGAGTCAAACACGAACGTCTTGCGCGGCACGCTTGTCTGGGACGCCACTCCCGACACGGAATTCATACTCAAGGCCGAAGGCAGCAAGTTCAAAAATGAAGGCTCGTCTTGGCAGCTTTTCGCGGATTACTCGCCTGGAACGCTTCCCTATATTGCGGAAAATGACCCAGCATCCCTCCCGCCCGGTTTGTTTGCGCCAATCTACTTCGGTTCGCGGGCAGTTGGTGAAGACTTCATCTTAGACAACACGTCATTCATCAATGAAGATGAGGCGACAGAGCAGGAATCGTTTACGACCACCTTTCAGGCAAAACATGATTTCGGTTCGAATGAACTGACTTACCTTTTCGGATATGGTGATTTTGTTCGAAGTCAATTTACTGATCAGGACTTTTCTGCAGCCCCGGTTCTGAGTCTCGACCGTGGAGAAGACTTCAAGCAGTTTTCTCACGAGCTAAGGCTGGCCTCTACCGGTGGTGGGCCATTGGACTACCTTGTCGGACTTTATTATCTGGATCGGGAATTCACCCTTACAACGTATCAGAATCTCTTGGGAAACCTTCCACCGGCAGCGGCCTTCAGCCTAGGTGGTAGTTATACGGAGAATACAAGCTCATTATCTGCATTTGGCCAGGTGACATGGCATGTGAGTGATGTGTTGCGCCTTACCGGAGGGCTGCGCTTCTCCACGGAAGACAAGGATGCGTCCAAGGAAAATTCCACATATGAGTTTGGATCCACGAGTGTCCTAAAACCGCAGCCCACCAATCCTGCGCGTCCGAACTTTTCTATTGATGACAGCCGTAGTGAGAGCGGTATCGATCCGGCAATCAGCGTTCAATGGGATGTCGTTCCCAGCACCATGCTGTATGCCAGCTGGACGCGTGCGAGCAAGGCAGGCGGGTTCAACTCTGAAGATGTGACGGGAACCCTGGAGAATTTCAGCTTTGATGAGGAAATCGCCGAAGCGTGGGAAATTGGTGTAAAGGCCGAACTTCTTGATCGTCGTCTAAGGACGAATGCATCGATCTTCCAGACAAAATTCGATGACCTGCAGGTTGGTGCATTTGACCCTAGAATTAGCGCTTTTGCTGTGACGAATGCCTCCAAGGCGGTTTCACAGGGCGCTGAACTTGAACTGCTGTTCGCGCTGTCGGAATCAATCACAATAGGCAGCAATATTGCGTTTCTTAATGCGGAATATGAGGATTTCGTGGTCAGCTGCCCTGATAATCCTGTCGCAGCAGCCAAGCTCGATTGTTTTATTGGCGGCACGCCTGCCCGTCCGGTTGTGGATCTTGAGGGTGTCACACTGGAGAATGCGCCGGAGATCACGTCGTCGTCGTTCATCGAATACAACCGATTGGTTGGAAATTCCTTTGAATTTACAACTAAGCTAGATGCCAGTTTCAAGGACGAAACGACCCTAAATTTCTCACAGGACTACAATCTAATATCAGAGCCTGTCTGGAAGCTTAATCTGCGTGTGGCGCTTGCGAATTTGGACAATGGCTGGGAACTGGCCGCCTCGGCATACAATCTCACGGACGAACAGCCGATAACGTTCGCTGGGCAGGCATTCGCACAGCCCGGTGTCTATTGGGCCACAAGAGACAGAGGGCGCGAGATGCGAGTGTCAGCCCGGTACAGGTTCTAGCTGCAATGTATTTCGGAAATGCCGAGCTTAAACGTCAACATGGCGCGGACGGCCCTTCGAACTCGATACCACAGAAGCGATGTACTCCTCCCTACGTTGCTTCGCCACGACTGGGAGAACACGAACGGGATGCCGCTGAGTGTTCTCCGCTTTTTTCAGAAGAAGCGATCCTATTTCAGCACACAAAATGGCGTTTTAGTCACAGGACAGATCTATGAAGCTTGCGACCATAAACAATCGCACACATCTCATCACAGCAGCTGGAGGCGTCGACATTGCACACGCCTCAGGTGGGCGGTTCTCAGCAGACATGAAAGCACTGCTCACCCAATTGGTCGATCTGCAGGCCTGGGCTGAGGAGGCCGACATTGCGCTTGACCCGGGTCTCGCCGAAGCACGCTTACTGGAAGATCTCAGCCCACTCGATGCCCCTATCAGCAATCCAGATCAGGTGTTTGCAATCGGCTTAAACTACCGCGCCCATAGCGAGGAGACAGGGCTCGACGTTCCGGCCGAACCGATGGTCTTCACCAAATTTGCCTCGTCGATCGGAAAGCCCGGCGCAGATATAGTATTGCCGACTTTAACCTGTGACTGGGAAGTTGAACTCGTCGCCGTGATCGGCAAAGGCGGGCGAAACATCTCGGAGGCTGACGCACTCAACCATATTGCGGGTTATTGTGTGGGCCAGGACATCTCCGAACGCACCCTGCAATTCGCAAATACACCTGCGCAATTCAGCTTCGCGAAGAGCTACCCGAATTTCGCCCCGATAGGTCCGTGGATTACGACGCCTGACGAAGTGTCAGTGGGTCAGCTGAAGATCGGGTGCCGTCATCAAGCCGCCACATTGCAGGACGGTAACACCGCGCAAATGATTTTCAGCGTCGCGAAGCTTGTCAGTTATTTGTCCAAAGTGTGCGAACTCCGAACAGGCGACCTTATTTTTACCGGGACGCCTGATGGCGTTGGCATGGGCTGCAAACCACCAAAATACATTGAACCGGGCTGGGTGATCGAGGCTGAAATCGAAGGTCTCGGTCGGATCTCGAACCGATTTGAGGTGGGATCATGACCGCCCCAGCTGCGAATATCATAAGTTTGACCTTCGACAATTTTGGCGAGGCATTTGATCTACAGAATGATCGGCATCCAATCGGTGAACCCTTTGGCACACATGCATCTGCAACAGTGCTTCCGGAAATTCTGGACCATCTCGACGAAGTGAAACTCAAGGCGACATTCTTTGTCGAGGGCTGGAATGCGGATCACTATGGCGGCTCGCTCGCTGCGATTGCCGAGCGAGGACATGAAGTCTCCCTTCACGGCTGGCAGCACGAGCATTGGTCAAACCAGTCAGAGAGTAATCGACGCGTTATTCTCGAAAGATGCATTGCGGCCTTTGATACAATTGGTTTGACGCCGGCAGGATTGCGGCCACCTGGCGGCGTGAGCACTTCCGATACCGCGGCTTTGCTGAAAGAATTCGGGCTGGTTTATCAGTCGCCGCTCGGCGACACCGTCCAAATCAGCAACGAAATTGCCACTCTTCCCTTTTTGTGGCCGCATGTTGATGCGCTCTATTTTGAACCTTTGCTTGCGAATGGGCGCACGCGACTTTTAGGCCAGCCGGAAGTTGCGGATGTGACTGTTTGGGAAACCGCGCTCGGTTCGCTTTTCAATTTGGACGCCAGCGCAGCTTCGTACCGCGCGGTGATCTTTCATCCTTACTTGCTCGCAACTGATCGGCGACAGATGCAGGCATTCAAATCCTTCACCGAACACTTGTCCAGCTTGGCTCATGGGTCATGTCTGCCATGCTGCGCGGTGGCGGACTTTGCCCGCACAGATCCGCATTGGGTGTCCGACTTACAATATTCGCAAAAGACGTCGGACGGCGCCGAACTTCTCTCAGCTTTTTAATCTCCAGGAGCCGATCATGCGCCTCGAAACCCATATACTCAATGAATTGCACAGTTTCAGATATTGTGGCGAGGATGCCAAATATGCGCTGGTCATCTCCCATGGCATCGGCGGACACGGCGGCATCTACGATAATTTCTGCGAGCATCACGCCGCCAAAGGCGTCGATATCTGGACCTATGATGCGCCAGGACACGGACGCTCGACCACCAATCGTCCGAAAGGACAATGGCGGTTTTCTGAATGGGCGCAGGCCAGCATGGATTACGCAAGCTATGTCAAAAATCTGACCGGCTTGCCTGTTTTTACGATGGGCTCGAGCCTGGGTGTCGGCGCCGCCGTGTCCGCGATCAGCCATAAGGATGTTGCCGGCTCGGTATTGATGGGCTCCATCGTTGTGCCGGGCCATCCGGTATTCGATGCCGTTGGGAAACCATTTCGTACAGAAGGCTGGTCTGAAGGCGTGAAACTGCTTCAGGGCGCGGGCGTCCTGGACATTCGCCGCTTTTTCAATTTCGACGTAGATTATGGATATAAAGGTGCGCAGGCACAGAAGGATTTGGATCCGTACAATACATGGACTTATGATTTAGAAAGCTGGGCAAGTCTGTGGCAATACCAGCCGCCCAAGCCGCTTTCTGAAAACGACAAACCCATTCTGTACACGGTCGGCGACAATGATCCGACTTTCCCGGTCGACCTCGTTCGGTCTGTTGCCGAAAGCATCGGCGGGCCCGTCGATTTCGTTCCATTTGAAAATGCTGGTCACCAGCTGATGCTTTTCCAAACTGAAAAGTTTTCGACCACCGTCCACGACTGGGCGCTGAAACAAATTTAATCCGAACTACCAAATCAGGAGGCTGCTTTGTCTAGCAACATCAGAACCAATGGAATTAATCATCTGGCGCTCTCAACGAACAACATGAAGGAACAGATCGAGTTCTTCTCTGATGTGCTGGGGATGGAATTGATCGCGCTCTATTGGATGCATGGCACCGAAGATTGCTGGCACGGATTTCTCCGTTTGAACGATAAAAGCGCGCTGGCTTTTGTTTTCAATCCGGCAAACGCTGACGCTCAAATGCAATATGGCGTCACACAACCCGGTCACATGATGGGGCCGTCTGCGCCGGGCACGATGCAGCATGTGGCACTAAACGTCGACGGGATGGACGAGCTTTTGAACATGCGCGACCGAATTCGATCAAGAGGCGTGAATGTAACGGGCCCAGTCAATCACGGCTTTGCCAACAGCCTCTATTTCCAGGGTCCGGAAGACATCAGTCTTGAAATTTGTACGTTTGAGGGGTGTGACACGCCGGTTGGACCAAAAGATTGGATCGATCCCGAAGTCGTGGAAATTGCCGGTATCTCTGAGGACGAACTCGCGCGATACATCAAGCCCGCAGAATATGCCGGTCAGGGGGGCGCAGTGGCTCAACCCCCATTTGACCCGAACGGGTACAATCCGAAAATGCCAGAAGACATGCTGAAAGGCATTCTTGCCATGCCCGACGAGATGGTCACGCAAATGCTAAGTGAACCGACAGCGCCGTCTCAGATGCAAAAGACCTAAAGCGCAGATAACAAGCAAGGTGCAACCCATGGGGACATACTGCTTTGCCCTTATTGGATCGGTCCAGCCTTAAAGTTTGTGTTGGCGGTCGGCATGCAACGGCGCTCTCGCTACTTGCAACCTGAAAGGCGGTGTGAGAGGTCACCCGCCTTCAGGATCATCAGTTGCCTTGGCATCGTATTCTCGCCTTGAACGCTGAAGCTCATCCTGGTGTTGAAGAACCCACTGACCCAAAATTTGAACCGGCTCTCGCAAGGATTGTCCGAGCGGTGTCAAAGCATACTCCACCTGCGGTGGGACTGTAGGATGTACCGTACGATTCACTAGGCCTTGTCGTTCTAACTTCCGCAAAGTCAGAGTGAGCATGCGTTGCGTGATCCCACCAATCTGTCGTTTGAGCTGGTTGAAGCGGCATGGCCCGGTCGCGAGATAAATGACGATCATCATCGACCATTTGTCGCCAACCAAAGCTAGCGTCGTGCCGATCTCTTCACAGGGCTGCGTATGGAGTAGTGCCTGAACGTCTTCAACGGATAATGCGGGCGGTATCACCGATGTGCCTCCTTGCGCGGTCATGAAGTTCCTATTTTATACCAAGGATCGATTGAATACCTTCTTGACCCGTGCAGAGCAAGGCCAGGTCGACGATGCTATGGGAGCTGAATTTGAGGAAAAAGATTGTTATTGTCGGTGGTGGATATGCAGGTGTGAGCCTCGCTCATAGCCTTGACGAGGTCGCCGAGGTGACCTTGATCGAACCGCGCGAAGCTTTCTTTCATTGCGTGGCCGCAATTCGGGCGGTGGTCCAGCCCGAGCTTCTTGATCGGCTGATTATTCCTTACGATCGACTGATGAAGAATGGCAGGATCATCCAGGCGCGCGCCGAACAGATAAGCGAAGGTCGTGTTGTCTTGGAAAATGGCGAGACAATTGAAGGTGATTGCATTATCGCAGCCACAGGTTCCAACTATGCCCCACCCTTCAAAGCGCAATCCGATTTGATCGACGACTTTCGTTCACATCAGGCGGCGGCGCACGCAGCAGTCGAAGCCGCGCAGACCATTATTGTGGTCGGCGCCGGACCCGTGGGGGTGGAACTCGCTGCAGAAATCAAGTTCGCACACCCCGGAAAGTCGATCTCAATCCTGGCGGCTTCGGATGAAGTTGTGCCCGGCATTGCCTCCAAACTCTCAAAGGCGTTGCAGCAACAGATTGCAGATATGGGAATCAATTTGCAGCTTGGAACACCTGTCGCCGGGATGGCCAGGACGGACGCCCCCTTCGCGGGGAGCCTTCGCGCCAGAGGCAAGACCTACGAAGCCGATCTGATCGTTCCTGCATTTGGAGCAAAGCCTGTCATTCCGCCCGTTGAGTGCGCTGCAGCATCTGCTTCCGGACGCCTGGAAGTGGATCAATGGATGCGGCCGTGTGGCTATCAGGCGGTCTTTGCTCTTGGAGATGCTGCCGACAACGGTGATCCGATGACGATTGTCGCTGTGCGCCGGCAGGTCAGCTGGCTCCTGAAGACGATAAAAAAGCTGATTGATGGCAAATCTGTCGAGACACTGCCCGCCTATACACGGGCAACGAAACCCTTGTTGCTGGTTCCGCTGGGCCGAAAAAAGGGGACGAGCATTCTGCCCATCAGCCGCTCAGGCTGTCTAGCAGGAACGTGGCTGACGCAAAAGATCAAGGGCAAGGACCTCTTCCTGACGGATACACGCAAGGAACTTGGATACACGTGATGAGGTAGAGTCAGCAGACCTTCGCCTTAAGAGCGGAAAGCCGTTTCTGGTCCCTGCATAGCCTTTCTACAGTCGGATTTCAGCGGCCCTGCCCGTTTTCGCAGCGTGGGCGATCGCCTCGTTGATCTGATCGAGGTCAAAAGTCTGCGTGTCGCTCCCTCTCAGGGAAAGGAGGCCAGACCGGACCAGCTTGACCAGCATTGGAGGGGCCTCGCGTGAATACATCCAAGCGCCATGAATGGTCACGCAATTGCGCATGATCCAGGCGTAGGGCAGCTCCAGCCCAGGCCCGCCTTGCATATTGATTCCGCCCATAAGGATGACACGGCCATAGGGACGCACAGTCATTATGGCGGCGCGAGCCTGTTCGGCTTTCGCCATGGGTGGCAAAATATCAAAAACACAGTCCATCGGGCCCGGCGCTGCAGCCATCATGTTGGCGCGGTCAACCTCTTCTTCGCCGCTGACTGCGACGGTGCGCACGCGTTGCCCGAAGCGTTCACGCAACTTGTCAAGCTTGGCGCGATTGCGGCCGGTGGCGATAACGCAACCGGCACCCATAGCCAGGGCGACCGCAACAGCTGCGCCGCCAAATCCCCCCGTCGCCCCGCTGATCAACACCGTCTCACCGGGTTTCAAATTTCCGGATAGAAAACCTCCATAGGGGACCAGATAGGCACCGAGCCCACACCATGCGCCTGCATCCGCCTTGTCGATCTCGCCGATGGGGATGGCATTTTCCGTGGGGATACGGATTTGCTCAGCCCATGCACCGTCATGGAAATACCTTTGCAGGCGAAGCCCCCCTTCTCCGCGGGCGCTCAGCCCCTGGAGCGTAATGTCAGGAATAAGTGCATCATCACGGGACCGCACGGTTGAATCGCAATAGACCCAGTCACCTTTCTTCAAGCGGGTCGCGTCCGCTCCGCAAGCCCTGACGCGGCCCACCGCTCCCGGGCCGGGTACGATCGGCGTTTCCATAAGATAGTTCCGCGTTCCGTCCAGAACTTCGTGCATATAGTTGAGCACGCGGGTTGCCACCACATCCACGATAACCTCGCCCGTGCCTCCGCTATGTACTGGGTCCGGAACGGTCTCGACGGTGATTGGTTCTCCAAATTCTTTCAGGATAGCGGCTCGCATTTACATTCCTCCGGGCTGGTATGCTCCTCTCTTGCACGATCAGCGAGAGCCAAATAGACATAGTATTATCCTAGGATAAAAGGATGCCACTTACGGAGTTTCCGATGACGGATATGCCTACCCCTCAAATGCAGAGCAGGGAGCTGGGCCACTTCCTGAGATCGCGTCGACAAAAACTGACACCTGAGATGGTTGGGCTAACTGGCGGACAACGGCGCCGGACCAAAGGACTTCGCCGCGAGGAGGTTGCTGAACTCGCCGGAATAAGCACCGATTGGTATATACGTCTCCAACAGGGACGGAATGTTCGGCCATCCGAGACAACCATTGACGCATTGGCGCAAGCATTACGCCTCAGCAAGGCGGAGCACGCCCATATCAGGACATTAACAAGCTCTGCCGGGTCCGGCATTTTCGTTCGCGAAACAGTGCCGGATCCGTTGAAGCGCATGGTGGAAAGCCTGAATCAGCCAGCCTACATCACCGGGCAAAGATGGGACGTCCTGGTGTGGAATGAGGCCGCTGCCGAGATCTTCAACTTTGATCGAGTGGCGGAGGAAGATCGCAACATTCTTCTACTAATGTTGACGCGCCGAGGAAGCCGAAGGCTCTTTGGTGCGGGTTGGGAAAGTGAGGCGAAGCGTATGGTGGGGCTGTTCCGCCTCACATATGATCTGTGGTCCGGCGATCCGGCATTCGGTGATCTGCTGGACCAAATTCGCGAGGGATGTCCGGAGTTCTCTAAATGGTGGAAGGCTCACGACATTCGCGAACTCGCAGCTGGACGGAAACATCTTCAGCACCGTGAAAGAGGCAATTTGCAATTTGAGTATGCAACCTTTCAAGCCAATGATGATCCCGCTCTGAAGCTGACGATCTATTCGTCAGCAAATTAGAAGGGCTTGAGGCGCCGAATACAATCACCTGAAGTGAACAAATAGAATAATAGCCAAACCGGGACTCGCCGCTCCGACGAATAGAGATGGCCATCTCTCAGTTTGGGCGGATGTCGAACCTACAATAGTTTGGCTAAAACTTGTCCTCGTTTCATAATCAATTCAATTTCGGTCACCACCGCAACCGCCGCCGCAGAGTCAAAGCACAATTTGTCATCCTCCTTCAGGATCAGCGCCAGTTGCTACTCGCTTAAGATTGGTTTTTCATCAGGTCGAAGAGACCAATTCGCCTTCACCTCACCGCAAGAGAATTTCCTGACAGTCGCAATACCCTTTTTGTGTTCGCAGAATGCCCGCGTTATCGCGGTTTTTTAGCATTTGGACCGGTCTCTGTTTTCTGAAATCGGGGAAATCCGCGCCAAAAATCAGAGAAATCTTTGACTGCCAATTTTGAAGACCCCTTCCTGATTTCTCTGTCTGCTGCGGACTGCCCGACACCATCGTACTCACATCTGCGACAACTCGTCTTAGACCAAAGACTTAGGTGATGTTCGCGTTCAGAGTGATAAAACAGCCTGAAAATACGATATCATTGAAGGGAGTGTCAGCATGAGCCGCTATGATGACGTCTATCAGAGCTGGAAACAGGATCCCGAAGCTTTCTGGCTGGACGCGGCCAAATCCATCGATTGGGTGACCGCACCCCGGGCGGCACTGGATCCAGATGCCGGGGCTTACGGCCGCTGGTTTCCCGATGGCGTCTGCAACACAAGCTATAATTGCCTGGATCGGCATATCGATGCCGGCATGGGAGATGTGAAAGCGCTGATCTATGACAGCCCGATCACAGGTGCCAAGCGCATCTATACCTACTCCGAACTGCTCGAAGAGGTCGAAACATTCGGTGCCGTGCTAAACGCAAAGGGCGTATCCAAAGGCGACCGCGTTATCATCTACATGCCGATGATCCCGGAAGCGGCGATTGCCATGCTGGCCTGCGCGCGGATTGGCGCGATCCATTCGGTCGTGTTTGGCGGATTTGCGCCGCACGAACTCTCAACCCGGATCAATGATGCAAAGCCAAAGCTGATCGTTTCCGCAAGCTGCGGGATCGAGCCAGGCAGAGTGATTCCGTATAAGCCGATGTTGGATGCAGCCATTGAGCATGCCGAACACAAACCCGACGGGTGCGTGGTGTATCAGCGCGAGCAAATCACGGCGGAGCTTGGTGCAACCGACTATGACTGGTCTGCCGAAATGGCTGCCGCTCGTTCTGCTGGCACCAAAGCATCACCAGAGCCGATGGCGGCAACCGATCCCCTGTATATCCTCTATACGTCTGGAACGACGGGTCAGCCCAAGGGCGTGGTGCGCGATACAGGCGGGCACATGGTGGCGCTTAAATGGTCCATGGACAATGTCTACGCGACCAGGGCTGGTGAGACGTTCTGGGCGGCATCCGATGTGGGCTGGGTCGTTGGACACAGCTATATCGTTTATGGCCCGCTATTGCAGGGCTGCGCGACTGTGATGTTCGAAGGTAAACCCATCGGCACTCCAGATGCTGGTGTGTTCTGGCGGGTGATCGAAGAGCATAAAGTCGCGGCTCTGTTCACCGCGCCAACGGCATTTCGCGCCATTAAGAAGGAAGATCCAAATGCGGAGCTTCTGAAAAATTATGACACCTCCAGCCTGAGAACGCTCTATCTGGCGGGCGAACGCGCGGATCCGGATACCATCAAATGGGCCGAAAACATTCTGGACGTGCCCGTGATCGACAATTGGTGGCAAACCGAAACGGGCTGGCCGATCACTGCAAACCCTGTCGGAATTGAAAAAATGCCAGTGAAATACGGATCGTCCACCGTGCCCATGCCGGGCTATGAGCTTCACATCCTGGACGAAGGTGGTCACGAGGTTGGCGCGCCGAACACGCTTGGTGCCGTCGCAATCAAATTGCCCCTGCCGCCCGGTGCCTTGCCCACTTTATGGGGCAATGATGAGCGCTTTCGGACAAGCTATCTCAATCATTTTCCGGGCTATTACGAGACGTCTGACGCCGGCATGATGGATGAGGACGGTTACCTTCACATAATGTCGCGCACCGATGACATCATCAATGTGGCGGGACATCGACTGTCCACCGGCGGAATGGAAGAGGTGCTTGCCAGCCACCCTGCGGTGGCCGAATGCGCTGTTCTCGGTGTGCACTGCGACCTCAAGGGGCAAAAACCGCTCGGTCTGATCGTTCTGAAATCCGGCGTCACTGAAACGCAAGAGGCCATCGAACAGGCATGCATTCAGCTTGTCCGTTCGGAGATTGGCGCGGTTGCTGCGCTTCGTAACGTCATGGTGGTCAAGCGTTTGCCCAAAACGCGGTCTGGAAAAATCCTTCGTGCTACGATCCGCAAGATTGCCGATGGCGAGGCTTTTAAAGTGCCGGCTACGATTGATGATCCGGTCATTCTTGATGAGATCACGCTGGTCCTTGAACAGAACGGGCTGGTATCGTCAGTAGAAAAGCAGTCTGCCTGAACAACTGAGTTCGTCTCAGACCAAAGTGTAATGGCCTTCGGGCGGTGAGACCGTCTAGAATTGCCCTAAAATAAATAAGGGAGGCTTCGGCTTGAAAACTCATATCATGCTCGCGCTTGGTCTGCTCATGGCGGTCATTTTTGGTTTTCGATCGGCGCAGGAATTGCTTGCGCCAGGTTTTGGGCTTCGGGACATCTATAATTTTGGAGGCCTCGTGATTGCCGGAACCTTGTTGTTCCAGGGTATGCAAGCTTTTCGCGCTGAACGTGCAGCCAAGAAACTGCGGGCACTGGCCCCGGACTAACCTCCGCCAATTTCATCTTTTCAGTGCTAAAAAAAGCCCGTCCTGAAAATGTCAGGACGGGTTTCTGTTTTTGAAGGATCCCACTGTTGCCAGGTTTGGGGGACGCGGTCGCAGCAAATCCCTCTTCACAGGAGTCAGGTCTTACGGTTCTGCCGGTTGGTGATCAGGCCATCGACGACAGACGGGTCGGCGAGTGTTGAAGTGTCGCCCAGCGCGCTGCACTCATCTTCGGCGATTTTGCGCAGTATACGGCGCATGATCTTGCCGGAGCGGGTTTTTGGAAGGCCCGGCGCCCATTGAATGACGTCCGGCTTGGCGATGGGGCCGATCTCATGGCCAACCCAGTCGCGCAGCTCCTTGCGGAGGTCTTCGGTCGGCTCTTCGCCCTCCATCAGCGTGACATAGCAATAGATGCCCTGCCCCTTGATATCGTGCGGGTAGCCGACGACGGCTGCCTCTGAGACCTGAGGATGAGCAACCAGGGCGCTTTCGACCTCAGCCGTGCCCATGCGGTGGCCCGAAACGTTGATCACGTCATCCACGCGGCCCGTGATCCAGTAATAACCATCCTCGTCGCGGCGACAGCCATCGCTCGTGAAGTAATAGCCTTTGAAGGTCTCGAAATAGGTCGAGACGAAGCGGTCATGGTCGCCATAAACGGTGCGCATCTGGCCGGGCCAGCTATCCTTGATGGCGAGGACGCCAGAAACACCGTTGCCTTCGACGACTTTGCCTTCGGTATCGAGTACTTCGAGCTGGACGCCGAAGAAGGGGTTGGTGGCTGAACCCGGCTTGAGCGGTGTGGCGCCTGGCAGAGGCGTGATCATGGCGCCGCCGGTTTCTGTCTGCCACCAGGTGTCGACGATCGGGCATTTTTCCTTGCCAACGACCGTATTGTACCAGTGCCAGGCTTCAGGGTTGATCGGCTCGCCCACCGAACCGAGCACCCGCAGGGATGAGAGGTCGTGTTTTTCGACATACTCATTGCCCTTGCCCATCAGGGCGCGGATGGCCGTTGGAGCAGTGTAGAAGACATTCACCTTGTACTTCTCACAAATCTTCCAGAAGCGGCCTGCATCCGGATAGGTAGGGATGCCTTCGAACATGATCGTCTTGGCACCATTCGCGAGCGGACCATAAACGATATAGGTGTGGCCGGTGACCCAACCCACATCGGCCGTGCACCAATAGATATCGCCCTGACGATAATCGAAGACATATTCGTGGGTCATGCTGGCCCAGACGAGATATCCGCCCGTAGTGTGGAGCACGCCCTTCGGCTTGCCCGTTGAACCGGACGTGTAGAGGATGAAGAGCGGGTCTTCCGCATTCATCGGCTCCGGATCGCATTTCAGCGGTACAGTGACGGCCAGTTCGTGATACCAGGCGTCGCGTTCCTTGAACCAGGCGATCTCATCTCCCGTGCGCCGAACAACCAGCGTTTTGACTGAGGGATCACACTTGGTGAGCGCTTCATCCATATGAGCTTTCAGCGCTGTGTGGCGACCACCACGCGGCGCAGTATCGGCGGTGACAACGAGCTTGGCGCCGCAATCATTGATGCGGTCAGCGAGGGCATCAGCCGAGAAGCCCGCAAAGACGACGGAATGAACAGCCCCGATACGGGCGCAGGCGAGCATGGCATAGGCCGCCTCCGGGATCATCGGCATATAGAGGATGACGCGATCGCCTTTGCCGACGCCTCGTGCCTTCAGAACGTTGGCGAAGATCTGAACTTCCTTGTGCAGCTCAGAATAAGTGATGCGCTTGCTGGTGTGCGGCTCATCTCCCTGCCAGATGATCGCCGTCTCGTGGGATTGCTTTTCGAGGTGTCGATCAACGCAGTTTGCGCAGACGTTCAAAACGCCGTCTTCGAACCATTTGATGGAGACAGTCGGGTATTCGAAACTGGTGTTCTTCACGATGGTGAAGGGTTTGATCCAGTCGAGACGTTCCAGGGCTTCCTCGCGCCAGAAGGTCTCCGGATCGTTGACCGATTGAGCGTAGAGCCGGTCATAATCCGCACTCGACAGGGTGCCCTCGCGCGCAAACTGCTGCGGTACGGGAAAGATTTCCATGTCTGCTGTCACTTTGCCGGCTCCATCTGCCATGTTGAATCCCCTCTTTGCTGTTAGAAGGCGTATTTGGATGAGAAGGTGAAACGAGTGATCTCGCCGCTCGCGCCAGCTTCGTTTTCACGCTGACCATAGAGAAGTTCGACGCCGAGTGTGGTCTTGGGCGCGATATCCCAGAGGACTGCGCCAAACGCGGACTGGACCTGTTTGGTGGTCGCTGCGGCGATGAAATCCGGATTGTCGATCCACAGGCCGGAATAGCCGATATTGAATCGCGCCGTTTCACCAAATGGGTGTCGCCATGCGACGAGACCACCGAATGATGGGATCGCCTCGACGCTGCCATCCATCGGATTGATGGCGACGGCGTTTGCGGCGTTGAGGCCGACATAACGCCCCAGACCTTCGCCTGCGACGAGGTTGAAGCGGATATCGTCCTTTGCGCCAGCCTTGAGCTGACCTGAGGCAGAAAGACCCCAGCCAAAGGTATCTTCATCAATGCCGGCTGTTTCATAGCGGAGCTGACGACCGATGGCAGCGAGCGAGATATTGCCATAGGAGCCCGTGAAGTTATAGCGACCGACCACGTCCGGAATGAGGTTTGAGTCCGCCTCAATGCGCCCGCCAGCAACTGGCGTGACAGTAGTATCGCCATTTTCAAGAGCAAACTGCCATGGGCCGTTGGTGTACCTAACCTGGGCCTGACGAATGAAGATCATGCCGTCAGACAATGTAAGGAAGCTTGCGCTTTCCGGAATGGCGCTCAGGTTCTGGAAGGTCGACCATTCCTGACCGACACGCCAGCCATTAAAGTCGAGATAGGCGCGACGCAGACGTGGCGAGAAGGAGCTGGAGACCCGTTCGTCACCCTGCAAAGAGCCGAGAAAGTCCATTTCAAAATAGCCGGAGAGCTTCTGTTCGCCCACCATGCGCTGAGCGCTGAGATTGATGCGAGAGGACTGAGCGGTGAAATCGGTCACAGTTGTTTCTTCGCCGCCAATCTGGATCGCGCCGGGGATATAGAAATCGCGGGCAATTGAGCTAGACCCGACCTGGCCATCTGAGAGGTTGGTCACGTGAGCATCGAGATCGAGAATGCCACCGAATTTGAGTGTCGTGTCGCCGACCGTAAAGCCATTACCGGAGGCAGCTGGCGCGGCTGGCGCTGCGGTTGCCGCGGTCTTTTCGAGCCGGACAATATCCTGATCGGTTGCGGCACGCTCAGCAGCCAGTTCGGCTTTCAGAGCCGCAACAGTCTGTTCGAGTGCGGCGATACGGTCTTCCATAGTTGAATCCGCAGATGCGGATGCAACAACAAGGCTGGAAACTGAGGCTAGCAGGACGGCCCGAATGAAATGGCGCATATTTCTCTCCCGATATTATTTCGGAAGATATTCGCTGGGAGGGCCTCTGGCCGCTATTGGCAAATGGTCCTACGACCTAGGTCGAAGGTCGTATCGACAGAAGCAAAAAACTGGTCAAAATAGGGTGAAATAATAAGCCCTGAAGGGCGGCTGGAGGAAACAATGCCCAACACACGCCTTGTGCTGATTGTGGACGATCACCCCTTGTTTCGCGACGCGTTGGAAATGACGCTGACAGCGCAGAACAGCGTCCCCACCCGGATCATCCAGACCTCGAATATTGAATCCTCAATTGTACTTCTGAACACCGAAGACGTTCATCTGGTCTTGCTGGATTTGAACCTTGAAGACTCCGACGGCCTGGATGGTTTGGTCAAGTTAAAGGCGCTGTCGGGGTGCCCGCCTGTCTTCATCGTCTCGGCCAGCGAAACGCCAGCCTCGATGCGGCACGCAAGGTCGCTGGGCGCCGACGGGTATATCCCGAAGAGCCTTCCGATGGCCGCACTATCAGCCGCGCTTGAGCAAGCTCTGTCAGGACAGAGCTGGTTTCCGGAGTCTCTTGAAGAGACCGACGAAGATGACCAATCGGCATCGGCGCGCCTTTCCTCCCTCACACCAGCTCAGAAGCGGGTTCTCGGGTATCTCGCAGATGGTCTTCTCAACAAGCAGATTGCCTATGAAATGAGTATTTCAGAGGCTACTGTGAAAGCGCACCTCACGACGATTTTCCGTAAGCTGCACGCCAATAATCGGACGCAGGCTCTGCTGGTGTACAAGGAAGCGGTGTCACTGGACGATCATTCCGCAAACTGAGCGTGTGAACGCTTTTCGCAAGCGGAGAGGAAAAGCTTCAGCTCGTCGGTTGAGACGGGCTTCTTCATGACGCGGATATCCAGGCCCTGCGCCCGCTGCGCGATGTTTTCCTCAGAGTTGGCTGTCAAAAGAGCCACATTCTCCGACACCTTCAGAATGTCGCGGCAAGCCTCAATGACTTCAAATCCGTTGAGGGTTGAGCTGAGTTCAAGGTCAGCAATCACGACCTCAATGCTGGCATCTTCGAGAATGTCCGACAGCTCATCAGCGTCAGACAGTGTCGTCACGCGGCACCCCCAGGATTCGAGCAGCGCGCGCATGCCGTTGAGGATGATGGGCTCGTCGTCCACACACAGAACATGCAGCGACAATTCGCTGACACCCGTGGAGACATTCACCCGACGCACTGTCCGCTCGGGCATGGCCTGATCTTCGGCGAGCGGCAGAACGACTTCGAACATGCTGCCTTTACCAAGCACGGATCGGACATTGATTTTAGCGCACATAAGGTCTGCCAGACGCCGAACGACACTCAGCCCCAGACCAGCTCCGCGTACGCCCAAGGTGTCGGTTTCCTCAAAGCGCGAAAACTCCTCAAAAACATAGGGCAGACGATCAGGCGCAATACCGCGTCCTGTATCCCAGACCTGCACGGCAACATGGCCGGGACCTCGATGTCGAACGCCCACAAGGACACCGCCTTTTTCGGTGTAGCGTCGCGCATTTGAGATGAAGTTTCTAAGTATGGCCTGCAGGAAGTCCGGGTCCGCAGTCACCGAATGTCGGCTCGGCACGACTTTGATCTCGATATTGTTCTGAGCGGCCATAGGCATGGCTTCGTCGATCAGGTCTTCGAGGAGCGGCGCCAGTTTGATGGCCTTTGCATTCACCTTGATGCCGCCATGATCGAGCCGCGAGATATCGAGCAGGCCTTTAAGAAGATCATCCGCCGATTGAATGGCGCGATCCGCTCGATTGAGCGCCGTGTTAAGGGTGGGATCTTCCGCCTTCTCCGCCCGACTGGTTGCCGCGCCTACGAACAGACGCGCGGCGTTCAGCGGCTGCAGGAGATCATGGCTCGCAGCCGCCAGAAAGCGGGTTTTCGAGGCGTTCGCGCCTTCGGCATCAAGCTTGGCTGCGCGCAGATCATCGGTCAGCGCCTGCAGCTCTTTCGTGCGCGCAATGACCCGTTCCTCAAGGGTTTCATTGGCTTCAAGCAGCTCTTTCTCACGCCGTTTATCTATCGTGATGTCGGTGAAAGTGGTCACATAGCCGCCGCCCGGCATGGGGTTGCCTTCAATCCGCAGATAGCGCCCATCCGGGTTGATCCGTTCGTAGAAATGCGGTCGACCGGTTTTCATGAATTCAATGCGCCGCGAGGAGGCGTCTGACGGATCTTTTTCCTGAATCCACCCTGTCCTGATATTGTGCTCAATAAGCTCTTCAATTGGCACGCCAAGCCGGACAAGCTCAGGTGGATAGTTGAACAGCTCCACATAGGCAGCGTTCCAGGCCACCAGCCTCTGATCCTGATCAACCACGCTGATGCCTTGCGAGATATTCTCCAGCATGGATTGGAGCATGTGCCGCTCAAACCGGTCGGCCTGTGTGCCCTGATCGAGAATGGCCAGCATATCGCCGAAGGAAACATCCTGCCCGCCAATGGCAGACGTCATCACCACACGCGCCGAAGAGGCCCCGAGCGCGCTGGCCAACAGCTTCTCAGTCAGCTGAACCAGCTCCCAGTGAGCCGGCGAATCCCCATGGATCTTGTGCCCTGTCTCCGCATGGAAGCGCTCGAACGCATGTTCAACGGCTTCGCTGTTCAGAAAGCGGCTCGCCAGCGCCTTGAGGCCATAAGGTGACGCGCCAGCTGTATGACTGTCATGGACAATTCCGTGGGTTGGTCGAACCGGTCCCTGATCGACAAAGACGGACGACTGAATTCGATCGCGCAGTCTTTCCTTCGAGGCGAGCGACACAATCACATAAACGGTCAGATTGACGCCAAGGCTCCAGATGGTGCCATGGGTCAGTGTATCTCCGAACGACATCCCAAACAGAGCCTGAGGGTTCAGGTAGCCGGGCAGAGCCTCAAAGAGCGCTGCATTCGGGAGCAAGGCCGGCAGGAAAAGGCAATAGGTCCAGAGGATTGTGCCGCATGCCAGGCCGAAAAGCGCACCATTCCGATGCCCTTCGCGCCAGAAAATCGCTCCGATCAGAGCTGGCGCAAACTGAGAGGCCGCAGCAAATGACAGAAGCCCGATCTGAGCGAGTGCCGCGCTGTTATCAGCGATGCGGTAATAGCCATAGGCCAGCAGCAGGATTGCAAAAATGGCAAGCCGCCGCACGAGAAGCAGACGGCCTCCTGAAATTCCGCCAAGATTGACCCGGCTGCCAGACTTCAGAAACAGCGGAACGATCAGATCGTTTGTAATCATGGTGGACAGCGCAACAGAGGACACAATCACCATGCCTGTTGCAGCCGAAAACCCGCCCAGAAACACGAGCAGAGCCAGGAGATCTTCGTTCGCACTCAGCGGAAGCGCCATCACATACAAGTCGGGACTGATGGACGGATCAAGAAGCGCTACCCCGGCGCCCGCGATGGGAATGACGACGAGGCTTGTCAGCAGAAGATAGATCGGAAAGGACCACCGCGCAAACCGGCCTTCAGCTTCATTGTTGCGCTCGATAATGGCGACGTGAAACTGGCGCGGCAGACAAATGATTGCAGCCATGGACAACATGGCCGTCGTGATGAAGCGGTTGGAGTACCCGTTGAATTCGAACGACTGAAAGGCCGTGGAAAGCTTCTCTCCGGAATAATCCTTCAAGCCCCAGATCGCGAGCAAGGCGACGACCAGAAGGGTGGCGAGCTTCAGGAACGACTCAAACGCCAGAATATGCATGAGACCCGAGTTCTTTTCGGTCGTGTCCGAGCGTCGCGTCCCAAAGACAATCGCAAATACAGCCAGCGCCAGCGCGACGGCGAACACAGTGTCATACCTGTTTGTTGCCTGAGGCTGATGGCTGTCTGCAAGCGCAGAAAAACTCATGCCAACTGATTTCAGCTGCAGGGCGATATAGGGCAAGATCCCAAGGACAGCGGCCATTGTCGCCAGCGCGGCAAGCGAACGACTTTTGCCATATCTGGCTGAGAGGAAGTCTGAGAGCGAATTGATACGCTCGCGCTGAGCAACGCTGGCTATTCGCCCGATTGCGCCTGAAAAGAAGATAAAGACAATCGCAGGGCCCAGATATATGGCCACATAATCCCACCCCGACGATACGGCGGTGCCGACGCCACCATAATAGGTCCATGAGGTGCAATAAACGGCGAGCGCCATTGAATAGATGAGAGGTCGATGGCTCGATCGCTGCGCCTTGGCCCTGCGGTCGCCCCACAGGCCCAGACAGAACAGGATGGCGATATAGCCAACCACTGAGCAGATAATGATCCAAACAGGCATCTAAGCCTCCCTAAGAACACTGTCCTACGAGATTTGATGACGGGCAAGATCATGGGCCCCGTCTCTGCAGTACAGACGTCCACAAACGAAAAAACGGGGGCGACCTGAAAGGCCGCCCCACAGTTGGGAGGAAACTTCTTTTTTGTAATTACTCCGCTGGCATTGGCGCCATGCCGGCATCAGCAATGCCATGTGGCGACCGCGTGCCAGGGATACGGATATCTTCAACGAGGTCCTGAATATCCTGTGGTGGAGCCTTGGTGAGAAGCGCGACCGCCACACCAACAGCCATGGCACCGAACATGAAGACAAAGCCGATTCCTTCAGGGCTGACACCGAGGAACCAGTGAGTCGGATCCTTATCCACGAACTTGAAGTGCGCGATGTACCAGAAGGTAGAGACCAGACCGACCAGCATGCTGGCGATAGCGCCTTCCTTGTTGAACCGCTTCCAGAAGATGCCCAGGAAGATGATCGGGAAGATGGACGCCGCAGCCAGACCGAAGGCAAAGGCCACAACCTGAGCCACAAAGGCGAGCTGAGACGAGTATATTCCCATCAGGCCGGCCGCCATGACAGCGCCCGCAGCTGCAACCCGAGCAATGCGAAGTTCGGTCTTGTCCGACATGTTCGGGAAGAGAGTCCGCCGACAGATATCGTGGCTGATGGCCGATGAGATCACCATGAGGAGACCTGCTGCCGTCGAGAGTGCCGCAGCCAGACCACCGGCAACCATGAGACCAATCACCCAGCCTGGCAGCTGAGCCATTTCAGGGCTCGCCAGAACAGAGATGTCGTTCGAGACGGTGACTTCGTTTTCATTGGCGTCTGCACGGATCTGCATTTTGCCATCGCCGTTCTTATCAGTGAAGCCAACAAGGCCCGTGGTTTCCCAGGTTTTGAACCAGACAGGAACGGCCTTGCCGCCTTCAGCCTCAATCGCGGCTGTCGCGTCGGCATAATCATCGCCTTCGACATATTGAGCTTCATTGACGGTATCGATGATGTTGAAGCGAGCGAACGCACCAACAGCAGGCGCAACCGTGTAGAGCGCAGCAATGAACACCAGTGCCCAGCCCGCAGAGAAACGTGCAGCGCGCGCATTCTTCACAGTGAAGAAGCGAACGATGACGTGCGGCAGACCTGCCGTGCCAAACATCAGAGCGCCGGTGATGGCAAAGACGTCGAACATGGATTTGTTGGTCGAGGTGTACTCTGTGAAGCCGAGAGACGTAACGGTCTCATTGAGCTTGCTGAGCATGGAAACGTCTGTGCCCTTCATGTTGGCGATGAAGCCAAGCTGAGGCAGCGGCATACCGGTCAGCATGAGCGAGATGAAGATCGCGGGAACCGTGTAGGCAAAGATCAGCACGCAATACTGAGCCACCTGAGTATAGGTGACGCCCTTCATGCCACCGAGCACCGCATAAACGAAGACAATCGCCATACCGACGAAGATGCCTGTGTTGAAGTCGACGCCAAGGAAGCGGGAGAAGGCAATGCCTACGCCAGACATCTGCCCCGCAATATAGGTGAAGGAGACGAACAGCGCGCACACAACTGCGATGACCCGTGCGGTTGAAGAGTAATACCGGTCGCCCACAAAGTCCGGCACTGTGAATTTGCCAAACTCACGGAGGAATGGCGCAAGCAGCAGCGCGAGCAATACATAGCCGCCCGTCCAGCCCATGAGATAAACCGAGCCGCCATAGCCCATGGCCGCAATGAGACCTGCCATTGAAAGGAAGCTTGCGGCCGACATCCAGTCAGCTGCGGTTGCCATGCCGTTAATGGTCGGGTGGACGTCGTGTCCGGCGACGTAGAAATCATCTGTTGATCCGGCGCGCGCCCAGATCGCGATGCCGATATAGAGGCCAAAGCTCGCTACAACGAAAAAGTATGTCCAGAATGTCTGATCCATCACTCGTCTCCATCCAGGCCATGCTCTTTTTCAAGCTTGTTCATGGCGAAGCAGTAATAGAAAATCAGACCTACAAAGACGTAGATGGCGCCTTGCTGCGCGAACCAGAATCCGAGTGGCGCACCGCCGATTGAGATCTGATCCAGCACATCGCGGAAAAGAATACCGGCACCATATGACACCGCAAACCAGATGGTCAGAAGAATGAGCATCAACCGGATGGATGACGCCCAGTATTTCTTGTGACCTTCAACCTTATTATTCTCAGACATTTGATGTCCTCCCTATGAAGTCGGTCACGGTTTTCACCGTAGGCTAACCCTGCTGGAGGATGATCGCGTTTTGTAGATGGACTTTGGTCTAACGTGGCGGTCGGGTATTCAAAGGTGTCTGCTTTGCAGGAAATATCAGGGTGGGCCCAAAATTATGGGCCAATTTTCTGACGTCATTTTCTAGATGACCGAACGCTGCAGTGTCTCACGGGCCAGATTGTTCTGACAGATTGAGAGAAGAGACCCGTTCGCCCTCACCTCACCTAACCGCCAGAAGATGTCCCCATACTCCTGATATCGTAGAATATTTTGAAATTTTATCTACTCAAGGTCATCCAAAGGGTTAGCCATAGATTTCGTCACGCCGCATAGCGCCCATCTTCGAGCACTTCAGCCTGACCAAGGGCAGCGAGCGTAGCGAGGCGTTCTGAGATGGTTTTGGTCTGGCCGCGTTTGAATTGTTTCCGGACATCTTCCACCGAGGCCGTGCCGAGGTCGGAGAGCACATTGCGTACAAAGGCCATCTGGGTTGGCAGGTCTTTTGGCCAGTCGAATTGCGCGTCGGCAATGACGGTGTCTTCCAGCGCAAGATCGCCGGATTTGGTTTTCCCGGCCTCGCCGCTCGGGTTCTGATAGTCAGGCCGCAGCCAGCGGATATGGCCGTTCAGCTCTTCCTGATGGCGCTCTTTATTGAGGGCGACCAGCCGGGTGAGGATCTCTTCATCGGAGAGGTCCACCGGCCAACCATAGGCGTCGGCCACGGCAGCGTCGATCTGGTCGTGCAAGTCTTTCAGAATGCCGATCTGGCCTTGCTGGTAGATGTCTTTGTCCTTGCCTTCGAGCACCTCGCCAGAGCCAGAGGCCTCAATCTCGCGCAGGCGCTCCAGCACATTATACATCTGGGTCAGGGTCAGCTTTGGGTGCTCTTTCTGGCGGGCCTTGCGATGGCCATCCAGCCGCTCGCCAAGGTCGCGCAGGCGCTCGGTTTGTTTGGGCGTACAGTCCGGGAAGGGGAATGGGTCGAAGCAGTCTGTATGGTTGTACGTGGGGTCGTTGCCTACACCTAGTCATCCACCTGTTGCTAGCGACCACATAGTGTGAGCTCTACCTGATAGTATGCTAAGCTCATGCCCCCCCTGCAACGCTACTAGCACAATCTTGCTCTCAGCGATGAATTGCTGAGGTAAGAACGAAAATATCCTGTGTTTCGCAGTTCTAGTCGTCGCAATAAACCTGTTCAAATCTCTGGTAGCAGAACGATAGCTTTTGTGTGTAGCGCCGAACCACCACCAATTCAGTCTCCGGAACGTTATGGGGTTTTGGTCTCGCTCAGGTTTTACGTTCTCATGAAGGTGTTGGAGGATCTTCGCATAGCGGTTTGCAACCTCGGACTCACCGAGAGGATAAAGATCAATCGCGAATCTATCTTGATGTGTTTTACTTAGATCTGCGCCATTCCTATACGGTCTTACCACTGAATCCAATTCATCACCGTACTCAGCACGATACGCATCTCTTTCAGCACGAGACAGAATGAATCCCTGCCCGTTCAATTGCATACCTTTTATCGCCAAGCCTTGATTGGCTTGAAGATGATGACAACTTTGAACATCCGCGCCGGTCTGCAAGTTCGCAAACACTTTGCCCCGTCGTTCGCTGAACTCCACCAGACGGCCTTCGGCTTCGCGATCCTGTTTTTCCTCGCGAGCAAGGGTCAGGAGCCGTCCTTCCCTGCGGCCCGGTCCTGCCACGGTCATGGCAATGCGCACGGCAGCCCCGTCACCTGAATCCACCCAGGGGTGATCGGGAATGGCATAGAGAAGCGAGACCGGCTTTTTCTTGTCATCCAGATGCGGTTCCAGCACCCGGCGATTAAACGTCTGGCGGAGTGAGTTCGTCGTGATGAAGCCAAAACGCCGCGCTTTGCCCGCGCGGGTCAAGAGCGCCGCTTTCTCCCACCAGAACATAACAAAATCAGCGCTTTGCGGCATTTTCGGATAGGTCTTCCACAGTGTTTCGACATAGCCATCGCCCAGCGCGTCGCGCATCCGGCTCGCCCCGATAAAGGGCGGGTTACCGACGATAAACTCTGCCTGCGGCCAGCTAGCCGCTTTGGCGCTTTCATAGTCATAGACCGTGACGCGCGCCTCCGGGTCTGGCACGTCCTCCCCCGTCACCAGATGGCGCCTCGTCGTCTCGCCATCCCAGCGTGTGACGGGCTTGCCGTTGTCATCCATGCGTGGGCGCTGGCCTTCCAGCACCAAAAGCGCGTCGCGGTTTTCAATATTGTGGAAGTCCTTCAACACGGGCTGGCTGGGCGTGGCCTTGCCAAACGTCTTGAAGTGCCATTGCAGATAGCCAATCCATAAGACAAGCTCGGCCACATAGGCCGCCCATGGGTTCAGCTCGATACCGAGGAATTGGTGCGGATCGACCGTTTCGCCCGTGAGGCCCAGACGGTCCTGTTTCTCGCCGAATTCCGTCAACGTGCCCAGAACTTCGCCCTCAAGCCGCTTCATCTGCTCCATGGCGACATAGAGGAAGTTGCCAGAGCCGCATGCCGGGTCGAGCACGCGGGTTTCGCAAAGTTTTCGGTGGAAAGCACGAACCGTGTCGCGCGCGGCTTTTTCATCGCCTTTATCGGCCTGCAGGAAGGCGGCAGCCTTAACCGCATCCCAGTCGGCGCGGAGCGGCTCAACAATGGTTGGTGTAACGAGGCGTTCGACATAGGCGCGCGGGGTGTAGTGCGCACCGAGCTTGTGGCGCTCTTTCGGGCTGAGCGCGCGTTCCAGAAGCGTGCCGAAAATGGCCGGTTCCACATCGCGCCAGTCGGCCTCAGCAGCTGCAATCAGGAGCCCGAGCTGGATCTCATTAATGGGCAGCGCCTCACATTCGGCGAACAAGCCACCATTGAACTTCAGGAGGTCATGTCTGAGGACCGGCGAGAAGCCACCTTTATCCATGGTCGCCCAAAGCGCCTCAAGCGTGGGCTGGATATGGGCGATGTTTCCGCGCAGAGAGACCAGAAGCTCGGTAAAACTGTCCTTCGGGATCAGCTCCACATCTTCAGCAAACATGGAGAAGAGACAGCGCATGAGGAAGCGCGCGACTTTCTGGCTATCATGGCCTTGCGCCTCAAAGCTTTTGCCGAGCGCGGCAAGCTGGTCTGCGATTTTACGGGTGACACGGGCGGAGCGTTTCGCCGGGTCGAGCGCCTCTGGATTTGTCCAGACTAGACGCAGCTTTTCGCGGACCTCCTCTTTCCGGAGATCCTCGATCTCGACGCGATAGTGCATGCCGTCGGTGAACTGGGTGTAGTTCGCGCCAACGCCGGAAAAGTCCGAATAGAGTTCCAGTACATAGCCAACATCGGCGACGATGAGGAAAGGTGGCGCTCCTTCGCCCGGCGTCGCCTCAAGGTTGCGGGCATAGCGGATTGCCTGACGCCGCGCCTTTTCCATTTCACGGACCCAGGCCTGCGTGCCGCGTTTAGCCGTTCCCGCCTTGGTCTGGACGGGCAGGCTTTCGCCTGAAATCAGCTCGTGCTGGCGGGCGTCTCTGGGCTTTGGTTTGTTATCGATGCCCTGCTTGGCTTCAAGGACGAAACAGCCGCGTTTATAGAGATCGATATAGTTGGTTGTATTGGAGACCGGATCTTTGACAGAGCGGTCGAAGACATAGGCATTTTCAATGTCGCTCGGCCCTGCTGCCTTTGGCTTCTCGCAACCGATCAGCTCAGACAGCTCAGACAGGAACATCTGATAATTAGCGCGTTCTGCACCGCCGGAATCTTTCCAACGCTCAATGAATTCGTCGACGCTCATCTGCTCTACAATCTACCGTTGATCATGCTCAATCCTGCTCTTGCGCCGAATCCGTCAGGGTATGTTCGCAAGGGACGGGAGCGAAGGCAATCAGAAGGACGGGGTTGCCAAAGCGCAATATCGGGAGTATCTACCGCCATATACTATATTTAGTACACTTCCCCCTGAAAATGCCATAAATATGCCATATTTTCGCCATCAGGCGTTCGGAGGCTCTCGTATCAGTTCGTTACTGGGGAAAGTCATGTCGGGCAGTATTTCCACTCTCATCCACCGCTGCGGGCCAGAATGGTTCGGGATTTATTTTCGACAGCGGTTCCATGAACCGCCCCCCGCACTTTCAGACGACATCAGAATGTCAGCATTCGGTCGCGAGATGGCGAGAGCGTTGATCCAATCCGGTTGACGACACTCCACAAAATGGATGAGAGGCTCCAGCGTCAGTTTGATCAGACCTTGCGGACTTTGGAGCGCGTGCAGTCATCAGGTCGGAAACGGTCGAAATAGGTTTGGTTTTCCACTCCGTGCAACACGACCACTTGGACATGTGACCTAGTTTTACTGCGTAGACCGGCACGTCATACTGAGATTTTGGATGGGGATGGCGCGCACAAATGGCTTCTAAAATTCGATCTGCAACGCACCTTAAAAGTCTTGTCTTTGGGGGATTGGCTTCATTCTGTCTGGCGTTTGCAGCTCAGGCTCAAAACAATGGTCTGCCCAACCGGGAACAGTCTGTCGTGTTGCTGGAACTGATCACAACGAAAGGTGCTGAGTGTGACTTGCTTGACCCTTGGGAAGTCGCGGCCATTCGCGCCATGATGGAGCAGGAAATGTCTGGCTGGTCAACGCAGCGTCGCCGCACTGTCGCTGAGAGTGCTTCTGACAAGATCGCCGAAGCGGATTGCGAGACTCCCGTCGTGACAAATTGGATAGACGCCTCAAAGCCAAATATGCAGGGAGAAATGCTGCCCGGATTTCTTCTGACCTATAAGACGATTGCCCAAATGGACACGCCGCCTTTGGTCTTCACCATGAGCGCCCTCAGGCTCGACACACGCCCGGTCATCGACGCCATTGATGCCAAACTCGCCGAACTCGAAGCCTCAGGCGCCACAGCTGAAGGCGGTAAACCATGGCCGGAGTATATTGAGGGCACCACGAACCAGATCCACACTGTGATGGCAGGCTATATGTCAGACGAAGCCGATGCGCGCATGCCTCCAGACCAGGTGGCTGGCCTTATCGCTCAGGCAGTTATGATTACAAAGATTTGGTATGAGGGAGAGACAGTCGAAGCGGAGCCAGACGAATGATCCGTGTATTCTTGGCCTTAGTTTTACTCTGCTCGATACCGACTGCCTGGGCGCAGAACTGTCAGGAATCACCGGAAACTCACGCGGTCAAAATCAAGGGCATGGAGTCGTCTGGGCAGCTGAATGCCAACATTGCGCCCGAAATCTATGGCAACCATAACTTCTCTCAGGAACTCGACAATGGTTGGGTGTTCAGCCTGTCCGCCGCGAAATGGGGCTGGCGCATTGCAGTGTATGACGACGAAACCGATCTGACCGCCGGTACGCCGCCTCTGCGTGGCCCCAATCCACGAGAGATTTATGGCTGGCACTTTCGTAATGCAGACAATACAGGGCCAAACACGGGTGAGGTAAATGCCCCTCAGCATATGCGCGCCTTTGTGCTGTCGTCGCGTGCGGCGGGTACTTCCCCCGGGCCAGGTGATGGAATTGGGTGGCTGAAGATCGAAGATTTCGGCCTCTCCGATCTGGAGCCGGGTGAACAGGCACGCATGTCCTATCTCAAATTTAATGCCTGCCTGTCCTGGCCCAAAACCGAGGCAGACAAAGCCTCTGAACGCCTCGACTTCTCAGAAGTGGATCAGGAGATATTCGGATCCTGCGGACTTGATCTGGCAAAATACCGGCTCGAAGCGGCGATCCGTCCGCGCGAACTTGGTGGAGACCTGGATGGCGATGACGCGATCGATCAAGCCGCACAGATCGTTCGTAAATCGGATGGCGCGAAAGGTCTGGCGCTTTGCCGGGCTGGCACATGGACCGAGGAAATCGGATTTGGCGACGGACCGGCATCCGGGATCGTCCCGTCTCTCGAGGCATGGCATTGGGTGTCTGACCCGAGCGATCTTCCCTTGTCACTTGGCGGCGTGACATTGCCTGAAGCGGATGGAGATATTCTGGTGCTTGAACGTGTCGAGAAGCAGGCGGTCGCAGTCTACTGGAAAGATGGCGCGCTCCAGGCCATAGATCTCTTTCGCATTGTGACCGAGTAGCCATGGCCGTGTTTCGTCCATGGCAAGGATGTCTCGCGGTCTGCACACTGGTTGCCGCAACGGCTTTGCCGACTTTGGCAGATGTCGGCGGTCAACCCTGTCTTGGCAGCTGGCTGGAAGGCGAAGCCGAAATTGACGGCCTCGTATTCGGTACGAGCAATTTTGAACTGCCTTTGGACCACGGCCTCAGATTTTCCGTGGAACGCGAGACGGCGGGTTGGGACATTCAAATCTGGAAGCACGACCGTCAACTGCCGGTACAAATCCGCCCATCGGGCATTCCGCCACACACTGGTGCGATGTCGCCACAGGTCACAGAATATGTGTTTGGAGAGGGTGTGGTGCCGTCCGAAGAGATGATTGTTCCCGGCGGCCCGGGCAGGATGATCGCACCGACTGTTGAACCGGAATTTGCAGGCTCTGGGCGTATTTTGTTTGAAACTGAAGAACAGCACGAAACAGAGATTACAAACGAAGATGGCAGCGTCATCCAGACCGGCTATCTCGATTTCAAGTCCTGCGTCGTCTGGAACGTTTATCCGCGCGAACTGGATGACGATCATTATGGGGGCACCGGCGCGCCCGAAGCGATCGCAAAATGGAAAGTCGCAGCCTTCGAGGATTGCGGATTACCGAAAACGCTGAAGCTGTCGGCGCAAATGTTCAGTCGGGAACCGCGAAGTCAGGCGATACTGGAACCAGACCTTGATGGCGATGGCGCGACTGACCTGTTCGCGATTACAGACGGGGCAAATGGCAAAGCCGTTCATGCCTGCTTGCGGAAGGGGCGTGAGCTGAAGACGCAGACGGACTCGTCCACAACAGAACTGTCATCAGACATTCTGGATCTTGCCGATTATTGGTCTGTGGAAAAGGGTGAGATCCGGGAAGACGATGCCGGTATCGCCTATCGACTGCCGGACAAAGTCTGGCTCGGAATAGAAGGTGCTTCGATCCAGCGCGTCTCACTCAGCACTGATGGCTTGCAGACCAGTTGGCAGGGCGACTGACTGAGCCGCCCCGTCAGGCGTCAGTTCAGTTGCTCATCGGCAGGTTCGACATTTCTTTCGAAATTGTCTGCATCAGCTGCGGGTTGGTCCCAGCAAGCCGCGCCATGCTGGAAGAAACCCTGGTTTGCACCTGAATGAACTCTTGCTGACGTGGCAGGAAGATCGCCATGGCCTGCGGACCATTCATGTCGCCACCAAAGGCTTCCATTTCTGCTTCCATCTTTTCGCCTGCCGCGCGAATCACCTGAGCCGCCTCCTGGGCGCTGGCTTCATCTGTCACGCTCTCAATTGCGTCCGCAATCGAACTCAGCTCGGCCAGATAGGTGTTCGCCAGTTTCTGTTCTTTTGTGACGGCAATGCCTCCACCGGTATTCGACGGGGCCGCTGCAGACCCGCTGCTAGCTGATGATTCGTCTGTTTTTCCGCCGCAGCCGACCAGACCTAAAGATGCCGCCAATATAGCAGTTGTTACGTGAATGCGCATTTGTGAACTCCGTTGATCCTGTCATCTTCCGCACACTGCAAAATCATTCAACATGTTCAACTGACCTAGTTAATTCCTTTAAAGTGTAGAATAAACAATAGGAGCTCGTCAGGGGACGGTGAGCATGGGACGCAGAAAATGAAAGCTTCAATAGTAAAGATGGTGGTGGTTCTAAGCGGTGTGATCTTGTCTGCCTGTAGCACGTCAGGCGAAGATGCCATCTATACTGGCTATTATCGCCAGGTGTTCGAGACAAACGATTTCTACACTGAGGACGGCGACGGGCCCTATTGGATGGACTTTGCGACGACCGACGCAGACCTTCGTCCTTACTTTGAAGAGAAACCGGGGCGCGGGTCGCACACGACCGTCAGGATCAGCTTTCGCGCTCATCCGACCGACATGCCAGAGTTCGCCTATTCCGAGATGTATCGCGGCCAATTGTCGGTGACAGAGATTCTAAGCGTGGAGAAGCTCGACGAGAACATCTATTTTGAGAGGCAGCAGGACTTCAACGCCAAGCGCCTGGCTGATTACGGCGACGCCGAATGAAAGTGCTTATCGCGGATGATCATCCAATCTTCCGGGCGGGACTTCGCGCCGTGATCGTAGATCTGATTGAAGGCGCTGACGTTCGTGAATGCAGTGACGGGCAAGCGCTCAAATCAGCCTTGCAGAAAGACGATTACGACCTCCTCATTCTGGATGTTTTCTTCCCGGCACTGGAGCCGGACGCCGATGTGCGATCTTTCCGGCAGGCTTATCCGACACTCGCCATTCTTGTGGTTTCCATGCTGATTGAGCGTACGGCAATCGAAAGGCTAATGCGGGCCGGAGCGAATGGCTTCGTATCGAAATCTGCTGCACCAGAATTGATGGAGCGCGGCATTCTGGAGGTGATGGAGGGTGAGCGTCCGATCTATCTGCCATCTCCAGGCAGGGGGCGCCCCTCTCGGTCAGGAGATAATCCTGTTGAAAATCTGCCACCGCGCCAGATGGAAGTCTTGCGGCTGATTTGTCTGGGCCTCTCCAATAAGGAAATCGCACGAGAGCTGAATCTGTCCGCGTCGACCGTGCGCGCGCACATCTCGGCGTTGTTCCAGAAGCTCGGGGTAACAAGCCGCGCTGCGGCGGCAAGCTTCGGTGCCGCCAATGGATTGTGGGCCTCATCCCATCAGGGCGATGAGAGCGGAGCGTAGCTGAACCGGCCGAACAGGCTTGTGAAGGAGCATATATCCGGCTTCACGAACCTGATTGCGAGTCCGTTCCGTTGAGCTGCCAGAAATAATCAAAGCAGGAATATCGCCCAGACGGCGACGCAGCATTTCGATCATCTCCACGCCTGTAACGCCCTGCCCCAGATCATAGTCCGAAATTACGAGATCTGGTGGAGTGAGCGTTTGAACGTCATCAGCCGTCAGCGCCTGACGGGCATCGATCTCCCATCCCCAGCGAGACAGCACTGCTGCCGTCGCTTCCAGAGTTGGTTGATCATCGTCAATGATCAGAACACGCTGGCCTGGCCGGGATTCTTTCGGGGAGACGTTTTCAGCAGGAGCCACTATTGGGTCGTCGTCCGTGATCAGAAGCGGACCAATTTTAAAACAAGCCCCTTGTCCCGGTTCAGACAAAATACTGATCTCCAGATCAGACAAACGGGTGAGCCGACGGACAATCGAGAGGCCCAATCCCAGCCCCCGCGTGGCATTCCCAACCGGCAGACCACGCTCAAACTCAATGAATATGCGCTCCTGATCCTCCTTCGGAATTCCGGGGCCAGAATCTGTTACGCTCAGCCAGGCGCCCTTATCATTGCGTTCCGCATTCAAAGTGATGAGTCCATTACGCGTGTGGCGGACGGCATTTGAGACAAGGTTCTGGATCAGGCGCCGAAGGATGAGCGGATCAGCCACCACGTTGAGATGGGTGTCAGCGTGAACGCAAAATTCATGGTCCGGACTGGAAGGCTCAAATTCAGAAACGACGTCATTGAGCAGTGCAGAGACCTTAAGCGAACGCGGCTTGACCTCGACCTCCTGGGTATCCATCAACGTGACGTCGAGCAGCGAAGAGAACAGCTCTGACAGAACATCGACGGATTGGCTAAGTCGATCGACAATATCATCTGCCCGAGCGCTCAATTTTTCATGACGCAGAGATGCCAGAAATAATCCCATGGAGTGAAGCGGCTGTCGCAAATCATGACTGGCCTGGGCCAGAAAGCGCGATTTAGCCTCGTTAGCAGCATCCGCCTCTGCCCGAGCAAGCTTGAGCTCTTCGGCTTGCGCAGCAAGTTGATCAGCGAGCCGCATCTTCTCCCATTGAAGACGAAACCCCCGACGAGAGGTGTTTCGCAGAAAAAGGCCCAGCATCAGCATAAGTCCCAGGAAGATCATCAGCATGCCGGCCATGATCAGACCACGCCCATCCAGATTGTCGAGATAGCTGCGCGCTGCGAGCAACACCATGATGAGCGTCGTGCTGGTGGCGAGCGTGCGGAAGCGAAGATTATAGGATCCCGTGCCGGTCAGCACACCACCCGTGATAATGAAGCCCACAAACTGATCAAGATTCGCGTCACCGGTCGGTACAAGAGCAAAGGCCAGAAAGCCATAGCCAGCCGCAAGCGCAAGCGCGACCAAGTCAAAAGCCAGCATGCCAGGCCCGGCTGAGTCGGAAGCTGTCCGCCCGCGAAACGCAACAACGCCCTGCGCCAGCCCCAAAAGTGTCATCCAGACCATCCAGGCCGCAATCAACCATGAGGGATGTGGCGCGTGGCGGATGAGCAGATATCCCATCAGCGCGGCTGTCAGCAGGTGCATGATCCACACAAACCGCGCATTCTTGAGAACGAGCTTATCACTCTGGTGTCGAATATAGGCTTCAGCCGTATCAATCGCATTCGCCATGTTTGCCGAATTGTCCCTCTTCCCGATCCGCGCCTTGTTGAGTTTACACCCCGCTCGGTCAAAGCGCATCCCGGGTCGGACTAGGTCATCTGGCTTAGTTAAACACAGTTAACGGTCAGGCTAGTCTAGGGGCTGTTTACGTAGTGATCGGGGACGAAATAAATGATCAAACGGTTCGCCATCTGGGCCTCCAGCCTTGGCATTCTTTGCCTTGCTTCCTCATTTGTGGCTCAGCCGTCACGCGCGCAGGATGAGGCCAAAGCGGAAGATGCCATTCTCATTCTGGACGCCTCCGGCTCTATGTGGGGGCAGATTGACGGCATTAACAAGATTGTCATCGCCAAGGATGTCGTTGAAGAGCTTGTCCGGTCCCTCCCCGATGACCAACGTTTGGGACTGGTCGCCTATGGACATCGCCGAAAAGGTGATTGCGCAGACATCCAAACGCTGTCCGATGTGGGCGGCGATCGCGACGATATGATCAAGGAAATTCGCGGACTCAATCCCAAGGGCAAAACGCCACTTTCAGATTCTGTGAAATATGCCGCTGAGAATCTGAACTATACGAAGAAGGCAGCAACGGTCATTCTGGTGTCTGACGGCATTGAGACTTGCGCGCCAGACCCGTGTGAACTCGCCAGACTGCTCGAGGAAAACGGGCTCGATTTTACCGTTCACGTGGTCGGGTTTGATGTGACCGTTGAAGAGCGCGAAAGCCTGGCCTGTATCGCTGAAGAAACAGGCGGCGAATTCCTCTCCGCCGACAACGCAGAAGAACTGGGCAACGCTCTCACACAAGTGGCTGCCGTCTCAGAGCCTGCGCCTCAGCCTGACGCTGAACCTCAAGAACAACCTCAGGAGGTCGCGCTAAAGGCGACCATGTTCTTCAATGGGCCGGATATTCAGTCAAACCTCAACTGGGAAGTCGTGCCTGCCGACGGCGGCGATCCGGTCTTCACAGCGGAGGATGCGGGCTATGTCGATTTCGAGGTTCTGCCGGGTGATTATGTGGTGAATGTTGTCTGGACAGGCTGGCCGCATGATGGCGACCGGTATGGGGGTGACAAATCCGGCACAAAAACTTTCACGGTCCATCCACAACGCCCCGCCGTTGTCACCGTCCCGATCGATCTTGGCATTCCGGTATCACTCGAAGCTGACGGTGAAATCACACAGGGCGACCCGATCAATGTGACATGGTCAGGCCCTGACGATCTCGGCGCATATCTCACCAGCAACGCGCTGGACGATGGTCCGCGCGATCAAATCTATTTCTCGCCGGCTCAGCGCGCGAGAAACGCCGATGACGAGAAAACCGACACAAATGGCGACGGGGAGATCAATCAGGATGATCTTGCCAACACACAGATTGGCGGTCCATCCATCGCTGGCAACTATGAGCTACGATATGTGCTCGCGGACCCGAGGCTCATCCTGGCCCGCGTTCCAGTCAAAGTGAACCCGCGTGAGATCACGCTGAACTCGCCAGCCGAAGTGATTGCGACGACTGAATTCAATGTCACCTGGGAGGGCGACATGACGGACGGCGACTTCCTGACAATCGTACCCGTCGGCAGCGAGGACGTGTTTACGAATGGTGTCACGTCCCGCGTGACAGACGGAGAGGCCTCGACGCTCAAAGCGTTCGCTGAAGCGGGCGAGTATGAAGTGCGTTACATCATGACCAATGGTTACACGACCTATGAGGGCATGCAGCATCAGGTTCTGGCAAGCGCGCCGCTTACTCTGACCGACATCACAGCAGAGCTCTCCGCAGCCGATACAGCAGTCGGGGGCTCGACAATCTCAGTGGACATCACGCCACCAGAAGGCACGAAATGGGATGATGACACCGTTTCTGTTGTTGAAGTTGGCGCGACCAAAACGAACTCTGACGCCCGCTATACGCTTTACCGCATTCAGGAAGATGACGGGAGATTCTCTGTCCGTGTTCCGACAATCGAAGGTGAGTATGAGCTCATCTATGTGGTGAATCCCGGAAGTCGCATTCTGACACGACGCCCCATCACCATAACGCGGGCCAAAGCCAGTGTCTCTGCACCATCCAGCGCCCCGGCGGGTACTCCGATCGAAGTGGACTATTCGGGTGACGCCTTTGGGGGCGATCGTATCCTCATCGTACCGGCGGAGACGCCTGACGAACGCATGTGGCAGTGGAATGCCAATTATGGGTTCGGCGCAAAAGCGGGAGAAACCTCAGGCACGATCAACGGTGCCTATGCCGCCAAAGAGCCGGGGGATTACGAGATCCGCTATGTGACAGGGCTGCAGCATCAGGTGCTGGCGCGTCAGCCCATCACGATCACAGACTAAATTCAGACCGGGAAAACGGGAATGTTGAGACTTCAGACGACCTTTCATGGGGTGAGCGTCCTTCTTGCATCTACGCTTCTGGCATTCTCGGCCTATGGTCAGGCAAAGGATTGCTGCAGCGTCTCTCAGCAGCAATGGTATACACCAGCCTCTCCTGAAGCGTGTCGTGCCGCAGGCGACATTCATGCGGGCGATATGGCGACCATGGGCAGCGACATGACGAAGATCATGGCTTTGCAGGCCTGCTCTCGCGGCGCCATGCAACAAGCTCAGGATGCTTATGGTGGTCAGATCCCGGGACTTCCCGGCGGACTTCCAGGCATGACGCCCGGCGGGCAAATCCCTAGCTTACCCGGCACCTCAACGCCCGTAAATTCAGAGCCGCAATTCCTCTGCTGCAACATTAGCGCTGGCGAGTTTATCGGTGAAATGAGCGAGCAGGCCTGTCGTGAGGAAGGAAGTTCTTTCTATCCGGATACGCCTGAAAATCTGGACAAGACCAATGTCTGCCATGCCCAAACCGCAGGCGGTGGCGGCGGCTCCTGGAATGTCGAGGATTATGAAGACAATATCGAGAATGGCGGTATGGAAATCTGGGCGGATGATCGTCGGCCGGTTGACTACACAACTTATGGCGTGAACCCGAATATTCCCCGCTCCTATCCGCTGGATATTCAGGTCGCAGAACGATCGTCAGATGCGCACACCGGCCAGTGGAGCATTAAGGTCAAGAACGTGGACATCCTCCCGCAATTACCGCCGGAAGCGTCAATGGCTCTGGCCATTGCCGGGCCGGACACATTTGTGCTGCCCGGCGGGATCATGACATGCGAAGAGCCCTGCCCGACGGAAACCGGCGCTGACATGACTCACGCGACGCCGGAAATTTTCAATTCGCTCGAGGCCGATGACGTCACAAGTTTCGTGTGCGGTGCCTATAAGGGCTATATCGGCTCAACCGATCAACTCGTAATTGCCGTCAATATTGACGGCGGGGGCAATGGGTTCGCCGCAGGTGTCCAGAAGAGTTTCACGCGGTCGAGCTCAAACTGGATCGAGTTTACGATTCCACTGAATGCCTATCCGGGCGGAGGCGTGCCTGACCAGCGCGCCAAAGTGGGGATCAATGCGCGCCTGATGCAACGTGGCAGCACGATGCAATGGGGTAGTAACCGGTTTACGGAAGTCTGGCTGGACAGCTTCCATTTCTGTGATCCGACCATGATGACTGCCTATGCGCCAGAGGTTGTTGCTGGCAATACGACCACCAAAATTGCAGATCACGAAGAGGACACGCTTGGTGTGCAAACCTTCGTCAATCTCGACAATGACGATGAAGACGGCGAGTACGACCATAAGGACACTGACGGTGTGGCCGGCGACAATGAGCTCGTACGTCTGCGTTTGGAACTACCTATGAAGTCATTTGGAAAGGTTGAATTCAAAGCGGACAAAGTCGGCGACACGATCCAGCTCTGGGATGACGCTGGCAAAAAGAACAAATTTGAACTTTATAACGACGAAGTCGAGGTCGAAGAGCTGCTTCGGGCCAACGCCAATGGGAGCAAATTCATCCGGGACATCTGGGTGGAAGCCCTGAAACCAAGCGCAAGCCCGAAAGATCAGGTGTTTACGTTCAATTTCAAAAACCGGCTGAACAATGACGAGCTCACCGAAGACAAAATTGTGATGACCGCACTGGCCCTCGAAAGTATTGAATGGGTTGGTCAGAAAAAACCGGATGGCGGTATTGAGATCTTCCAGCTTGATCCGCTTGCGCCGAGTTGGGCCAAGCGGCCGGTCAAACGAGTCTTTCCGGGGAAGCAATGGGTGGATCACAAACCCGAGGATTCGCCGCGCGACATTGTCAAAATGCGTGCAAACCTGAACGTCAAACCGGTTCGGCCTGTGAATGTCTATTTCCGTCAGATTGATGTCGATGACCCGTCCACAAATGATGATGAGGTCGACCTCGAAGACAGCGCCGAAGACAACCGTTCGGAAAAAGACGATTGGGGATTCACCGGTCCTACACATGAGTATGCCGAAGTCGAATTCGACAACATCGAAAAGGAGGTGGATTTCCGCGTTCCGATGCAGCCGGGCGACAATTTCCTGATTGTCGGCGGCGGCGATCTCGAATCGCTCAAAAGGCTTGAAAATGACGACCAGAAGCTTGCGATTGAGGATGAAGCCCTCGGCTTTCTCGTTCATGATCCTGATGTGCTCGACAGCAAGGGTGATCCGGCAGAGGCCGAAATTCCGCGCGCTGAACAGTCCACAAGTGAAGTCGTGACGACCTGGCGCAAGCTGCATCTGGAAATCGACAAGATGGAGGCTGTGAAGAACAACCGGGTGAAGGGTAAGTTCGTCTCATTCCGTCACCGAGGCACCCGTGAGATCGGTGATCGCGAATGGTTCATCACGGACGTAAAAATCAACAAGACATTGTATCTCGAATTGCCGGAAGAAGCACGCACAGGTGAGGCAGGTCTGGTAAACAGTTTTGCGAATGGCGGCCGGCTCAAGATCGGTGGCTGGGGGGCTGATGCTCAGGTAATTGAAAACACTGCACAGCCTGGCGGCTTTGACGTCATCACAATCGCGACGCCAGCGCAGCGGGATTTCGGCACACAGGACGAAAATCAACCCATCGAATTATGGGATGACGATCAATTCACAAATGACGGTGATACCTGGCCTGACCTAAATTTCGACCTTCTCGAGGAGGAAATGAAAAAGGTTTACATCGAAGTGGATAAGACCACCGTCGATAATCCGCGCAAGACCCAACCCTTCCTCATCAATGCCGGTGGTGACGAACCCTATTATCTGAAGAGCCTGTTCCGGAAGAGCATCGACAATGTCGACTATTCCGACGATCCGGACTTCTGGTACGCCTTTATATTGGACGCATTCCAGGGCTCACTCTTTGAGGATGGAGATGGGACGTTTGGCGGTGCAATCGCCGGGCAAACCGATGCGAACAATGCTGGAAAAGGTGGGCGCGGCGCGGTATTTTACTACGAATCTGGCCGTGAACTTGCCCGCGACAATCCCAGCGTCGGGTATTCCCGGGATGCGTCAGTCGTTCACGAAGTTGGGCACTTGTTCGGCGGGATTCACGCTCACCCCGGCGTCATGCTGTACACGACAAATGCGATCGGACAGGCAAATATGACACCGCGGTCTCAACGCTACGCGCCGATCACACAGGATGCGATCCGATCGACCATCAATCCATAATATACATCATAAATCTAGCATACTTCTTCAGCGCTGCTCACCTGGCTATGGAGATGCAACGATTGAGCGCGTTCAATCGGCAGGCCAGCAAGGCTCGAAATAGACCAGACTTTCAGACTATGGCCTACCCTTTGGCTGACCCCACAAATCCATCCAAACTTTAATCGGAATAGATACCGGTGTTAATTTAGCAGTTCAGGCGGACGGCGTCTCCGCCAGTTGGCTACGCAAGCAAACCGTCCCTCCGCAGCTGAAACACAATCGTCATTCTGGAACCTCCTTCCGCAGCATAGGCACGCCGCGGAAGGCATTCGACACCTGGAGCCTATTCAGACATTGCGGGCAGAATGAAAGCCGTGGAGCTTGTCGGGGCAGTATTGCTTGCCGCCACGAAATACCATCCAGTTCGACCTTCGACACCCGAGAACGCTCTCAAAGCTGCGCTTCCTACTGCTTTTTTCAGGTGATCGTCCGGAACAAAATTCTGACCAGGAAAAAAGTTTTGACCGGGGAAGAAGTTCTGACCCGGAAAAAAGTTCTGACCTGGAAAAAACATCTGTCCAGGGAAGAAGTTCTGGCCAGGAAAGGCGTTTCTGCCAACCGACAGCTCGAAGGCTTCTGAAATGAAAACACTCCGGACATATCCTTGACTCACGAAAGCAGCAGAGAAGTGAACTTGCTTGCTGTCTGTGTCGGACTCGATCGCGAGTGATTTCAATAGAGCCGAACGAAGATCGGTTCCTGACATTTTTGCGAGGGCATCCACATCTTTGACGACAATCTCTGTCGATATGCCCTTTGGCGTTTGAGCTGTCACAGTGATTGCGCTGAACATCGCAAAAATGACAAGCAGGAACGAGCTGATAAATTTCATTTTGAGTACCCTCCGTGTTGGTTCAACCGACACACGAAGAGGCGTATGAAAACCGGACAGGCGTTATGGAAAAGCACTATTCGGTATCGGTCAGGCCGTAGGTTTCCATTGTTTTTTGCATTTCTAGCAGGAGGTCCGGACGGCGACCGTCAGCTTCGATGGCAGTGATCGCATCGGCCAGAGTCCGTTTTGCCTGAACGGGCTGATCTGCCAGGGCATATATTTCACCCAGTTTGTGCAGGTAGACGCCTTCGAAAAAGCCGGCGGCATCCACTAGTACCTTCATTTCTACTGTACCTGAGATTTTCTCCATTTCGGCCAGCGCCATTTCCGGCTCTCCGAGATGGGCGCGTGTGACAAGCAGATCCAGTCGTGTCACAAACAGCGCATCACTGTTCTCGACATCAAATTCTGCAAGGAGCTCTTCGGCCTGTGAAAAGGCGTCCAGCGCAGTATCATGGTGCCCAAGCTGATTGGATATGAGGCCTTTCAGACGGTAGGCCAGCCCCATATTCGTTGAACGACCTGTCGTCTCTGAATACAATTCAAGCAGCGCATCAGCGGCATTATCTGCCTGTTCTAATTGGCCAGCCCGCATATATTGCCCGGTCAAGTTACTCAGAATCGACCTTCGCGGGATTTGAGGCACGGTTTCAACAGCTTCGGTGATGGCAAGCGTACGTTCAAGAATCGGGATTGTCTCAGCCGGTGAATTTACCATGATGCTCATATATCCGGCCTGATCGAGCAGCATTGCAGCTGCATTTCGATTGGCATCGGTGTCCAGAGGCAAATCGTCAACGAACGCGTTTATGTCTCCGATCGCAGCCTCCATAGCTTCTGGGTCGCCGCGCGTTTCTGCCAGATACGCGCTGACATACTGAATATCGAACGCGTAGAGTTCCGGATCAGAGTTTGCGAGTTTCAGCGCACGAACCAACATGTCTTCAGCCAGTTCATACTCACCGCCAAAGAGTTTGAATATGCCGTAGCGGGTCAGGCTCCGTACGATAAAGGGTGAAGAGCGCAAAGCGTCTGATGTAACGATGGGTTCGAGCGTGGCCATAACGTTTCGGAGATCACCGCGTTCGTCGAAAATCTCAGACAGGCTATACAAGCGATCGACGGCCCGCCTCGGGTTCGACTCCAAAAGTTCGATCGCCTTGTCTCTCTCTTCCTCGAGCAGAGTCTGGAACCGCTCCGTCGTGAGCTCTTCTTCCTGCAATGCTTGTCCGATGATTTCCGTCATGACAGCACGCATACTGGTCGATTGAGCGTCGCTATACTGCACCCGGCGAAGCGCGGCGTCTTTCTCAGCAGCCAGTTGAAGTGCATCGTCTCGCGCCAGATCAGCCTGATAAGCCATGAGGCTGGTTCCGATGATACCCCCGGTCAAGGCGAGCACTGCACCCGCCGCCAACGCGCTGGCGATTGGATAGCGTGCCAGGAATTTTGAAACCAGATAACCACTTCCGCCACCGACAGCCTCAACTGGATAGTTCGTCAGATATCGTTCGAGTTCAGCCTGAAAGTCAGACACTGACGCGTATCGATCAGCCGGAGATTCAGAGGTAGATTTTCTGAGAATGGCTACCAAATCCCGAGACAATCCGGGCGCGCTGAGATTGAGTGTTCCGTCTACCCGTTCGGGAAGCGAGTTGGTCAACAAGCTGTACAGCGTAATCCCCAGCCCAAAGACATCTGTTGCCGCGCTGGGTTTTTGACCAGCCAGTTGCTCGGGGGCCGCGAACGCCCGGGTCATAGGCGCGTTGAGGTCTTTATCGGCCTCGTTCAGAAGACCCGCCACACCGAAATCGATCAGTCGTAATGTTCCTTCCTCTGACACCAGGATATTGGACGGTTTTACATCCCGATGAAGCACCAGTCGGCTGTGCGCATGTTTGAGTGCGTCGCAGACCTGCAGGAACAGACGACAAATGTCCTTCGTCTTGAGCTCGTGTTGTCGGACAAAGTCGCTGAACGTCTGCCCCTCAATATGCTCCATGACGAAATAGGGGTGGCCATCTGTGTGAACACCCCCGTCAATGAGTCGGCTGATATTCGGATGTTCGAGGGCCGCAAGAACCTGACGTTCGTTTGAAAACCGACCCCAGGCCTCAGCGTCGCTTGCGGCAATGCGTTTCAGCGCAGCGGTTTGCTGATAATGTCCGTCCGCTCGCTCTGCGAGATACACCTCTCCCATGCCGCCTGAACCAATCAGGGAAAGGATCCGCCAATTCCCAATTTCTGTGTCTGGTTTAAGCGCGGCACTGGCAGATGAGGCGGCTGCACCGGTGCTGAAGAAGCCTGTTTTCAGTCGCTCTGTGCGTAGAAGACGCAGAACGGCTCGGCTCACCGCTTCAGACGGTGCTTTTTCGCGGATAAAGGTCTCTCGGGTGGCATCTGGTTGTTCCAGACTGTCGGCGAATAGCTCGCTTACGGCGTTTTCAAAATCCATCTGATTGATCCCCCGACCTTGCTACCAAGACGATATTCCTTCGCCTGTAAAAAGATCAAGTCGGCAGGCGATCTGACAATATTTCGTTCTGCCATGTCCTGAATTTGAATGCGTCTTCGTGTGTCGGTCAGAACGAAATGTAAATTCAGAAAGGAAATCTCATGCGAACCCTAACCAGCTTGATTGCATTGCCTGCCATGCTTTTGATCACTTCGGCATGTGGTGCACCAGGAAACAGCGAGTCGAATGCGCTCGAGACAATCAGTGAAGCAACGGAAGATATTTCGGGCTACTATTTCTGCATGATGCGCGATTTCGAAAATCAAAAATGGTTTTTCTCAAAGCCTGTCGGCACGGACCTCGGCATGATGGATGTGGCACTCTCTGACAACTTTCGTCTCGCGTTTGAGGACACCGTAAGGTCGGCTCACTCTGTCTCTGCGGATGCCAATCATCCGAGTTGTCATTACAAGTTTACGGCCGATGAGATTGAAGCCGAATATGAGCGATTTGCGGGCAACAAAGAGCCCGATGAGACGATCGTCATGATCTCTTACAAACCTTAATGCCAGTGGGGGCCTGTCATGCAATCCATAGACTTCAGAAAGATCATCATTTCCAGGTTTCAGCGCACAGGTTTGTGTGCGGTCCTGGCGGCTCTTTGTGTCGCAACGGCGTCAGCGCAGTCTGGTCAAAATCCTACGCAGCCTGAAGACTATCTGGATCTACGGGTTCATGACAAACCATTAGGGTCGGCGAGCACGCTTTTTCATCTCGAAAAGGGTCGGGATAATGTGGAATTGGCCAAGGGGCCGTACGACGCTGAGGTGGGAAAGGTTCAGGACTTTACCAAACTACTATCCCACATGATCCGTCTGACCTCTGCGCCTAATCAGTCTTTTGCCGAGCTCAAAGATCTTTCAGACCAAAGTGTGTTCACCCCTCTCCTACCGGTGCCTGACGATTGGTTCGAAACTCGCGCTTCCTTCGCGGGCGATTGCGCACGCCCGTCATGGGCAACCAATCTGGACTGGAAGCCCCACATATTTGTCAATCCAGATATATTGAAGGCGCAACAAACATCGGACGATGATCTTGCCTATTCGTTCAGTTCCGCTGCCGCTATGGGCCGGGCGATTATCGCTGGAGAGCAGTGTCGAGAGATGCAGCAAGAATGGATGCCCAGCCAGAGCGCCGACTATTCTAATTCGAATCGACTGGACGTGAGACTGTTGAATTCGGTCGGAGATGTCATCGGACTTGCTGGGTATGCCCTTGCACAAGAACAGTCCCCCGACCCGTATGAGATACTCGAAGCGTTCTTTCGGTTGACTGACGAGGGCGTAGTCAATCGCGAGTCGCTGGCTCTGCTCGACTATGCGGGATATCACAGCTTGAATGGCGGATTATTATACCCTGACTCCCAGGACATTCATTCGGGCAGTTATCGCTTTTTCACCAATTTAATGACCACCAGCCCCAAGGTGTTTTTCCAACACAGCAAAGGCCTCAATGTCGCGCCTGCATTATATGATGGGACTGCCATTCGCCATTGGCTCGACCAACTCACTCGAAAGATTTATGGCCCGGACATTGGGCCCGGTCTTGTGCTAGCGTCTGAGAATGCGAAAGCAGCGACGGGCAGTTATCTGAATCGTCTGGAGTTCATGCCAGACTGGCTCACTCGGGACTATTGGCAAGATCAATTGTTTCCCCTTTTGGAAGTGTATGATCGAGAAGTCCCTGGCTGTGTTCCCGTAGAGCTTTCAGCTGATACCCCAGTTCAAACGATCAGAATTGATATCCGACCGGCGGCGTCTCAATGTCTTGTTGTTTCAGCCGGTGAACACATTCCAGGGAACCCGCTGCCTCCTTATTTCAGCGTTCTGGCTGAGGTCACAGGCTGGTCACGAGGCACCCAGTTGGAGAAGCTGGGCGACCTTCATCTGAATTTTGCGCAAAACTGGTCCGATGACGAATCCGAACCGGAGAGCGCACCAGGCCTCAATTCCTCATCAGGCGAAATACTGGAACTGCAGGGCCTCATGCCAAAGGGGCGGTCGGGCGTGCAAAGAACCCGCGCAGGCTTTATCACTTTCGAACAGGAGTCTGGCAGAGCCGTGAAAAACTGGCAGGCGTTTTTTTCTGAAGACGAGGCATTTCAGGATGGCGGCATGACTCTGGTCTTTACAAATGCAGACACAGACACCGCATTCGAAACGGATTTGGTGACGGTCGAAATTACACTGGTCTTACCCCTTCACAAGGCCCAACATGATTTGCAGTTGTCCTCAGCGCCCGACGATGATCCGACGTGCAAGCGCCGCAGAACTTTTGCCAGCAAGATTCCCCGCAAAATGGATCTTTATCCGGTCGGTGGGACGCTTTTTGGAAGCCCTATTGGAGACGGAGCGCGTCCATCTCTACTTGCGACCTATCAGATTGGCGGAATTCAGTCTTCGCCGCAGTGCGTAGCCCTCGCAGGTGACCAGATTGCGGGCCTGAATCCTACCGATTTCGGACTTCTGCTTGGACTGCCCATAAACTCCGGGGGACAGTATCGGGATGGTTCGCCTGCCGCCATCTGTTCGCGAGAGATGTCGCAGATTGGCAGTATTGTCAGGACTGGCACGATTAGTGGGATTGAACCCACAGAATTGTTAGAAGTCAGCATTGAGTTTCTCGAAAACATATCTGGTCCCGGGCGCTATCAGGCTGAAATCTCAGTCGACATGTCGTCTCGCGAGCTGGATGAGGGTGACTATCAGTCAGCGACGACAAGCTACACGACGCAAACTGTTGAAGTTACACGCATGACTGCCACATATCTGGAAGTGCGCTATTCTGCCGACTTCCCACTGGATATCGATATGTGTTCGGGCACGGTGAGCGGATCAATTTCAGGCACGATCATTGTCCCATATGCGCTGCCAGATGCTCTGAACACCGATATTCATATTCCCCCGCCCTGGGAGATGGCAGGGATTGACCGCTGGAGACGCTTACCTGCGATTGCTCAGGATGAAGCTCGAAAGGCCTGGGAGGAAGACAAGGTCATGGAAGGCGCCAGGCCCGCCACAGCCAGTTCATCTGGTTTGGACTCCTCGGTGTTGCAGGCCTGTCCGGAGCCTGAACAGGCCTGGCTTGAGTATTCGCGGATCATGACTCAACAGCCTGTCATCAATGATGAAGTGCGGGAGATGGCCAAAGTGACTCGCCAGCTCTACGGAGATACCGAGGCCTGTCCGATGTGGCGCATGGCAAAACAAATAGAAGCCGATCTGTAATCTTCGCTTCTGCGCAAAGTCCTGAAAGCCGCCTTGGGCGGCTTTTTTCTGTCTTGTGTCCGGTTTTCGGCCGCCTTGCCGTGTGTCGTTCGAAGGAAGATTGGAGACGCTACAAATGTTTGAACGATCAAATGGAATTATTCGCAGAACTCTGAAGACAGCCGGATTGATGACGACAATCGGATTATTGTCATTCTCGCAAGCCGCTTACGCTGACGAAACAACGGAGATCATTCTGGTTGTGGACAGCTCCAATTCCATGTGGGGCCAGATCGACGGCATTTCAAAAATGGAAATTGCCAAACAGACGATTGATAAATTTCTCCCGCAGATCGATGCCGGCACTCATGTTGGAGCGATTGCCTATGGTCACAGACGCAAGGGTGATTGCAGTGATATCGAAGTCATCTCCACGCCCGTGAGCGGGCAGACTTCAGACATCGCCACAAGAATCAACAGCCTCGTTCCTCGAGGGAAAACACCCATTACCGAAGCCTTGTCTGAAGCCGTCTCAATTGCCGATGCTGGAAAATCCACCTCAGTTATTCTCGTGAGCGATGGTGTCGAGACCTGCGGAGGAGATCCATGTGCGTTTGCTCGGGAGATGGCCGCCAAACAGATCGACCTAAAGGCGCATGTGATCGGATTTGACATCCGGGCCGAGCAAGAAAAGGCACAACTTGCATGCATTGCGAGCGCAACAGGCGGCTTATATCTGGATGCGGAAAACGCGTCCGGACTGAGTGAGGCTTTGGAAACGAGTATTCAGGCAAGTGCTCAGTCTGAAGAGCCCGCGCTTCAGACGGTGTCTCTGCGTGCGATACGTGGTGCAGATGGCCCACAAATCGATCCCGCTAGTTTTCAGGTATTTGATGCCTCGTCGGAGACCTTGGTCGCTGAGACACAGTCGGGAAATGTAAACTTAACAGCGGGCAGCTATCGGATCATCGCTGAGACAGATGAGGGCACTGGGAGTGTCCAGACAGTGGTCACTTCCGGACAGGAGGACGCCAGCATCACGGTGATCATCGAAGCTGTCGCACCGGATGCCAAGCTCGATTTTGATCCTCAACAACCTGCCAACAGCTTATTCTTGGTAGAGTGGAGCGGTCCCGCAGATCCGGACGACTATCTTGATATTATTCATGCGGACGGACGGCCGCTGGATGAGCCTCGATATCAATATATCAGTGATGAGGGGCAAATAGAGATGAGAGCGCCGCGTGAGCCGGGACAATATCAGGTCCGCTATATGAATGCGCCCCGTTCGGCCGTGCTGGTGAGCGAAGCCCTCACCGTCGGTGCTCCGCTCGCCAGTCTCGAGGCGCCGGATCAGGTCGAACTCAGTGGTCAGTTCAACATTGTCTGGCAGGGACCTGCTGGTGAAGGCGATTACGTTGGTATTTTTGAAACCGGCGCGGCACCGACCGAGTATGTTGGTGAGCTCTGGAATACTGTCGCCGAAGGCTGGAACGAACTCAGTTTCACCGCTCCTGCCGAGCTGGGCGTCTATGAGCTACGTTATATCAAGGCAAATGATGACAGCGTGCTTGCGACAACAACATTTGAGGTCATTTCGCCACCCGGTCAGTTAGAGGCCCCTTCATCCGCGGCTGCCCGTGGTTCAGTTGAGGTTTATTGGACCGGGGAGCATTTCAAAGGCCCGGATGTTATCACCATCTTGCCTGCGGATGCTCCAGACACTCTCGAAGGTCCTGAAGCAAACAGTATTTTGTTTCTTGGTACGCCCGTGACTCTCCCTATGCCGGAAACGCGTGGCGCCTATGAGGTCCGCTATCTGCGCATCAATAATGGCGAAGTTACTTTGATTTCGAGATCGCCCTTATCGGTAAACTGATGGGCCGTCTCAACCGCACGCCGTGCAGTTGAATGCCTTGACGATCCCCGGACCTCGTGGCCGAATAAGGTCAGCGAATTCCGGGGGTCGTACTCATGTCTGTACAGGGTAATCAATCACCAAATGGTCTGGATACCTCTGATTGGCCTCTTGAAATTGTGGCGTCGGCCGAAGGTCTCTTCACAGAGCATTATGATGAACTTTTGACGCTCGCACGGCGCATTCGAAACAAACACTCAGTGTCCGATACGTTACTTACGGGCGACCTGATCCACGAAAGCTTCCTGAAGCTGGAGCAGAAACCAGACTGGAAAAACAAAGGACACTTTTTCAGCAGCGTTGCCCTGGCCATGCGCCAGGTGATTGTTGACAATGCGCGGCGGAAACAGGCTGCTAAGCGCGGTGGCCCGCAAGGTAATCTTCCGATCGAAGCGGCAGAAAACCAGGCTTTGCCAAATATTGATCAGGATCTCATTTTGTCTCTGCAGGCTTTACTGTCGGACCTGGGAAAGGTGAATAAGCGGCTCGTGCAAGTTGTTGATTGTCGCTTCTTCGCAGGTTTTACAGAAATTGAGACTGCAGAAATCCTGAATGTTGACCCCCGGACCATACGTCGGGACTGGAACAAGGCCCGCTCCTGGTTTGTTCTGAAGATGGGTGAAACTGCGACATCCGCATTTTGATCGTGGCAGTATGCGCGCACTCGTCTCAATGAACACCCGCATGCGCGTAGTCACTGCAAGGACCATTGTGTTTAGCGTGTTGGCGGCACGGCGAAAACGTTCGCCCAAGCCTCCATCAACTCTCTACGTCTTTCAATCGCAGCACCGCGCCTGTAGGCCGCTTCGACTTTCCCGAGACTATGAGCAAGGCTTTCTTCGATCAGCTCTCGTGGGAAGTCCGTTTCATTGCGCGCCCAGTCGGAGAAGGTAGACCGGAAGCCATGGACAGTTACGGGCTCTCCTTTGGCATTCACAACTTCCATATCGCGCAACACTTTGGTGAGCGTCATGTCTGAGAGCGGCTTACCGCGCTTGCTGCCGGGGAAGACGAGGTCACCCGTTCGCGCATTTTTCAGCTTGTTGAGGATGTTCAGCGCCTCCTCACTTAACGGCACAATATGCTCACGCTCGGCTTTCATACGCTCTGCGGGGATGGTCCAGATGCCAGCCGCCAAGTCGAACTCACTCCAGACCGCAAGGCGAACCTCTCCCGAGCGAGCCGCTGTCAAAATGGTAAACTGCAGCGCCAGCGATCCGATCGTGTCTTTGGCCGCCAAACGCTCCCAGAAACCCGGCATGCTCTGATACTCAAGTGCGGGAAAGTGTTTGGGAGCTGGCCGACGCTTGCCCAGGACATGTTTGAGCTGGCCATTCCAGGACGCCGGGTTGGGATCTTCCCTAAGGCCGCGCACGCGAGCGCTTTCAAGCACAGCCTCAATGCGACCTCTAACACGACGCGCGGTCTCGTTCTTTTCAGTCCAGATCTGCTGAAGACAGTTCAGCACTTCGTCGACGCCAATCTGATCCAGTGGCATGTTCCAGATTGGCGCGGCATGGGTCTCCAGCGTCGAGCGCCATTGCTTCACATGCTTCGCGTTCCTGAAGTCTCCCTTGATGGCATCGATATGCTTGAGCGCAAAGTTGCCGAAGGTTTCTTGCCGGACCTGAGGCTGGGAGAGCGCCTTCCATTCCCGTTTGGGATCTTTCGATGGGGTTTCCGCCAACCAGCCTCTACATCGAGCGGCGGCGGCACGCGCATCAGCCAGCGAAACCGTAGGATAACCACCAAAGCCGATGGACGGTCGCTTATCTCCCCACCGATAGGTGAAGAGCCAGTTTCGCGCTCCGCTCGGTTTGACGTTCAGATAAAGCCCGCCGCCATCTGAATGCCGCCCTGCCCCAGCTTTTCGACACTTCGCATCGGTGAGCTTGTTCATTGTAATGTCTGGCATGGCTTACTCCGGCACTCAGGGTTAGCCATAGAGTAAGCCATAAATCGTGGTTGCGGGCGATAGAGGATGAACGATAAAGCCTTTTAAATATTGTTTTTATGTAACTTTATGGATTTCTCTGAACATGCGCGAACAATAGTTTTAAAGTCCCCCAGTCCGCCAGAGAATTTCCTCACAGCTACAGCACCCCTTCTGCATTTCCAGAATGCCCGCGTTATCGCGGGTTTTTAGCATTTGGACCGGTCTCTATTTTTCTGAAATCGCTGCGCATATGCGAAGCAAAGGCAGAACAATGCTATTTGCGTTTTTCACCCGCAATGATGATGACGGCTGCCGCGCACAAGAAGAAAACAAGCGTTGGCCAGATCAGCTGGTCGCGAAAAGCGTTCAGCATGCCTTGATAGGCCTCGCCGTTTGCGAAAATCAACCGCACGGCCGAAGCGACAATCCAGGCCAGAGCAAGATAGCTAAGGCCCTGAAACGCCCACCATATTTTGGTATTCCCTGTAGCCCCATGAACGCTGGCGCCAGAGGCCAGATAGTCGGCTTCGTCTTTCTGTCGCTGCGAAATCGCAGCTTCCTCGATCGCGGCTTTCGGATAGTCGGCAGCAGCGCCGAAGGCTTTCGCACACAGAATGTAGACGATGGTCGCAGTGATCCATGCCGGGATCAGAAGGAAGAATTGGTGGATACCCAGTCCGAAATAGAAGCCGACGATAACGGCAAAGGCTGCCGCCCAGGCAATCACGGCGGCAAGATTGAGGCCGGATTTACGATAGCTGTTCCAGTACCGATTGAGGCCGAGCGGCTTGAAGAGCCAGTGTTCAGCAACAATCACAGCGCCAACCGGTGACAGCGTCAGCCCCATCCAGCCGACATATCCGAGCAATTGGGAAAATACGAACGGTGAGCAGGCGAGGATCATTGTTGCCACGCCAACAATCAGCGTCACCCAGCCCCGGCTCCACTTCGGATTAAGGCTCTGAAAGGCCAGACCTGCGCGATAGAGCGTCGGGTTAGAGGTTGTCCAGCCGGCAACGATCACGGCGATCACGCCCGCCCCGCCCAGAGCCGTGGTCGCAACGGCACCCGGGTCGAGCTGAGAGATATCGCTTGTGAGCGTATAGGCGGCACCCGCGCCCATCACCCCGGCGAAGACCCAGCAGGCGAAGTGCCCAATGAACATGCCAAGCGCCGAAAACCAGCCATAGGATTTGCGTTTCGCAAAACGCAGGAGCGTCATGTCGCCAAGCGACCCGTGCATTGCAAGATTAGCCACCCAGGCAAAAGCAGCAATGGACCAGAAGCTTTTGGCTTCATTTGGTATGCCCCAAAACGCGCCCTCCATGGGCGTTGGCTGATAGACTTGTGTGGACAGGACAGTCCATATCTCGCTGAGCGATGTGGCAGGCAGAGTAGCGCCCGCCGCACTTGCCAGCATTGGGTAGAGCGCCAGTGCGCCGACCAGAAACATACAGATCATCCACGGCACGACCGCTCCGGCAAACTGCGCAAGGCGCCGAAACCCCAAGACAGCAAGGGTGACGACCACAGCGCCGACAGCAAGCGCAATCAGAATAAAGCGGATGTCAGTCGGGAAATATCCTGTCTGGGCCTCGATCGGCGATCCGGGAAGCAGGCTATTGTACATGACCCGGACGGCCGACGCAGACACCGTAATCATAGACCCAGCGAGCCCGAGAAACATGATGCCATTGACGACCGAATAGAGCTTGATGAAGTGACGACCAGCAATCTTCTCGAGGTATGCATAGAGCGTCAGACGGGTATCGACGGCAATCGGTGAGGTGACAAACGCCCAGGTGAGAACGGCCAGAAGGTTTCCAAGCAGCAGCCCCAGAATAACATCAGATGCCGCAGCGCCCGCGCCCGCGAACAAAGCGCCAATGACAAACTCCGTACCTGCTACATGTTCGCCCGCATAATTACCTGCGAAATAGCCAGCAGGTTGAAGTTTGTTCGGTGGAACGGGCACATGATCCAGACCTTGAGGTTCATCCCCTGACCCGAGATTCTGAGCATTGATTGATGCGTCCGTCATGGACTGCCTCCCCTTGGACAAGCCTCAACTTGACCAATTGTGATAGTTTATTGTTGCTATTGATTGCATTCGACTGATAAATCGTCAACCAATTTGCTGGGCACGTCGGCTACAGTTGGGACCAGCAATCATCATAGAGACGGAATGCAGACATGATTATTTCCGCACCTGAGGATTATCGGGCGGCCGCACGGAAGAAACTGCCGCGTTTTCTGTTCGACTATATCGATGGTGGCGCGAACTCTGAATTCACCCTTGAACGCAACAGTTCAGATCTGCGCGATATTGAGTTGCGCCAGCGGGTACTCAAAGGCAGTCTGGAGATCGATCTGTCCTGCCAGGTCTGGGATCAAGAGCTGGCCCTACCCGTCATTCTTGCGCCTGTCGGGCTCACAGGGATGTATGCAAAGCGTGGCGAAGTGCAGGCAGCGCGAGCCGCAGAACGCAGCGGCATTCCCTTTACGCTTTCGACCGTGTCTGTGTGCTCCATCGCAGAAGTGGTACAAAACACCGACAAATCGATCTGGTTCCAACTTTATGTGCTGCGCGACCGGGCCTTCATGAAAGACGCGCTCGAACGTGCACTTGCGGTTGGGATCGACACGCTCGTTTTCACTGTTGATATGCCCGTACCCGGCTCACGCTACAGAGATGCACATTCCGGTATGAGCGGTACGAACTCAGGCTTGCGCCGGATTTTGCAGGCGATGACACACCCGGAATGGGCTATTTCAGTCGGGCTGTTCGGCCAGCCGCACGACCTTGGGAATATCTCAACCTATCGCGGCCAGCGCACAAATCTGACGGATTATATTGGCTGGCTGGGGGATAATTTCGATCCCGAGATCAGCTGGTCAGATCTCCAATGGATCCGCGACTTCTGGCCTGGAAAGCTGATCATCAAAGGCATTCTTGATGCTGATGATGTCGAAGATGCGATCGCGCTTGGCGCAGACGGGTTGATTGTTTCCAATCATGGCGGACGTCAGCTGGATGGTGTCTCGTCCAGCATCCGCGCCCTGCCCTCTATTGTAAAAGCCACAGATGGACGCGCGAAAGTGATCATGGATTCAGGCATTCGAAACGGGCTCGATGTCGTTCGGGCGCTGTGTCTGGGGGCCGACGCAACACTGATTGGACGTTCATATATTTACGCGCTCGCGACGAAGGGCCAGGCTGGCGTAGAGCATTTGCTGGAGCTTTATACAAAGGAAATGGAGGTCGCAATGACTTTGATGGGCGCGAAATCCCTGTCGGATCTGACACCGGACAAGGTTAGGCGATAAGGCGAGTGGTCACGTTTTGAGCCCGCGCCGTCAGGCCGCAGCACTGGCCATGTCCGCTAATCGCTTCCAGTCCTGATAATAGCTGGTCAGATCTGTCTCCAGCGCCGTCACTCGTGCAAGTTCTGTCTTCGGCTTCAGAACTGGATTGATTAGTCGAAGCGCGCCGAAAGAGACGTCGTTCTGTGCATGACAGGTATAAATCGCGTCATTCGGGCGAAGACTGGCAAGCGCGCGAACAATGACCTCGGCTTCTGCAAACCTGCCTTCCAAGAGAATGGTCTCGTGTGAACCGATCAGATCGAGGCTCGTACTCGCTAGCATGGCGGCATAGAGACAAGCCGCGCTGCGTCGCACGAACCAATCATCGGGCATATCGATCCAGCGACCACGACCATTGGGATAAGGACCAAACCCTTTGGCAAAACTCGGCTGGAGCATGCTTCCCGCGGCGACCAGACCCGAAACAGCGCTGAGCAGTGCGGGCTGGTCGGGTTTGATATCTACGCGGCGCGTATCAATGCCAATCAGTGCTTCGATTTCACGCCCCCCCATGAAGCGCGCAGATGGGATCGGTTCGTTCCAGGCATCCACGTTAAGAAGACAATCGCGGTTAGCGGGAAGATTATTTATATCAAAGGGCCGCGCCGGCGTTCGCATCGCGACAAACCAGGTGCCAGTGGACAGAACAGTGCGGTCTCCCTCCTCCATTTCCTTGTGAGCGCGGGCGGCGACCAGCGCAGCATTTGAGTCATGGATACCGCAATAGACTTTGACGTGTTCGGACAGACCCGTCTGATCCGCAATCTCCTTGCGCAATGTTCCAATCGCATTGCCCGCAAACTCTTTGGGCGCAAAAGCAGACGCCCAACCCAGCCTTTTGGCCATCGGAGAAAAATCGCTGCGGATCGGGTCCCATAGATCGGTATGACAACCAAGACTTGTCACTTCTGTGCTGTCTATGCCTGACAAAAACCATGCCCAGTATTGGGCCCATGGCATGAGCGTCGATCCGTCCAAAAGCCCCGGCATTTGCTTTTCCTGCCAGTAGATCTGCGCACCGGCATTCAGCGCTTCGGATAGTTGAGGCGATCCACTCATGGTGAAGGCATCGCGCTCAGCCGAATATGCCTCTGCAATGCCAGTCGGCAGGGATGATTCATAATCCATGGGGGGAGCCACTAGTCGTCCGTCGCGCACCACGACAAATGCGGCGCCATGTGCAACAGGAATGATCTTAGAGATCATGGCTCGTTCAGAAAAGCTTCCGAGCGTTTCGATCACCCAAGGCGCAATGCCTTCAACATCCAGAACGTCAAAATCACCATGAGATCGGCGCTCATTGGGGCGGGATTCGCGACAGATCAGATCGCCACTTACCGTCCACAAGCTCAGTTTGCTCATGGTTTTTCCGATATCAAGCACGACGATTGCGTTCTGTTCCATATGCTCCATCCCCTTGCACTCATACTTTGATTATTTTCTATCGATTATGATTGAAATTGGCAATTTGAAATGTTAACTCACCGCCAATCATGCAGCTGAGGAACAGTTTACGGTCATGGAAACGATTTCGCCTTCAAAATCCAAACCCGCCACGAAGTTTGCCGTCCCAACGAGTTTGTGGAACGACACAGATGCAGGCAAGCTCTCTCCATCAGAGCTGCTCCTCTATCGCTCCAATCTTCTTGGCAGCGACCTCACGGTTACAAATTTCGGCGGCGGCAACACCTCAGCCAAGCTGGAAGAGACTGACCCGCTGACGGGCGAACAGGTTGAAGTCCTCTGGGTCAAAGGGTCTGGCGGCGATATCGGCTCAATGAAGCTGGACGGTTTCGCGACGCTCTATCTGTCCAAATTGCTTGAACTTGAAAGCCATTATAACGGGCCTCAAGACGACGATAAAATGGTCGGCTTCCTGTCCCATTGTACGTTCAATCTGAACCCACGTGCCGCGTCTATTGATACGCCGCTTCACTCTCTTCTACCCTTTGCGCATGTCGACCATGTCCATCCGGACGCGATAATTGCGCTGGCCGCGTCTTCAGGTGGCGAAGCTGCGACGCAGGAAATCTGGGGCGGGAAAATTGGCTGGCTTCCATGGAAACGTCCCGGCTTTACACTCGGCGTGATGATCCGCGACTATGTGAAACAAAACCCGGGCGTTGGGGGCGTGATGCTGGCGGGTCATGGCATCATCTGTTGGGCAGATACGGCGAAAGATTGCTATGAACACACCATCCAGCTGATCGCAGATGCAGCAACGTATCTGAATGCTAAAATGGGTGACGCGCCTGCATTCGGTGGAGAAATCGTGACACCATCTACTGATCGCAAAGCCATCGCAGCGAAACTGATGCCGAAGCTGCGCGGCATGATGACGGGCGATCGTCCGAAGCTTGCACATTTCTCAGATGATGCCGAAACACTGGAGTTTGTCGGTTCTGCAGATTTTGAGCGGCTCGCTGCACTGGGTACGTCCTGCCCTGACCATTTCCTGCGGACGAAAATCGCGCCGCTGACTCTCGATCCGGCTAAGCTGGAGGATGATTCCTATCTCGAACAGAGCCTGGCGGACTATCGTGACAGCTATGCGGCTTACTACAATCGTTGCGCCATAGAGAGCGACCCGGCCATGCGGGACGCAAACCCGGTGGTCGTGCTCATTCCCGGCGTTGGCCGGATCACATTTGCGGCGAATAAATCAACTGCCCGTATTGCCGGTGAGTTTTACAGCAATGCCATCAATGTCATGCGCGGCGCGGAAGCGATCGGTCACTATATCGCGCTCGACGAGAAAGAAGCCTTCGGGATTGAATACTGGGCGCTCGAAGAAGCGAAACTGCAGCGCATGCCAAAGCCCAAGCCTATGGTTGGCAAGATTGCAGTCGTCACAGGCGGCGCGGGTGGGATCGGGTCTGCGACGGCCGCCCGCCTGATGGCCGAAGGTGCCTGCGTCATGCTGCTCGACCGCGATGAAGGCGCTCTTGAGGCTGTACAGTCCGGATTTACTGATCGCTTTGGCAAAGATCATGTCCGGTCTGCCGTCTGTGATGTGACGAATGAAGAACAGGTGATCGCGGCCTTTGAAAGCTGCGCTCTAGAGTTTGGCGGGTGCGACATCTTCGTTGCGAATGCCGGCATTGCGTCATCCTCACCTTTTGAGGACACATCTGTTGCTCTGTGGGACAAGAATTTTGACGTGCTTTCAAAGGGCTATTTCCTTACGGCGCGCTCTGCCTTCACACTGATGAAGCTGCAGAAGGAAGGGTCGATTGTCTTTGTTGGCTCGAAGAACGCTGTCGCCGCCGCCAAAGGTGCCTCGGCCTACGCCGCGGCAAAGGCCGCCGCAAATCATCTGGCCCGGTGCCTGGCCCTTGAGGGTGCACCGTTCGGCATTCGTGTGAACGTTGTGAACCCGGACGCCGTGATCAAAGGATCCAAGATTTGGGATGGTGACTGGCGCAAGGAACGCGCTGGCGCTCATGGAATCGACACTGGCAAAGAGCTGGAAGAGCATTATCGTTTGCGCTCCATGTTGCAGCGTGACGTTTTACCCGAAGACATCGCAGAGGGCGTCTATTTCTTCGCAAGCGAGATGTCCGCAAAATCGACCGGCAATATGCTGAATGTCGACGCAGGCAATGCACAGGCTTTTGTTCGCTGATCCTTCAGTCAGCAGCCGTTTGACCGATAAACACAGATATAAGATATCAGATCATGACGACGACTCTACCTATTTCAGACGAACTGATCAGCGAACAGAACGCAAAGATAAGCGCAGCGGTTCTCGAAGATTATGAAGCGCTCGGCCGCAGACTCAAACGCGACAATATCGACATTGACGCAATCACTCGGAAAGTCGCCGGCTTCACCGTCGCTGTTCCGTCCTGGGGTGCTGGCCGAGGCGGCACACGCTTCGCCAAGTTTCCGATCCCCGGCGAGCCGACCAATGTGCATGAGAAGCTTGAAGACTGCGCCGTGATCAACCAGCTGTGTCAGGCGACACCGCGCGTCAGCCCTCACTTCCCATGGGACAAGGTGGATGACTATTCGGCCCTTAGGGAAGAAGCGGAGGGCTATGGTCTCGGCTTTGACGCAGTGAACTCTAATACGTTTCAGGATCAACTTGGACAAGCGCATTCCTATTCTACAGGATCTCTGTCCTCGACTGACGCAGCGACCCGCGCACAAGCGGTGGAGCACAATATCGAGTGCGTTGAAATTGGCCAGAAGATCGGCTCGAAAGACCTGACGGTCTGGGTCGGTGACGGCACCAATTTTCCGGGCCAGCAAGATCTTGGACGCTCCCTGGACCGCTATCTGGAAGCAGCAGCTGAGATCTATTCCGCCTTGCCCGATGACTGGCGCATGCTGCTCGAGCATAAGATGTTTGAGCCCGCTTTCTATTCCTCAGTGATCTCGGATTGGGGCTCGTCCATTCTGGCCGCCCAAACGCTCGGAGAAAAGTGCAAATGCCTCGTCGATCTTGGTCACCACGCACCGAATGTGAATATCGAACAGATCGTCGCTCGTCTTCACCGCTTTGGAAAACTGGGAGGATTCCACTTCAATGATTCAAAATATGGAGATGATGATCTGGATTCGGGTTCCATCAATCCTCATCAGCTGTTCCTTGTGTTCAACGAGCTTGTGGAGGCTGAACAAAACCCGCGCGACGGTTTCAATCCAGCTTATATGATTGACCAGTCTCACAATGTGACTGACCCGATTGAATCCATGATGTGTTCGGCGGATGCGATCCTGTCGGCCTATGCCAAAGCCGTCATTGTAGACCGGAAGGCACTCCATGCCGCCCAAGACTCGAATGACGCCATGCTGGCCGCCCAGACTCTGCGCTCAGCCTATAAGGCTGATGTGTCCCCCATCCTGGCGAAAGTGCGGATGGACAAAGGTGGTGCTATCGACATGCTTTCTACCTATCGGGCTTCGGGCTATCGCGACCGCAAGGCGCAGGAACGCAAAGCTGTGGGGCTCGGCTCCGGCATTGTCTGATCGTATTTGATTGATTTTTAGCGATCAGATGACAGTATGAGCTTCATGCATGCCACCGAACGCGAAAAATTGATTCTAACTATCCTTTCAGGCAAGGATTTCGTGTCATTCCGAGAACTTGAGGAGGCTCTAGACGGCTCCCCAGCCACGATCCGGCGAGATCTGGAGCGCCTGGATGGCGAAGGCAAGATCGTCCGCGTGCGCGGTGGCGCGAAAGCAAAAGCTGATCTTCATGGCGACCAACAAGTCGGTGCCCCTCGCCTTCGTGGCACTCCTTTCGATGTAAACATCACCCGCAGCCCGAACGAAAAACAAAGGATTGGCAGAGAAGCGGCCAGGCTTTGCGATGAAGGCGAGGGCATCATGATTGATGGTGGATCAACCACCTTTCAGATGTGCTCATCACTTCATGGCCTGAACCTGCAGGTGCTGACCAACTCCCTTCACATCGTGCATGCATTGTCGAACCAGCCCGGGACGCGCGTTCTCATTCCGGGAGGCGCCGTATTTCCTGAACAGAACATCGTTCTTCCTATGTTTGGCGAGGACCTTACGCCTGCATTTCATGCACCAAAACTTTTCCTGGGCTGCTCGGCAATTGGTATGAGCGGGCTGATGCAGGATGATGTTGTGCTGGTGGCGAGCCAGCGTCGCTTTATCGAACGCGCAGAACAGGTCATTCTGCTGGCTGATGCGACGAAGTTCGAGAAATCCTCCGGAAACGTTGTCTGTCCGCTCTCCCGCATCGACATTCTCATTACCGACGATCGGCTGACAGATCGGCAGGCAAATATGATTGAAGAGAAGGGCGTGACGTTGAAGATCGTCTGATCTGCCGGCGCAGAACGTCACTCGGACTCGATGCTTTGTTCAATTAACCGTGCTTTCCCCAGTAAACCCATCTGGCTCAGTTCATATTCATGCTGGGTCATGTAATGGAGCTGTTTATCGCCCGCCAATGCGCGTCCGACAAGCTGATTGCGAAGTGGCGATCTGACGGAGATTTCCAGAAGGTTCTCACCGCTCTTAAGCTGTTCAGTCAAATCCAGCTGAAATGGAGGAAGAGAAATGGAGCCGACCGTCTGGCCATTCAGACTGACCATTGCAGCGCCTGCTACATTGTCGAGATCAAGCACATATCGGCAAGCGCACGCAGCCAGCTCGGGTATTTCCAACTGAGCCGTGTAGACGGCGGGGCCGGAATTATGGCGCAATTCGCTATCGTTACGCAGGTCTGGAAATGCACCCTGAATGTCACGCTCAACGTCGCCGACAGTGAGCGTCCAGTGGTCGAGCGGTAAGTTGTCGGCAGGACGCGCGACTGCGGCTGTCACGGGATCAGACATCGGTTCAGGGGACTGAATGAGAAACACTGTTTCAAGTCCATCCAGCGTCAGTTCATAACCGCCCGCATCTGACCGATCTGCAGCCGTCAGGCTGCCCGTCGACGCATCATACCAATAGGCGTGCGGAAAGGTCTCGGCCGAGCTGATCTGGAAGGATTTCTCTTCAGTCGACTGATTGAAAAGGAAGTGGATTGATTTCCCGTCGTCCAGAGTTCGCGTGTATCGCCGCACCTGCGTTGAATTGGCGATACTGAGCCGGGACTGAAGCTGAGACACCAGCGTGCCCGGGTCTTCAAACTGTTGCCTCGCCGAAAGGTTCTGCAGGGTCGACTGAATGAACGCGTCATTGCCTTCATGGTTGAGGAAGCCCGGCTGACGGTCAGGAAGACTCCTCCAGAAAAACAGCCTTTCATTTGCGCCTGTCCAGCTTGCAAGGCTCTCAACCGAGGAGCGCTCAATGGTGGGCGCATTGGCGAGGATGATTTGAGCCGTTTCTCCAGCAACGACGTCGACCTGCGAGAGACGATCATCATTGATCCAGGTCCAGCTGATACCTTGGCTGTTTAATACATCAATCAGCGGTTTGACCTGTTCGAGCCATTTGAGGCGATAATCCTTGCGTTCTTCGTCGGTCATTTCCGGGAGTTTCACCAAAGGAATCTCCATTGGTGGCGCCTGATGCCGGGCCGCTTCGCCCGGCATACTCCCCATAAACAGGAAATCCTCTTCAAATGCCTCGGAATCCTCAATCTCGTGTGGGAAGCCCAGGAACGGGTAATAGATGAAGACGTCGGATGTCTGACGACCCGCCTGAAGTAAGGTCTGCACCCGTTTCAGGTAGTCGTTCAGTTCAGGAATGACCGGCCAGATCGGTGAGGTCGGCCCGTAATTGCCTGAGAAATTGCTATCATTCTGCGGCCCGGCAAATGGATACCAGTCCAGCTCACCGAAATAGTCTTCATAGGCCTGCCCGTCGGGCTGGTAGGGAATGCCGTGGTAGACGATCTGATTGATACCCGAAACGAAAAGCTTGTCGGCTGCAAGTTTCAACTGGGCCGGTGTCACGCCATAGGCGAGTTTGTACCAGACAAAGGATTCCGCCGAAATCACCGGCTTGCCATAGAGATCGCCCGAGGCGCTGGCCATTTTCAGAACGACTTCGCTCCCCCCCCCAAAGAGCTGCTCGCTTTCAGGCATGGTGGTCTGCCCCATTGCGCGAATGACGTCGAAGTCTGCGCCGTAGGATTGCCCCTTTGACACCAGACCACGGGCAGCAGCCCATTCGGCGCTGGTCTCAACAAAACGCTCAATGATCAGGTCTGAGATCGTTTGCTGATAGTCGTGCTGCATGCGTGCATCATCATCGGTGAGACGAAAGTCATCAGCCGGCCGATGGCGCATGGTTTCGGTGATAAAGAAATTGTCGCGGGCGGGACGGAAGACGACCGGTAGATAGGGTTCGAGATCATAACCGCGACGCGCCATGAACTCGTCCAGCACATCTGCTGAAGCGAAACGAGCGACCTTGAACTCAAGACTGTCATTGAAGAAGCCTTTGAGCGGATCGCCATAATACGCATCAAGACCCGTACGCTCGCCAAAGGCATAGCCGTAATGGCCGCGAACAATGTCGGTATCAAAATGGTCGATGACAAATCCCGAACGCGCAGACGCGATGAGGGTTGGCGCTTCCCCAGATGGCTGGATGTAGATCGCAACAATATGCCACTCGCCTTCTGGCGCTTCCCATAACAACTGCCCATTCGTGACCTTGTCAGTGAGTATCGTCAGCGTGGTCGGGTCGAGTTCAATCGTATCTGTCGCGTGCATCGGATTACCCGAGCGCTTGCCGGAAACTGGCCGGCCAGCGACCACGGACAAAAGCTCGCGATCCTGATCAACAAAGTTGGTGAGATCAAACCCCATCAGCCGCTCACCCAGCGCCATGATATAATCATTATAGGTCGGCTCTGGCTGCGGCAGCGTCAGCGAAACGGCGCGACCGCCTGTAACACGAGTTTCGGCGAAGGTCAGTTCCTTCATGCCTTCGTCAACAGGTACTTCAGGGCCACCTGCGGGCCAGCCGCTGAGGTGATTGAGATAGACGTCCATGCCAATATCGCGAGCGCACTGCATGACCTCGCGGAGTTTCTGAAGATATGCTTCAGACCCGAAACTGTTGATCCGGGTTTGCGTATCCTGATCATCAATATACATCAGGCCAGCATTGAAAGCCTGTATCTCGACACCGCCAAAACCAATGCTTTCAAACGTCGCGAGCTGTTCACACGCCTTTTCAGCGCTAATGTCTCCTCCCGGCCACCACCAGCGTGTCCAGGGGCGGCGGGCTTCGCCTTCCATCAAAGCGGCAATTGAAGAGATATTCTGAGTTGTCGCCAGCGCGGAAGTCGATGGTGGCTGAGGGTCATCCTCGATAAAATTCGTCAAAGATGGAACCGGAGCGTCGGGCTGCTCTGGCACCATCGCCTTCCGCAGTTCAAAATAGCCCCAGAACAGACCACCGCCGACCAGAATGAGACAGAGACCCGCCAAAGAGCCAATGGTTATTGCACTCCATTTCAGAGTTTTCACGGCTTGCTCCCCGTTTTCGCTTTTCTTTTGGGGCCCGGAAGATGCCCTTCCTTGAGGTTGTTGAGGTCTTCCGGCGTAATCGGTCGGTAGGTTTTTTGCGTCGGATCGGCAATCAGCACATCTGCCGCACCGGGTGTTGGCTGGTAGGAGGCCTGTTGCACTTCCGTCTTCCGGATCTTCATCGTGCCGGTCAGAACCTGATTTTTCAGCAGCCGAAGGAACACAGGGCGCGCATAGGTCGGGAGTTCGGCGTCGACATGAGCATAGAAGGCCGATGGGTCAAACTCCGGCGCTACGCAGATCGCCGCCATACCTGCCCGCCCCTCGTTTCGGGGGACTTCAACACCGAAAACCGCACCGACTTCGACGCCCGGAGCCGAATTGACGACAAGTTCGACTTCACTTGTGGAGACATTCTCTGACTTCCAACGGAACGTGTCGCCCATGCGATCAACGAAATAGAAGTATCCGTCATGATCCTGTTTCATCAGATCGCCAGACCGAAACCAGGCATCGCCGTGCCTGAAGACATCGCGGAGGATTTTTTTCTCAGTCGCCTGTTTGTCATTGTATCCGTCAAAACGCCAACGAGCGTCTTCCAGTCGGATCTCGCCAATGGCTTCGCCCGGCTCCCCCGTTGCGGCCTCTCTGCACAGACCGTTGGGTTCACGAAATGCGGCTCCGCTTGCCCTGTCTACGGCCACGATCCGAACGGGCATACGATCACGGATCAGCGGCGGCACACGCCCTACGGCTCCTGCCCGGGAATCCAGATTGAGCAGCGAAATATTGCCTTCAGTCGATCCGTAGAACTCCACGATCTTCTGAATGCCGATACGCGCCTGCAGCTTTTGCCAGACATCCGCGCGCAAGCCATTGCCTAAGATGCAGCGGACATTATGCTGTTGCTCAAGCTCTGATGGCGGTTGATTTATGAGATAGCGGCAGACTTCACCGACATAGACGAACATGGTGGCCTTGTGTTCGACAATGTCTGGCCAGAACGCCGAGGCCGAAAATTTGCGACGCAAAATAATGGCCGCGCCACTGAGCAGAGCCAGACCCACGCCACACAGGCCAGTCGTCCCGTGATAAAGTGGAAGCGTCTCATACACCCGGTCTGAGGGCGTGACCTTCGTCGGCCGGATCAATGCGGACATCATGATCAGACATCGCGAATGGCTCATGCGAGCGGCTTTTGGCAAGCCGGTCGTACCAGAGGTATAAATATAGAGCGCGACGTCCTTGCCTCGAAGGTGGGCTCTGTTTTCGCGTGACGGCCGTTGGGCGCTTACTCCCTCGAGCGCCTCCTCGGCGAGTTGATCCTCGCCCAGAACATGAACAGTGAAATCATCTTGCGAAGCGCTCAGTGTCCCTGCGAGCACAGGCGCCAGCTCTTCACAGGTGACAACAGCGCGAGCACCAGCACTGCGGAGACAATGAATGAGACCATTGCCGGATAGATTGGAATTGATCAGCGCGACGGTCACGCCCAGCTTGGACAAGCCAAACCACATGCTCACCAGATCGGGGCGGTTATCAAGAAACAGAGCAACCGTATCTCCGGCTGAGACACCCTGCCCGGCCGCCCAGTTTGCGAACCGGTTCGCCCGGTCGTCCATTTCCCGATAGCTCGTTTCTACCCCCTCAAACACAAAGGCTGTGTTTGAGCCGAAGCGATCAATACTCGACTCCAGCTCATCGGGAACAAGATGGATAGCGTCCGGGCCAAATTTTCCCGTCAGCTTCTCAACATCCCGCAATCCGAAAATGTAGCGCCAGTCACTTTGAATGCGCCCCGCAAGCGAAAGACGATCCGTCATTTTTCTCTCCCGGGACCGCGATGATCGCAGCCCAACTTAAACTGTCTCGCGGTTGGGTCACGCAACTCCGCCCCATCAAAGCCGGAGACAGGAATCCCTAAAAGACACCAATATTACTTTCCATTCGGAATTGTTTAATGCTTGTAACCGGGCAAATTGCGGCTGTCCATGCAGGTGGGAAAAGATTCCCGAAAGAGCGGATAAATTCGCTGTTTCGAGGATATAACCCAGTGCCCCAACCGAAATATTACCGAAAAATCTGCACAATCCTGTTGCGGGTCCATGCGTGACACTTCAGCTCAACCGGCAAATTAAAGTTGATCCCAAACCTGACCTATGTAAATAAAATGCCAACTGGAATTTTTATAAAATCATATTGGGGAAGGATCAATCATGACCAAGAAGCACTGGCTGACATGCTCGATGGCTGCTTTCGCCCTTCTCCTGCCTTCATGTAGTTCTGCCTCCGACACCGATACGGCTTACGTGCCTGCGCCGGAGACGCTGACCGAGATAGAGCAGGGCCAGGTCACCGGTGTTCGAGATGATGAAATCGGTGTGGTTGGCTGGTTTGGAATTCCCTTCGCGGAACCTCCAGTTGGTGAGTTGCGCTGGCGTGCGCCGCGGCCAGCAGCACCGCTCACTGAAGCATTGTCAGCAACCGAGCCGACAAAAGCCTGCCTGCAGATCAATTCGCCACAAATCCTGCCCGGCGAAGAGGGCGAACTGGTCGGAGATGAAGACTGCCTCTATCTGAATATCTGGGCACCTGCAGCCAAAGCCGACGCGCCACGACCTGTGATGGTCTGGGTTCATGGTGGTGGAAACGCAACCGGATTTGCAGGTCAATCAGACTTCGGCCGACTGGCAGCACGCGAAGGCGTGATCGTCGTTGCACTGAATTATCGCCTCGGCCCGATGGGTTGGTTCAGCCATGAAGCGCTGAGACAAACCGCAGAGACCGAGCTCGATCGATCCATGAATTTCGGTCTGCTCGATCTGATTGAGGGACTGAAATGGGTGAACGTCAATGTTTCAAACTTTGGCGGTGACCCAGAGCGTATCACCTTGTTCGGGGAGTCGGCTGGTGGGTTCAATACCGCGGCGTTAATGATGTCGCCGCTTACCGAGGGTCTGTTCGATGGTGCGATCATTCAAAGCGCAGGGTTCAGCACCTACACACTTGAAGAGGCCGAAACAGGACCGAAAACCGAAAACGACCGTCGCGGCGCATCCTCAAGCGAAGCTCTGGTATTGCTTCGGGAAAAAGGTGAAATTGCGTCCAACATTCCCGACAATGGCGCGACGCTAGCCAAATTGCTGAGGGGCCTCAGAGCAAGTGCCATTTTCGATGCTTACCTGGGTCTGACCGAGTCCGATGTTACAGAAGGTCAGATAGGCAATATCGACAGCACGGCCGATGGCGTCGTCCTTCCATTTCCGGAGCTGGACAATGCCGGAAATGATCTGCGTATCGCCAGCCGCGACATTCCGCTCATTATCGGCACCAACCGCGATGAAACCCGGGTCTACGCACTGGAAAACCCTGCCTTCACCAACAAGTACTTGGGAGTATTTTTTCAGCCAAAAGATCGCGATGCTTACATCGCTTCAGGCGAATATCCATCACGCCTCTGGGCATCTCTCGGCGTCCACAAAATCGCTGAAATCCGGTCTCAGAAGCTGACCGCTCCGACTTACACCTATCGTTTCGACTGGGATGAGCAGGGCAAATATATGTTCACCGACTTTTCCTTGCTGATCGGCGCTATGCACAGCATCGATGTCAACTTCCTGTCGGGCGACTTCCGGCTTGCCTGGCTGGACGACAAAATGTTCTTCAAGCCTGCGACGGAGTCCAGCCGCAGAGCCCTGTCTCACGATATGATGGCATTCTGGGGGGCGTTTGCTCGAAGTCTTCCCGGTGGTGAGCTGAAGGGCGTAACAGTCGCTGACTGGCCAGCCTGGTCAGAAGGCCAGAAAACGCTTGTACTTGATACGAAAGCGGATGGCGGCATCAGAACGGAAAGCCTGCGTGACACGCCGGAGCAGATCATCGCGGAATTCGTCTCAGACCCACGCTTTCTGAATGACAAACAGCGCTGTGAGATTGCTGGCGTGATGAAGTTGATTGCGCAGTCTCAGAGCTACCCAACCGACCGCTTCGACGAACTCGCTGACCAGTTTTGCGAGGCTTGAGCGGACAAACCCATGCAACCAAATCCTCGCTTCCTCCCTAGACTGCAGCCGTTCCGGAATTCTCTCTGTTTTTCGGGACGGCTGATTTTTTCCAGAGATGAAGCGTTCAACAAAAGATCATCACATGAACGCAACAACAACTGAACTTATCGATGTCTTGATCATTGGCGCAGGCGTTTCCGGGATTGGATGCGCAAGCTATCTGCAGCGCCACCACCCGCAAAGAAAATGGACCATTCTTGAGGCACGCAACCGAATTGGCGGGACCTGGGACCTTTTCAAATATCCTGGCATTCGTTCAGATTCGGACCTCTACACCTTTTCATATGAGTTCAAACCCTGGGCGAGCGAAAACTCGATTGCCTCAGCCGACGAAATCCTGAGCTATCTGGATGAAACAGTCGAAGAAAACGACCTCGGCGCCCACATCAGCTTTAACCGAAAAGCCCTGTCGGCGGACTGGAATCACAGAGCCGGCGTCTGGACAGTCAAAGTCGAGAACACTGTGTCCGGTGAAACGGAAGAACTGCAGACCCGGTGGCTTTTCGGCGCGGCCGGATACTACAAGTATGACGAAGGCTTCCGTCCCGATTTCGAAGGCGAAGGAAACTTCAAAGGCGATATCATTCACCCTCAATTCTGGCCTGACGACTTTGACTATTCAGGGAAGAAAATCGCGGTGATCGGCAGTGGCGCAACGGCTGTTACCATTGTGCCATCCATGACTGACAAGGCCGAACACGTCACGCAGATTCAACGTACACCGACCTATATTGTGCCCCGCCCAAAGAAGGACAAACTGGCACTGAAGCTGCGCAAATGGCTGCCTGAAAAAACCGCTCACGCGCTGATCCGGTGGAAAAACATCAGAATTCAGAGGCTATTTTTTCTTTATTGCCAAAAGTTTCCCGATCATGCGCGCAAGACCATCATGAAGATGAATAAGCGCAATTTGCCGGCCGATTACCCGACCGAAACGCATTTCACACCGCCGTATAATCCTTGGGATCAGAGGCTTTGCGCAGTTCCGGATGCAGACTTTTTCAAAGACCTTCGAAACAAGAAAGCCTCGGTTGTTACGGGGCAGATTGAGCGCTTCACCGAAACCGGCGTTCAAATGGTATCCGGCGAGCATATTGAGGCTGACGCCATCATCCTGGCCACAGGGCTGAAACTACAGATGTTCGGCGGTGTCCAGCTCACAATTGCCGGTGAAATGGTCACCATTTCCGAGCATCTCGTCTATCGCGGAATGATGCTGGATGGCGTGCCGAATTTCTGCTTCGCGCAAGGTTATACGAACTCTTCCTGGACCCTGAAAGTCGGACTGGTGTGCGAGCATTTCTGTGACTTGCTGACGGAGATGGACAAACAAGGCGCGCTGATCTGTACGCCGGAAAAACCAGCCGACGAACAGGACAGCCGTCCTCTGCTCGACTTTGACGCGGGCTATGTGAAACGCGCTGCTAGCATTTTGCCGAAACAGGGTCAGGATTTCCCGTGGGAAATGAACTCCAGCTATATTGCCGACAAACACGCCTTCAAATCGCGGAAAGTGTTGCAGCCTGAACTCAAGCTGACCTCGCCCCCGGCAGCCATAAGCGAAGCAGAGGTGGCTTAGTCATGAAGCCCAAGTTCAACAACAAAGTCTGTGTTGTGACGGGAGCCGCCAGTGGGATCGGGCGCGAACTCGCAATCTGCCTCGCCGAACAAGGCGCAAAGCTTGCAATTTCGGACGTGAATATCGAGGGATTGGCAGAAACTGCTGAAATGCTGAAAGCGCTGAATGCAAACGTGCACAGCCGGTTTCTGGATGTCGCAGACAGCGCTTCGATCTACGCATATCCCGATCAGGTGCTGGCCGCCTTTGGCCGAATTGATCAGCTTTATAACAATGCGGGGATCTCGGGCGGCGGACGCTCGATTGCTGAAACTTCGGACGCAGTCATTGATCGCGTGATGAATATCAATCTGAATGGCGTGCTGCACATGTCGCGCGCTTTTCTTCCTCATTTGACGGCGCACCCCGGCAGCGTGCTGGTGAATATGTCCAGTCTTAACGGCTTTCTGGCCCAGCCGAATATCGCGATTTATTGCCTGACCAAATTCGCAGTTCGCGGTCTGACTGAGGCCATGCGCGCGGATGCGATGATGAATGGACAGGACACTCAGATTGTTGTTGTGCATCCCGGCGGCGTAAAAACAAATATCGCCAATCAGCGACGCAATGAAATGAGCGATGAGCCGCCAGAGGTAAGACGCCAGGCAGAAGCTATGGTGAAGATTTATCAGGAGAAGTTCCTGACCTATCCAGCGCGCGATGCAGCTTTGGATATCCTGAGGGGCGTAGCGAAGGGTAAAAGCCGAATCATTATCACACCCAAGGCGAAGCAATTGGATTTGCTGGTTCGGTTTTTGCCGAGCTCCTACATCCCGCAGGTGGTTCAATCCCTTAAAAAAATCCGGAAATCGATCAAACGGTCGGCGTAGAGCCGACCGTTTTCTATTGCTTTTTGTCCGTAATGGTCAGCTTGAGTCGACCTGAATAGAGAGTTTGCTCAGCTATTTTGCTCTCAGTTGCTTCGCTCCACAGACCCTCCGTATTCGTATGAGCTGGGAACGCCGGGAAGTTGGATGAAGACACATCCAGCTGCAATCGGGAGCCCGGCTTCAGTGTCCAGTCAATGGGCATGAGATCAAATTTCAGCAGAGCCGGGTTGGCACCCGCCTGCCCTTGAGACGACAGGGTCGTGATGTCATCGCGAATGTTACAGACACGACCATCGGCGAACACCTCAGAAAGCTTCACCGTGAAACTGGTATCAGGCGCGGAGCTCGAAACAGAGAGTTCGATTGAGATATCGCCTGAGATATGAAGCCCATCCCCATATGGCAGCGAACGAAAGCTGAGAATGTCCTTACGCTGACAGGCAGTGTCTGATTGCTCTGCGACGGCAGAAGGGGCGAAATTCGGGTTCAGCATAAAGGCGCCGCCATTTGTACGCACCGGATCCGCTGGGTCGTAAGCGAAGCGGGTTGGCTCCAGAGATTCAATTTTCAGATCAGGCGTCAGCGCGCCGCCGCAGTTAGCGGATGCGTCCAGATCGGCGAGCTGAAGCTCAACAGAACTGCCAGCCTTACGGGGCCATTTCGAGGCTTGTTGCCAGCGATCCGCGCCATTTTCGTAGTAAATCACATTGGACCTTAGTTTGTCCGGCAAAGGCTGGCCTTTGAGATGATGATTGAGCCAGGCAAGCGTTGTCGCAAACTCGGTATACCCCACCGCTTCATAATTGAGGTCTGCCGTCAGACCGGCATGCTGGCCTGGCTGAATCAGGAGCAAGCTCTCATCCCGGGTCGGAAGTTCGTCGAATTGCTCAAGCGTGCCTTCGAGGAAGAAGTCATGCCATCGTGCAATCCACAACACGGGCACGTCTACAGACCGATGAGCCGTTCTGAGGTTCTGATAATAGTCCTGCTGCCAGTACGCATCGGTTTTGTCTGGATGGCGAATATAGTCAGAGTATGATGTCCAGGCGTCCTTGAACTGGTCCCGTGGCGCGTCCACTGCGGGTCGCAAGGGAACCACCTCTTCCATCCATTTATCCGCAGCATCCTGTTTCTCAGACAACGGATAGAAAATCTCGGCGGACCATAGACCAGCAACGCCCTGCGTAAAACTTCCGTTCCGATAGACCATTTCATAGAAGTCACCATGCGATGTTGTTGGCACAATGGTTTTCACCTGATCAGGAAGATCAGACGCGACAGCCCACTGCGAGAGTCCCAGATAGGAGCCACCAATGAGCGCCACATTCCTGTTCTGAAACTCCTGTGCGGTGAGCCAGGCCAGCGTATCCTGCCCGTCTGACTGCTCATGACGGAGCGGATACCATTCCCCTTCGGACTCCCCCTGCCCGCGCACATCCTGATGCACACAGGCAAATCCATAACGCACATAGTAATGACAGGTGAGATAGCGCTGGAACTGGTATGCATCGCGCACAAGCAGTGTTGGCCATGGCCCCTCACCTTCCGGCAGATAAATGCGGGTAAAGAGCCGGGTCCCGTCACGCATCTCGACCCATTCCGTTCGAACCTTTTGGCTGTCATTCTGGAAGGCAGGGCGTGGTCCAATTAAGTCGCGAGTAAGATAGGTTATCGCCGAGGACCCAATTGAGTCGCGATACATATATGCCAGCGCGCCGCCAGCAAATAATACCGCCAGGACGCTCAGTCCAATCGTCTTTCCTCGAGACATAATCTTTCCTTATTATTCCAAATGGAACTTCTTTTTCGCGGAACAAGCCTCGACAAGAAAGTGCCAATTTCATTTGCGCCATTCCGCCTTTTTGACTTGTTTTATATATATTTTATATGTACAAAACGGACTTTCAGTTCGCCTCAACAAAAGAAGCGCCACAAACACTCAGACAAAAAAACCAATTTGTCGAGATTGTACGGGTTGATTTTTATTCCAATTGGAAACATTTTGCCCAGCACCGGCGAGGACCGGCAATTACAAAGAATGGGGAGAACGGAAACATGGACTTGGCGAGACGTCACACAGCATGAGCATGCTGGATCAACACGGCTTTGCAGCACGCGCCACGCCTCAACTGGGCTTCAGGCGTCGCATTGGATTCGGGGTCGGCGATTTCGGCATCAACGTTTTCTGGAACATGACGAACCTCTTCGCCATGTTCTTCTACACAGACGTTGTCGGCATTCCAAACACCATGGCGGGCCTGATTATATTCGGCGCCATGGTCTGGGATACTGTGACTGATCCGGTCGTCGGCATTCTCGCGGAACGTACGCGCACGCGCTTCGGCCGCTTCAGGCCCTATCTGCTTTTGGGCGCTCTACCTCTCGCAATCTCTTTTGTGCTGATGTTTCATGCGCCGACAGGACCCGAAGCCTATCTCGCGCTCTATGCCTTCGGTACTCAGCTGATCTTCCGAACTTTCTATACAATTGTCAGCGTTCCCTATAGCTCGCTTTCCGCGCGTATGACGCACGATGCTGACGAGCGCGGCGCGTTGGCGGTGCATCGCATGGTGTTTGCGGCCATCGCTGGCATCGTCATAGCCGCGTTCACGAGGGATGGCGCCGCGCTACTTGGAAGCGGTGATCTGAAGCTTGGGTTTCAACGCATCGCTATCGCGTATGCAATCATCGGAGCGATCGCCGTTTTCGTCTGCGTTCTGAACACCCGCGAAAACCCCGACTCCCGCGTCGCAGACGAGACGTCTGACATTAAGAGTATTCTCTACATGCTGTCCCGAAATTCGGCCTTCTGGACCGCATTTTCTGTCATCCTGTTTGGCATGATCGGCGCGACGATCTCTAGCAAGGCCGTTCTGTATTATCTGAAATACAACCTTGACGCCGAACATCTGACCGGACTGACCCTGCTTCTGGTCGCCTTCATAGTCTTGATTTCCGTTCCATTTTGGGGCTGGGCCTCGACGCGGATCGGCAAAAGATGGGTCTGGACGTGCGGGATTTCGATCTCAGCGATCGCGACCCTGTCCCTCTGGTTAAACCCGTTCGAAGTTCCTCAAGTCGTTCTACCTATTCTTGCGTTCGGCGCCATTGGTTCGGCGGCAAACTATTTCAGCACATGGTCCACCCTGCCAGACACAGTAGAATATGGTCAGTGGAAAACAGGCGTACGCTCTGAATCCGTTGTGTTTGGCGCGATTGCCTTCGCCCAGAAGCTCGCACTTGGCGTTGCCACTCTGATCGCCGGACTTCTACTCGACGGATTTGGCTACAAAGCAAATACCGAACAAACCGAGACAGCCCTGAACGGCCTGAAACTGATGATTTCACTCATCCCTTTCGGCATGGCGCTGATCTGTCTGGTCATCATCCAGAATTACCGCCTCGACCAGACCATGCACGCAAAAATCAAAGCCGAAATTGCGGCACGACCGAAATAAGAAGGTAAGACGATCCATGAGCAGTATGCACTCAGATTTCAATACAAAGACCAATCCGGAGCTTGAAAGCGAGATCACTGAGATCATCGCTGATCTGTCTCTGGAAGAAAAAGTCTGGATGATGTCAGGTCATGGCTTCTTCAAAGTATTTCTGGGAGAAGATAATCGACAATTCGGCCGCAGAACCTATGCAGCTGGAAGCGGCTGCGAACGTCTGGACATTCCACCCTTGTATTTTACGGACGGTCCGCGGGGCGTACGTCACATTATTCCGACGACCAGCTTTCCCGTCTCAATGGCACGTGGCGCTTCCTGGGATACAGACCTGGAGAGACGTATCGGCAATGTCATCGGTATTGAGGAACGCGCAGTGGGCGCGACCCTTTCGGGAGCCGTTTGCGTAAATCTCCTACGTCATCCAGCCTGGGGACGCGCACAGGAAACCTATGGCGAGGACCCTTACCTGCTGGGCGAACTGGGCGCTGCGCTGTCCGAAGGCATCCAGGAACACAACGTCATTTCGACGGTGAAGCACTTTGCGCTGAACAGCATCGAAAACTCCCGCTTTAAGGTAAATGTAAAAGCCACAGAGCGCGTCATGCGTGAAGTTTATCTTCCGCACTTCAAGCGCATTGTGGATTCTGGCTGTGCGTCCGTCATGTCTGCCTATAACAAAGTGAATGGCGACTATTGCGGTCACAGCAAGCACCTCCTGCGCGACATTCTGAAAGACGAATGGGGCTTTAAAGGGTTCGTCCATTCCGACTGGGTGAAAGGCGCCTACGGCCCGGACGCAGCGGAAGCAGGCCTCGATATCGAAAACCCTGATCCGATCTTCTTCGGCGAAACACTGGTCAACGCAGTCAATAAGGGCGACGTGTCGATGGAGTCCATCGACGATGCTGTCCGGCGTATATTGCGCACGCAGATGACCTTCGATCGCGCTGAGGATCCAAGAGTTTATTCGAAGGCTGATGTGGCCTGCGAACTCCACACCAGCCTTGCGCGCGAGGCCGCAGAGAAAAGTTTCGTTCTGCTCAAAAACGATGACCTGCTTCCGCTTGATAAATCTCGCGTGAAAAAAATTGCCTGCTTCGGCAAGCTGATGGACACCGCAAACCTTGGAGACAAGGGATCAAGCTGTAACACGCCGCCCTATGCTGTGACATTGCTGGAAGGTCTGAAAAATCATGCCAGCGACACACTGGAGATTGAATTCTATGATGGAGACGATCTTGACGAAGCCAAAGCGCTGGCTTCGTCGGCCGACGCCTGCATCATCGCGGCAGGCTACACTTGGGAGCATGAAGGGGAATACATCCCAGGCAATGAAGCTATGGAGGGCCTGGAAGAGGGCAAGAACATGATGTCGCGCGGCGGTGACCGCTCCGACCTTCGACTGCTTGAAACCGACCGTGAAATGATTTCAGCCATCTGCGCTGCAAACAGCCACACTGTGGTTGCGGTAATGGCTGGCAGCGCCGTCATCATGGAAGACTGGAAAGCGGATCCAGAAGCCATTTTGATGGTCTGGTATCCAGGAATGGAAGGCGGAAGTGCATTTGCCCGGACGATCTTTGGTGACGTGACGCCAAGTGGCAAACTGCCCTTCACCATTCCGGAGTCAGCCGATGACCTGCCATATTTTGACGCTTCAGTTCTCGAGATCGAGTATGGGCTTTATCACGGGTACACACTGCTCTCGAAGTCTGGCGTTGAACCAGCTTTCCCATTCGGCTTTGGTCTGAGCTATACGAGCTTTGCCTTCAGTAATCTTCGCAAGGCAAAGGGGCAGGATGGGTGCGCATTTGAAATCGACGTCACAAACACTGGCGATCGCGCAGGCGATGAAGTGGTGCAATGTTATGTTGGTTTTGAGAATAGCGAGATAGATCGGCCTGGCTTCTTGTTGAGAGGATTCAAACGTATTCATCTCGAAGCTGGTGAAACCAAAACGGTAAGCTTTGAAATTACTTCAGATGACCTGATGTACTATGATGAAGCGCATGGCGAATGGGCGATTGAAGACATTCCCTATTTAGTCCGAATTGGTTCAGACAGCCTTGCCTCTCGGCAGAATACAATGCCATTTCATCTCAACGAGATTCGCGATTAGACTGAAATCTCATCACAGTCTGTCGGCAGTCAAAATGCCGACAGACGATGCAACACCGGAAGCTTAGAGTGACGGCAGACAAGACGCAGAAGAAAAAAGCAGGAAAACGTCGCGAACCCGTCCAAGCGAGATCGACAGAGACGCGTGCCAAGATTCTGGACGTTGCCTACAATGTATTTGCGGAAAAGGGCTATGATACGGCCAATACCCGTGACATTGCCGCAGCGGCAGGTGTGACCCACACCACGATCCGCTATCATTTCGGCTCGAAAGACGAGCTCTGGCGCGAGACAGTTCGACAGATGTTTGCGCGGACGCGCGCGGAACTTGAACTCTCTGAAGAGGACCTGAACCAGCCCGCAGAAGAACGCATGAAGAGATATCTGCGCAAGTATGTTTATTACTGCGCACGCAACTCCAATCATGCCCGCATTATGATCGCTGAATCCGTCAGAGGCGGCGAGCGGCTCAATTGGATCGCGACTAACTTCATCCGCCCCGGGCATGAGTCGATCCTGTCTCTCGCAAAAGGCGCCTTAGCAGACGACATTGACGAAACCGCCGTCATATCGCTGCTCTACAGCGTGGTCGGCATGTGCCATTTGCCTTTCGTTTTGTCCAAAGAAGTCAAGGCACTCTATGACATCGACATCGCATCGAAAGAGGCGATCGAGACGCATATCGAAACGGTCATCAGACTTTTATTCAAGAACTGAAATCTGTCCTCAAAACCTTGCAAAACGAGACCTCCAGCGAGGCAAGTTTTAACTTGCATGAAATTATTCCATATGGAATGTTATTCCAAATGGAATTTTTTAGTCAGACTTGCAGTGTGCGAAACGGCGAAAGACTGAGCATTTCATTGGAGTTCAGGATGTAAGTTCAACGGGGGTCCGCACCCTCAATTCGGGAATCATCGAAGCCTGGCAACCACCCAAGTTTGCGAGGACTTTGCTCGACTTAAATAAATAATTCCATCTGGAATTAATAATGGGAGGAAAAAATGGATTTATTCAAGACCCGTCTTCTGGGGTCGGCTGCCGCGTGCAGCCTGGCCGCGTTGCTGACCGTATCCCCGGTCGCCAACGCGCAAAGCGAAACGTCAGACGAGGCTGCGGCTGATGACGTTGTGACCATGGAAACAGTTGTCGTCACAGCTGCCACCGGCACGTTGATCCGCGGTGTTGCGCCGACAGGCACGAACACAATTCAGGTCGATGAAGCCATGATCGATGAGATCTCGCCGTCCTCGACCAATGATCTGCTATCGAATGTCCCGCAGGTTTCCAACGCCTTCAACACCATCCCAACGCCTGGCGCGACGATCGCCAACCCTTACAATCGTCCCAATCTTCGAAATCTTGGCATGTCTGGTGGAGCGACAACGCTCGTTCTGCTCGATGGTATGAGAATGGTTGGTAGCGGCGTCCTGCAGACTTCACCGGACGTATCCGCGATTTCACCAACTGCAATCGGGAATATGGAAGTCGTGCTGGACGGAGGCTCATCCATTTACGGGTCTGACGCCATTGGCGGTGTGATCAATTTCATTTCCAAGAAAGAGATCGACGGCATTGATCTTTTTGTCGAAAAGGGGTTCGGCGATGCCTATGAGGCAACCGATGCAGGTATCGCCGGAGGAACAAGCTGGGACAGCGGCTCGGCCTATCTTCTGTACAATTACAGCGAACACGACGACATTTTAGGTCGTGACCGTGACTATGTCTTTCAGGATCATACGCCCCAAGGTGGCCAAGATTATCGCAGCACGAGCTGCACACCCGGCACGGTCGTCGCGATGGACATCCCGTTCGCCCTTCCAACGCTGACTCCGGGCGCTAATTTCTGTGACGAAACAGACGTTCTGTCGATTTATCCGCAAGAAACCAATCACCGCGTGTTCGGCAAACTGTTGCAGGATCTCTCACCAGATCTGATGTTCGAAATTACGGGCTATTATTCTGACCGCGAGACTGTGCATCAGGGCCAGGGCCCCGGCGTCGGAACGGGCGTACGTGGGTCTGGCACTATCACCGCGGCAAACCCTTACTTTCAGAGCATTCTTGGTGAAACGTCGCAGACTGTAGCGTTTTCATACGATGATGCGTTTGGCCCGACTTTAGACAGCACGACAAAGCTTTCCGCATGGATGATTAATCCGAAGCTCACCTACAGCTTCGGTGAAACCTGGCAGGCGAATACATCATTGTCATACGGCCAGAGCACCAACGTCGTGCGGACCAACCAGGTCGATGCTGTCGCTCAGGCCATTGCCTTGTCTGGCCTGGTGCCAGGATTTGCGCTGAACCCTTATGACGTCACAGCATCGGATCCAGGCGTAGTATCAGCTATTGGCAATTTCCAAGTCTATGGCGACAATGATCAGGAATTGCTTCAATTCCGCACAGTCGCGGACGGTACAGCTTTTACCTTCGGGCAAAAAGAAGTCAAAGCCGCCATCGGATTTGAATATCTTTCTGAATCTGTAGATGCAAAACAAGGGCAAGGTGCTCCAGACGCGCTCGATCTGTTTGGCGCCGCGTCTGATCGCGATGTGACGTCCGTGTTCGGTGAATTGATGTTGCCGCTCATGGATGATCCGACATATGGCACACTCGATGCGTCGATTTCGGCGCGATATGATAGCTATAGCGATGTCGGAGACGCGACCAATCCGAAGGTGGGTTTCACCTATAAACCCATCCCGGACTTCGCCCTTCGCGGAAGCTGGGGCACATCGTTCCACGCGCCGTCTCTCGCTGATACCGGAAATGCAGTCGACACCCGCGTCCAGGTTTTCCCAATCAGCCCATTCATCGCCCCAGGCGACAGCCCTCTGAATTACACCCGGGCGACTGTCATCCTTGCCGGCGGCAATCCAGACCTGAAGCCGGAAGAAGCTGAAACATTCTCGATTGGCGCAGACTGGATTCCCGAAGATGGGCCGCTTGAAGGTCTGATGGTGAGCGCGACTTACTTCAACGTTGAGTTCAAAGATCAAATCGCGATTGTGCCAATTCTTGAGCCTGGCTTCTTCCTGATTGATGCCTACACACCGTTCTATACAATCAACCCGACGCTGGCTGACGTGCAGGCTCTTGCTGCAGGCCAAAGAATTGAAAATGCCGGGTCACTGGAGTCGTTGTTTGTCGGGACCTCGCCATATCTCCTGCTCGACGCTCGCCGGAATAACCTTGGCGTTGTCGAAACAGACGGCGTGGATTTCGGCATAAGCTACACACATGACACAAGTATTGGCAATTTCTCGGCTGGCTTTTGGGGCACCTATACTCTGAATCGCGATATTCAGGCGACGGAAGGCTCCCCGGTCATCGACGGATTGGAATTCGGTGTGAGCCAGCTGCAATACGTCGCTGATTTGGGCTGGAGCAATGACGTCGCCTCTCTGAACATGCGAGTGAACCATTCGGCAGGATTCGATCTTACCAGCACAACCGACGTGAACAGTTATACGACCGTGGACCTGAGTGCGCGCTACACCATTCCCGGAAACAACTGGCGCAAGGACACAGTGCTGACTCTCAATGTCGACAATCTGTTGGATCAGGATCCGCCGTATGTTGATGACGTTGACGGGTACGGAAACGGCTCGACACTCGGCCAGGTTGTTTATATCGGGCTGCGCCAGAAGTTCTGATTTCAACAATAGCCCGGTTGCAACCTAAACGACCGCACCATCGGATAAGCGAGCCGAGACGTTCTCGGCTCCTCTTCCTAACCAACAAATCACAGCAGAGCCTTTTTGCGAACGTTCGGACCGACGGAACCAACGGAGCGCCTCAAAGACACCTGCAAGTCTGTGAATAATCCCCCTTCAGCACACGGCGGTCATACGCACGCGCCCGCCCCAAGAGGACTTAAGACATGTGGAAATGGAGTTTCAGGATCGTTGTGGGCCTCGTGGTGACCCTGATTGTTCTTGCCGTACTGGCCTGGTTCAATCGCATGCAGATTCTCGTGGCCCTGCTCCACAATGACGACTTCGTTGAATGGGCGAGTACATTCCCTCCATCCGAGGACTATAATTCGAGCGTAGAAGGATCCTATCCGGTCGCTGCATGTCAGAATAGTCACGCGAACTGGGGTGAGATCCACCGCCAGACGACCGTCCTGGATGGACTTTGGGAGGTCGAGGAAGGCTCCCTGTCTGACGACATCCCAAACGCATTTGGCCATACCGTACCAGTGCCCGGCTTAATGACGGATGCTGAACCAAAGTTCACTGAAGTCGGCATTGAAAGCGACCAGCGCGACGCGTTTTGGTACCGAACGAGGTTTGTCGCCCCAGAGGGACCAGAGGCGCAGGCATTCCTTTGCCTTCACAAGGCCGCCTACGGCATCAAAGTCTGGTTGAATGGTGAAGCCTTAGGTGAACACTTTGGGCCGTCCTCGCTGTCGGAGTATGACGCCAGCGGTACGATCAAGTATGGTGAGGAGAACGAGCTTGTTGTCCGACTTGGGGCCGATAGAAGCCAGATCCCATCGTTTGTCCCGGCTGGCGATGACGACGAAATCGAGCGCTGGTATCCTGGAATATGGGATAGTGTCAGCCTCGTTACGACTGGCCCGGTATCCATCGCCAATGTAAAAGTCGAAGCGAATATCGACACCGGAACAGCAATTGTCAGAACGGTCCTGTTCAACAGCACTGAAGAGCCCCAGACCGGAAGCCTCTCTCAGCAGGTTTCACTATGGCAGAGCGATACGGACCCCGTATTTGGCGACGAGACAGAAGTGACGCTCGATCCGGGTGTGCAAACCACAGTCGTGCAGACGGTCAATCTGGAAGACTTTGAGCTTTGGAGCCCCGAGACACCAACTCTCTATCTGGCAAAAACATCTTTTGATCTGCAGGCAGATGGCGGCGCTTTCCTGCCGAGCGATGATCGCGCGACACGGTTTGGGATGCGCAAAGTCGAGTGGCGCAGCGGCGATGACAAAGGCTTTTATCTCAATAATAAGCTCTACTATCTACGCGGAACTAATATCGCCTTACACCGCTTCTTCGGCGATGCCGAGCGGGCGCAGCTGCCCTGGGATGAAGCCTGGGTTCGCCAGCTACTGACGGGCCACCCTAAGGATTTTCACTGGAATTCCTTCCGCACTCACAATGGTCGCCTACCAAATTTCTGGTACGACATTGCCGATGAAACGGGCTTTCTGATTGCTGACGAGTATAGCCTCTGGTCGTTCGCGCGGGGAAGTGAATCAGAAGACTGGTCGATCGTCGAACTCGAAAAGGAATTCCGCGGCTGGATTCAGGAAAACTGGAACCACGCATCGATTGGATGGTGGGATGCCGCGAACGAAAATCACAATCCGATATCAGCAGAAGTCATTCGCCGGGTTCGGGACTCCGATCCCACGCGGCAGTGGGAGAATGGCGGCTATGAGGCCCCCGTCGGCCCAAATGACCCGATTGAGGAACACCCATACAAGCTGAACTCTGGCGGGGCGCTGAACCTGAATGATAAAGCCTACACGCTGGAAGATTTTTCGACGATAGACGGTCAGCCGCCGCAAGCGACATGGGGGCTGTTCGCCACTTATGATGAGGCCCTCGATCACCCGTTCATCAACAATGAGTACGCCTTCCTCTGGATCACCAGCCTCGGAAGACCAACTGAACTGGCCCAGTCTTCATTCGACAATCTGACGGGCGGAAAAGAACTCACCCCGGCTGAATATCGCGAAGCGTATGCCTACGTGCTTGCGGAGCTTTCAGCCTATTGGCGGGCGATGAGAGGGTATGCGGGCGTCCAGCACTTCGTCTATCTCTCAAAATGCAATGACGTAGATGATCTTCCAGACGACTGGGAAGTCCGCACCAGCAGCCAGACATGCGACAGTTTTCTTGATGTTGCCGCTCTGGAACTTGAACCGAGATGGCAAACTTATGCGGCTGACGTATTTGCGCCTCAGCTTGTTTATTTGAAGGAATGGCGCGATGAGGCCTACCCTCGTGGCGGCAAGGCCGAAATCCCGATTGTTGTTCTGAGCGACTCCTACGAGCCAGTTGAGGCAGATGTACGCATCCACATCATGGGCCTGGACGGTGAAACGCTGAGCCGCTCTGAGGCTATACGTGTCACGCTTGATCCTCTGGAGCGCCGGGAGATGAGCGTCACGCTTAAGATTCCGGACGAGCAGGCATTCATTGTGTTCGCTGAACTCTCATCGCCAACGGGCGCTTTCGACACCGTATGGAGTCGCCGCAAAATCGGTGTGGAGCACCCGGGCGTTGCAATTACCGATCCCGTTTCGGAGCAGTAATTATGCCGCTCTCTGTCGACGATCTGTTCGATCAGGACCCGCCTTATTTCGACGATATCGATGGGTATGCGAATGGATCGACGCTCGGACGCGTCGTCTATGTCGGTCTGCACCAGAAATTCTGAAGTCAGACAAAGTTCTTAAGCAAGCTGACAATTATAAGCTATAAGGGCCGAGACCATCTCGGCCGTTCTTCAATTTCAGCACGCTGTCTGTGAGACCGGTTCGCGCCTGCCTCCCCAGTCCGCCAGAGAATTTCCTGACAACTCAGTTTCCTGAATCCTTCGTCGCGAATGGCAACTCGACCCAAAAGGTGTCGGCGTCACCGGTGTAAACCGTGAGGGGCTCGAGAGGCGCATCTGGTGTCGCGCGAAGGGTCACCGCAACACGAACCCGGTCTCCAGCCTCAAATTGACGCGCAATGGGTGACCACGGGAATGTAAGCGTCACCGGCTTATCCGCTCAGACTGGCTGAGCGTCGGCTTCCAGATGTGTCGGGAAGGGCATACCGCGCGTATCGAAAGGCGCCTCACCAAGGGTCCGACGAGAGGCCAGCAGCTCGCCGCGGGAGATCACTTCTGGCGAACGGGTCGGGTTCACCTGCTCCAGAAAAGCATAGACAATGTAATCATCCAGAGGCGCTGAAACCTTAAGGTTTACGAAAGGCGTCCCGGCGACCAGCTGATCTGAACGAAGCGGCGCGCTCGTAAAGGTCACACTGAGCGGGTCAATATTGGATCTAACGACAGAGAAATTGGTTTCAGGCAGAATGTTTGCCGGTGGCCTTACTGTCAGCTCCGCGGCATCCATGGGAGACTCACCCATAATGCCGTTGCCATTATCGACTGACAGCACATAGCGGGTCGTCTCGTGTGGAAGTAGCCAGTCCTCGGCTTCCTGCCATTCATGCCCGAACTTGCCGCCTTCCAGATAATAGCGAACTGTCGCTTCGTCTTCGAAGTCGTTCGCAACACCTTTCAGCCAATGATCAAAGAAGCGCAGCGTGTCCGCGTCGCGGTCGAAATCCTGGTCGAACTTGGCAACCGCCGCAAGGTGGGTGGCCAGGAAGAGATGATTGTTGACGTGGCACTGGATCTGGCCGAATCGAAAGCCTAAAATTTGCGTCTGAAAAACCAGTTTCCTGATCATTCGTTCAAATTTTAAAAACGGAAGTGTCTTTGGCGCTTCCTTCTGTTTTTATTAACTTAAAATAGTCGCTTCTGGTGCAGCACAATCGTAGACATATCATCATGTCTTGGCTTGGCGCGAGCATTCGACTACTCTGCGAATAACGATAGTAAACTAGCGACAACTAACCTGACTTGAGACAAGTTCACCTGACAGTCGCCCCTTACCGAGACCGAGCGACTGACGGAAAGTTTTTGTTCTCATGCTTGCAAGACCAAGCGTAGAGTCAGGGCTGGACGGACGCGCAAAATAGAAGACCGAACGCCTAATCATGTCCGAAGATTCACTTTATCCCAGCCAAACCACGAAAAAGAAAAAGGGATCCAGTCGCACCAAGCTGGAAGCACAGGACTGGATCAATGCGGCGCTCGATCAGCTCGCAAGCCATGGAATTGAAGGCGTGCGCGTCGAGCTGCTGGCCAAACGACTGAACGTCACAAAAGGTAGCTTTTACTGGCATTTTAAAGACCGTGATGACCTGCACGAAAGCATGCTCGCGCATTGGCGACGCCGGGCGACTCTCGCACTTATTGAGCGCCTGAATAAGTCCGAATCCCTGCCAAAAGATCGCTTGATGAAACTTTTGAGGCTGCCGATTCAGGGCAAACGTTCCGCCTGGGGCGCCGATGTAGAACTTGCCATTCGGCTCTGGGGAAAGCGTGATCACAGAGCGGCAGCCGCACTCAAAGAAGTCGATGAGCTGCGAACACGCTATATCACACAATTGTTCGTCGCCTGCGGTGTCCCGCCTGAAGAAGCAGAAGCCCGCGCCAATCTCGCCTATTCCTACATGCGGGTCGCAGAGACCCTCATCGATGACAATGATGAGGACATGCTGGCTCGCTGCGAAGCGCTCCTTGCGGGGCCGCTGAAAGTCTGAGCCCCCCACTTTCACTGGACAGCCCTGCCAGAACCGCGCTGGTCTCGATACATGACCGACGCTCATGGCGGCGCGATTGTGGCGAACCTCTATTCCATGTCGCCAGCGCTTTATGCGCGGGAATTTGACCCGGCAGATCCGCTCCGAGCCATGGCCGGCCGGAGTCTTTTCCTTCTATCATCCCTGAATAATCCGGAGTGGATGATCGAAACGGCGAAGTTCTACAAATGCGATGCAATCATCGGGTTTGAATACCCCTATCCGGTCGAGACGCCATTTGCGAAGGCCGCAAAAGACGCAGGCTTTCCGTACATGAATACGACGGTCCTGGCGGATAACGACAAGATCCGCGCTGACATTGATCGTTTTTTGAAGAAGAGGTGAAGCCTTCAAAGGCATGCCCCTTCAGTGCAGAGACCGGATCGCCCCGGTCTCGCTTCTCCGCCAAAGAGTTTGGCCACTCAGACAACCCTTACTGAAAGCGTCAAACGCGCGTGGTTCTGCGGTTCCTGGCGCGCTTGAAAAAGGGCGGCTTGATTTCCATGACGGCCAAATATCCAAAGTCAGTCTGGCTGTGGATATGTGACCAGGCCTTCGAAGGAAATCGGCTCCGCTTCCAGATCGTCACGATTATCGCCCCGGCCCGTCACCGGATCGAACTTATCATTCTCAATATGGCTGACAGCGATGTAAGCGGCCGGATAAGATTCAGTGAAATAGGTCAGCGTGGCTTGATTTGCTGAACCAGTCTTGTCCTTTTCTTCGGTGCGGACCTTATCCAGAAACTCATAGTCCTGAGCTTTGCAAAAGCGGTCATCCTCTATCAGGAGCTCATCTGATACGACGGGTGCGGGCTGTCGGATAATGCCCGGTGTGTTGCGGACAATGGAGAGGTCCTCTCCGGTGTCTGCCCCTGGCATGCCCTCGCCGATACGTCTTGTCTCTGGTTCCTGAGTTGGCTGACGCGCCTCCAAAGTGCTGGCAATCACTTCTCCATTTCGGGCAAAAGCTGTCAGTGCGACAGGCCGGTCAGACTTGACCCGGAGAGTTGTCGGCTCGCAACGCCGTCCAGTTGCCGCGAGCGTGTACATGGAGACATCATGCGACCCGATCAGCTCGCCTTTGAAGGTGTCCCCTTCCTGTCCCCGAATGCGCGCGCTCTCCGAGATACCATCATCCGGATCGGAGAAGCGCTGATCCCGCCTGAATTCTGCACCATAGAACTCAAGCTCATCAAACATGCGGCGGCCGACATGGCGGTATCCATATTCATTAGGGTGGAACAATCCGGTATTTGTTGTCGGGGTTCCACGCTGAACCGCTGCGCCAACAAACATGTTTCGATACCAGGCTGTTCCGGGCTGGTCGCCAACTGAGCTTGTCAGGAATCTCCCACTCTTTCTGTTGGTGTCCACATACCGTTCATAGGTGTCGGCGAAATCAAATCGGTTGTAATTGCCGTATCCGCAGATTCCGTGCGCAGCCGGAAGCCCGCCTTGCTGGACAACATTCCATTCTATGTCAGCATGGTTGCGGCGCAGTTTCTCGACATTGGAGGCGATCTTTCGGTTTAACTGACGAAGAACTTGCTGCTCCGCCACTTTGAATTCGATCGGATCAAAATCCAGCGCTTTACTTGGCAGCGGAACAGCCGGATCATCGAGAGCCCAGAGCACGAGATCGCAATAGTGCACGTCTGGAATATCCAGATTGGTTTCGGGATCGGTTACTCGTTTGCGGATTTTCGGTTCCAGATCGTTCCGCGCCGCGGCAGAAAAGTTCGGGTACTCGATGAAAGATACGCGTTCCACGGGTGCGGCCAGCGAGTCGATCTTTCTGCCGACAGCGTTGTACTTTTCCTCCAGTCGATCAAGTCCGGCCTGATCTTCCGTAAAATCATCGACGAATACCGTCTGGAGGCTCAGGCCAAAGTCATTCTTCGTCCACTGACCATCATAAAAATTCTTGAGCATATTGGCGACAGAGTTGTCGATCCCGAGCCAGGAAAGGCCACCGCCTGTCCCTCTGTCTACTTCCTGGGAATCGCCGTCCCAGGCCGACAGAAAGATCGCAATTATGTTTGCGAACCCGACATCATTGCCGCCCACCGAAATGAAGACATCGTCGGCTGTTCGTGTGCCAAGCAAGTCTTCCAGTTCGTCAAATTGAGGTCGTAGCCCGATCTTCCCCTGATAACGGGGCAGATACGTGTCCATGTTCTGCGCACTTTTAAGCTCGAACACGCCCTTATAGGGGCCCAGCAAACCCTTATCGATCGTCGCGCCAGACGCCGCCAGATTGATGAAAGTGACCGAGCTTTTATCATCATGATATTCAAGATGGAGCGCAAGTTGAGATGCGCCAGTCGCAGACGACCTGTGCGCGTGATGATGGTCCATTAAGACTTTGTAGCGTGGGTCTTCCGGGTTTCGAGTAATCGCCGATTTGATGGCCGGCCAATTCGGCATGTTGATGTCGGCCTTGTATGTCACCTTGTTCCATTCTGACGTGATCAGAGTGTAATCCTTTCCGTCATAAGGGGCTTTCTCAGTCTTGAGCTCGGAATAGGCAAACACTGTATTGTCATGCATTGGTATGGGAGTACCCGGGTCGGCCCATTGCGCGAAAAACGGAATTTCCTGCATATGGTTTTTCGTCCAGTCGACCGTATAGAAGGTGCCCTCTTCGTTGTTTTCATCGAGCACGCCCTCAACCCAGTCGACATCGATCCGCTCCATGAGTTGAGGACGATAATTGGTCTCTGGAACCCCTTCACCGGCACCATAGCTATCCCCCAGATTGACGATGACATGGTCAATAATCTCGATCGGGCGGGTTACGGACTTGGTCTCGCCCTCATACGTCACCTTAAGTGTAACCGGGTGATGACCCTCGGTCAGGCATGCGGACGCTGTTTCCGAGCCATCGTCCAATGTGGTTTTCCCATCAATCACCCAGCGATATTGCGGTTCTGGCATGTCCGGGAAATCAATATAGGAGCAGGCATTTCTCTCGCGCGCCTGACGTAAGGACGAGGCAACAGACGACCAATCGGCAGGTCGGCCTCCGGCAATTCGAAAATTGACCCGGAAACGTGCTTCGCAGACGCCTTCCTCATTCATTTTGCAGGAACAGGCATCACCCTCGTCATTGGAGGAACTCACCTTGTTCATGACATAGTCTTCGGTGTTCGGCAGATCGATTATGCCATTACCGGTCAACTCGCCATTCTCATCGGGATAGTGGGCTTTGTCATGGCCGTATCGCGCAGGCACACTCCAGTCGAAGCCGGGATACCACCAGCTATTGATTTTTGGTTCGAGAGATTTGCAGAGCTTCTCCTGACGCTCATCGGCGAGGTCAATCACCCGCTGTTGCACGGGATTTGCCTCTTCTGGCACCTTGGTGATGACATTGCTCGGAGGCGTCTGGATTGAGACATTCTCATCCTCAGAGGTCACAAGCTGTGCCTGAGACGGCAATTGAATTGAGACTGCGATCGCCGCAATCAGCAAAAGTCCGCGCTTCATCCAGATTCTCCATTTTCTGACTCACCCTCAGGCTATCGGGACGCCGCCACGAGCACATGCGACAAATGACGTAAGGGCTGCAAAATCGTGCTTGGCCCCTCTGCTGATGGGCTCGGGGCTCGAGCGTCTAAGGATTTTTCCCGGCGCGCTTCATGACGGCCTCAATAGCGTCCACAAATGCAGCTGGATGCGTATACAGCAATAATTGGCCGGCTTCCTTTGGGGCGAACAGCTCCGCTCGCAATCCCTTGTCGATCTGATGACTGACGCGCTCGGCCGGGAACAGCGTGTTTTGCATTCCCTGCAAAAACACCGTCTTGTGCCGCTCAGAGACCTGCTTCAACACTTGCGACCAGTCAGACGCCCAAAGGCACACATCAGAAACAAGACGGTCCACGTCTTCGAACGAATAGCGAATGATATCGCGGGTGATATCGTAATAGCGCTTCTGAGTTCGTGTCAGGTCTCGATCGACTGGGCTGTCCTCGAAGAAATAGTCAACGACGCGGGCTTCGCCTGCAGGCGAACTTCGGAAATTGGCCGCAATAATCCGATGCGGCACGGGAAGTACATCTGGAAAATACCGGGCCGGAACAAAGGTCCGCCTCATGGAACGCGGCATGCTCATCATCTCTTTGCGAGACTGAAAGGGCACTCCCGTATCGACAAGAAGCACACCCTGACATCGATGAGGAAAATGTTGCGCCATCTCGAGGGCATAAACGCCGCCGGAACTCTGACCGGCAAACACAGCCGTTTCATGCCCTTCCTTATCAAGGATATCCGCGAAATTCACACCCATCTGGTCAGGACCAAACTTTGACGAACGCGGTGTCGTGTCTGCGGAGCCAGGCTTATAAGGTGAAATAATCTTGAGCCCCGCATCGAGACAGAGAGACCGAAACTCTGGGGTCATTTCAGGCGGATTGCTTGGCTGTACAAACAGCACTGGCGCTCCATTCGGATCACCATACACAATGTACTGAGTCTGCCCGTTTTTATGCTTTACCAGTCTAGTCCACAATTGGTCGGCATCGCCAAAACTTGTGGAAGGTTCCGCATCAGACTGAACCTCTTCGCCGATGAGATTGGCCAGGGTCGCAATGAACAGCGACAATTCTGTCTGGCTTTCTACGCCAAGCTTTGAATAGATTTGAGTAAGCTGCGTGCGCACCGTTCGAACGGATCGTTCTCGCTTCTGAGCAATGGCCTGCACACTTCCCGTTTCGACCAATGCCTTCAGGATTTCGACTTCTGCATCAGTCAGCTTGTAAGCGGACTGCAACAATGCATTGAGTCCCATGGTCCAGACAGGCCGGACAAGCTTGATCGACAACAGCGCCTCACCGTCCATTGTGGAGCTTTCCAGAAGATCCGCTCTTTTCGCTACAGCGAAACTCGAGCCGAGCGTGTCGATGTCCATAGTGAACAGGCTTGGCTCTGTCGGGCCCTTCGACATGGCCAGGCGGATCAAACGCTCACGATCCCCGGGACGAATAATCTCTCCCATGATGAGCTGTTTCCATGAGTCATCTGAGGGTGACCCCATAAGCTGCTCAAAGGCCGAATTGGAGGCGATGATCTGAAGCCGTCCATCAATAACCGCCGACGGTACGACCTGCCGCTCAACATACGATAGAGGGCTTTCACGGTGATCCAGCTGGACCTTGTCAATATAGCTGCCGACGCGAGAAAAATGGTCCCGGAACATGGCCTGCCAGTCCGGGGCCATCTCCATGGTCCCATCGATCCCGCCTGACTCCAAAAACTCATCCCAGGCCAGGAACAGACTTTCATACTGCGAATAGTCTGCCAGCGCTTCGTATAGGCCACCCAGAACCTGAGTTGCTGCTTCTCTTGCCAAAGCCTCGTCTCGATTCATTCAATCCCCAAACGCCGTGACGAAATCAAACTCCTGATTTGTCGAGGATAGTTTTCATGGTCTCGTAGACAATGCCTCCAGGCTTCAGAACATCGGAATTTTGCCGATAGACCTCAGGATGGCTCAGTTTGACGACAATGTTATCGTCCAGAAAGGCAACCAGCCCACCGCCCATACGGTCTCGCTTGTTCGGACGCGCCAAGGCGACAGCACTCATGAGGTAAACTTCCTGTCCGGCAACTTCAGCCGTCCGATAGCTGCCTGTGTTGCCTTCCATCCAGCTTCTTGTCTTGCTCATCTCGTCAGGTGTGAAGCGGAGGATCTCCATCCCAAGACCGGAGTGTTTTTCGGGTATGAAGGCACCGCCATACTCATTTTTCAGCTGATCCGGCACTTCTGCGACCAATAAATAGACCTGCTGGTTATTCATGACATAGGGCTTGTTGTTCGGCATGAGACCGTAGCCATCTGGGAAGTCAGGAATGAGCTCGCCCAGCGCCCCCGCACAGCTGGAGGGCGGGATCTCAGTCTGCCAATGCTGCGCCCGTGAGAGGTCCTCAAAATCCCAGCGTGAACTGACCATCAGGCCGTCACCTTTCTGTTCAGGCGGACATTCATCCCCCCGGGCCCCGGATGTTGCGGCGTTGTCGGCAAACCCTGTACCGCCTTCGCCGCCGCCTCCGCAGGCAGCCAAGAGAAATCCGGCGCATGTGGCAGCAATGATTGTTCTATAGGACATGGTTTACCTCAATCGGAGTTGTCGTTTCGACCGATTGCATTCCATGAGGCAATGCCGGCCCGCATGCGTCATTTGACGTATGCGGGAGGGTTTATGCGTCTCAAGACGGGTGTCGGGCCTTCAAGAGCCGGACTGACGTGTTGTAGTCAGCTTCCGTCGGTGATTGATGTGCCGCCATCGGCCGCAACGTTTTGCCCGGTAATGAAACTCGCCAGGTCTGAAGCCAGAAAGACCGCCAGATTGGCGATTTCATTTGGCTGGCCAATGCGGCGTAGAGGCGTCATCTGCATGCGTCTGGCGGCAAGTTCGGGGTTGGCCAGAATATTGGCTTCCCAGCCCGTCGCAATCAATCCAGGTGAAATGGCGTTGATACGAACTCCGCGTGGTCCGAACTTGACCGCCATATCCCGGGCGAGCTGAGCTATTGCAGCCTTTGTAAGTGAGTAAACTCCTATATTTCCATTGCCGCGCAAGCCGGAAAGTCTCGAGGTCAATACTGCGGCAGCTCCACTCGTCTCGGCCATGTATGGAAGGAGCTCATCACAAAGAATGCGGCAATGATGAAGATTGATATTGAAGACCGGTGAAACCGTATCCTCATAGCAGTCATCGCCAAATCGTATGCCTGCGCCCGTGATACCCGCATTGCAGACCACCATATCAAGGGACGGCGCGAGACTCTTGGTCGCCCGAGCAAGTTCGCGAACTTCATCTCCATCTGCAAGGTCGAACGGCAGGGCGACAGCCTCACCACCGAGCATTTCGATTTCGGAAATGGTCGTTTTAAAAGCGTCGGCGCTTTCTGAATTCACGAGTACCCGCGCGCCAGATCCGTGTTGTTGAACTGACGGAAGCAGGCGCATTCGACGTCGCAGACTTCACGGTGACAGCCGCAGAAAATACCCATTACAGCTTCATTCCGGGAAGCCCGCAGGCAGAATTCTACAAATCATATGCGTACCGAGTTGATCTGCCGCAGAGGTCAATCGTCTACACCGGAGACACCGGCCCATCCACCGGCGTGGAGACCCTTGCCTCAGGCGCAGATATCCTGCTGGCAGAAATGATGGATATCGACTGGACCGTAAACAACATGGCAGCGGTTAATCGCGCCCGCCCTGAACCCTTTCCGGATGCCGTGATGCATGGAATGGAACGCCATTTGCGCGATCACCACATCACCGCGCAGCAAGTCGGCGATATGGCCGTCGCATCGGCCGTCGAGCGGGTCATTGTCACACACTTTGTTGGCCGAGAAGACGACGCGTCAAAACAGGCCTATGTCGATCAGATCAAATCCAGATTTGGCGGCAAGGTCATCATCGCAAACGACATGGACACGTTTTAACATCTAACTCTCGCGATAATCGGAGGTTCACTTGGCTGTATTGGTAACGGGTGCCGGCGGATTCGTTGGGGCTGCCCTGTTCAACGCTAGCTCAGCTCTGGATCTGAAGTCATTGCGCTGGACCGCTCTCTGCATGCGCTTCAACCTTCACCAGGTCTGACAGCGCTGGAGGGCGATTTGACAGATCGCGCGCTGGTGGATGCTGCACTGTCCCGCGACGTGGCTTCAATTATTCATCTGGCCGCCCTGCCGGGTGGAGCCGCTGAAGCGGACCCCTCCCTTTCATTTGACGTCAATGTTGCCGGCTCCGCCACTCTGATGCGACGGGCAGCCGAGTGTCTGGACAGGCCGCGTTTCGTGTTCGCCTCCTCGATCGCGGTCTTGGGCAATCCGCTCCCAAAAGACGGCGTCACCGATGAAACGACACCTCAGCCAACGCTGATTTATGGAATTCACAAGCAGATGACGGAGGCGCATCTGGATGGCATGACGCATCGCGGAGACCTTGATGGTCTCGCCATTCGGTTACCAGGAATAGTCGCGCGCCCCTCCGGCAACTCAGGTCTCAAATCGGCCTTCATGAGCGATGTGTTTCATGCGCTGAACTCCCACCGACACTTTGTCTCCCCGGTGTCCGCCGAAGCAGAACTCTGGCTGATGTCGAATGCGCAGATTTCGACATGCCTCCTGCACGCCCTGGATCTGGATGAAACCCGGCTGACCGGGCCGCGTGTTTTCAATCTGCCGGCGCTTCATATCTCCATGAAGACTCTCGTTTCCGAAATTGCAGATCAAACCGGTGCAGCCCCTGACCTCGTCACCTACACAAGCGATGCGAAACTGGAAGCTGCGTTTGGGCGATACCCTCCTCTGTCAGCACGGACGGCCGAGCGTGCAGGCTTCCGCCAAGATGGAGATGTGAAAACTCTCGTTCACAACGCGTTGACGCATAGGTCTGTCTGAACACGGCCGCGCGGCCAAACACCGGGCCAGTCAGGCAATGTCGTACAGGACAGATCTGTTTGCGCTTGCCGCGCCCAACCGCCAAAGGTTTCCCTGGCACATGATCCGCCGCGATGTGGATGGCTGGTATGAGTTAAAATCGTTCGTTCGATCAGAGATTCCATTTGCTGATCGACGTCAAGAAGATATCGTTCCTCGGAATAAATATATCTTTCGTCGTTTATGAACTCTAACAGCTTTATTCCAAATGAGGGGAAGATGATTGTCAGTTTTCGGCTGAAGGAACGACCGGGCGTTTCGCTGATCTTCTTGATCGAAGAACATCACTAATTTCTCAGAAAAAACGCTTGACTACATTAGCCACAGATAACATCACTTGCGGCGGTATATGGGGGCACATTGCCGAGAAAAATTTGAACGAAATCTCGTTTGAGTCGAAAATTTCTCTGGCTTCTCCAGTGGGTCGTACTCAAATTTGTAAGTTGGAGACGTTTTTATGGATGATGCTCGAGACGATAACAAAGAATCGACGGAAACGAAGGATCTATCGGGAGAGCTGAAGGGTGACTCAAAAGTCGTCGACAACGAGCAAACGTCAGATCAATCGGCTGATAGCAGGTTTGGGCGAATTTCTATCGAATCGGCTTTAAATTCTGAATCCTCAGAAAGCGAAAGTCACGATGCATTGCTGTTCAAGCTTGTCAGTGATTCCGTCCTTTCAAACCTTTCTCAAGGAAATAAAATACCCACGCCAAAGAAGTTTGACGATAAAGAGTTTTTGGACTCTCTGCACAAAAGGCTTGAGCTTCAGGATAAAAAAATTGCGGACTTAAGTGCCTTAGTCTGGTTGATGGATCGGCAGTTAAACGTCAACAAGGCGCCGTTGCATAGAATTCTTGCGGTCGACCCACTTCATTATAGTGAGAAGATGGAAGCGGACCCGGGTGATTTGAGTAAATTTACTCTGGTCGCGTCCGATAAGATGATTGGTGCCAATTGGCATCCGATTGAGGCCAAAGCAGATCGAAAGTGGCGTTGGTCAGGCCCCGGCAATACGTCCACGCTGGTGATACCTAACTTAAAGGGAGGCAAGCTGCAATTCTCTATGAGGTTGAATACGCCACCGTGGATCGATCTGGCTTCCGAGGTTGAGTTCACAATAGGGCGACGTCGCTTCCTTTTAACGCCAAGTTCTGAAAAGGGCCTTTGGAACGCAACGGTAGTCCTTCCGGAAACTGAAGAAAATCAGTACGTCGTTCTAAGTATTCGCGTAATTGACATGAAATCCCCAGCGACCGTCCCAAACTTCGACAAACGCCAGATCGGCGTAGCGTTTCACAGCTTGACCATCACGAAGAAATAGAGGTGGTATTGTGCAACTTGTTTTGGTGACGGACGTCGCTTTTTGGAATAGATCAATCGGAAGCGAAGCGCGAGTTTATGAGTTAGCTCACTTTCTTTCATCTCAGTTCAGCTTAGGGGTCTTTTTCATCGATAAAGACGGATCCTATAAAAAGCCTGATATTCCGTATCATATTAGTTCTTCTTCTGATCCAGACCTTCAGACCTCAAAAAAAACTCCTAGTTCGAAAGACAAGAGCAAGTCTAATCTCGAAGCTTTTGGGAAATTTTGCCAGAAGCACAAGCCTTTGGTGGGAATATACGAGTATTTGAAACTAGATGAGTACGCTCACATTCCTAACGCTCCGCAAATCAAGATACTGGACTCTCATGATCTTTTTTCTGCCCGAACAAAGACTTTTCGGAGGTTTTCTCGAAAACACTTTATCGAAATGACTGAGCACGAAGAGTTAGAAAGATTTAATGAGTTCAACACTGTTGTAGCGATCCAGGCCGAGGATATCGGATTTATCAAATCGGCGTTGGGCGAAGACAGAGCTTTATATGTCCCGTTTAGCATGGAATATCGAGCCAAAACTCATCGGAACAAGGTTAAGTCGATAGTGATGGTCGGCGGAAATAGCCCAATGAACGCCGATGGATTTCGCTGGTTTTTGTCTCAAATTTGGCCCTTGGTCAGAAGAGAAGGTATATCTGTCGAGGTTTGTGGAGATGTTTGCAAATCGCTTCCGAAGAATGACAAATCTGTCAACCTGCATGGAAGAGTAACGACTGAACGATTACTTGAAATTTACGATAATGCTGACATTGCGATAAACCCGGTCTTTTACGGCGGCGGGCTGAAAATCAAGACAGTCGAATACGCGGCAAATGGCTTACCATCTGTGTGTACACCCGAAGCAGTCCGAGGCATTCGTCGTACCGACCATGATCCGTTCATAGTTGCATCGACGAGAGCTGAATTTTCGGAGGGCTTGTCGCGATTGATTACAGATCTTGATTCTAGACTTCAGCTTGCCTCTGAATGCGAGCCTTTCATTGATCGAAATTACAGCGGGCGTGAAACTCGGGAACTTGCGAGTTATATCGCTTCATCGATAGAGGCACTATCATGAAGACTGTAGTAACGGGTGATATACTTCGTCCATTTCCTCATGGAGGAAATGCATCTCGTCAGAATGGTAATATCAAGTGGTTTCACACCCTTGTTTCACATCCCATTAAAATTGCTACTGGAGAGCCGCCCGGGATTGTAATTGGCGATCCTAGCAGCTTCGACGTGTGGTCTGCTTTTGACGCGATGGGAGAGAATACAAGCATTGAGAATTGGGCTAAAATCTACGATTTAGAACCAACTGACGCCCTACTCCAACAGGTGGTTGCCGCCTTTGGTGACTATGATTTTGTTATCAACTTCGAAGGCAATTCACTTATTCTTGCGTGTTTGTCACGATTGGGAATTCCTTACATCGATGTCGTTCTTCACCCTGTTCGATATCTGGAAGATATTTGCTTAGCGTTTAGGGGTTCGACACCCGAGATTACAGAACGCTTCAAACCGTTCTTGCTCGATCCAGAATTATTTTACATCGAAGCTTCTAATATCAAAGCGTGCCTTATGAAGGGAAAACAGGATAATCCCGACGATATAGACATTGCTGTTTTTGGCCAGACTAACGATGACAAGGTCCTGATTAAGAACGGGACCTTTCTTAACCTTGCTGCCCCAAAAGTATCCGCCGCAATGACCAAACAGTTGGGCGGCTGTTCATTTTTGTTCAAAGCTCACCCTCTTGGTGATGGAGACTTTGGAATTTACCGGTCAGGCGTGAGGTTTGATCAGGTTATTCCAACTGACATTAATTTTTACCGATTACTTTCTTCAGGGCATCTGAAGACTGTAATCTCTGTGGCATCCAGCGTATCTGTTGAAGCAAAATACTTTGGTATAGATGGTGTTCACCTTGCTGAATATCCAATGCGTTTTTGGCCGGAGTCCGATTCTCCTGACGCGTACGTTCCCCTAGCGCATGAGTATTTCTGGAGTTCATTCTGGAAGGCAGCTTTGACTGAAGGTGATAAAAACTCGCCCCAGCGCGGTTTCATCGGCAGGAACAGGCTTCGATACTCTCTTAAAAATGACTGGGGATACTTTGATATTAGCGGAGCCATGTAATTTGTCTTAAGTTTTCAGATTGCGTAAGACTCTGCTTTTGAACAAGTTTTCTCGTCTCCTATGATTATCAACTGTCCGGAATCGCCAAAGGAAAATGGTCTGCTGCTGCTAAACATTCAAAATGTTTGTGGCAGAAACCTTTGGGCGAGAAAATATTTGAATTTTGAGGACCAGTGACCTGGCAAATCGCCTCCATCTTCATACAGAGGAGCGCGCCCTCTAATTAATTTTCAGGTATTTCTAAGCTATACTCAAAAGCCTCAAAATCTGCACTGTAGATACCCTGAATTAATCCGATATTCCGCAGTGAATAATACTCTGGCCGCTCCATCATTTCTTTATTTGCGATATTATTGTTGAGAGTATTCTTCGGCAGCGCTTCGTATCGATTCTCATCAAGACTCTTCCCCAGATGTTTGGCGACATCCTTCGCAAAAGCAGAAAAATGCTCAACTTTTCCTACAAGTGTTGGCTTCAGGATCTCTGGCTGAATATGGTCGACCAAAGGAAGCCAGTGGGCATCAACAAGCACTGGATCGTTTAATTGCTGGATCGCGAAAACGTATTTTAAGAACAAATAGAACCCAAGTTCAGTGTTTGGATCAAGGTTCCAGTCAAACGAAGTTAAGGCTGACAGCCTGGCTCGCTCAGAAAAGAAACGCTGATCCCCAGCGACATGACTTCGACAGAGATATTTAAACGACGACAATGCCCGAGTATAAGGATTTCGAACAGTCGCTATTCTTGTCGCTGCCAGGGACTGAAACTCTTCCAATCCGATGTCCAAATCAATCAGTCGGGAAAAAACACCTGCATTAGCGAGCTGGAAAATAGCAAATCCAGAGTGCTGGTTAGCGCTTGTTTTTAACTGCGCCGTGAATGGATGACCAAACTCCATTTCATAAAGCAGGTTCAGCATAAATGTCGAACCCGCCTTGCCACTCAACGGGTACATCCATTTTTTGGATTTCGGAACGTATATATTCTGACAATAGCGCGCAGCGCTCTGAATAGTTTTAAAATATTCAGGAAAAGTACGAAATAATTGCACGACTATTGGCCGTTTTACAGGCTTCATCCTGCTGGTAGGATGCCGAAGAAAAAGTCTGTCGTGAGGGTTGCTTGACTTTTCAGTCATGAGAGGAAACTAAGTTACAGTTTCCCGGTAGCACCGACTTTGAGATGACCGGGAAGCGTATCGCTTTGTAAAGTTTCAAGTTTCATTCACAAAAATTTTGCGAGACCATTCTCGATCAGAGCTGACTTCACTTCCTCCCAGTTCTCAACTTCTTTCTCATATGCACCCGTACTTTGTCTAGAAATGTCAGTTTCCGGAACGATGGGGTTTTTTAGCTCCAGAAAGCTAGATACTTGCTCGACCATCCCTTTTTCTGGAACACCATCTTCATACATCTTCTCGTAATCTAAAGTGAGAACATGCGGATAGTTGCTAAGCCAGCGCGAAAACACGTCCATCTCCTGCTGTCGAGCATTTATCTCGCGCACCATATCATCAGTATCCACGACAAAAGTATCGGTCTGAACCTCACCAGCTTTAGTGTGCCAAATTCCACTTTGCTTTGCTCTTTCAACAGATAAATATGTGGCAAGGCAATTTCGACGACAAATGTGAATAACAGGAATTTTCAGACTCATAATTCGCCGGAGGAAGATTGGCATATCAACCCATCGTTCCTGAATGTAATGATCAAAGTGATGTGTTTGATTATATTTAACATCCAAAACGATTCGTTTTGGACTTGGGTTTTTTTCCTGATAATAATTCAAGTAACGGTCTAGTATTTCAACCTTGCGATCTGGATACATTAGTTCTGGTTGTCGTTTTACTTCTTCAAACGCAAAATTAAAAAAGCCAAATTCGCCTTGTTGAGCATTCTTGTGAAAAACCTCGCTCAAATAAACAACGTTAGGATGCTGTTTGATCATGTGCCCAAAGGCTCTGGTGCCAGAACGTTGTTTCGCCAGCATCACATAGGTCCTGCTCATCAGCTATCCTCGTCAAGTTTCAAGAGTCGCACGACACTAGCAAAAACCCCCCACCTTTCAAGCTGAAATTCCCTCAACGGCCACAAGATCAATGGAACTATAAGCTACTGGCATGCCCTCCAACATTTGCGCTTTGAAGCGCTGTCCTACGGCCTCCCACTTGTGACAACGCGCTGTGGTGCAGAAGGTTTGGAAAACGGCAATAATACCGCATTTCTCCTGGCAGACACGGCTGCTGATTTCTGTGCTGCCATGCTGCTGCTCGAGCTTGAGGAGAACCGCACAAAGCTCGGTGACCGTGCGACCAATTATCTGAAGTCCAGTTTGAGTGCTGAACACTATTTCCAAGTCTTATTTGACACCATTTATTGGAAAGTCTGCTTGGAGACGATCCACCAGGCTGAGGTCAAATAATGCCTAATCAGATTTCATTGGACCAGGTCAGATCTGTCGTTTTTACCGGTGACATTATTCGGACCGGCTATAACTCCCACGGCCCTAACCAGAACGTCAATATTGGCTGGCTGGAACGTCTGTGGGGTGTTCAGCTGACGCGGGCGCTTGGTGTTCCGGGCAGAATACTTCGTAGCCTTCCAAGCGATGGCTTCGACATCAATTATTTCTATTCCCTCTTGGGTTATGGCACCATTCCATCCGCTGACAACTGGGCCCGGGTTTTTGGCGCCGAGGAGCTGCCTGAGGCTGCGGCAAGCTATGTGATGCCGCATTTTGAGAATACTTTGGTTGCCAGTGTTGAGTTGCCGGAAGTATTCCTCAATCTGCTTGACCGCATTGGCACGCCTTATTTCGACATCACCTTCCACCCGGTCAGATTTGGCTCGGAACTGATCCTTGGAATTCGGACAAATGTGAAAGAATGCGCCGAACGCCTCGCCACATTTTGCCAAACCGAAGATCAGCATTTTGTGGAAGCCGCGATGTTTCCGTCGCTCAATCCTGTCGAAACCGTGGATTTGAAACCAGGTGCCTTGATTGCAGGTCAGACGCTCGGTGACCGCGTCTCCATTGAGTCTGGAAGATTTGTCGGTCTGGCTGATTACTCGGATCAGTTAGGCGAGATCCTGGAAAAATATGAGAACGTTTACTATAAACGTCACCCTCTCGTGAGAAATGATCATGACATGATCAAGTTTCTCTCAGGTGCCTCAAAAATTCGTTTCATCTCAGACAACATCTACGATCTGATGCTGTCAGACTCGATCCTTCATGTCACCAGCTTGTGCTCAGGGGTCAGCGTCGAGGCAAAGTATTTCAAAAAAGACTGCTCCAGCCTGAAATCTAGCGGTAACTATTTCTACGAGATGGACGCGGCGTCGGGCAAATTGGATGATTTGTCCAGAATCTTCTACTCGATCAAAACCCTGCACATGTCGACGGCATGGTGGCGGCATGTGTTGCTCGGAGAGGCATTGCCTCACATGTTCGACGATCTCTCGTCACGGTCACCCGTGCGCGATACGCTGAAGCAAAAATGGGGTCTCAAATAATCGAGATCCCGGCGCGTGGTATTTCCGCCAGCCTGACATGGGACCAAGATTAGCGGCGTCACGCTGTACGCTTGATCTCGTGCTCTTCAGCGTCTGCTCCGGCCGCAGCGGAATATTCCGTCACATTAAGCAGAGCCCGCTCGACCAATCGACGCGAAAACGGTTTCACTAGAAAATGGTCGCACCCTGCCGCCACGGGTTGTTGCACATGGGCCAGCGTGCCTTTTGACGTCAAGAAAATGACTTTGGTATCAGGTGACAGATTTGAGCGCCCGAAACGAATGCGTTCCAGCAGCTCAAGACCGTTAATGGGCTTCATATGCCAGTCAGTGATCACAAGCGTTGGCTTGAATGCTGAGCACATATCAAGAAACTCCTCACCGCTCGAAACCGTCGCGACATTTAACACGCCAAGAGAGACCAGAATTTCGCGCATCAGCATTCGGATCGAGACATCGTCATCTGCAAAAATAATGCGTTCTTCTGCGAGAATTTCCTGCAGATACTCCAACCGACGCCTGGACGGTGCCTGCATAGCCGTCACCGGATTGATGACCTTCCGCATGAGCAGGGAGTTATCTGGTGTCACCTGTTCTTTCAGACGTGCGAGCGCATAAATTTTGCTGGCGATCGATTTCAGCACACGCTCCGGATCGGACACGCCATTCAGGCGCAGATCCTGAACCAGGCGAAACGCTTTTTCCAGCTCACTTCCCAGAAACGGAAACCCCATACACAGCGCAGCTCCGCTCATGCGGTGTAATTCCTGATTCAACTGATGAACTGCGCCGCTGCTACGCTGAAGCTCAACATTCGCCCCCTCCAGGAGGGTGATGAGTGTTTCAAATTCCTTGGGCAAATGCGCACAATATCGGGCGATAATAGCCTCAGACCTCGAGTTGAGCGCTGTCATATCAGGCCGATTCCGTAGCATTTATTTCAGATGGGTGCGACGCGACGCCGAAATGATCGTCCCAGACATTCTGCAGTCTTTCCGCGAGGCTAAAGGCGTCAAACGGTTTCACAATGACGCTGATCGCGCCGGCTTCAAGATATTGCTTCTGCTCGTGCAGCTGCGCTTTGGCGGTCATGAACACGGCGGGGATCTCCCAGCCACCTGTCTGAAGGCGAATAGCGGCAAGTGTCTCCACGCCATCCATATCCGGCACCATCACATCCAATAGCACAAGGTCCGGATCCACCGCCTGAAAATTCTCAACTGCATCGGCACCACAATCAAAGTGAACGACTTCAAAGTCTGAAAATTCTGACATCGCCAACATGGCGATTTCGGCAATGTGAGCGTCGTCTTCCAAGTAAAGTATTTTTTTCAATTCTCGCGTCATCAAACTTCCTCCTTCTGATCCACCTCCGTGACACCCAATGCGAACGTCAGGTCGTCATCAGCAGGCGCTTTTTTCGGATGGCAGATCGGAAGGTCGAAATAGAAAGTACTGCCATTCCCGATTTCTGTTTCGAAGCTGACCTGGCCATGGAAAGCTTCGATAATGGATTTGGTAATGCTCAGGCCGAGTCCGGTCCCCTGAGCCTTGCGTTTGCTCGAACTGTCAGCCTGAGCGAATTTCTCAAATATCTTGGGGCGGAATGCGTCCGGAATACCGGGGCCGTGATCCTCAACAAGAACGCGGACAGAGCCTGTCGACAGGATCTTCGTGCGTATGACGACCGTGTCTCCTTCCGGAGAAAATTTAGAGGCGTTGGACAGCAGATTGACCAAGGCCTGATTAAAGCGGTCAGGATCGACATTAACATTGACCCCGGCGGCGTTGGTTTCCAGGTCGAAATTCACCATAAAGCGATCCGCCATGGCTTGATGACGATTAACGACAACCGTGACCAGTTCGTCGAAATTGACCCGCTCAAGATGATACTCAATCTTGCCAGCCTCGATTTTCTCGAGATCCAGAATGTCATTCACCAGCCTGTTCAGCCTTGCACATCCCTCATAGGCGAGCTCAATCAATCGCTGTCTCTTGGCATCCAACTGACCCGCACAAAGCCTTTGAAGCATATCCAGGGAGCCAAAGATCGATGTCAGCGGTGTGCGGAGTTCGTGGTTCACGGTCGAGACGAACTCATCCTTCATGATTTCCATTCGTTTGCGTTCTGAGATGTCCTGGTGAACACCAACAATTCGAACCGGGCGTCCCTCTGCATCGCGCTGGAACACTTTGCCACGCGCCTGAACCCAGACCCAATGCCCGAGCTTATGCCGCATTCGAAATTCAATTTTATATTTGCGAGTCTGGTCGGTGACGAACTGGTTCATCAGCTCACTTGCTCTGGGGAAGTCGTCGGGATGAATCAGGCTTTCCCAGACAGAAAAATCGTGCCTCAGCTCCTCGCGCCGATAACCGATCATCGCCGCAGACCGGTCCGAATAGTCGACATATCCTTTGCTTCGGTCCCAGTCCCATAAGCCGAGATCTCCGCTCTGGAGCGCGAATTCGAGCGTTTCCTTCTGATGTTGGATCACGTGCCGGGCTTCATTGCGCTGCGTCAGGTCGCGGACAATTCCGCAATATGACCGCTCACCCCTCTGGACAAATTCACTAACCGACAAATCGAGCGCAAACACCTCTCCGGACTTTTTCCTTGCCATCACCTCCCGGCCAATGCCGATGATTCTTGCGTCGCCCGTCTTCACATAATTCTGCAAATAACCGTCATGGGTGTGGCGGTGTTCTTCGGTCATCAGCATGCTAACATTCTGCCCAATGACCTCTTCAGCCGAATAGCCGAACAGTTTTTCGCAGGCCGGATTGAACACCTCAATGGCGCCTTTGCCATTGATTACGATTACGCCGTCGACCGTGTGTTGAATGACGTTATCGGCTTTGACGTCTGAATCCTTCATCTCTCTGAGAAGGTTCATGAAAGCGCGGGACAACTCGCCCAATTCATCCCGTCGACTGACCGGCAAAATCAGATCCGCCGCACGCTTGGTTCGTGTGTATTGCCGGATCGATTCCGTCACCCCTTTCAAGGGTTGGGTAAAGCGCGTTGCAAAAGCGGCAGCCCCGATGACGCAGACCGAAATGACCAGTAACAGAAGGATCAATTGACCGGTATAGAGACCACCTTTGAGAAGTTGCTGCTCGACACGGAGCAGAATGTTGAGTTCGAAATCCCCTGCAATCGGAGAAATGTTGATCGGAAATTTGTACAGTACGTCGTCATCGATGCTGACGGGGAATTCAGGAGGAAAATCTGCAGCGGTCTCCAACAAATTTCGAGTTTCTGCGCCAGCCTCGTATCCGAATTTAAATTCCGGCACAGGATTCTGACGATCAACGCTAAAGGTATTTCCCTGAGGATCGATGACGAAAACATCAAACTCCAATAACGACACCATAAGAATGGACTGGATCATGGCCGGGTAATCAGCATTGATGATGACGACACCCACAGGATTACCGTCGGCGGCCATAATGGGCAGCATGGAACGAATGGTCGGCGTTTCGGTCGGATCAACCTCTCCGTATTCCCGGTTCAGCGTCACCTCAGAGAAGACCGGTGCGCTTGCCACCATCTGGGCTGCGCGCGCCATATAGGGTTCACCTCCCTTCTCCTGCAGCGCTGCCTCCGCAACACGCTCTACCTCGCCATTGGTCTGGTTCATCCGGAATAGCTCCGGCCCACTGCCAGCAAAACTCACTACGCGCACCTGGGTGTATTCAGGCCTTGCCTGGAGGAAGGGACGAACCAGCAATGCCAGATCATCCGCATTCGCGCGATAATCGTCTCCCGAACTGTGGTTTTGCAAAATTGCCTTTACGTCGGGATTTCCGGAAAGAATGGAAACGTCCTGGGCAAGGTCCGAAAAAACGTCTTCAAGCCCTTTGCTGATCAACCGCGCTTCAGCGGTGAGCGCTTTGTTAGCCTGTTCAAACCCTCTGTCCTCAGCCTGCCGTCCAAGTTCAAAAGACACCAAAACCGCAAGCGCCGAGATTATAGCCACAACCCAGGCAAGGACGATGATCCTGAGCCTCAGGGACTGAATATTCGAAGTTGGCACTGGCATTACGCGTCACCCAGAAAGGTGTTAATTTCGCCCGACTCTACCGAAGGCTCCTTAAACGGTTGTTTCTAAAAGTTAACAAAAACAAAACTGAAATAAACGATAAACCTATTCAAAAACTCATTTCTCTATTATTTCTACTGATTCTGGTCATTGTTTCATAATTAAAATTTGCTTTTGCGCCGGAGACTCTTTTTATTTTCGCTTTTTTTGTTAATTAACCTGAACGCGCTAGTTTGAGTTTCTGCTACCTGAATGGGGCTCAAAATGAAATTTGAAAACACGCTACTCGAATCCGTGGTGACCCGTTTTTGCCAGGATTATCCGCGTCAGATCGCTGAAGAAATACAATTGATCGAAGGGATGGCGCACGAGAAAGCCAATCAGTCCGCTCTCATCAGCCATGTGTTGGAGGAACTCCATCGCATGTATGGAACGGCAAGCTGTATGGGCTTCAAGATCGCAGCAAAGGACATCCAGGCGCTTCGTGACGACCTGAATGATGTGCCTGCAAACTTCCCGGTTGATTTTGATCAGTTTGTCGAAGAGCTGACATCACGCCTGCGTCAGCTCAGTCATTCCAGTCTTCAGGTCCGCCCATCGCGGTCCACGCTTCTCAACCGGTCACGGGAACTCGAAGAACTGAACAATGCTGAATCCCTCACCTCTGACGGTCCGGATGTTTATGCAGCAAAGGCGAGGCTTCTGGCACGCGAACGCATCTTGTTTGCAGATGATGATCACCATCTCCGCTCCCTGGTAGGGGGTACGCTGGAAGCGCACGGGGCAGAGCAGATCAAACTGGCCTGCAATGGACAGGAAGTGCTCGACCTCATTCCTGACTTCAAACCAACCCTGATCATTACGGACTGGCTCATGAAGCCGGTCACCGGTCTGGCACTCACAAAAGAAGTTCGTGCCGGGAAAACGCCGCTCGATAAAGACGTAATCATCATGCTTTTCACATCCTTGAAAAGTCGCCATGATATCGCCAAAGCCAACAAGGCGGGCGTCAACAAGCTGATCGCCAAACCCGTCATGCCCAATGTGATAGTCGAGACGGCACTCCAGCTGGTTGAGAAGAAATTCCGCCTGAACAAGCAGGGCATGCCGCGGTATATCAAAGGCACGGATACGGGCCCCGGATATGCTCTGAACTAGCCTGAGCGGAGGAAAAAATGGAGAGAAAACTTGAAACGGTTATCTCATCTTATTGCTCAAACTTCCCGAACGAAACCGTAAGACTGATGGGCCTGGTACGGTCAGCTGAACTCAACGAAACCAAGCCGTCCCACGTCCTTAAGCAGTTACATCAGGAAGTGCATCGTATGTCGGGAGCGGCAAGTTGTCTTGGGTTTCGAGAGATTGCGAAAGGCCTGTCCCGGATTGAAAGCCGCATGGATGACGTTCTGCTATTCGGTCGACGCGATTTTGCGACGGAACTCGAAAAGGCTGCGCGCAAGATCGCTGATTTCGTCGCCTCGACCCCTCCGCCGACCCCGGATGATTCGCGCCTCATTCAGCGCGGCTTACTGGAGCCGGAAACCCTGAAAGCTCAGACAAGCGACGAGATGGCTGATGACTTTCTGCGGGATCGCAAGCTGGTCGTGATTGATGACGACGAACATGTGCGGGCGATCGTGAGTGAGACTCTTCAAGCGCTCGGTGCAACCGAAATTTCCAGTTTTGCGTCCGCGCTCGATCTTCTGCCGGCACTCAAAACGCTCTCGCCAGACATCATATTGGCGGATTGGGAAATGCCAACTCTGTCCGGCTATGATTTGCTTCAGCTTGTGAGAGCCGACACGGCAGGGTGTGCCAGCACCACGCCTTTCGTGTTTTTCACCAGCTATCGCGATCGTTTTCGGCGGATGCAGGCGGTGACGAACGGCGCCGACTATCTTCTGACCAAACCAGTCAGCCCTGGCGTGCTCGTCCGGACATTGAAATCGGTCACTCAAGGGATCGAAACGACAAAAGTCTCCCCAGCTCACCATTAAGTGCACCACCAACGCTGACCAAGACGCAATCATCGCGTCAATCACCCTCACTCTCCTGACAAGGTCGATTGCATCCTTTTGCCGGGCATGTTGGTTACATACCCAAGATGACGAAAGTTGATGCAAAATCAGGAGGCCTCATATGGAAACCCGGATGCTGATCGGAAGCAATTTCGAAGCCGGAACGGAAACAGAAGAGGCGGTGATCAACCCACGGACTGGCAAAACCATTTACACCCAGCCGGAAGCGAATCCCGACCAGATAAACCGCGCGGTCATGGCCGCACGCAAAGCCTTTAACAGCTGGTCAAAAACTACACCGGGAGAGCGGTCGGAGTATCTGCTGAAAATCGCAGATGCAATGGAAGCCAATCTGGAAGAGCTCAGCCAGCTCGAAGCCCTGAACTGTGGCAAACCCATCAGCGAAATGCGCACGATGGAAATTCCCTATACGGCCGATTGTTTCCGGTTCTATGCGTCTGCCATTCGCAATATGCGGGGCATGTTGGCAGGCAATTATCTGGAAGGTCACACCAGCATGGTGCGGCGCGATGCGATTGGTGTCGTCGCCTCGATTGCGCCCTGGAATTACCCGCTGATGATGATGGCCTGGAAGCTCGCGCCTGCGCTTGCTGGCGGCAATACCGTGGTCCTCAAGCCGTCAGAGGGCACGCCCATGACCGCGCTTGCGTTTGGCAGGATACTCAGCGAGGTCCTGCCGGAGGGCGTAGTGAATGTGGTCGTTGGCCGGGGCGCCAGCGTTGGTAGCGCCCTCATCAACCACCCGGAAGTCGACATGATTTCGATCACCGGGTCGATTGGCACCGGCAAAAAGGCGATCGAAGCGGCCCAGACCAATATCAAGCGCACCCATCTTGAACTTGGCGGCAAAGCCCCGGTGGTGGTGTATGATGATGCCGATCTCAAAGCCGTCGTCGAGGGTCTCAAATCGCACAGCTTTTACAATGCCGGACAGGATTGCACAGCGGCCTGCCGCATCTACGCAGCCGATGGCATATATGAAAAATTCGTCGCAGATCTCGCCTCCGCCGCCGACAGCATCATCTACAATCATGATGACGACACGCAGAATGAAATCCCGCCTCTGATTTCTGAAGTGCATCGCGACCGTGTCGCCGGATTTGTCGATCGCGCGAAGGGTCAGCCGCATATCGAAGCCGTCACAGGTGGCAGCGCCCCCGATGGCCCCGGCTTTTACTACAAACCGACCGTTCTGGCCGGCGCCCTTCAGGAGGATGAAATTGTGCAGAAGGAAGTGTTCGGACCGGTCGTGTCCGTCACCCGGTTTAGCACAGACGATCCGGTGCTCGACTGGGCGAATGACACGCCCTATGGCCTGGCGGCGTCAGTCTGGACCTCTGATGTCAACAAAGCCATGCGCGCTGCGGAGGATCTCCGCTACGGCACGACCTGGGTGAACACCCATTTCGTCATGACCAATGAATTACCGCATGGCGGGCTTAACCAGTCCGGATACGGCAAAGACCTCTCCATGTATTCCCTGGAGGATTACACGGTCGTCCGGCATGTGATGATTGCATATTGAGATCAGAGGCTGAGGGCGCGTTTCAGGCGCCCTCCCCCTTGCGGATCACTCAGTGACAGGCTTACCGCGAATGGTGCAGACTTCGTGATAGAGCTTGGTCTTCGGGTCCTTATCGATCAGCTCTTGCGCCTCACAGGCCGAGAGTTTCTGCTTTCCATCTGGATCGGCGTAGAAAATTGCCGTGAATTCATTCTCAACGCCTGTGCCCTTCAGCGACCGTTCCAGCGCAACGAAGAAGGAAATGTCTGTCCCTGCATGCTGGTGAACGACCATGGAAGAGAGCTTCTGAGGCTCATACCCGTTTGATCTAAAAAATTCGAACAGAATGTCCGTCCCGATCCGGGCTCCGAAATTCATGATCACTTCGGCGTTCGGAGCCTTCTCTTTCAGACGGCGGAGAAGCGCTTCATTCAGGCCAAGACCCACTGAATTATAAGGATACTCGTCGAACATCGCCCAAGGGTAATAGTGCGCCACGTGGTCTTCTGCGGGGTTTCCGCCGCCCGTGCCTTGCGCCAGAGTTGCCTTCTGCGCCTCGCGAAACGCCGTCAACTTGTCATCATTCGGATCACCGACTTGCGGCAGACACGCAATGACGGCATCCGTTTTCGAGATCGCCTCAAGCGCGTCGGGATTGTCTATCAGACTGACAGAGCCTTTAATCGGGTGAAACCGGCTCGATTCCTGTGGCACCAACTCACGGACATTCCGCTCAGCAAGGTCTGGCAGACGCGCATCCAGATCGCTGCCATAGACCGTTTTGGCCTTACACATGCGGAGCAGAAACGCGACATTGGTGCCTGTCCCGACGCCGACCTCATAGACGTTTTTTCCTTCCAGACCTGCTGCTTCCAAGCCCTTCTGGAAGGTGATGGTCCAGGGGTCGGTCGGGTCAAAGGCAAACTCAGGCCGTTCCGGCGACAAGGCTCCATCTTCTTTGGCGCGACTTTTGTCGATGGCATCGGACATTGAAACTTATTCCTTTTGAATTGGAGAATTAGGCTGGAAGGAAATTGGCAATCCGGTTGATCAATCGAGGAGGATCACTTCCCGAACATCTCCGCGCAGACAATGGTTTGAGCGCATGGACGCCGCATAGCCGCCGGCGTTAATCAGCGTGATGACGTCCCCTTCCTCAGGTGGCGGCATCGGATGATCAATCGCCCATTTGTCGAGCGCTTCATTCACGTTTCCAACAAGGGTGTAGTTTTTCCATTCCCCCGGACGCGGAATGGTCGCGACAGGCTCACATGGCAAATCATAGAAGGCTGGCTCCATGGCGAGGTTGAACCCCGCATCAAGCCCCAGAAATTCGACGTTTTTCCGCCGCTCCTGATAGGTAACGCTCGTCAGCAGAACGCCTGAATCTTTCACCAGAAAATCGCCGGGCTCTACGGCAACCGTCAGATCGAGACCGCTGAACGCGTCCGCAATCACACTGGCCCAGAGGTCCAGGTCCAGCTTTTTGTCGCTACTGCAATGAGGAACGCCAAGGCCACCGCCAATATTGATTTCCTGGACATCTGGCAGCTGTTCGATGAACGCCTTGCTGGCCTTGAGCACATTGGCAAGTTGCCCGAGTTCGCGATCCAGATAGCCGCAGCCTGCGTGGAAATGGAGCCGAACGATTTTCAGATCATATTCACGGGCAATCTCGAGCGCTTCAGGCAGCCGGTCGAGATAGATGCCGAATTTCGTGGCCTCATTCCCGCTATATTGCAGCATATCATTGCCGGAATATCCGATACCGATATCCGGATTGATCCGGATGCCGACTTCGCGCCCCGGCGCAATCTTGCCGAACTGGCGCAAGGCACTGAGCGAGTCCGGATTAAACGACAACTCTTCGAATTTCGAAATCGTTGCCACATCCGCCGCACTGAGAGACGTGCCTGTGAAGGAAATATTCTTTTCCGGAAAACCACATGAGAACGCGTGACGCATTTCTTCAGGTGAACAGACATCGGCTCCGCAAAGGCCCTGACTGGCCAGATAGGTCAGCAATTGTGATGTGCGATTGGCTTTGATGGCATAATAGATCCGGTGCCGAACACCCGCCCCATCAAGGGCTGCATGGATCTGTTTGAGTTTTTCAACAACGCGCGGTGCGCGAATGACATAAGTTGGGGTGCCAATGCGCGCGGCCAGGCTTTGCAGGTCGCATTCCCCCAATTGAAGCCGACCATTGTGATAGGTCAGATCGTCTCGCGTCCACCACGGCTCATCGTCCGAATCGGACGAGGTCTCCTGGTTTTTCTGCTCATTGAGCGTAAGGGTGTCAGACATTTAGCTGCTGTGTCTCCGAAGAGGTGGCGGCAATAATATGGGCAGGAATCGATTGATCGGCGCATGTCAGAAATCTGATATCTTCAGCGTCGTCAGCCAGGGCCTGGGTCACCCAGCTGCAATTGCAGTCAGGGTCAACGACGACATCAAGCGCATTGTGGCGCGCTGCGCGGTCTGTAAAAGCCTGTTTAAGTCGGATCACGGTCAGTACCCCGGATAATCCACGGCAATCAATTGAGTTGTCTTCTCTACTCATTCGTTTCTCCTTCCAATTCAGCCCGAAGGTTGGTCCCCGGAACGCAACGGCGCCCCTTAAACAATGTCACCTGCCTTCAGATCCCGCATGGCACGGTCAAGCGCGCCTTCCATGATGGTGACGATCTGATCAATGTCGGACTTCTCAACGATGAGAGGTGGCGACAAAATGCAGAGATTTTCGTAGGGCCGGACGATCAGCCCGGCTTCCTGGCAATAGGCGTCCACGCGCTGGGCCAGGGCCATGTTCTCGGCGTTTGGCCCTTTCTCCTCACCCGTCCAGCATTCAACACAGGCCATCAAATGATCGCCCCGCACGGCATAAACGATAGGGAATTTCCGCAATTCGCGCAGCCGTTCCATGAAATAAGGGCCGACTTCCCGGACATGCCCACAAATATCGTCACGCTTCATGATCTCGATATTCTTGATCGCCGCTGCGCAGGCCACCGGATGCCCAGAATAGGTATAACCGTTTGAAAAGACGGGCTTATCATCGGGCGCGGCCTCACCGATCGCTTCAGTAAGCCGGTCAGAAATCAGCACCGCGCCAAGCGGCTGATAGCCTGAAGTGATGCCCTTCGCCGTGATGATCATATCCGGCAAAATGCCGAACCGTGCTTCCGATGCGAAGAAATGTCCGAGACGACCAAACCCTGTCACGACCTCATCCGAGATGTAGAGAATATCGTATTTCTGGCAGAGCTCCCAGGTTGCCTTCTGGTATCCGGGAGGCGGGGTCAGCACACCGCCCGACGCCAGAATAGGTTCGGCGACAAAACAGGCAATCTTCTCAGGCCCGACCTTCAGAATTTCGGCTTCCATCTCATCAAGCAGCTCTCGCAACCGTTCTTCGGCGCTGATTTCCGAGATATCTGCATCATAACCCGGGCTGCTCAGATGATGGATGAAGTCACTTTCATACTGAAAATGCGTCCGGTCGGCCGATTTCCCGCAAAGCGACGCCGCTAGATAGGTGCTGCCATGATAAGCATTCCGACGGCTCAGAATGTGATACTTTTCCGGCTTGCCATGTGATGTGAAGTAATAATGCGCGATCCGCACCGCCGAATCGATCGCAGTCGAGCCGCATGTCGTGAAATGCACGCGGTTGAGATCACCGGGCGAAAGCTCGGCAAGCATTTCTGCCAGCCTGACCGCAGGCTCACTCGAAACATCTCCGAATGGCGTATAATACGCCATTTGACGCGCCTGATCGGCGATGGCATCGGCCATCTCATCATGGCCATAGCCAACCGTCATGCACCACATGCCGCCAATCGCATCGAGATAGGCTTTGCCCTGGCTGTCGCGTACGCGGACGCCTTTCCCCTCTTGTACGACAAGAGCGTTTTCTTCGCCGAGGCTGCCCAGATCCGCCCATGGATGCAGGAGATGTCGGGCGTCTGCGGCTAATAAATCTTCATGGTCCTGGGTGTCTGTTGAGTCAATCATAGTGTCTTTAATTGTCACCAAAGGTCTCGCCCTCTGTTGTTCCACGACCGCCCGCCAGACCATCATTGGCCAGACGCGCCAGACCTGACGGGTGGAAACACCACACAGTCAGACATCAGGCTTCGGTCACACGTTATTCAACGCGAAATTTCCGGCAAAAATAGGTCAGAAGGTGCGCAAAGAATTCATGCGCTGCCAGAAATCGTGCGCGATCTTTTTATCGCAAGAATGCCTGATCGCTCAATTTGTTTCTATGTATAACGTAAAAAGCAGTATGATCGATGCGCACAGCTAATCCGGCGCAAGGTTTCTGTGGATTGCAATAAATTCAGGCAAAGTTGGTTAAATTATTCAACCGCCGAAGACTTGATATACCAAGTTTTCGCACCCTTCGCAAAGTAAATTATTCAAATTGTCAGAACACGGATCGAATCTTTATTTCCATGAAAACTTGAGCATTTACAATAGGTTTGACTTAGGTCGAGCGGATACAAACGCATCAGACGACCAATGACAGACAAGAACGCAGCAGCGGGAAAGTTTCTCAGCTCGCCACATGGAAGGCTCCGGCTGACTTTGACTCGCTTCGCCCGATATGCAGGCGAGATTCGACCGATGGTCCGATAGAGCCTCATTTATGGCGCGCATTTTCAAATTGGTCTGCAAATCATTCGGCATCGGATTGTGAGGACATCACTCCGCCGCCTCCTCAGCCTGAACTTGTCGCGCCCACAACTATAGAAGCCCATGCCCAGACACACCAATTCACAGGTATTTGTTTCTATTGCTGCGAATTTTCATAGCATATTTACCCCCATTCTAGAGAAAATAGTGACTTATGTTTCGGAATAAACTATGTCTTGGGGCATAGAATAATGCTCTAAATGACAATTGCGAAACATGACACTTTTTGATTTTCAGCTCGGCGAAACGGCCGACATGATCCGCGACACCTGCGCCCGCTTTGCGCGCGACAAGATTGCGCCCATCGCAGCGGATGTCGACGCCTCCAACGCCATGCCGCTCGATCTCTGGCCGCAAATGGGCGAGCTGGGAATGCATGGCATTACTGTTGAAGAAGAGTATGGCGGGCTCGGCCTTGGCTATCTTGAGCATGTCGTTGCCATGGAGGAAATTTCCCGCGCATCCGCCTCGATTGGGCTCTCATATGGCGCACACTCGAATCTCTGCGTGAACCAGATCCGACGCTGGGGCAGTGAAGACCAGAAACAGCGCTATCTGCCCAAGCTGATCTCCGGTGAGCATATCGGCGCGCTGGCCATGTCTGAGGTTGGCGCCGGTTCAGACGTGATGAGCATGAGCCTGAAAGCCGAAAAGGTTCAGGGCGGGTATGTGCTGAATGGCTCGAAATTCTGGATCACCAACGGCCCGCACGCCGACACATTAGTCATCTACGCCAAGACCGATCCGAATGGCGGCTCAAAAAGCCTGACAGCCTTTCTGGTGGAAAAGGATTTCGACGGTTTCTCCTGTGCCCGCAAGCTCGACAAACTGGGAATGCGCGGTTCCGACACAGGCGAGCTGGTCTTTCAGGACTGCCTTGTCCCCGAAGAGAACATAATGGGCGAAGTCGGCCAGGGCGCCGCCATTCTGATGTCGGGCCTCGACTATGAACGCGCCGTTCTCTCCGGTGGTCCGCTGGGGATTATGCAGGCCTGCCTCGATGTGGTCATGCCCTATATCAAAGAGCGTCAGCAATTTGGAAAACCCATTGGCGATTTCCAGCTGATGCAAGCCAAAGTCGCCGACATGTATGTCGCCCTGAACTCTGCGCGATCTTATGTCTATATGGTGGCGAAAGCCTGTGATGCAGGACAAACAACCCGCTTCGATGCGGCCGGCGCAATCCTTCTGGCCAGCGAAAACGCGGTCAAAGTCTCGCTCGAAGCTATTCAGGCGCTGGGCGGTGCGGGTTACACCAAGGAATGGCCGGTCGAACGTTTCCTGCGTGATGCGAAGCTTTATGATATTGGTGCTGGAACGAATGAAATCCGACGCTATCTGATCGCCCGGGAATTGATGAAGCTATGAGCGCACCCAAGCTGAAGGCCAATCCAAACCTGTTGCAGGGTGAGCAGGCGGAAGCCTTCAAGTCTGCGAACCTGGCCCTGAAAGACCAGCTAACGGGAGACGTCGCAAAAACGGCTCAGGGCGGTTCGGAACGCTCTCGCGAGCGCCATGTCTCACGCGGAAAACTCCTGCCGCGCGACCGCGTACGACATCTGATCGATCCGGGCACGCCGTTTCTGGAACTGTCTCAGCTCGCCGCGAACGGCCTCTATGGTGAAGATATTCCGGGCGCGGGTATCATCACCGGCATAGGGCAGGTCGAAGGCCGTCAGGTGATGATTGTTGCCAATGATGCGACCGTCAAAGGCGGCACCTATTACCCGATGACGGTGAAAAAGCATCTGCGCGCGCAGGAAATTGCGATGCAGAACCATTTGCCGTGCATTTACCTCGTCGACTCCGGTGGCGCGAACCTGCCGCATCAGAGCGAGGTCTTCCCGGACAAAGACCATTTCGGTCGCATATTCTTCAATCAGGCCAATCTGTCGGCCAAAGGCATTCCGCAAATCGCCTGCGTGATGGGAAGCTGTACGGCAGGCGGCGCTTATGTGCCGGCCATGTCAGATGAGACCGTCATCGTCCGTAATCAGGGCACCATTTTCCTCGCAGGTCCGCCATTGGTGAAAGCCGCCACGGGTGAAGAAATCTCCGCCGAAGACCTTGGCGGCGGAGACCTCCACGGCAAGAAATCAGGCGTTGTGGACCATGTGGCTGAAAGCGATGAGCACGCGCTCTCCATCGTGCGCAATATCGTCGGAACGCTTCCACAGCCCCATCAGGAGAGCCTCAATCTTCAGGACGCGAAGGACCCGCTTTATCCGGCTGACGATCTCTACAGCCTAATTCCGGCGGACCTGAAGACGACTTATGATGTGCGTGAAATTATTGCGCGGCTGGTCGATGGATCTGAGTTCCATGAGTTTAAAGCCCTTTATGGCACGACGCTGGTCTGCGGTTTTGCGCATATCTGGGGCATGCCTGTGGCGATCCTTGCCAATAACGGCGTGCTCTATTCGGAAAGCGCCGTAAAAGGCGCGCACTTCATCGAGCTTGCCTGTCAGCGTCGTATCCCGCTTCTCTTCCTGCAGAATATTTCCGGCTTCATGGTTGGCGGCAAATACGAGGCCGAAGGCATTGCCAAACATGGCGCAAAGCTCGTGACAGCCGTTTCGACTGCACAGGTGCCAAAAATCACCGTTCTGATCGGCGGCAGTTTCGGCGCAGGCAATTACGGCATGGCAGGCCGCGCTTATGAGCCGCGCTTCCTGTTCAGCTGGCCGAACTCACGTATCTCCGTCATGGGCGGCGAACAGGCGGCCAGCGTGCTTGCTACCGTCCACCGCGACGCCGAAACCTGGACGCCGGAAGAGGCCGAAGCCTTTAAAAATCCGATCCGCGAGAAGTACGAAACCGAAGGCAATCCCTGGTTCGCAACCGCCCGCCTCTGGGATGACGGGATCATCGACCCGGCCCAGACACGCGACGTTCTCGGCCTTGCCTTCTCAGCCACGCTGAATGCGCCCATCCCGGATCGCGCGCAGTTCGGCGTGTTCAGGATGTGATGCGATGAGCTACGATTTCCATGTTCATCGATTTGAGGACTGGTCCGAACCGACAGAGAAAGACGCCATTTCTTTTGAGGAGTGGATAGAACTCTGTCGCGCGGACGATGAACTCAGTGAAGATGGCGCTTATAGAGACAATCGCTTTGACTTTGATATTCCGATATTCGGATGGCCCGCGCCAGAAGGTGAAGCAGCGTCCTTTCTGTGGCTCGACGGAGAAATCATTGTCACCAGCCCAGACGAAACAGCCATAATCAAGGCAAAAAAGATTGCCGAAAAATTGGTCGCGAAAGTTCAAGGCGATGATGGCGAGTTTTATGGTGAGGACGGCAAACCTGATCACACTGATTCAGATGCAAATGAACAGGCACTTCAACCGAAACCACCGCCATTCTGGAGGAGATTATTCGGAAAATGATCAAGTCCCTCCTCATTGCCAATCGCGGTGAGATCGCCTGTCGCGTCATTCGCACAGCCCGCCAGATGGGTATTGAAACCATTGCAGTTTATTCGGATGCGGATGCCGATGCGCTTCATGTGCGCGAAGCCGATCAGGCCGTACATATCGGCCCCTCCCCTGCGGCTGAAAGCTATCTTGTCGGCGAGACAATCATCGAAGCCGCCAAACAGACAGGTGCCGATGCGATCCACCCCGGTTATGGCTTTCTCTCTGAAAATGCCGCCTTCGCTCAAGCGGTTATGGATGCGGGCCTAGTCTGGGTTGGCCCTTCCCCTGAAAGCATCAACGCCATGGGCCTCAAAGATGCCGCCAAAAAGCTGATGCAGGACGCCGGTGTTCCAACAACGCCGGGCTATCTCGGCGAAGATCAATCCCCCGACACGCTGAAAGCCGAAGCCGACAAGATCGGCTACCCGGTGCTCATCAAGGCGGTCGCCGGTGGCGGTGGCAAAGGCATGCGGAAGGTCGAAAAGGCCGAAGCGTTTCTCGACGCCCTCGCTTCTTGCCAGCGCGAAGCAAAATCTTCATTCGGTGATGACCGGGTCTTGCTCGAAAAATGGATCACCAATCCGCGCCATATCGAGGTGCAGGTCTTTGGCGATTCCCATGGCAATGTCGTTCACCTGTTCGAGCGCGATTGCACCCTCCAACGCCGACATCAAAAAGTCATCGAAGAAGCCCCCGCCCCCGGCATGAGCGTCGCCGCCCGCGAAGCGATTTGTGCCGCCGCAGTGCGTGCCGCCAGGGCCGTGAATTATGTCGGTGCAGGCACGGTGGAATTCATTGCCGACGGGGGGGCCGGCGCGCTGTCCGCTGACACAACCTGGTTCATGGAGATGAACACAAGGCTTCAGGTCGAGCACCCGGTGACGGAAGAGATTACCGGCGTCGATCTTGTTGAATGGCAACTGCGGATCGCCTCCGGCGAAGCTCTGCCCTTGCAGCAAGACGAGCTCTCTATCAATGGCTGGTCGATGGAGGCTCGCCTTTACGCGGAGAACCCGGAAACTGGCTTTCTGCCTTCCACCGGCAAGATCGAGGCGCTCGACCTGCCCGCTTATTCCCATATACGTGTTGAAAGCGGCATTTCGGATATGGGCGAGATCACCCCTTTTTATGACCCGATGGTCGCGAAAATCGTGGTCCATGCCGAAACACGCGAAGAGGCGATTGAAGACCTGCGAGAGGCCTGTGCCTCTGTCTCCACCTGGCCGGTCCACAATAATGCAGGCTTTCTGACCAGCCTTCTGAGCGCGTCTGAATTTCAAGCCGCCGAGGTGACAACCGGCTTTATCGAACAGCATCAGGACGAACTCACGCGTAAACCTCAGCCTTCTGACAATGCGCTATCCGCCGCGGGCTATCTGCTGGCAAATCAGCAGGACGGGCCAGAGGCCGATAGCCAGCAAGCACAGGCCTGGTCTTCCCTGCCCGGCTTCCGTCTGAACGCGCCGGAAGATCACACTGTCTGGTTTGCGATTGATGGAAATGTGCAGAGTATAAGCCTCCAGGGCACCGCTCCGCTCGAAGCTGTCAGTCTTATGCTTCTCGACGATAACGTCCTGATGGTCGAACAAGGTTGGCCCTATCTGATCACTCGGCCAGAGTTTCAGGCTGGCGCCGCTGCGGCATCTGATGGCGAAATAACCGCGCCCATGCCCGGCAAGGTGATTGGTCTTGCCATTGCGAAGGGCGACCGAGTTACAGCTGGTCAGAAGCTCGTTACGCTCGAAGCCATGAAGATGGAGCACAGCCTTGAAGCACCGTTTGACGGTGAGGTATCAGAGATTCTTGTCGCTATGGGCGATCAGGTCGACGATGGTGCCTTGCTCGTTTCGTTGAGCCCCGCTGGGGAAGAGACCTGACACGGCTTATTGCTGGCCGCGACCAGAGCCGTCCGTCACGTCATCCTCGTCAATTGCCGCCGTGAAAATCTGTCCCGTGCGAACGACTTCAGAGCCATCTGGCGACGAGACAAAGGCCGGTATGAGAAACATGCGATAGGCCGCAGAAATCGCATCATTCTTTTCGGCTTCGGGGTCGATCTTGTAATCAGCATTGCGCTGAAGACCATACCAATAGCCGACCAGATCGATATGCGTGACGGCCTCGTGAATGCTGCCTGCGGCGGCCCAGCCCTTCCAGAAGGCCTCGGTGGAGCGATAGCCGCCAAACTGCGGGCGCTTTGGGTCTTCCGGATTTAGAATATTGTTGATTTCCTCATCGGTACGCCAGGACGTTTTCAGCTCTTTGCGCCAGTCCATTTCGGGGATCGCGCCTGCGGGACAATCCGTTCCAGGCACGTTGTCGCCCTCTTCAGCGCCAAAGTAAAAGGCTGGCTCAAACCAGTCGACCACGAAGGACTTCGTCCAGGCCTGCGCCGGCAATTGGGCGCCCAAACCAAGAACACAGGCAAAAGCGGCCGCTTTACCCCATCGCTTCATGTCGTTTCCTCCCGTATTTTTATGAAGTTCGCGACAAGGCCACGCCTTCATTTGTCTTCTGTCAGACATTTACGTGAGGATAACATTACATTCAGTCAGTACTGATTGTAAATAGTGATGACCGATATGTGAATTAGACGTCGCGCAGTTTTCCTGCCCGTTCTGAACACGCGAAAATCAGAAGCGAATGGCCCCGACTGAAAGGGATCAGACTTTCGCTGCGTTTAACGACTAGTCGTCATCCTTGCGATAGCTGTCATGGCAAGTCGAACACGTACCGCCGACCGGACGGAAGGCTGCTGTCACGCCTTCAACATCGCCCGCCTGAGCCGCAGCGTCCAGCGTCACGGATGCCGTATAGAATTGTTCGACCATCGCATCAAAATCCATCTTTTGTTCCCAGATCGCCGGAAGTGCATCGGTCGGGACACCCGAAGACGGGCTGGTTTCCGCCGGGAACCAGAACTTCATATTTTCCGCGTGGGTTTTGACCTCAGCCGTCGCGAACTGTATCTCGCTGATATTCGGCTCATCAGAGCGGATCTGATCGCTCACTGTTTTGAATGCGCCGCCCAAATCCTTCAGATTGTGCTGGCGGGGCTCGATCATTTCCTTCACGGTCATACCATTTTCGAGCATCTCATCGCCCGTATAGACCACTGCCGCGTCATCGGAACCGCCACCGCACCCACCCAGAACCAGTGCCGCGCTCAAGCCTAAGCCGATCAGAATACGTGTCATTGAAACCTGTCCCTTTGATGTAGCGTATTCAACGAACCCGTGTCGCGAATACCTCCCTCTAATCGGAGCTAGGTTGGCGCAAACGGTCAGTTAAGCCTACTTCTGGATGCTTCACGTGTCTGTGTCTGAGAACAGCTTTTCCAGGAAATCGAGCTGCATTTCCTTCAGAAGCGCGATGGACTTCTCCGCGCCCTCCCGGGATTTGGGACGGAACGCATCCATGGCGAGGCCGCGTGTCGCCGCACCATACAGTTGCGTAAAGGCTTCGATCTTGTCTTTGTATTTCGGATGAATGCCCATGGCCTCCGCCTGAGACCAGATGCGCGCCTTGTGAAAGATGTCGAGTTCATCGTTCAACTCATTCATGCGATCCGCCAGCTCAGGATCACTGCGTGCCCCCAACATCAGATCAAGGCGCGCCAGACCTGAAGGTGAGATCATGACCTCCCACAAGACGTCGATGAGTTTCATGAATTTTTCCCGTGGGTCGGCGAGATGACCGAGCGCTTCATGGTGCGTTGCGGCACGCATATCCCGCAGGCGATGGGCGGTTTCTATCATCAGGTCCGCCTTGCTGGGAAATTGGTGAAGCATCGCGCCGCGGCTGACACCAGCCCGCTTTGCAACCACAACCGTGGTGGTCTGGTGATAGCCAAGTTCATAAAGGCAGTTAATCGTCGCCTCGATGAGCTTTTCGCGCGTCTTTGCGCTGCGTTCCGCATTCGGGACGCGCTGCTTCTTTGCCACCGGTTTTTCAGTTTGCTGCATGGACACGATTTTAAGCCTTTCAGTACGCGATCCTTGCGCGCAACCTCTCAAACCCTGCCTAGATTAGCGCTGAATGATGAAACTTCAATTGCCAGAGAGCGGAATTACCTGACAATTCGTCCATATTCCTAGAAGTGAACATGGACACAACAGTATTCGTAAAACGTATTTTGAACGAGTTCTAACTAATAGCTGGTTTTTCTTTTTCCAGTCTTTCTGCGCCCAGCAGAGCGGCACCGGTTACTCCTGCCTGATCGCCAAGGCCCGGCAGGGTCACAAGCTCGCGGACCAGGTCTTCTGAGACCCCTGCATATCCGTCCATCTGAATATTAAGTTCCTGCCGGACCTTCTCCAGCAGCCCTTTGGCCTGCATCAACCCACCACCGAGGATAATACGATCCGGACGAAAGGAGAGATAAAGACTTCGGCAGGCCTGCGCCAGATAATCAGCCTCCAGCTGCCATCCCGGGTGACTGTCGGAAAGCTTTCGCGCGACCCCGTAACGGCGCTCAAAAGCGCGCGCAGATGCCAGCCCCTCCAGACAGTCAGAGTGAAACGGGCATTCACTGACAAAATTTTCGTCTTCTGTCCGGCGCCTTACGGCAATATGCCCAAATTCAGGATGGGAGGGACGACCGATCAACCCGCCATTGGCAAACACACCGGCGCCAATACCAGTTCCCACGGTGATATAGGCAGAACTATTGCAATCCCGCGCAGCACCGAAAGTCTGTTCGCCCAGCAAAGCGCCATTCACATCGGTGTCGATTTCTACATCCACCTTTAGCTGAGACTCGAACAGTCTCTTCATGGGCTGCCCGCTCCAACCTGGCTTTGGCGTGATCTGCAATGAACCATATGACGCAGAAGATTTGTCGAGATTTAACGGCCCGAAGCTCGCTATGCCGAGCGACAGAAGCGTGCCCTTTTTGCGCGCGACAATTTTGCGAAAAAACTCGATACAGGCGGCGATGGTTTTTTCCGGATGTGTGACCGGGACACGCTTGGATTCGACCAGCCGCCAGCGATCATCGAACACACCACACTTGAATGTGGTTCCGCCCGCATCTACCCCCCCATAAAATCGGTTTTCTTTTTGCAACATGTCAGCCCAGACACCCCGATAGAGCTCGGAAACTGACATTGCTCGCCGGAGAATGCTAGGTAAATTTTCAAAAACACCAGAAGGATAGAGAATCAGTGATCGAGATCGAGCACCTCACTGGCCCTGACGAAATCAGACCGTTTATTCCTGACATCGCAGACCTACGCATGACCGTCTTTCGGGAATGGCCTTATCTCTATGATGGAAGCGCGGAAGAAGAGAAAACCTATCTCTCGCATTTTGCAAATTCGCCAGCCTCTGTGGTCGGCCTAGCCCGTTCAGACGGAAAAATCGTCGGAGCGACGACGGCTCAACCCTTGTCCGATACGCATTCCGAATTCAGAGCGCCGTTTGAAGCACAAAACCTACCGATCAATGAGATCTTTTATTTCGGCGAATCTGTCCTGTTGCGCGCGTTTCGCGGCCACGGAATCGGACACAATTTTTTTGACTTGCGAGAGCAGGCGGCCCGAAAGCATGGCGCATCAATCACCGCTTTTTGCGCTGTTCAACGGCCTGAAACCCATGCGGCTCGCCCAGCCGAATATCGCCCACTCGATGGTTTTTGGAAAAAGCGGGGTTATACGCCCCGCCCTGACCTGATTTGTCACTATAAATGGACGGATGTCGGTGAACGCGAGGAAACGGACAAACCGCTCATGTTCTGGATCAATACTTCCGCTGGCCAAATCCCGACACCGAGAAGGTGACGCGCCAGATCACATTGTTCTGTTTCAGCCGGCATCCCGGAGCAGAGTCGTCCGTCCGCGCATAGCGCCAGGTCGATACCGCATTAATGACTTCGTCATCAAACCCGCCACCTGGTACTGTCGCCAGAACTTCGGGGCTAAGCACCTTGCCGTCTTCATCAAGTTCGAGGCGAACAACAATCGCGCCGACAATCGCCTCGAAGGCCTCAAAGCCCGGATATCTTATCTCTTTCCCGCGCACCCATTCGCCCTCGCAGATAGGCCTTGGATCATCCAGATTATCGCCGGGAATACCACCACCCGCAACGAGCGGATATTCATCAGCAATAGCGCTGATAGCCGTCTTGTTCAGAGGCTTCTCACTGCCCTCTCCGGCGCGATAACTGCCAAGCGACCCTCGCGTGGAATAGGCCTCGAAATAGACATCCAGCCCAAGCCGCCAGGCTTCAACGCGCCAGTACACCCGAACAAGCCATTCAGGGGGGGCAATGCCCTCCGCATAATAGCGCGACATTTGCTGTTTCAGTTCGGCATGGAGCCGGTACAGATCTGATTGTGCATTCTGGGTTTTCCCGCGCAGTAAACCCGTTGTCGCCCGGTATTCCCGCGCCGAATAATACCCTTCCGGCACAGATGATTTTACATTCGCCAATTGCGCGACGGACTCACGGGCAATCTCATTTGTCTCCGACCAGTCGCCGCGTGAATAAAAGTCATTCATCAGCACCAGGTCAGCCCGCAGGCTTAGGAAGCTTGGGTCTTTGCCGCGTACATCAGACAGGGCGTTCTTGAGATCTTTCCGCGTCCCGTTCGTGGATTTCTTCTGGTGCTCTGCAAAAGCTTTCAGAAGGTCGCGATCGGCTTTCACAGGATGGCCGCCCGTATCAGGCTGTTTCAGAACAAAATTCGCCCCAGGCAATGCCGCCTCGCATTCGCCACGCTCGCACAGCTTCACTGACGCTTCGTAAGCCGCGACGGTTGCATTCGGATTCTTTGGGTCTGAAATTGCTTCCTTCATCAGCGTCAGAGCAGCAGATTTGATGGCGCTGTTATCATTGGAGGCAACAGCCTCATTATAGGATCTGAGTGCTTGCGAGGTCAGCTCCGCACCTGCCGGAACACATGACACGCCCAGAGCCAGACATAAGAAAATAACCAACCTCATGGTGTTTTCCTCCCCTTTTAATTATCTGTTTTGGGCGACTATAACTTTAACGCGCACAGAGGCAATTCATCTCTTTTGAATTGACTGCACACAAATCAACACAGACTTTCCCAAAGAACCCAAATCCTGCTTGCATCCCCATTGTCACTGGTTAACTTCCGCCTATGGATCGATCAATTCCGCATGACTGCGCGCTTCTTTCGCCCTCTCAAATGTCCCGTGCGGATGACCTGACCATCGCAGCCGGCACGCCGGGTATCGATCTGATGGTCAGGGCAGGACGGACGGTATTCGACCGCGTGATTGCGAGCTTTCCTGACGCCGAAACCATCCATATTCTTTGCGGCACCGGGAACAATGGCGGCGATGGCTATGTCGTTGCTGAATTACTGCGGCAGGCCGGACGTGCCGTTACTGTTTCCAGTATCGGATCACCTGACAGCCTCAAAGGTGATGCAGCCCTGGCAAGACGCCAATGGCGTGGAGATCTCGCGTCTTTTCACCCAGGTGAAATCGAGAACACAGACCTGATCATCGACGCGCTGTTCGGCGCTGGTCTTGACCGCGATGTGACCGGCGAGGCCGCCGAAGTGATCTCCCACATTAATTCCATTCCGGTGCCCGTTGTCTCCATCGACCTGCCAAGCGGGATTTGTGGGTTGACCGGCAAGGTTCGCGGCGTCGCTATCGCCGCCGAAGAAACCGTCACCTTCTTTCGCAAGAAACCCGGCCATCTGCTGGAACCCGGGAAATCTCATTGCGGAGAAGTGACTGTCACGGATATTGGAATCGACGATGACGTCTTTCGCGAAATCCGTCCTGACGTCTTTGAGAATTCACCCGCTTTGTGGGGCAGCCAATGGCCCGGCTATGCCCCCGACGGACATAAATACGGCCGCGGTCATGTGATTGTTTTATCAGGCGGCCCACTCTCGACCGGTGCTTCAAGACTGGCCGCGCAGGGCGCATTACGCGTGGGGGCCGGACTGACCAGCCTCGTCGGCAGTCGGGAAGCGCTTATGGTGCAGGCCGCGCATGTCACGGCGATCATGCTGAAACCCACCGAAACGCTTCAGGACTTGCGCCTGCTACTCAGCGATTTACGTCTGAACTCGGTCGCGGCTGGCCCGGGTCTGGGACTCGACGCCAAGGCAAAAGAACAACTGGATTGCCTGCTCGACAGCGAAGCTGCCCTGACGCTAGATGCCGATGCGCTCACCCTGTTCGCCGAAGACTCAGCGCGCTTTTTCGACCGACTGCATGAACGGGATCATATCAGCGTGCTCACCCCCCATGCGGGAGAATTCGCGCGGCTTTTTGGTGCCACAAATGCGCAGACTAGCAAATTGGACACCGCACGAGAGGCTGCCCATCGCGCCGGAGCGGTTCTTGTCATGAAGGGGGCAGACACAGTGATTGCAGACCCGGACGGCAGAGCCGCAATTAATGGCAATGCTCCGCCCTGGCTCGCCACAGCTGGCTCTGGAGATGTGTTGACGGGCATGATTGCTGGATTGCGCGCACAGGGCATGCCTGCCTTTGAAGCGGCCTGCGCCGGGGTCTGGCTTCATGGGGAAGCGGGCCGACGGTGTGGCGCTTATCTCATCTCTGAAGACCTCGAACAGGGACTTGCGGAAGTTCTCGACGAAGACAGCAATGATTGGGGCTAGCGTTAAGATTGGCCCCGATCGTTTGATGACGTTTCAATTTTGGTCTGGGTGGCAGGACTCGAACCTGCGGCCTCCGGAGTCCAAGTCCGGCACTCTACCCGTCTGAGCTACACCCAGTGAAAATTGGATGCGCAGACAGGCTTCGAACCTGTATTTTGAGGACCAAACCCTCACGTCCTACCAATTAGACGACTGCGCACGACTTCGCAGACGAGTCAAAACTCGCCTTAAATCGTCGGTCGCTGATAGAACATGAAATACGTCATTAGTGCATTATGCACTAATTAAACATAATGACAACACCTCGTCTGAGATTAAGTTGTCTGAGCCGTCGACAGCACCGTCCTGAGACTTTGGACAATGTCGCCTATTTTATGTGACAATTTTTTGAACTATAGAATGGTGGTTGGAGAGAGACTTGAACTCTCGACCTCCGGATTATGAGTCCGGCGCTCTAACCAGCTGAGCTACCCAACCGTAAGATCAGTGAGCGGCGGTATATACGCGCGCTGGCCGCGAGATACAAGCCGTTCTTTTAAGTTTTCAGGCAGGGATTTCATCAGGCCGAAATTGCTGATGGATCGCAGGCGTTTCATCAGCAATTATCTGCCCCGCCCAACGCGAATTTTCAGGCCAACACCTCCGACAGATTGTCGAGAAAACTGTGCAATATTTTCGCACATGTGACCAGAATACTGCACTTGCAAAGGAAAGTTTCTTTCGCTTAATAGGCCAATCTGGAAAAAGACTTGCAAGCTGATCCCAGCTTGGAACACTAATGGCACGAAAAACAAGGTTACTTGAGTCGTAAGGGGTAAAAGTTGTCTGTAGAGCTGGATCAGATCGATAAGAACATTCTGGAGTTGGTTCAGAACGATGCAAGCCTTTCTGTCGCGGACATCGCTGACAAGGTTGGGCTGTCGTCTTCACCCTGCTGGCGGCGCATAAAGCGCATGGAAGAACAGGGCGTCATTCAACGAAGGGTGACGGTTCTGGACCGCAATGCGCTTGGGCTGAACTTCGAAGTGGTCGCGTCCGTCAAGCTGCAGCTACCGAATCGCGAAAATCTGGAAAAATTCGAAGACGCGGTGAATGGCTGGCCAGAAGTCGTCGACTGCATGACGGTCACGGGTGCGGTCGACTATATCATCCGAGTGCTGACAGTTGATATGCATGCTTATGACGATTTCCTGCGCGACAAACTCTTGTCTCTGGGCCTGGTGTCAGACGTTCAGTCCCGCATTATCGTCAGGGTTTCAAAGCGGACCACTGCAGTACCCCTCTCTTTGATCGACGAAAACCCATCCTGATGGGCACAGAGCTTTTCTGAATTCGGGCGGAAGTCAGGATCCGCTGGAGGTGTGATCGGACACAATCACCCAGCCATTCTCACCGATCTTGCGGAAATGCAGGGTGAAGAGCCCCCATGGCTTGTCACCTTCACGCTCCAACTCCCATTTGCCGAACACCAACCCGTCAATCGGGCCGGTGACTTCAATCTCCAGATCTGAAAAGGTGAGCTGACCCATTTTGCCTTCACCGGCATAGCTTTCGAGATATCGGTCGAGCGTCGCCTGCCAACCGGTCGTGACATTACCGCCAGATGCAAAGCGCAATTCGTCGGACTGCCAATAGCCTTGCATAAAGCCCGGAATATCGCCGCGATTCCAAGCATCTTGCTGTGTCATCAGAACCGTTTCGATCTGCCTGACGTCATGAGCAATATCCATGGATGGTTGTTCGGCCGTGACCACGCAGGCAGAAAGCAAAACTGCTGCCGCGCAGGCCGCAATCGGTGACGTATGGCGCATGAGTGATCCTTTGCCTTCTGAGAAGAAAGCAAAGGATTTCACCTCTCTCAGGTCAGATCAAGTCAGCTTGCGTCGAGCGCGAAGCCAACATTCTGAACGCCCGCGCTATAGGCCTGATCAACAGCCTTGATCACCAATTGATTTCGCGCGCGCGGGTGCGCTTGCACGAGAACCGCCTGATCGGGCGCCTCGGCCAGCAGACGTTCAATGCGGGCGCGCACACCGATAATGTCTGACAGCTCATCATTCACGCGGACCATACCCTGACCATCAATCCGAACAAGAATCGTGGATTGCGATTTCTCCGGCGGCGGTGGCGGGCCATCCGGTGGCGGCGTCATGTTGAGCGCGTTCTCACGAAGGAACGTCGCGGTCACAACAAAAAAGATCAACAAAATAAAGACGATATCCAACATGGGTGTCATGTCGGCTTCGGCTGAACTGCGTCGCTTGAAACGTTTCATAGTATCCTCCATTCTTCATTATATTATAATATTACAATCTTGTTATTTTTGCCTGACGTCAAGTGATATTGCGCCCTCGCGGCGTTCGGCGCCTTTACCCGACTAAGTCCGGGCCGGACTGTGATTGCCGTTTCCTCGCCGCAGAACGGCCTTTCTTCCCCGGCACTCAGTTTCTAAAGTCAGCGGCATGTCGGATCGGGAGACACTCATGCGCCCTGGGAAAAAACTCTTGTCATTATCTTGCGTCAGCCTGTTTGCGCTCATGGCGACAGGTCTGTCGGCCATGGCAGACCCGAACCCAACTCTGACCTCCACCAGCTATTTCGGCGAAGACGGTAAAGAGGTCACCCGCGACCTCATCCTCAAATCACTCAACATCACCGTATCGGTTGCTGGCCAATCTGCCGAAACTCGCGTGCTTGCTGAATTTCATAATCCGACGTCTGAAGTTCTGGAAGGCAATTTCGAATTGGAAATGCCCGCTGGGTCGCAACTCATCGGATATGGCCTCGACATCAATGGCGAGATCCGGGACGGCGTCATCGTTGAAAAAAAGCAGGCGGAGCGCGCTTTCAATACCCGCATTCGTCGCGGTGTTGACCCCGGCCTTGCCGAAACCGACGACGCCAATGCCTTCAAAACGCGCGTCTTCCCGATCAATCCAGAACAGACTCGCCAGATCTCCGTGACCTTTGTCACGCCGATCAGTGAAGCCAGCCCTTACCGATTGCCGCTCGAAAGCCCGACCGAGCCTGCCAGCACGAGCATCACCGTGAAAGGTGATGTCGACGCCTCATCTGTCTCCCTGCCCGGCAAACTCACGCCCAACTGGAGCACAGACGGCCATACCGGCGTGCTGATGGCGGAAGACCTTCCACTTGATGGCGTGCTGGAGGTGTCTTCCATCTCGGCCAATAATTTCAATTTGTCGCGCCATTCAAATGGTCGTCCGTTTCTCAGCATCGACCTTCCCTCCAGCAAGGCCGGACAACAGTCCTCCGATTCGATCCGGGTGTTGTGGGACGCATCGCTCTCACATGAAGCCTCGTCCGTGCAGGCCCTGGAGTTCATGCATAAGGTAATCGACCGCGATCGCCCCTATTCGCTTGAGCTTATTCCCTTCGCCCGCGGCGTCATTGAGGACCAGCGTCGCGATCTGCGACCGCAAGGCGAGGAATTGGAGCATTTTGCATCACAACTCACCTATGATGGTGCGACGGATCTGTCGGCGGTTTTCACTCACGAGGCAGACCGGTCGCGCGCTGATATCTGCTATCTGGTCACCGATGGACGGTTCACACTTGGAGAGTTTCCTGCAGGCACGATGCCCTGCACATTGCATGTGGTCTCCGCCTCACCGACCGCAGATGATGATATGCTGGCCTTTCTCGCACGCCGGAATGGCGGCCAATATGTCGATCTCGCCGACATTCGTGACGAAGACGCGCTGGAGCGGCTTTCGCGGACTCGTCTTCAGCCCAAACGTCTGATGATCAACGGACAGAATGTGTTGTCAGACGCTGAATGGGCGGACAATGGCGACCGGTTTCGTTTGATGGTTCCGGTAGCGCCGGACGCGAAAGACTTCCGTCTTGATCTCGATGGGCAAACCTTGTCCGGGCCGCTCGACCTGCGCTTCGCCCAGAGAAATGATGCGGCGGGCGCAGGCTGGGCACAATTGCGGCTGACCTCAATGCGCGCGCAAGGCGCTGACCGGGCAGATCTGGTTGATCTGTCACGACGCTATTCCATCGTGACAGATGAGACCTCCCTCCTCGTACTGGAAACCCTGTTTGATTATGTCGAGAACAGTCTTCCCTTGCCGGAGGACAGTTTCTCCAAAGAAGAAATGTCCCGCTATGCCGAGCTGATCGAGCAAGAGGAGATGCGCGAGCAGCAGGAAAAAGACCAGCGCCTTGAACGCGTGCTCGCTTATTGGAAGGACCAGGAAGACTGGTATTCTGGCGAATGGCAAAAACAGGCTGAAGCCGCTGGGGAAGCTGCATCAGAACCAATTCAACAGGAAGCCGTTCATATCGGCGTCGAAAACGGACGAGCGCCACCACCTCCTCCGCCAAGGCCTTTTAGACGGCCGGATGCTCAGCCAGAGGAAGAGAGCATGACGCAGGACAGCATTGTTGTTACGGGCGCAATGAGCGAAGCGCCGGCGCTGAATTCAAACCTCAATATCGCAGCAGAAACCGAAGCGGCTGGCGGGACTGGCGGTGTGCTCAATATTGAAGAATGGTCGCCCGACCGGCCCTATCTGGAAGCAGCGATGGGCAAATGCGGAGACGAACTCCGTGCGCATTATCTGACCGAGCGTGAGGCGCATGGCAGCTTGCCGAGCTATTTCCTCGAAATGGCCGACCTGTTTCACCGTTGCGGCCAGTCGGAGGATGCGTCCGAAATCCTCCTTACAGCCCTCGAATTGCCCACCGCGAATGACGATACGCTGACGGCCGTTGGCTTCCGGCTGATCCGCTATGGTGACACCGGCACGGCCATTGAATTATTCAGAAAAGTGCTGGCGCGCGATGAGGCCCGTCCGCAACCCTGGCGAAACCTGGCGCTTGCCCTGGCAGACAGCGCAAGCGAGCCCGAGATGACCGTAGGTGAGAAAAAGGCGCGCCTGACTGAGGCGCTGGAGCTTTTGAACCATATCATCGCGAATCCGTGGGATGTCCGGTTCGCCGGCATTGACACGATTTCTATTCTGGAAGCCAATCACGCGCTTCAGGACTTGCGCGAACTCGGTGGTGAAGGCGCCCTGCCAGATGAGGCGCTGGAAGATGAGATGCCGGTCGATCTGCGTATCGTCGTGAACTGGAACATTGATCAGACCGATATGGACCTCTGGGTTCGCGAACCGGGCGGCGAGACCGCGAAGTTCAACAATCCGAACACTGCCATTGGCGGGCGCCTGTCCAATGACATGACGAATGGATACGGACCTGAAGAATACCTCCTGAAAGACGCGTCAGCTGGCGTGTATGAGGTGGTGATGGATTATTACTCCAGCGATATCGTCAACCCAAACGGCGCGGTCGCCATCCAGGCCGAGATCTGGCGCGACTATGGAAAGCCAACAGAATCGGTGCGCCGGGTCGAACTTGAATTCACCGATGATGACCAGGACGAGTATCTGATCGCCACGCTGAAAATTGGTGACTGACATCCGGCGGCCGTTCATGACCTATTTGTCACGAGCGAAAAACATCAGCCAAATGTAAAACTTGGCCTATGCGGGCTGAATTGCTGACTTTTCTGATGCGATGGCGATGGCCAGGGCTGATTGCCATGGTCAGTCATGCACTCGTCTTCACTGCGGCATTCGCGATTGCGCCCCATGGCAAGCTCAACGAGGTTTACACTCCGATTGATCTTGCGATCTTTGAAGTCGAACCGGAGGCCGACGCCGCAGCGCCTCCATCGCAAACTCCGCCGGACCGACCAGAACCAATCGACAGCTCTCCTCCCGAAACAGAGCCAACTTTACCACCAACACGTGAGACGCCCGCTTCTGCCTCTCAGATCGAGAATGAAGAGCCCATTGCGCAGCAAGAGCCTATCGCCGCGCCAGTGCGGGCGCCCGCGCAGGATCACGCTCCAGAGGATGGGCCGCCTGTCGATCCGCGCTGGAAAATCCGCGATCCGTCGGAAGGCTTTGTGCCAGCAGACGACTTTGAAAACGCGAGACGCCTGCTTCAGGGATTTCATTGCGCACGTCTCACCCAAGCCGACGACCCGGAATGCGACACGTTCGCCAAGGATCAATTGCCCGATGAATTGCAGCTCGTCCAACCCGGTTTTGAGCCGCAGCAACCCCTTGGAGAAAACCCGTTTGCGTCGACGCTCGATAAATTTGCGCAACGGCAATATGAAGACAAGACAACCACTTACAGCCGTTATGCGCCCCGGACGAACGACCATCAGCATGCCAATCCGTTTTCAGGCTCTCAGTCCTCGGCAGAGCGTGATCTGACCGGCAGTCTTAATTCATCGCCTGATCCGGTGTTTGGCGATTAAGCAGTTTGGTCCTGATCGCCTTCCTCAGGTGGCGGCTCCAACATGCGCAAAATCGCATCGGACTCGAGCATGACAGGCGGACTGAACGGGTGGAAATTCCAGGCAATTGCACCGCCAAACAGCATCATCATTCCAATCGGGAGAAGCGCGGCCTCCAGCCGACTATTTCGCCCTTCAGCGAGCGCGAAAAAGACCAGAGCAAGCGCAAATCCAATACAGACAACGCCAATCAGAAACAGCGCCCATTGCACGGACTTCTTATTCCCGATCTCAACGCTCAGATCGGGTCGTTGAGTGGCAAGCTCGCGCAGGCACGCCACCAGCATTTTCATGTAAGACAGATCATCAGCATCGACCACGCGTGGTTCAGGATCAGTAATCCGAAGGTCGAGCTTACGGTTATCGGCCAGGGAAAAGTCCAGCCCCTGAAAGCCCGCTTTGCCCGCAGCCATAGCCCAGTAACGCACGCCATTGACCTCAGCCCATTTGAAGGACTCCGTCGCATCTGACGTCGTGACAGAGACGCCTTCGGTCGACACCGTGACCTCTCGTGTGCCGGAAAGAAGAGCAGGCTTATACTGGAATGATTGGCTCATGGTGGAAAGACAACACCAGCTAGCCGCGTTTGACCATCCCCTGAATGCAGGAGCTCAGGCTGAGATCGCTGTCTCATAGGCCTCGCTGGCGTCAAGCCATTCAAGCTCAGCGGCTTCCGCTTCTGCCTGTTGCTCTGCACGTGCCTTCATCAGCTTGGTCATATCTTCGGACCCGAGCCCTGGTTCGACCAGCTTTGAGTCAATCTCTGCGATTTTGCGGTTTGCGGTTTCGAGCCGTTTCTCAGCCTGATCGGCTTTTTTCTTAAGCGGCGCGGCGGCTTTGCGAGCCTCCGCCGCCTTTTGTCGGTCTGCAGCCTTATCAACTTTCTGGGGGGCGACCGGCTCTTCGACAATGGCAGCCTTCGTAGGCGGGGCCTTGCTGGCGCTGGCATCGCGATCCGCCGACATGACGAGTTTCTTATAGTCGTTCAGATCGCCGTCATATTCCTTCGCGCGGCCATCCTTCACCAGCCAGAGCTGGTCTGCTGTGCCTTCGGCGAGATACACATCGTGGGTGATCAGCAGCACCGCGCCGCGATAATCATTCAGCGCGTAAATCAGCGCCTCACGACTATCAATGTCGAGGTGAGAGGTCGGCTCGTCGAGGATCAGAATGTGCGGATCTTCCATGGCCATCAGCCCCATCAGAAGGCGCACTTTCTCCCCCCCTGACAGCTTTTCGACTTTGGTCTCGACCTTCTCGACCGGAAAGCCGATCTGCGCACATTTCGCCCGAACCTTGGCGGGCAAGGTATCCTTCGGCATGGCGCGGCGGATGTGGTCGAACACCGTGTCCCCGAGCGTCAGCTCATCCATCTGATCCTGGCTGAAATAGCCGATCTTCACTGAGCCCGGCGCGCGGCGTTCTCCCTCCATCAGCTCAAGCTTACGGGCGATGGACTTAACGAGCGTGGTCTTGCCCTGCCCGTTCGTTCCGACAATCGCAATCCGGTCGTCCGGGTCGACCCGCAGATTTACGTCGGTCAGAATTTGCGCGCCTGCGCCATAACCAAGGTTCGCATCACGTAGCTCAAGCAGCGGCGGGGCCAATTGCGCGTCTGGCGCAGCGAAGTGAAAGGGCACGGTCCGTTCCGAGATCGGAATGGCAATGTCTTTCATCTTCTCAATCATCTTGATGCGGGACTGGGCTTGCGTGGCCTTGGACGCCTTCGCACGGAACCGATCAACAAAGCTCTGAAGATGGGCACGCTCGGCATCCTGCTTCTTCTTCATGGCTTCGAGTTGAGACAGTTTGATGGCTCGCATTTTCAGGTATTCATCATACCCGCCGGTCGACAGATTGAGCTTTTTGAACTCGAGCGCCAGCGTATGCGTGACACAGGCATTCAGCATTTCCCGGTCGTGACTGACGAGAATGACTGTATTCGGATAAGCGCGGAGATAGCCCTCCAGCCAGGCAGCACCCTCAAGGTCGAGATAGTTGGTCGGCTCGTCGAGCAAGAGCACATCCGGCTGGGCGAACAGAACACCTGCAATCGCAGCCCGCATGCGCCAGCCGCCAGAAAACTCTTTCGTCGGGCGATAGAGGTCTTCCGGCGTGAAACCGAGGCCCATCAGTACCTCGCTGGCGCGCGCCTCTCCAGACCAGGCGTCGATGTCGAGCAGCCGTTCGTGAACATAGGCGATACGGTCCGGGTCCGTTGCCGTTTCGCTTTCTGTCATCAGCGCATGACGTTCGGCATCTGCTTTCAGCACGACGTCGAGAATGGTCTCATCGCTTGGCTGAACTTCCTGGGCCACCCAGCCGAGCGATGCCCCCTCATTAAAGCGGATGGGCTGATCCTTTGTCGGGTTCTGGTGCGCCTCTTTGATGAGCCCCAGCAGTGTGGATTTGCCCGTACCATTCCGGCCAACAAGCCCCACCTTCCAGCCTTTTGCGAGCTGGACGGAAGCGTCCTCAAACAGGGTGCGGGTGCCAAAGGCAAAAGTCAGGTCGGAGATTGTAAGCATGGTGCCCGCTTGTGCAGCGGGTTCAGCAAAAACTCAACCAGCATTAATGCCTATCGGGTGTTTCCGTCTTCAACTCTGGCAAAATGAGCAGTGTCAGCAGTGCCAATCCCTCAATTGCGAGCGCCGCGAGCGAGACCAGCAAAAGCCCCTGCTCAACAAACGGCGCGAGCAACGCCGTGAAACCGGACGCGATGCCAAAGATAGAAAGAATGATCAGCGAGGACCCGCGATCATCCTGTCCGTCGGCGGCGATCACCGCCCGTAGAAACCCAGGCGGGCCGCGAAAGCCGAGTCCCATATTGAATGGAATGAAGAGCAGGATCACCCCAATCGGTTCGGCAAATCCGGACACCGCATAAATCACCATGCCCAGCGTCGAGGTCGCGCTGAGTGCAGTGCCCAGCACAATCATTCGTTCCGCCCCGAACCGGTTGATCAGCCAGCCAACCGTATTCGACGCGATAATGAAGGTGGCAACGCCACAGACCTGCATGGCAATAAAATGCTCAAGGCTGCCGCCCATGGCCCGCTCCAGCATGACAGGCGCGCAGAACACAAACATGATCAACCCGCCCACGCAGAACGCTTGCGACAGCGAATAGCGCAGGAAAACAGGCGAGCGGATCAGCGACAGATAACTTCCCTTCGGCTCTTCTCTCACCTCCCTGTGCGGCCAGTCCGGCAAAACAAGAATGAGCACGGTCAAGGCCAGCGCCAGCACGCCAAGTACGTTGAAGGTTAGCGTCCAGTCACCAATCAGCAAAAGTCCTGCACCGGCAATCGGCCCCAGCGCCGGGGCCAGCGCCTCCAGACTGCCGAGAATGCCGAGGGCACGCGTCGCGCCCTGTTCGGAAAAGAGCTGGCGAATAATGCCCGGCCCGATCACAGCCGGCACCATGGAGAAAAACCCTTGCAGAAAGCGCAGGCCGATCAGCTGCCAGATCGACGTCACCAGAGCACAAAGAATGGAGATCACGCCGAACACAAGGATGGAGATCATGAGCAGTCGACGTCGCTCAAACCGCCAGCTGATTGCGCCAAACACAAACAATCCCGCCGCGCCACCGGCGATAAAGCTCGCCAGAACGAATTGCCCTTCCTCAACCCCGCCGCCGAGATCAGCTGGCAGATCTGGAATGGCAGGCAGCACCAGATCGGTCGCCAGGAATGAACAGAGCGAGCCTATCAGGATCAGGGCGCAGATGAGGGCGCGGGCGGAGAGAGAGACGGTGTTCACAAAGTCGGTCCAGTTCTGAACCGCAGGCCTTACATCTATCTCTACTCAGACGGCAATGTGCAGAATCAAAAAGAGTGAAGGCCAGCCTCAGCCGCCTTCACTCCGTGATTGGAATAAGAGCGATCAGCTCGCTAGAGCGGCAGACCGTTCTTTCACTTTTTCAGACGCATCCCGGATGCGTTCAGTCGCTGCGGCAACGGAGTCGAAGCTGGCCGAGATATTCCCAACTGCGGTGCTGGCATGGACCATGTTAGACGAGATGTCCTGGGTCACGGTCGCCTGTTCTTCGACAGCGCCAGAGATCGTCAGCGAGATCGAGCTCATCTCTTCAATCACCTTCTCAACCAGCGAGATCGCCTCTGAAGCCCCACCCGTTGCGGACTGGACATCCAGAATTTGCGCGGTGATTTCTTCGGTCGCCCGTGCGGACTGGCCCGCCAGAGCTTTGACTTCGCTTGCAACCACGGCAAAGCCCTTGCCGGCCTCACCGGCCCGCGCGGCTTCAATCGTCGCATTGAGCGCAAGCAGATTGGTCTGTTCCGCGATATCAGAAATCAGCCTGACCACGTTGGAAATCTGATCTGCCGACTGCGAAAGCGACCGCATGAAGTCAGCAGCGGTATGTGACTTCTCAACCGCCTCATTCGCGATTTCTCCGGCCCGGGCCACGCGTTGTGAAATCTCAGTGACGGAATCCGCCAGCTGAGTTGATCCGGCAGCAACGCTCTCAACGCTCTGATTGGTTTCAGTCGACGACGCGGCAGCCTGTTGAGCCTGAGCGGCAAGCGTGGTCACCTCCTCCTGTATGGAGGACAGGTCGAGATCTATCTCGGTTGAAATCTGCGCACGCCGTTTGCGATCCATCACCATGGCCGTAACGTCGGTTGCGAATTTCACAACACCTGTCATCTGATCATTGGCGTCATAAATCGGGTTGTAAGTCGCCTGGATGTAGACGTCCTTATTGTTCTTGCCGATCCGGTGATATTCCGCCGACTGGAATTTGCCAGACCGCAATTCCTTCCAGAAGCGCTCATACTCCGGTCCGCGATCTGCCTCCGCGACGAAGATGGAGTGATGTCGTCCTTGGATTTCGTCCAGTGTGTATCCCAGCGTTTTGCAGAAATTCTCGTTCGCAAACTGGATATTGCCGTGCAGATCGAAATGGATCACGGCCTGCGATCGGTTAATCGCTTCGGTTTGCGCCCTCGCAGCGGCTTCCGTCATCTTCGTGGCAGTGATATCGGTCGCGACTTTGATCACGGATTTGACGCGCGACGAACCTTCCGCAAGCACAGGCATATACGAGGCTGAAAGCCAGATATCCGATCCATCCTTGGCTTTTCGATGAAACTCACCGGAAGCTGGCTGTCCCGCGCCAAGCTCTGCCCAGAATTGTTTATAGGCGTTGGAATTGCGCTCTTTCTCATTCACAAAGATTGAGTGATGCTGACCCACAACCTCATTGAGGTCGTACCCGACCACTGAGAGGAAGATGTCATTCGCGTAGAGAATCCGACCGGTCGTGTCGAATTCGATTATAGCCTGAGACCTGGTGAGGGCCGTATATTTCTCACCTGTGTCTGCCCGGCCTTTCCCGAAGAAACGGACCATGATTATTTCCTTTGAGCAAACTAAAGTGCGCGCAAATTCGTTGAATTCGCTGACTGAAACCAAAACCGGTTCGATGAAATTTTACTGACCTGTGCTGGCGAATTGTCGCATCGCATGGTTAATTCACTTCTGCAGACTGACTGACAGCACATGGCGGTCGTCCAAATTGAATCTTCTGATTTTGTTCACTACCCAAAACCAACGCCCCCTCTTTGATTTCTCCATGGGAGTTTTCCACAGAAACGCTAATAGTTTATTTCCGGGCAATCTGAAATATTTAACCTTCAGACGACCCCTATTAACAAGAAAATACTTCTGATTAATCAGTCATGTAATATAAATCAAAAGTTGGAAAAGCTCTGAACTCCAATCTTTAGATTGGATTAGAAAGACTTAAACACGTTTAACGCCGATCAGCTCTCTTCCGGCTCGGTTCCGATGAGACTGATAAACTCCTCGATCGAAGCAGACACAGGATAAATCGCGGTCTCCGGGTCGTCCTCTGTCGCATCAATGGCCACAACGCGTGCCGGTTTAATTGAGAAATCAAGTGCGATATATTCGGTCATACCATCACCACCAATCGGCAAGCAGTCTGGAAACACTTCCGTAAAGTCTGTGCCTCTCAGATTACCAATCACGATCGGCACCTCGAACAGCACGAAGTCAAAAGGTTCAACGGCCAGGGACCATTCCCCGCCATTGGAATATTTCAGCAGAGCCAGATAGGATTCGGGCAGGATGTGACCGAACGTGTCGGTCAGCTCACCCAGAGCTTCATCTGAGGCGGGTGGCTTTTGTGCTTCGAAAGAAAAGGCCATGCCCTGACGGTCTCCTGAATGCCGTGTTGAGATCGTCACAGACCTTCGCCTGCTTCAGCAATGATCTCAAGCGATCTGAAGCGTTTGTCGATATCCCACGTGTCCGACATGATGATGAATTCGTCCGCTGCGGTTCGGTCCCTGAAGGCTTCCAGCCCGTCGCGTACTGTTTCTGGCCCGCCAACAATCGAGCACGACATCATGGTCTGAGCCTGCGCCTTCTCCTGCGGCGTCCAGTAATCATCCATATTTTCGATGGGCGGCTTCATGTCATAGCGTTGCCCGCGGAACAGATCGGCCACAGACATTTTCGCCGAACTGGACAGGAATTCAGCCTCTTCATCACTGTCTGCAGCAACAATGGACAGCCCGGCCATGGCGTAAGGTTCTTTCAGTGTCTCAGACGGCTTAAAACGCTCGCGATAGGTTTTCAGCGCCACATCCAAAGCCTGCGGCGCGAAATGAGAAGCGAACGCGTATGGCAGTCCGAGTTCGGCAGCGAGCTGTGCTCCAAACAGGCTAGAGCCGAGAATCCAGATCGGAACATTTGTACCGGAACCTGGCACCGCTTCGATTTTCTGCCCTGACTGAGGCGCCCCGAGCCAGGCCTGCAATTCCTGCACGTCCTGCGGAAACCGCTCTGCGCTCATGGCATCGCGGCGCAAAGCCCGCATCAAGGTCGTTCCATCTGTTCCAGGCGCGCGCCCAAGACCGAGATCGATCCGGCCAGGATATAATTCAGCCAGCGTCCCATAATGCTCGGCAATCACATATGGCGAATGATTTGGTAGCATTACGCCGCCTGCGCCCACCCGAATGCGAGAGGTGGCAGCAGCGATATGCCCAACCACGACTGACGTCGCGGCTGTTACAATGGCTGGCATATTATGGTGCTCTGCCACCCAGATGCGTTCAAAGCCCAAGTCTTCGGCCTTCACCCCCAGATCGCGTGCATGATTAAGCGCGTCCCGGCGGGTTGATCTCTGCCGCACCCTGCCCAGCTCAAGAATGGAAAGTTTCGTCATATCAACAGGCTCCGAACAAAGAACAGGCCCTATCAGATAAGATCGTAACGCCCGATTCCATCCCCTGCCGACATCACCAGAGCGTTAAGCTGAGCTATTTCTTCGCTTTGCGTTTCAGGAATTTGAGGCCTGACCAGTCAGCGTCAACGGCGCACACTTTCACATCCACCCAGCCTGTGGGCAGGATGATGGTCCGCAAATCATCCTCAGTAACGTCTACAAAGAGCTTGGAGGATTTCTTGGGCCAGCTGACCCAGAGCATGCCTCCGGGTTCGACCTGATCAAGCGCGGACTGATATCCAGCCTCCAGTTCCGCGCGATGAGCACAAAAGAGGTGAACGAGCTCTGCCGGGCCCTGATCAACAAAGCTTACGCCTTCGGCATCTGAGACAAGATCCGAATACTGATCCGGCGCGTTAATCGGCAAGACGCGAAACCCTGGCTTCATCCCGAGTTTCTGAAAAAGGGGCTTGCCGGAATATCCATGGGTCTGAGGCATGTCAGATTATGGCCATGTGATCCCCTGCCTGTCCATCATGCGTTGATAGGCGGGCCGCGCGCGAGTGGCTTCAACAATGCGCTCGAGATTGGACCAGGATTGCATGGGAAGTTCGAACTCAACACTCCAGCGTGCCAGCTCGGTCAGAAACAGATCGAGCACCGAAAATCCGTAAGTGAGAAACTGACCATCGGCGACATTGGCATTCAGGAGGTCACATTGTGTGGTCAGCCGACGTTCTGCGCTACGCTTCAGAAAAAACCGGTCATCCTCGCTGACACACCAACGTTCCGGGTGGGCATGTTCGAGTATTGCCATCATCGGCGCGCTGCCCAGATAGAACAGCCATTGCAGAAACTTGGCGTAAGCGGCACTGCCGGGCGTGGGAGCCAGATAAGAGATTTCTGGCTTGGTCAGCAAATGAAGGATGATGGCGCCGGTTTCAAACACAACGAGGCTGCCATCTTCCAGAGCCGGAACGCGGGCACTTGGCAAATCCAGAGCCTGTTTTACCAAAAACTCGTTGCTGACAGACGACACTAATTCCTTCAGCGAATAACCGAGTTCAGCTTCCTCGATCACCAGCTGTGGGATCGTCGCCGTAGAGCCCTTCGCATAATGGAGGGTCAGAGACATCGGATATACTCATTTCCAGCTAAACACTGCGACTAATATGCCCGAACAAGTTTAATAATTCAGACACTTTCGGCGCGAAATTGCTCTTCTCGGCAGGACTGAAAAATTTCGCGCACAAAGTCCCTGAACCAAGACGTTTCAGGTCACTCCGGCAGTGTGACGATATAGGCGATGACGTCGTCAATCGCCTGCTCGTCTTCAAGCGTCATGGCCATGGGGCGCATCATCTTGCCCTTTTCATCCTCGGAATGTGTGCCGCGAATGCCTTTCTGGAAGTTCTGAAGCTGGCGTTTGAGATAATAGGGACGCTGACCGGCAAGTCTTGGTGTGCTGATCGACTCTAAACCGCGTCCGTCAGGACCATGGCATTGGCTGCATATACCGAACCGCATCTTGCCCGCATAGGCGTTGCCTTCTGCCAGACACGGCACTGTCAGCGAAACGGCCAGAGCCGACATAACGAGCCAACGCATATTTTCCTCCCGGTATTTTAAGGAGATATGCCTTTGCTTTTTTATGCCCCGCCAGACCGCACAGTGTCGCACTGACAGAGCGTCATTACGCGGAACGGCAAATAGCTCTCGATTTATTTTCCGTCTTTACGGGCTTTGAACGCCGCTAATTGTTCGGGTGTGGCCTCAGGCTGGCTGGCTTTCCAAGCCTCATATGGCATGCCGTGAATATATTCCCGAGCCTCGGCTTTCGAAATGTCAACGCCCTCGGCTTCGGCAGCCTCGAGATACCAGTCCGACAGGCAATTCCGGCAGAAATCCGCAAGAATCATCAGATCGATATTCTGCACTTCCGGATGAGATTGCAGGTGCGACACCAGCCGACGGAAGGCAGCCGCCTCGATTTTATCCTGTGTGGTCTGATCCATGTTCTTCGCCTTGACTGACTTTTCGATCTTCGGAAAGAAACAACAACCCGATGAACGAAGCGAGTCGTGGGCCCTCGGTTTCAACTAAGCGTCAATATGGCATTGGCCGAAACTTTGATCGGAGCAATCTGAGCGGGTTGTCATCTTCCAGACCATGCCAATGTAAAATACGCGGCTTCATAAGCATTTTATCCGCTTCGCCTTTAGCACGACGTCTCATCTTATTGCGTTGGGCCTGATTGCGGACATTGAACTCCGTTGGCAAGGAATGCAGTTGAACACCGCTTCTCCAGAGTGAGATACGCAACGAAGCTTGGTCCTGCCCGTTGGTCATATGCTTGTATTTCTGGAAATATTCGCGCCACATGTTGAACAGAGTATCTGTCGCCTCGCATTTTTTGAATAAAAGCACCCCGCCATTGAATTCAGGGAAGGCATACGGAATTTCATCATATTCAGGAATGTCGCACCAACGAGAACTTTTGCGGCTGAAGTCATGCACGCCTGCGACATCGAAACGGTCCAAAATTCCAAAAACGTCAGTGATATCAGCGACAATTTTTGTGTCGCTGTCGATGTAGATCGACCGATCGTATGGACCTTTGTCTATGAAATCGACTTTCGCTCGCTTATGCCCCGGCTCAATCAACTCGACCTGGTCAATAAAAGGCGACGACAGCTCTTTGTCAGTGAACAGAGTAACCGGCAAATCCGGATTGTGACGTTTGAGGCTTTCAGCAGAAAAAATGCTTTGGTTCACATAGTATTCGCCAAAGGCGATGTAAATTACACCGTTCGTTGTCATGGCTGCCCCCGGTAGACTGACAAATAAACTTGTTCGGGTTCGATTAGCCGGTATAGCTGCAAGCTTCAACGTAAAACAGAAGTCCACACCCTATTATCTTGCGACGATAGAAATTTGTTCGCCTCTGCCCTCAAACACACAGGCATCATTGAAAATTAGAAGAAAAATTCAAATCGTCGCCAGCGTTGCGTCCAGTGTCATATCCGACGTATCGATCACCTGCCAGCCATCCCAGTTCTGACTTTGGATGAGTGGATAGAGCGCTGGCAGAGCGTCCAGAAACGTCTCATCATGCGGGTCGCCACGCGCTTCCAGACGCGCACGGATGACCGCTTCCGAAGGATTGAGCAGGATCATTTTCGAAAGCGCCGTTCGGAATTCCCGCTCGAAATGAGCCAGAAAGCCCGGCGGAAGACAGACATCCTCGACCACCACATCATACCCCGCCATCAGATAATGATTGGCCAGCAGGCTGGCAGCTTCGCGCTCAAGCATGAATTGACGATTGAGTTCGGCTAAAAATCCGCTCTGACTTTCTGGCGTCAGATAGCCGGACACCACCATCTGGCGAATATCGTCGACAGGCAGCAGAAACGACTTTTCGCTTCGCCCTGCCAATTTGCGCGTAAGTGTCGATTTGCCAGACCCTGGCAATCCGGTGATGAAAATGAGTTCCGGCATGGACAGCTCCAATCGCGCCAAGCCCGGTCATATCTGAGCGAAAAGAGGTACACAACTCTACAGTCCGGGGACCAAAAGAAAGCCAATATGGGCGCAAATATTCATCATGCGGAACCTATCCGCGTAGTGGTCACTCAGCCGGCCATTCGGCTCACCCAGCTTAAACGGGCTGATGCTCTTCCTGATAGCGTAGCGCAACCCAGACAATGGCAACCGTCGCCCCGTGCGAGATGAGGCCGACCGTCCACCACAGGGTTGGCCATTTCATCACCCAATAGTCGACGCCAGCGCCGAGACTGATGGCCGCAAACACAGCCATTCCGATGGCCCAGCTGGCCAGATGGATCCAGAAGGACAACTGAAGTGCCGCGTTCGACTTCGCATTCTTTTGTTTCACGATCGCAGCTGCCTCGGCATACGGATCAACATAAAGCGCGGCAACATCCACCTGATAAGCGCTCGCCAGTGCCTTCAGCGAATCCGGTGAGGCAGGCTGGCCATTTTCTATGCGCTGTATGGTGCGCAACCCCACACCTGCCAGCTCAGCCAGATGTTCCTGCGACCAGTGACGCTCTTCGCGCCAGCGTTTGATCTTGGCGGTATCAGTTTTGTAGGACATGAGTTCTCCTGAAGACATTCGATTACAGAATTTCCTCAAAAAGCGCAAAACCCCGCCAACACGCCACGCCAGCCTTACGTCACGCCCACGCCAGAAGGCCGCCAGTCATAAGAAAAAGCTGCGTGTGGAACGATGTCGACATCTACTCACGAAACATCGACTTCACTTATGACCGCTGACAACCTAGGCTAATCAAAATGGTCCCGAGGGGGATGATGTGTACAACATTTACACGACCGAAAATGATCGGGAGACTCGCGCAGCGGACATCCCTCAACCCGGCCATCTCTCTCGCGGTTCGATGGTACAAAAGTTCGAGAATGCCTGCCGCAAAATATACGATCTCGAAGCTCATTTGGACCGTGTAACTGAAACTCTAAAATCGTGGACCGGTTCATTACAGGATACGCGCGTGGTCCTGCTGATTGACCATTCCAACTCGCTCAATAAACACTGCGATCTGGATACACTCGTTACCGCCGTTCATTCTCTTGAGAAATTTCTTCTGAGAGCCGCCATTCCTTACGAAGTTCTGGGTTATACCACCGACAGCTGGCATGGCGGCAAATCTCGTATCGACTGGATGAAGGATGGCTCTCCAATTTTGCCAGGCAGACTGTGCGACCTCTTACACGTGGTTTATCGATCATTTGATCACCAGACCGACATACCAACCGATCTGTCCCCAATGTTTCACCCGGACCTTCTGAAAGAAAACGTGGATGGTGAAGCATTGGAATGGGCCGAGCAACGACTTATGGCTCAACAGGCGTCCCACTCCATCATTGTGCAATTCTGTGACGGCGTACCGGTGGATGATTCCACCATTCTCGAGAATGGCGAAGAATTTCTGCTGGCCCACTATCTTCAGGTCGTTGGCCGCCTGGAGCGTGAAAGTCCGGTGAGGCTTTTCGGCGTTGGCATCCAGCACGACCTGCAGGATTATATAGTAGATGGCGTTACAGTCGAAACTGCAGAACACGCCGCAGAAGAACTTCTTCCCGCATTTTCGCACTGGTTCGCCAATCGTCCTCAAACAGGATCCTGAGACAGTCTCGCGACAAGAAAAGCCGTGCAAAGGGCGTGCGCGAGATGTTAGGGACATGCCTTTCCGAAACATTTCAGACGGAGCTTCCGATGAGCGCCCTCTCCAATGCCACGCACTTCTATGAACCGAAAAATGGCCATGGCCTGCCACACAGTCCGTTCAACGCCATTGTCGGTCCGCGCCCCATTGGCTGGATTGGTTCTCTGAGCGGAAACGGTATTCCGAATCTTGCGCCTTATAGCTTCTTCAACGCCTTCAATTACGTTCCACCCATTGTCGGTTTTGCGAGCGTGGGCCGCAAAGACAGCCTGAACAACATTGAAGCCAGCCGGGAGTTCACCTGGAATCTTGTGACACGCGAACTGGCCGAAGCGATGAATGAGAGCTGCGCCCCCATCGGCCCTGATGAAAGCGAATTTGAACGCGCGAAACTCGAACAGGGCGCGTCCCGTGTGATCAAAGCCCCGCGTGTGGCTGCAAGCCCCGTTTCATTCGAGTGCAAATGTACCCAGATCGTTCAGTTGACCACGCAAACGGGCGAAGAAGTGCCGACCTGGGTCATCTTTGGCGAAGTGGTCGGCGTGCACATCGCGCAGTCCGCGCTGGTCGATGGTATTTATGACCCCGGCCGGATGCACACCATTCTGCGCGCGGGCGGAACGGCGAGCTATTACGAAATCACGCCCGACACGCATTTCGAGATGGAGCGGCCGAAAATCTAAATTTGTTCGGTTTTGTTTTTCGAGTTTGCTCGTGAGTTTTTATTTGAGTATGCTCACCAGCTGTTCCTCCAACTTCGCTGTTCGGGCTGGCTGCGCCTGCGCGGTCGGTTGTGGAGTGAGCTGAATTCAGTTCAGTGTGGCAGAAGTCTTGTGGTGTGCTCGGACGTGTATCTCTCAGGCTCGACCGTCCTGCGCCTTCGCCTTGCTCGTGTTCCCCTGCAGTAATTCAACTTTTGACGAATACGGTGCATTACGGCGTGTGCCTAATGCTCCCTACCCGGTTCGGAGCATCGGATTGCAAGCCATGCGGATGGTCAATTGTCCCGATGGCTCATGGTGATAGCGGGATAATTCGACAAAGCCGTAGCGATCATAGAACCGACGCCCGATGGCATTTTGTTCAAAGACCTCGACGGTCAGTTCGTCGCGGGTTGCGGCGACATGGTCGACCAGGGCTCTGCCAAATCCCCGGCCATGTCTTTCGGGGTCCAGAAACAGGCCGCCAATCTCATCGCCTATCATGGAGATGAAGCCCAGCAGTCGATTGTTTGCCGCCAGCACCCAGGTGTCTGCATTTGGCAGATAGATGTTTCTGAGGTTGTCCGCTTCTGAGGAGACGAAATCATCGTTCAGAAACGGGTGTGCGAGCGCCGTTGCGTCTCGCCAGATGGTTACCAGGGCGTCAGTATCGACTGGATTATAGGGTCTAATCATAGCTCGTCAGAGCCTTTCATGTCCGGCATGAGCGCCCCTGACAAACAGGAGGCTGATCACGCTTGAATTTTGAGAAAATGACACGGCCTCTCAGGCACGGCGCCAATGCGCGTGCAGCCAGCTCGTGTTGAATGTGTGGACGCCCCTCTGGCCGCCCTGCCTCAATAGGACATAAAATCTCCGATAAGGTCGCAAGCTTAGCATGGCATGGAAGGACCGTTCAAGCCGGAGCTGTGGTAGACGGGGACGGTAGTAAGATTGCAGCTCCTCACTTTCCGCCGATACCTGCGAAGGGTGAGACGGGAAACCAATCGATCCATGCCTCAGACCCATCAAAAGCCGAGATGTAAGTGGCGTGGTCACCAGCCTACGCTGGTGTCTGCGGTGGTGAGGATGCGCCTTTAACCGCCAAGGCGGTGCCAGGTCGGTCATAAACTTCTGATTTGGGGAGGTTTGGGCGGATCGAGACAACTCAGATCCGGGAGGCCTTGGTATGGGTCCGGTCGGACGCCGAGGCCGATCTGCTCTAGCCCTGATGAGGCGAGCCAGTGAATGAGGTTGAAATCGCGCTTCTGATCATAATCCGGGGCGGAGTCGTAATGCTCGGCGGGCGGACAGAAGTTTGCCAAAGGCGCGAAATATAGGGGATGTTTCTGTTTAAGCCCTTCGCTCCCTTGGGGGAGAAGGGTTTGGGATGAGGGGGTGTAAGAAGGAGGCAGGATCTCACCCTCACCCCCAACCCCCTCTCCCTGAACAGGGAGAGGGGGCTTTAACGCCACCACCGCAGAGATCGCCAGGGACATGGCGAATTTGTCTGCATTGGCGAGCACATGTTCGAGGCGTTTGAGGCGGGCAAAGACATGCCCTGCATCCACGACTTTGAGGTCGTCCGGCAGCATGTGATAGGGGCGCGGCCGACGCGGACGTTTACGCTTGCCCGTGCTCTCGATGACGGGCGTGAGGACCTTGAACCCGTTGAGCCGTGGAAGCTCGCGCCGGTTCTCCCGCATCTCCTGATCCTGACGCTGGGCGTAAGTGAGGCCTCGGGGCGTGGCGGGAGCGCGCGGCTCTGGCGGCTCGCCCACGCGGCCCATCTCGATGATACGGGCGGTCAGAAACAGGATGAAACAGCGGAGGTGATATTCAAGGCGGAGCACATGGGTCATGGCCTGTTTGATCATCCAGCGCTGCATGTGGGGGCGGAGTTTCATCGTCTTGCGATGGGTCTCAATCGCCTCATGCTCAGGGAGATGGGTGTAGTTTTTCCGCGCCTGATCAATCAGCCAGGGCGGGTCTTCCGTGTCTCGCTCGGCGTTATCGACAAGGCCATCAATATAGCCGCGCAAACGCTGAGCCAGATGAACGGGCTCAGAGGAAAGCGGCTTGGGTTGATCGTCCTCGTCATGCATGGCGACAAGTATGGGGTCGGATCAGAGGGGTGGGATAAGTTTTAATTGTTGATCTCACGCCAGTTCGCGTCGCTCACGGCTCCGATAAGGCGGGCATTCGCCCGTCGCCCGGTCGGGCTCTGTCGAGCTGCGCTCGGTACGTAGGGTGGATTAGCGGAGCGTAATCCACCGTTTGACGATTACGGTGCATTACGGTCTCCGCCCAATACACTCTTCCCTATGCACACCATTGAATTATTGGGCGAAGTGAACGCCAGATTCGATATATGTTCGAATGGATGAGGCTGTCCCAGATGGAAATGCAAGTCGGAACCGCAAGTGACCCGCGTGGCGCTCAACATTTTCCATAAAATCGGGATATGCACTCAGCGGCAAATTGACAGTGACGTTGTACCCCTCCTCTTCATGTTCGAAAACTTGCCGTGATGAATCGCAGGCACGCAGCAAATCTTCGTCTTCGAGGAATCTGAATCTGACCTCGCGAGCCTCAAATGTGTGGTGCTCGTTTGATCTCGTCTCCCCCTGAAAATGGACCAAGATCAACTGTTTTCGGTTTTCGGGCAGTAGCCTGAAATCAGGATACTGCGAACTGATTGTATAGCCACGGGGATAGAACTGCGTCGAACACCAACCGTTGCTGGCTGAGCAGGACAATAAAGCGCCACGGCATCGAGATTCTTCAGTCTGAACAGGTGTCCCACCCTTCACGCTCTGAGTGGGTTGAACGAGTGCATCCAGCTCAACAGTTTGATCTAATTGAGCCCAAAGCTCATCTGCCGCCGCGGTTTCATGCGCTTGAGCCGATGAAGAGGAGTGCATTCCTGCACACGCAGTCAAAACAAGAGAAAAGAGAAGACAAGAAACACGCATAAACACCCCCAGTTTAAGCACATGAATGGCCTGCCAAATTCGCCTAAGGCGAAAAATTCAGCCATATGCAACATAAGGCTGATTTGGGGAAATTGTCATCTCAGAATGGCCGAAAGAGACATCAGGGACTCAAGCGTTTGAATAATCAAGTTATCCTGGTGCATTACGGCATGCGCCTAATGCACCCTACCCGATGCAGAGCATCGGACTGATGACTTTCAAGACGTCACTTCCTGCGCTAGCCTCCATGTCGGGAGGACGTGATGACAATACCTGACGAAGAAATGGGCGAATATAAACTGCGCTTCGTGAAGGACGCGAACGGAGACGGCTTTAGCGGACGCGCCTTCAGCAAAGCAGACAAAGGCGAAATACTGCGAGCCGACAGTCTTGAAGAATTACGAGCAAAGCTCGCCAACTATGTAGGCAGAGTGCATCCCAATTATTTCGGATGGGATGGCGCGATGAAGAGATTTTCAACGCTGTTTCCTGATGGGTTCCAGTCCGATTATTATTGCAAAAAAGAGCGGAATTATAAGCTCGTCGCACGTGACCATCTGGCAGAACATTTCCCGCCGGAGCTGGCCATGTCTGGCAATCGAGATACTGAGGCCGCGCTCGAGGGCTATCGCAAGACGAACATGCTTTCGAAATTTGAACAGATGCGCGTGCAAGAACTTCTCCGCGGCTCAAACGCTCAGGCCTTCATCGCTGGCGCGGCAGACATAGTTTTGGGCGATCTCGATACAGGTTTTTCACGGATGATCGCGGCAGCAAAGCCTCACGATGCTGCTAAATGGCCTGTTCTGACTTACCTTCCGTTCTTCTGGTCGCCCAAGACGCAGATGTTTCTTAAACCGACGGTGACAAAGGACTTCGCCGAGCGTGTTGGTCATCGTTTTCAATATGATTATGAGCCGACACCGAACGTAGTTACCTATCGAAGTCTGTTGAACTTGGCATCACAGACCGCTCAGAAAACGTCCGACCTGGGTCCACGTGACAATATTGACGTTCAAAGTTTTATATGGGCCGTCGGCGCATACACGGATGCTGATCTGCCGGATTGAATTAAATCTGCTTCCTTGGGGTGTGGTTCGAATGGACGTTTATTCCGCTTCCGATCCCCCTCACACCTCATTCGGATCATAATTGAGGATGGGCCCGAGCCATTTTTCTGCCTTGTGGACATCCCAGCCCTTGCGGGTCGCATAGCTTTCCACCTGATCGCGCTCGATGCGGCCGACGGCGAAATAGACGCTGTCCGGGTGTGAGAAATAGAGGCCCGAGACGCTGGCCGCGGGTGACATGGCGAAGCTGGAGGTGAGCTTTGTGCCGGTGCGGTTTTCAGCATCCAGAAGACGGAAGATAGTTTCTTTTTCGGTGTGGTCTGGCTGGCAGGGATAGCCCGGCGCGGGGCGGATACCCTGATAGGCTTCCTTTATGAGATCATCGACCGAATAGGCCTCGTCAGAGGCATAGGCCCAATGGGTTTTGCGGACCTGCTCGTGGAGCGCTTCGGCAGCGGCCTCGGCAAACCGGTCGGCCAGCGATTTTACGAGAATGGCGGAATAATCGTCATTCGCCTGTTCGAAGGGCTTGGAGTAGGTTTCCTCACCAAAGACAGAGACCGCGAAGGCGCCAATATGGTCGCCGCCCTTTGGCGAGACAAAGTCTGCGAGGGCGAAATTCGGGCGCTGGTTGTCTTTCACCATTTGCTGGCGGAGCGTGTAGAGCGTCTCGCCATTGTCGAGCGCGATGTCGTCGCCCTGGGATTTGGCCGGCCAGAAGCCGAGCACGCCTTTCGCCTCGAACCAGCCCTCGCCGATAATGCGCTGAAGCATGGATTGGGCATCATTCCAGAGCGAGGTGGCGGCTTCGCCGACCTTCTCGTCTTCCAGGATCATCGGATAGCGGCCTGCGAGCGACCAGCTGGCGAAGAAAGGCGTCCAGTCGATATAGCGGGAGAGATCGCCTAGGTCGAAGCTGACCTCCTTCACGCCGGTGAAGGTTGGCGCTGGCGGGGTGTAGGTCTCCCAGTCGATGGGGACGTGTTTTTCGCGGGCCTCGGCGATGGGCAGGCGCGGCTTGGGCGGGCCGCCGGCGCGGCTTTCGCGGATACGGTCGTATTTGGCGCGGGCTGAGTCCCAGTAATGGGCCTTGTCGTCGCCGAGCAGAGCCGAGACCGTGCCGACGGCGCGGGAGGCATCGTTCACATGGATGACGGGCTGGCGCTTATAGGCTGGCTCGATCTTGATGGCGGTGTGGGCAGGGCTGGTGGTGGCGCCGCCGATTAGGAGCGGGATATCCATCTCGCGGCGTTCCATCTCTTTTGCCACTTCGACCATTTCATCAAGGCTCGGCGTGATGAGACCGGAGAGGCCCACCATGTCGGCTTTTTCTTCGATGGCGGTGTCGAGGATTTTTTCGAGCGGCACCATGACGCCGAGGTCGACGATTTCATAGCCGTTACAGGCAAGCACCACGCCGACAATGTTCTTTCCGATATCGTGGACATCGCCCTTCACCGTGGCGAGGACCACCTTGCCGTTGGATTCGTCTTCCGTACCGAGGCGGCGCTTTTCCTCTTCCATATAGGGGATGAGGTGGGCGACGGCGGCCTTCATGACGCGGGCTGATTTCACGACCTGCGGCAGGAACATTTTTCCGGCGCCGAAGAGATCGCCTACGACATTCATGCCGTCCATGAGCGGGCCTTCAATGACGTGGAGCGGGCGTTCGACCGACTGGCGGGCTTCTTCGGTATCTTCAACGATGAATTCGGTGATGCCGTGGACGAGGGCGTGCTTGAGACGCTCTTTCACTGGCTTTTCGCGCCAGGACATGTCGCGCTCGACTGTTTTGCCCTTCTGGCCGCGATATTCCTCGGCGATCTCGAGCAGGCGGTCGGTGGAGTCCTCGCGGCGGTTGAGGATGACGTCCTCGACGGCGTCACGGAGTTTGGGGTCGATCTCGTCATAAATGTCGAGCTGACCGGCATTCACGATACCCATATCCATGCCCGCGGGGATGGCGTGGTAGAGAAAGACCGAGTGCATGGCGCGGCGAACCGGCTCATTTCCGCGGAAGGAGAAGGAGACGTTAGACAGGCCACCTGAGATGTGGCAGCCCGGGCAAGTCTCACGAATGCGGCGCGTGGCTTCGATGAAGTCCACGGCGTAGTTATTGTGCTCTTCAATACCGGTGGCGACCGCGAAGATGTTCGGGTCGAAGATGATGTCTTCCGGTGCGAAGCCGACTTCTTCGGTGAGGATTTTGTAGGCGCGCTGACAGATCTCGACCTTGCGCTCTTCGGTATCGGCCTGACCGACTTCGTCAAACGCCATGACGACGACCGCCGCACCATAGGCAAGGCATTTGCGGGCGTGATCGAGGAATTGTTCTTCCCCCTCTTTCAGGGAGATGGAGTTCACAATCGCCTTGCCCTGCACGCATTTGAGGCCGGCTTCGATGACCTCCCATTTCGAGCTGTCGATCATGACCGGCACACGGGCGATGTCGGGCTCGGCGGCGATCAGGTTCAGGAAGGTGCGCATGGCCGCGACAGAGTCGAGCAGACCCGCATCCATATTCACGTCGATCACCTGCGCGCCGTTTTCGACTTGCTCGCGCGCGACATCAAGCGCGGTGGTGTAATCGTCCTTCTCGATCAGTTTACGGAATTTGGCGGATCCGGTGACATTGGTACGTTCACCGACATTGACGAAACTGGCTGTGCTCTCAGAAGTCATATAAACCTTGGCGCATATGATTGATTTACGCCCTTCATAGAGGGTTTGCACGTATTCACAAAGCCCAAGGCGCGGGTTTTCCGATCTTTCTTCACAATTGGTGGTGAGACATCAGCGGAATGGGGGGATTACGAGTTTCGAATGTCCATCATGTGAGCCTGATGCTGAGCATGGTCGAGGCCGCCAGAGCCGTCATTTCCGCCGCCACCCTTGCCGCCCTTCCCAAACAGAACGGCAAGAAAGACCAGAATTGCTCCGATAACGGCAATCGTCTGGGTGAGGATCATGTTGGAGAAAATAATACCGATGACGAGACTGAGGAACACATAGACGACGATCGCTGCGACTGTCGCGATAATGCCTTTGATCACCCATTTCATATCTAATGCCCTCCAGCTCAGAAAACCTATTCGATCCCCGGCAGACCATCAATGCTGGCAACATTCTTCCGATAATTGGCCTGGGTTTCGGTGTCGCCATGCTTTTCGTAGGAATGGTCCCAGTTGCGTTTCAGCTGATCGCGATGGTCTTTGAAGTCCATGAAGGGCACGCCCCAGCCACAGCTATCCTGCACACGGTCAATCTTCAGCGTGAGAATGGAGCGCGCTTTATCGAAGTCAGGGAACATTTTGAGCAGTTCAGGAAAACGCGGATCGTCGAACTGGACCGCCTCGCCTTTGCCATAGAGCCGGAGAATATTCGCCGGCCCCTCAAACGCGCAGAACATGATGGTCATGCGCCCATTCTCTTTCACATGAGCGAGCGTTTCGATGCCGGATCCGCCAAGATCCAGCCAGGCAACCGTATTATCATCCAGCACAACAAAACTGTCATAGCCCTTGGGAGACAGATTGACGTGCCCGTCAGCTGACAGCGGAGCCGTGGCGACAAAGAAGACTTTCTGTCGGGCGATGAAGTCTTTCTGCTTCTCACCGAGTTGATCGTAAACCTTTGCCATTCCCGACATCCTTTTATCCTGCGGCGGGAGGCGAATTCTGACCAACCCGCCTTTACATCTTCGCCCTTACTGGAATGGTTATCACGTCACAGCAATGGTGAACATGTACATTTGTAGGTACAATGTATGTTGTATATCTCACCTGTTGTTTCAATTTTTCTTTGAATTATGGTGTATTTAAAATTATGAATTCTTATTAATAATCCGAATTCACGAAATTTTTAGCAAAAATTTTTCAATAGTTCAGTCCATTAAACGAGTTCACTACACTTATATAAAAGGTACAAATTTCTGATTTTTATGAATTTTTTCAAATCTTAAGCGCGTTTTCGCATAACTGGCGCGTGAAAAATGCAACGGGAACCTACCGGAAACTGGCGCTTGACGAAGTTTAAACCCGGATGCAGTAGCGGTACTAAGCCCAAGTATAGGGCGTGTATTCAAAATATTTACCGGGAGACATTCACGCAATGAATCGCTTGCTTTCAACCTGTGCTCATTCAGCCTTTGTGCTGACACTGGGCCTTTCGGCGACGCAGTTCGCCGTCGCTCAAGAAGACGACACGGCTCCGACGACCATCGAAGCGCCTGAAGCAGAAGACGACGTTGCATATCAACAGAAAGTTGTCGTTACAGGTTCATTCATTGCCGGAACGCCTGAAGACTCTGCTCTGCCTGTTGATGTGTTCAACGCAGAAGAACTTGATGAGACCGGCGTCAGCTCGCCACTCGAATTTATTAAATCCCTGCCATCTGTTGGTTCGGTTCTTGGTGACTCCAACCAGTTTGCCGCCGGCGCCCAGGGCGCGCAGGGCCAGGGCTCGATCAACCTTCGTAACCTCGGCCCAAGCCGGAACCTCGTTCTCCTGAACGGTAAGCGGACGATCAGCTCTCCGGGCGACGGCTTTGCCAACACCCAGCTTGTTCCAATGTTCGCCCTTGAGCGTATCGAGCTTCTGAAAGACGGCGCAGCCGCCACTTATGGTTCTGACGCGATTTCAGGCGTTGCCAACTTCATCACCAAAACCGGTTTTGACGGTCTGGAACTCGACGGTGACTTCACCGCAATCGACGGTTCGAATGGCGATTACGAAGTGTCGGCCCTGTGGGGTAAGACGTTCGACAATGGCGACTTCATGATCGGTATCGGTCACCAGCACCGCTCTGAGCTTTCGACCACCGAGCGTGACTTCGTGGTTCAGCCTTACAGCGTGAACCCGGCCCAATGGTCGGTTCTGGGCAATCCAAGCACATACATTCCAAAGCTTGGCCCACTCTCCCAAGGCGCAGCGGGGACCTCACTCGGCCTCGTGATTGACGGTCAGAACGTCAATGCGTGTGATTCTATTGGCGGCGAAGTCGGTTCAACATCTGGCCTGCCGATCTGTCGCTTCAACTATATTCCGTTTGACAACCTCGTTGAGGACACCGACCGCTATCAGATCTTCACCTCTTTCAACGCCGATCTGTCACCAGAATTCCGCATCAATGCGGAAGCGCTGTATGCGAAAACTGACACGGTCAATAACCGTTATTCGCCAAGCTTCCCGCCGACACAAGGTCCGAAAGGCCCTGGTTCGACCTATGCGTTCGATGTACCGGACACCAATCCGGGCTATGCGGCCTTCGTCGCTCAGTCTGGTCTGACGGGTGGCCCTGCTGACCCGTTCACGGCGGGTACGCCAGCAAACGCTTTTGGTAGCTATTCCTCAATCCTGCTCGGCCGTCCAATCGGCTTTGGTGGCGCAGAAGAACTGTTTGGCGGCAAAGGCGGCCAGGTCGGTCAGGCACGTGACGATGCGTTCCGTGTTTCCGGTGGCTTTGAATGGGATGTCTGGGAAGATGCGACCTGGTCAACCGATTTGACCTTCTTCCAGACCAACCGTCTGTTCTTCAACCCGGATATTGTTGGTCAGCGTCTGCAGGATGCTCTGGAAGGCTTTGGTGGCCCGAATTGTGACCGCACAACGGGTACAGCGGGCGCTGGCGATTGTATGTGGTTCAACCCATTCATCAACGCGCACGCCACCAACCCAGCAACCGGCGCAGCAAACCCTGCCTATGTGGCCGGGAATGAGAACAGCCGAGAGATTCTCGACCATCTCTATGTCGATAACGGCACCGACCAGAGCGAAGACGTGTTTGTCTTCGACACGGTTTTGGCTGGCATGACAGGTTGGGACCTGGGCGCAGGCGAGATTGCTTACGCTGTGGGTGGCCAGTATCGCCACTCCAACTTCTCAAGCGATCCGATCAATGATCTGTCTAACGCTGATATCAATCCGTGTGCAGTTGAAGGCGACAATGGCTGCCTGACCAATGGCGATCCGATCATTGGACCGTTCATCTTCCTGGGTCAGTCCACTGAATCCCGTCTGCAACAAAGCGTTTATGCCGCGTTTGCCGAGGTGAAAGTTCCGCTGCTTGATACGCTGGAAGCCACTCTGGCCGTGCGTTTCGAAGATTATGGCGGCGGTGTTGGTTCAACCACTGACCCGAAACTGTCTCTTCGCTATGAGCCAACTGACTGGCTGGTTCTGCGGGCCTCTACCGGTACGACCTTCCGTGGCCCACTTCCGAGTTCTGTCCGTTCGGGTCGTCTGGCCACAGGCCTTGCGAACATCACCGCAGCTGGCAGCAACTTCAAATCAGTTGATAGCTTCGGTAACCCGAATCTGAGCCCTGAATCAGCCTTCACCTACAACCTTGGTGCGGTGTTCGACTTCAACAATGGCCTCAGAGCGTCTGTCGACTATTGGAGCTATGACTTCGAAGACGAGATCACTTCGACCCCTGCTCAGCAGGTCGCGTCAGCTGTCGCAAACGGTCAGACCTCGGGCACAGATCCTGTCGATTGTTCGCACCCGCTTGCCTATCTGATCACCTTCGCTGGCAACACCTGTACGCAAGGCGTGACGGTCGGCAACGACATTCAGCGCGTTCGTACGGATGTTGTGAACGGCCCTGGCGTGAAAACCTCAGGTATCGACTATTCCATCAGCTATGGCTGGGATCTCGGTCCCGGTTATATGACGGTCGGTTCTGCGGGTACCTACACTCTGGAATATGATGTTCGTGAGTTCGAACTCGGTGGCGTAACCTTCGCGCCAGGATATGACGCAGTTGGCTTCCTCAACTGGAACCGGTCTGCGCCTGCGATCTCTGAGCTGAAGAACAACATCTTCGCGACTTACGGGTTCAACGACTGGACCTTCCGCTATCAGGGTGAATACACCAGCGGCGTTGAAGACAACCGTGACGCCATCATCTACGGCAAAAACGGCGAAGACTACTTCCAGCATGACCTTCTGGCGTTCTGGGATGTGCCGGTTGATTTCGCTGATGTGACACTCAACGCAGCTGTTGAGAACATCACGGATGAAGAACCATCACCGGCTCAGCTCGAGCTTTCTTACAACCCTTATGTGGGTAATGCGCTCGGCCGGACATTCTCCATCGGCGCGAAAATCCGCTATTAAGTTAGACGTTTCCTCCTAACTGCGCGGGCCTGTCTTCGGACAGGCCCTTTTTTTATGTGCTGGCTGCGGATCGCTCCAACGCCCTCATGCGCTTGTCAAAAGCCTGCCTGGCCTTGTGATATGCCTGATCCAGTATCGGCGCGAGATGGGTGTCATAGGTCTCGCGGCTCGGCGACAGAATCGCCGCCCAGCCCATCCAGCCATAGACCGGGTGCGGTGTCAGGGTATTGAGTGTGGTGAAATCCCACTCCCCTTCTATGCTCTGGCCTTGCGCCGGGCGAGTCGGTCGTTTGCCAAACCGGGCCTCAAACGCTTTGACTGGGAGACCGATATTGAGCCGCCAGACGCCCTCTCTGTTTATGTGAGACGCTGAATCATTCTCGCCATCTTTCAACTTCATGGTCGCAAAATACGTCCCGTTTGAGAGGCGGTTTTCAGGATTGTAGAAAAAGGATTGATCGCCCCAGAACGGCTTGAAGATCACGCCGTCATAAGTGCTGCAGATGATGTCAGTCAGATCTTCAGGTGTCATGCCCGGCTCATAAACCGTCGAGGGGCCAATTTCCGTCAGCAATATTCTCACACCCATCTACCGACCGAACATACCAATAGACCCAGGCAAGCTCGCCTGTGGGCGCACCGTCTGCATCGAGAACGGGTCGCCTCACGCGGTGGTATAGAGATCGATCGGGGCGGGCATGATCGACGTCTTCGAACTCATCCAGCAGCGGCAGAATTGAGATGTCATCAAGCCGGTATAGCAGCCCTTGCGTCAGGCCCCTTCCTTCAACCACGCCCGGATAGTACGCGACGCGATAGAGGTCTCCACGAATGAAGGCAGGCGAGAGGAAGGCACCGTTTGCCTCAAAGTCGATATGGTCCGGCATGCCTGCCGCACCCTGCTTCAGGAGTCCGTAGAAAAAGAAGAGATCGCCGGGTTGCACCGGGCCGTTTGCAGTCATTTCAACTTCTGAACTTTCACGTCAGTTTTTGTAAAATCCTTGCCCGCAAATAAAAGAGGAATGCCTTCTGCCATCGCGAAACCATAGGAGAGACAATCGCCAAAATTGAGCGCCGATGGCTCTTTGCCTCTGCCTTGGCCGAAACGCGCAAAACCTTCTAAAGCACAGGACATATGGCTTTCGCTGAATGGTGCAATCTCAACTCCAAGAGCCTTGCAATAGTTCGCCATCAACACCGCCCCGCCGGCACCTTCAAGCCGACGTTCTGCCGCAATTGTAGCTTCTACAAAGCCGGGAGCCGAAATAACCAATTCACCCGGTCTTTGCCGCAGAAAGTCCGAATATAACTGAGCGTCTTCTTCCTGCCTAAGCACCGTCAGAAGTGCAGACGCATCGACTGCGATCATTTTGGTAAACCGTCACGGTCGTATAAAATTTCAGAGTGGTCCCGTTCATCTCTGACGGGCCAGCTTCTCATTTTCTCAAGGATATCGTCAATTTCACGCTGACGAACATCCTCCTTCACCTGCTCCTGCAAATGATGATTTTCGAGCCATTCGGTAACGGCCATGCGTATGGATTCTGTGATCGGAACACCAGCTGTCTCAGCCATTTTGCGGATCAGTGATTCCACTTCATCATTTTTTATGCTGATCCCCACGAAACGACTCCATTTCCAGAAATTACTTGGTATTCTAGAATAGCATAAATTGGGTAGAATTTCCAGCACAGTCCTTTACTGCGCCGTCTTCATCGCGACCCAAATGGCCACCAGCACCAGCAAGACTGCAAAGACCCAACCGATAACACGTCGTCTTTGCGGGTGCTGAAGCAGGCCCGATACAACCCCGGACATCAGCACAATGGCCAGGTGAATGGCCGTGGCTACGCCGACATAGATCAGGGTGAGAAGGAAGAATTGCCCGGTATAGTTCGGCTCCACAGAGATAAAGCTTGGCAGAACAGCCATATAGAAAAGGAAGGCTTTCGGGTTGAGAAGGTTTGTGACGAGGCCGCGGGTGAAGCTCTCGCGCAAGAGTTCGTTCTGAGGCAGGGTTTCGAGTGGTCGGTTCGCGTCCTGCAAGGTATCCCAGGCGAGATAAAGAAGATAGGCGACTCCGCTCCAGCGCAGGGTTTCGTAGAGTACGCGGTTTTCAGCCACGAAAGTGGAGAAGCCCAGCATAGCCAGAACACCCACAATGAAGAGCCCGAGCGCAACACCTGTAGCCACCGCATATCCCGCCTTCCGGCCATGTTGCGCACTCAGAAGCGCGATGTAGAGCATGTTGGGCCCTGGGGTGAGCTCAATGGCCAGGGCGGCAAGGAGGAAGGGCAGCAGCTCCAAGCGCGTCAGGCCATTTCGAACGGCTCGAGGCCTGCCAGACGCAGCGTGTGCTTGTCTTCCACCGGCTGACGCGGTGTGACGCCCTCCACGGCTTTGGCGATGGCTTCGATGTGCGCCGGGGTCGTCCCGCAACAGCCACCGACAACGTTAAGAAGCCCATCTTTCGCCCATTTCTCGATGTGCGCAGCGGTTTGCTCAGGTGTCTCGTCGTAAGAGCCCATTTCATTTGGGAGACCAGCATTCGGGTGTGCCGACACAAAGCAATCTGAAACGCGCGACAAGCTGGCCACGTGCGGGCGCATCAGTTCAGCACCGAGCGCGCAGTTAAAGCCGACGGCAAACGGTTTGGCGTGACGGATGGAGTTATAGAAGGCTTCGACTGTCTGGCCTGAGAGTGTGCGGCCAGACCGGTCGGTGATCGTACCGGAAATCCAGATCGGCAGGCGCTCATGGCCTTCCGCCTCTAGATCGCGAATGGCTTTGATCGCGGCTTTGCAGTTGAGTGTGTCAGTGATCGTCTCGATGACATAAAGGTCGACGCCGCCCTCATAGAGACCCTTCACCTGATGTCGATAGGTTTCATAAACCTGATCGAACGTGACAGACCGGGCGCCAGGGTCATTCACATCGGGTGACATGGACAGCATTTTGTTGAGCGGGCCGATGGCACCTGCAAGAAAGCGCGGTTTGTGCGGTTCTTTCTCCGTCCAGGCATCAGCGCGCTGGCGGCCAATCTTTGCGCCCTCGAAATTGATGTCGTAGACTGCCTCGGCATCCAGCTCATAATCATCCTGCGCAATCGTGGTGCCGCAGAATGTGTTGGTTTCCGAGATGTCGGCCCCTGCCCCGAAATATTCATCGTGAATATCCGCAATGATATCCGGACGGGTCAGATTGAGAATGTCGTTATTGCCTTTCATCTGGCCTTTGAACGCCTGGAAGCGATCACCGCGATAATCCTGCTCCTCAAGGCCCTTGTTCTGGATCAGAACGCCCCAGGATCCGTCAAACACAAGGATGCGGTCTTTTGCGGATGCGATCAGTTTTTCAACGCGTTGTGTTCTGTCAGACATGAGACACCTCTCTCTGTGAATTCTTCATTCGGTCGACTCCAAGGGGGCCGACGGTGGTATAAGCGGCTGACATCCTGCGGACGTCTGCCGATCTTTGAGCATTTTGGTCAATGTACGGGCCAACGCAGCTGTCTGCGGCTCAACGGCAATGCCAACTGGCTTGATGAGCGGACAGCTGAGCGGTCCGTCACCCTCTTCTCCGAGATCCGCCGTGCAGGCCTCGAGATAGGCAATACTTTCGGGCAGCGCTGCGCATGGCGCCTGCATGGTCCGGAACAGATCCTGTGAGAACTGTGTATTCTGTTGGTAGCCGGATGATGGCCCGCCATCATCGGTGATAATGACCAGCGCGATCAGAGCCAGGAAAAGCCCGATCAAAAGCCAGTTCATATATTTGTCTGTCTTCCGAAGAATTTCGGAGTGTTTCAGGCTGAGCATCCGGCCAGACATACACCAATCTCCAGACGCCGTCGCGTTCTAAGCCGCCTGAGATGCCGGGCGCAGCCCGAGCAATCGACAGGTCGCCAGAGCAAGGTCGGCTTTGTTCAGCGTGTAGAAGTGGAAATCCTTCACCCCCTGATCGGCAAGCTTCATGGTGAGATCTGCCGCCACATTGGCCGTGATCAGCTCACGTTGCTGGGCGTCGTCATCCAGTCCTTCATAAAGCTCATGCAGCCAGTTTGGCACGGACGCACCACACAGGCCCGAAATCCGCTTCAGCCCCTTAAAGTTTGGCTGCAGCATGACGCCGGGCACGATTGGCATGTTGATGCCATAATCGCGCGCCGCATCCAGGAATTTGAGATAAGGCTCGGGCTCGAAGAAGAATTGCGTAATGGCCCGGTCCGCCCCTGCATCCTGCTTGGCTTTCAGAAGTTCCAGATCCTTTTCCAGCCCCTGACTATCCGGGTGTGGTTCAGGATAGGCCGCAACCGAAATTTCAAACTTCTTGCCGAATTCTGGCTTGTGCGCACGAATGGCCTCGATCAGTTCAACCGATCCCGTGAAGCCTTCCGGATGTGGCGTAAATTTCGCGCCCATGCCTTCGGGCGCATCGCCGCGTAGCGCCACGATGTGGCCAACACCGGCATCGAGATAATCATCCACCACGCCCATGACCTCAGCCTTGGACGCGCCGACGCAAGTAAGGTGCGCCGCTGGCGTGAGATCCGTCTCATCCACCATGCGCTTGACTGTGCGGTGTGTCCGGTCACGCGTGGACCCGCCTGCACCATAGGTGACAGAAACGAATTTCGGATGGACAGGTTCGAGGCGACGCACAGAATCCCAGAGCGCTTCTTCCGCTTTTTCGCTTTTCGGCGGAAAGAACTCAAACGAAACCTCGATGTTCTTGGGAGTGTTTTGAAGGCTCATGCGGCTTTTTCTCCAATGAGAGGCAATTTGTCGGCAATCCAGATCGTCACTGTCAGATTGCTATCGGTTTCGGACGTCAGATGGCAGGGCGGCTGCGGGCTCAGCTTCGCGGATCGCATCCATCCTTCGACGGCATGATCATTCAGGCCGAGATGGCGGTGCTCATGTTCCGTCCGCAGGAATTCAAGCTGGTGGGGTGCGAAATCAACGATCAGCAAACGCCCGTCAGGCTTGAGAATGCGCGCGGCCTCAGAAATGATACGCTCCGGCTGATCCATATAGTGTAGCACCTGATGGATTGTAATGAGATCTGCCGTGCCGTCAGCAAACGGCGGCGCTGTCACGTCCCCAAAACGCACACTTGCCTGAGGCATTTGCGCCTGCTCGAGATTTGAGCGGGCAATGGTCAGCATTTTATGGCTCAGGTCGATGCCTTCAGCGCGTTTCACCCGATCTCCGAACAGTGTGATCATGCGTCCGGTGCCGGTACCGAAATCAACCAGATAGTCGTAGCTGCGGTCGCCCGCGGCATCCAACAAGGCTCGCTCGACCATTTGCGCCGGATAATGTTCACCGCGAACATCGTCCCAATCTTCGGCACGGCTGTTGAAATATTCCTCTGCCGCGCCTTGTCTGAGTTTCCGGACGCCTTCGAGATTCACCAGGTCGCGGGCCAGTTCAGGATGGTCGTCTGGCAGGAATTCAAGAATGGCATTGGTCAGCTCGCGCCCCGGACCATCAGCCGGCAAACGATAGAAGACCCAGGCCCCTTCTGGCAGCCGCTCGACCAGACCGGCCGCTGTCAGGAATTTCATATGCCGGGATAGGCGCGGCTGGCTGAGTTGAAGAATCTGAACCAATTCGCCAACCGCCAATTCACCATGCGACAACAGCGCGAGAACGCGAAGACGCGTCGGCTCGCCAATACTACGAAGGGCCTCAATCAACTTGTCCAAGACATACTCCTAAACCATATAAACATATCTTTATATGGTCCAAGTCAATAAGAAATACTATAATGTGTGTGTATCGTGCCACATTTCTGGCAGGAGCATTGCAAACTGCCTCCCCTATGACTTGAAACCCAAGGTCGGAAGTCAAATTTCTGCTGCAATGTACGGGCAGACTTTTTTGGCCCGATGGAACAGACGGAGCGCCAGATCAATGAAAACACTTCTGAGCACAGCTTTGATGCTGAGTCTGGCTGCGTGCGCGACCGCTCCGGGGGACACTTCCCGAAATGACCCATATGAAGATTTCAACCGGGCCATGCTGGATTTCAATCTGGGCCTGGACCGTGCCATTCTGGAACCTGTCTCCCAAGGATATCGTACGGTTACGCCTCGATGGGGGCGGGATCGGGTCAATGACTTTTTCGTCAATCTGGGCGAACCGATCACATTCGTGAACGATGTTCTTCAGGGCGATGCCGAGCGTGCAGCCCAAACCACAGTGCGGTTTGTCGTCAACTCGACGGTCGGTCTTGGCGGCTTTTTCGACATTATGCGCTTTGAAGGCCTGGAATCGCATGACGAGGATTTTGGCCAGACTCTGGCTGTCTGGGGCGTGGATAGCGGCCCTTACATTGTCTTGCCCCTGCTCGGGTCGACCAACCCGCGGGACATTGTCGGATTTGGATTTGACCGGGCCATGAACCCGACCAATACCATCAATTACACAACGGACAGCGATGACGAACTCCCCGTCCGGATCGGGCTCGGGGTTCTGAATGGCATCAATAGCCGGGCGGACCTTCAGGAACAGATCGAGACCCTTCGGTCTCAGCCTGAGCCCTATGTCGCGCTACGCCGAAACCATACATCCAGACGTGATGCTGAGATCAGAAATGGGCAATCTGACCCCAATGCTTACCAAGATTTGCCCGATTTTGATGATTATTAGTGTGTCGGAGGGACATCATGACACTCAGATTTAAAGCACTTGCACTTTCTGCCGGTCTCATTCTGGCCACGGGCCTTCCGGCATTTGCTGACAAGGCGACAGAAGACTTCGTGCGCAAAAACGCCAATCTGGCGCTTGCGTCTCTTAATGATCCGAACCTGACGCATGACCAGCGATCAGTCGAATTCCAGCGTCTGATGAATCAGTTTACGGATATTGAGCGCCTGTCCCGATTTGTGATCGGCAAATATGCCCGTCGGTTCTCAGATGCGGACATGGCGACCTATAAAGAAGCCTATAGCCGCTATGCTCTTGCCGTGTACGAAGCGCAGCTTGATCAATATCGCGGCAATGAAGTTGTCGTGACAGGATCTGTCGATAGAAGCGACTCCGATTCAATTGTCGATTCCGTTATTGAACGTCCTCAGGGCGATCTGCACGTGAAATGGCGTGTGTTGAAAGATGACGACAACGCGGAAGTGCCCTATCAGGTTGTCGACGTTGCACTCGACCTTGATGGCAATCTGCCTTGGCTTGCCATTGAGCAGCGCGCGCAATTCCTGTCGCTTCTTGATCGCAATAATGGTTCCGCGGCGGGCCTGATCGCCAAGATCAATGAGATGACAGATAAGCTGAAGGCTGAAGCCCGGGCAAATCGGACGGCGGCAGCAGGTGGAACTACTGGCGTCACGTCCAACGCTGGCTAAATTTTGAGCCCAATCGGCACAGACAAAAAACCCCGGCATCTCTGCCGGGGTTTTCTTTGCTCGGTACGGCTTAGTTATCGGCGCGCGGAAGCGAGTAATCCACCGGCGCCCCAGGCCCCAGATCGATCCCCAGCAAGACCCAGACGATCATGAGCAACAGTCCGGAGATCATGATCCAGATCGAATACGGGATCATGATGGCCGTGAGGGATCCGATGCCGAAGCCTTTCACCCAACGCTGAGCAAAGATAAGAATCAGCGGGAAATAGACCATAAGCGGTGTGATGATGTTTGTGCCCGAGTCACCCACGCGATAAGCTGCCGTCGAGGCGTCAGGCGAAATTCCTGCCAGCATCAGCATCGGCACCATGACCGGCGCAAGGAGCGCCCATTTTGCGCTGGCTGAGCCGACGAACAGATTGATGAGGCCGGTAAACAAAACGATCATGGCCAGGATCAAAGCGGGGTGCAGCTGCGCGCTCTCGATTGCTGCTGCACCATGTACAGCAGTGATCAGGCCCAGATTGGACCAGCCGAACATGGCCACAAAGTGCGCTGCCGCGAAGGCCAGAACCAGATAATAGCCCATATCCTTCATGGCATCGGCCATCATGCCCACGAGATCATCGCCAGATTGTATGGTCTTGGCGCACACGCCGTAGGCGACGCCTGCAGCCAGAAAGAGCACCAGAAAGGCGGCGACCAGCGAGTTGAATAAAGGTCCACAGCGCTCATACCACGCTTTGCCCGCTGCAAATTCCGCAGCATTCCGCTGTAATTCATCCGCTGGCAGACATGCCGCTGCATCAGCCTCACATTCGGCAATCGCATTTGCGGTGAACTGCGCAATGTATTCTGCATCTGTAATGTAAAGCGGTGTGCCGGGCCCAATGACGAAAAAGGTCCAGAGCGCGAAGACACCGAGCACGGACAGCCCGGCCCACATGAGGCCTTTCTTCTGATCATCATTGAGCGGTTTGTCGACGTCATCCTCAGTTGAGCCGTCAACGCCCTGCCATTTGCCGAGTTTGGGTTCGATAATTTTGTCGGTGACGAACCAGATGACAGGAATGAAGATGAGCATCATGGCCGAGATGAAATACCAGTTACCGGCGATATTCACCTGATAGTCCGGCACCAGAATTTCCGCAGCTTCCTGCGTGATCCCGTATAGAAGCGCATCCAGCTGGCCCGGTGCGAAGTTCGCAGAGAAGCCGCCGGAGACACCGGCAAAGGCGGCCGCAATGCCCGCAATCGGATGACGGCCTGCTGAAGCGAAAAGAATGCCGGCGAGCGGAATCAGCACGACATAGGCCGCGTCCGCCGCGTGGTTGCCTGCCATGGCAACAAAGGCTACCACCGGTGTCAGAAGATATTTTGGCGCGCCGCGAACGGCTGCGCGCATGGCATCACCGAACAAGCCCGTGCGCTCGGCAACACCAGCACCCAGCATCACGACAAGGACATAACCGAGCGGATGGAAGTGTGTGAATGTGGCCGGCATCTCGGTCCACAGACGCTGGATATTGTCAGGAGACAACAGGCTGATCGCGGGGATGACACCATCGTCACCAATGGCAAATCGCGCCTTATTACCGTCTGACATGCCGCTCAGAACTTGATCAGTCAGTGTCGCCGACAGGCCGGTCAGGCTGGCGATGACAGAGATGACGACCAGCACCACGAGCAAAAACAGAAAGATGAAAACCGGATCGGGGAGTTTATTCCCCGCTCGCTCGACGAATCCGAGAAAGCCTTTCGCATGATCCTGCGTTTCAGGCGTATCACTCATATCCTAGTACCCCAGTAGACTATTTCATTCCACTAGAGCGATCTCAGACGTGTTTGGCAATGGGCAGGACAGAAAGTCAGTCTGCTGCCTCACAAATCGCACGCGACTGGTCGAAAAACTCGCCGTCGATATAGACTTGGAGCGGACCAAGGCCGACGCTGGCGCGAAGCGCGTCAACCTTATCAGGCTGTTCAAGTGGCCCGGTGTGAAACACGCCATCATAGCAACCGAGTTGTGAGCCATATCTTTGAGGACGAGCTTCGCCGACCGCAACGCGGTCATAAAGATAAGCAAAATTCCGAGGTAAGATTTCATCGGTCGCTGCGAGCGGTTCCATAAGCTTTAGGACGTGGCGCTGAAAATCACGATCGTGATCTGCGTGCTGGGTCAGGAGCCATACATGTCTGGACACATCTTCGCCGAACTCTGAAATCGTCCACCATTCGTCGTTGCGCCTGGTCAGTTCAGCCTTCAGCCATTCTGTGTTTGCTTCATCGGCTTTGAAAATAAATGTTCCCATTCGGGGATGAATGGCGGCCGCATCGGCCTCACTGATGACCACTCCGTGCTCCCCATACAAATCGATGACGGACTGTGTTTTGAACGGGTAAATCAGACGCCCATATTGCTCTCGCAAAGCGCGATTGTAGAGCTCTTGTTCAAACGCGGTGTCGGCCTCGTCAATCAGCTTTCCAAGGTAATCAATGTTCTGCTGCCAAGGCGCGCCATAGGCTGTTCGCTCACGGATGCCGGTTTCGACCCATTGGTAAAAACGCTCTAACAGATCGATTTGCGTTGCGGATAAACTGTCTTCTATGAGCTGATCAGCTTCAACGGCAATTGCCTGCGTCTCTGATGAGGCTTCCGCGCTTTTGCCTGGATCTGGTTTCTCCTTGGCTCCGTCACAGGCCACGAGCAAGCACAGCGCCAGACTCCAGAAAATAACTAGCCGCATATCACCCTCCCCAGCCACTCCTGATCGAATTGAGAGAACACTCGCGCAGCGGGCAAGTTAAACCAGGGTAACGCAAGGAGAGGGGCGACAGACGGGTTTGAGTTGGTCTAAGACACCAGACAATAACTCAAGTCCGTCTGAGGGGAGATATCCATGAAAACCAAAATCACCGAAATGTTTGGCATACAGCATCCGATTATTCAGGGCGGTATGCACCATGTGGGCCTCGCCGAAATGGCCGCAGCTGTTTCGAACGCCGGTGGTCTCGGCATCATCACAGCGCTGACCCAGCGCACGCCTGACGACCTCGCCAACGAAATCGCGAAATGCAAGGATATGACCGACAAGCCGTTTGGCGTGAACGTCACCTTCCTGCCAAGCGTCACCCCGCCGGACTATCCAGGCTATATCAAGGCCATCATCGAAGGCGGTGTGAAAGTGGTTGAGACCGCAGGCAACAACCCGGCGTCTGTTCTGCCTCATTTGAAGGATGCGGGCATTAAAGTGATCCACAAATGTACGGCTGTGCGCCACGCGTTGAAGGCGCAGTCGATTGGCTGTGACGCCGTGTCTGTTGATGGCTTTGAGTGCGGCGGCCATCCGGGCGAAGATGATGTGCCGAACTTCATCCTTCTGCCACGCGCGGCGGATGAGCTGGAAATTCCGTTTGTGTCCTCTGGTGGTCAGGCGGATGGCCGGTCGCTGGTGGCTTCTCTGGCATTTGGCGCAGAAGGCATGAATATGGGCACGCGTTTCATCGCAACCAAAGAAGCGCCAGTGCATGAGAATGTGAAACAGGCGATTCTGGCGGCCTCTGAGCTGGATACCCGGCTCGTTATGCGTCCACTGCGCAACACAGAGCGCGTTCTGACGAATGCCGGTGTTGAGCGCCTGCTCGAAAAAGAGCGCGAGTTGGGCGACAAGATCAAGTTTGAAGACATTCTGCCGGAAGTGGCGGGCGTTTATCCGAAGATCATGAAAGAAGGCGATATGGATGCCGGCGCATGGTCATGCGGCATGGTGGCTGGTCTGATCAATGACATTCCGACCTGTCAGGAACTGATTGATCGTATTATGTCTCAGGCCGAAGAGATCATCACGAGCCGCATGGGCGGCATGCTGAAGGGGTAGATCCTAACATCTCCCTCTCCTTCCCGGGAAGGAGAGGGGTTAGGGGTGAGGTTGGGATTATGCGTTCGACCAAAGTTCAAACCACCATGATTTTGGTCTTTTCGCTTTCTTCGCCATGATTTTTTTCCTATTGCTTCACGCCGAAATTCTCAGGTCCGATTTGTTTTCGACCTCACCCTAAATCCCTCTCCTCTCCAGGAGAGGGACTTTTTATTTGAAAAGTTCGTCAATGCCCCGCCTCACCTTCTGGTATGAATTCGCCTCGACCTATTCCTATCTCTCGGCCATGCGGATTGAAGCGCTGGCCGAGGCGAAGGGTGTTGAGGTGGCGTGGAAACCGTTTCTGCTCGGCCCGATCTTTGGGGCGCAGGGCTGGAACACCTCACCTTTCAATCTCTACCCGGCGAAAGGCCGGTATATGTGGCGCGATATGGAGCGCCAGTGTACGAAATACGGCATCCCGTTCGAGAAGCCCGACACGTCAGACGGCGGCTGGCCGCGGAACTCCGTGAAGGCTGCGCGGCTCGCCATAGTCGGGCTGGAGGAAGGCTGGGGCAAAGCCTTTTCCCGCGCGGTCTATACCGGCGAATTTGTCGACCAAGCCGACATTTCAGCTGACGGGTTTCTGCACGATTGCGTTGCTGGAGCGGGCGGAAACCCGGCCTCAGCATTAGAGTCAATTGCCAGTGAGGCCTGCAAAGCAAAACTCCGGGCCAATACTGACGCGGCGATCGCCGCGCGCATTTTCGGCGCACCAAGCTTCACCGTGGGCGACGAACTCTTCTGGGGCGATGACCGGCTGGAAGACGCGCTCGACTGGGCGGCCTGTGGTTAATCCGACGGCTTCGGGTATTCGCCATTGAGCACCTTCATCACCCGTTCGACGATCTCCTTGTCATACCCCTGAGTTTTCTCATCGAGCTGATCGTAGGGAATGAAGCAGTTATGGAGAAGCAGATCGGCATTTTTTGTTTCTGCGGCGCGCCATCCCGCCCATCGACGTTCCGCAATGAAGCGGTCATGTTCCAGCCGCGCCTGATTATCCATATCGGCTTCGTCCAATACGATCGGGTTTTTCGAAAAATCAGGACATTTTTCCACCATGTCCCCAGACAACTTGTCGAGTGAAAACAATTTGGCGTGGATATGATCCACGACCGCGCGGGTTGAGGCCTTATATTTCGGCTTGAGATCGAACCAGGACACAGTGCTTTCATTGTTCTTAGTGACCGTTTCACCGCGTTTCCATCTTTCCGCTTCAGGAACGCCTGCGCAGTAAGCCGCATGGATTCGCCTGGCTTCCTTGTCGGCATCTGGATTGAGAAATCCGGATTCCTCCAGAATGGAGGTTCGGTCCCCGAACACATAAAGCGGCGCCGCGTTTTCATCTGGCTGTTTGTCGTCGAACTTTTTCAACAGCGCTGCATGGCGCAAATGGACGAAAATGGGCACTTGAATATGACCGCTTCTTTGTAACCAGATCCGGACATCGCTTAGCGCTGCAAGTGCCGAGGTATCGTCAGACAGGCAAACATACACCGCACTGACTTTCTCAGGCACATTTGTGGATGAAGGCGGCGGGATATCGCCCCAGCCAAATGCGCCGGGCAATCGCTCGAGTTCAAACAATTCATTATATTCTGGTGAACGAAGTTTCAGCGCCTCGGTTCGCGCATTTACATGGGGATCCACCACCGTGATCTTCTGCTTTTGAAAGCCGTCAACAGCGCAATTCATGGCGAGATCACCGGCAACGGCTTTCCCCATATCGCCGAACCCGACGATTAATGCGTTGATACGGTCATGACCAAACCCCTTGGCCTGACGGAAAGGCGGATGCTGTCGATGCAGTCGTCTGACCGCAAGGCTGGAAGAATCCACAAAGCTCAGAACATCATCTGACCAATTGAGGTTCGCATCTTCTGCCAGTCGGGCATCTCTCAGAATTGCCGTAATGGTGAGGGTGCGCGACCATGAAGACGACGTGTCGTGCTTTTTGCGCATGTCACGCAGTTTGGTTGCGAGTTCAATTGTTTCTGAATCTTCTTCTTCCGACACGAGCACATGTCGACCTGATCGTGCGTGCGTTCTCAGGGTAATTTCAGGAAGATCAGGGTCAGCCCAGGGTAGCGTCGCGCGATATTTTCCAAGGAAAAATGAGGACTGACTACAGGAGAAACTGCTCGCGCCGAGATGCAGAACTTTGTGCCGACGTTTTACATTCTTGAGCTTCTTGTCCGGACTGTTCGCAATCAGCGCCATCGCATCTTTTGTGAACGGACCGGAGCCAAGGATCAGAATGTCCTTTTTGCGCAGTTTGATCCAGAAGCGCTTCCAATTCTCAGACAGAAATCCGGACAAGGTGAGAATTACAGCGGCAAACAGCGTTCCGACACCTGTCAGTCTCGCAATCTGCAGCCAGATGTTCACGTCGGGGCGATTGTCTTTGTTGGCTTCCCCGAACCATGAAAGACGTGTGTCGTCTTCGGGTTCTGTCAGGTAGATTTCATCGAATTCAAATGCGCCGATTGTGCGATACATGGATTCAAGATGATCGATATTGTATTCGCGCCAGCCCTTATAGCCGCACACAACTGTTACAACGACCAGGACACACGTCACGACCAGTTTGACGATCTGGTAAACCCGCTCTTTGCCGGCCTGTTCAAAATCCATCTGAAATCCCCCGATAACCCGATGAGACTATCCTTGGCGCATCACCTCGATTTGTCCAGAGAATTGAAGACTGTTCTGAGTTCAACCAGGTCGAACCGAGCCAGAAATAAGTTTCGGACGCTCAGTTCTCGCCGGCCTCAATATAGCTCGGCGGCACGCGCATCTGGCTGGCCTGTTCATAGTCATATCCGAAGGCCAGAACTTCGCCGTCTTTGCCGGCTGTCGACATGAAAGACAGGCCAATCGGCACACGGTCCACCTGCCCCATCGGAACCGTGAGATGGGGATAGCCCGCGACCGCCGCGAGATAACCGGCGCCCGACCATTGCGGCCAGTTATCGGGACCGTTTTCATCGACCACCGGCATGATGGGCCCACTCGGTGACACCAGCACATCCACGTCATGATCGGCCAAAAGCGCGTCAATTCCGAGCTCTCCTGTGCCGCGTTTTACGTCGGCAAGCGCTTGTTGATAGGTAGGGTCGTCAACGCCGTTGGTGGCTTCCGACAGTTCAAAAATATCCTGCCCGAAAATCGGCAATTCGCGCGGCGCGTTCTCTTCATTAAAGGCGATCAGATCGGCGAGACTGCGCGTGGTGACGGTGTCGGGCGTAGCGGCCAGGTAAGCATCAATTGTGGTTTTGAATTCATGGACGAGCACACTCATGGATTTGCGGCCATAATCCTCGACCTGAAGATCAAACGCCTCGATCTCGACCAGCTCTGCGCCCTGCGCTTCAAGCATAGCGAGTGCCGCATCAAACCGCTCTGCCAGACCGGGCTGTTCGCTGACTGAAAAGCGCAAAACGCCGATCCGCTTGCCCTCCAATGCCGTGTCAGACAGCGTGGCCGTGTAATCAATACCAGCCCCATTTGTCGCCATCGCCGTCAGCATCATGGCAGCGCCTTCAACTGAACGCGTCATCGGCCCGGCTGTGTCCTGAGAGAAGGCGATGGGGACGACACCGTCCTGCGCGACGACGCCCAGCGTTGGCTTGAAGCCGACAATGCCATTGCCCTGAGATGGGCAGATGATTGAGCCATTTGTTTCCGTGCCGACCGCCCCGGCCGCCATGGCAGCGGCGGTTCCAACGGCCGAGCCGGAACTCGAGCCACAGGCCTGGCGATCAAGGTCGTAGGCGTTGCGCGTGCGCCCCAGAACGCCGGACCAGCCGGACTGAGACCGGTTAGAGCGGAAATTTGCCCATTCGCTGAGATTGGCTTTGCCCAGAATAAGGGCGCCATTCTCGCGGAGCTTTGCGACCAGCGGGGCATCTGCGACCGCAAAATTATCTTTCAGCGCCAGTGAGCCCGCCGTGGTGGGCATGTTGTCTGCGGTTTCGATATTGTCTTTGATCAGAATGGGGAGACCCGCCAGAAGACCGACATCCTCACCTGCGGCCCGACGTGCATCGATTTCTGCGGCCTGCGCCTTCAGATCGGGGTTGAGGCGGATAATGGCGTTGAGCCCGACAGCCTTTTCACCGTGCGCAACGCGCGCTGTGTAAGCGATGGCCAGTTCTTCAGATGTGATCTCTCCGGCTTCAAGCGCGGCAATGATGTCCGGGATAGGCGCGCGCGTCAGCTCCCAGGCCGACCGGCCAGAAGGCCCGGTCTCAGAAGGGGAAGGCGCTTCATTCGCAGAACAGGCTGACAGCGCTGCCGCCAGACAGAAACTACCGATTTTTTTCTGGATGCGCACGCTCATCTCCCCTGCTGCACTTAAAGCCTAGTGCAAACAGGGTGGACTGGCGAGCGTTTCAGATCAGAGCCGAGGGTCGAACCGGAAGGATGTCACTTCCGCAGTCTGAGCTGGCCAAAGTTGTGACCATTTGCCGGATTTGCAGCGCACAACAGAATTCGCCATGGACTCGCCCTGCCCGACCAGCCCCGTCGCCAGAGACAGCATGTTGGACACGCCAAGCGGATTGTTGAGGTTCACCTTCATCATGCTGTTATGATCATAGATGAAGTAAGCCGCGTCCCGGGTTTCCGCGCTGCAGGTTTCAGGCAGCCAGATCTGACCGGAGATCAGACCATTGGACGAGGAGAGAAAATCGATCTTTTGGTATTCGTCCTGATAGACTTCACCCATGCGCGACCTAGTGTTCTGAATGGCAAGGTCGAAAGCCTGCTCAACACTCACACCATTATTGGTGAGCCGGGCTTCGGTGACAGCGGCCAGAGTTTCAGGACTATCCAGCATCAGCACGGCGACCAAGTCGCCCGCGAAAGGCCGTGCGACAATGGCCCCATCGGTTGAATGTGTGTTTTCGTCGAGATAGCTGGCTGGACGGAGCTGAACAACCAGGCGCTCTTCAAAATTGGTGTCATCAATCCCGGTATGGATGAGGCGCACATATTTCTCAGCGGTTTCGCTGATCAGCGCCTCGCCCCGAGCCGGATCATTCTCGTATTCAATGTAGAGATTTTCCAGATAGGCAAAGTAATCGCAGCTTTCTGTGGTCAGACCAGCGCGGAAGCTATCGTCAGAAAGCCGCGCAACGCAGAGCTCGGTCTCGCTGGTGTCCTGCATGGCTGAGATGATCGCATTCCGAAACTCAGTTTCAGACATCAGAGTCGCGGTATCAGCAGAAGCCGCTGCTGCAAAAAAGCAGGAAATGCTGGTGGCAAGTGTGGCGAAACGCCTGATCATCTGGTCCTCCCTAACCGGTATTATATGGTTTCCGGCTTTGTTTATTTGGTGCGGAGCGCTCTTCTGAGGCGCTTACAACATCGCTGGATCGGGCGATTGTCGTAAAGTGACCCATTCAGGTCTGTCCGTTAACGGACATTAACCAGAAGAGTCGTGCCAGGAAAAGACAAAACTTCACATTTTCTTGAGTAACGCAAAGATTAAGCCAGAATATCAGCAAGATTAGCGGATATAGATCAGCCGCTCGCCATAGCGCCGTTTTTCACCTGACATCGTCTCCACTTCGACCTCGAGTGTGTGTCGCCCCTTTTCGAACTGACTGAAGTCGACAAGCCGGGTCCAGTAAATTGACGGATAATCGGGGTCAAAGGAGAGAAGCTCGGGGAAACGATAGCCCGGCAGATCAACCCGCGTCTGCTGGACCGGCACGGGCGCGCCGTCGATAAAAATGGTGACGGCTTTCACACCCGCCGGGTCAGCGGCAATGCCGAACACGGGCTCTTCGCCGGAGACGTATTTGCCCGCTCTGGGCTGTTCGATCACAACGCTTGGAAGGAAAGCGCAGTCGGCTGGGTCCAAGTCGCCGCCATAGGCTCCGACGTCCGCCCGGAAGATTGACACCTGAACTTCGCCTGGCGTCAGGCTCGTTGTCGATATCCGTTCGGAGTTGCTGAGAATACCGCAGAGATGCTCTCTGAAACCGAATTCGTCGGCCTCTCGATACAGATAGGCCGGTTCAGACAACACAATAATCGCCGGCTCGCCTTCGTGTTCGCCGAGCAGGTCGGCTTCTCCTTGCCCCAAACGCCGTCGATACCCTTGATAATCCCTCGGCGTATCGATCGGACTTTGCGTTGTATAAGCAGGCTGATCCTCCGGAAGGAGTTTCTGAATGCGCAGCGTGGTGATGTGATCACCGCCAACGAACACGGCGTCTGGTCCTGCAGCCTGAAGCGCAGCACGGACATCGTCTTCGAGGATTGACCAGTCTTCGAGATCACCGCCGCGCAGCAATCCCATCTGGTTCTCCGTGAGCCATGTCTCCGAGTGCCGCCAGAGAAGGATGTTCACACCGAATAAAAGCGTTGTGCCGATTGCCAGACCGAGCCCCAAAATCACGCCGGTTTTCAGCGCGAGGCTTTGCCAGCCTTTGGCGACACGATTGCTGAGCTTTGCAACCGCCTCGGGCACGAAAGGCAGCACCGCGACATAAGCGAGAAACGGCCAGTGCGGCAGGGAATTGGAGTCAAACAGCGCCAGGATCATGAAAGGCAGGAAGAGGAACAGGACGGCGACAGAAAAGAGGGCCGTCTCCGCAGTTTTCTCGGTGCGCCAACGCGACATCACGTGGACTGCCCCCAGAAGCAGGAGAATGAAGGCGATGGGCGTGACGAGGCCTGCCTGTTGAAGGGGATAGGTCAAGGCCTCGGGAAAGAAAGTCCAATCCTGACGTCGTCCGGCATGATAGAGGAGCGGGCCGAAATCCTTGTTCAAATTGTCGATCAGGCTCGGCACCAGACCAAGCAGCGCGATGCCACCGCCAAACCAGGCAAGCGGATTGAGCAAGTGTTTCCGGCCAGATGCGGTTGCGATCGCAAAGACGAATGCGGCGCCGGGAACGAAGAGGAAGCGATAGTAGAAGAACACACCGACTGCGCAGACCAGCCCGGTCATCACCCAGTCGGTCAGCTTGTTCTTCTGCAGGGCACGTACAAGACAACCCAGAAAGAGCGCCGTCAGAACCTGTTGCGGGCCTTCCGGATAGGCATAAACCGCACCCGTGACGAACGGGGGCAGGATGGCAGCGAGCCCCCCCGCCATCAGGGCATGTTTGCGCGAGACGACCGGGCTGGCCATGAACCAGACCGCAAAGGGCAGAAGAGACGAGACAAACCAGGTCGCACTGCGAACGGCAAGGCGGGAGGGACCAAACAGCGTTTCACTGCCCGCCACCCATAAAGGCGTTCCCGCGGGCGTATCCGGATAGCCCCAGTCGGGGTTTCGCCCGGCCATCAGGAAATGAAGTTCTTCCCAGATCCAGTTGGCCTGCGAAGCCAGAAACAAGGTCCACAGAGCACTGATGACAGAGGCAGCGACCAGCACAAAAAGCCAGAACTTCTCGTTCCGTGACCAATTCTGCATGTGTGATTTCCCCCAATCATATTTGACCCGAAACTATTCTCAGCTCGCGCTCAGCGCAAACCGAAATCACTCCGCATCCTTCAGGCGACGCTTCACCCATCGCTGCAGACCGGGTCGGATTTTCAGGAAGCCGGAATAGATCAGGTCGAGCACCCATCGCGTCGGCGGAAACCGGCCGATCGGACGCAGCCAGATCAGCCAGGGAATTTGCGACCAGGCTTCGGTGAAGGCCTGTGCGCCACTGACCAGAGCGCCATCGGCTCGTTTGACCGTGAACCGCGCCATCAACTCCTTTTGCGGTATCGGGCAGAATTCCGCGGCGCCCGGCGGGGAGACATCGAGATAATCGATCCGCCGGTCTTTCTCCAGCCGGCGAAGAAGACCGATCTCGCGAATACAGAGTGGACAGGCGCCATCATAGAAAACCGTCAGTCTGGAGGCATTGGTCATGAGTTGCCTGTTGTTATGCTGAGGATGAGATTAAGCCCGAGAAACACGATGGCAAAAAGAAACCCGCCTACCACGCGCAGACCAAAGCGGACCTCGGGCACATCGCGTGTTCGGAAGCCCTCAAAGACCCAGAATGCACCATAGAGAAACATGCCCGAGAACAGGACCAAAACGCCGGAATGGGTGTTGGTCGGCCGGACAAAGGAGATGACAGCCGCCAGAATAAAGGCCGAGATTCCCAACATGCATCCGCGCAATAGATAGGAGGCCAGCGGCTTTCTATACCCCTCTGGAAAGGTAAAAATCAGGCTGGCCAGCCCATAAGCCACCCACATGCCAACGAAGAGAAGAAAGGTTGGCGCGGCAGCCGCAAGCCCCTGCATCCACCACACCGCATTTGACGGAATAACACCTGCAATCCAGCTGCCCAGCAAGGCGGCGATCACCATGAAAAAGGCGAAGAGGAAGGTCGTTTCCCGATACCCATCATTCCAGAGCGACCGGGTGTTAGCGGAAATGAAAATGCTGAGCACGATGAAGAGCGGTTGCCAGTGTGGCCTGAGCGACAAGTCAAACCCGAACAGGCTTTTCATCTGCCGAAACAGGGCGATCGCAATGGGTTCAAGCACGCTCGCAAGCGTGTCGAGAAGCTGGCTATACCCATCAATGATCCATTGCAGCAGGTCTACAAACCGGAAATCGACGAACACGGTCTGGATAAGCGACAAAATGCTTGGCGCGCCGATAACAAAAGTGAACAGCCAGAAAATAAAGCCCAGATCCCGAATCGCCCCCCAGAGCGTCAGATCTTCACCTTCAGTGTTCTGCAGAATGACGTCATCACTCATTGAGATAAATCCGCCCTTTGACCTCCAAGCCCTGACCTCATACTAGTCGGGTCAGGCAAGCATTCAAGGATTCTCATGACCGGATTTGCAGAAGCAGTAACGCAGCTTCGCCAGAGCCTGAAAGGCGAAACCACACCAGAACTCACAGGGGCCGACTATACAAGGCGACACGATCGGTTCGAAGCCGCCAGCCCACAGCGCAGCCTGGTTGCGCAATCCATACAGCGCGAATTGACAGGGCTCGCCGAAAAGGAGGTCGGCCCGATCGACCTTTTAAGCGTTGGTTGTGGCGATGGCGCCCTGGATGAGATCATCCTGGAAGCAAATGCGGGTCAGATCCGGTCTTATTGTGGCATCGACCCAAACCCTGAGCAGATCGCGGCTTGTCGGGAGCGATTGTCTCATTATCCCGGCACGAGCTTCCTCCATCAGGGCATGGCAGAAACCATCCGGGGCGCACCCTTCTCGCTCGTCTATGCTGTCCACGTGATCTATTATGTCGGTGACCCGGGACGATTCATCGATCAATTGCTGAACGTGACTGCGCCGGGTGGCCTCACCATGGTGGCTGTGGCCCCGAAATCGCCGATGAATGTCATTGCTGAACTGTTCTGGCAGAGCCAGGGCACAGACGCGCTGTTCTCAGAGGATGTTGATCGGCTTCTGACCGAAATAGGCCTCAGCTATGAACGCGAAGAGATTGCCGCAGACATGCCGCTTTCCCTGTTCAAAGGCGCATCAGCAGACGAAGACGTGGTAGAATTCACGGTTCAGGCGAAACTCGACCAATTGTCAGAGACTGCCCGAACGGCGCTCATAAATGCCTTTGAAACATCCGCCATTGAGGGGGCTGACGGCCTCTCGCTGGAACACCCGGTAGATTGTTTCTGGATCCGGCGGTAAGCTTCCTCAACTGGGCAATAGGCAGCAAGAGCCGGGTCGCCTGAGGAGGGTCATCAATGTTCCTGTTTTCACTGTTGGGATCGCTGGGTCGATCCTCTGCCAAGCTGGTCGCGAGCTTTGTGCTGGTCATCGTGATGATGGTTCTGGCCTTTGCCTTTATGCCGGAAGCGATCCGCAGCGCGCAGGATCACATCGAAGGCATTAACGACATGGTCCGGACCCCGCCTCTGCTCGATGATCAGGGGCTGATCCTCTATCGCACTCTGGTGAATGAAAACACGATCTTCGGCATTCTGATGACACTGATCGCCCGCGCTATTATCGAGATCGTGTCCTGGGTGTTTGGTCAGGGGTTTTCGAACGAGGATTAAATCTCTCGGGACGCGGCGACTGATTTCCAATTTGTCGCACTGATCCGCACTCGACGCTCGTCAAGCTATCCTTATATTAGCTATAGTTAATATGGAGGATGAGATGCGAAACCCAATCAATAAACTGACCTTAGTGCTGCTTCTGTCGACTGTGCTGTCAGGCGGGGTCTCGAACGGAGAAACCCCGGTCGTGACGGAGGCCAGGCCAGCGCTTTCTGAAGATGGTCGAGAGATCCTCTATCTGAGCTCCGAACAGCGCAATCACATCCGAACACAAATGAGAAGCTTTCTGACCGGCGTGCAGGGACTGACAGAGGCCATCGCCTATGAAGACCGTGAGGCAATCGCTGAGATCGCGGCAGGTCTTGGCCCACATGGAATGCAAGGTCAGGGTGGCGGCATGCGGCACGGGTCTGGCGAGGGCATGCGTCTTGGCGAAGGCGATGGCCAGCACGGCGGGCACGCACCCGGCGAAGGACGCGGTCAGGGTATGGGCCACGGACAGAATAGGGGAATGGGCAACGGAGGCGGCATGGGTTTGATGCGTGATCTGCCAGATGAATTCTTCGGCTTTGGACGACCACTTCACCAGAACTTCAAAGCCATCGCTGACATGGCAGAAACGGCCGACATCAAGGAAATTCAAACAGCGTTTGCCGATAATCTGAACAATTGTGTCGCGTGCCACAACACCTTTACTGCGCGGGATAAATAGACCTCAGGCAGGGCCTATTTTTCGTCTGAGGACAGATCCCGGCACAGTTTCTCCAACGAATAGGTCTGGATACGAGTGGATTTGTATTTCAGCGGAAGACCCGCCCGCCCACGACCGTTTGCGGCGGCGGTCTGATGACAGTTCGCGAAGGATTTGCCGACATTGGCAGCAAACCGACGAATGGTTGGCGTTCTGGCAGTCATGGCAAATATCCTTGCGCAGCTAATCCTGCCCAAATGACGCGTGAGAGAGACATTGGTTCAAAAGAAATTTTTTCGTTAACAAAGGGTTAACAGCCCTCCGGACTCAACGGTCGGCAGGTTTTCCATCACGGATCGGAAAGGGAGCAAAGAGTTTGTCCGAGCGCCGCTCGACTTTGCGAAACAGGCCGAGAATGGGTTCACGGCGTCGAAAGCGTTGCAGTCCGATAAGGATCACGAGCAAAATCGGGACGGTCGGCCAGGCGGCAAAAATCAACCAGATCCAGGCCTTCCATCGATCCCGACGATAACTGGTTTCATCCAGATCGCCGAACTCCTCGCGCAGTATTTCGCGGGCCTCCGTCATCCGCTCCATGACGAGAAGGCGCGCCTCAGCTTTTGAAGACTCAGGCACCAGAACCCGGCCATACTGGGAGGAGCTGATGATCCATTGATTGATCGCCATGTTGAAGTCGGCCACCGCCGCCGGAATGCCTGAAGCCTCAAGGAAGCCGCACAGAACGACCGCCTCTTCCACCGAACTGCACCGTGCAATCTCAACCGCTTTCACCATGGCGGCGAGCATTGCCAGACTTGCCTGATCTGGCAAGCAGAATGTCTGATCTGGTCTTCGGTGCCGCAGCATGATCATATCGCGCCATGCGCATGATGTTTCTCTCTTATCCGGCTGATGCCCGGCAATCGGTTTCGGCGGTTCTCGAAGAATGGGATGCACTCGACTGGTCGGTTCAGGACTCCGCAGACGATTATATGGATGTGCGGGTGGTGCTGCCTGAAACGGACGGGCAGTCGCTGGTGGATGCCCTGCAGAGCCGCCTCACCCCTTATGAGGGCTGGCGACTTGTCATCGTGCCGGTGGAAGCCTGTATCGGCCCCAAGACGAAAGACATTGTCGACGAAGCAAAAGACGACGAGCCGGAAAAGAAGGCCGACCCGGTGATCGCCCTGCGCGAGGAAATTTATCAGGACGTCGCCGAAGGCACGAAGATTGACTCGGTTTTTCTTGTTCTCACGCTGCTTTCGGCCATCGTTGCGGCGCTGGGCATGAATGGGGACAGCGTCGCGGTTGTGGTCGGCGCTATGGTGATTGCCCCCCTGCTCGGCCCGCTTCTGGCATTCTCCTTTGCCTCGGCGATTGGCGATGTTGAACTGATGGTGAAAGCCACGCGCACCGCCATCACCGGGCTGGCGCTGGGGTTTCTGACGGCTTTCCTGATCGGGTTTGTGATCCCTGTGAATCTGACCAGCCCTGAATTGCTGGACCGCACCCATGTTGGTCTCGACAGTGTTGTGCTGGCGTTGGCCTCGGGCGGTGCGGCCGCCTTGTCGGTATCGCGCGGGCTGTCGACGACTCTGGTCGGCGTGATGGTCGCGGTGGCGCTATTGCCGCCTTCGGTGGCTGTGGCGGTTTATCTGGGCGCGGGGGAAATCGGGCTGTCCCTGCGCGCGGCAGTTCTGCTGGCGACGAATATTATCTGCGTGAATATCGCCAGCCTTCTGGTGTTCGCCATTCGCGGCGTGCGGCCTCGCACCTGGCTGGAAAAGCGCTCGGCCAAACGCTCTCGTCAGATCAATTTTGCGGTGTGGGGTGTGTTGCTTGCTGCGCTGATCGGCCTGATTTTGCTGGTGATGGGGTGATGACAAGCAGCGTTGCTCTGCTGATGCCTCAGCCGCTATTCCGGCAAGTCTTCTTCATCGAGATAGGGATCAACCTCTTCAGGTTCACCAAGACCGTCATCTGAAAGCGTGTCAGGGTCGAAGGTCGGTTCTGCTGTTGGCGTGATTTCCGGCGTCGGAGTTGGGTCCTCAATCGCCGTCTCGGGCGCTTCGGGGGAGTCGAGTGTTGGCACGGTTGGCGTATTGTCGCCTCCGCACGCGGCGAGTGGCAATGTCAGCGCACCAGCCATCAACATTGCTTTGCCCGTCGCATTCAGTCGGTCGGTATAAGCCATATGGTCTCCTTTCCGTTTCTTCCGGTAATAACGCGCGCAACGGAAAAGAGTTCACTGGATGATAAATGGCTTATCGGGGGTGATTTGATCCTCTGGACACCAGAGTATTCAGTTACAGATTGTTGCCCCGCCCGGGCCATCAGAAGAGATGGAATTATCCGCCACGCAGAGATGCCGCGCGAGGCATTCTGGTCCGTGAATTTCGGCATATGCGATGGGATCAAAGTCATCGCAGGCGCCGGGCCTTTCAGAATTATTTGTAGCGCCCGATCCGCTCGCACTCTGAGACGGTCCGCGAGCATATGGATCAGGGCCGGGATCGAGCCCCATGCTGCGCATGTAGTCACGTCTCGAGCGGTTCTCCAGCTCTCGGAGCGCTTGATAATAGCCTTCATCATACCCGCCATATTGCGATGAACCGGCATCGAGGCGTCCCACAGTAACGGCAAGCCCCTGCTGCATCTGCCCGAGTAAATCCTGCATCTGCTTGTCTTTATTCCCCCAGTCCGGATTGCGACGAAGAAACTCTTCGCGAGCCAAGCGGTTCTCTTCTGCAAGGGCCTCGGCCTCGGCTCTTTCTCGTTCAGCGATCATCTGCTGAACACGTATTGCCCGGTCGCGTTCCTGCTGTCGGCGGCTCAGATGGTATCTGAGACTATTGTTATACTCTTCCTGATCAAACTCACCCATGCTCAGCATAAGGTCTATCATGGCTGTTGCACGCTGCGCAGTCCGCTCATCTATGCTCGCACGGGCGAGTTCAGAATAAAGTCGGCCGCCTTCTGGCGGCAGAGCGTATCCCGGCAAGCTGATAGATTTGTCTTCGAAACGACACCATGCGTCTCGATTGGCGTGGACCCAGGTAAAGGCATCTGACCGCCGCGGATGCATCAACCATCTCTGATGCCGCTCTTCACGCTCGATCCGTTCGGCCCGCATGCGGGCTGCGCGCTCTGGGTCGAGCCGCTCGATCAGCCCCATGGTGTCGTTGAGATTGTCGATAACGGCTTGTTCTTCGGCGGTCGGAGTGCCTGAAGCCTCGCTCGGACTCGATGCGGCCTGCTGCGCCTCTTCTCGTGCGACAAGCCGTTTATAGGGATGCAGCATGAACGCCATTTTCTCGGCTGCATCGTGAAGCTGCTCTGAGCCTTCAGGCGCCGACATGAAGGAATAGAAAACATGCATATGCAGCGGGCATTGTTCGTCCTCCATGGCAGCTAACGAACGGTTTCTGAGGCCCCTCGTATATGTAGAGAACGCGTAGCGATCTTCGCCATAGACCGGGTCGCCATAGGTGCGATCCATGGCGAGGCGCCTGATTGTATTTTCGAAGGTAAAACTGTCGCCATACCAGGCCATGTGAACCAGAGAGAGTTCCCGGTCCGTCATCACGCGACGACCATCAGCCAGAGGCGCTTCATAGCGGTCGTCATCTGCGGAGGCCGGGATGCTACAAGCCAGGAGGCCCGACATCAGGGTGATCATCAGGTTCCTAAGTCTCATGCTTTTCGCTCCCGGACTCTTCATGCCCGATTCAAACTAGAGAAAAGTGGCGGTATTTCAAACCATGGCCGCAGTCAAAACGGCTCAGCCAAAGCAAATCAGCGGCCAGAGCTGAACGACTTATTGCGCGTCAGCCCAGGCTGTGAAGTGCGAGATGTTCGGCCTGTCAGTGTGGCCGCCATCATGCTGTCGCCAGCCGAGCCGGCCATCCAGCAGGCTTTCATTCACAGGCGGCAAAGTGCTCGTATCAGCAGGCATGGGCAAAAGCCCCGGCACGCCGAGCAGTTGATAGACCGGATTGGCGGCGATGACGGCCTTGAACGTGCCCAGATGATCCAGCCAAAGCGAATCTCCCTGTTCCGGAATACCATAACTGACAAAGACCGGCCGTGGCGCAATCAGAGCGAGGAGTTGATGAGAATCAACGGGTAGATCGCCCGCATTGAGCGCGCCCGGATCAGCCGATCCATATTTCAGGAAGTTTCCGGCCATCCAGTGAAACATGCCGGAGCTGGTGAGGTTTGAAACCGCCTCCCCAAAATTGCGCCGCAACAACGTTGTGCCACCCTTTCCTGAGGATGCGATCAGGCCAACATCGAAACGCTCATCAAAGGCCATGGCCAGAAGCGCGGCTTTGCCATAGCGCGATACGCCTTCTACGCCGATCTGGTCGGGATCAATTTCACTGTCTGACTCGAGAAAATCCAGCGCCTGACTGGCGCCCCAGGCCCAGGCCCGCAGTGTGCCCCAATCGTCAGGATCACGGTATCCGCCGGACATTGAGTATCCGATGACACCTTTGGATAATCCGTCCGGATTGTCTGGCTGGATGGTGTCGGTGTTCAGCATGGCATAGCCCCAGCCATTCTCTATCAGCAGGTGCTGTCGTGGCAGGTCGCCATGACCATCCGGTACTGCTGGCGGGGTGTCATCCCCCGGACCCAGCATGACAAGCAGAGGGGCCGTCTCGCCTGCGATAGCGGGCGTCACCACCAGCATACGGAGTTCGAGGTCAATGCCATCAATGGCTGCATTTGGCGTACCAACGAGCCTGCGAATGAGGACCTGCTCGCCCTGAAGCACACCGTTTTCGGAGTCGGTGACCTGCCAGAATATCTGCGGGGCTGATGACGGCACGCGGCCATATACTTCCCGCTCAAACGCCTCAATGATTTCAGCGCGCCGGACATTGTTCCAGGCATCCGGTGTGCTGACGGGATTGCCGGCATTATCGGTCAGCGGGTCTGGCAGATCCGGATAGGGATTGGCCTGAGATTCGTCGTAATTTGCACCGTTCGGCGCAGTCTCGTCGGGATCGCGGCCCGGCCTCATGCTGTTGATACCAAGCTTGTTCAGCATGTCGGAATAGTGCTCGGCGCCCGACAGAGGCGTGGGTGTAGGCGTCGGTGTCGGCGTGGGCGTAGTGCTCACCGGCATAGATGTCGGGGTGGATGTTTCGCCAGATCCGCCCCCCGAGCAGCTGGCGCAGGCTGCAACGAAAAATACGGATGCCAGTCCGACTCCAGACTTCAGATACTTCAAGTTTAATCCTCCCCCTGCTCACTCCCGATACGTTCCGGGGCAGCCGTCTTCTTTGATTGGGAGGCACCTTAAACACGTTCGGAGCGCGGTCAATTGACCTTACGTCAATATGCCGAACGATGGAATGCGTTTGTTCTTGCACCGGCGCGATCAGAGGCGAGGAGTTCACCGGAAACGGCGGAAACGACTTAAACCTGCCCTCCTCAGGCCTTCTAACAATGCAGAAGACCGTGAACCCGTCACCACTGACTGAGAGCAAGCACGCACATGAGCAACATGAGGCCACCAAGGACAATCGCATACCAGCGAAGCCAGGGCCGGTCGCGGTCCGGATTGATCTGATCCTCCTCTTCGGGCGCGCCGAACTCATCGAGAAGCGCCTGTTCAGCTGCCGCCCAATGGTCTTCAACGATCCGGCGCGCTTTCATACGCTGGTTCTTGTGCACCAGAATGCGGGCCGAATTGGTGCTGAGAAAACTGCCATACCGCGCCGAGTGTGAGGCGCTTTCCGGATTATAGCCATCCAGCACAGCCTTGATGCCATGGGCTTCCAGTAAGCCCACAATGATGTAGGCCTCCTGATAATCGTCGAGCCGCGCGAGAATGACCAGATCAGACATGGCAGGGAGGGTGTCTTAGTTTTGTACGGTGTTCAATTGATTGTTGAATGGCTTGCTCGAACGAACACCGTACCGGCTTTGAAGACTGTCATCCCAGACTTGATCTGGGATCCAGAAATGGATGACAAGATAGATCGTTCATGATATGTTCTTTACATGAGAACCTATCTTGTTTATATGCTCGCCTCGCAGAAAAACGGTACGCTCTATATCGGCGTGACCAACAATCTGTTCTTGCGAGTGTGGCAACATCGGAATGACAGAGGCAGCCAGTTCACGACTAAATACAAGGTATATCGGCTGGTCTGGTCTGAAAGTTTTGAGGGTATTGGCGACGCCATCACGCGGGAAAAGCAATTAAAGGCGTGGAATCGCGCGTGGAAAATTGCGTTGATTGAACGGGAGAACCCCAACTGGGACGATCTCTATGATGAGCGTTTTGTGGCTTGATTTTCTGGATCCCAGATCAAGTCTGGGATGACAGTGGGACTAATGCGCAAATGGAGCAGTCATTCCAGACGGCATAGCCGATCTGGAATCCAAGAATAATAAAGGCGGCCGATGGCCGCCTTTATTACACCTAATCCCGGGTCAGTTTCTTGAATTTCGGGCGGCTTGGCTCGACGGCTTCGTCGCCGAGGCGGCGTTTCTTGTCTTCAATATAAGAGCTGAAATCACCCTCAAACCATTCCACATGGCTGTCGCCTTCAAAGGCCAGAATGTGGGTACACATCCGGTCAAGGAACCAACGGTCGTGGCTGATCACCACAGCGCAGCCCGGGAAGTTCTCAAGGCCTTCCTCCAGCGCTGACAGGGTTTCAACGTCGAGGTCGTTGGTCGGCTCATCGAGGAGGAGCAAATTGGCACCCGTCTTCAGCATTTTCGCAAGGTGGACGCGGTTGCGCTCACCACCGGAGAGAACACCCACCGGCTTTTGCTGGTCAGTGCCCTTGAAGTTGAACGCGCCGACATAAGCACGGCTGCGCACTTCGACGCCGCCCAGGTCGATAATGTCCGTACCGCCGGAGATTTCCTCCCAGACGGTCGCCTTCGGGTTCAGCGCATCACGGCTCTGGTCGACATAGCCAAGTTTCACCGTCTCACCGAGGCGCAGAGAACCGGCATCGGGCTGTTCATCGCCAATGATCATGCGGAACAGGGTGGATTTACCCGCGCCGTTCGGTCCGATCACGCCGACAATCCCGCCCGGCGGCAGTTTGAACTCGAGGTCTTCAATGAGAAGACGATTGCCAAAGCCCTTGCGCAGGCCTTCAGCTTCCAGAACCACACCGCCCAGACGCGGCCCTGGCGGGATGCGGATCTGTGCGGTTGAGACCTTCTCAGCTTCAGCCTTGGACGCCATTTCTTCATAGCGGGAGATACGCGCCTTGGATTTGGCCTGACGTGCCTTTGCGCCGGACCGGACCCATTCAAGTTCCTTGGACAGGGTGCGTTTCTTGGAGGCCTCTTCGCGGGCTTCCTGCTCCATGCGCTTGGCTTTCTTCTCGACCCAGGCCGAGTAATTGCCTTCATACGGAATGCCCTTGCCGCGATCGAGTTCGAGGATCCATCCGGTGACCTGGTCGAGGAAGTAACGGTCGTGGGTGACGAGGATCACACAGCCAGGGAAGTTCACCAGGTAATTCTGCAGCCAGGCGACGGTTTCCGCGTCAAGATGGTTGGTCGGCTCGTCCATGATCAGCATGTCGGGCTTGGACAGGAGAAGCTGGCAGATGGCCACGCGACGGACTTCACCGCCCGAGAGCTTGTTCACGTCTGCGAATTCATCGGGGCAACGCAGCGCGTCCATCGCCATCTGAATTTTGGAATCGATATCCCAGGCATCCGCAGCGTCGATCTGCTCCTGCAGCTCGGTCATTTCCTCCATCAGCTCATCAGTGTATTCCTCCGCCATTTTCGCAGAGATGGCGTTGTAATTGTCGAGCAGGATTTTTTCCGGGCATTTTGAGGCGATATTGTCGAACACATTGAGGCTCGGGTCGAGCTGAGGCTCCTGCGGGAGATAGCCGATCTTGATGCCGTCTGCTGCACGGGCTTCGCCGTTAAATTCCTTATCTTCCTGTGCCATGATGCGCAGGAGCGAGGATTTACCTGACCCGTTTACACCCACCACACCGATTTTCGCGTCCGGCAGGAATGACAAATGAATGTTTTCAAATACCTTTTTTCCGCCGGGATAGGTCTTGGTAAGTCCGGAGAGCTGGTAGATATACTGGTATGAGGCCATGAGTGATGTCGGCTTTCAGAACTGGGTGCAAAGTGAAGGCTGGTGTTTGCCTCAATTGGGCGTCGAGTTCAATCATGGCAAGCGGGTAAGATGATGAGCGACGCCAAAACCGAACAGAAAAACCCGAAGGTCGGCATGGACGATCTGGTCGAAGACATGTTCGGACTGAATGTGCGCGGCCTGCATACGATCTGGGCCATGTACCGGCGTCCGGCCCGTGTGTTTGAAACAGCCCGTGACCCTGACTGGGGTCATCGCCGTTATACGCCTTCCATCCGGCTGGTCTTTTCGCTGCTTGCGGCCATGACCGCGCTGCGGTTTCTGTGGACAGGCGAAGACACCTATCTCTATCAGGTCACGGCCGACATTGTATTCGCGACCGGGGACTTTGCGACGCGCGCACTGGCAGATGCGTTCACAGAAAAGCTGATGGACACGTTTGTGTTCGCCTTTCCACTGGTCTTCATGTTTCTGCATGTTCTGGCGGCGCTGGTCCTGCCCCTCTGGGGTAAGGGCACGGCCATGGTGCTGCGCATCCGGCTTTACTTTCTGGCGCTTATTCCGGGGGCGGTTTTTTCGCTTTTCATGACCACCTCGCTGGGCGTCACGTCTGAGACCATCTGGTTTGTGAATTCTATCCTCATGATGGGCGGCGTTCTGACACTGGATTTCTCCACGGCAATGCGTGGCGGAGTGGCAGGTCAGGGCGTGTTCGGAAAAATCGTGAGAGCGACCGTCTTTGCGTTGGTCAGCCTTTTCATTTCCATGTCGACCAATATGATCGCCTTTTCGATCAGTTCGGCCTGGGTGACCGCTTTTTCCGAGATTTGACGACGCGCGGGCCGAGACGCATCAGCCCCATGGACGCGCGCCACTTTATATCATATTCACCTAATATTCGACACGCAGATGGATTCCACCCATGAACCAATCTTCAGAGCACTATACTGGCGTTGCCCGCTTTCTTCACTGGCTCATGGCCGTGTTGATTCTGGGACAGCTGATTGGCGGGTTTGCATTTGGCCATAAGCTGGTTTCCGGCGATCTCGGCTTTCAGGTCGTTCAGTTGCACAAGAGTTTTGGGCTGGTTGTGCTTGTGCTGTCTGTTGTGCGTCTCGTCTGGCGGTTGATGCATAAGCCGCCTGCCTTGCCGACGCTAATGCCGGCTTGGGAGAAAGCGCTGGCTGGCCTCACGCATATCCTGTTTTACGTGGTGATGGTGGCGACACCGCTGGCAGGCTGGCTCTATATTTCAGCCTCGCCGCTCGGCATCCAAACTCAGTTTTTCGGCCTGTTTGAGGTGCCGCTTCTACCGCTGCCACAGGGAGCGGAGCTGGCGGAAACCCTGTCAGGACTCCATGAATTTTTCGCCTTTGCCACGATCGGTCTGTTCGGCCTGCATGTGGCCGCTGCGCTGAAGCATTATTTCATCGAGAAGGATCAGATCGTGACGCGTATGGCGGGGCGCGGGCTCGGCCCATGGCTGGGCTTTGCGCTGGCCGCTGCAGCCGGCGCCGCGCTCATTTTTGTCTTTGCGCAGCCCTATGATGAGGCGGGTGACGCAGCGTCAGCCGTCGCGCAACCAGGCCAAACTGTCGAAGCTGCACAGGGCGACCATGCCTGGCAGATTGTGCCGGAGGACACGTTTCTGACGGTCGATGTCCACGCCAAACAGGCCACGCGTCAGGCCCGGTTTGATGAGATTTCAGGCACGATCATTCTGGACCCGTCGAACCCAGAGCGGCATGGCCTGATCGATGTCGCCATCAACACGCGCAGCATCACCAGTGACGAGCATATGGCCCGCCAACTGGCCTCTGAATTGAGCTGGCTGAATATTGGCCAATTCCCGGAAGCCTTTTTCAATTCTGAAGACATCCGTCTGACATCTGATGGCGGCTATCTGGCGAAAGGTGCGCTGACCCTGAAGGGCGTGAGCCATCCGGCCGATCTGACCTTCACCCTCGATGTTTCAGGAGATCAGGCAATCGCCGAAGGCGTGGTCAGTTTTGACCGCGCCGAGTGGCAGGTTGGCGTGTCAGATGTGGATGACACGCAGGTGACCGCCAATGTGACTGTGGTGGCGACCCGAGCTGCGAACTAGCGCAAATGTTCTGAGTTTTCGCGGAGGTGGTCGTAAAGCGAATAGGCTTCGGCGCGGGTCGCTTCGTCCATCTCATACTGCAGGGAGTCGATATCCGGCAGGACGACATCATGCAGAAGATCCCGAGCCAGAAGGAACCAGGCGAGCGCGGCGGCGAGGTCTTGTGTGCAGATCAGACCATCGCGACAGGCCATGCCGAGGCGGAAGGCGCTGTCGGCGTCCGCGCCATCGAGGGCCGCCTGCGTCCAGTATCGAAGGGCGAGCTCAGGATCTGAAGCAACGCCCTGCCCACGCATGACCATTGTGCCAAACGCGCCCGCAGCAGCGCCATGCCCTAATTCAGCAGATTGACGCATAAGCCCAGCGGCAGTGGTGAGCTCTTCTTCGCTTTCAGCGACCGCAGCAATACGTCTTGCCGTCTCAAATAAAGCTTGTGCTTCGTTCATGATTCGAAGTTGAACCGATGACAGCGCGAAAAACAACGTTAAAACGTCAGCTATGCACAAACATTTCTCTCTGCCTCTTCTTATGATGCTCTCTGCTGCCTGCGCAGGCACGCCGGGCTTTTCTCAATCGGATCCTTCGGAAAACATGACTGACGCACCGCGACTCACCATCGAGCGCCTTTATTCCTCCCCTTCGCTTTCAGGCCCCTCGCCTCGCGGTGTGAAGTTCTCACCGGACGGCAAACGCGTGACGTTTCTGAAAGGACGGGAGAGTGATGGTTCGCGCTATGACCTCTGGCAGTTTGATGTGCAAACGGGCGAGCAGAGCCTGCTGGTGGATTCTACACTTTTGGAGCCTGAAGAGGTCGAACTCTCAGAAGAAGAGAAGGCTCTACGTGAGCGCAAGCGGATTGCGGGCCAACGCGGTATTGTCGATTATGACTGGGGCACGGCGGATACGATTCTCGTGCCGATCGGCGGCGATCTGCACCTCGTGACGTTGACGGCGAATGGGCCGGAGACGAGGCAGCTGACCGAGACCGAGGCCTTCGAATACGACGCGAAGGTCTCGCCGCAGGGTAATTATGTGAGTTTTGTCCGCGATGGTGCTGTGGTGGTGATAGAGCTCGCCACCGGCACGGAAACGCAAATCACGCCGGATGCTGAACCGGAAAACGCCATTTCATACGGCGTGGCCGAGTTCGTAGCGCAGGAAGAGATGAGCCGGTATACGGGCTATTGGTGGTCACCTGACGAAAGCTATGTCGCCTACACCAAAGTAGACGAAAGCACGGTCGATGTCATCGAGCGCTTCGACATCGCCGCCGACAAGACCACCGTCATCGACCAGCGCTATCCCCGAGCCGGACGCCCGAATGCGATTGTGGATCTGTTTGTGCGCGATATGGCGAGTGGCGAAGCGACTGAACTGAACTGGCGCCGCGAGGATTGGGGCCCGGCGACGGACCAGTATCTCACGCGGGTGAATTGGATCGGCGAGAAAATGGTCACCCAGGCGGTGAACCGCGACCAGAGCCTCATCCGTTATCTCGAGAGTTCAGCGCCGGACTGGACAGTGGAGGCAGCGTCTGCAGAAAGCCAGTCACGCTGGGTCAATCTCAGCAAGGATTTTACCGTCACAGATGATTGGATTCTCACAACCTCTGAAGAAGATGGGCATGGTTATCGGCACATCATCGCCAATTCGCGTGAAGGCGAAAAGTATATCCGCATCACGGATGGCGAATGGGTCGTCAGCGCCATTGAGGGCGTGGATATCGAAAACAATTTCGTCTATTTCACGGGCTATATGGACACGCCGCTGGAGAAACATCTCTATCGGCAAGCCATCACATCCTATCAGATAAACACGTGTCAGGGTTGTGCGGGTCTTCGTCTCGTTGATGGGCCACCTCCCATCCGCCTCACTGAAGCTGGCAAGAGCTGGTCCGTAACCATGAGCCCGGATGGGAAGAGCTTTGTCGGCACGTCCTCTTCGCCAACGCAACCGCCACAAACAGGGCTTTATCGCGTGCCTCATGTTCACACCGATGACGAGCTGGAAGAGAAAGGCTGGGAGCGCCTGCCGGACTCCACCTGCATCGACACCACGCCCATGTCGGCGCGCATCGAACGCATGATCTGCCCGGAAACCGAGCTGATCGCATGGATTGAGGAAAACAGGCTGGATGAGAGTCATCCTTATTTCCCATACCTCGCAAACCACACGGTTCCGACCTATGGCACGCTGGAGGCTGAAGATGGTCAGACGCTTCATTACAGCTATCAGACTCCGCCGGATTTTGACCCGACGAAACAATATCCGGTTATTGTCGAGGTGTATGGCGGGCCACATGTGCAGACCGTCAATCGCAATTGGGAGCGGATGACGGATCAGTTCTATACCCATCAGGGCTATGTGGTTTTCCGGCTGGACAATCGCGGCTCTTACAATCGCGGCAAGCAGTTTGAGGATGTGATCTATCGCCAGACGGGCGGGCCAGAAGTGCGCGACCAGCTGCTTGGCGTGGACTGGTTGAAAAACCAGCCTTTCGTTGATCCCGACCGCATCGCCATTCAGGGCTGGAGCTATGGCGGGTATATGACCTTGATGGTGATGCTGCAGGCCGAGCCCAGCACGTTCGCCGCGGCCGCCTCGGGCGCTCCGGTGACGGACTGGGCGCTCTATGACACCTTCTACACTGAGCGCTATATGGATACCCCGCAGGACAATGCCGACGGGTATGAGAAGTCGTCGGTCTTCTATCATCTCGACCGGTGGGAAGGCGATCTGCCGCCGCTGCTTCTGATGCATGGCATGGCAGACGACAACGTGACCTTCGATAACACCACACGTCTGATGGCGGCCATGCAGGAGCGCGGGTTGTTGTTTGACCTGATGACCTATCCCGGTCAGCGGCATGGCATCCGTGGACAGGCGCTTTCAACGCATCTGATGAAGACGCGCATGCGGTTTCTGGATCAGCATTTGAAACCGGGGGAATAAGCAGTTTTGTTGCGCTTTCTCGAATACTTTCTAGCGCAGCTCGTCCGAAGTTACGGCTTTCTGTTGATGTGGTTTCTGGGGTTCGGGTTTCTGGCACTCATCTTGTCGCAGGCAGAAGCTATATTTGGTCCTGATAATGGCATAGAGGCGCTCGTCATCGGTGTCATCGGGCTGCTGGTCTGTCTCTGTGTTGGTTTTTGGATGCTGTTCTTTAAGCCAAAACGTAAATCTCTTTCCGAGCAACGCTTGTCACTCAGAGAACGGGTAAAAGCCAGAAACAGGCATTAGTGCCGGATGAAACTCAGGGAGTAAAATTTGCGCGGACGATTCAAATGGATGGACTTTCTGAACGGCTCGACGGGCAGTTTGATCGATCAATTTCTTGTCGGAGCCGGTTTTCTGGCATTCCTGCTCACCTTCAGCGTCACGCCCATATGGTTTGCGGCCGTGCTTGGCCTGCTGATTGGATTGGGAGCTCCGGTTCTTCTTCATTTTAAATGTCCCGGTCTCTACATGACCGCTGAAGAGAAGAATGACGCGTTTGAACGGACGCGCCGTTTCGGACGGAATCGCTGATGAAACCCTGGAAAGTGCTCTCTTCTCGCCAGACCTTTAAAGATCCATGGCTCAGCGTGCGTACGGATAAGGTGGAACAGCCCTCCGGTCAGATACTCGAGGATTATCACGTTATTGAATACCCTGACTGGGTGTCTGTGCTCGCCTTCACACCTGAAGGACGACTGATCATCATCCAGTAATATCGCCACGGCGCCGAGGCCATCACGCTGGGGCTGCCCGCGGGAAGTTCTGAGCCCGGCGAGACCGATTATCTCGATGTTGCGAAACGCGAATTGCGCGAGGAAACGGGCTATACATCAGATGATTGGGTTCAAATTGGCCACGCCTATTCGAACTGGGCGACCCAGAACAATCAGGTCTGGTTCTTCCTCGCCTTTAATGCTCTGAAAACGCATGATCAGGACCTCGACGCCACTGAAGAGATCGAGGTGCTTGATATGGCCTATGAGGATTATCTAAACTTTGACGGTGTCACGCCGCAGCAGTGCCATCATGCCGCCGCGCTGCATTACGCTGAGCGGTATTTTGCCAGAAATCCGGACAAGCGACCGAAATAAGCACCGGCGCTGCACATGTCGCTGGACGCCGCCAACATCGCATAATATTCATTCCTCAAGGGGTTCAACCCAAGGTTCGAGGAATTTCTGAAGTGAAACGGATTGCCTGCCTTTTTGGATGTCTGACAAGTCTTGCGATGAGCGCTCCGGCAATCGCGCAGGCGTGTGCAGGCACGCCGAGTGCTGAAACCCTCGAAAGCGCTGCGAAGATCACGCAATTGCTCGACAATGGGCTTGTCCAGTTTGGCGGCTATCTGGCCATGGTGTCTTATGCGCAATCACGGGATGATTGCGTGAAGGCAGGCGTTTTTGAGGATTTGTATGTCAGTGCGGTCGAGGCCATGCCGAACACGCAGATGCGGGTTTGGAAAGACTGGTCCGTCAGCCCGCTGGACATCAAACTTGATGCAGCGACCCGCATGGATGGGTTTGGTGGAAGCTGCCGGATAACCTTTGACCTGCCGCAAGTCGGCACGCCGGAAAACGTGCGCGTGTCCTGCGACAATCCGATGCTGAAATCGACCTATCGAAGCGCATGGAAGAAGTTGATCTTCGCGCCCGTCAGTGTCGGCCAGGGCTTCAGCAAGGGCGAAGACCTCGAAATCGAGATTGATCTCAACCGTCGCATTGATGAATGGGTGTTCTAGGGCTAAGTCCTGCTCCATCTGATTGCGGATGGAGGGTTCCAACATGGCAGAACAGCTTCAAGCTGATCGTGTCTGGTATTTTGTGCGCCATGGTGAAACCGTCTGGAACGCTGAAAAGCGTATGCAGGGCCAGTGGGAGTCTGATCTCAACGAGAATGGCAAACGCCATGCCGATGTGAATGGGCGCTGGCTGAAAGACCTCGGGATTGAGCACGTCTGGGCGAGCCCGCAAATTCGCGTGCGCCAGACCGCTGCGATCATCTCAAAGCACATGCCGCTGGCCGCCAATCCCACTTTCGATGACCGGCTGAAGGAATGGAGCTCAGGCGACTGGTCGGGCATGCTCTATGCCGATATTCGCGTTGAACGCCCGGAGGAATGGCATGCCTGGGTGACTGACCGCTATGGCTATCGCCCGCCCAATGGTGAAAATTTTGAAGATCTGGAAGTGCGTGCCGACAGCTTTCTGACTGAGGCAGCAGCGCATCCGGCCCAAACCCGCGCTGTGCTGGCACATGGCTTTATCATTCGTGTGATGGTGGGACGGCTAACCGGGCTTACCCCGGAGCAGGTGCTTGAGGTTAAGCAGACCAATGAGACCGTGATCCGGGTGACGGAAATTGGCGACAGAATGGAAATTGAGCATTTCGTTGCCGGAGAAGGCCCGATGCCGGGCCTTCCCCTTGGTGAACAGGGCGCGGCTTAGCCCTGATACGAACTGACCTGCAGAAGGTCGTAATACTTGAGCGCAAAGCCGTCGACAAGTTCCTGATCGCCAACGGCATCCTTTAGCGCTTCGCCAATATTCACACCCTCTTGCGCATTTCGCATCAGAACGATGACCACTTTGCGCTGGTCGGCTGTGTTTGCGTCCGGCGTCTCAGCGTGTTCGCCGAGATTCACCGAATAGACATCCGGCGTCGAACTGGTTGTGCAACGCGGAGCAACACGGCTTACCTGTTGCGAGATGACATCTGCACGTGCGCCGGAAAGCCGATGATTGGCCGCGGTCTCGCCTTCATAGGAAGCAGCTCCAAGACCAAGCGCGGCGTCAGCGGAACAGAACCGCCGGAAAAACACTTCCGTCGCCAGAAGCGCATCGAAGTTCGCAGCCCGACCACGTCCTTCAATCCGGCTCGCGGAGCCGAGCGCCCATGCATAAGTCTCGTTCAGCACATAGAAACGGAAGTCTGCGCGACGGCCCGCTGAATCCACTCCGCTGAGCAGGACTGTGCGGCCCCATGTGCCTTCATCAATATATTCGAGATCCGGATCACACGGTCCACGCGTGCCAAACATGCGCTGATCCCAAGCAAGGGAGCGGAACCAGTCATCACCCGGATTGGGTGGAATAGGCACACAGATCAGCTCGCCAGTACCAGCCTTGTTGTGAAACACGCCTTCTGGACGATCAATTGGTATCGCCGGTGATGGATCTAATTGTGCATGTGCGATCATCCCGACTGAACAAGCGCTCAAAAAAAGACCGATTGCGGCCTTTGCTGACTTTTTCATGATACCCCTCCTGAAACCCTTCTGGCCCGGCACAAATCCTAGCCTATTAACCCGGGTGTGTCATGGCGAAGCACTGCTTTTCTTCAAACATGTTCAGACTTTTTCTCTTTCCCAGTCTGACAGATCTGCTCTCGAAAAATTGCCCTTTCGCATTATTGCGCTCTTCTGATCTCTTGCTAGTGTCCGATCGAGAGACCGCTGAGCAATAATCTGTGGCTGATGGGAGACGATTTATGCGAAACACGCTCACCGCGATTGCGGCTATATTTGCCGTAACGACCATGGGGATGATTGCCAGTGCGCAAGAGGCCAAACCGACGCTTGAGGCTTATGCCCCGCCGGAAGGGTCGTTTGAAGCCTTCGCCGTCATGACAGATAAAACAAAGCTCGCGGCGAATGTGTTCCTGCCGGACGGCGAAGGCCCCTGGCCCTGCATCGTTACCCGGACGCCGTATCTGAAGGATGCGCGGTATGCCAATCCCGAATCCGCGAAGAAATACACTGATGCGGGCTTTGCCTTCATGGTGCAGGATGTCCGGGGCAAGGGCCGGTCTGAAGGCTTTTATCGCGCCTTCGTCGATGATGGCCCGGATGGCTATGACACGATCGAGTGGATGGCCGAGCAGAACTGGTGCAATGGCAAGGTCGGTATTACCGGCGGATCGGCCATGGGCATTACATCGAACCTGGCTGCCACCTACGCGCCGCCGCACCTCGAAGCCGCCTATGTGGTGGTTGCGCCGTCTTCCCGTCTGACCGGGTCGTTCATTGGCGGGGCCTTCAAGGAAAAGGATTCCGGTGACTGGTCGCGACGTCAGGGCATTGCCGAAGAGGTGATCGCAGCCAACGCGGCGAACTATCCCGACAAGGCCTATTGGGCCAATGGCGAGATCAATGAGAACCGCAAATATATCGACATTCCGATGTATAATTATGGCGGCTGGTACGACATCTTCAACGAGGGCAATGTCCGCAATTTCAGCTATCTGCAGAATGAAGGCGCGGAGGGCGCGCGCGGCAATCAGAAACTGACTATGGGACCGTTCGGACATGGCCCGCTGTCCGGTGATCTGGAGTATGAAGGCGGCGGCTTGCGCGGCAATGTCGTCGATGGTGTCGATCAGGAAATCCGTTGGTTCAGCTATTGGCTGAAGGGCGAAGAGAACGGCATTATGGATGAAGCGCCAGTCAACGCCTTCATGATGGCCTCGGCCCGCAAGGGTGCAGTGACCCACAAAAACCGCTGGATGGAATTTGGCAACTGGCCGCCTGCTCCGCGCGAACGTGCATACTACCTCCATGCCGATGGCACGCTTTCGCCCGATAAACCGGAGGAAGGCGAGACCATGACCTATACCTTCGATCCGGCTGACCCGGTGCCGAGCGTCGGCGGCGCCAACCTCACCTTTGAACGTGGCCCGATGGATCAGCGAGTGATTGGCGATCGCCAGGATTATCTGCGGTTTGAAACAGCGCCGCTCGACGAGGATGTCGTGATTGCGGGTCCGGTGACGATGAATCTGTTTGCCGCCACGGACGGTCCGGACACTGATTTCATGGTCAAACTGGTTGACGTTTATCCCGATGGTTATGAGGCGATTGTGCTCGATAGCGCTCTGCGGACCCGGTATCGCAATGGCCGCATGCCAGATGAAATCGAAATGATGTATCCCGGCACACCCGAAGAAATGCAGATCGATCTCTGGGATACAGCGATCACGTTCGAGAAGGGCCACAAAATTCAGGTAACGGTTTCATCATCGAACTATCCCCGATTTGATCTGAACCCGAATACGGGAGAAAATCCGGCACCGGGTGTGGAGCCGCGCGTGGCAGAAAACACGATTTACCTGACAGAAGACCGTCCAAGTGCGATCTATCTGCCCATCATCTATCCGAATGGCGAGTGAGCCTTATTTCTCATGATCTCAATGGAAGACAGAAAAGCATGGATTGCCGCACTGCAACGTGCGGCACTTCCGGGTGCGGAGAAAATCATCTTTGCACGGACATTTCCGGCCAAAAATGAGGTCAATTATCGGCTGACTTGTCTGGATGAAGCAGGGCAAAAAATTGGCGACAATCGTGACTATGACCTCTTAAAGGCAGTGATTGTGCCGCTGGAGCGGCTTTGTGAGAAAGAAAATGGCGCACTCGAAGTCATGCTTGATCTGCGCAACATGACCTTCTCGCAGGCGCAGCAACACTAGTGCACGCTCACGTTTAACCTGTTTGACTGCCGGGTAATTCAGGAAATTCTCTTTACGGAACCGGCTTCTTCCGGCATAAGGCGCATCTAATTTTCGCAGCCGCAATACAGGCCAAAGACTTACGTTACGTCAACCTGCGTCCTATATAAGTAAGAGAAGATATCTATCTTCTGCGTAAGGGTCTCTGGAGGGTCTTTTTAATGCTACTGACCATGATGAAAGCCAAGCTTCACAGCGCAGCTGTCACGCAATGTGACCTGCACTATGAAGGGTCTGTTTCCATCGATCAGGATTTGCTGGACGAAGCTGGCATTTTGCCGCACGAGCAGGTGTATATCTGGAACGTGACCGCCGGTTCGCGTATCATGACCTATGCCATTGAAGCTCCGCGCGGATCGAAAACGATTGGCGTCAACGGCGCTGCGGCCCGGCATTTTCAGGTCGGTGACCGCGTGATCATCTGCACATTTGGTCAGGTCGAGGCGGAAAAGGCCCGGAATTATAATCCGAGCGTCGTTCTGCTGAATGAAAAGAACGACGTCGTTCAGCCAAGCTGATCGATTTCATTCGATTTCCCCCAGTGTCGCCTGAAGTTTTTTCGTCAGGCCTTTTCGAACAATCAGATAAGATTGCTTCAGACGGGATTTCATCTCGTCCTCTGGCAAGTCTTCAGGCTGGATGAGAATCCAGCTGCGGTGGAAATATGGGGCTTTGACCCCGACACCCTGCTCAATCAGCAATTCAGCCGTGTCGATAGATTCGGTTTTAAGGCTGACGCCAGGCGTGACCGAACCGAAGCAGGCAAACATTTTGCCACATACTTTCCAGGCATCATGACCGCCGCCCCAGGGATCTGATACCTCCGCGCCGGGCAGGCTCGCGCAATAGGCGTTCACGTCGTCTCTGGTCATTTTTTCCCTCCGCCGTATCCGTCACGAAACCTGACATAAACATGGTCAAATTCAAACAGGCAGATCGATCTGCGCCCATCTCCTTCAGGTCAGAAATCGTAAGAACGCCCGCCTCCTTCAGGAGACGGGCGGATTTCAGGCCGAGATTTCTCAGTTCGGACATATCATCATTCATCTCGACTGCCTTCGGTGAGACTATTTCCGGAACTCGAACACGACGTTCACATTGGCAGAATATGTCAGCTCGCCACCGGAAATCTGAGTGGATGCGGATTCATCCGCCGCCATGCTCCGGGCCATCATGACCGGACGAGGTTGCGGAGCGTAAGATCCGCCCTCTTCGATCGTGACGATCCGCGCGATCGTGTAACCCGTCGCCTCGGCATAAAGCTCTGCGCGCGCCATGGCATCCTTGATGGCCTTGCGGCGGGCTTCATTCATCAGATCGCTCGGGTCCTCGACCGCAAAACTGACGCCCGAGAAGCTGTTGCCTCCCTCAGCCACCATGGCATCGATGACTTTGCCAACATTTTCCATGTCCGTGACCTTGGCCTGAACCTGGTTTGAAACCTGATAGCCGGTCAGAATACGCTGGCCGTTTTTCGGATATTCATAGCGCGGATTCAGTGAGAAATTCGACGTCTGAATATCCTTCTCAGGAACGCCAGCCGCTTTCAAAGCCTCGAAAACACCCGCCATATCGCTCGCGTTCTTTTGCAGCGCTTCCTGTGCGGTGGTCGCCTCACTGATCACGCCCCCGTTAAGGTAAGCAATATCCGGTTCGGACGTGACCCGAGCTTCAGCAGAGATGCTGAGCGTGGTCTCGGGCTGAATAGAATTATGATTCATGGTGTCCATGGTCTGTGCCTGAGCAGGTGCGACCGAAAAAACAAAACCGATGGCGGCAGCACTCAGCAAGGCGCGTTGAAGTGAATGGGTCATAAGAAACTCCTTTGTATGCCATGGGTCTAGACAGGAATCTCGGCAGATGAATGACAGCGCTATTCATTTTGAGGTCATCAACACTCGCTGGAAAACCCAGCAGCGCACCTGCGACATTTTGATGTATTAAAAAAATCACCACTTGAGTTCACCAAATAAAAAGCAAGTCACACCATGCTCTCTCCAAAAGCTATGGTTAAAATGCGACTCTTTGTCCTGATTTCGATTCTCATGTCTACTTTTCCTGTCCTTGGGCTGAATCTGCTCCCGAAGGCCGGAGAGGACATGCTTGGCATTTTCCCTCGGGAAATGACCAGCACAGAGATCGTTTCAGAGGCGAAGCGCCTAGGTCTCGAGATTGTGTCTTACGATGAAAAGTTCAGACACCTGATTGTGCGCGACCAGAGCGGAAACACACAGCGGACCCTCAAGGCCCTCGGCGCAGATTATGTGCTGAGTGCTGATTTTGCAGCCTTTTGCAGTCCGAAAACAAACACATCCCAGTGGAACCTGACCTCATGAAAGCCCCAAAAGACCTCAATATTGATGGATTTGAAATCGAAGTCGTGCGTCGGCCCGTCGCGATCGGCGTGCTCGCGATTATCTGGAGCATTGCCGCGCTTGTTGCGGGGATCGGCTTTTATAATTCGGGACTGAGTTCACTGCCCGTTGCGCTGGTGGCCATTGGCCTCGCGGCTCTGCCGACGATCAGCTATCGCATTCCGGCAATTTATGGCGCGATGCCGATTTCTGCGGCGGTCAGCATGGCGGGCATACTGGCGCTTCTGGTTTACGATTTCCAGTGGGATGGCACCGGCATCGCCTATCAGATCGACATGCACATGACGTTTTTCGCGGGACTTGCCATGCTGGCTGGCCTGATGGATTGGCGCGCTCTGATTGCTTACACTCTGGCCGTTGCCTTCCACCATCTGGGCGCAGCCTTCTTTGTGCCCACAATTGCATTTCCTGATGGCGCGCCACTTCTTCGCGTTCTGCTGCATGGCGGTATTCTGGCCGTGGAATGCGGCGTTCTGATCCTTCTGTCGACAAAGATTACCAGCTTGCTCGCGGCAACCCGCAATGCGCTTCTGTCTGCAGAGACCGCGCGTCAGAATGCTGAAGCCGCCGAGGCCCGCGCCAATGAGCTGGCTTCAACAGCCGAGGATCGCGCGGCTGCTGCGGCCAAACGCAATGAAGATCTGCAAAACGATGCCGCCAGTTTCGAGCGCGAAGTGAATGCCGAGCTCGACCGACTGAATAGTCATATGAGCGAATTGACCAATATTGCCCATACGCTCGATCAGGCTGCAGACCGGTCACGAGGACAGGCTCAGCATATCGATCAGGCGACCTCGAGCGCCTTTGACAGTGTCGGGGCTGCCGCGAGTGCGGCTCAGGAATTGTCCTCATCGATCAATGAGATTGTGAACCAGATCAGCCGGTCAAACGATCTGGCCCAATCGACCAACACCTCCTCCGGCACAACGCGCGGCAAGGTCACTGAGCTCGCATCGAGCGCACAAGAGATTGGCGACGTCGTCCAGCTGATCCGGGATATCGCGTCTCAGACCAATCTTCTGGCGCTCAATGCAACGATTGAAGCCGCGCGGGCTGGTGAAAGCGGCAAGGGGTTTGCCGTTGTGGCCTCTGAAGTCAAAGGCCTGGCGGATCAGACCGCCAATGCCATCCAGGTCATCTCAGATCAGGTCGACCGAATTCAGAATGTCAGCCATGAAACATCGGGCATGATTTCGGAGATTTCCGAACAGATCGCCGAGCTGAACAGCCTGACAACTCAGGTCGCTGCGGCCATGGAACAACAAGGCGCTGCGACCAACGAAATCGCTCAGAGCGTGACCATCGCCTCGGAAGGCACGCGCAAGGCGGCTGATGAAGTGGCCTCGGCCGCGCAAACCGCTGATGAGACATCCACCGCTGCACGGACCATTCTCGGTGCGACACAGGATGTCAGTCGTGCGGGTGGTGAGATCACTCTGCGCATTCAGGACTTCCTCAAGCGGACGCTCGCGGCCTGATCAGCGCCGGCAAATCCGGAAAAAGCCAACGAATTTTCCAGCTTTTCCTCTCGACGTGAGAGGAAAAACGGGTAAGTTCCGCTTCCTTATCTGGTAGGGCCTGTAGCTCAGTTGGTTAGAGCGGACCGCTCATAACGGTTTGGTCGGGGGTTCAAGTCCCTCCGGGCCCACCAGCCTTCGCCCCGATGGGGTTTCGGCGTGGCAAGCCAGCCGAGGGTGTATCCATACCGCATTTCCTTTGCGACGGATGCGCGAAGGCTGTCGCGGCGAAGCTTCCGCAAAGTCGGACTGGTTCTGCTACACATTACAAAAAGAATTGCGCGAGCCATTTTCTCATTTGCCTCACACAGCGACGCGGCTCCAGCCGGGCGGGCAAAGCCGACCACAGGTCGGCATGCTTTAAAGAAGGATTGAAAGCGGTTTCAGCGTTTTGCGAGCAACACGATAGAAAAATCGAGCGCGTTTAAACACGCATAGCGCATTGGTTTTTGCTGAAAACGGACAATACTCTTTTCGATAAAAGGATAGGGAGAGACATGTCCGCCTTCGACACCGAAGCGATTATCGTCGGCGCTGGCGCTGTCGGACTGGCCATTGGCTACAGGCTCGCCGAGCGCGGCATTGCGCCGATTGTGATCGAGCAGGCTGACCTGATTGGCTCAGGCGTCTCGTCACGCAATTCTGAAGTCGTTCATGCCGGGCTGTACTACCCGACCGGATCGCTCAAGGCGCGCCTGTGTGTTGAAGGGGCGCATGACCTCTACGCCTTTTGTGACGCACACAAGGTCGACTATGACCGCTGCGGCAAGCTGGTGGTCGCCGTCGAGCCGGACGAAACAGATCGGCTGGGCGCAATCCTGCAGCAAGCCAGAACAAACGGTGTGCCGGGGATGGAAGAGCTGACGGCCGCACAGGCCATGGCGCGTGAGCCCGAGCTTTGCACCGTTGCCGCCCTCCTCTCCCCCAATAGCGGCACGTTTGACAGCCATGGCTATATGACCGCCCTGCAGGGCAAAATCGAAGACGCAGGCGGCCGTGTGGTGCTCTCGACCCCGTTTGAACGCGCAACACCTCTGCCAGCCGGCGGGTTTGAGGTGAGAACCGGCGGGGCAGACCCGATGCAACTAACGACAGAGCGGCTAATACTGGCGGCTGGCCTGAGCTGTGCCAGGGTTGCCGGGCGAGTTGACGGCTTTCCCGAAGGCCAGATTCCGACCGTGCATTTCGGCAAGGGCAATTATTTCGCCCTTCAGGGCAAAGCGCCCTTCCGGCATCTTGTGTACCCGTTGCCAATCAAGGGCGCACTCGGCACACATTACCGGCGCGATCTGGGCGGGCAGGCCCGGTTTGGTCCGGACCTGCATTTTGTTGAGCAGGAAAACTATGAGGTTGAGACCGATCGGCTGGATCAATTCTATTCCACCATTCGCCGGTTCTGGCCGGGCCTGAAGGATGACACGCTGGTGCCGGATTACACCGGCATCCGTCCCAAGTTGCACGGCCCCAACGAGCCGCAACCCGATTTCCAGATTGATGGCCCGGACGTGCACGGCATTCCCGGTTTGGTGGCCCTGTTCGGCATTGAAAGCCCCGGCCTGACCTCTTCCCTTGCCGTTGGCCGCGAGGTTGTAGGTCGCTTCGGAAGACGCCCCTCTGAACGCAGTCAGACCTAGACAAGCCAGATCGCTGCAGGCCTAATCCTGAAAAAATATAAAGACTATCGGGAGGATGGATCCATGCGGCAGGCATTTGTCAGCGTGCTGATCGGGCTGGTGCTGATTTTGTCGGGCAGTCTGATGGCGCATATCATTCAGACATCAGACGGAACAGAAATCGAGGATATCCGGATTCCCTTGGAGGATGGCAGTCAGCTTTCCGGCTATCTCTATGTGCCGAAAAACGCTTCGCCTGAAACGCCTGCTCCCGGCATTCTGGCCGTGCATGGCTATATCAATTCCCGGGAGACGCAGTCATCCTTTGCCATTGAGTTTGCGCGTCGCGGCTATGTTGTTCTGGCGCTGGATCAAAGCGGTCATGGCTATAGCACCAACACCGCCTTTTCGAACGCCTTTGGCGGACCAGCGGGACTGGCCTATCTGAGGGAGCTGCCTTTTGTGGATGCAGACCGGATTGGCCTTGAAGGCCATTCCATGGGCGGCTGGACCGTTCTGAATGCCGCCATGGCCATGCCGGAAGTCTATCAGTCCATGGCTCTGGTCGGCTCGTCAACCGGTGCCCCGTTTGCAGCGCCTGGCACGCCGGACTTCCCCCGAAACCTGGCTGTGATCTTCAGTCAGTTCGATGAGTTCAGCACACTGATGTGGGGTGTTGTAAAGGCGGCTGATGTGACCAAAAGCGAGAAACTTCAAGCCGTTTTTGGCACAGATGCCCCGGTGAAGCCGGACCAGATCTATGGCAGCGTTGACGATGGGACAGCCCGCATTCTGAACCAGCCTGTGACGACGCACCCGGGCGACCATCTCGATTTCGGCGCAACCGCGGACGCCATCAACTGGATGGACACGACGCTCGGCGCGCCGAGAGGCATTCCGGCAAATGAGCAGATCTGGCACTTCAAAGAGCTCGGCACACTGATCAGCTTAATTGGCACGGTGGTGTTCCTGATCGGAAGTTTCGCCGCGCTCAACCTCACACTCGGCGCAGGGACTGGCCTACAGGCCAATAACGCTATCACAGCGCCAACTGGCGTCAGTTTCATTGTGGCGCTTGTTCTGGGCGTCGTCATGCCTGCCCTGACGTTCTTTCCCCTGACCCATTTCGGAGAGCAGCTCCCGAATTTTGGAGTGTTCCGCCAGAACATCACCAATCAGATCATGGTCTGGGCTCTGGGTAATGGCGCGGTCGCAGGCGCAGGCCTGCTCATTGCGCGCCGGTTTGGTTTAACATTGGCCCCGAAAGGACTCCTCGCGGCGCTTGGCGCTGCTGGAGCGCTCTATTTGGTAAGCGTCGCGATCTCTCTGGTCTTCAAGGTTGATTTCCGCTTCTGGGTGGTCGCGCTGAAACCGCTCGGCCTGCACCACTGGCCCATTTTTCTGAGCTATCTTCTGCCCTTCCTGGCCTTTTTCTATCTCTCCCACGCCGCGTTGATACGAATGATTGCAGGCAAGACAGGCGCACTCTCTCAGTTTGGCCTCGCCTGGCTGGTGTCAGCTGGCGGGATGACCTTTCTGATTGGCTGGATCTATGCCGCGCTCTTTGCGAAGGGGAAATTGCCGGATTTCGCCGATCCGCTATTCAGCATTGTCGGGATCCAGTTTGTACCGATCCTCACCATCACAGCGATTATCGCGGTTGTGTCCTGGCGTACGACGCGCGCGGCCCTGCCCGGCGCACTACTCTCTGCCCTGTTTGTTACCTGGTATATTGTAGCGGGACAGGCGACGCATATCTGACACACAAGAAAAGCGCGGACCGTTTCCAGTCCGCGCTTTGATGTTTTCGATCAGGCTGATCTTATTGGATTTCGCTCTGATGGGTCACGATCTTGCCGACCAGACCATAATCAACCGCTTCCTGTGCGGTCATCCAGTAATCGCGTTCGGTGTCTTTCTTGATCTGTTCAAGCGACTTGCCGCACGCCTCAGCAAAGATCTTGTTGAGCCGCTCGCGCATTTTGATGATCTCACGGGCCTGAATTTCAACGTCAGACGCCTGACCACCGACACCGCCGCGGGGTTCATGAAGCAGGAAGCGAGTGTTCGGCATGCAGAAGCGATTTTCACGCTTGGCCGATGAATAGATCAACGCACCGGCAGAGGCGACCCAGCCCGTGCCGAGGATTTTCACAGGCGCCGGCACGAACTTCACCATATCATGGATCATATCGCCGGATTCGACGTGTCCCCCCGGCGAGGACACCACCAGCAGGATTGGATCGGTACTCTCAGCGGACAGCGCCAGAAGACGTTCGCATACCCGGCGCGCCAGTTTGTCGTCCACGCCGCCCGTCAGCATGATGGTGCGCGCTTTGAACAGGGCCTGCTCGAGAAAGCTGTTTGGCTCTGAGATTTGTGTTGGTTCGTCTTCTTCGTCGAGGCGGTACATAATCACTCCAGAATTTCCCTATAGGTGTGACGTTCATTCGCCCACGTCAATGGCCTTCGAAGGCCATAAGCGCCTGAACTTCACAGTTCATATTACGGATGCGGTCTGCACCTTTAAGATCTGGCAAATCTATAACAAAAGCTGCAGCAACAATTTCAGCCCCTGCGCGGCGCAGAAGTTTGATGGCAGCTTCGGCTGTTCCCCCCGTCGCGATGAGGTCATCAACCAGCAAAACCTTGTCGCCGGGCTGAATGGCATCCTCATGCATTTCCATTTCATCCACGCCATATTCCAGCGTGTAGCTTTCGGTGATGGTTTTATAGGGCAGCTTGCCCTTCTTTCGGAGCGGGACGAAACCGGCCGACAGCTGGTGCGCCGCCGCGCCGCCGAGAATAAACCCGCGCGCCTCAATTCCGGCGACCTTGTGAATGCCGCTGCCGGAATAAGGCTGCACCAGCTCATCAACTGCTTTGCGAAACGCACGCGGCTGGCCCAGCAGCGTCGTGACGTCGCGAAACATAATGCCGGGCTTTGGATAGTCCGGAATGGTGCGGATCGTGTCTTTAAGGTTCATGGAGGCGCCATTGGGTTGAATGAAATTGACCTTCCCTTCTTAGCCTGCACAGACAAAAAAGAAATAGCCCGCGCACAAGGTGAGCCGCCGGGCTCAGTCTTCACCCGGGATCGTGTTTTCGATCACCCAGCTTTCTGCTTCGGCCAGAGCCTGCCATTCCAGATATTCCGGCGTTTCAAGAAGGCCGGAAGAATAGGCCTGCATGTCGGGTGGCAGGGTGATGTCATATGAGCGGAAGCGGGAGGCGACAGGTGTATAAAATGCATCCGCAATGGACCAGTCACCAAAGAGAAACGGCCCGCCGGATTTTTCGAGCGCAAAGCGCCAGCCGCGGACCAGTTTTTCGATGTCGGTGAGCACGCTGTCATCCAGCGTCGCGCGCGGTTCTCCATACCGGCCAATATCCATGGGCAGTTCGCGCCGTATATTCATGAAACCGGCATGCATTTGCCCCGCCAGCATGCGCGCCTGGGCACGGACAGTCGGGTCAGCAGGCCAGAGGCCTGGCATTTGTTCGGCGGCCCATTCGCAGATCGCCCAGCTATCGCCTATGAGCTGGTCTCCGAGCTTCATGGACGGCACAAGCGCAAAGGGAGAGACTTCGGCCATGTAGGCGCGGGGTTCATCCCTTTGGAGCGGATGAAATTCCTGTGTGAACTCAATCCTGGCACGCTTCAGGACGAGCCATGGCCGCATTGACCAGCTGGAATAACGAGCATTGCCAAGGATGAGATGGGGTGTGGTCAATTCAGAGCACTCGCCCGGCGACCGCATCCAGTTTGGCCAGAAGCTCCGGATCACGCGCCTCTGATGGTGTAATCAGCGCAAAATCGAGACAGGTCTCAATGCCCTGATTGCCATTGGTGCGCGGCGTGCCGTTCAGCTCTTTCGCCAGATGCTGGATCAGCAGTTTCGCCCTGGCGGAATTACCGTGCATGATTTTCAGAACGCTCTCGACCGAGACCGCTTCTTCTTCCTCATGCCAGCAATCATAATCCGTCACCATGGCGACTGTGGCATAGGGTAGCTCAGCTTCGCGGGCGAGCTTGGCTTCCGGCATATTGGTCATACCGATCACATCACAGCCCCATGAGCGATAAAGCTGGCTTTCGGCATAGGTTGAGAATTGCGGGCCTTCCATGACGATATAGGTGCCGCCCTTATGACAGGACGCGCCCACCGCCTGACCAGCCTCAAAAGCCAGCCCGGCAAGCCGCTCACAGACGGGCTGCGCCATGGACACATGGGCCACACAGCCTTCGCCGAAAAAGCTTTTCTCACGCGCGAAAGACCGATCAATGAACTGATCGATCACCACAAAGTCGCCTGGCGGATATTGCTGTTGCAGGGAGCCAACCGCGGAAATCGAGAGAATGTCGGTCACGCCGGCACGTTTCAGAATGTCGATATTAGCGCGATAATTCACGTGGGTAGGAGAAAGACGATGGCCCTTGCCGTGACGCGGCAGGAAGACCAGCTCCACATCGCCAATATTGCCGCGCATGACGTTTCCGGACGGCACGCCCCAGGGGGAGACAATATGCTCTTCCCGCGCGTTCTCCAGGCCATCAATCTCGTACAGGCCAGACCCGCCCAATACGCCAAGAACCCATTTACTCATTTTCGATTTATCCTATCAGCGCTGTACCCGGACATCTCACTCGCATAGCCGTGCGACGACCGAAAGGCCAGTCACGTCGCGTCCAGTAAAAGTGATCCTCATCCGGCATGAACAGCGCCCAGCTGACGAGGTCGCCATTGTCGTCAGTGCGCACTTCGTCATCATATTGAAGAAGGATAGTTGGCAGGACCTGTCCGGCATCACTGGTGATCTGACTGACTTCAGACTGATAGGCCACATCACTGCCTGCCCATTGCCCGATATAGATCACGATATTGTCTTCAACCCGAAAACGGACATTCAGGAAATTGTCTTCGCAATTGGTGTCAGTTTCCGGGTCTTCGGCAGGATCAATCACCCAATTGCCTGACAGGGTCTCGATGATGTCGTCTTTCGACAGAAGCTTGTTTTGCGACACTGCCGGGCCGGCCAGAATGATACTAAGGCTGGCAAATAGTGCGATTTTGCGGAACACGAGATCAGTCCTCCTCGGTGAACCATTTCCGCATACCTATAGGGGATGGCGCAAGGGGATTATGCGTTGTCAGCTGCACATCATCAGCGAGGGTGTAGCCACAATCGAGATAGACTTCGACCAGACGCGGCTGGTCTTTGCGGACGGCCAGCTGTGCGCCGCCTGCACCGCGATACCGGCCAAGCTTTTCCAAAACATGCAGGATTTCTGCGCCAATATCATTGCCGGTATAGTCTGGCAGAAGGCCGATGCGTTTCACCTCCATCCATTTGCCATCATCCCCTTCCGGACCGGGAACCATCACAAACCGGCCTGACCCGACGACATCTTCTTCATCCAGAACCAACACCGCTCCCCCAGATCTGATCTGCGCCGCGACCGTCTTCGGCGTCTCCCTGAAGACGGTCGACGTCTTGCCGACCCGTCCCGTCCAGATGACGCGTGTGACCGCATGCACCGCGCCCGCGTGTTCCGGGCCTACGCTGAGTATTTCGAGGTCCATGAAGGGCAAGTCCTTTTGCAATAGCTCTGAACCGGTCATTGGGGAAAATCTATGCGATGGAGATGCTTGACCGAAGTTTTTTGACGACGCCCGTTAAAATGCTCGTGGTGCGCGCTTGTGCTGGCGAACTCTTATTCAGTCAACAGGCTGGTGCCAGTCGACTGCAGTCATCAGAAATCTGATGCCGAGTAGCACGTTTGCAAACTTGCCTGGCGTCCGCACTGGGCTACCTTCATGATAGCAGGGAGATCGGGTTGAAGCATTTTTTCGTGATTGTTACTTCGTTGCTGTTGTTCACGGCATGTGGGGCAGGCAACGATACGGAACTCGAACCAGCTCAGCTGTTTGAGTTGGAAACCGCAGGCGAAGATTTCCCTGTCAGCGGTCCACCTAATTTCGACGCGAGCTATCACTATCTGAGTGTTCCTGAGAACTGGGAAAAACCCTCCAGTCAGAACATACGATTGCCAGTTGTTATCATCCGAGCGGCGCAGGGCGGTTCGGATCTTCCTCCTGTGATGATGGTTGTTGGTGGCCCTGGCATTGGCGACATGTCGGCCGCGGCCTATGCCAGTGCCTATCCATGGACAGCAGAGAGAGATTTCATCATTTTCGGGCAGCGCGGGACAGAGCATGCATCGCCCGCACTGATGTGCCCGGAATACAATGATGCAATCGCAAAAGAGCTGTCAGAAAGAGTGTCCGCACTGAAGAACTGCCGAGACCGCCTGACGTCGGATGGCATGGACCTTGATCAGTATCACTCACTCGCGATTTCGAGAGATATTGATGCCTTGCGGCAAGCCATCGGAGTCCAGTCGATCTCATTATACGGTCTGTCTTATGGCACACGGGTCGCGCTGACCTATGCACGAGAGTTTCCGGAACAGGTCTCCTCGATGGTGCTTGATTCTGTGTTGCCGCATACCGCCAAATACGATGACACCGGCCTGCAGAACTATTTCGAAGCGCTGCAGCGGATATCTGATATTTGTGACAGCGAGCCTGCTTGCGCCGCTGCCTATCCGAACTCAGCTCAACGTTATTTGTCCGCTCTTGAGGACGCCGCTGAGGCGCCATGGGACAATTCCGCGTTCAATCCGGAGCGACCAGACGTTACAATCGATGATCTTGCCTCAATTGTTGGTATAGATTCCGAATATGAAGTTTCCATCGCACCTGCTCTCATGTCTGCAATCGCAAACCGCGATCTGGAGACGATCAATTCATTTCTGAGCGCGTCGGCGGGAAGTAATCTTGCATGGGGAATGCGGCTCTCGGTCTGGTGTAGCGAAGCCTTCGCCCATTCGGAGTTCGTACGATCTGGACATCAGGCTGGCGGGACATTCTCGGACATTCAGAGCAGTGTCTTCACAGCTGAAGAATGCGAAGCCTGGAATGTAAGCACTCGGCCGGATGCAGAGATCGCTCCAACTCAATCAGATATCCCTGTGTTATTGATCAGCGGTGAGCTGGATGCCGCAACGCCGCCCTGGATGGCGGATGAAGCATCCACAACCCTTCCCAATAGCAGATTCATTGTTCTCAAAGGCGGACTTCACACTGAAACGACCCGCTGGGATGGCGATGGTTGTGCAATGTCGATTGCTGGTCAGTTCTTTCGGGATCACGAAACGGTTCTGAAACAGCCAGAATTCGAGTGTTTGAACAATCGTCGCAATGCCGAGTTCTATGTCGAATAGGACCTGCCAAACCCTAGTGCTGATGAAGCGCAAGTCCTTTCGCAACGGCGCCAAACCGGTCATTGCGAGATATTTCGGCCTTAGGGAATTGGGATAGAAACAGGTTTTCCACCGCCGGCACAAAAGTAGACCCGCCAACCATGACGATATCCGTGACTTGTTCCGGTGCCAGTCCAGCCTCGGTCAGACAGGTCTGTGCCGCCGAACTCATGGAGATGAGTGCCTCGGCAATCAGATCTTCAAAAGCTCCGCGCTCAATCTCCTTGCGAAGGTCAGCACCCGGAATTTTGTAGTGAAAGGCGCACTGCGCCCGCTGGCTGAGCTCGATTTTTGCAGCTTCGGTCTTCTGCGCATAAATACCGGCTTCAAAATTCTCGACGAGATAATCAAAGGCGCGGATGCCCGGGCTGTTCGGGCTGTATTTCCGCATCCAGGCGATCTCCTTTTTCACCAGAGGCGAATAGAGAAGGTTGTGCCGCTTCCAGTCGGACAGAAGGACGTAATTGGCAGTGGGCGCTGGCAGATTGTTGAGTTCGAGGGTTTCGGTTCGACCGAATGAGGGCGTGATTTCAAAGAAACTGAGCACGCGGTCAAAATCATTCCCGCCGACATAGACACCGGAACTGCCGAGCACATGGAACCCTTCACCATCACCAGACAACCGCACGGCGCAGAAGTCCGACGTCCCGCCCCCGATATCGGCAATGAAGACAATCCGGTCACCAGAGGCTTTGCCACCCATGGTGCGGGCAGCTGCAATCGGCTCGGCGAGGAAACTGATGTCGGTGACGCCATTGGCGCTGAGGCATTCGCCCAACACTCGCTGTGCATTCGCATCGCGTTCCGGGTCTGTGTCATTAAATGAGACAGGGCGTCCCTGAATAACAGAGGTGATTTTCTGACCGGTCTGTTGTTCGACACGCAGGAGAAGCGCTTTCAGAAAGTCCTGGATCACCTGTCGAAATGGAATGGCGCGGCTTCCGAGTTGAGTGGTTTCATCGATCAGCTCCGAACCAAGCACGGACTTGATCGACCGCATGAGCCGCCCGTCTTCGCCGGCTTCATAGGTTTTGATGGCAGTACTGCCGATTTCAAAATCCCGGCTGCCGGACTCATAGAAAATCGCCGTCGGGATTGAGGTCAGCCCGGGCTCCAGCTCTATGAGTTCAGGACCTTTCTCCGTCAGAATGGCGACCGATGTATTCGATGTTCCAAAATCTATTCCAACGCGCATTGCTGCCCCCATTCCCCGAATTCACAGCGCTTTCCCTGAAACGCAAAAGGGAGGCTACATTGCTGCAGCCTCCCTCGATAACCAATTGTCTGACCTTTTAGTGGTCGACGTTCCGCCAGATGGCTTTGTACGAGAAGTACACCAGCAGAGCGAGGAAGAAGAGGTAAATCATGACGGCAAAGCCTAGTGATTTCCGGTTTTCCATTTTCGGCTCTGACGCCCACGCGATGAACTGAGCAACGTCAGCGGACATCTGCTCGTTGGTCGCTTCAGTGCCGTCCATATACGAGACGCGACCATCCGCCAGTTGAGGCGCCATTGCAATGAAGCCGCCATACGGCTTGTGACGCGGGTCGCCATGCCAGTTCGCCGTCACATCGCCCGCGAAATACGGATTGTAGTACAGACCGGAAGGCTGGTGCAGCTCGCCATGTGTGTGGTCGTCATTGAAGTGGATGGTATCGTCAATGATTTCCGTGTCGTCCGGATAGCCTGTCATGAGGCGGTAAATGTAAGTCGCGCCGCCGTGACGGGCCTTTGCCATCACAGACAGATCCGGAGGAATCGCGCCGCCATTGCCAGCCGCCGCAGCCGCGTCGTTTGGATAAGGAGACGGGAACGGATCAGACGCACGACGCGGGCGTGACACAACATCACCAATGTCGTCGACTTCGTCGATTTCGTACTGAGCGGCAAATTCCTTCACCAGCGCTTCAGTCAGTTCGTCATCATCTGAATCGAATGGACCACCATTCTCTCCAAGGTTCCGGAACGACATCAGCTTCATGGAGTGACAGGACGCACAGACCTCGGTGTAGACCTGGAAGCCACGCTGAACAGATGCTTTGTCGAACTTGCCGAACGGGCCTTCAAACGGCCAGTCTGGAACTTCAGTTTTGCCATCATGGAGCGGCTTGGCACCACCTGCAGCGAGCGCAGCCGGAGCTGTGAACGCCGCCAGAACCAGGCCGGTCACAAGAGCTTTGATCACTTTCATCTGGATCTCTCCTATTCGGCCGGCGCAGCGGCGATGTCTGACGACTTCGGCTCAGGGTGAATGGATTTCGCGATGGTTTCCGGCTCGTCCTTTGGTTTCTCGACAAGGCCAAGAAGCGGAAGCACGATGAGGAAATAAGCGAAATAACAGAACGTCAGGAGCTGAGCGATCAGCAACCATTTGATGCCTGGATGGTACACGGTTGGCGGATCTTCAATACCTGCGGCCTCTGCAAATTCGAGAGACTGCTCGTAATCGTCGAACATCACGATGGCGCGGCCATCTTTCGTTGAGAAGCTGCCTTCATGTGAGTCCGCAGAGGCTTTCAGAGCATCACGGCCAGCCTGATCTTCGTAAGCCAGCTCATAACGGAGCTTGTCGCTGCCGGTCGGGATGACAACGTCATCCGGGTTCGACGCACCGGCAATACCGAGCATCAGGCAGACAAAGACAAAACCGAAGAAGAACTGACGTGCGAGCGGACGATAGCGCAGCGAACGCACTTTCGATGTGTCGAGCCATGGCAGAACGAAGAGAACTGCAATCGCACCGAACATGGCGATGACACCGCCAAGCTTCGCTGTGATCGGGCCGATATCAAAGGTGATAGCACGGAGAATGGCGTAGAATGGCAGGAGATACCATTCCGGCACGATGTGCGCCGGCGTCTTCAGCGGGTTACCCGGAATATAGTTGTCCGCGTGGCCAAGAACGTTTGGCGCATAGAAGACGAAGCCAGCAAAAATCATCAGGAAGATGATGATCGCGAAGCCGTCTTTCACGGTGTAATACGGGTGGAATGGAACCGTGTCCTTCTTCACATCTTTCACGTCAACGCCGGTCGGGTTGTTATTGCCCGTGGTGTGGAACGCCCAGATGTGCAGCACAACCACGCCGGCAATCATGAACGGCAGGAGGTAGTGCAGAGAGAAGAAGCGGTTGAGCGCCGCATTACCGATGGCAGGCGCGCCCTGCAGCCAGGTTTTGATACCGTCACCGATCAGCGGAATAGCGCCGATCAGGTTGGTGATAACGGCCGTTCCGTGAAGGGACATCTGCCCCCATGGCAGCACGTAACCCATGAAGGCTGTGCCCATCATGAGCAGGTAGATGACAACACCCAGAAGCCAGCTGATCTCGCGCGGGGCTTTGTAAGACCCGTAATACAGACCGCGGAACATGTGGATGTAGACCGCCAGGAAGAACATGGAGGCGCCGTTTGCGTGGATATAACGCATCAGCCAGCCATATTCGACGTCACGCATGATGCGCTCGACGCTGTTAAAGGCCAGATCAACGTTCGGCACATAATGCATTGCCAGAACGATGCCGGTAATGATCTGGGTGACAAGACAGACAGCCAGAATGGCGCCGAATGTCCACCAATAGTTCAAATTCTTTGCTACCGGAAACCCGACAAAGGAATCATGGACCAGACGCACGATCGGAAGCCGCGTGTCGATCCACTTCTCAATGCCGGTTTTCGGCTCGTATGTAGATTCATGTCCGCTCATTGGAACTCCCCAGCGCGCGTTAAAGTGAGATCGTTACGGCAGAGCCGTCGGCATTGTATTCATAGCTCGGCACCGGAAGATTGCTCGGAGCCGGTCCTTTGCGGATACGACCAGACGTGTCGTAGTGCGAACCGTGGCATGGGCAATACCACCCGCCGAACTCACCTGTGTTGCTGCCCGGGCCAACCGGCACACAGCCAAGGTGCGTGCAAGACCCTGAAACGACCAGAATTTCTGGCTTCAGATTGCCATCGGCAAGCGCCACCAGACGTTCATTATCCGTTTCAGGATCAGGAAGGCTGGCCACATCAACAGATTCTGCTGCTGTGATCTCCGCTCGGGTGCGGTGACGAATGAAGAATGGCATGCCGCCAATCAAAACCCGGATCTCGCCGCCTTCAGGAATTTCCGTTACCGGAACTTCCAGACTGGACGCAGCCTTTGTGTCCAGTGCTGGCAGCATCTGTGCGATGAATGGCCAGGCCAGTGCGCCTGCGCCTCCGACAACAGCCGCCCCGGCTGCGATATGAATGAAATCACGACGATCTTCGTCAATCGTCTCGTGCAGTGTCTCGTCAGTCACGTTGCCATGCCCTCACAAATCGGCTTTCAGGTGGGTGCCATAACATACTCAATTCACGCATTGTGCACTTGCGGCGCAAGGTCGCGCTTGAGATTATTCATGGGTTCCCAGCCCAATTCAGAGAAGCCGATACATTGCGCCTGAGTTTCTATCAACCTGATATTCCCCAGAATCTTGGGACGACGATCCGTTTAGCGGCCTGTTTCGGGATAAAAATGCAAATAATAGAGCCGTGTGGCTTCCCTTTGACCACTAAAGCGTTGAAACGGGCCGTGATGGACTACGGCAATTTGGCGCAGGTCGAACGCGTTCCTGACGCTGATTCGTTCTTCGAAGACGCGCAAAAGTCAGGGGAACGTGTTGTCCTTTTTACAACACTGGGTGCGATTCCGCTTCAGAGCTTCCGGTTTCAACCAAATGATCGACTTTTGTTTGGTCGCGAGAGCGCTGGCGTGCCCGAAGACGTCCATAATCGATGCGATGCGCGCGTGGTGATCCCGCTTGTTGAAGGCGCAAGGTCCATCAATGTGGCCACCGCCGCCTCGATCGGTCTGTTTGAGGCACTGCGGCAGACGGAGGGGAACTGTTCCCAATCATAAAACACAGGCGTAATCTTTTTCCTCTCTAAAAAAGCTTTCTCATCTCATTAATCTTCCGTCTTGATGGAAGAAGTGCCAATATTAAAGGGAAGTACTGTCACAAGATCATGGAATGAAGTTTTGACGAAAAAGCTTCGAAGAAACAGCGCGTTCATCAGTTACTCTCAGAAAAACTTGAAAGAAGCTCGGCGTCTACAAAAAATGCTGGAGAACTTTAAAGTTCCCCGAAAACTTGCGCGTTTACAGACGCGAAGAAAACTTGGCTCAATATTTAGAGATGAGACTCATTTAGCGGGCGCACCTGATCTCAACGACGCCATCAAGCGCGAGATCGCAGCGTCTGATGCGCTAATAGTTGTGTGCTCACCGCAAGCAGCTAGGTCGAAGTGGGTAGATCGAGAAATCATTCATTTCCGAGAAACCCAGCGCGGGCACAAAATTTTTCCAATAATAGTGTCGGGAGCACCAAACTCTGAATTCCCAGAGTTCGATTGTTTTCCTCCAAGTTTCAAGCACGGTGAGACCAACTTTGAGCCACTAGCGTCAGATATCCAAAAGGATGGATGGGAACGGGCTGTAGTACGCCTTATCGCTGGTCTGACTGAATTGCCATTTAATGAATTGTGGGAGCGTGAACGAAAACGTCAACGCTTACGAACTTTTGTTGGCTCAGCGCTAACAATTTTTGGCATTATTTTGACAGCTGTGGCCGTTGCAGCATCTTGGTTTGCGTTAAAGAGTGATGCATTGGCAAGAGCGCAGTCTTCGACGGTATTAGCTCTACAAAGCCAACAATTGTTGCTGGAAGGTGACGAAGTGAACGCCCTAAAAATGTCACTTCAGTCTGATCCCGCAGCCGATAGGTATCTGAGCAGCCGATTAATGACGGGAAGCGAAGGGCACACCTTCGCTGAAAATCAGATCACCAGATTGCTAAATACTCATCGCCTTGATTGGGAGTTTGATACCGGATTGGGGGCATTTTCGTCGCTCTCGATATCGCCTGATAAGACAATCATCGCTGGAACTAATATTATGAATGGTCTGACCGTTTGGGACAGACAATCAAGACAAGCGGTTTTCGAGTTTGATATTCAACGGGACCATCCTGAATCTATCGATTTCAGTCATGACGGAAGATTCCTTGCAGCCGGATTTATGAGTGGAAAGCTTATAGTCTGGAGCACGGAAGACTGGAGCGAAGTGACCAACACGACTGCTCACAAAGGGATTATTGGAGCGCTCTCATTTACACCGTCGGACGAGTTTCTCGTTTCCGGAGCAGAGGACGAACGTATCAAAATCTGGTCCACTCAAACATGGCGTAGAATCAAAACTCTATCTGCACATACGGCCCAGATTAATGATTTGGCCTTTTCTGCTGACGGTAGCTTGATGGCGAGTGTTGCCGGCTTTCTCATGGACACCGACAGTAGTGTTCGGATTTGGGACGCCGAGAAATTTACTCCAATCAGGACTATCAATCATTCCGGTCAAACAAGCGAAGCAGTCGCATTTTCTTCAGACGGAAATCAGATCATTTTTAATAATTTCAACTTTTTGGAGTTTTGGGACATAGATCGAAATCGGCTGGAACTGCGACAAGAAATTCATTCTGATTGGATTACAAAATTAAAAACCAGTTTGACTCCTTTCATTTTGGTATCAGGCAGTTGGGATGGAAGTCTGAAAATTTCAGATGGTTGGGGGACGACATCACGTTTTACATTAGCGACAATTAAAGACTGGGTTGTTTCTATAGATGTAAGTGACGATACCCAAATTATTGCGAGTGGAGATCGGTCGGGTACGCTCCGAGTTTGGAACAGGATTTTGGATGAATACGATCTTATGGTCCGCTATAAAGAACATGGACTGACGCTACTTAAATCAACCGCATCGGGCGAAACGATCGCTGTGGGAGGAAAGGGGACACAATCCATTCTCCTTGTCGACAAAGATAATTCGAGGAACGAGTGGCATCTGAATGGTGAGAAACAGTTGATGCAAGATTTTGCACTTTCTCCAAAACGAGACAAGCTCGTTGCAGTTTCACGCATTTTGGGAACCGGACAAGGAAAGTTAACCTTTTGGCGATTGCAGGATGCACAATCGGCTCCAATTGAAGTCAATCTCGACTTCATACCGCAGTTTGTTGAATTGGTTTCCGACGATAATTTACTGATCGGTGGCTACGCGGATTATCTGGTAATATTTAATATCAGCGAAAACAAATTCGTTCAAAGAATATCCACTGATAATCGAACACAATTCGCTGGCGCCAGTACGAGTGACAGAACCAAATTCGCCACCTTAAGATGTGATGCTTTGACCAAATCTGATTGTGAATTATCTGTTTGGCGGTCGAGTGATTATTCTCTTGAATGGTCTCTTTCATTAGAAAGCACGACTGCGTCTATACGTTATCAGGATGTAACATTTTCACCAGATGGCAAATTTATTGCTCTGACGATTGGCAATAATGAAGCTGTGGTATTGGATGCGATTTCGGGAAACAACATATCTCGGTTCACAAGTCCCACACAACATTTAACATCGCTTGAGTTCTCCCCTGATAATCGCTTCCTCGCTGTATGCGGAGAAGATTACTCTGCGCCCGTTCTAAGGGACCCACTTTCAGGTCAAGTATTAAAAGAGTTCCGCCAAAGCGGAAACAACTGCTTGGACATGAAATTCAGCGCTGATGGCAAGAGCTTGCTGAATACGTCGTGGAATGAAATTCACAAAAGAGACATTCCAAACATATTGTATCTTTCGGCCGCTGAAAAGGAAGAGATGGCGTGTGAATTGCTGAAAAATGCTGGGATCGAGCCCTCTTTTTCACAGGACGACATTTCGATTTATCCGATACTGAGGGGGCAACCCGTTGATAAACAAACAAGCCGCTTGGTTTCGGACTGCAATTCCAAACTATAAGTCAGACGCCGGGCCGATGAATTTCTCATAGTTCTTCCAGCCGCCAACAGAGGCCGGAGAGATTTTCGAGCGGATCTGCGCGAAGCTGGCCGTACCGACGCTGGCGCTGGAAAAGTCTGTAGACGCCATATCGAGACGCGGCAGAGCCAGAAAGTCCATCAGTCGGTTGGTTTCAGTCTGCGGGTCATTGACCAGCTTTTCATACTGAACTTCGTGAATGCGTTTCGGAAAGCGGGACTTCCAATACGTCATCAGCTCGTCATGCGCCGCGATATAGGCCGCCATATCTGAAAGCTCGTTCCGCCAGCGCTTGCCGTCGCCGAAATAGGCACGCCAGGCTGAGAGGGCGAGATCACGCGGATCGCGTCGCACCCACACAAATTTTGCTTCCTTCATGCCCCGCGCCAATGCGCCGAGGAAGAGATGAAGCAATGCGCCCTTATCCGTGACGTGACTTTGCCCTTTTGTGCGGCTGCCTGCACAGAAACGATAGACGCCGCCAATCTTATCCCACAACTCTGTCGCCTGTGGCCCCATAACGCCCGCGCCGATGAGGCTCTGCTCACTGAGATTGCCCAGAGGCCAGGTCGCGACCCGGCTGATCATGGCTTCACCGAGCGGACAAACGTTCTTTTGCTGCGCGATGATCTGCTCGGTCAGACTGGTGCCGGACCGCGGCAGGCCAACCACAAAAATGGATCGCGGCAAGGGATTTGGAAATTCACTTGCTTCACTGCTGAGTGGAATTTTTTCATCTGCTTCGCGGATTGCCCGATGGGCCGTGAGTTCGCCTTCGCGATTGAATGGACGTCGCGCCCGTTCAAACTGATTGGCTTTCTCCCAGGCCGCCCAGGCGTCGTCATATCGGCCCTGACCGTGCAGCAGGCTTCCCAGTGCATAGGCTGTACCGGGCATGGCATGTCCCTCGCCCGCCTCAACCAGCCGGGTCAGCAGGGTCTCGTCCTGATCAGACAGGCCGCCCGATGAGGCAAGCAGCGACCAGGCGTCGCCAAAATCGGCTTTCTTATCGAGTGCACGGCGGAAATAGCTATTGGCGTCATCGAGCTCACCGACCTGGCCCGAATAGACTCCAAGGAAATAATCAATTGCCGGATTGGCCGGCGCGGCCTTTTCCAGGCGGCGCATGATTTCAAGCGCATGTTCGGAGCGTCCCAGACGTGACAGACGCTCTGCCAGTGAGAATACATGTTTAGCGTTGTTCGGAAACACCTCCATGAGGCGCTCAGCAACGCCCAGCGCCGCGTCCTCATCAGCGAAGGCGAGCGCGTAATTATAGACTTCTTCCCACTCGCGACCGAGCTGTTTCGGGTCCTCACGGGTCGCGATCAGCAAATGCCGCAGAATATCAATGCCTTCGGCCTGCAATCCCTGCTGGCTGGTATTTCGAAGGCCTTGAAGAAGTTGTTGCGGGGTCAGGTCCATACCAATGCCTTCCGGGCCGCTTGGCGGCGCTTTTCAAATTTGCTGAAGCCGCGCCTTCTTTCACACAAGTCAGCGCGGATCAATCTGGCCTATTTGATTTCATACACGACGCAGGCGGCGGACGTCACCTCGCGAGATGTCGCATCCATGGGAAGGTCCAATGCATTGATTTCATCCTGGGTCAGGCTCGAAGATCCCGGCGAAGGCGGTGGCGGAGGTGGCGGTGGAGGCGGCGGCGGAGGTGGAGACGGCACATAGGCGTAATCATAGTCCTGACGCCCCCCGCCGAGAGTCCATTCGCCGAGACAGGGGCCATAGCCAGCCTGGGCGATCAGCATATCACCAAGCTGAACATTCATGGTTTCGGCGATCATGGCCGCCTGCTTGCGCGCATTCTCAAAAGCGACTTTCTGCGCTTCCGCCTGCATGGCGGGTCTAATCGCAAGAGACGAGGACACCGTGCTTGTATAGTTCGGCCCTGCGGCGAGCGCAGCAGCTCTGACCTGACCGACATTCTCCGGATCGCTCATCGACACCTGAAACGAAACACTGGCATTATAGCCTGCAATGCGGTCGGGCGTGCTATAGCCGCGCATATTCCCGTTTTCATCGCGGTATTGCTGATAGACTGTCTGGATTGAGACATTGCTGGTGACTTCCAGATCATCCCCGGCCAGACGTTTCATCGCTTCGTAGGCGCGCTTGGCTTTTTGTGTCGCCTGAGCTGTCGCCGCTTCTGATGTGGTTTGAAAATCCTGGTATGAGACCGAAAAACTGATCTTGTTGGGCGGAACTTCCAGACGAGACCGACCGATCCCTTCAATGACAGGCTTTTTGAGCCAATAGGGCTGTGAGAAGGCCTGTTCGCCGCTTTGTGCATGAGCAGAAAACGCGAGAAATGACAGTGACGACACTAGAGATAGGGATAGGCGCATGATTTGAGGCTCGCTTCCGGCAAAAACTCATTTGACCCCGAACCTAGCTCCAAAAATCTAGAGCGACCAGACTAAACCCCTTGGCCGCCGTAATAAAATCCCGGCTACTCGGTTGAATATAAATCCAAAGATTGCGGTTGATTGCATCCCGCCACTCGCTCATAGAACCTGCATGACTGATACGCAGCTTGAATCCCGAAAACAGACCGCTAAAAACTGGTTCTCCACGCTTCAGGCGGAGATCATTTCAGAGCTGGAAACGCTTGAAGATGAAGTTCTCCCGCCGCTCTATCATGGCGAACCTGGACGATTTGAACGGACGCCCTGGGAACGGATCAAAGGCCCGAATGGCGAAGATCAGGGCGGCGGAACCATGGGCCTTCTGAAGGGGCGGTTGTTTGAAAAAGCCGGTGTCCATTTTTCCTGCGTCCATGGAAAATTCTCCGAAAGCTTCGCAGCACAAATCCCCGGCGCGGACAAATCCGGTGGAGAATTCTGGGCCAGCGGCATTTCTCTGATTGTCCATCCGGTCAATCCACGCGTGCCGGCTGTCCATATGAACACGCGTATGCTGGTGACGTCCGAAAGCTGGTTTGGCGGCGGTGCCGACCTCACCCCCGTACTGGACTATCAGCGCGATCAAAATCATCCGCTGGCCGAACAATTCCATGCCGCCATGAAAGATGCCTGCGACACGCACAATCCGGAGTATTTTCCGAAGTTCAAAGACTGGTGTGACGAGTATTTCTATCTGCCACACCGGGATGAACCGCGCGGGATTGGCGGCATTTTCTATGATCGCCACTCGTCCGGCGACTGGGACGCTGATTTTTCTTTCACCCAGGATGTTGGCAAGGCGTTCAGGGACATTTACCCGAAGCTCGTCCGTCAAACCTATGAGCAAAGCTGGACGCCGGAAGAGCGGGAAGAACAGCTTGTTCGCCGAGGTCGTTATGTCGAGTTCAACCTGCTCTATGACCGAGGCACGACCTTTGGCCTGAAGACAGGTGGAAACGTGACATCCATTCTCTCCTCCATGCCTCCGATTGCGAAATGGCCGTAAATTTCTGAAACGACAGGAACTTTTCTATTGGCCGGGTGTTTCCGCAGGAGCGTGTCACTCTAACTCCTGTTCATTATGAATTTTCCAAAACTGAAAAAGCCAACCAGATTTGGCTGGGCTTACGATCTCGTCATTGTGCTGGCTGTGATTGCCGTCGCAGCAATCGGTGGCCTGGTATCCGGTGGAGACAGCGACCCCTGGTATCAGACGCTCAAGAAACCGCCGTTTAATCCGCCCGGCTATGCCTTTGGAATTGTCTGGCCAATTCTTTACGTGCTGATGGCGATTTCAGCCATTCTTGTGCGGAGAAACGTCGACCGGTTCAGCAATGCACGCACGTGTTTCGGCCTGTTTTTTCTTCAGCTGGGCTTCAACCTCGCCTGGAGCGTATTGTTCTTTTTCTTTCATCGCCCAATCATGTCGATGATTGATCTGGTCTGCCTGTGGCTGGTCATTGTCATGATGGCCTTCAGCTTTGGGACGCATTCACGCATCGCCGCCCTATTGTTGGTCCCTTATATCCTCTGGGTGAGTTTTGCCGGCTATCTGAATGGGATGATTATTGTCCTGAACGGCTAGAGGCCATCCATCGAAAAACCGTTTTCGATCCAGGCATTTTCGATCTCGCGCAGCTTCTCGCCTAGTTGCGGTCCTGGCGTATAGCCCTGCCGGATGAGGTCAGCGCCGCGCACTGGAAACTCTGGACGTTCCCAATCACTCGCCAGGTTGAACAACCGCATCCAATCGGCGTCAGGATCACCCGCCCAAAGCCAGACGATGACATCGCGACTGGTGATATCACCCAGACGATACAGCGTGGCTTTGGCGTCTTTGTCTTTCATATCCAGCGAGAACTGTTCTCTTGCCCTGGCAAAATCGACTAACCGGTCTCGCTCCACGCCCGACATGCGAAGACGCCCTGCAAGCCCGGCCATCAGATCTTCATCCTGCGGCAAAAGGGTCAGGAGACGCTGCATGCCCGACAGGGGGCCTTCCAGCTTTGCCTCGATCCCGGCCAGTCCGTTCAACCGGTCAAGCGTCTCAGTTTCCGGAAGAATGACGTTTAACACACCTGTTTCCTGCATGGCGGCAATCACCTTATAGGGCGATGGGGCTTCCAGCAGTCTGTGCCATTCCTTCCAGATCCGCTCGGCCGCGATCTGATCCAGTCCGTCTTTCAGGGCTGCGCAGGCTGCAAGTCCCTCAGCGTTCAGCTTGTCGGCATACCAGGCGGTGAAGCGAAAAAAGCGTAGATTGCGTAGATGATCTTCACGCAAACGCTGCTCTGCCTCACCGATGAAGACGATTTTCTTGTCCGCAATGTCAGAAAGCCCGCCGCCCGTCGGGTCGTGCACTTTGCCATTTGCGTCCGCATAGAGCGCATTCATACGGAAATCGCGCCGCTGGGCATCCTCTTCCCAGTCGCGCGTAAACGCGACGACAGCCCGGCGGCCATCGGTTTCAACGTCGCGGCGCAGGCTGGTGATCTCGAAGGGTTCATGCTCGCACACGCCGGTAATGGTGCCATGCTCAATTCCGGTCGGAATGGCCCGGATACTGGCCTTAGTCAGCGCCTCGATTGTTTCGTCCGGTTCGAGCTGTGTCGCAATGTCGATATCACTGACCGGTTCGCCCAGAAGCGTGTTGCGGACACACCCCCCGACAAAGCGCGCGCCATCAGGCAGTGCAGCGTTCAGAGCGGCCAGAACGGTCTGCGTCGTGCGTTTTCTGAACCAGTCTGCTGCGCTGATATCAGCGGTCATCAGGCGAGGAATCCATGGATTCAGTGTCTGGCCGCCGGCTATCAATCGGCGCCTCTTCGCACGGCACAGTTTCAGCCGGGATCAGGACGCCATTCTCAAACCGGGGAGGTGTCGAACAGGTTCGCTCATCTCTCGGATCTTTCAGGAAGAGATAGATGTAGAAACTCGACGACAGCACCAGGCCAGAAATAACGAGGATCAAAATCGGCCAGGGTTCACCTGGCTCACGTCGGTGGCGGGTCGCGATCCGATAGATCGCAAACAGCACAATTGGCAGAAGAATTAGTGCGACCTGAAATGCGATGCGGATCATTCGTGTTCCCCGTTATCCGGATAGAGCTTGTCATAGAGCGATCGGATGACACCGGCTGTTACACCCCAAATACGTCGTCCATCATGTGGCATTTCCAGATAGGCGCGTTCCCGCCCCTTCCAGACTGTTTCCTTTCGCACATGATTGTCCGGATTCATCAAAAAGGACAGGGGCGTCTCAAAAACATCATCGACTTCATAAGGATCGGGCACGGCAACAAAGTCTGACGGGATGACCCCGACCACAGGCGTGATCCGAAACCCGGACCCTGCTATATAGATATCTCCCAGGCCCATCAGATCAACACTGCCGGGCTCAATTCCGACTTCTTCATGCGCTTCTCTCAGCGCCGCCTGAACCGGTCCGTTATCGATCGGATCGACCTTGCCGCCCGGGAAAGCGACCTGCCCGGGATGTTTGGCCATCGTGTCGGGCCGCTGTGTCAGCACAACGTTGAGATCGTCATTGCCGCGATCCACAATGCTGATCAGAACGCCGGCATCGCGCAGAGTGGGCAATTGCTCCGGCTCGAAATAATGGACATCTCCGCGCTGCGGCAGGATAGCGAGGTCATGAACAGGGGTGAGATTTGCGCGTATCCGATCAAGAAAATCTTCCGGCCCCTGCCAGCTCATTCTTCAAGGCTCCCAATGAGAAAATCCGCGCCATGCGAGCGGACATAAAGCGCCTCGTCGCGAGTTTCGGCAAGTTCGACCAGCTCATAAAATGCAGGCCGTGTAAGCTTGGCCTCTAATCGACCCCGGATCAGAACATAAGGCGACGGCTCGCCGGTCTCCTCGTCGACCTCCACGCGAAGTGGATGCTCTTTCGAAATTTCCACACTCTCGCCAAGATTTGTGGTCACGACTAACACAGGTTCTTCCCCCTGAAGGGCCTTGTCGACCCGCACGCCGATGAAGGGTGCGTCTTCGACATGAACTATGACCTTTTCGTAAGGTGTGACTAAATAGGTGGACCCATCCAAATCCTTGCGCAAAATCGTAGAAAAGAGATCGACAAGCTTTTGCCGGGAGAATTTCGTGCCTTCATGCCACCAGCTTCCATCCTTTCGGATTTCCATTCCGATGTCCGCAGAATCGGCTGGAGACCAGTCATCGACTGGCGGGAGTTTACGCAGGCCCTTTTCTTTCCCGCTTAATGTCTGCAAAGTCTCATATAACTGGTCGAGACCTGTTGTCGTACGACTTTCCAACGGCAGCTCCTCATCTCTTCTGCCAATTGATTTAGGTGTAATATCTGTATGAGTGAAGAACTGAGCCCTACTGAGACCGAAATGCCGGAGGAAAACTCCACGGCGAATTCCGATGTCGCCGAAAAGGCCATGGCCGATCTGGCCAAGGTTCGTGAAGAAATCGGAAAAGTGGTTTTCGGCCAGGAACGCACGGTTGAACTGGTGTTATGTGCCATTCTTTCGGGCGGTCACGCACTTTTGATCGGTGCGCCTGGTCTGGCCAAAACCCGCCTGATAGATGCCATGGGAACCGTTCTTGGTCTCTCTTCCGGCCGGGTGCAGTTCACGCCCGATTTGATGCCATCCGACATTCTCGGGTCGGAAGTGCTCGATCAGGCAGATGATGGCAAACGCTCCTTCCGCTTCATTCCGGGTCCAATCTTCACCAGCCTTCTGCTGGCAGACGAGATCAACCGGGCCTCTCCCCGGACCCAATCCGCTCTCTTGCAGGCCATGGCCGAGCACCATGTCAGCATTGCCGGACACCGCCATGATCTGCCTGAGCCTTTCCACGTTTTGGCGACCCAGAACCCGATTGAGCAACAGGGCACTTATCCATTGCCGGAAGCTCAGCTCGACCGTTTCCTTCTTAAAATCGATGTCGATTATCCAGACGCCGAAACCGAGCGCCGCATTCTGATTGAAACCACGAGCCAGAAAAACGTCGAACTGCAGACCATTCTGTCTGCTGAGTCGCTGATGAATATTCAAAAACTTGTCCGCACCCTGCCGGTCGGCACAAAAGTGGTTGAGCAAATTCTGGAGCTGATCCGTGAAGCCCGACCTGAACAATCCAGCAATGAGATTGTTCGCCGTCAGGTTCTCTGGGGCCCATCTCCTCGAGCCGGTCAGGCGCTGATGCTCGCCAGTCGTGCGCGTGCGCTTCTGCGCGGTCGTCTCTCACCAAGCGTTGAGGATCTCGAGGCGCTGGCCGAACCGGCTCTTGGACACCGGATGTCTCTGCGGTTTGATCCGACCGGGGAATTGCCGACCCTGCCAGATCTTATCCGGAAGCTCGCGACCCGGACAAACTGATATATGAGTGACCCTGATCGCCTGCGCGCGGAAGCCGAAGCTCTCGCAGCGGAATTGCCGGATTTTCCATCGCTGACCCGTGACCGGTCGACCGCCCAGCATGGCGGCGCTCCCCGACAACGGGCCGGTCATGGTGAAGATTTCTGGCAGTATCGCGGTCAGACGCCGGAGGATTCTGCCAACTCGATTGACTGGCGTCGTTCCGCCACGGGCGATGATTATTTCATTCGCGAACATGAACTTCAGACAGCACGCCTGCTTGAAGTCGGTGTGGATGTGGGCTCAGGATTTAACTGGGCAGGCGCGAAAGACCAGCTGACCAAGGCCCAGGAAGCCAAGGTGATCCTGACGTCTCTTGCCATCCGGTTTGTTGAAAATGGGGATCTCGCAGCGGTGCTCGGCTCCGGTAAACCGCCTGCCCGGTCCGGAGATTTGTCTGCACGGATCATCGAAGAGTTGATTTACGAACGCTCTGATCAGTTCATTCCAAATGTCCGGCGCGAAACCAGCGCCATCATCTATGCGAGCGATTTCTATGGCGATCTGACAGCCCTGAATGACTGGGTCAGACTATGCGCATCCAACAGTCTGCCCGGTGTGCTTCTGCAGGTGATTGATCCGCTGGAAGCCGAATTCCCCTTCTCCGGCCGGGTGAAATTCAAGCGGCCTGGCGGGCTGAAAGAACGGATATTTGGCCGAACGGAAGATCTGAAAGACGATTATTTCAAACGGTTCATGGACCGCCAGTATGCAGTCAAACATCTGGCCGAACAGGTGGGCTGGCATTTTGAAGCCCATATTGTGGGTGAACCACGCCGTCCGCTCGCCTTCCGGATCATGCAGGCCATGGCGCAGGCAGGAGTGAACGCATGAGCCTGACGCTCGGACCGCTGCTGTTTGCGACCCCGCTGGCGCTGCTCGCTCTGCTCGGGCTGCCGCTTTTATGGTTTGTTCTGCGGGCCACACCGCCTCAGCCGAAAATGCAGGTTCTGCCGAGCTTTGCCCTGTTCGAAGACATGGGCATGAAGGAAGAGACACCAGACGATACGCCCTGGTGGATTATCGCCTTGCGCATTCTGATCGTCTCGCTCGCCATTCTTGGACTGGCCTCTCCCATCTGGTCGCCGCCAAAGAATGAAACAGGCGTCGATAGCAATCGTGATGTGCTGCTGATCATCGACAATGGTTGGACCGCTGCGCCGAACTGGTCTGCCAGTCAGAGCGCAGCGCTTGGAACGCTTGCGGGTCTAGATCGTGACCGCGCGGTGTTCGTCCTGCCAACCACCAGCACAGACTACACCGAAGCACTGGCCAATCGCCTGTCACCGCAGGCGGCCCGCAGCCAGGTACAGGCCCTGCGTCCAAACGGATGGCAGCCGGATTATACCCCGCTTGCCGAGGCGCTGGAGGGTATTTCATCGTCAGATTTCCGTACGGTCTGGATTTCAGACGGTCAGCGATCAGAGGGGCTTGATTCTCTGAATACCGAACTCGGTCGAATTGGTCCCGTCGACGTGGTGCCACTGACCGAGGCGCCGCTGGTCGCGATTTCAACCCTATCGACGACGGCCAGAGGACCAGCACTGACGCTGATCCGCTCTGAGGATGACGGCGACGCATCGGTTTCCATCTCTGCCTATGACGAATCCGGCAGTTCGGTTGCCTCAGCGCGCGGCAGCTTTGCGGACGGCGAAACGATTACCCAAATCGCGTTTGAAGTGCCCGAAGCCATTCAATCGGCGATGAACTGGTTTACACTCTCGGGCGCGTCCTCAGCTGCCGGGGTCTGGCAGTGGGAGGGCGCAGACCGTGTTCGCCGGGTTGGCCTGCTCTCGGAAGGTCAAAACCTTCAACCGCTCCTGTCAGATACCTATTACGTGCGCAAAGCACTGGCCCCGTTTGCCAATATTGTGGAAGGCACGATTGGTGAACTGCTGGATGATGAGCTGAACGTCATTATCCTGACCGATGTAGGTGAATTGGCACCGTCGGACGAAACGCGTCTGCGTGAATGGATCGAGGCGGGTGGTGTTCTGGTCCGGTTTGCCGGGCCGCGCCTTGCAGCACAGGCCGACAGCCTCCTGCCCGTTCGTCTGCGCCGCGCCTCCCGAGCGCTCGACAGCGCGCTCTCCTGGGACACGCCACAGGCATTGAACACCTTCTCTGAGACTGGCCCGTTCGCCAACATCTCGATCGATCGCGAAGTCCTGATCCGGCGTCAGGTGCTGGCCCAGCCTGATCCGGAACTGGCCTCCCGCACCTGGGCGCGCCTCGCCGATGGCACCCCGCTTGTGACGTCGGATATCCTTGGAGATGGGCGTCTGACGCTCTTTCATGTGACAGCCGGGCCGGAATGGTCTGATTTGCCGCTGGCAGGCGTATTTGTTGAGATGTTGCGCCGTGCCACCCTGCCCGCGCGTGATCTTGGACAAGCCAGCGTGCAGCCGAATACCAGCCTCGCGCCGCAAAGATGGCTGAATGGCTATGGCGATTTCATCAGCCCGCCGCCCAATGCGGAACCCATTCAAGTGACTGATGCCATTGATCTCCAACCCACGGCTCAGCACCCTGCAGGCCTTTATAAAGGCAGCGCCGTGACGCTGACGATTAATGCCGGGGCAGGCTGGGAGCCTGATCCGATGACCAGCTGGCCATCCGGCTTTGCCGTTCGCACGGCTGACGATCAGGCGACCCGTCAACTTTCGGGCTGGTTTCTCGGGCTGGCGGCACTACTGCTTCTTGCCGATCTGATCATCTCACTTTTCCTGGCAGGCCGGTTGCGGTTTGGTGCATCCGCTGGCGCCCTGATCATCGGCATGATGGCAGGCGGCCTCATGCTGGTGCCACCGCAAAGTCATGCCCAGGAAGAGACGATCGATACAGCCGCCATGGAAGCCGCACTGGATTTGCGCTTTGGATATATTCTCACCGATGACAGCGCCACAAACCGCAAGGCGGAGGCGGGTCTTCGCGGGCTGTCCATCATGTTGTACCGCCGGACCACGGTAGAGCCTCAAGAGCCGGTTGGTCTCAACCTCTCCAATGCCCCGCTCAGCATTTATCCCTTCATTCTGATTGCCATGCCGCCCAATGGGATGGAGCTCGATAACGACGAACGTAGCGCGCTTGCGCAATATCTGCGGAATGGCGGCGCGCTCCTGATCGACACGGGGACGGGCGGGACTGGTACGCGCATGGCAAGCGATGAAAGACTGGCCTTATTGCTGGAAGGTCTGGATATTCCGCCTCTCGTGCCGGCTCATGATGATCACGTTCTGACTCGCAGTTTCTATTTGCTCGACAGCTTCACCGGGCGTTTTATCGACCGCCCAATCTGGATTGAAAGCGGCGCCAATTCAGAAGGCGATGAACGCCGCGGCGACGGCATTTCGAGTATATTCATCACGGATGCCGATATGGCGTCCGCCTGGGCTCTGGATGAAAATGGCCGTCCGCTGTTTTCTGTCGATGGCGGACAGCGCAATCGTGAACAGGCTTTTCGCAGCGGCATCAATCTGATCATGTATGTGCTGACCGGAAACTATAAGGAAGATCAGGTGCATCTGCCCTCGCTCCTCGAGCGATTGGGCGAAGTCACAGACACACGCAATGGCGAAGACCGGGTGCGCGACGTCATTCGCTCGCCAGAGGATGCCCAGCCGCGCGACCTCACGACTGAACCGGAAGGAGACGACTAATGGATGTCTCACGCCTCGGATTTGACCCGCATCTTGGATGGGCCTTGCTCATCGCGCTCGGGGTCGCCGCGCTCGTGGTCTGGGTGCTCTATCTGGTGCGCGGTGGTCGTGCCTGGCTGACCCGCGCGCTTGCCCTGACGCTGATCGCTGCCGCGCTGAGTAATCCGCTGTGGATTCAGGAAAATCGCGACCCGTTGAAAAGCACACTGGCCGTCATTCTCGATAAATCTTCGAGTATGGAGGTCGATGACCGCGCCAGCACGGCTCAGGCCATTTCAGATCGGGTACGCGCCGAACTTGCCGACAGTGAGCAGTTCGATCTGCGCTTTGTCGAAACACGCGAGACAGCGCCTGACACGCGTCTTGCCACGGCCATCACGTCAGCACTGGCCGATACACCGCGGGACCAGATTGCCGGCGCGATTGTGATCTCTGATGGACAAGTTCATGACGTGCCGACCGATCCCTCATCACTGGAAGCGTTCGGGCCCGTCCATGGTCTGATTGTCGGATCTGAGGATGATATGGACCGGCGCATCGAGATCACCAGCGCGCCGTCTTATGGCATTGTTGGCGATACGGCTGTCCTTGAGGTGAAGATCACTGCAGAAGATTCCCAAACTCTGCCGGTTGATGTCACCCTCAACGGTGAGCGCGCCAAGATTGTGCCTTTGCCAACCGGCGAAACAGCTAATATCAGCGTGGAAATCGATCGCCGTGGTCCGAACACCATTGTGCTGTCCATTCCGGAATCTCCTGATGAGCTGACGGCGGCTAATAATCTGACCGCCATGACGCTCACCGGCATTCGCGACACATTGCGTGTGCTGCTCATTACGGGTGAGCCACATCAGGGGGGACGGGCATGGCGCGACCTTCTGAAGGCCGACCCCATGGTGGATCTCGTGCACTTCACCATTCTGCGTCCACCGCACAAACAGGACACAACGCCGACGGATGAGCTCGCACTGATCGCCTTTCCAACACGCGAATTGTTCGAGGAAAAGCTCGATGAATTCGATCTGATCATCTTCGACCGCTATCGCCGGCGCGGCGTACTTCATCTGCGCTATCTGCAGAATATTGCCCGCTATGTGGATCGCGGCGGCGCACTTCTGATTTCGGCAGGTGAGCCATTTGCCGGACCTGCCAGTCTGCAGAGAACACCGCTTTCAACCGTGCTGCCGCTGGCCCCGACAGGCCAGATTGAGGAGAAACCGTTCAAACCGGTCGTCTCGGATATTGGCAAGCGACACAGCGTCACCAGAACGCTGAATGAAGCCGATTTCGGTAGCTGGTATCGCTATATCGATGCCCGCCCCATCACCGGAAATATTCTGCTGACCACACCTGACGACAAACCCCTGCTCGCGCTCGATCGTGTCGGTGAAGGCCGGGTAGCCGAACTCATGTCGGATCAACTCTGGCTCTGGGCACGCGGACATGATGGCGGCGGCCCGTTTGCGGAGCTGATCCGGCGGCTCGTCCACTGGATGATGAAAGAACCTGAGCTGGAGGAAGAGCGCCTGATCCTGCGGTCTGAGGGCGATGAGATCATTGCCAATCTGACTTCGCTCTCGCCTGTTCCGGAACAGCTCGAACTCACAACACCTGACGGAAATACAGAACGGTTCGAATGGACCAATACGGGCGAAGATACCCTGGAATTGCGCTTCCCCGGCGAACGTCTTGGTCTTTATCGCGGCAAGGTCGGCGATCTCGAAGCCATTCATCTGAACGGTCCGTCACAGCCTCGTGAATATGCCGACCTTCGGTCAAGCACCGAAGTCATGGAACCGCTCGCCTCAGCGACGAATGGATCAGTTCGAAGGGTTTCATCGGCTGACAATGTTCCGGAAATCCGCGCGAGCGGATCGGGTGGCGCCGGAGGCAATTGGATCGGCATTCGTGACAGGAATGCCTATGTCGTCCGTGATTCCTCCTCGACGCCTATCCTCCCTGCCTGGCTCGTTGCAGGTATGCTTTTTGGGTTGCTATTGCTCGCATGGCGTCGCGAGGGGAGGTAACCGCTCCTTCCGGAAAAGGCGTATCCTCTGCCGTAGCCAGTCGACGCAACAGGATGCGTGATTCATCCTGTGGGCCCGGGAACACCACTGATCCGGCAGGAATTTGTTCAAACCCCATGCGTCCGAAATAGGCCGGGGCGCCGATCAGGCAGGCAAATTTATGTCCGGCGTCGCTGCCTGCCTGAAGTGAAGCTTCTGTGACGCTGCGGCCCACCTTGCCGCCCTGATATTTCGGTTCAACCGCAACCGGCCCGTAGAACAGAACCGGCGTATCGCCGATAAAGATTGGCCAGACGCGACAGACCGCGATCACACGACCATTTAACAGGCCGACACGCGTTACCTCCGGCAAAGAATAAGAGTATTCGCGCACGCGCTCCGCCGTCTTGGCAAAATGCCCCGGTCCGAAGGTTGCGTCGAACAGCCGTTCAATTGCCCGGCCATCGCGATCTGGAATTTCGCGGTCATATACGATCATCGGGGGCGCATAGAGCGGTTCCGGTTCAGAGACAAGTCAAACCAAAGGGATAGAAGCGCTTCCCTTCGCCGGACCGGACTGTAAAACGGAGAGAAAACATCTCAGGGAGACCATCATGGGCCTACTCAGCGGCAAGACTATTCTCATTACAGGCGGCGGAAACGGAATCGGCAAGGCGATTTCCCTAATGGCGGGTCGGCTCGGCGCGAATGTCCTGGTCAATGATCTGGGCGGCAGTCTTTCCGGCGCCGATGAAGGCAGCGCAGACCCCGCTGAGGAGGTTGCCGCCGAAATCCGCGCAGCAGGGGGAGCGGCGATTTCGAACTCAGACAGCGTGACCGATTACGACGCTGTTCGCGACATGATCGAAACCGCGACATCTGAATTTGGCAGACTCGATTCCATCATCAACCCTGCCGGCATTTTGCGGGACACCATGTTTCACAAAATGAGCGAGGCCGACTGGGATGCTGTCGTCGCGGTTCATTTGCGTGGGTCGTTTAACGTTGCCCGTGCCTCGGTCGAGTATTTCCGGGACAAGGAAGCCGGAAATTATGTGTTCTTTACCTCAACCTCCGGTCTGATCGGCAATATCGGTCAGGCAAATTACGCCGCCGCGAAAATGGGTATTGTTGGCCTGTCGCGTATTCTGGCCATGGAAGGCACGCGAAAAAATATCCGCGCAAACACGATTGCGCCATTTGCCTGGACGCGGATGATTGCCAGCATTCCAGTGACCGATGAAGCGAGCCGCGAGCGCGTCGAGCGGATGAAAAACGCCATGCAGCCAGAGCAGGTGGGCAATCTGGCGCTGGCTTTGTGTGCGGACGGCTGTGATACCTCAGGTCAGATTTTCGCTGTCAGAGGCAATGAAATCATTCTGTTCAGCCAGCCGCGCCCGGTCCGCAGCATGGCCAACACGGCAGGATGGACACCAGAAAGCGTTCTGGATACCGCCCTGCCCGCGATGAAAAATGATATGGAAGACCTTGGCGCTTCGGCGTCGGTTTTTCCTTACGATCCGGTTTGATCAGCGCGGAGCGCGTTTGGCCAGAATGCGCTGCAATGTGCGGCGGTGCATGTTCAGACGACGCGCCGTCTCTGACACATTGTGATTGCAGAGCTCATAGACGCGCTGAATGTGCTCCCAACGGACCCGGTCAGCTGACATCGGGTTGTCCGGCGGCTCTGGCTGCGCATCCTTAGGCGCGACCAGCGCCTTGATAATGTCATCCACATCAGCCGGTTTGGAGAGATAATCCACCGCGCCAGCTTTGACGGCGGCAACGGCAGTAGCGAGCGCGCCATAGCCCGTGAGGACGATGGCCCGCGCATCTTCGCGCTGCTGGTGCAAAACTTCGACGACCTCAAGACCGGTGCCATCTTCGAGGCGAAGATCGAGCACAGCGAAAGCAGGCGGGTTGAGCCGGGCGATTTCCTTGGCTTCCGCAACCGTTCCGACCGCCGAAACCGAGAAGCCCTTACGCGTCAGCGATTGCGCCAGACGGGTTCGAAACGGCGCATCATCATCCAGTACGAGCATGGTGCGTTCAGCGAGGTTTTCCAATGCCTCATGGATATCGATTTCTGCACTCATCTCTCTGCCTTCCTAACGAAAATCATTTTATTAGTTATCTTGTGTGGTTTCACTTAATCCGCCTTCATGAGCCGACCAGGACGTATCGGCCGCCAGCGACGACCTCAACCAGCGAATGCGAACCACAGCGCCGGTATCAGGCTCGGGCTGATTGAATGTCGACACCTCTCCACCAGATTGCTCGATCAGTGTCTTGGCGATGAAAAAGCCGAGGCCCATATCGCCTCCCCCTGCATGTTTCTGACTTCTCTCGGAAATATAAGGCTCCCCCAGTTTCGGCAAGACAGAGCTCGAAAATCCCGGACCATCATCCGAAATGGTAATGGTAATATGCTGATCGCTCCACACCGCATCCACACTGACATAGGAATCAGCGAAGGACACAGCATTTTCGATAAATGCTCCAAGCGCATGTAGAATTTCAGGCGAACGACGCAGCATGGGCGTCTGTTGATCGATGGCATGAGGCCGCGCATAGGTGCGGACTTCCACGAGCTTGCCACGCGATTTGTGTGGCCGCGCCGCCTCCTCGACGACCGAATTGAGCGGTATCCGAGCGTGAATAATGTCGCCGGCCTCGCGTTCCTGCGCAAGTTTTCTCAAAATGGTGCGACACCGATCCGCCTGTTCGGCCAGCAGGAGCGCGTCTTCCCGGTGCGGATTATCCTCCTTCAGATCTTCCGCCATCTCTTTGGCAACCAGATGGATGGTGGCAAGCGGCGTTCCGAGCTCATGGGCTGTTGCCGCAGCCAGAGCGCCAAGCGCCGAAAACTTCTGCTCTTTTGCCATTACGATTTGCGCCGCATCCAGCGCACGGACCAGACGGGCTTCGTCCCGCGTTACGCGCATCGCCGAAACCGTGAAGAAGGCCAGACCGATCGCAACCGCGCAGAACTGGCCAATCTGAATCAGGCCCGGAACATCCCATTCGACACCGGGCGGGGTTGGAAGTGGCCAGGGAAACAGCGCCATAGCCGCCGTACAGACAAGCGCCAGCAAGGCGAGCCCGATCGCAATGCGCATATCGAGACTGACCGCCGCAATCGTCACAGGGGCCATAATCATGAGCACAAACGGATTCTTCAGCCCGCCAGTGATTGTGATGAGGAATGCGACCTGAAGAATATCCCAGGCAAATTGCGCCACAGCCTCTGGTGTTTTCGCAAGCCTCTGGCTGGGTAGGGCCAGCATGAGCAGCACATTCAACCAGGCCGAGGCGGCAATCGCAAACAGACAGAGCGCCAGAGGAAGATCGACCCCGAGACCAAAGGATGTGAACAAGACGGTGCCGGTTTGCCCGGAAATCGCCAGCCAGCGATTGGCAACAAAGGTTCGCACCCGCAAACGACCAAACGCCGTCCCCACTCCGCCCAATCCCTCCTTCGGGAGAGAAAAAAGCGTATGGTCGTCTTCAAGTCGCATGTTCATTTGGAACGAAACCTGTTTTCTTTTAGGCAGACATGCCTATCTGACTGCTGTGTCCTGTACATAACTTCGACGAAGAGTGATCCATTGAAGCGACTCCTTATCCTAACGTCCGCGCTGATACTGGCAACAAGTTGTGGAGAAGGCGGTCAGCCGTCCGGCGTGATGTCGTCCGGACCGCAGGAAACCTGTTACAGCCGGGGTGAACTTGACTGGGGCGGTCCGTTTGAATTGATCAATCAGGACGGAGCGACCATGACCGAAGCCGACCTTAAAGGCCGGTATTCCATCATGTTTTTCGGCTTCACTGAGTGTCCGGATGCCTGCCCCATCATCATGCAGAAAATCATTTACGCGCTCGACACCCTGCCGGAAGGCATGCAGAAGCCGCGTGCGGTCATGATCTCCTTCGACCCGGAGCGCGATACGCCGGAGAAACTCAAAGACTATGTCGAAAACGAGTTTTTCCCTGACGATATGGTTGGCCTCACCGGATCTGATGATGCGATTGCTGCTGCGGCAGAGGAATTTCAGGCGAAGTATTTCCGGACTGACCAAAGAGACAGTGCGATTGGTTATTCCTTTGATCACACGACAGCGATCTATCTCATGGATGAAAACTGGGAGCTGAAGTCTTTCTTCCTGCCGACCCAGAACCCGAATGAGATGGCCGAGTGCATGCAGAACTTTCTTCCAACCAGCTGATCACAACCGGTCAGGCGGGTTGCTCCTGTTCCTTGCAGGCTTCGTATTGCCGGCGTTCTTCGGCCCGCATTTTCTCCCAGCGATGCCGCAGCGATGCAATACGCTCTGGAATGCGCTCATCCTGCAAATCTGCGCTGATCACACGATCTGTGCGGAAATTCCGGAAACTCTCGCGAAGTTCGCACCACGCACAAATGATTGAAACATCTTCGCTATAGGCCAGCAAAAACGGCCAGATCACCCGCTCAGACGACGCGCCTTTCTCATCAGTATAATCAATCGCGAACTTTCGCCCGCCCCGTATGGCTTGCCGGATGAGCGACACATCAAAGGTATCCGTCGGTCGAGACCGAAACCGCACCGGCGTCAGGCCCGCATCCACGATAATGGGCTGCAAATCCTTGGGAACGGCGACAGTCAGCTTGGCAATCAGATCTGCGGCTCCACGCTTGAGCGCATCATCGCCTCGCGCGGCTACCCATTTGGCGCCCAGAACTGCGGCCTCCAGCTCGTCTGCGGTGAGCATGAGCGGCGGCATGTCATAACCATCATCCAGCACATAGCCCGTACCCGCTTCTCCACGAATGGGCACACGCTGTGCGATCAGTTCGGACATGTCACGATAGACAGTGCGTAAAGAGGTTTCGAGTTCGCTTGCGATCTCCCGGCCCGTCACGGGGCGATTGTATCTCCGGAGCATCTGGATTATCTGGAAGAGACGCTCAGTTCGTCGCATCATTTTTCTGGCTCCTGCTGCCACGCTACTGACATTATGCTGTCAGCAGGTTGCGATTATCAAGTCTCTCAACGAAATTTGCGAAGGAGACGAAAATGATAACGCTATATGGCTGGGGTCCGATGTTCGGCTGCCCTTCCCCCTCACCCTATGTGATCAAGACCGAAATTCAGCTTCAGATGTTCGGCCTCGACTTTGATCGAGCCATGGCCGATCTCGAAAGCGTGCCAAAACACAAAGCACCCTATGTGATGGATGGCGACCGCCTGATCGAGGACAGCAATTTCATTCGCGCTTATTTCGAGGACAAGCTTGGCAAAACGCTGGATGCGGATTTGTCGCCACCCGAAAAGGTCACGGCCTGGGCTCTGGAGCGCATGGCGGAGTCTCATCTCACCGCTTTTGTTGGTTATGAGCGCTGGATTAAGGATGAGAATTTTAACAAGGGGCCGATCGCCTTTTTCATGGCCGCACCTGAACCGATGCGTCAGCAAATCATCGATGACTCCCGTCAGAGCGTTAATGCCGTGCATCAGGGAACCGGTTTCGGCCGCCATTCTGAGGCAGACCGGATACAACTCGCGGACTGGGATTTAATGGCGATTGCCATGCAGCTGGGCGATCAAAACTTCCTGTTTGGCGATGAACCAAGTGCGCCGGATGCCTCAGTCTCAGCCGTGCTGATGTCCTGCCTGACCGACTTTTTTGACAGTCCGCTGCCAGGACTTGTCCAAAAATACCCAAATCTTGTCGCTTATGCGGAACGAATGAAGTCGCTTTATCTGGCTGAATCCAAATGGCCCGTGCCGGAAATGGCTTAAAAACGCGTCCAGATGAGGCGTTTCAACAAACTTCACAGAGCATTTTAGTTGTTAAAACACGAAGCTTGGCCTATGCTGCAATGCAGCATGGGCTTTCGTGTTCCGAAGGCCGGAAAGGACCATCATGCTTTACGCAATGATAGAAATGCAGCGCGCGGCAGTCGCACCTGTCAGAATGATGGCACGCATGAACAAGCTTGCCTTCAGTTCCGATTATAATGTGCTCAGCCGAACCGAGTTCGGCAAATCCGTTGCGGCCTCCGCTTCGCTTCTTGAATCTCTCACCCGGACCTATGGCAAGCCTGTCTGGGGTCTGGATACGACCGAGATCGGCGGCAAGGAGGTCGATGTAACACCTGAAACCGTCTGGTCTCAGCCCTGGTGCAATTTGATCCATTTCAAGCGTGACCCTGAGCAATTGCAGGATGCGCTTGGCGGTTCAAAACCCCAGCCGAGACTGCTCATCGTTGCGCCGCTCTCAGGCCATTACGCGACCCTGCTGCGCGGAACGGTAGAAGCTTTCCTGCCGCATTTTGAAGTCTATATCACCGACTGGTCGGACGCCCGCATGGTGCCACTCATTCAGGGTCGGTTCGATCTGGACGATTATATCTCTTATGTCCGCAACATGATCGGTGAAGTCGGCCCCGGTGCTAACGTGCTCGCAGTCTGCCAGCCCGGTCCGCCGGTTCTGGCGGCTGTCGCTCTGATGGCAGAAGATAATGATCCAAACCAGCCGTCCAGCATGACCTTTATGGGCTCGCCCATTGATTGCCGGAAAAGCCCGACTGTACCGAATTTGCTGGCTGAAGAGCGCGAATTTCAATGGTTCAAAGACCATATGATCTATAGTGTGCCGCCGCCTTATCCGGGCGCAATGCGGCGCGTTTATCCGGGCTTTGTTCAGCTTGCGAGCTTCATGAACATGAATTGGGACCGACATGTGAATGCCCATTGGCGGTTCTTCGAGCATCTGATCGGTGATGATGGCGACAGCGCCCAGAAACACCGCGAATTCTATGACGAATATCTGTCCGTGCTCGATCTGAGCGCAGAATTCTATCTCGACACCATCAAGCGGATTTTCCAGGAACACCAATTGCCGAAAGGTGAGTTTTTCCACCGCGGACAATTGGTCAAACCGGAATGCATTACCACCACAGCCCTGATGACGGTTGAGGGAGAGAATGACGATATTTCCGGCATTGGTCAAACCCAGGCCGCACATGATCTGTGTGTGAATCTGCCCCAGAAGAAACAGCTGGATTACATCCAGGAGGGCGTGGGGCATTATGGTGTGTTCAACGGATCTCGGTTCCGGACTCAGATCGTGCCGCGCGTGGTAGACTTCATTCATGCCAACCATGACGCAAAGACCGAAGCCAATTGGCGGAATGCGTTCGAGCTGGCCTGATCAGGCCGATCGCACCGCCTCAGAAAGAGAATGCTGACAGAATACGCCTTACTGAAGAGGGTCCTGACCCGGGCCCTTTTGAGGACGGGCCGTCGGACTTGCTGCTGGTATCGCTGACCTGAGGCTGCTTTCCGTCAACCAATGCGTTGAAGCGCTTTCTGAGCGCCTTAATCGTGGCGGCTCTGTCCCCGTCAAAACGGGTTTGCAGACGGGCGGTCAGATCCAGATAGGCGCGGCTGGCGGGAAGCGAGCGGGCAAAATCCGGCGCAATCACATCGAGGCTGTTTCGCACCAGAGTGTCGAAATCAGGCACTTTCTCCCGGACGCGTGGTGTGTCCTGTTCATCGGTATGAATGCCCGTCATATCTGCACGACCGTCAAGCTTTGACAGAGCCGTCACCATCCAGTTAAGGGCGCTGATGGCCGTGACCGGGTCGTTGATCCCGGGAGAGAGCCCGCGCATCGCAATTTCAGAAAGCTCCTCCAGAAGAAAGAGCGGGTCCTGCATTGGCGTTCGCCATTCACCGATCGAACAGGCTTCACACAAGGCCGTCTCAATTTTGCTGCGATCATCATCTGATGGTGTCGTGGTCGAACGATAGATCAGCAGCGGTTCACCTTCGATGACAAATGCGCCGGGCATCACCTCAAGCGCAATTTCAAGATCGTGCTCAGCCGCAAGTGAAACCATTTCCTGAGCTTCAATGATGCGGACATAGCCGGAATTTCGCGCGCACACTTTGCGCGTGTCCTTGTCTCCGGATTTCAGCTTCAATGCCGTGGCACCAAGAGCTTTCCGCGCCTCCTCAGGCTCAGGAAAGCGCTGAACAATCTGTTCGCTCAAATCCTTGCCGATCCGAGCGACAAGCGTGCTGACCTGAATGGAGCGGGGAATGTGGTGGATGAAGAAGATCAGATTTGCGATCGACAGAACTGACAGAACAATCGCCAGCAGAATGGCGACATGCGGCACGAACATACTGGCATCACCCGAGCTTTCGCCCCGGGGCGCCGCCTCAACCGCGCGCAAGACAAGCAAGCAATAAATAAAGGTCGAAATGAAAGTGCCAAGCGTAATCTGGTTGGCGCGATCGCGCATGAAATTTGAAAGCAGACGAGGGCTGAGCCGATAGGCGGCATTCGAAACGGCGACAAGAGTGATCGAGAATACCACACCGGCAACGGTGATCATGGACCCGGCAATGGTGGCGAGAACCTCACGCGCGCCTTCAGGCTGGTTATCAAACAGCCAGTTCAGCCAGTCCGGCGCTGACTCACTGACATAGGCGTCGAGCTGAACCGCACCAAAAGAGAGCAGCATGGCCGCCAGAACCATAATCCCGGGAATGAACCAATAGCTGGTCCGAACATCATCCAGAAAGCTGATAAAATTAGATTTCACGTAACACACCCCTTCCCGGACAAAACGCTGGTCAGAGCGATATCGTTCCCAAAGCCCGGGGTCTGACCAAAGAAAAAGCCCTCCCGGCGAACCGGAAGGGCTTAAATCTGTCAGCTGAGGCTGCTTTTACTCGACGGTTGCCGAGAAACCGAGACGCTCTTTCGTGATTGTTGTCGGGTCGCCCATAAAGGCGGTTACCGTAAACGGTTCAGCCGGCTCGAAGGACAGGGTCAGCGTGCCACCTTCGGTGATGAATTTGCTGCCTGCGCTGGCGAGTTCCGTGCTCAGTGCCGGGTCAATGCCCATATTGGCCGCCATCATTGGAAGACCGGCTACCATGCCTGCCGCCATCTGACGAAGCTGTTCTGGTTCCATGCCTTGCTGTGCTGCGAAGAATGTCAGGCCCTTATTGATCGCGCCTTCGTCTTTCAGCTTGATTTCCATCTGGTAGAAATCGAGCTTGGAATACATATCCATGGCCAGTTGGGTCGGATCCTGCTCACCATTTTCAAAGGCTTCTGAGTCCAGGTTCTGCATCACCTCACCAAGCTCTTTCATCCCACCAATCTTGCTGGTCGAGCTGATGGTCAGGGCATCCTTGATTGAGAAGACGCCTTTTTCGGCGGTGGCGATGTCGGTTTCCGGATCATATGTGCTGAGGCTTTCACCGGTGATGACGAGATCTTCGAACCCGACCATAAGCAGCATTGGCGCGAGCTGAGCGCCGATATCACCGCCTTGATCGTCAACGTCCACAGTCAGGGTGAACTTCGGCACGGTGAATTTTGTCGGTTCGCCATCGCTATTGCGATCAACTTCATAGCTCATGCTTGGCAGAGACATTTTCAGCCCAGCCATGTCGAATGCGAAATCGGACAGTGAGAAATCGTCAAACCCAGGATCTGTTGGATTTGAGTACATCGCACTCATCAATTCGTCGGCTGACTCGTCTTCATCTGCGAACATCGCATTCAGAATGTCGCTCTTCATGCCCTTCAGACTGATAGAGCCGAGCGAGAATGAACCGGGAGCCCCGGAGTCCGGATCGGTGAATGAAACATCAAAGCCAGAAATCGCCATTTCGCCGACTTTCTCGCCGCCGTAATCGGTGGCCAGCAACGACCCAAGCTTGATCACGGCCTGTTCGTCAGGGTCATTGCTCTGAGCGAGCATATCGGTGACTTCCAGCTTTGAAAATTTCACATTCTCGACGGCAGGAAGGTCAGCTTTTTCGGCTGTGCCGAACACGCCACCCAACCAGGCCGCCATTTCAGGTGTCGGATCCACCAGCTCGAATTTGGAAACCGTGATCGTGTCTGTGTCATCTTCCTCTGTTGGAATGGCGCTGATTTTGTTCAGCGTCATCTTCGAGAAATTGGCTTTGCCAGCATCGTCGATTTCAAGACCGGCGAGCGCCATTTCCTCGATCCCGAGATCCGCAGATTCGGTTTCGATGGAGGCGCCATACATGCCGTCTTCGAGTTCGTCTTCTTCCTCTTCGCCAGCGAAATCACTTGTCTTGATTTTCACATTTTTGAAGATTGCGTCAGCACCAGAGATGGACTTGTCTTCGAATTCGACCCGGCCCGTGCCTGAGTCTTTCAGATTAAGCTGCAACAGCGCCGCATCGACATCAGCAGGATCACCGCCTGTCGCACCACCACATGCGCCGAGCGCAATTGCTGCTACACCGAACAGAAAACTATTTTTCATACCCGCATCCCTTTTTAAGGCTCGCTCGAGAGACAAGTGTCTTTGCCCCCCATTTCCGTTGTATCATGCTTCCCATGAAGCACCACCGATTCGAAGTCTCTGGGCCATCCGGAACAGCATTGACTGTTCACTTTCGACCCAATGCACGAGCAAAACGGCTCATCCTCAAGATTGATCCCAAAACCGGTGACCCAGTTGTCATCGCCCCATCCCTTCGAGACGCCAAAGCAGCAGAAAAGTTTGTCAAAGCCAAGGCAGATTGGCTGGAAAAGCAATTGCTGAGACAGCCAGAAGCGGTAAGTTTTGCTCCCGGCACGACAATTCCCGTGCAAGGTGTGCCGCACGAGCTGACCCTTCCACCAGGTCGGGGGCGAACCGGACTGATCGACGGTCCGCCCGCTCAATTGGCAAGCCCCGGATCTGAGGTCACGTTCGGCGATCGGGTTGAGCGGTATCTGAGGCTCATGGCGCGAGAAAAAATTTCAGAGCGCACGGATATTCACGCCGCACGCTTGCGCGTTGAGCCCCGCCGTATCAGCATTCGCGATACACGAACGCGATGGGGCTCCTGTAGCTCAAAGGGCCATCTCAATTTTTCCTGGCGGCTCATTCTCGCGCCACCCGAAGTGCTTGATTATGTGGTCGCCCATGAAGTGGCCCATTTGATTGAAATGAACCATTCGCGGGCATTTTGGGCTCTGGTGGAACAGAGTTACGGACCGCATAAATCGGCCCGTAACTGGCTTAAGCAGTATGGCCGCGAGCTTCACTCCGTCGGCAAAGGCGGATCGGATGGCGGCTGACCATCGGATGGTGGCGCCTCTTCAACCCGTGGGGTCATTTCCGGTCCGAAGCTGATAATCGTCGAGCCGATTTCACCTTTTGGCAGACGCTCGGGTCCGAGGAACTGAATACTGCCATCGGCACGAATTTCAGCGATCAGATCCGCTTCCGGTCGGTCCTTGCGGAATTTTTCCAGATCATACTGTTCGGTCAGCTCGGTCTTATAGAACACCCATTTACGGTAATGATCTCGAATGAGGCTGTCATAACCGCGTCCTGATCGGATCAGGGTCCGGCCCCGGGTCGAGTGCGGCACGCCAAGTGTGTCGCCATCCTTGTCAGACCCGGACAGCTGGAAAGTCCTGTCGCGTCCGAGTTCCGGCCCGAAATGACGACAGACCAGCGCGTTATAGTAATCGTTCGCACTGACCGCCAGCACGGTGGAAAACAGCGCGTGGTCGAGCCTGTGCTCAGCCGATTCAGAGAGCACTTCACCTGTGAAGGCGCTGATGCCGACCTCTCTCGCCGGCCGCAAACGACGCAAATCGGTATCGGCCATGATCACGTCCACCTTGGAATCTTTCAGCGTTTTGGCGAGCCCAGTGGTCCAGGCATTCGCGCCAACAAGAAGCACACCTGCTGGTTTGGATCGCGCCAGTTTGAGATAACGCGCAAGTGGGCCAATGGTGAAGCCATGGGCCAGAACGGTGACAAAGACGATCGCAAAGGCGAGCGCCGAAATCTGGTCGGCTCCGCGTAAAAGGTCGCTCGGAGATTCTTCCGCCAGCACAGCCAGACGCGTGGCAAAGAAGCCGGACACAGCGACGGCAACAATCCCGCGCGGCGCAATCCACCCGATCAGGGTCGCCTCCTTGAAGGACAATTCCCCCCAGGTAGAGATCAACACGGTCGCCGGACGGACAAGAAACAGCATGCCGAACAGGAAAGCTGCGGTCTGCCAGGTAAACGCGCTGACGATGGTCTCGACCGTCAGATCGGCCGTCAGGATAACGAACACGCCAGAAATAAGGATGACGGCGATATTCTCTTTGAACCGGCGCATATCCTGAAGACTGGCGAATTTCGAGTTGCCGAGCGCCATACCGAACGCGGTCACGGCGACAAGGCCAACTTCATGTTTGACCGCTTCAGCCAAGGCGTAACAGGCCAGGACACATATCAGGATCACAGGGGCTTTCAGGAATTCCGGCACAAGGGCATTCCGGAATGCGCGCGAGAGAACAATGCCCGTCGCAACCCCGAGAATGGTCCCAAACGCTGCGGCGAACAGGATTTGCGCAATGATCATCCAGGCGCTTTGATCGGATGAAATCACGCGAAGGATTTCGAATGCCGCTACGGCAAACAGCGCCCCAACCGGGTCGTTGACAATACCTTCCCATTTCAGTGCCTTACCGACGCGGCCGCCCAGTTTAGATTGACGGAGCAAGGGCATGATCACGGTTGGGCCGGTTACGATCAGTATCCCCGCGAAAAGCACGGCAGTGCCTAATCCAAGCCCGGCGAAAAAATAGCAAACGACTGTGCCAAGCGCCCAGGCAATGGGCGCGCCAAGAAACACTAATCGCCGCACCGCCGCTCCCGAATCCCTCAAATCTGAGAATTTAAGTGCCAACCCGCCTTCAAACAGAATGATCGCCACGGCAAGCGAAACGATGGGCCGGAACATCTCCCCAAAGGATTCTTGCGGATCGACAATCGGCTGAGCCAGCCAGAGTGACGAAACAGGCCCGATCAGAAGCCCGGCCACGCTCATCAGAACGATGGCTGGCAGCTGCAGACGCCAGGCGAGCCATTGCGCACCAATGCCGAGCACGCCAATCATGGCGACAGCTTCTACGGGAGACAGAAACGCAGTTGCGTCTGCAGATACGGCCATATCTGGCTTATCCTTTGTTCAGAAGACCCAACTCGAAGACCCGAGCATAGTCAGAATTGAAAGAGCTGCCCACCCGGCAGATACGATTAAACGCCTTGCTCAGCTGGTTGTTGCGTCAGTGTCCGCTGTAAAGTCAAAACCGATGGATCGTGCATCACTTCCCTGATCATATCGCACAATCGCGTCTTTAAACTGTGCGTGGATATGGTCAAACAGGATCTCGTAAAACTCATCGGGATTGCTGTCCGACAAGGGAAGCTGAAAATTGTAACTGGGACCATCCTGGAGTTGGACGGTGAATTTTTCGCCCAGTTTGTGGCAAGCCATGGTCACGCGGATCCAATCCGTTCCCTTGGACACTCGAACAGCCAGACCAAACAGGATTGGCCCAAGCGGGCGAAATCCAATTGGCGGAATGGAGAAGGCCGTATTCAGATCGGTCATGGGTTTGAATGGTCCGGCCGGCGGCACAAGGTGTACGCATGCGCCCGTACCAGAGCTGAGATATTTGCAGAAGCCGTCCTTCAGATCTTCAGCCAGACGGCGGACACGATCGTAATTTTCGGCGGCCCGCTTTTCATATTCGGCAACGGTTTCAACCAACTCATCAAAACGTGACATGGGCGCGACTCACTCCTCGGACCAATTGTCCTACGCCGTCCTCGCTCCAGCGGATCATGAGTTAGCGCCTGACTTATCTTCGTATTGCCGGTGGGATATCAGATTATCAATGCCAAACCGATAGAGATTTGCCCTTATTCTGTCTTGAAGTTTAGGCTGCGACTCCCACGGGCAGTTGGAATTTGTGATTTCCCAGAGATTATTGCACAAACAGTCAAATCATCCGGTTTTACCTAAATATCGGAGTTCAAGACACAAGACCCGTTCAAAAAAGAGGTCTCGGTTGAGGGAGGACAAAGGAATGACCAAATCGGCATCAGGATATTTGTATTCGGCGCTGTTCGCCGGTTTCTTGGGTCTGTTGGCATGTTCTGCTGCCCACGCTGAAACCTGGGAACGCCATTACGTTGCGAGCTGGTATGAGCCCGCCTTCTACTATGACCCGGATGATGCCAATGCCACCAGTGGCGAAGCCCCCGGCAAAGACTGCGCCGACGGCTTTTCTCCCTATCCCGATTATTACACGCTTCTGGAAACCTCTTATCGAACCAAAGAGGAAGTTGAGTATTTCCTCGATCCGCAGCGGCGGTCCGAACCCGGATTTGACCGCCGAACCTACGGACTGCGCGGACCGAATGGCGAATATGTCTATGAAGAGCCCTGGACCGTGCCGGATGTTCCCTATCCGCTCCCGACCAGCAAAATCGCAGAAGGTTTCAATCTCGATGGGGATGAGAGCACAGGCTACACCTCTCCTGAGGGCGTAAAGGGCGTCGACAATGCGTTCTACACAGTTGGCGGATGCGTGGGCTATTGGCGCGGACCGGTGCGTGGCTCTGATGGCTTCAAATATTCGAATGAAGACATGCACAATGGTGATTTCTCGATCGTCATTACTCTGAGCGGCGAGGGTGAACCGCTCTCTGATGGTCCTGCAACCCTGTCTTTTGCCGTCTCAAAAGATGTGCTGGTCCGTGATGCCAAAGGCAATATCGCACATGATTACACCTTCCGCATCGACACTGAGCAGCCCGAGCAAGGCTCCACGCATGATGTGATGATTGAGAACGGTAAGGTCCGGATCGCCCAACCGTCACTGGTCCAGATGAAGGATTGGAAGCATCGCTATCCGCTCATCCTCGAACAGGCGCAGTTCGAGTTTGACCTTCAGGAGGATGGCACGATTGAAGGACTGGTCGGTGGATATCGCCATTGGAACGACCATTATCGCTTCTTTGCGCGGGCCATTCCGGAATACATCATGAAGGTGAATATGCCGGCCTATTGGTATTCTCTCAAACGCGAGGCAGATGGTTTGCCCGATGAGAATGGCGAGATGCAGGGCGTGTCTTCTGTCTATCGTCTATGGGCGGTGCCGGCCTTTGCCTTTGAGCCGACTGACGGCGAGTCCGACATTCAGGCGAACCTTGAAGGTCAGTCGAGCTCGATGGGCGGGAAATAATCCCGCCTAAAGCGACAATTCCAGACTGAGTGGGCAATGATCTGACGCTTTCGGGTTACTCCAGGCAATGCCGGGCAGTCTAAACCCTTCATAACGCTCAGCTTTCCATGGCAAACCGCACCGTGTGATGGTCATGTCCGGGCGCACATTTTTTTCTGCAAGCGCAGGCGACAAAAGAAAGTGATCAAGCGCTGAATAGGTGTTGTCGCCGGAATAATGATGCGTCCACCGGTCCATATCGCCGAGACCGGACATCATCAGCGCATCCCGCGCGAACCCGTCATCCACAAATGGCCCCAGCCCATGGCCTGAATCGGCCCGACCATCCTGTTCGAGGAAGTCATTCAGATCTCCGCAGACCAGCCAGTTCGCCGTTGCCGGGTCGTCAAAGCTCCGCTCAATCAAGCGGCGCACGGCCAGCGCTTCTGTCTGGCGAATGGTGCGCGTCTCATACCGGCCACCATGCATACTCTTGAAGTGACAAACAAAAATGCTGAGCGGCGCGGCTTCGATCTCATAATCCAGACGCAAACAATCGCGGCGAAACACCGGATCGTGCCGCGACTGCCCGGCTGGTGGTGTGAGGCCAATCCCCTCAAATGTCAGGTGGGCATGGCTGGTAATCCGGACGGGGTGCAGCCGCGAGAGCGCAGCGACATCAATGCCGCGACCATCATTACCTTCCCGCAAAATCCGGTGCTCATAGCCAGACCGCGACCAGCGCCGGAGATAGCGATTGTGGAAAGCCGTAAGCGTGACAAGGTTCTCGACCTCCTGCAAAAGACAGACATCAGCCTTGGAAACTGCAAGTGTTTGCGCCGTCAGCGTGCGATCATCTTCAGACAGAACGTCAAAAGCTTCGTCAACCAGATCGGCGGCTTGTGAGTCCGAAACAAGAGTGAGCTTTTGCTTCAATTGCGGGATATTGGTCTCACCGAAGGCGAAACGCATCATCAGGTTTTCGCAATTGAAACTTGTCAGCCGTATCCTCGGCATTTCACCCCCGACATCATGAAAACCTCAGCCGGTGACCGGCTGTTTCTGATTTCGGATAACATGACGAACTGAGATGACGAAGAGTGTTGCCAGGACAATCCCGATCAGACTGGCAATTAGATCCGGAAGTGAACCCTGCCGACTTGCGACGAGGAAAGTCTGAGCCAGCTCCAGACCAATAGCGGCACAAACGGCCAGCCCTCCGGCGAGCTTCCAGCGACGCGGCCCGGTCAGAGCCGTCAGCCAGAGAGTCAGCGCGCCAAAGGCCAGAATATGTTCCAGCTTGTCCTGTTGATCGAAGAATTTCGGGATGGGCGGTGCCGCACGCAAAGCGCCCCAGACAATGAGGATTGTCAGGAGCAACGTCATTGAAACTTTGATCCAACGTGCCATGACGGGCCCAATCTCTGTGAAGGTCTTTCGCCTGCGTTCAGGCTTCGGCCCGAAATCTTAACAAAACCCTACAGCTCGCCCCTGAGGCGAAGCATGAGCTTAAACGTCGACTTCTGCCTCAAGCGCATTGGCCTGAATGAACTCACGCCGTGGCTCAACAACATCGCCCATAAGCTTGGAGAACATGTCGTCCGCTTCATCGGCATGTTCGACTTTGACGCGCAGCAATGTACGGGCGTTGGAATCGAGTGTTGTTTCCCAGAGCTGGTCCGGGTTCATCTCACCCAGTCCTTTATAGCGCTGAATTTTAATGCCTTTTGCGCCAGACGTCAGAACAGCATCGACAAGTGTGACCGGGCCATAAACGCCAATCTCCCCGCCCTGCTCATGTCTTAGTACGGATCGTTCCTTAAAGGTCGACATCATGCTTTCCGCCCGCTCGGCGAGACGAGCCGCGTCCGGCGACATCATCAACGCTTTGTCGAGCGCCAGAACTTCTTCGACGTCACGCACGATACGCCGCAGGATGAGATTGCCATTCTCATACTTACCTTCCCAGGTGTCTTCGCTTTCTTCGGCGATGCGGTTCATGCGTTCAGCTGTCGCATCCGCTTCGGCCTGACCTGCGCCATCGCGTAAGGCACCGGCAAAAGCGGCCTGTTCAAGCAGGGTCGCGGAGGCTTTGAGGCCCAGACGATTGATCACATGCTTCACGCCAACCGCTTCGCGAACGATGGAACGGAGATCTTCTCCACCAATCTGCTCGCCATCCGGCATAATCAGCGTCTCACCCGTGGTACCTTCATCGATCAGATAGTCTTCCTGCTCGCCATCATCCTTCAGATAGCGCTCAGACCGGCCTTTCGAAACCTTATACAGCGGCGGCTGGGCGATATAGAGATACCCGTTTTCGATGATTTCAGGCATTTGCCGATAGAAGAAGGTGAGCAACAAGGTCCGGATGTGCGCACCATCGACGTCGGCGTCAGTCATGATGATAATTTTGTGGTAGCGCAGCTTCTCGACCTGAAAGCCTTCATTCGGATTGGTTTCCGACCGCCGGCCAATGCCCGCACCGAGCGCTGTGATCAAAGTGCCGACCTGATCAGACGACAGCATTTTGTCGAAGCGCGCGCGTTCAACGTTCAGAATTTTACCCCGAAGCGGGAGAATGGCCTGATTTTCCCGGTTCCGGCCCTGTTTGGCCGAACCACCAGCCGAGTCACCCTCGACGATGAAGATCTCTGACTTTGCCGGATCTTTTTCCTGACAATCGGCCAGTTTGCCCGGCAGAGAGGTGATATCGAGCGCGGTTTTGCGGCGCGTGAGTTCCCGTGCTTTCCGCGCCGCTTCACGAGCGGCCGCAGCCTCGACGATTTTCATCATCACCTGTTTGGCCGGGCCAGGATTTTCCTCGAACCATTCAGACAGTTTTTCTGTCATCAGGCTTTCCACCACGGGACGCACTTCAGATGAAACGAGCTTGTCTTTGGTCTGAGACGAGAATTTCGGATCCGGCACCTTCACTGAGAGAACGCAGGTAAGGCCTTCTCGCGCATCATCGCCGGAGATCGAAACCTTGCTCTTCTGAGACACACCAGTCTCATCAGCATATTTGTTGATGACCCGCGTCAGCGCACCCCGGAAGCCGGCCAGATGGGTGCCGCCATCGCGCTGCGGAATATTGTTGGTGAAGCAGAGGACATTCTCGTGATAGCCGTCATTCCACTGCATGGCAGCTTCAACGGTGATCCCGTCTTTTTCGCCTTCGGCGTAGACTGTGTCCGGCATGACCGCATTTCGCTGACGATCGAGATGCTGAACGAAAGCCTTCACACCACCATCATACTGAAAGATTGTTTCGTGCGGCTCAGCTTCCCGCAAATCGCGGAACACGATCTTCACACCGGAGTTCAGGAAGGCCAGCTCACGCAGGCGATGTTCCAGCGTATTCCGGTTGTAATCGGTCATGGTGAAAGTGGCTGGCGAGGCGAGGAACCGAACGCTTGTGCCGGTATAGGGCTTGCCATCTTCGAGGATCGGGCTGTCGCCAACGGCCTCCAGAGGCGCCACCGTGGTGCCGCCATCCTCAAAGCGAACATAATACTCTTTGCCATTGCGGTGAATGCGCAATTCCAGCCAGTCGGACAGCGCGTTCACAACGGAAATCCCCACGCCGTGCAGACCGCCAGACACCTTGTAGGAATTCTGGTCGAACTTACCGCCGGCATGGAGCTGCGTCATGATGACCTCAGCCGCAGAAATCCCTTCGGTCGGATGGGTATCCACCGGCATGCCGCGGCCATTATCGACAATCTCAGCCGACCCGTCGCGATGCAGAATGACATACCCTTCGGAGGCGTGACCGGCCAGCGCTTCGTCGATCGCATTGTCGACGGCCTCATAGATCATGTGGTGCAGACCCGACCCGTCATCGGTGTCACCAATATACATTCCAGGACGTTTTCGGACGGCTTCGAGGCCTTTCAGGACCTTGATGGAATCGGCGCCATATTCGGGTTGTTCAACGGTCTCGTCGGCCATGTCTGCCTTCGTATTTTTTATCTCGTGAATCAGTTAGTTGAGTATAGCCGGTGTCGGACAAAAAGGGAAATCTCAGAGGTATATTGTGGGGTGTTTTCACCCCTCATACCCCCCTGTTTTTAATTGGTTTTTACTCGCGCCCACTGAGGCATGGAAAAAGGTGCAGTTTTTGTAAGACCCGTTTGCCGACCAGAGGTCAGACCAGGCTTTGATTCGGGAACTTCATCCGCACAAAATCAGGCGTTCTCAACGACATGTCCACCTTCAACACGGAAGAATTGGGCGCGGTCCTGAAAGCCATTAAACAGGCTCTCCTCGGTCCCAGTCAGCCAGGCCTGCCCTTGAAGCGAAGAGAGTTCATCAAACAGCGCAGCGCGGCGGTCAGGGTCGAGATGTGCGACTGCTTCATCAATCAAAACGAGCGGGTTCCGCAACTCTTCTTCCATCTCGAGCGCCCGTGCGTTGGAGAGGATCAGTCCAATCAACAGGGCCTTTTGTTGTCCGGTCGAACACAGGGCCGCCGGAACCGCAGTCGGGCGATGCACGACTGTCAGATCCGAACGATGCGGGCCTGAGAGCGTCCGCCCTGCAGCGGCATCTCGCCGACGCCCATCGCGATACTGAGTGGTCAGAAGCTCGGTCACCTCTGGAACAGTCTGTCCGCCCACAAACGCTTGCTCTGCATCGCCTTCCAACCCGAGGTCTGCCTTGGGGAAGGCCGAATCCGGTCGCAACTCTACGGCCGCCTGCAGGCGATCGACCGTCACTTTTCGATGATAGGCAATATGCGCCCCGTGCTCGGCCAGGCGGGCCTCAAGGCCATCCAGCCAAACCGGGTCCGCCCGATCTCGCTCAAGCAGCAGATTACGCTCGCGCATGGCTTTTTCATAAGCCGTCGAATGGCGAGCATGCGTCGGAAAATGGGCGAGCGTCTGCCGATCAAGAAACCGTCGACGTTCGGTCGCCCCGCCTGCGAACACACGGTCCATGGCCGGCGTAAGCCAGATAATGCGCACAAGATCGCTGAGCGAAGAGGCGGTCGCGGTTGCGCCGTCGACCTGCATAACGCGCTTGCCCCGACCAGACCCCTCGAGGCTGGCTTCGATGCGAATGGAGCGATCAAGATCACCATCGAACAGCGTCGCACCTAGCGCCCAGGACGCGCCAGGCTGCCCCTCCTGAACCTGGGCCATATCCGGCAGGCCAGCCGACCGCAAACCGCGCCCCGGCGAGAATTGCGAAACGGCCTCAATGAGATTGGTTTTGCCCGCACCGTTTGGCCCGAACAGGCACACATGTCGCCCGTCCAGTGCAAGCGCCTGGCTTTGATAATTGCGAAAGCCCGAAAGGGCGAGGCGCTTGAGATAGATCCGGCCTTGGCCGCTCATAATGCGTCAGACGCGCAATGGCATCAGCACAAAGCGAGAGGCTTCGTCTTCGGGGTCCCGCACCAGTGCTGGCGCACTTGGATCAGAAAAATCGAACTCAATCACATCGCCATCAATCTGCTGGAAAACATCGAGCAAATAGCGCGCATTAAACCCGATCTCCATCGGATCGGATGCGTATTCGGCTTCGATTTCCTCAACACCATGGCCGGTCTCGGCATGGTTGACGGTGAGAATGATCTTATCCGCCTCAAGCGACATTTTCACAGAGCGCGAGCGTTCAGCGGACACGGTCGCAACGCGATCAACCGCTTTTTCAAGCGCGACATTGGCGACTTTCATCGTCTTGTCGTTATTCTGCGGAATGACGCGCACATAATCCGGGAATGAGCCATCGATGAGCTTGGTCGTGAGCACGGCACGACCCGCTGTGAAAACGATTTTGGCTTCAGAGGCGGACACGGAGACGATGCCATCAAACCCGTCAATCAGGCGTCGGACTTCAGAGACTGCCTTGCGCGGGATAATCACGCCAGCCAGACCATCCGATCCCTCAGGCGCGTCAATCTCAGACAGCGCCAGACGGTGGCCATCGGTGGCAACCGCACGCAGGCGTTTGCCATTGTCGCCATCATGAATGTGCAGATAAACGCCATTCAGATAATAGCGGGTTTCCTCGGTTGAAATCGCAAACCGTGTCTTGTCGATCAGGCGTTTCAGATCGCTGGCATCCAGTGAGAAATTCACCGAGCCCGCATCTTTTGTCATGGTCTGAAAATCAGAGGCCGGCAGCGTTGGCAGGGCGAAGCGCGAGCGGCCCGACTGAATGGAAAGCCGCTGATTATCCGGCAGAAACTCGAGCTGGACGTCGGCCGATTCCGGAAGTTTCCGAATGACATCAAAAAGCGTCTGAGCCGGAGCGGTCAGGCCACCTTCCTGATCGACGCTGGCATCCGCCGCGTCGACAGCTTCGATATCCAGATCAGTTGCCGTCAGCGTCAGCGCGCCAGGACCAGCAGATAAAAGGACATTCGACAGGATCGGTATGGTGTTGCGCTTCTCGACAACACTTTGCACATGGCTAAGCGCACGTAGGAGATCCGACCGGTCAATGGTGAGCTTCATCTCTTACCTTTCAGGAGCGCCCTCGCCCCCTTGCTTCCAAACAAAATTCAGCCCGCTTCGATTCGAAACGGGCTGAGAGTTATCCATAAATCTCGGCTTCGCAAAAGCCATTTGAGGGGAGAAGCCGTCATTTCCTCACTTTTCTTTGGAGGATCAGCTCATTTCGGCGAAAATTTTGGGACTAACCGCCATTTTCACTCCCCTCAGACAGATGGAATCTATTTTTCTGAGCTGAGCTGAATGTCCTCGATCGCACGTTCGACACGTTCGACATCCTTGCGGAGGGTCGCATCGGTCTTCACGAGGTCTTCGAGCTTACGAACCGCATAGAGCACGGTCGTGTGATCCCGATTGCCAAAGAACTTGCCGATCTGGGGTAGAGATCGGGTTGTCAGTTTCCGGCACAGGAACATCGCAATCTGACGCGGATAGGCCACTGACCGGCTGCGACGGGCAGATTCCAGATCTGTTTTCGTAATTTCGAAAACAGCCATGGTGGCGCGTTTCACGTGATCGATCGACGGTGGCTTCAGATCACCCAGCTGACGACGCACAGCAGCGCTGACATCATCGAGGGTGACCGGATTGCCAATGAAGGTTGTCGCGGTAAAGACATTGCAGACAGCTCCGTAAAGCTGACGGCCTGGGCCTTTTACACGACTGACGATCAGATCGACAGCTTCTTCATCCAGATCGAATTCCGGATTTTCAGCCTGGATAAGATCCGCCTTCATCCGAACGATCCGGCGACGCATTTCAGCATCTGGTTCGCCAACCTCAATCAGCACGCCGCCCTGAAGCTCTTCACGCACACGGGCGTTCAGGGAGTTGAGCTGGCTCGGGCTTTCGTCTGCCGTGATCACAACCTGGCCACCACGCGAGACAACCGCACGGATGTTGGAGAAGAACTCTTTTTGAGTGCCCCCCATTCCGGCAATTGCCTGCAGGTCGTCGATGAGCAACACATCGGCGCCCCTCAAACGGGCTTTCAGTTCGCTGGTATCACGACGCTTTACGCCTTCGACAAAGGCCACCATGAACTCTTCTGCACTCATATAGACCGCGGAACGATCAGATGACTCTTTCCCCATTTCGGCCTCGATGGCCCGAAGGAGATGCGTTTTTCCCACACCATGGCGACCATAAAAATACACGGTCTGGGATGGCGTTGCCTGGTTGGCCGCAATTTTACGGGCAACCGTTGTCGCCAGGCGGTTGGACTCCGCAACGATAAGCGTATCAAACGTCAGAGAGGCCGCTGTCGAACGAAGTGACGGGTCGGCGACGCCTGCATCAGCACTTGTCTGTTCCCGATCCAGCCTGGCTTCTTCAGCAAGCATACGGACGTCCTCTGACAGGTCTGACCAGCAAGACACCGCAACGCGGCGGTCCTGCTCATCACGCTCTGCCCAGAGCGCGTTTATTTTTCTCAAATACTGATCGTTCACACGATCGCGCTGAATCCCTGTGGATGCAGCGACCTGAATTACTCCGTCGATCTCGGCCACAAACTCCAGGCCTTCGATCCATTTGCTGTAAATTGAGTCCGACATGTCACGACGAATCTGATCAAGCACAGACTCCCACATGCCAATTGCAGTTTGAGACAATGTTTCTGCCTCCGATGTCGGTACGTTGGGCGTTATTTGTTTTGTCATAGCCCCAGAATCACCCCTGAATAAAGTGTTGCAGTTATAATCTACACAGTGCACACAATTTGCCCGTTCCCATCTTCTGATAGGTTGGATGTTACCATCCTTACACTGACTTTCCTTGTGGTCTGTTTTAAGGATATCCAGCGCAAAAATTTTGGCAATGCGCCAAATCAACATGAGTCGCCACCAAAAATGTGAAGCTGAGCTTGACCCTTTCTAAGCCCTTAAAATTTTGAAGAAAATTTTGTGCAAAAAAATTTTCGGTCGTGATTATGTGACAGCAATCTGATTCTCGCGCTGCATTATCTACCCCATGGGTGTCAAGCGACGAAACTCATCAGTTTTGTGGAAAAACTCACCTAAAACACAAATGTGTCACAATGAAATTTGACACAGGTTTTCGGCCCCCTGAAGCATGGTTCAACGGCCGGAAATTTGCTTAATTAAGGAGGGCGCCCCTGCGCCTGGGAGATGAAGCAAGTATAGCCAGCTCACCTTCACAGGCAAACAAAAAAGCGCCCGTTTGGGCGCTCTTTCAACAATCTGTCTATTGACTGAACAGTCAACGCTGACTGCAGGTCAGAATTAAGCCATCGCTCCGACGCGCTTCGACAAGCGCGACACTTTGCGGGAAGACGTGTTCTTGTGCATCACGCCCTTGGTGACCGCACGCATCAGTTCAGGCTGCGCCTGTTTCAGAGCTGCCTGAGCCGCAGACTTGTCGCCGCTTGCAATTGCTTCTTCTACTTTGCGCACATAAGAGCGCACACGCGAACGACGCGCTTTGTTAACCTCGGTACGGCGCGCAATCTTGCGGACCATTTTCTTGGCTGACCGGGTGTTGGCCATGCAATGTCTCCAGTCGGAAAATTCGGAAAGGCGGTCTCATAGGCTGTCAGCGCAAAAAGGTCAACGATTTTTCCCAAAGAATGTGCTGAAAACCTAAGAACCCCGCTCAGATTAACGGTTACGGAAGTGCGGATCGCGCTTCTCGATAAAGGCTTCCATGCCTTCGGACTGATCTTCCGTCGAGAACATGGAATGGAATAAACGCCGTTCGAACATGATCCCATGGCTCAGCATGGTCTCATAAGCGGCATTCACGCTTTCTTTTGTCATCATGGCGATAGGGCGGGATTTCGCCGCAATGCCGGCCGCAACGGATTTGGCTTCATCCAGCAGGGAGTCGACAGGCACGACGCGCGAGACGAGCCCGCAGCGTTCGGCTTCTTCGGCGTCCATGAACCGACCCGTCAGGCACATTTCCATGGCTTTTGACTTGCCGACAAACCGCGTGAGGCGCTGCGTGCCCCCTGCCCCCGGCATGACCCCAAGATTGATCTCTGGCTGGCCGAATTTCGCATTTTCACCCGCAAGAATGAAATCGCACATCATGGCGAGCTCACACCCGCCCCCGAGCGCATAACCTGCAACAGCCGCGATTACCGGCTTACGGCAACGTGAAACACGCTCCCAATTCCGGGTGATGAAATCTTCGGAATAGGCTGACATATAGTCGTGCGACTGCATTTCCTTAATGTCGGCACCAGCTGCGAAAACCTTGTTAGAACCGGTGATCACGATGCAGCCAATATCTTCATTGGACTCAAACTCGTCCACAGCAGCGGTCAATTCTTCCATCAGCTGGTTGTTGAAGGCATTCAGCGCATCGGGCCGGTTCAGTTTGATAACACCAACATGATCATCTATTTCGATCAGCAGGGTTTCATAAGCCATGTTCTGTCCTTTAACGGGCGATTTTCGCACTTGTTTTCTGACCGGACGCGCCGGCACGGGGGTCGGAACGCACCCTGAGACTGACGGCAGGGTTCGATCACGAACTTACCAAGCGGTCAACACAATACATCTGTCAGCGCTGGCAGTTTGGACAAAAGAAAGTTGATCGACCAGACTGGACAATCCGCTGAATCTGAGACTCGCAGGCGCGGCATGGCGCACCTTCCCGCCCATACACGCTGAAGCTGTGCTGGAAGTAGCCAAGGCTGCCATCTGCGTGCGCGTAATCTTTCAGACTGGATCCGCCCGCGTCGATCGCCCGGCTCAGCACATCGACAATGGCCGGGGCGAGCCGGTCGGCCCGTTTGCGCCCCACATTGGCAGATAAGCGTTTCGGAGAAATGCCGGACTGAAACAATGCCTCGCACACATAGATATTGCCAAGACCGGCAATCAGCTTCTGATCGAGCAGGGCCGCTTTGATGGGCGACATCCGGCCTGAAAGCACAGACAACAGATAGTCTGCATGAAAGGCATTGGAGAGGGGCTCCGGGCCTATCCCCGTGAACGGGTCGCCCTCCCCGGGCGCATACATCTTCACATAGCCAAAACGACGCGGGTCGTTGAAAGTGATGCGCACATCGCGATCAGTGCGAAAGATCAGATGGTCATGGCGGGTCAGTGTTGGCTGAGCATGCACGAATGCGCCGGGCGTTTCAGGCGCGACCTCAGTAGGGTCTTCCACGGTAAACCGGCCCGACATCCCAAGATGCATGACGAGCGTTTCTTCGCGATCTGTCTGCGCGACCAGATATTTGGCCCGGCGACCAAGATGCGTGATCCGCGCACCCGTCAGGCGATCCACCATGCGGTCAGGAAAAGGAAAACGAAGATCAGGTCGATTGAGCGTCACCTCGCTCAGGATTGCGCCTTCCAGATAGGGCTGGAGGCCGCGTTTGACCGTTTCGACTTCGGGTAATTCAGGCATGCCGGCCGGGATAGCTCAATCCTGCGACCAAAACCAGACAGAAGGCGCAGCCCTCAGAACTGGAAATAGACAAAAGGCGCCGACTTCAGCGGATAAAGCGCAAAGGCCATGGCCGCCAGACACCCCATGGCCGCCCAATAAAGGGAGGGCGATTTCATGGACCAATGCTTCGACACACGCCCCATGCGGCCCATCCGGCTGAACAGGCTGTCTATGACGAGCAGAAGCGGAATGTAGAAGGCGACTGGCGACAGGCGGTCCAGCCCGTTCTCACGGAAGCCCAGCATGCCCGACCAGATTTGAACGACATCCCCCAGATTATCTGCACGGAATGGCACCCAGGCAAAGAAAACAACCATCAGGGTCAGCAACAATCCCAGCGCGCCACCGGCAATCGGCAGCAAAGCCCCGCCGCCCAGCACACGCTGCAGAAACCGGTGAACGCAGAGCGCCGCGCCATGAAGCGCGCCCCAAATCACAAAGCTCCAGGCAGCCCCATGCCAGAGCCCGCCTAGCACCATGGTGATCATGAGATTGCGGTAGGTCTTGCCCTCGCCTTTCCGGTTTCCGCCCAGCGGAATGTAGAGATAATCCCGCAGCCAGAAGGATAGCGACATATGCCAGCGCCGCCAGAATTCAGCGATGGAGGTCGAGACATAAGGCGTGTCAAAATTCTTCGGAATGTAGAAGCCGAACCAGCGTGCAACGCCGATCGCCATGAGAGAATAGCCTGCAAAGTCGAAATAGATCTGCGTGCCGAAGGCCAGACTGGCGGCAAACAGAGAGGCATTGTCCCACCGGCTGATATCGGCGAAGACCGGGTCAACAAAAGGCGCGATATTGTCGGCCAGCGCGGCCTTATAGATGAAGCCCAGAATGAAGGCCCGCGCGCCCGCCGCGAACAGAGCCCCCGAGAATCTCTTCTTTCGATCAATCTGTGGAAAGAAGCTCGCAGCACGGACAATCGGGCCTGCCACCAATTGTGGAAAGAATGCTATATACAGCGCCACGCGCCCGGGATTGTCTTCTGCCGGAATATCTTTGCGGAAGACATCCACGAGATAGGAAATCGCCTGAAAGATGTAAAAGCTGATGCCCACGGGCAGAATAATGTTGAGGGTGGGCCATGAGGCCTCAATCCCCACACGCGACAGCGCGAGCGCCGCCGCATCGGCAAAGAAGCCGAAATATTTGAAGGTGCCGAGAAGTGCGAGCTGCAGGCCAATAGCGACCCATAGCACGCGCAATTGACCCGAGCGGTCGTCAGCGCGTTTCGCCATAAAACGTCCGGCAAGCCAGGAGATCGCAATCACGCTGGCAATCAGCGCAAGAAAGCGAACGTCCCACCACGCATAGAACACTGCACTGGCCAGCAGGAGCCAGTCATTACGCCAGGACCCACGAAGCGCGCCCCAATAGACAACCAGCACGAACGCCAGAAAAAGCGGAAAGATTGCTTCGGTGAAAATCAATTCAGCGCCCCCCAGCGTTCGATCTGGTCGGCAAGCCAGGCCGTGTAAACATCCGCCCCATTGCGCAGCAAGTGTTTTTCATCAAGCCAGACCTGCCCCTCTAGAGCCTGAAGCAATTTCTGATCCACCGGCGCGATGCATGGGAAGTCTGATAATTCTCCGGCACACAGCCGCGCCACATACTGGCGATCCTCAGCCGGGATAACCGGCGGATAATAATAGGCGACGCGGCGCACGCCAGCGGCCTCCAGTTTTCGGCGCTGGTCAATCCGGAATAATCTGGCCCAGGCGGGCCCCATATACGGAGCGATATCGGTCGGCCTGGACAAATTCTTCTGGATCTCACTGTCGTTCAGCCGAAAGGTCTCTCGGGGATGGTCCTGTGGATCGAATGCTGGAACAGGGCTTATGTCCTTGCGCGCCTTTCCTGTTGCGAACAGCCCCAGATTGGACCAGTTCATGAGGGCATGGGCTTTCAGTAAAACGGCGGATGTCAGACAGGCTTTCAATCCGTCGCATTGGCCCTGCGCAAGCCCTTTGAGCGACCAGAATACGCTGTCCGGATCGAACTGCTCAATCGCTCGGTCAGAAAACTTCGCCACGTTGAAGACATAGGCCGGGTCGCGGTCAAACTCGTCAGCCACCTCCAGAAACACCACATCCGGCGCACGCTGAGTGGAGCGCATAAAGGCCCAGAGATGGGCATCCCGTTCCTGCAGGCTCGCGCCCTGCAGCGACAGATTGATCACACGATGCGGATAACCCGCATCGCGCAGTTTTCGCGTCAGCTCCTGATCGTCAATCGCATTTCGGGTGAAGCTGGCACCGACGAACAAAACAAGCGGCGCGTCCGGCTCCCGGCTTGCCTGCAGCGCGGCATGAGAGACAAACTGATCAAACTCTGTCGGTCGCGTAATGCCGACACGCTCTGAAATGACCCGGATGGTAAATGTCGATACCAGAAATGCCGACAGGAACCAGGCCATGGCCACCACGCGCCGGGACCGATCCGGAGCCCGCAGGATGTGCGCCAGAAACAGCGCCAATGCTGCCGCAATGAAGGCGATCCAATGCATGGCCGTGTCGATCCCTTATCCCTATCCCGGAAAACCTGACTGACTATCTCAGGAAACTGCTGTTTTAGGGTAAGTCCCGGGCTGGCAAGTTCGCGTGCGCTGTTAACTCCTCATTTACGCCTTCAGGGCCTCAACGCCCGCAGCATTCACATTTTCCTAGCACAAGACTGGTATTTGGACTTTGAAATCGGGTTCAAATTCGTTATATGCCCGTTTCGATTTGGTTAGCCGCGTTAGCTCAGCTGGTAGAGCATCGCATTCGTAATGCGGGGGTCAGGTGTTCAAGTCACCTACGCGGCACCAGCCTTCGCCCCTGCGGGGCTTCGGCTCGGCAAGCCATTTTACAATTTTTCGACATCGAAATGTTGGTTTTATGTGAGAGAAGGCTGTCGCGCCGAAACGAGTGAACGCGGACCTTCAATTCACTTTTCCTTTGCCTCACGCCGCGTGAGCCAGCTCCGGCCGGGCGGGCAAAGCCCGACGGCAGGTCTGCCGCTGTAACAGATGGTCGTCTTCCCCACTGCACACCCATTCGTGACTTTCCACGTTCACCTCGATAGATAGTAGTCAGATGTGTCCGCAAGTGACTCGGGAGGAAAACATGGGAAGAACAAAAGGCCTATGGGCTGGTATCGTGACGGGCGCCATTCTGGCGACCACGCCGGCGACATTCGCAGAGGAAGACCCAAACGCAACCGGCCTCATCGAAGGCGCGCGCTGGCACCATGTCGAGATCAACTCCACTGACCCGGCTGCCTCTGCGGCGTATTATGAGAAACATTTCGACGCTTACGTCACAGACTTTCCCGGTTCAGATGCGGCGATACGCGCTCAGCATGTCTATCTTCTGTTCAACGAAGTCGACGAACCCGCCAGCACAGCGCTGAACACCGCCATCATGCATATTGGCTGGGGCGCGCCAGACCCGCATCGCGCCTTTGAGCGGCAGAAAGACCTTGGCGCAGACTTCTCCGTGCCGATCCGGGATATCTCGGGATCCTTCTCTGATCTGCCGTATGGCTCGTTCTATTTCATGTACATCCGCAGCCCGGATGGCACGATTATCGAGCTGAACACCTCCCACACCAATGATTTCGGCCATATCCATATGTACGCCGCAGACCCGGTTGCCACGGGTGATTGGTGGATCCGCTATTTCGGTGTGACGGGACGACCGCTTTCAACCGCAGACGACTATGAGACCGAAATGACCAATGGCCTGAGCGGACGGCCCGGTGAGCGGTCTTCTCACATGTTCGATCAGGTCAATATGATCATCTATCCGGACTTTGGCGCGCGGCGCAGCAAGGACTGGGTCGGCGACGAATTACAGACAACACGCGGCACGGTGAATGATCATATCGGCATCTCTGTCGCTGATCTGGACGCGGCGCTAGCCCTTTTCCGGGCGGATGGCGTCACCATTCTGGAGGAGGCGTCCGAGATGTCAGAAGGCGTCCGCCATGCCTTTATCGAAGGGCCGGATGCCGTGGTGATAGAGCTGCTAGAACTGAGCTGATCTTCACCAGAATCTCCCCTGTTTATGGGATTTTCCGTGTCGTCTGAGCATGTTTTTCTGAGCGCGAGGAGGATAGAATACCATGCAACAGATTATCCGAGCCCTTACTCTTTTAATGCTGGCCACAATTGGCGTTGCCTCCGCTGAATCAGACCTGCCATCTTACCTTCAGCCGATTCATGGCACCAAGAGCCTGTCGCCCGGTTTTTCAGCTGACGGACCGATTGAGATCGAATTACCTTTTCCAGGCAATGAACCGATGGAAGATCGCCTTCGTCAGTACGACGGCGAGATATGGAAATGCGGAGGTGACACAACGGTACCGCCGACCATCCTGCTTTCAGTTGAAGACAGAACATCCGCTCTTTATTTTCGCGTTTTCGATAACAAGTCGTTTGTCGGCGAGGTCACCTTTGGCTTGCTCAAACCGGACGAGTCTGTCGTCTGCGGTGAAGGCGGCAACTATTCCGAACCTTTTCTGATGAGCATCGAAACGCCCGCGCCCGGAAATTATTTCATCTGGCTGGGAAACGGTCTCTTCAGTTCCGACGACAGCACTGCAAACATCACAATTAGTGAATCTGCCATAGAATGACCAATTAACTTGATCGGGAATGGGTTGGCGGTTGTTTTCCAGTTGAACCGAAACCGTAACATATCCACTTTCCTTCCATGACCGATAAACGCCTCAGAACTGCCGAAGAGCGGATTGTGGAACGCCAGGCCGAAGCGGCCGCGATGGGTGTCGACGAAGCCTATGTGTCCCGGCTCGTCGACGAGTTTTATGATCGCGTGCGTGCGAATGACTTGCTCGGCCCGATCTTTGCCAATGCCGTAAAGGGAAACTGGGAGCCGCATCTGGCAACCATGAAGCGCTTCTGGGGCTCCATGGTGTTGGCGACCGGCGACTATAACGGCCGTCCGCTACCAAAGCATATGGCGCTTCCCGGTCTGACGCCGACACACTTCGAGGTCTGGCTGGAGCTGTTTTACAAAACACTGCAGGACACAGCCCCCAGCAAGGAGGCTGAGGACTGGTTCATTGATCGGGCTGTCCGGATCGCGAAAAGCTTTCAATTGTCGCTGTTTTACCGGCCAGATGGCTCGCTTTCCAACTATGGCTCCGTGCCTGACCCGTCAGCCTAAGAACGGCTTCAGCATCATCCAGATCGGCATGGCCATCATCATCAGATTTTCTGTGAGCGAGATCGCGCCCAGCGGCACATTTGCATCACCGCCAACACAGGCGCATTTCAGCTCGCGCTTGTCGATATAGACCGCCTTGATGACGGACACGGCGCCAATCGTTCCAATGAAAAGCGCCGACAGGGCTGGCAGATAAAGCGCCAGTCCGGCCAGCATGAGCACACCGGCGCTCATCTCTACAAAGGGATAGATATAGGCGTAGGGCACCCATTTCCGGGCAAGCAGATCATAGCCCAGAAACCGGCTCGAAAATCCTTTGAGATCCTGCAGCTTCTGAATGGCCAGAATACACATGGAAATCGCGACAAACCGCTCGATCACGACCATCGACAATAAAGGCCCCGGCAACAGATACGTCACCGCCAGCGCCATCAGAAACGCAACCGAGAAAATTGCGATGACCGGCTGATAGGTCACTTTTTCATCGCCTCTGACATCCAGACCAAACCAGCGACGCAGATCACCGTATCCGCCAATCCGCTCGCCATTGATGAAGGTCTGCGGCGTTGTCTCGACCCCGAGCTCCGACTTCACCTGGTCGTTTTCCTCAGGCGTGGTGATCAGGTGATCTTCGATTGTGTAGCCCTTGCGGGTCAGCAGATCTTTCGCTTTCAGGCCGAAGGGACACAAATGCCCCGGCATGGCCTTGCGATAGAGCACGGCCGTTTTTTCGGTAGATCCCTGTCTGGCCTCATCGGCAGCATCGATTGCCATCATGCACCTTTCGATTGCTTCATAAATTTAACAATTGCGGCGCCGCCCTGTTCCAAACCGGGGAATGGAACAGGGCGACGACAGTCTAGGTCATGACCTAATACCAGGCGCTGAAGCCGATCAGAAACACGGTTTCTTCGGTCTCTTCGCCCATTGCGGAGCGCAAATCTCGGGTTTCACCCAGCGCCCCGATCCATTCGACACCGACATAAGGTGAGAATTCGCGAATGACGTCATAGCTGAGCCGAATGCCTGCCGCACCATTGGTAAGACCGCCGCCAATGGAACGGTCAGCAACATCCTGAGCGGAGAAACCGATCTCTGCGCGCGGTTTCAGATGCAGGCGCTGGGTAAGCATGAGCTCATATTCCAGTTCCAGATCCGCCGTCAGATCTCCGTTTTCGCTGAGATAGGCCGCCATATCGACTTCAAACCGATAAGGTGCCATGCCCTGAAAGCCGACCACAGCGTGGCTCAGACCGTCCGGTTCAAAGTCATGACGCAGACCGGCCTGAAAATCCCAGAACGGTGTGATCGCGCGAGACCAGAGCGCCTGAACCTCAAACTCTTCAAATTCTGAATGGTCGAAACTGTATTCGGCTTCGGTCTTCACATAGAATTTGTTGAGATCACCGCCATACCAGATATCGCCTTCCAAAAGGGCGACTTCGCCCTCATCGGCAAACGCGACCTCGGCACGATCAACGATCACGCCAAAAACGGCCTCGCTGCCATGATGGCGTCGCACATGCTCACGGGAGGCCTGCATCTCAGCCTCACCCCAGATTTCATCTGCCTGCGACCAGGGTTTGGACGGGTTAGGATCAGCTGAGCCATTATGGTCATGCTGCGCCGTGGCAACCGGGCCAGCGAGAACAGCCAGGCAGGTCAGGCCTGCGATTTGAACCGATCGGATCATGGCCTGCCTCCATGTTTGTGGTCCTCATGGGACGGCATAGGCGCCTCTTCAGCAGGCGGTGTTTTCATCTCGTGAGCGGAGTGATCCATCTGGTGTTTGGAATGGTCCATCTTGTGCTGAGAATGATCCATCTGATGGTCTGACTGCTCGAGCACTTTATCGCGCCGGGCTGCCCCGGCTGCATCCGGCAAAATGGAGACTACCTGCATCATGCCCGCAGCCATATGGTAGAGCAGATGGCAGTGAAATGCCCAATCGCCGACATGATCGGCCGAAACATCGAAAGAGAGCTTTTCTGCTGGTTTGACGTTCACAGTATGCTTTCGTGGACGATGCATCCCGCCGCCATTGTTCAGCTCAAAAAACATGCCATGCAAATGGATCGGGTGGGTCATCATGGTATTGTTCACCAGCGTCACCCGTACACGCTCACCTTCCCTGAAGGTGAGCGGCGCTTTCACTTCTGAAAACCGCACCCCGTCAAAGGACCACATATAGCGTTCCATATTCGAGGTGAGATGAATTTCGATTTCGCGGTCCGGTGCCCTTGGGTCCGGGTTTCGCTCCAGACTGCGAAGCTGCGAATAGGTCATCACCCGATGGGGCACATCCTCGAGCCCGAGGCCCGGTTCATCCAGACGCGAAAGCGGCATCATATTGATATTGGCAACACCCGGCCCTGTCTCCAGATGCGGCTTTTCAACCGGCCAGTCTGCCGTTTGCGCCATGGAATGACCGGAATGGTCGTCACTAGCCATAGCTGGCATTGCGTGCCCCGAATGTCCGGAATGGTCGTCACTCGCCATAGCTGGCATTGCGTGCCCCGAATGTCCGGAATGGTCCATATCCATGCCGCCATGGGATCCGTGATCCATGCCCATATCGCGCATGGTCAGGGTCGGAACGGGGCGCATTTCGGGTTCCGAAGCGCGTGCACCCGCACGGTCTGACAAGGTCGCAACCACCTGCCCGGATCTGTCGATACTCTCAGCGACAAAGGCGTAAGGCCCGGTCCCTTTCGGCTCGACAATCACGTCATAGGTTTCAGCGACACCGATTTGGAACTCATCGGTTTCAAGCGGCTGAACGTTTAGTCCGTCTGACTGAACGACTGTCATCGGCAGGCCGGGAATACGCACATTGAAGATCGTCATGGCGGATGCATTGATAACGCGCAATCGCACCCGCTCACCCGGCTCGAAAAGCCCATTCCAGTTATCCGAGGTCGTATGACCATTGATCAGATACTGATAGGTCGCCCCGGTGACGTCCGAGATATCGCGCGGCGACATGCGCATATCGCCCCACATGGCACGATCCGAGAGCGTTTCAGACAGGCCGTTCTCACCCATATCTTCAAGGAAGTCAGGCACGGTGCGTTCCTGGAAGTTATAAGTGTGGCTGACCTTTTTCAGTTTGGAGAAAATGCGCTCTGGGCTTTCAAAGCTCCAGTCAGACAGCAGCATCACGTATTCGCGGTCATAAGCGACCGGGTCTTTGCCTTTCGGGTCTATGATGATGGGTCCGAAATGACCGATCTGCTCCTGAAAGCCGGAATGCGAGTGATACCAATAAGTCCCACTCTGCGGCACAGAGAATTTATAGGTAAAGCTGTCCCGGCCCCGAATGCCCGGGAAGCTAACGCCCGGCACGCCATCCATATGGAAGGGCACCAGAAGACCATGCCAGTGAATGCTGGTATCGACGTCAAGTCGGTTATCGACATGGATCGTCACATCATCACCCTCGCGAAAACGGATGAGTGGTCCCGGCACAGTGCCATTGACGCCAATGGCACGGCCCTGGCGCCCGCCAAGCGTTATCGGGAATTCATCCACGGTCAGATCAAATGACTTTGCAACATTTGCCTGCATGGAATGATGGTCGTGTCCGGCGCTTTGCGCCCATCCGGGAAGAAACTGGCCCGCCCCGAGGGCAAGCGCGGTTCCCGAACCATAGTTCAGAAATCGTCTGCGGCTGATCATATTCAAACCTGTGTTCTGGAAATACAAATCCAGACCGGCCGAAGCATTTGGCGCGTCGGCGGTCGCTCAAACAGGCGTTGAACTCAAATCAGAAAGACTGTTTGCCTCGATAAAGGAAGCTGCTTTGGCGGTGGATGAATGAGCGGCGGGAAATCCAATCGGTCAGGCTGCTGACCGGTAAGTTTCCAGCTCTCCCGCTCAACGCTTTGCGGCAGCGTGACCAGGACCGGACTGATGGTAAAGGCAATTGAACTTGCCGCTGTCGCCGTCTGGAGGCTCGCGACATGCTCGCAAGGCAGAGACAGTTCAGGCGTCTCGGAATGCATTGGCATTTGCATGGACATTGCCATGCTGTCTGCCGCTTCATCACAATGCTGATGCGCCGCGACGGGTTGATCCGGCATGTCCGTTCCATGCGCACAGGCGCACGCCGTCTGATAGCCCACAAGCGAGAGGGCCATCAAACCGAGGATCAGATTTCGCAGCGATGCGATCAATTAGCGACCTTTCACATAATCTACCGGTGGCGGTGTCGGCGTTGGATCATTCAAAGCCGGGCCAGGCTTTGGCGAAGATGTCTCCGCTTTTGCTGGCTCAGAATAGCCGATTGCCCGGTTCCGGACAACATCGAGCTCCGCGCGATAGGTTTCGTGACGTGGATGGATCAGCTGACCGGAATCGCCAAAGGCATAAACCATGCGCGACCAGTCTTCCTTGGAATAGGTGAAGGCAGACCCGTCAGTGTCGATATCGCTCCATTCCGGTTCGCGCGGGGCGCTGGCGGCACGTTCAGACCATGTGCGAGCCTCCGCATCCTCATGACGGGCACGGCAGACCATCTCCATCAATCGGCAAACACGACTCGTTGGATTTCCGCCCTGAAGCAGTGGTCCTAGCGCTTTTTCCGCGCCATCCCAATCACCATCCGTGATCGCCATATCGGCTTTCAGGAGCGCCGTTTCGCGATGTGTTTTGTTCGCGCTGACCAGCGCATTCATCGCCTTACGTCCACTGGCGCTGCCTTCACCGCTGTCGAGCCGTTCGGCAACCAGCGCCAGAGCCGGATGCGGATGAGCTTTCCAGGCCGCTTCGAGGGATTGGATGGCCGGTTTAATGGCATCCCGTGCGAGCTGAAGCCGCGCCAGATGATAAGCGATTGGCGGGAACCCAGCATCTGTCTTCAGCGCGTCGGACAGCAGACGTTCTGCGCCTTCCGGATCCGTCGACATGATGTCTGCGGCTTCAGCGGTGAACAAAACAGCCCGGCGACGCCGCGCCACATCTCCTGCAATATGATGCTTTTGCTCACCAATGGAGAGCACATTGCGGGCTTCTGACCATTCTGCGCGGGCAACATAAATTTCGAACAGAGATTTGAACGGCCAGTCTCCGGTCTCACCCTTCATTGTGAGGGCCTCACGTGCCCGATCAATTGCCATGGCATAGTCACCACGCTTCACCGCCGCACCTGTCAGGCCCTTGAGACCCGCCAAATGCGCGCCCGGCTTACGAGACAACTCCGCATAGGCGCGCTCGGCCCGCGTCCAGTCCGATTCCTGTTCAGCCGTCAGCGCATCGAGAAGCAGCGCCAGTCGCTCATCCTCTGCATCGGACAATGCCTTTGAAATCAGGCGTTTCGCGCCTTTGATGTCACCGCCCTCTATCGCCAGAAGACCATTCGCAAGCGCCTCATTCCCTTTCCGGGTCCGGCCACGCTGCCGCATGGATTTGATGCGCGATGGCAAACGGAAGAAACCGGTCAGAATACCCCAGACAACGGCAATGACTGCGCCTACGACCGCGAGGAAGATCGCTGCTCCTGTGAGCGTGAGCACGATGTCGGGTTCGCCATCACGCTCAAGCACCACACGCCAGGGAATATCATTCGCCCACATCGCAAAGACGACCAGCAAGGCCGCCAGGGCAACAATAAGAACGAGCCAGAATAGTCTGATCATTGTGCCGCCTCACCTTGCAAAACATCGCTGCGCAGTTCGATGACCAGCGCGTCCATGCGCTGTCGCCGCTCAGCAGATTTGAGCCAGTCAGACAGCAATTCGCCCTGTTTGCCATCAATCAATCTGATGGCTTCAATGGCTTCATTCAAATCCCGGCCTTCCAGAAGCTCGATGGCTTGCTGAACCTTCTGCGAAGCCGTCTCGCCACCTGATGTCCCTTCTTCGCGCATTGAAACGACACCCGAAAGGATGTCATTCACCCACGCCCAATTACCCGAAGGCTCATCCGGTATGCCGGCTTTGGCCACATCAGGCTTCAGACGAACCAGCTGCGCCTTCAGCGCATCTATATTCGGTGCGCCGTTTTCAGCCATGCGCCTCAGGGCAGAAATGTTCGCATTTGCTGGCAGCTTGAGCGCAAGGGCTTCGAGCTCCGTCGAATAACTGTCTCCGTCTTCCATGGCGACTTCGAGTGCTGACAGCGCCAGAACGCGATCAGCGCGCTGAACGAGATCCTGCTCGTCTTCCGTGATTTGCGCATCATCGAGATTGGAAAGCCGCTCATTCAGGGTTTCACGAAGAGCATTCACATCTTCAGTCAGATCGGTGAGAGCCTGAATATCGGCCTGTTGGCTGGACTCGAGCGATTCAGAATACTCGCGCAGAGAGGCAAGAGCCGTTTCAGTCTCGACCAATTCATCGCTGAGCTCTGAAACGAGTTCAGCGCGCGCATCCATCAGATTCGCAAATTGGCGATCTGCATTTTCGAGCTGATCGGCGCGCTCCTGAAGTGAGGCCACTGTTCGTGCCAGTTCTTCCGGGCTTGACCCGCCATTCGCGCCAACATTTTCAATAGCGTTCAGACGGTCCATCAGTGAAGCGAGGCTGATATCCGGCCGAGGGAGTTGGCCGGCATCTGTTCCATCATCCGCTGCGTCTGACTCGCCTTCTGTATCTGGTGCTTCATCCTCAGTGTCTTCATCAGGGCTGTTATCGACGCCGATCAGATCTATATAACGTGCATTCAAAAGGCTGACATCGGCACGGATTTCCTCAAGCGCCTCGTTCCGTTCTGTCGTGCCAGCGTCAATCTGCTCCCGCGCAATCGAAAGCCGTGTCTCAGCGGCGCGAAGTTGTTCTTGTAGTTGAGTGATTTGCGTTGTCAGGCCACGGTCGAACTCTTCAAGTTCAGAAATGTCGACAGCGACTTCAGCGGCTTGCGCATACCGCCCTTCCGTGCCGCTTGCCACGACTCCAATCGCACCGCCACCCAGTGCGGCAAGCACGCCTGCCGAAATCAGACCAATCCAGCCCGGACCAGACGATTTTGTCTTCTTCGCGGTTTCGTCCTGATCAGCCGGGGTGAATTCGACGTCAATGGGTTCTGGTTCTGGCGGATCGGTTTCATTTGCCATGTATCGGGTGACCTTCCGGGGCGGTATTCCTCACAACATTACACCGGCTGACAGGACCTTTTGAAGGGCTTCCATCAGCTTCATTTCATTTGGTTGCTCTGCGCGCTCAACGCAATGCCATTCAAGCCCCATAAGCGGGCGAACGGCACGCTCTGAAATCCCCACCAGTTTCATGTTTTTTGTGTCGAGCTGCGCCTGGCCCAGCCAGTCTTTGACAGCCTCTGCGGCTTTGGCAGAATGAATGAGAAGCACGTCGCGATTTGCCTGAACCGATTGCCAGACGAATTGCACCTGCGCCCAGGGCACAGGCCGTGCGCCGTAGAGCGGGACGAACCGGGCAGCAAAGCCTGCCTCCTGCAATCGGCGACACACATCGCCCGCTGCCGCATCATTCGCGTAATGCACAAATCGGTCTTCACCGGGATGCCAGCAGCCGATGATTTCAGCCACCAGCTGATCAGCATCACCATTGGTGTTCTGCAGATTTTGAAAGCCTGCCTCAGAGGCCGCAGCTGTGGTTGCAGGTCCGACGCAGACGGCAAACCCATCGCGGCTCCAGCCAGCCTCTTTATAGCAACGAACACCGTTCGCGCTGGTGAAGATCAGCTTTTCGCCATTGATGGGTGCCCAATCGGCTTCAAGTTCGTGAAGGCGAATATCGAGCGCGGGCGTTTTCAGCACCGTAACTCCATGTGCCGCAAGGAATCGCGCGGTCTCAGTCGCACCCGGCTCTGCCCGCGTCACGATCACGCCCGTCATCTCAGACATCCTCGAGATGAGGCAGGCGCCCTCCAGCCTGATCGAGAATGAGGTCTGCCGTCTCTTCACCCAGTTTTCTGAAATCCTGCAGGAACAGTTCCAGACCTTCGAGCTCTTTCTCGGCAGAATAAAACGGTTTGCCGGACGGATCTGCAGTCTGCACCACAAGACGATAACAGCCGGGCCCATCATGGAACAGATGCGCCGCAATCGGTGTCCGACAGGAGCCATCAAGACGCCCCAGTGCGGCCCGCTCTGCAAGCGCGGCTCGTTCTGTTTCGGCGTCATTCAACATGCGCACGCAATCCGCTGCGGCAGGGTTGAGCCTTTCAGGATAGGCTGCGATCGCAAGAATGCCCTGCCCGACAGCCGGCAGAAAATCTTTCGGATCCAGGCCGGACCGGATCGTATCGCCCATTCCGAGCCGTCGCAGCCCTGCACAGGCGAGAAATGTCGCTTCCGCCACGCCTTCTTCCAGCTTTTTGAGCCGGGTCTGAACATTGCCGCGAAACTCAACGACGTTGAGATCAGGGCGTTTGGCGAGCAAAAACGCGCGGCGGCGCAGACTGGAAGTGCCGACGGTCGCGCCCTCGGGCAAATCAGATATCGAGCCGTATTTCAGACTGATGAACGCATCACGCGGATCTTCGCGAGCCGGATAAGCCAGAATGCGCTGGCCGAGTGGCAATTCTACCGGCACATCCTTCAGGGAGTGGACCAGAATATCGACCTCACCCTGTTCCAGCGCGATATCCAATTCCTTGGTGAACAGCCCTTTTCCGCCGGCTTCGATCAGGCTGCGATCCTGCAATTGGTCGCCGCTTGTGGTCATGCCGACAATCTTGCAGGTCACATCTCCGTGCAAAATCGCTTCGATTTCTGCAGCAACCCAGCGCGCCTGTGCCAGTGCAAGGGGGGAATTTCTTGTGCCCAGTTTTAACAGGGTCATTCAGTCTGCCTTTTATCTCTTATGTTTTGAGGCGTTGCGAAACGGGAAAGAAGGGCTACAACCCCGACCATCATGGTGCAAGCCCCTGCAAATTCCAAGACCGTGCTCGGCATAGAAACGAGCTGTGATGAAACCGCCGCCGCAGTTTTAAGACTGACGGACACCGGACCTGTTGTGCTCGGCGAAGTCATTGCCAGCCAATTCGATGACCATGCGGCCTATGGCGGTGTGGTGCCTGAAATCGCCGCGCGGGCGCATGCCGATGTGTGCGATCATGTGGTGAAGGAAACGCTCGCCCAGTCCGGCCTGACCCTCGATGAGATTGACGGGTTTGCTGCGACCTCAGGCCCCGGCCTAATTGGCGGCGTTATGGTTGGCATGATGACAGCCAAAGCGCTGGCGCTTGCCAGCGGCAAGCCATTCATCGGTGTCAACCATCTTGAAGGGCATGCGCTGTCGCCGCGCCTCTCTGAGACCGTGTCATTCCCGTATCTGCTTCTGCTCGTTTCAGGCGGACATTGCCAGTTTCTGAGCGTTGAAGGCTTAGGCAAGTACAAACGCCTTGGGTCGACCATTGATGACGCCGTCGGCGAAGCGTTTGACAAAACAGCGAAAGTGCTGGGGCTCGGCTTCCCCGGCGGTCCTGCTGTTGAACGCATGGCGCAGACTGGAAACCCGGCCGCTGTCTCTCTTCCAAGACCTCTTCTCGACCGACCAGGGATGGAGATGTCGTTTGCCGGCCTTAAGACGGCAGTGCTGCGCGAGGCACAGGCGCGTGAGCTGACGGATGAGACAAAAGCCGACATATGCGCCAGTTTTCAGGCGGCCATATGCAATGTGCTGACTGTGAAATCTCAGCGCGCCATGCAGGCCTTTCGCGAAGCACATCCCGACATCGATCAGCCCGGTTTTGTTATCGCCGGGGGTGTTGGGGCAAATCAGGCGCTCCGATCTGCGCTCACCCAACTCTGTGTCGAGCAGGAGTTCAGCTTTCATGCGCCGCCGCTCAAATGGTGCACGGATAATGGCGCGATGATCGCCTATGCCGGGGCTTTGCGATTGCAGGCGGGCGAGACATCAGACCTGACACTCGCTGCGCGTCCGCGCTGGCCGCTCGATGAAGAGGCGGCAGCAAGTGCGCCGATATTCGGTGGCGGCAAGCGCGGTGCAAAAGCCTGATTCTCAACTGGCACGAATCCGGCAATCCTTCGTTGTGAGATTGTCTTTTCGTATCAATCTCGCACATTTGGCAAAATCCTCAGCGGCTTTGGACAGGTTCTGTTCAAAGCCGTTTTTTTGAGGTTCGCCGACAGATTTAAAACGGAAACCTATTCGCCAAAACTTTCATTTGGCTATCCGCCTGTTAACCCTTCCACCCTAGGCTGGAGGCGCGGTTGACGCTTACGGAGCCGGAATGACGTCTAAAAATCTGTCTGTTCTCATCGTGGAAGATAACGTCCACATGCTTCGGATTCTGGCCACGATGGTCCGGGGATTCGGGTTTGATGAGGTACATCTTGTTCAAGATCCTGCAGACGCGCTGGAACTGATCAAGACCACGCCGGTCGACCTTGTCTTTGTCGATTATCGCATGCCTGTTCTCGATGGGATCGAGTTCACAACCATGATTCGCACATCAGCAGATTCGCCAAACCCCTATGTTCCGATCATCATGGTCACAGCCTATTCGGAGCCCTCGAAAGTCCGTGCTGCCCGTGATGCTGGCGTGACCGAATTTTGCTGCAAACCGATCAACGCCAAAACATTGTATAGCCGCATCATCTCAGTCGTGAACAAGCCTCGGGATTTCATCCGCGCACCAAACTATTTCGGACCAGATCGACGCCGCCGGGAGGACCCGAATTATCGCGGTCCGGAGCGTCGGAGAGATAAAATGGAAGATCCCGCCGATGAGGGGATTGGCTTCTAGGTCGGTCTCAGCGATGCTCGCCGCATGCGACGCTCATTGCCGAACGCATCCACAGAGAAGATAATAAGTGCCAGCGCAATCAGGCTGAACGTAACCGCTCGCAGCGGCGTGAGTTCCTCGCCATAGGCCAGGGCGATCATGAATTGCAGGCTGGGTGCGATATACTGCATGATCCCGACGGTCGAGAAACGCAGGCGCTTCGCAGCGAGTGCGAACAACATGAGCGGAATGGCTGTTACAGGCCCGGCCATCACAAGCAGGAAGAAATCGCCCATTCCGTCGCCCCAGGCGTTTCTCCCAGAACTGGCTGAATAGCCAAACCAGAACAAGACCAATGGCATCAGGAAAAGCACTTCAAGCGTGAAACCGATACGGCTGTCGGTTTGTACGCGTCGGCGAATGAGCCCGTAAGCGCAGAAGGAAAATCCGAGCACCAGAGACACCCAAGGCAAGCGTCCAAGCGCGAGGGTTTCTACAGCAACGGCAACAGCCGCGATGGCCACCGCGGTCCATTGGACGATCCGCAAACGCTCCGACAGGAAGATTGAAGCCACGGCGACATTGATCAGCGGGTTGAGGAAATAGCCGAGGCTCGCTTCCATCACCCGCGCCTCTCCGATCGCCCAGATATAGACAAGCCAGTTGCAGGCAATAAATACCGCTGACAGCATCATCCAAAGCGCGTCTTTGCTCCGGACAAAACGCAGACACTCCGTCCAGCGCCCCGCCAGAACGATCAGGAGCAATCCCATGGGCAGCGACCAGAACACACGGTGCGCGAGAATATCGACGGACGCAATGTGCTGAACGAATTTGAAGAAGACAGGCAGAAATCCCCAGATCAGGTAGGCGCCCAGACCTGACATCAGGCCCATTTGAATATCTGGTTTCATGAAGCGCTCTCCGGATCAGAGCAGGGATATAGGAGCGAAGCCCCTCGTCTGACCACCCATAATTTGCTGCAGGGATGGATAAGAAATTCTCGCTGATCTGCCTCTTTGATCTGAGGCCGTCAGTTTGCAATTTCCAAGGAATTTGACGGATTTTCTTTAGCTGTAGTTGGAGGCTTTGCGGTAAAATCGGTCGATGTCAGAACCTGAAAACACACCTCAAACCCCGTCAGGGTCCATGGCAGCGATCCGGCTGGTTTCGCTTCGCATGACGTCTGTTCAGGCCGACCGTGCGGATCGCGCATCGACGTTTATTCGCAGTGTCGACTCCTATCTCGAGTCTGAAATCACCAGCCCGTTCAGCTATAAAAAGCTCACGCCGACAGCCTTCGCGCTTCGCGGCAAATGCACGTCGCATGAGATTGATACTTATATCGACAAACTCCAGAACGACCTTCTGGAATTTCTCTTCGGTACCGAAGGAGATAACCACGGCACCCTGCTGTTCTTTGCAGGAAGCGATGTGGAGGTGGCGGAATTTGTCAGTACGACAGATGAACGGGCGATCGAATTAGCCCGAGCCTATCAGAAAAAGCTCTATGAACGGCTCAATACATCGAAATCGGTCGCGCGGCCTCCCCCAACGCCGGTTGCAGGCACGCGAAACCTCCTCTTCCGAGGGATTCTCCTTTGCCCACGCAGAGTGCTTTTGTCTTATGCTGTGACCCCTGAGACCTATGAATCTCAGACCCGTGAGGATGGTGTCCGCCAGGATGTTGATCTGGGGACGTATCTGGCATTTCGCGGCGAGGAAGCCGTGGAATTTTCGATCCGAATTTTCAACAAGGTCAGCTATCTGCTGCAGACGGGTGACGACCACGTCAGACGCTCGGTTTTCGTCGTGCCGCTCTCATACAAATCCCTGCTCGCAGGACAGGACCGGCGCAGATTTCTGGACAATATCCACCAGCATCCCGACTGGGTTCGCCAGAACATGATCCTCTCGGTCTTTCGGTGCCCACCGACACCGGGCTCGAGTATTCTTCAGCGGTTTTCCGGAGAATTCACGCCGCTCTTTCGGACGATTGACTGGCAAATTACCGATCCGGACTTCGCGATGCAGGTATTCACCGGATGTCATTTCCACAGCCTCACTTTTGACATGCACACCTTGCGACCGAACCAGCGCCAGAAAGCTCTCACGAAATTCTTGCAGCGTACTGAGGATCTGCGTGCAATGAAGCTTCGTCCGGCGATCTCTGGCGTCGAAACCCGTGCCGAACTGGACCAGTGCCTGAACCACGGTGTGGTTTACGCTTCGGGTGACGCCGTGACCGCGGCCCTGCCAAGTTTTGCGCCCGCTCAGACGATTGAGTTGCGCGATTTGCCTATCAGCGAACCAACCATTCTGGATTTGGGAACCTCCAACGCGGCTTAGAAGGTTGTCTTTTCAGTCGTTTGCGGATCTGCTGGCGTCAAAGGAGTGATATTCGAAGGCAATACATTTTTCGATCAATAGTCGCCAGACTGGTTCAGCAATGTCAGCTGATAGCCCTTCGCGTTTACTGCTCTCAAGAACCTTCCGAACAACATCTTCAATCCGATCTGCATCATAGACCTTTTCACGATCTGGTTTGATTCGCGCAGCGGCATGCATGAATGACTGACGTTCCGCCAGAATGGCCACCAGAACCCGGTCGATCCGGTCGACCTCATAACGGACATCTTCCATAGTTTCGGCCGTGTCTGCCGTATGGCGGCGCGGGTCTGACTCATATCGCGTCACATTTGTCTCCTGACATCTGATTTAGTTTTCGTGTTGAACGATTCGTGCACAATCGCTTAGATTTTTGCATCAGTCTTCGTCTTTTGCCCACGATGGACAAACGCTACCAGAACAAAGCTGATAATCATCAGGAGATACCATGATCCGAGCTTTTGAACGGACACGGATTTCCAGCCTTCATGCTGATCGGGATAGGTCCAGGCCCGCGCCAGCGTCCCCAGATTTTCAGCAAACCAGATGAACAGCGCGACGAGCAGAAGCCCGATCACGAGCGGCATGGGACGGTGTTTGGTATCCGGCCGGAACCAGATCATGCACGGGCCATAAAGAAGAAGGGTCGCCGCAAACAGGCCATATCGGAGGTCGAGTGTGTAGTGATGCGTGAAGAAATTCACATAGACAGCAAGTGCCAGAAGCCCTTGCGCCCAGAGCGGCGGAAATCGGTCGAACCGGAAATCGAATATCCGCCAGACGCGCGCGATATAGCTGCCCACAGCCGCATACATGAAACCGGAAAAGAGCGGCACACCGGCGATACGAAACAAGGCATCTTCAGGATAAATCCACGAGCCGACCTGCGTTTTGAAAATCTCCATCAGCGTGCCCACAATGTGGAACACCAGAATGACTTTGGCTTCCTCCATTGTTTCGAGCCCGGAGAACAGCATTCCGAGTTGGATTGCCAGGGCGCACAGGAAGAGAAAATCATAGCGGGCAAGCCCGGCGTCCGCCGGATAGAACAGATAGGTCAGCACAATCAGGCCCAGCATGATCCCGCCAAACAGACAGGCCCAGCCCTGTTTGATCCCGAACAGGAGAAATTCATTGGCCGCCGCCGAAACCGGCCCACGCACCCATTTCTGACGTAAGGCCAGATGCCAGTCAGAGAGTGTCTGCGTGAGCCTGTTTGTGTTTTGCGGCATGTCCGGACCCGTTGTTTTCAGGAATTATTTCCGGACATGACGACAAATTCGAGGCGATTAAAAGACAGCGGCCGCCTGATCTCAGAACTCAGCTCTCGTCAGAGACTGGCTGAAGCTTGTCCTGAGTCTTGGTGTCGAAATCGCTGGCATCATGACGCTCATGCAGCTGTGAGGACGGCTCCCCATAGGTGCGGTTCACCATGCGACCGCGCTGCACGGCTGGGCGTTCGGCAATCTGGTCGGTCCAGCGAATGACATTCTTGTACTCATGTACAGAAAGAAATTCACCGGCGTCATAAATCCGACCCTTTGCCAGCGTGCCATACCAGGGCCAGATGGCCATATCCGCGATCGAATACTCAGAGCCGGCCATATATTCATGGTCTGCCAGATGCCGGTCGAGCACATCCAGCTGACGTTTCACTTCCATGGCAAACCGATTGATCGGGTATTCCATCTTGAAGGGGGCATAGGCATAGAAATGGCCAAAACCACCGCCGAGATAAGGCGCTGAGCCCATTTGCCAGAACAACCAGTTCATCGCCTCGGTATGAGCCTGATGATCGGTTGGCAGGAAAGCGCGGAAGCGATTGGCGAGATACATCAATATAGAGCCGGACTCGAACACACGCGTATCTGTCGTCGTGTCCAGCATGACAGGAATTTTCGAGTTCGGGTTCAGCTTGACGTAGTCAGAGCCGAACTGATCGCCATCACCAATCTTGATCAACCAGGCATCATATTCCGCATCCGTATGACCTGCCGCGAGCAATTCCTCGAGCATGATCGTGACCTTCACGCCATTTGGGGTGCCCAGAGAATAGAGCTGGAAAGGGTGTTTCCCGCGCGGCAATTCCTTGTCATGGGTTGGACCGGCAATGGGCCTGTTAATGCTGGCGAAGCGGCCACCGCTCGCATCATCCCAGGTCCAGACTTTTGGCGGTGTGTATTCGTCCTGCTCACTCATGACGCGGTCCTTTTTTGAAACTGATTGTCTGGGAGGTGGGGTCCGTCCTGAACAAAGCAAGTTCAGCGCGCCTCACATCAGGCCCGAGCATTCCTAAACCCGGCCATGACTCCGATCGGTCTCAATAGGTGTATTTCTCACCCGCACGCACAGCCATCGGAATTACGGTTTCGACCAGCGGACAATTGAAGTGCGGGGATCGTGAGCACAGCGGATTATAAGCGTAATTGAAATCCAGAATCAGGGTTTCGGGCAATTCGCCGGTTTCAAGCGGAACATCCAGATAGCGCCCGATATTATAGGTTTCTATGCCGGTGGTATCGTCCATGAAGGTGAAGAACAGATAGTCCAGTTTACCGCTCTCGGACGCCGTACTCATCAATGGCAATTCAGCCTCAACACCGTTCATCGTAAACCGCGCCGTTCCGACGTCGAAGAATTGTTTGACCAGCCCTCGCTCGGTCTGAAGCAAAACCGGCTTAAACTCGGGTTTGGCGTCAATCACCGCCTCGACACGGTAAGCCGGATCGTAGGGAAAGAAATTCAGGCCTTCAAAACCAGCCGCCTTCGGGTGATCGGCATCATAAAGAAATACCGCATAGCGCGGGTCATCCGTACCAAAGCCCGACAGCCCGCCATTGATAAAATCACCGTCAGTCAGCTCGATATCATCCAGGCGTGATCCGAATTCACGGGGCTCTTCGCCCGACAGATTGACCGACACAGCCTCCGCACCCGGCTCAGCGCTTTCGAAAACGATGCTCGCCGAACTGCGCGATGCAGGCTGTAAGACAGACAGGCTCTCTGAGCCAACGAGCCAGGCCGTCTCGCCCGGCTTCAGATAGACCGCGTCCCGGACTTTCAGAACGGCGTTTTTGTCCGTCGTATAGCTCGCATTGGTCTTATCAACCCACGCATTCCAATCCGATGCATGCTGCGCCGTCGAACAGGCTGAAACCGCACCCATCATGACAAGGACAGATAAAAGCCGGATCATATTCCACCTCTTCTACAGCGCTGAGCCTCATCTTAATCATAGCCAACAGGCCTGGTCTATCTGACGAGCGCGTTCACCCAGACAGGAAACAAATAAAAAACCCCATCTGACTCACGCCAGATGAGGTTTTTGCTCACCACCCCTGATCAGAAGGTCTGATCAGTCAGCTTTTTGAATTTGATGCATGCTGAGCTCTTCAATCCCATAGCCGGGATCCTGAGCCAGTCTGTGCAGCGCCCAGCCATTGGCCAGGCCAAAGACAGAAATGAATACAATCTCAGCCAGGATCAGATGCGCCCAGCTGGCGGCACCCATTGCAAGACCAAGTGCGAACACTGCGTAAATCGGAAGCGCCAGCCAGAATGCAATGCGGCCAATATAGCCACCGCGTTTCGTGATCAGCTTCCAGCCGTCTCCAGACTTCTCAAGATGGCTTTCATAAAATAATGTTTGCCCAAGTGCGACATTCTTGTCGCCGCCCGGGGTTGGGGGATCATTGCGCCATTCACCGACGAATCGGCCAAAATGGATCGCATCCCAAATCTTCTTAATCATGGTGCGAACCTTTATTTTTATTCCTTATCCGGACATTACAAAACGCCGGTAAGTCGATTTGGTTGCATCATAACATGCTATTTTCACAATCGCAAAAATAATTTTAAATATAAATAAAAACAGCAGTTTAAATGTTTTTTTCTCAAAATTCAATTAGTCCGGATACGGATTTTAAAAGCCATTCTAAAACATCACACTTTTTGTGACATATTTGTAAAATTGAAAATTTCCCATGAAAATCATGAGACTGAACATGTTTTTGTGTCCGGTTACCTCTCGGTGCCTTCTTGATCGGGTATGACCGCAAGCACAGCTCTCCACCAGCCGCATTATCGCATTTTCTCTGGAAGGAGCACATTATGACTATATCACGGAAATTATTAGGTATTTCATCGGCTCTGGCCCTCATCGCCATTCCCGCTGGCGCTGAGCCTGCGACCTACAAGCTGGATCCGACTCACACGGCTATTGAGTTCAAGATCGACCATTTCGGCTTTTCTTCACCAACCGGCAAATGGATGTCTGTGGATGGCGAACTGACACTGGACGAAGATAACCCGGCAAGCAGCAGCGTCTCTCTGACCGTCGACGTCACAAAAGTGAACTCAGGCGTGGAAGCACTCGATGAGCACCTGAATAAGGAAGATTTCTTCTACACAGACGTCTATCCGGAAGCGAGTTTTGAGAGCACGTCGGTGGAGCTGACCGGCGAAACGACTGCCCTCGTCACAGGCGACCTGACCCTGCGAGGCGTGACAAAGCCGGTTACGCTCGACGTCACCTTCAACAAGATTGGCGAGAACATGATGGGCGTTAAAACCGCAGGCTTCTCGGCCACCACCACATTGCTGCGCTCAGACTTCGATATGGCCACTTATGCCCCCGGCCTGAGCGACGAGGTCACGCTTGAAATCGAAACCGAAGCCAATCTGGTTACGGAATAACAATATCGGTCATGAGCCGGTCGTGCCTCAGACTTCCGGAGGCGCGATCGGCTTTTGCTCTGGCACCAGCACACCGCGATTGAGAAGCTCTTCAGCGATCTGGATTGCGTTCAAAGCAGCCCCTTTGCGGAGATTGTCTGACACGCACCAGAAGGCGATGCCGTGCTCGACCGTCTTGTCTTCGCGGATACGGGATATGAATGTCGCCCACTCACCCACGCACTCAATTGGCGTGACATAGTTTTCTTCGTCGGCCTCGCGCTTGTCGACGACCATGATGCCAGGGCTTTCGCGCAGTAAATCACGACATTCCGCTTCGCTCAGCGCCCCGGCCAACTCCAGATGAACTGCCTCGGCATGACCGACAAAAGTTGGCACGCGTACGCAGGTCGCGACCAGCTCGATATCCGGATCGAGAATCTTCTTGGTCTCGACCTCCATTTTCCACTCTTCTTTTGTCCGACCGTCTTCCATGAAGACGTCGATATGCGGGATCACATTAAAGGCGATCTGCTTCGGAAACTCGTGTGGTTCGGCTTCCTGATTGACGTAAATGCCCTTGGTCTGATTCCAGAGCTCATCCATTGCGGCCTTCCCGGCGCCAGAGGTCGACTGATAGGTCGAGACAACCACACGCTCAATGCCGACTTTGTCGTGGATTGGCTTCAGAGCCACAACCAATTGTGCGGTCGAACAATTCGGATTGGCGATGATGTTTTTCTCTTCATAGCCCATCACGGCATCCGCATTCACTTCCGGCACGACCAGTGGCACTAGCGGGTCCATGCGAAAGGCAGAGGAATTGTCGATGACAATGCAATCCTGCAGGGCGATTTTCGGCGCCCACTCAAGCGCCACATCGCCACCGGCCGACATCAGGCAGAGATCAACCGTCGAAAAGTCGAATTGCTCAATATCATGGCATTTGATTTCCCGATCCCCATAGGACACCGTCCGGCCAATCGATCGACGCGAGGCAACAGCGAACACTTCGTCCGCTGGAAACAGTCGTTCAGCCAGAATCTCCAGCATTTCCTGACCGACATTTCCTGTGGCTCCGACCACTGCAACGCGCAATGCCATGGCAATCTCATCCTTTTCTGAAACGGAAGAAGGCGTGGATTACAGGAAATCAGGCTCAATGCAAAATGAACTTGTGGACTCTACCCCTATGAATGTTATCCCGAAGCAGGGTAGGAAGGCGAATATGGAAGATCTGAACAGCCTCATTGAACGCTATGTCGACTGCTATAACCGCGTCGATGTCGACGGCATGCTGGAATGCGTGACCGAAGATGTCCGATTTGAGAATATCTCAAATGCCGGCCAATCCATGCAATTACAGGGCAAGGATGCACTCGCACAGGTCGCGTCTGCCAGCGCTCAAGCTTTCACCTATCGTCGCCAGCGTCTGGTCAATCTGATTTGTTCCGGCGATCACGCCGCAGCCGAAGTCCAGTTTCAGGGCATTGCCGCGCTGGACCTGCCGAACGGCACCATGCAGGGCCAGTCGGTCGATATTCGCGGCGCCAGCTTTTTTGAGGCTCGCGACGGCCTGCTCTGCCGTATTGTCGATTATAGCTGATAAAGTTCAACAAAATCAGAAATTTAAATTCTTTCCGGCCTGTGAATGGCTGCCAAATTAAGTTGCCTTAATACCGCCAGCCTCGCTATGCTGACGCCTATTCACGCCTTAGGGGACTAAAACTCATGCTTAAATCATCATTTATCGCTCTTGCCGCAGCCGGCGCAGTTCTGCTGTCACCGCTTTCGGCTCAGGCTCAGAATACGACAACAGCTGCCGGTCTCGCGCAGTGCATGATCAACAATAGTGGCGCAGACGAGGAAGCAATCGTCAAAGACTTCATGGTCAAAGCGCTCACGGACGCGCCAGCTTCGGAAATCCAGGCAGCCCTTTTGCAGCTCGGCATGAAGATGGCCACCATGGCGACAACGAATTGTGGTGTCACCATGAGCGAACTCGGCGGCAGCAAGTTCGAAGAGGCCGGCGGCATTTATGGCGAATGGATTGGCGAAAAAGTCATGAATGACGCCATGGCCAAAATCCAGTAGCGCGACATCTGATCAATTTTTGAGAGGGCTGAGCCCAGGCGAACCAGCCCTCTCAAGCAAACCGAGCGAGCCCCCAATTCACGTCTCAATCCACAGACGAAACTCGTCCGATGATGTTTTCGGTTGCACTCCAGCCTGCACCAGTTAGCCTGACACCATATTGAATGCCGCGCGTGTGCTGGCGCCTGTTGCCATCCCCGATATTTGGCCAATTTGAACGGGAAGTTTAGACATGATCACATCTAAAGCGGTCGTCAGTCAGATTGCTCTGGCAGCAGCGCTTCTGTGTACGGCCTGCGGTGGCGGCGGGAGCTCGACGCCTACCCCGACGCCAACGCCTGCGCCCACCCCGTCTCCGACGCCAAGTCCGACCCCGTCTCCCACACCGACACCGACGCCGACGCCAACCCCGACACCGACGCCGACATCGGTCTCCATATCCGGCACCGTGACCTTCGACTTCATTCCGAAGAACCCGTCCACTCTGGGGCTTGATTACTCGAATATTTCCCAAAAACCCGCGCGAGGCGTGACTCTCGAAGTCCTCGACGGGTCCGGCACGATTCTCGATACCGATGTGACGACGGATATGGGCGAGTACTCCGTTGAGGTGCCGTCAAACACGGATGTCCGCATTCGCGCCAAAGCCGAAGTGATCCAGTCCGGCTCGCCCAGCTGGGACATGCAAGTCCTCAACAACACCAATGGAAATGCGCTTTACGCCATCACCGGTTCGCTGACCTCATCGGGGGGCGCTGATTCCACACGCGACCTGAATGCGCCCTCGGGCTGGGATGGCTCGAGCTATGCCAGCACACGGGCTGCTGCACCATTTGCAATTCTTGACCCCCTTTACGAAGCCATAACCGCCATTGTCGGCGCGGATGCAGATGTCGTTCTGCCAGAGCTCGATATTTATTGGAGCCCGGACAATGTCTCGGTCTCAGGCGATGTCAGCATGGGTGAAATCGGCACCACCTCCTATGGCAATGGCATCATGTATGTTCTGGGCGATGAAGACTCCGATACCGATGAGTATGACCGCTCGGTTCTGACCCATGAATACGGACATTATCTCGAAGACTTCCTGTCACGCAGCGACTCCATTGGCGGCGGGCACGGCGCGAATGATTTCCTCGACCCACGCCTGGCCTGGGGGGAAGGGTTTGCCAACGCCTTTTCCGGCATGATTCTCGGCGATCCGATCTATTCAGACAGCCTCGGTGCCGGACAGGCGGCGGGCGGCGGGTTCAATCTGGAATCCTCAACGCCCGCAACGCCGGGCTGGTTCAATGAATTCTCCGTCCAGGCCTTCGTCTATGACGTGTTCGACAGTTCCAGCGATGGAGCAGATACACTGTCCTACGGCTTCCAGCCTATCTATGACGCGCTGACAGACGCCGACTATACCGCTAGCCCGTATCTGCTCACCATCTTCACCTTTGCGGATGAGCTGATCGCACAGAATGCGGGCGACGAAGCGGCCATCACCACCCTGAAGAACTCCTTCGACATAAACGGAACCGGGCCGGCGGGCACAGGCGAAACCAATGATGGCGGCCTCGCCTCCAACCTGCCGGTTTTCAAAACCGTGACACCGGGCGGTGGCGCAGTCGAAATCTGCTCGGTGGATGACAATGGCGACAGCAATAAGCTGGGCGTTCGAGCGCTGCTCTTCCTCACCATTGCCAGTGATGATGTCTACACCTTCACCATGACACGCACGTCAGGACCAGCCAGCAGCGATCCGGATTTCCGCATCATTCAGAACGGCACCACCATAGCGACGGCGCTGTCCGGAGATACTGATACGGAAACCACAATGGAATCGCTTTCCGCTGGCGAATATTCCATCGCAGCTTTTGACTGGCGCAATATCGACAGCGACAACAGCAATAATGGCGATACCTGCTTCGACTTCACGGTCACGAATTAGAGCGAGACCCGACATGACACATCTGACCCCCAGCCTTCTCGCCGCGTGTTCGCTTATCGCACTCTCTGCCTGTTCAAACAGTGTGGAACAGCGGACAGACATCAGCGAAGCCAAAACCGTCACGGCCCCCCGCACCGCGAAACCGGGCGCCTCCGTGCAGATCAGCGCCGACTATGATGGAAAGACAAGCCTCTATGAGACAGAGAACTTCACCCTTACCTTCAAAGACGGTTATGCGGCGGGCACGCTGCGAGTCAAAATCATCGCCGCTGATGAACTGGACCTCTGGTCGGTCGAAGAAACAAGCTTCTCCATGGCCGGTCACGACCCCCATACGCTGGATGTCTCTCTCTCATCATCCGTGGAAGGCCGCCATTATCTCACGGTGCAGGTTATGGCCGAACTTCCCGGCGGAATGGTGTTTCCAGCGACACGCGGCTTTGCCATCAATGTCGGAAATGCAGCTGCACAACAGAAATCTCAACCGGACGCAAAACTCGAAGCTCGCCCATCTGGTGACACTGTGATGGAGATGGAAGCTGACGAGAGGATTGAGTCCGAAGGCTGAGCTTGACGGAGGCGCTCCCCTCGCCTAAATGCCGCCAGCTTCCTGAAAACGCCAGTATTTGATTGTTAGCAGCAGCTTTGAATTGCTGCTAATCTTCAGTAATTACAGCGTTTTTATCTTCCCTATACGGACAATTCTCGCCACACTCCCTCTATCGAAAGGGGATAGACATGGCGAACTACTCTGAAGACTTCGAAGCGCAACTCAATGGCGCGGGATTACTGACAACAGAGATCCTTTATTACATGCCGGATCACCCAAAACTCCTGCAGAGCTTCACCTGGCAGACCATGGATAAGGCACCTGAATTTGCGCGTTTGGCCCGCTTTCTCGACCATTGGCGCCGCGAGATCGAAGCGGTGATCCACTCCATCCGTATTGCCCATGCCGACTATGTCGGCCCATCCGGCTGGCGCAATGCCGAAGAGTTTGAGCTGCGGCGCCTGCATTAGGGCAGCTCACTCCGCCAGATCAAACTCGTCGATGAAACGGTCCGCGAGAATGCTATGCACAGCGTTCGTCTTGTGCGCTGCATCGTAATTCACGAGTACATCGCAGTCATCCGGGCGCGCGGTGCAGTAATTTTCAGGCGCCGGTGAATAGGCCTCCAAACCGTTCGCGACGGCGTTTTCAGCAATATTCCGGATTTCCACATAGGCGTCGAACAGCTCCACATCGGCGTCCAGCGCGTCGTCCAGTTCTGCAACCAGAGCCCGGATATCGGCATTCATCTGGCGTCCGGAGGCATCATTTTTGGCCTCCTCGTCGGCTTCATCTTCTGGCCGATCCGCATCAGACAAAACAGGCCGAGGCGTCCGTGTGGCCAGTACGATGAACTCGGCACCGGCGGCATCGAGCCGGGTCGCGATTTCGGTCAGATTGATCATGGCCTGGTCAATCGCCGCCGTAACAGCGGCCTGATCTGTCTTGTCGACGAGCGCCAGATCGTTCGATCCGGCAAATACCAGATAGAGCGCGTCTTCATTCGCCTCGCCACCCGCCAGTGCGGCTTCAAACTCATCCATCTGCGCCAAAGCGCCCGTATTGCGCGCATCCGGCATGCCGCGCAGCGCCACGATATTTGTCATGCCGGAGGTCGCGCCACCCCAGGCATAATTGGTCTGTTCTATGCCGAGGCGCTCAACGAGGAATTCCGGCAGAATGGTGGAATTCGACGAGCGAAGCCCGACCGTATTGGGTGGCGGGATTTCGCCATCATCACCATCGCTCGCGCGCTCGGTGAAGACCCGACCGATATCCAGATTGGAATCCCCGATGAAATAGAGATGGGTGATGTCGTCTCTGGGCGCTTCAGGCGTCGTCGTACACGCCGCTAAACCGCCGAAACAAAATAGCGCGGTAACCGCCCCAATAAAATGCTGACGCATTGCGCCCCTCCCTCTGATTATGTCCACTCAGTCTGGAAGATCAGAGGAAGATAGGCAATTCACTTAAACCGGAGCTTCTTACAGCTCCGCGAGGATCGCATCGCCCATTTGAGAGGTGCTCATTTCGCCGCCAAGGTCCGGTGTGCGGGCGCCTTTGTCGAGTGCGTTTGAAACGGCCTGCGTGATGGCATCGGCCGCATCGCTGCGACCAAGATTCCAGCGGAGTGCCATTTCCAGCGACAGGATGGCCGCGCATGGGTTCGCCTTACCCTGCCCGGCAATATCCGGCGCAGAACCGTGTACCGGCTCGTAGAGGCCCGGTTTACCCGCATCCGACAGCGAGGCCGATGGCAGCATGCCAATCGAACCGGTCAGCATGCTAGCCTCATCCGACAACATGTCGCCAAAGAGATTATCAGCCAGGATCACGTCAAAGCCTTTTGGCTCACGCACGAGCTGCATAGCGCAGGCATCGGCCAGCATATGGTGCAGCGGTACGCCCATGTCTTTCAGCTCGGCGTCATAGAGCGCCTGAACTTCTTCTTTCCAGAGCTGGCCAGAATCCATCACGTTAGATTTCTCGACCGAACACACTCCGCCCCAGCGGCGATCGGAATTGCCGCGCCCTTTGGCGATGTCGAATGCCACGCGGGTAATCCGGTGGATTTCCGGCGTGGTATATTCCGCATTGTCAAAGCCGCGACGCGTGCCATCGGCGAGTGTCTCAATGCCCTTGGGCTGGCCGAAATACACCCCACCAACCAATTCGCGCACGATGAGAATATCGAGACCTTCGACAAGGTGACGCTTCAGCGCCGAGGCATCCGCCAGTGCTGAAAAGCAAAGCGCCGGACGGAGGTTCGCATACACATCCATGCCCTTGCGGAGATTGAGGAGGCCCGCCTCAGGCCGGTGATGACGCGCAACGCTATCCCATTTCGGGCCGCCAACAGACCCCATCAGAACGGCATCAACCGCTTTTGCCCGCGCCAGCGTCTCATCCGTCAGAGGCGTACCGTGTTCATCATAGCTCGCACCGCCCACAAGGCCGTAGTCCAGCGCCAGGTCCGGCGCGATTTTTTCCGCAACACGCACAGTCTGCTCGATAACTTCTGGGCCAATTCCGTCGCCGGGAAGCAGGAGGAGTGTTTGTGTCATTGTGATCTGCCTTGCAAAAATTCGTCTAACCGGCAGAGGGCATACAGCCCGTTTCTCATGGGATCAAACGATCTGACGCGAAAATCCAGATTTCCCGGCTCATCAGCACATACATGATGGCAAAAAAGGCCGAAACGAGATTGCCCGTCAGGAAGTAATCCATGCTCCAGGCATGGCCCGGCGCATCCTTGTCCTGAGACCGAGCATTGAGGCCTGTTGCGATTTTCAGAGCGCCAAAAAAGGTCAGAATATGGGTAAAGCCTGCGAGCAACCCGATTGAGAGAACAGCCCGTTCCAATACGCCTTTCAGCCAGTCGAGATCGAAGCGCAGCGTAAAGACGGGCTTGCGTTTCACCTCTTTCGCAAACTCGCCAAACTCGAGTGACAGTTTCTTGCGCGCATGGATTGCGCGGATAAAGCCGAAGGCAATCAGCGATATAATCTCACCGATGACAAAGACGCCAAACCAGCAGGCGACCCAGAGCGTCCGTTCATTCATGATGCCAGTCACGCAAGCGCCCTCCATTGTCGACGAGGTCAGCCAGCCTCATTATAACATCCTGGGTGATGCGATACTCTTCAATGAGCAGTGTGCCGCGTCGCTTCCAGATCTGGCTGCGGTCCTTGCCGAGAATCTCCCCGGCTTCGGCATCATTGGAATGGGTGAGCAGCGTATGCACCACCTCATCATCCTTACGGCTCCACCTGTCTTCCAGCCCCTCCAACACAAGAAACAGATCATTCATCATCAGTGTGGTGGTCATGTTTCCGGTGTCCACATTGTATCTTGGTCGGCTTCGACCTTTGCTCGACACGAGTTGTCGGGCTCGGGACAGCGCCTGTCCGAGCATACCATGGGCAATGTCAGGATTTATGTCAGTCTCGAGTTCACCTCTCACCAGTGAGTAATGGAGCTCAAACGGCACATGCTGTTCCAGTCGCCAAAGCTGAAGTCGGAAGACGAGTTCACACAGCGTACGAAAATCTCGGACGATCCCCTGAAACTCATCACCCAGAGTTACGGTGAGCGGTGAAAGAATGTCCGATGGCTTTCCGGAATTAGCATGATCGACCGCGTTCTGCAGATAGTCCTGCACAGCGCGCGCTGAAAAATCGCGGCTGGACGTCACATCTCCCATGATCACATGCGCAAACATGCTTCACTAATACTGCATCAAATATATTTGTGTCAATATTATTGAAACAATTACACGTCGCGCGTTTCGCCGACGTCATGAGCCCGCAGGGAACGCTCCTCAAACTTCACACTGGCCAGCGCCTCACGCCAGGGCGTCATGTGGGGCTTTCTGAAATGTGCTTCCAACCCCTCCCAGCTATCCCATTTTTCAAGAACACGGACCAGACATGGGTCAAGCACATCGATGGCATAGGTATAATCAAGACATGCGCCTTCCGTCTTACTGGCGGCGATCTGCGCTGTGGCCGCTGGCAGGAGGTCTTTTATCGCCTCGGCATTTGGCAATCTGACATGGCCCTCAACAATAATCACTTGCGCACCGTGACCCGCACAGAAACGGTCTCGAAAGCAGTTTGGCGTGAACGCGCATACCCAAGCACCAGTGTTGTTTTCCCAGGCTTCAGCGCCTCATAGACGAAAATCTCGTTTCCGCCGACGCCCACAGCTCCGCCAGGATTTGGGTCCCCTTCATAGCGATATTCAAAATCCTGAATCACGCCCGTTTCGAGGCCTTCCTTATATTGCCAGAAATAGCCGGTGGAAGGATTGGATTTAAGAACCAGTTCGAACCGGCCTCCGGGACGCAAGGTCACCTCGACCGGGCTGTCAGGATGATAAAGCGTCTGCATGTCCGCAGCACCCTCAAGACCTTTGACTTCAGGTTTGGTGCTCATGGCGTCAAACGCGCAGCCAGACAGAGCCAACGCCGACATGATCACCAGAGCGGCCCTCATCCTGCGGTTTCCAGCCAGGGCGTCGTCAATTTCCGGCGGGCCTCAAAGTCCGAGATATGACTTTCAGACTGAAGTGTCAGGCCGATGTCATCGAGGCCTTCAAGCAGATTGTTCCGACGTGTGCCATCCAGATCAAACGGAATGGTCTCGCCCTCCGGCAGGGTGATCTGCATGTTCTCCAGATCAACTGTAAAGATGTGATTGCCGCCGCGCGCCTCATCCATCAATCGATCAATCTGCGCCTGAGGCAGAGTGATCGGCAGAATGCCGTTCTTGAAACAGTTGTTGTAGAAAATATCTGCAAAGCTTGGCGCAATGACGCATTTAATGCCCTGATCCAGCAACGCCCATGGTGCGTGCTCACGCGAAGACCCACAGCCGAAATTCGCTCCGGCGACCAGAATGTTGGCGTCTTTATAGGCATCCTGATTGAGCACAAAGTCGGGATTGTCCGACCCATCGGCATTCGTCTTCAATTCGTAGAACAATCCTTTCGACAAACCGGTGCGTTCGGTTGTCTTCAGAAATTGCTTCGGAATGATCATGTCCGTGTCGACATTCGACATGCGAAGCGGGGCGGCCGGGCCGGTCAGTGATTTGAAAGCGTCCATGCGCTCTAATAAAACGCATCATGCCTTAAGATCAATTGCAATTGCAGCCGATCAGTTGAAGCTCTCATTATAGGCCTCTCGTGAGTTGCCGCAGAGCGTGTTCATATAGTCGGCCTGATTGTAAACGGAGGTATAAATACGCCCTGTCGATTCCCCGGGATCGAGATTGTAGGTCTTAGATGTGTCGTTTTCGAAATCGATCTTCACGCGGCAATACTCATTCCCGTCATTGTAAGCCGTGGTGTAATAGGACCCGCTCTGAACAGCTGAAGTCCATTTGATATCCCCAATCCATTTGGTGTCAGATTGGTCGCGATACGTCACATTATATCCATTCTGCATGGCCAGCGCATCATTGAACGCGCGCAATTCGCCGGTAGAACAGCCAGCCACCGTCAAAGCGCCAAGGACCAAGACAGCACCAAACTTAATTTTCATGATTACCCCATCACTCAATTCATCTGCAAATCCCAGTGCAGATATCCCTAAAAGATGAATATGGCGGTCAACTTTACCCTGTCAACTTACTGTTCATATTCAGAAAACTGTAAAATTTATTCGCCATTGGTGTCGAGCAAGAGTGTCGGAATACCCAGACAATGTGACTGAACACGCATGACGCGCGTGCCGGCCTTGCGGCCCTTACGGACATCGGTCACCTCAACCCGTGCATCAGACAAGCGCTGATGTGCGACATCGAGATCGGACACTTCATACGTCACCCCCCAAAGCTTGTCTGCTTCGTCGCGGGCTGGCTTTCCGTCGAGGCGCTGGATGATTTCAATTGTGGTGTCATCTGTTCGCATGAACAGAAATCGTGCACCCCATTTCTCATTCGTGCGATCGAGCGCCAGGTCGAGGTTCAGACGTGCGCCATAGGTCGCGAGCGCTCTGTCTGGGTTGGTAGTATTGATAACCACATGGTCGAGACGTGAGGCCGATCCCTTCAGCGCGCCCATATAGGCCATCGCGCCGCTCTCCTGCTGGACCACAAACAGCTTTACATCTCCCAGGGCCGCATCATTGCAACGAAATCGGGCCCATTGCCGAGGCTGCCCCATATAGTCCGCCGCCTGACGAACAATCTGGTCGGGCTGAAGCCCGCGTCGATACGCATAATAATGCGAGTCATCAATATTGGGCGACCCAAAAGCGAGGCTTGTCAGAGCCCCTTCCCTGCCATCGAGGATTTCGAGAATGCGGTCACCTACGGGTCCGGAACCGTGCGGCGCCATTAGCTCCACCGCGGTATTGGCCAGCCGGAATATCGCCGTGGCTGTTCCGTCCGTTGTAGAAATGTGCTGCCAGTCAACATCACGCCCCAACAGCGTCTCATACTGCTGAACCGCTTTGGCAATATCAGGCGTGATGATCACAAAGTGATCGAGGCAATTGGCAATCATGGTCTAATCCGGCTCAGAAACGCTTGTTTAACTGGTGATTTCAGCCTCACAAGCAAGTCCCGGGCCGCCCGGAAATCAAGCCCCGAATTCCACCAGACTGGCTTCGTATTTTGCCCGTAAATCTTTGAGTAGATCATCACCATCAAACACGCGGTCTATGATCTCTTCCGACAGAAACGGATCGGTACTGGAAGACACAGAGTCCGATGTAGCCGGGGTGCGATTGCGTATATCGTTGAGGATAAATTCCAGCACACGCTCCAGCGCTTTATAAGCCGCGTCACGGCGCATGCGGATCTGATCCAATTGTCCGTGATCGGAAACATGATTGGATTTGATCGCCTGAGTAAATTTCAGTTCGCGATCAAAACTCTGATCGATTGTTTCTGTGAGAAAATCGACGAGCGGACGGTATTGCTTCGCTTTAAGGGGAACAGCACTAGTCATACAAAAAAGAGTTTTCGCTTGATTCATGAAAGACGGCACGGCTCGGATTGAATCATACCCGGCAGGCTGGAAGCGCGGCTTTAAACACGATCAATTCAGAAAGTCCCGTTAAATTAGCAGAATTTTTCATGAATTATCGGAATAACCCGAATGACTATTATGAATAAATAAAAAAGCGAAACAAATCACTCAAAACAAAATCTCAACAAAAACAGATACTAATAAACCACCATGCCGCCAAACATTACGGAAAATTTATATAAAATTCAGAATGCTTTTCATTTGAGTTCGTCAAGTAAAATCCTGACATCCTCGCAACAGATCAATTCAGGTGAATAAAATTCGCATTGATTCTGTTTCATAAACGATATTGTGGCACCCAATTTGCTTGATCCCAAAAGCAGAGATCGGCGGCGATAATCAAATGTGAGACTGCCGATCACTGAGGACGAAAACCCGTTTCGGTCGACACAGGTGGGCACGCAATGAACCGCTTCATATTTGGATTCCTGGCAATCGGCTTACTCCTTGGTGCGGGTTTTCTCGTTTTGCAAATGACCGAAACGAGCGAGGTCTACTCCGCACATGCCAGCGAAGACATAGTCGATCCGCCCGTACAGAAATGCGTCAACATGGGCGGCGCGCTCGAGGCACCGAATGAAGGCGACTGGGGCTATACGATACGCGAGACAGACTTCAGACTGATCAGCGCGCTCGGTTTCGACACTGTACGCGTGCCGATCAAATGGTCCGCCCACACGGACGCGCGAGCCCCTTACAAGATCAATGAGCGCTTCTTCCAGCGCATTGATACGGTTGTGCAGCAAGCACTCGACTCCGATCTTCAGGTCATCATCAATGTCCATCATTATGACGCGATCTCAGAGGATGCTGAAGCGCACACGCCGCGCCTTCGGGCCATCTGGCAACAGATATCAGATCGTTATGTTGGCTGGTCTGATCGCCTGATGTTTGAGTTTCTCAACGAGCCGCACACCAGCGTTACCGCACGCAAAATCGACGAACTGAACCGCATGTTGCTGGCGGATGTCCGAACGCAGCATCCAGATCGCTGGATCGTATTAGGTGGCGGGCAATGGGGCACGCTGGATGGGCTGACGGAGACAAATCCCCCCAATGATCCGCACGCCATGGTCACTTTTCATTTCTACGATCCGTTTGAGTTTACGCATCAAGGCGCACCCTGGGCGCACAAACAGGTGCCGCTGGGCCAGACCTGGGGCACAGCCGCAGACCGTCGTGACATCGCCGAAACACTGACCCGCGCCGCGCGCTGGAGAGACCGCACGGGCAGGCCGCTTCTGCTGGGAGAGTTTGGCGTTTACACTGATGTCCCGGATGCGGACCGCGCAGTCTGGACCGAATATGTCCGCCGGACGTCAGAAAGTCTCGGCTTTGGCTGGTGCTATTGGGATTGGTCCACATCGCTCGGAATGTATGATCAGCCTTCCGAAAGTGTCCGGCCCGGAATGGGCACAGCCTTGCTCTCTGAATAGGTATTCTCCTTCGCACCCGCACCATTAACCGCTTGACGGGCTGGCATGCCCGGCTCACAACCTCCACATTGAAATTCAAAAGGAGGATACGACCATGAGCACACAAGAAGATCCGGTCGTTATTGTCGGAATGGCACGCACCCCAATGGGCGGCCTTCTGGGAGATCTTTCAACGTTTTCAGCAAACGAGCTCGGCGCGTTCGCTATCAAGGCTGCGCTGGAAGAGGCGAAACTGAGCGGGGAAGACGTCCAGGAAGTCATTATGGGCAATTGCCTGCCAGGCGGACAGGGACAGGCGCCAGCACGTCAGGCCGGCATCAAGGCTGAAATCGGCCAGCATGCCGAGTCGACCACAATCAATAAAATGTGTGGCTCAGGCATGCAGGCTGCGGTTATGGGCTCTGCATCCATCCTCTCAGGCATGGCCGATATTGTCGTTGCGGGCGGTATGGAAAGCATGACCAACGCGCCGCACATGATTGATCTTCGCAAAGGCCACAAATATGGCGCAGCGGTTACGCGAGATCATATGGCCACGGACGGTCTTGAAGACGCCTATGCGCACGAACCCATGGGCAAATTCGCTGATATGATCGCTGAGAAGTACCAGTTCACGCGCGAGGCCCAGGACGCCTATGCGCTGGAAACGCTTCGCCGCGCGCAGGAAGCCGGCGAAAAAGGCAAATTCAAACGGGAGATCACCCCGGTCACCGTCAAATCCCGCAAGGGCGATGTCACGGTTGATGCTGATGAGCTGCCACGCGCGGCCCGTCCGGATAAAATCCCGACCCTTCGCCCGGCCTTCAACAAGGATGGCACTGTCACGGCGGCAAACGCCTCGGCCATTTCGGATGGCGCCGCAGCTCTCGTCATGATGAAGCAATCCGAAGCCGAGAAACGCGGCCTGAAAGTGATTGCGAAAATTGTCTCCTCAGCATCTCATGCCCATGCACCAGAATTCTTCACGACGGCACCTGTGCCTGCCATGGAGAAAGCGCTCAAAAAAGCAGGCTGGACCAAGGATGATGTAGAGCTTTGGGAAGTGAACGAAGCTTTTGCTGTGGTGCCCATGATTGCCATGAAAGAGCTCGGCCTCAGCCATGACAATCTGAACGTCCATGGCGGCGCCTGTGCACTCGGTCACCCGATTGGCGCCTCTGGCGCGCGCGTGATCGTCACCCTTCTGTCTGCGATGGAGCAGATGGATAAGAAAAAGGGCGTGGCCTCACTCTGCATTGGTGGCGGTGAAGGCATCGCTATGTGTCTTGAACGCGCCTGAGTGCGTTCGAATTGACGGCTTCAACACCCCCGGCCAAGCCGGGGGTGCTACTCCAGCTGAGCTTGTGAGCGCGCGTAAGCCGTCATGAACTCAGAGGCAATCTCCCAGCAATTTGGCCAGCAAGCGGAATGGAACCGGGTTCTCGGTTCGCCACTCACGGCGGATATTCTTCTCAGACTGAAGCATGATTTCGACCAGGGCGGCGCGACCCGAGAGATATTGGGCGATTGGCCCACCAACCCGATCCGTGATGCTGTTGGCCTACGCCTTTTGGGCGCGCTTCATTATGCGGTGCTGTCAGGCCGTGATGACATCCTCGCGGCAACCTACCCATCCACGGAAAGTCCGGAGGCCGATATTGGCGAGATATGGCCTGCTGCGCGCGCCTTCCTCAAAGACAATGTGAACTGGGTCAAAGATTTCCTCACACGGCCACCGCAAACCAATGAAACCCGGCGGGGTTTCATGTTTCTTGCGGGCATACTCGACCTCACCCGTCGCCATCGCCTTCCAATCCACCTTCTCGAGCTCGGCGCCAGCGCAGGCCTCAATCAGAATTTTGATCAGTTTCGCTATACCACGCAGAACTGGAAATGGGGCGACCCGCTCTCAGGCGTTCAGGTCAGTACGGACTGGCAGGCGCTTGCACCCCCGCTTGCCGTTCAATTTGATATCAAAAGCCGGGCCGCATGCGATCAGAATCCGTTGGATCTGACGGATCCGGAGACGCGGCTGCGGCTGAAAAGCTATGTCTGGGTGGATCAAACAGAGCGGCTGGAACGGTTTGATGCGGCTGTTGAACTGGCACTTCAGAACGAGACAAAAGTGGATGAGGCTGATGCGGTTGACTGGCTGAAAGCAAAACTTGCTTCACCTCGAAAGAATGCGCTGACCGTGATCTGTCATTCGGTGTTTCTGCAATATCCCCCCAAGGAAACGCGGGATGCGCTGGTTGATCTCATCGAAACCGCAGGCGCCAGAGCAACCGATTCTGCGCCGATCGCCTGGCTGAGGTTTGAACCCGAAGCGCTTTGGGGGCAGCGCGGATCGTCCCGCATGTTGCTCGACTATCGGAGCTGGCCTGGCGATGAGCGCACAAAACTCGCCGTATCAGACGGCCATGTCCGACTTGTCACCAGCGTGTGAGTCCTTGAGACCTCGAACTAAACAATCCTCGGCTTTTGGTAGAAAAATCTGACGAAGCCGCTTGAAGTTTGCGTTCAGACAGGGGACCATTTGCTCTAGGCACTCATCTGCGGATCACATTATGGGGGCAAATTGAAAATCGGATGAAGCGTTTAGTCTATCTGGATAGCCTGCGGGGCATCGCTATTCTTGGAGTTGTGCTGATTCACGTGGGTCAGTCGATCGATCATCTGCCTGTTCTTTTGAAATCCTTCAGCAATTTTGGCTTTCGCGGCGTGCAGCTTTTCTTCATCGTGAGCGCATTGACCCTGTGCATCGTTACTAAACCAGAGAAATTCGATCCAGCCTCGTTCTACACTCGGCGATTCTTCCGAATTGCCCCCATGTTCTATCTGGCAATCGTGGTCTATACTTTGCTGGCTTTTCAGAATGTTATGCAGGCGAGTTCCATTGAGATACAGCCTTATGATATCGTGGCCACGACTTTTTTCGTCCATGGCTTCGTGCCGCACTCGATTAACACTGTTGTCCCGGGAGGCTGGAGTATCGCGTGCGAAGCGATTTTCTACGCGCTCTTCCCACTTGCCCTACGGTACGTAACGAATATCAGGTTAGCGGCTGTTTTGCTGATTCTTTCCTTTGCCGCAGCAGTTGGAAACAAAGGGTTCGCGACGCTTTTCCTGACTGAAGCGCAAAAAGCGGGTATGTGGGGAACGTTCTTCCATTTCAATTTTCTTACCAACTTACCGGCGTTCGCCTCCGGCATTTTTCTTTATCACCTCATAAAAAAATGGCCGGATACGCTTGAGAAAACGCGACTTGGAGATCTGAAAACACTTGTTGTGCTATCAGCCCTCATCGCCTTTTCGGTCTTCAGCGCATTCATTCCAGCTGCACAAATACTGGTTATTCCGATATTGGCGGCACTGGTATACGCGGCCGCGCGCTGGGATTCAGTCTTGCTCGTTAATCCAGTTCTGGCTTTTCTGGGCGAGATCAGCTTCAGTCTCTATCTTGTCCACTTCATCGTCATTCATTTTCTGGAGCCGTTTATCCCCGGGGCTCTGCCGCCATACATGCAGCTCATCATCTTGTTTCTGGTCGTACTGGTCGTCGGTTCACTCTTATCAACGCTGACATACCGGTATATCGAACAACCCATGGTCAAACTTGGAAGGCGGTTGTCGAATTCAATTGGCCAGTCCTTGGCCAAGTCAACCTGAAGGATTTTCCTCTTTCTTCCCCGGCTTGTCGCGGACCAGCTTCACATTCAGCTGGCTGTCGCCAAGAATGCGGATCTCGTCCTGACCCAGCGGCAGATCGATGCCATGCTCTTTGAACTTGTCCCACATGGCAAACATGACGGCTGAACCGATATTGTTGATGCCGTTCTGAGGGTCACGTATCCAGAAGCGCGCCTCCATCTCCACGGCATCCTCGGTGAATTCCATGAGAAGGCATTTCGGCTCTGGCGTTTGCTCAACCCGATCATTCTCCTGGCACGCCTCGATGCACAACCGCGCCGCCAGTCTCAGATCACTTTCATACTCCACCAGAAAGCGGCGCTTGATCCGCACCAGATTGTCCGAATAGCTCCAGTTGACCACTTTGTTGGTCACGAGTTGTTCGTTGGGGATGAGATGCTCTTTGCCATCGCGCGTAATGACAGAAGCATAGCGCAGACCAAGAGATTTTACCTCGCCATAGGTGTCGTCCACCTCGATCACGTCGTGTGGCTTGATGGATCTGTCTGTCAGCAGAATGACGCCCGAAATAAAGTTCGCCACGATCTGCTGCATGCCGAAGCCGAGGCCGACGCCAAGCGCGCCACCAAAGACAGCCAGGCCGCCCAGCGGAATGCCGATGCTGGTCATAGTCAGGAAGGCCGCAGCGATAAACAGGCCGATCTGAATGGCATTTGATAGAAGAATGCGGAGAGACGGCTCAACCTTAGGAAGCGTCTCCACACGCGCTTTCAGGCGTTTCGAAAGCCATTGCGCGCCAAACAGGAAGATCGCCGCCATCAGGACAGCCTGAAGAATGAACTCGAGATTGATCAGGCGCTCATTGAACGGCACGCCTTTTGTGTTCACCCAGTGCCAGACATCGTCCAGAATACCCATGGCGTTCAGGACGGCCACACCCCAGGCCACCCATCGGGCAGGTTTCTGGAGGTCGGCAGGAAGGAATTGCGTTACGAGCTTGATCACCAGCCAGGCTGTGGTCAGACTCGCGGCAATCCGTACCAGAATATAGGGCTGCCCCGCCCCCTGGAGCGCCGTGGCACCAATCCACAGACACCCAATCCATAAAGCTGGCCGCAATCCCGGGCCAAGGATGAGAGGCGAGAGCTGTTCGACCTTCTCCCGGATCTGCTGGGGTAGTTTGGATACGCCAAAATTGATCCAGCGACGAACAGTCGGCGACAGCATTCGGCCAATCAGAATGGCTGCCACGATCACCGCAAGCTGAATACCTATAGCGATCAGGTTTTCGGGCGTCAGGACGTGCTGCTGAAGCCAGGTCCAGGCATCTGTCATCACCGCTTGTGCACGTAGCGCAATATCATTTCCGGCTTCGCTCGCGGCCGCATTATCTGAGGACGGGCTCGCCTCAGGCGTCGGCGTGGTTGGCGGCGTAACAGGAACGGGCGTTGTCATGGGTGCAAAACGTCAAAACTCAACGGAACGAATATTTAGTCTAAGGGAATAATCAGGAAATTCTCTTTTGTCATGAGGCCGTTAGAAACTCGTCGAAAAATGAAGGCGATCAGCTGTTTTCCTTATCGCTTGACGTTGGGTCCGCACCGAACAGATCCAGCTGGTTTGGATCGACCGGCTTTTTTTTCGGTTTGGTCCGGCCACGACGAAAATAGAGATTGTCTGTGTGATCTTCCCGCTTGCGCGCCGGATCGGTTGCAACCGGCTGATCAAACACCTGCTCGGCTTCAGTCATGACGCGCCAATAATTCAGGGCAATGACTGGGCGTCCTTTTTCGGTCTCATAAATCTGTGCCGCGCCCATGGCGACTGCAGACTGCACATAGGGCTGAAGATCTTCCTGCCGTTCGGGACCGGGACGTAGCCATTCCGTTTCAAACGTTACTGGCCCTGCTGCCGCCTTCCGGGCAGCCGCCTGCGTCCGCTCATGGCCTAAAGGCTCAGTGAGCGCCTGCATGGCGGAATTGGCGATCGGATAGGCAAGTGTCATGACAGTCAGACGATTAAACGATGGTCGTTTACATTACACGACCAAACGGATCCCGTCTCAGAATAACATCTTCCCGCTCAGGTGAGGTCGACACAATCGCCGCCGGACAGCCCACAAGCTCTTCAAGGCGGCGGATATATTTCACCGCTTCACCCGGCAGTTGGTCCCAGTCGCGCGCGCCCTGAGTTGAATCGCTCCAGCCCTTCATCGTCTCATAAATCGGTTCAACTGCTGCCTGTTCGGCCGCGGTTGCGGGCAGTCTATCCAGCACTTTGTCGCCGAGTTTATAGGCCACACAGATCTTGATCTCCTCAAACCCGTCGAGAACATCAAGCTTGGTGATGGCGAGGCCATCGACGCCAGACACCGCACAGGCCTGACGCACCATGACCGCATCAAACCAGCCACAGCGACGCTTACGGCCTGTATTGACGCCAAACTCATGGCCAACCCGGCCCATGGTTTCGCCAATTTCGTCGTCAAGCTCGGTTGGAAACGGCCCCGAGCCGACACGCGTCGTATAGGCCTTCGCAAGACCGAGCACATAATTCACAGACCGCGGACCGAGGCCCGAACCAGCAGCGGCCTGGCCGGAAACAACATTCGAGGAGGTCACAAAGGGATAGGTCCCGTGATCCACATCCAGCATCACGCCCTGGGCGCCTTCAAACAGAATGCGGCGACCGAGTTTATAGGCCGCATCAAGGCGCTGCCAGGCCGGACCGGCATATTTCAGAACGTCATCGGCGATTTCGAGCAATTGCCGCTTGAGTTCAGCGGCATCTGGTGGCGGAAGGTCGAGGCCTTTGCGCAGAGGGGCGTGGTGCGCGATCAGACGCTCCAGCTTCATGTCGAGTGCGGCTTCGTCAGCAAGGTCAGCGACGCGAATGGCACGGCGGCCGACCTTATCCTCATAGGCGGGACCAATGCCGCGCTTGGTCGTGCCAATCTGCGCACCGCCAGCCTGCGCTTCGCGCGCGGCGTCGATATCTTTGTGCCACGGCAGGATGAGGCAGGCATTGTCCGCCAACAGTAAATCATCCGGGCCCAGAATGACGTCTTGTTCCTTCATCCCAGCGACTTCGGACAGGAGCTGCCAAGGGTCGACAACCACGCCATTGCCAATAACGGACAGCTTGCCGCCGCGCACCACGCCAGAGGGAAGAAGGTTCAGCTTGAAGACTTTTCCATCGATGACGAGCGTATGCCCGGCATTGTGGCCGCCCTGAAAGCGCACAACAACATCCGCGCGATGGCTCAGCCAATCGACAATCTTACCTTTACCTTCATCGCCCCATTGGGCACCGACAACGACAACACCTGTCATGGCTTCTCTCTCCGTTTCAGCCGCCGGGACAAGGCCTTGTTTGTCGCTGAATTGCAAGAGCAGAGTGTGAAACCTTTGCGTCAACGCAGGATAATATTCCGTGGATGGAGGAGTTCTCGTCCGAAAAAAGCCCTTAATTCCGCGTGTTAGCAGTATGTCGGTTCGTCCTGCCGATGACGCGCACCCCGTTTGAGACCGACCTGAACAGACAAATCATCCTGAGAATCACTCAGTCAGGTCAAAAGCCCTCACGGAGCTGAGTTCTGAATGGGCTTATGGCCTAACAGGCGTACTGTCAGATTTCTGACAGCACGCAGGGCCGGATAGATGAATTTCAGGAATGCCCGACCACCAAACCAACGCATGACCGGGTTCGGGCTGGCCAGCCAGTTTATGGCATAGACGGCATCACCGCCGAAATAGATCTCTTCGCCAGTATCGACGATCATGCCCTCGTCGATCGGATAACCGCGCGCAGAATACGATGCCACCAAATCCGGCGCCTCTCGGGCGTCGACCAGCTCGACCTCGCCCAGCGCCTCTCTCAGCCGCGCAAAGCGCACATAGGACACGCAAAAGGGGCACTCACCATCATAGAGTATGCGCGTCAAAGAGTTCGGGCTCATACCAAGAGTATGAGCCCGAACGAAACTGACTTCAATTGAAAGCGGTGTGCCGCTTAGTCGTTCAGCACCCACACAAGCCGGACGCCGAGATTATCCATGCCCTGATTTCGGCCATTGCCGAGGATCTGGCCGTGAGAATAATGCTCGTACATGATCTGAGCCCCCCAGGCATCGCTGATATACCAGCTAAGCGCGAGCGAGGTCCGGAACAGATCTTCAGAACCTAACAGGACGTTTTCTTCGGCAAAGGCGGCCGATTCCGGCGTACCATTCGCGAACGGATTGGACGTCTCACCATCATGCAGAAAGTACCCCAGACCCGGCTCGATCGCGAAATTGTCGCCCAGTCCGAATGACCATTGAAGCCCGCCGCCATAGAAGCTGGTATTGCCGGCTGTATTGATTGACGCGTTCAGATAGGGACGCGGATCAAATGCCCAACTGAGAAAGTCTGGTGTATCGAAAACCGCTTCAGCCGAGATATTCGGTCCGTCTTCCTTGTCGGCATTCTTACAATCGATCACGCAAATATTGTGCTGCGTGACCCCCAGACGAAGCTCATCGACCACACCGGCCTGAGCTGTCCCCATTGAGAAAAGTGCCGCCGCGCCCAGGAACAGGTTGGTTCTGAATTTCATTGTAATCCCCGTCTTCCATTTACACCTTGTCTTACAGCCTTTTTTTCAGGCTGCAAAATGCAAAAGGACAGGATGACCAGTTTCTGTGCACCCCCTTAATAAATGACGGATTTGTGTTGCAGAATTGCCCGAACGGCGTGATTTGAGCGTGGGACCAAAAATAGGGGACACCCATGACTATCTCTCACCTCGGCTTTTTCGTCAGCGCTTTTGCGCTTGTTTCGCTGACAGGCTGTGACCAACCTCAAGAGGTCGACACTCCTGTTGAAGCTACAGAGACGGCTGCTCCGGCGGCCTCACCTTGCGCAGATGAAGGACCGGTTTTTCCAATCACCGGAAAATGTGTTGGGCGCGCTATCAATTTTATCGACGGCCCGGCCATGCCGGATCACCCGGATATGGCCTATTTTGAACAGATGACGGGCGACACCTGTGAATGGAAGCTCATGGAAATGGCCTTCGCCACCGACGCGCTCTTCTATCAGGGCATAGTGTGTGGAGACCGTGAAACGACGCTCGAATTTGCAGGTGGCGCACAGTCTGCCGAAATTTCTCTGGCGAGCTCAGCCTATCGCGCGGAAACAGGATTTAGTGAGACGCCGCTGGTCCGCGTCTTTTCGGCAGACCCGGAAGACCGGTTCGCAAACGTTCTGTTCCGCGCCCGAGAAGCGATGGAAGATCCTGACGCCGCATCTGAGTGTTCGGTCGTGGGCCCAGACGTTCCCGGCTGGCCGGAAGACGCGCTCGTCGTCGACAATCCGGTCGAGGCAGAGGCCTATGATCCGGCCGACGGCCCACGCAGCGCTTGTGGCCCACTTGGCCTCAATCAGGGCGAGACAAATTTCTGGCGCGTGTTTGGCGGTTTCTCCTGGTTCTTCATGCTCGGCCAGGAACCGGTCGGCATCGCACCGGGCAGCTTCACCCTGATGACACAAGACGAAGATGGCGAATGGGTTCGGGCTGAGTAAGCGGTAATTTCAGGTTTATGCGATATCGGTTTCAAGCGGCGGTTCGTCCGCCGCTTGATCCAAAAATTTCGTCAGGTCTTTCGGCACAGCGTTACCTGCCCTTTCGATGAGAAATTCTTCAGCGGTTTCAACCGCACCGACTTTCTGTGCGATAGCTGCAACGATCCATTGATTCACTGAAACACCGTCTTCTTTCGCAAGTCGGATAACGGTTTCTTTCAGGGATTCCGGAATCTGAAGCGGATATTTGTATCTCGTCTTTGCGCTCATTTGATTAGTTTCTCCAATGCCACACGTGGAACCAGCACCTCGCACTCCGGGGGCGGATGCGTCTCAAAATCTCTGAGATTATGCGTGACAATTGCCGACGCCATCCCATTGAGTGCCACCTCAAGTATCATTTCATCACCTGCATCTCGCAATCGTGGTCGCGTCCGGAAAAGAATATCAACCGGCGTCGCCAGGGCTGCAATCGACGCCATGATACGGTCGACATCAGACAGGCTGTGGCGGGGGACAGCCCGGATTTCGTCTCGTTTCAAAACGGCTTCATATTCTAAAAATAGTGCTGTCGAGAGCAGAAGATCAAACCGCTGGTCAATCGCATGGCGCAAAATCTGGTTGCTGGCACCGTCCCGACTTCGAAATGCCGCGACGATCACATTTGTATCCAGAACCCATCTCATACTAATAATATTTATGACATCCTATAAGATGTCAATATTTTACGCGCTAATATGTCCTGATTAGAAAGCTATCTATACGGGCTTTGAGTGCGCGACCTGATGCTATCAGCGCACAAATCGCTTCCATCCCCACAGCCCGCCAGAATGAAAAAAGGGAGCGCAATAAGCGCTCCCTTCAAAACATGCAGCTGAACGCTTCTACGGTTCATCACACTTCCTGGTTATACCCGCCGACTTCTTCATGTTTGCCAAGGCGTGGTTTTACCTCGTCATGGAACAGCGATTTCATGTCATCCTTCGACACCATGCTCTCGACCACGACAACCAACTCCGGCTTGTTCGATGACGCGCGCACCAGAACCCATGAACCATCTTCCAGTGTGACGCGTGCCCCGTTCACTGTGTTTACATCGACAACCTTCCGGCCGAGGATTTCCGTGCCCAGAAGGCCTTCATATTCCTCAACCATTTTGTCGATCACGCCATACTTCACCTCATCGCCACAATGCGGAGACATGGTCATGGAGGTGTAGGCCTCACCGAGTTCATCATGGAGGTCAGACATGCTCTTGCCGGGATTGCGATCCAGCATCTGAAGCACGGCTGCAGCGGCCACCAGGCCGTCATCATAGCCTAGACCAATCGGTGGGCGGAAGAAGAAGTGACCAGACTTCTCAAAGCCTGCCAACGCCTCAAGCTCTGTGGTGCGGCGCTTGATATAGGAGTGGCCGGTCTTGAAATAATCGACTTCTGAGCCGTTCTCTTTCAGAACCGGATCGGTCTTGTAGAGACCGGTTGATTTCACATCGACGACGAATTTCGAGCCCGGATATTCCTTGGACAGGTCACGAGCCAGCATAAGGCCGATTTTGTCGGCGAAGATCTCTTCGCCATTATTGTCGACCACGCCGCAGCGGTCGCCATCGCCATCAAAGCCAAGCGCGACGTCTGCGCCATGCTCTTTCACGGCTGCCGCCATGGCGTGCAGCATTTCGGTGTCTTCCGGATTTGCGTTGTATTTCGGGAAGGTCCAGTCGAGCTCGCAATCAAGCTCAATCACCTCGACGCCCATAGAGCGAAGCGCCTCTGGCGCGAAGGCGCCCGCCGTGCCGTTTCCGCAGGCCGCAACCACTTTCAGAGGACGGGAGATTTTCACATCCTTGGTGACCGCCTTAAGGTAGACATCCTTCATATTGTCGACACGGGTGATGGACCCGCCCGACCGCAGAATTGGCGTTCCGCCAAGCACAATCTCTTTCAGGCGACCCATTTCATCTGGTCCGAATGTGAGTGGCTTGTCATAGCCCATCTTCACACCGCACCAGCCATTTTCATTATGGCTCGCTGTGACCATGGCGCAGCAGGCTGCGTCCAGCGCAAATTGTGCAAAATACGTCATTGGCGACAGCGCAAGCCCGATATCCAGAACCTGACAGCCAGACTGAGCGAGGCCTGTCATCAGCGCGTATTTGATGGACTGGGAATAGTGTCGGAAGTCATGCCCCACCACGACCTTGGGCGCGACCCATTTATCATGGAACACCGTACCCATACCCTGTCCCAGAGCCTGCACACCAAGAAGGTTCAGTTCTGATGGCTTTTCTGCCCCCGGAACCCCAAACCACCAGCGGGCGTCATACTCTCGAAACCCGGTCGGTTTGACCAATGGCATCGTCTCGAATTCTGCGGTGTTCGGGGCAATATCTGCACTTGGCTTCGGCAACATAACTTCTGTCCTCCGGGAAATAATGTTGGATGGTCTAAGGGTCTGTCTGTGTGGTTTCAGGCTGACTGTCTTCAGGGGTTTCCGGGGCAATCCCCGGAATAGGTTGCGGTATTGCTTCCGGAGCGACCTGAGTTCTCTCCAGAAGTTCGAATTTCACCGACCGGACATCAACGGATCTGGTCTTCTCGGGAATCACGGGCCGTATGGCGAGATAATCGACGGCAATTTCCTCAGCGGTGCGCTGGGGCACATCCCAGGTGAAACTGTAGGGGGCGTAATCCGCTCGCAGTTCAAAGAGAGACCAGCCCGAATTACCTTCAAACCCTGCGCTGTAATTCGCTTCGAATGCAGAGGCACCCGCATCCAAAGACGGCCGCGCCTCAATCGTCACGCGCACTTCATGACCTGCAAACACCCGCTCGAGATCTGCGGCAAGGCGAAAATGTGGGTTCCGGTCTGGCCGGTCACCAAGGCTGCCAGAACTTGCCGTGATGGTGAGATGGGTGATCTGCTCGCCGGAGCGGACGAGCTCGATTTCGGCTTCGCCGGACGCCTCAAAACGGCAGAGATCGTCTCCTGACACCTGAATTGTCCGGTAATCGGTTCCAGCCCCGCTCACAGAACTGCATGCGAGGCGGTCGCGGCCCGGTAGCGCCGCTGCTGCTACAATCGCCAGTGCGGCAATCAAAGCGACAGGATAAAAAATGATGTCACTCATACGCGGGCTGTCCCTTGGACCTTCGATCATTCTTCTGTCGTGCGAACCGGGCAGATGCAAGGCCAAAAGATGAGTTTTTACTGTGTTAAGTCGGTTTGAACGATTTTCGTCTAGCGTGCCGGTGATGCAGCTGGGTAATCCTGATATGATCGATGCAGATCGACTCCGCGCGGCGAATATCAGCCCGGACACCCTCCTTGCGACCGATTTTCTCAATCACTACAACGAAGTCGCCATGCTGATGGACTTTCTTGGCTCGGATGATGAGATCAATGATGAGATCCTGGCCTGGCAACCAGAAGGTTATGTCGATCACTTCCAGCATTCAGGCTTCCGGGATCGTGATCTCGCCATCGAGGCCTTTGCGCTGGCCGATTCAGGGCTAATCAGCCGGTTTGAAAAAGCCTGCAAAGCGCTCGATCAGAAAATTCTGTCAATTCAGCAGTTGATTGTTGCGAACGAACTGTCTGCGGCCAGCGAAATCGGCAAAACCCTGTTCGACAATATCGGCACAATCAACGGCCTTATTGTTGGCGATGGCCCGGGCGCGCAACATGCCGCGCCGGATGATGCCGGTATTTCGCAGTCCGATATCGACAATCTGTTCAGCTGAGCGTTTTGCGGCGCTAATTTCCCCAGACATCTCGACCCTTTGTAATTTAGGCGCTAATGCCAGCGCGTTACGAGTTAGATGAGGGACGATTATGGTTCAGCTGGCATTGATGCGTCACGGACAAAGCGAATGGAATCTGCAAAACCGGTTTACCGGCTGGTGGGATGTGCAGCTCACGGAAAAAGGTGAAGCCGAGGCCACACGCGCTGGAGAGCTGCTTTCTGAAGCAGGCGTGGATTTCCGCCAATGTTTTACCAGCGTTCAGACCCGGGCCATCCGCACCCTCTGGCTGGCCCTTCATTCAATGGACCGGTGCTGGCTGCCGGTCACCAAAGACTTTCATCTGAATGAGCGCCATTATGGTGGCCTGACTGGCCTCGATAAGGCTGAGACCGCGCAGAAGCATGGCGATGATCAGGTGAAGATCTGGCGCCGGTCTTATGACATCCCCCCGCCAATTCTCGAGCCCGGCTCTGAGTTCGATCTGTCGAATGACCCCCGCTATGACGGTATTGACGTACCCGCGACGGAAAGCCTGAAGCTCACACTCGAGCGCGTTCTGCCTTACTGGAATTCGGCGGTTGCGCCAGTCCTGACCTCAGGCACAAACACAATCATTTCGGCCCACGGCAATTCGCTCCGCGCGATCGTGAAGCATTTATTCCAAGTAAATGAAGTCGATATTATCGGCGTTGAGATCCCGACCGGTAACCCGCTCCTCATCGAACTTGATGATACTCTGAAGCCGGTCTCTGCACGCTATCTTGATGCGGACCGCGCGAAGGATCTGCCCGCCATTCCTGCGTAAACATCGTTCGCTCATTCCTGCGCAGGCAGGAATCTGGCAGCTTAACGAGATCCCCGCCTCTGCGGGGAGAAGCGGAGGATTTTCATGACCAAACGCAGGGACAAACGCCTGATGGGCCAGGCTTACTGGCTGGCCCTCTGGAATCACGGCCTGACCGGCAACAACCCTTCGGTTGGTTGTGTCATCGTTGATGCACATGGAACCGTCGTAGGTGAAGGCGTCACGGCGGAAGGCGGTCGCCCGCATGCCGAACAGATCGCGCTTGATGAGGCGGGCGAAAAAGCACGAGGCGGCACAGCCTATGTGACGCTGGAACCGTGCCGCGAACGCTCGACGGGCGAAGACGCCTGTTCAAAACGCCTGACCGAGGCCGGGATCGCCCGTGTTGTCTGCGCTGTCGCCGATAAACACCCCAAAGGCGCAGGCGGCTTCGCAGCCCTGCGTGCAGCTGGCATTCCAGTCCTCGTCGGCATCAAGAAGCATCAGATCGCGCCACTCTATGAGGACTTCTTCGTCCAGCATGGCTGAAAAGCCCCTGTGACCGGCCAGCCACGCGCTGAGACCAGTTAAAGATTGCGACTTGAACCGAGCGCCAAGCCCGCGTAAGCCTTCGCCCTCGCTTGGAGCTCCATTATGTCCGCCAAATACCGCCTTTTCGGATCAGACCTGTCCCCTTACTCTGTAAAAGTCCGCAGCTATCTACGTTACAAGAAGCTACCCTTTGACTGGGTGTCGAAAGGATTTGGCACAGAGAAAGAGTTTCAGGGCCTCGCGAAAAGCCAGGCGCTGCCCATGCTTGTGTCTCCGAATGGCGGCATCGCGCACGATTCCAGCCTCATTCTGTCGCGCATTGAAGACAAGGTGAAATCACCTGCCGCACGCCCGGATTATCCGCCGAGCCAGGCGCTGTCATTGCTTCTGGAAGACTATGCCGACGAATGGCTGAATAAGGTGATGTTCCATTATCGCTGGGGCACAACGGCGGCAGCCAAAGCCTCTGCCACACGTCAGGCCGATCAGATTTTTGCGGGATATGACGTCCAGAACCGGGCCGATATCGAAAAGTCCATCGCGAAAAGCATGACGGGCCGATTGAAGCTTGTCGGTTCAAGCAAGAAAACCGCGCCAATTCTCGAGGCATCTTTCGAACGCTTTCTGAAACTCCTGAATGCGCATCTTGAGCATCATCTCTTCATTTTTGGCGGGCATCCGAGCTTTGCGGATTTCGCGCTGGCAGGGCAACTGTCTCAACTGCTTCTGGAAGAGAAGCCCGGCCAGATGATCCGCGACACCGCACCCTTTGTTTCGGCCTGGGTTGAATTCATGGAAGAACCGCGCGCTGGCGCGCCATTCGACGAATTTGCCAATGTCAGCGACACTCTGTTGCCGCTGATCCGTGACGAAGTCGGTGCGACTTATGTTGCATGGACCGAAGCGAACGCTGAATCCATTGCGAAAAAGCGCAAGACGGTTACCGTCAAAATCGGCGAAGATGAGTTCAAGCAGGGCGTTCAGGGCCACTCAAACGCCTCGCTCGACACTCTGAAGGCGGCTTTTGCTGCAACTCCTGGCGATGAGGCTATCGTTGAATTTCTGGCAGCGGCGGGTCTGACTGACACCTTCCCGCTGGGTGAGCCGACACCGGAACCGGAAGCTGTGCCTGAAGCTAAAGAAGACGCGACTGTCGCGGACGAGACGACCGAAGTCACACCAGTTGAAGAGACCGCCCAGGCGTCTGAAAGCGTGCCGGAAACAGCGGTCATCCCTGACGAGCCGGATGCGCCATCTGACGATGCCGAGGCAGATTCAGAGGATAACTCCAAAACCGACGCATAGAAAAACGGCGCGTCAAAGGACGCGCCGCTCTCTGGGGGTCTGGGGTGAACGGGGCTGATTAAGCGACGTTTTTGCCGCCTTCAATCACCTTTGGCTGTTCCTTCTGAGAGGTTTCACCAATAGAGATTTTACGAGGCTTCATCGCCTCTGGCAACTGACGCTCAAGCTCCACACGCAGGAGACCGTTCTCCAGGCTCGCGCCCTTCACGATCACATGGTCAGCAAGCTGGAAGCGGCGGATAAAGCTGCGCTCGGCAATGCCGCGATGCAGGAATTCGCGCTTCTCTTCGCTTTCTGTCGCGCCGGTTTTCCCGGCAATCGTCAGAAGACCTTCTTTGGTTTCGATATCCAGCGTATCTTCGCTGAAACCGGCAACCGCAAGCTCAATGACAAACGCATTGTCGCCTGTTTTTTCGATATTGTATGGGGGGTAGCCCTGTGAGTTGTCGAGCCGTGATGCTGCATCCAGCATGTTGGCGACACGGTCGAAACCGACCATAGAGCGGTAGATTGGTGACAGATCAATCGTTTGCATAATCAAGTCCTTTCAAAAGCAACAAGTTCGACAGGTGCCCCTGTCTGATTGTGAGTTGATGCCCTTTCGGCGCACCAGATGTCGGACCCGTCATCGGCGTCTCGACAACAAGGATATGGGGTGCCATCTTCACCGCGCAAGAGGGACCGATACCACCCTGCCGGTACAGAGGATCTGCAAATGAAAACTGTTTTGAGCATCACATCCGCGAGCATTCTGGCACTGACACTCGCCGCCTGCGGCGGCTCCGAGGAACCCGCCGAACCGACCCCCACGCCTGAAGCGTCCGCGCCGCCTGCGGAAGAAACCAGCACAACACCAGAAGCGACGGGCGCCATGACATTGGAAGCGGCTGCGGCCGGAAGCTGGCGCCCAGAAGGCGATGTCGCCCGCGATGAGTATCGCAATCCGATCGAAACGCTGGAATTCATGGGCATTGAACCGGACGACACGGTTGTCGAGATCTGGCCCGGTGGTGGTTATTACGCCTCCATCATTGCGCCATATCTGAAAGACAGCGGCAAATATTATGCGGCCATGACCGACCCGTCTTCCGGATTTGGTGAGCGCGCCATGGCAAGCTTCACCGAGAGCCATATTTCCAAGCCGGAAGCCTTTGGCGATATCGGCGTCGTTATCCTTTCAGGCAGCAGCGAGCCGATGTTCGAGGAACCCACCGCAGATTACGTCCTCACTTTCCGCAACGTCCATAACTGGATGGCGGGCAATTATGACGACAAGATTTTCAAGGATGCTTATGACGCCCTGAAGCCCGGCGGCATTCTTGGTGTGGTCGAGCACCGTCTGAACAGCTCAGATGAGCAAATCCCGGGCGCGCCAACTGGCTATGTTCACGAGGATTATGTGAAGCAGAAGGCCGCGGAAGCCGGCTTTGAATTCCTGGAAGCGTCTGACATTAACGCCAATCCGAACGACACCAAAGACCATCCTTATGGCGTTTGGACCCTGCCGCCCAACCTGCGGTCCGCAAACCGTGATGGCAGTGTGGCAGGAGACTATCAGGGCGAGGACCATTATGCCGCCATTGGCGAAAGCGATCGCATGACGATGAAATTCGTGAAGCCTGAGGCGAGCGAAGAGGCAGAGTCAGAAGACTAGCGTGATCTATCATCCCAGACGTGATCCGGGATTCATGAACACACACAAAAGCCCGGCCTCTGAGGCGGGCTTTTTCACGTCTGCGTCACCAGCTGAACAAATAAATCGCCGCGCGTGCCGTTCAGGTTTCGCATACCGCATCCGGTCAGCCGAAACCGTGAGCCCGGCTCGGACTTTTTCGGCACGCTCAGCTTCAGCTGTTTACCGTCAATGCCGGTCACCTTCACCGACCCGCCCTTGCGCAGCACGCTGTCTTTGACGAGATAGCGACAGATAAGGTCGAGGCCGTTCAATTCAAAAACCGCATGCTTCTGGAAGGCCACATCCAGATAAAGATCGCCTGATGTCGGCGCTACCGGCGGACCATCAGCTTGTTTTCCGGGGCGACCATAATCCCCCTTTCCAACGAGCATCAGCTTCTTGCCATTCTCCATTCCCGCCGGGATCGTCACTTTCACCGTCTCAGCCTGTTCGATCAGGCCTTTGCCCTCACAGGCTCCGCAGGCTTTGCCCTTCTGCCCGGATCCCTTGCAGGCGGGACAGGTCTGGCTCATCCTGAAAAAGCCCTGCTCTTTCTCGACTTTCCCGCTTCCCGAGCACGACGCACAGGCACCGGATCTTTCAGATTTCGGTGCGCCATACCCCTCACAGGCGACGCAGGGCACACGACGCTTGAAGCTGATCTCCGGCTTCAGCCCGGTAAAGGCTTGTTCGAGCGTAATCTGATAAGACACACGCAGATCTGGTCCCCTGCCCGGTTCGTCAGCAGTGCCTTCATCTTTGCCTTTGCCAAACACTTCGCCAAAAATCTTCTCGAACACATCCTCATCCGGCGAGAAACCCTTGTTCTGACCGGTCTTCGTTTCGGTTGAGCCCGTCTTCTCTTCTGCTTGTTCGGTCTTTGGGTCGGGCGGCACAGCCGATACAGCCTCATCACCAGTCACAGGCGGGCCCAACGCAAATTGTGTCCAGCGCGGCGCGCCAAAATCGCGCCAGCTCGCCTCATAGGTTTTGAGCGCGTCATACTCCATTTGCGGGCGTTTGCCGGTCTTGTCAGCGATCGCTTCAAGCACCGGGTCAAGCAGCGGACTGCGGCCCGTCCCATCCCAATCGCTGAGGTCATGGGTCGCCATGCTGGCAAAGCCGAGCGGCAGGTCGACCGTCTCCATCAGCAAAGGAATAATCCGCCCGCTCTCGCGCGCCATGCGCGCCTGTTCAATCACCCAAGGGCTTTTCACAGAGTGCTGGCACCAGAGAACAAGCACCGCGCCTGCTGCGTTCAGTTCGCCTTCCAGCGCGCGGTTAAAACCATCCTCCGGCAGCGCCTCATAATCGGCCCAGACCGAATAGCCGTAACTCTGAACCAGTCTCGCCAAATGACGCGCCGCGGGACGCCGCTCCGATTTATGGCTGACAAAGACATCCGACACGCTGACCTCCCGACTACCGTGTAAAAAATCTAGGGCGTTTTGAAGTGAGAGGGAAGGTTTGGACGCGAGCGTGATTTCGTAGATCCGGGTGATACCCGCCAATCCGCGGGTATCGGCAGTGGAGAGACCTCGCTCATCCCGTTGAAGGACGGGATATCGGTGAGCCGTGACCAGATCCCTGCCTATGCAGGGATGAGCGCAATTCTAAATTGGCGGCGCTACGAGCAAGGCGAAGGCGCAGGGCGCTGAGCCGCAGGCCACGAACTGTAGGGCGGCGATGCAACGGATGTTATCCGATAAATCCCGCCATAAAGCGGAACCAATCCGGCGGGATTTCCACCGGATCAAGTCCGGTGCTCATCACCGCCCTACGGCCTGTACCCCTTACTTATCCGCCCCGCCTCCAACATCCGTTCGGCGTGGTGAACGAAGTCGACAAGGCTGGGGCGGGTGTCGCGGGGGTCGATAATGTCTTCGGCGAGGAAGGATTCGGCCGTGCGGAAGGGCGAGCGGATGGCATCGAACTTGGCATAGAGCGCTTCGAGATAGGCCTCTTTGTCTTCTGCCTCTGAAATCTCTTTGCGATAGGCCGCCTCGATGCCGCCGGACATGGGAAGCGAGCCCCAATCGCCAGACGGCCAGGCATAGCGCCATTTCGTCCGCGTCGGGTTCATCATGGCCGAGCCAGCAAGGCCGAACGCCTTGCGGATCACAATCGAGCAAATTGGCACATTTGCCTGATAGACGGCTGCCATGCTGCGCACACCTCGGCGCGTCACGCCGGCGGTTTCGTGCCGCACGCCAACGGCAAAACCCGCACAATCGACAAAGTGAATAATGGGCAGATGGAAGGTGTCGCAAAGGTCGACATGGCGCGTGACCTTATCACAGGTGTCCGCCGTCCAGGCGCCATCGAGGAAGAAGGGGTTGCCCGCCAGAATGCCAACGGGATAACCATCTATCCGCGCAAAGCCGGTGACGATGCCCCGCCCCCAATACGGGCCAATCTCGAAAAAGCTACCCTGATCCACGCAAGACTCGACGATTTTATGCGGCTTGTAAGGCGTTTTGCCATCGGTGGGCACGATGTCGATCAGGCTCTCTTCGCGGCGGTCGGGATCGTCTGTCGGTTCGGTTCGTGCGGCGCGTTCATGCACGGATGAGGGCAGATAGGAGAGGAATTTCCGCGTTTTTTCGAAGGCCTCAGCCTCGCTTTCAACGGCGTCGTCCACCGTGCCGTTTTTGGCTTGAATATTCCAGCCGCCCAGCTCTTCCTTGGTGACATCCTCGCCAATGGCGATGGCAACGGGCGGCCCGGCCACGAAGACTTGAGATAGCTCTTTCACCATGACGGAATAATGGCTGGCGGCCACACGCCCTGCCCCAAGACCTGCGCACGGCCCGAGGGCGAGCGACACGACGGGCACCTCAGAAAGGTTTTCAACCACCAGCTCCCAACCCGGCGTTTCGGGGATGTAGGTGCGCGGGTCTTTATCGAGCATTTTGATGGAACCGCCACCGCCCGTGCCATCAATCAGGCGGACCAGTGGCAAGCGATATTCAGCCGCCATCTTCTCAGCGATGATCATCTTGCCGCGAATGCTGGCATCGGCCGCTCCGCCGCGCACTGTGAAGTCATCGCCCAGGATCACGCATTGTGTGCCGCCGACTTTGCCGCGACCGACCACCATATTGGCGGGGAGGAAGTCTTTCAGCTGGTGGTTTTCATCATACTCGGCGCGTCCGGCAATCTTGCCGATCTCCTGAAAGCTGCCGGGGTCAGCGAGGAAGGCGACGCGTTCGCGCACGGTCAGCTTGCCGCGACCACGTTGTCGAGAGACGGGCTCTTCGCCGCCCATTTTCTCGGCCAGGCGCTCTCGCGCTCGCAATTCGTCTATGCTTTCTTTCCAGCTCACGCGTCACTCCCCGATGTTTTTTCAAGTCTTACGGGGTGAGCGCCTCAACGGAAAGAGTGACATAAGGTTAACCGGCATACCGATCCTTCAGGTTTCGTTCCACCGCATCAATAACCGCCTGACGAAACTCTTTCTCGCCTTCCATCCGACCCGATTTTTCATACAGCCATATTTTCGGCTGCCTCCAGGCATATTCAGACAAGGCCGCCCGTGCCTGACCTTCCTTTTCATCCAGGGACATGAAGATGGCATTTTCCCAGGCCTTGTCGCCGTCAAGCCGATTGAGCTCCCATTTGGTGCCTTGTGTCACATCAGATACGTCAACAATGATCACGTCAGCCGATCGCATCAGCAGGGTGATCACATTCTGCCACCACTGATCGCTCGTCCGGATCAGGAATGAGCCTTGCTTGCCCCACATGATCTCGAAATTGAGGCCAATCCTGTCGCGCAGGCGCTGTGCGAGCGATCTGAAATTCCGCGCCGATCCGACCCAGGCCGGGCCCCATTTTGCCCGGTTGAACTGGCGTAAAATAATGCGGAGGGGCAGCCAGATGACATAGAGCGCGATGTGAAGTGGATTTGCTGGGAGGCCAAACATAAACCAATCCCATTTCGACTTCTGGAAATATCTGTCCGACAGCGTCATCACATGGCCGAAGGGGCGTAATTGCATATCGATCACATGTGACATGGATTTAGACAGCTTCTTGCGATTGAATTTCCGCAACAGAAGAATGCGCACTGGCTTTCGCCTGAACAGCGTCAGCAGAAACCAGGCCAGAAATGACACGCACATTCCGATAATGCCGAACGTGCCTACGTGACCGACCATTTGCAGATTTTTCGCGGCGTCAGTGTCCCGGACCCGCCACAACAAGACCTCACTGTATCGGATATCAGAGTCGAAGGCGGAGGATCGCGCATCCCGCGGAATTTCTGCAATTTCGTCAGCCGTCGCGCGCCTGCCCTTGTCGAGATAGTCATACCCGCTGATCAGCCCGCGCTGCCGCGCATCGGACAGAACGTCATCCACATGTTCGGTATGCCAGCCAATCGCCGCGAATGTGAGGATCACAAAGGCGAGGATCACCCAGCCAGACAAAATGCGTAAGGTCCGCGTCCAGCCAAATGTGCGTCGGTACATACCGCCGACATCCCCGGGCGAGATAAAGGAGGGCACGCAAATCGCAGCGGCATTTGGCGCCTCGCCCTCACGCGCGCTCAATTCGTCTCGCGCGGCCTGCCTGACCGTATCATCATGCATCTCATTCTGCGCAATCACAGCCAGATCGAATGCGCTGAGGTCTTTCATCCGGTTGAGGCTGACGGGCGTAAGCCGGGAGCCCTTCTTCCAGCCGCTCCAGGTTTTCCAGGCTTTGACCTGCGCCTTCCATCCGGTAATCGTCACGTCAAATGCTCCCCACTCATCTGATGACCAGGCCGAGTATGCCGTATAAATCGACTTCGGCACAGTCATGTGTGCGAGTCAGCTCTCACCCACTTGCGTTCTGAATTTCATAGGGCCATAGAACACTCACGAGATCAGGGAGAACTATGATGGATCTGGCAACACTGACCGCGAAAGCTAGCGAAGCACTTAGCGCAGGTGGCGACTTCAACAAAGTCGTGAAATTCGACTTTGGTTCGATCGGCAAACTCCTCCTCGATGGAGTGAACGGCAAAGCGACCAATGAAGATGGCGACGCCGATGCGACAATTTCTGTCGACTGGGATGACTTCACCAGCCTCCTGCAGGGTAAGCTCGACCCAACCATGGCCTTCATGCAAGGCAAACTGAAAGTTGCTGGTGACATGTCTGTCGCCATGAAACTGCAGAGCCTTCTGTCCAAGCTGACCTAAGGCACGGGAATGCTCTCGTCAGAATTCGTAAAGGTCGAGGGCAATCCTGAACCGCAAGGGGCCGCCGTTCGCTGGCTGGACGGCGCTGAGGGGCGAAAGCTCCGAATGTGCGTTGCCCCGTCTCTCCAGAAAAATCCACGCGGGACGGTGATCGTCTGTCCCGGTCGAACCGAATTTATCGAAAAATACTTCGAAGTCGCCCGTGAGCTCCAGGATAAGGGGTTTGCTGTTCTGATCCTCGACTGGCCGGGGCAAGGCTTGTCATCGCGTCTTCTGCCGGATTCCCAAAAAGGCCATATCGACCGCTTCGAAACCTTCATGAACGCCCTGCGCATCGCACTGGACGAAATGCAGGATGAGCTTCCTCGCCCGCATGTCTCACTCGCCCATTCCATGGGCGGGGCCATTGCGCTTGCCGCGATTGCAGAGGGCATTATTCAGGTGGATGCGGCCGCATTCAGCGCGCCTATGTGGGGGATAAAAAGCCGTTTCATGGGCATGAAATACCTCGCCTGGGCGATGAAAACGCTTGGGCAGGGCAATAATCTGGTTCTGAAACCCACCGCGCCGCCAACATTCGAAGAAAACATCGTAACGCATGACCGCGCGCGATGGGAGATACATGAACGTCTGGTGGCCGAGGATCCTGCGCTGGCGCTCGGGCATGTCACCTGGAGCTGGGTCGGTGCGTCACTCACCGTGATCGATACGTTTGCCAACCCGGACAAAGTCGCCAAAGTCACCTGCCCGGTTCTGATTGCCACAGCCGAGGAAGAAGAACTGGTCGACAATGAAAGCCATGAGCGCATTGCTGGCCATCTGAAAGACGCTGAGCACATTTTCATAAAAAATTCCCGCCATGAAATTCTGATGGAAACAGACGAGATTCGTGACCAGTTCTGGGACGCCTTTGACCAGCTGCTCAAGCGTGCTGGTGTTTGACAAAACGCCCGACAAACAGGCCTCGCGACAATTTATCCATTTTTGATTATACGATTCCACCAGATAAAATTGGGAGGAAATCGTGAAATATACCCTAATTTTCGGAATAACACTGGCTGTCACCGCACACAGCACTGCGCTCGCTGAGGAAAAGTCCATAATCGATTATGCTCTTGAGAAAGGCTCAATCGTCACGGTTATGGGAACGCCCTATGTCGCTATGTGGAATGAGGACGGCACTTACACAGCCGATGGCCTGAGCACGATCTATACCGGCACATGGCGTCGGGACGGGGACGCGTTCTGCATACACCCGACAAATGAAGTGGAAACCTGCTCGGATTATCCTGCTGGACAGAAACCCGGCGATGATTTCAATACTTTGAGTGACGTTTGAGGCATAATCAACGTCGCCATTCTGGAATAGACGCGCCAGAGCAGGACCTTTGCCCGCTTACTGTTATACGCTGTAAAATACCCTTTGACCGCTTATCGTTTCATGATAAATCGGGTAGCATCTCAAATAGGGAGAGAGACATGCGCAAATTTCTGATCCTGTCAGCAGCGACAGCCGCTCTGGCCACACCGGCTCTGGCTGAGGATAAAGACACGATTGATCACGTCATTGAAAAAGGCATCGTCCTGTCTGTTCAGGGCATGGACATTCCAGTGACCTATAACGCCGACGGCACTTACAATGCTGACGCGATGGGCATGCAGATTCCGGGCACATGGCGCCGGGACGGCATGACAATGTGCACCGAATCCAGCATGCAGCCAGGCGAAAACTGCTCGGAATACCCGGAAGGCAAAGGCCCTGGTGATAGCTTCGAAATGTCGGGAGCCATGGGCGTCTCTACGGTTACAATCAACGAATAATCGCACAATAAGATGCGACATTCTAACGGCTCGGGGTCACCCGGGCCGTTTTCGTTTTCGGCCCTGTGACTGTGACACCCATACGCCAAGAAGGATCAGACCGAAGGCCACAAAGCCGTGCCAGGGCTGAACCTCGCCATAAGCAACATAGCCGATCAGGGCGGAAACCACCGGAATCGTATAGCCTGTGAGCGCAAGGAAGGTTGCATTCGTCTGCTTTACCAGTGCCATGTAGAAGAGCGCCGAAAGTGCCGTCGGGCCGATGCCAAGTCCGACCACAGCCAGCCAGGATGACAGCGCCGGGCTGTGCCCAGTCCAGTCTACATTGATCACCCCGAACCAGCTATAAATCGCACCGAAGCTCACAAAACCTGATGCCAGAACCAAAGGCGTCATGGGCGGCGCGCCGCGTGCCATAACCGTTTCAAGCGCATACCCTGTTACTGCGACAAGACAGCAAAACTGCGCCAGTACGCCAGCTGACCCGAAATTGGAAATCGCGTCCGGACCGAACAGCAGCGCAATCCCCAGAAAGCCGACCACCAGCCCGGCAACTTTCTGGCGCGTGATCTTCTCATCATGAAAGGCAAAATGGGCCATCACAGCGACGAAGAGCGGCGCGGTTGCCGTATAGAGCGCGGCAAGGCTGGAATCGATACTCTTCTGCGCAAAGGTGAAGAGCCAGAACGGCAAAGTCATACCGATCAGGCCGAGCAATGCCATAACGCCCCAGCGCCGGTAATCACTGAGCGGCGGAAATCGGTGTCCGGCAAGAAAAGTGGCGACCAGCAGCACAATCGCGCCGATCGTCATCCGCCCCGCCACCACCACTTCAACCGGAAGCCCTTTTTCCGGCTCGGTCATCTGCACGGCAAGCCGGGTCAACGGAAAGGACATCGCCCACAGACCCGTCAGAATCCAGAACCAGAGCCAGTCCTTTGCGGAGCGTCGGGAGACAGCCTCGACAACGCTCGTCTCGGCAAGCGTTTCTGCCGGCACGGGCTGCAGACCGTGCGCCGCATCCTCATTCTCAGGTGTGTGGGTCATCTGTGCCGGTCGGCAGTCCGGACAGCCCCCATGAACGCATCAAGTTTTTTCGGGTCGAGATGACCATTGGTGCGTACACCCGAGCAAAGATCCACGCCGAAGGGTTTCACCCGGGCAATCGCATCGCCGACATTGTCTGGCGTTAGGCCACCCGCGAGGAAGACAGGCTTTGAGCTTTTCTCGACAAAGGCCCGCGACAATTCCCAGTCATGGATGCGGCCCGTTCCACCCAGCTCCGGCACATCCGCCGAAGGGCGACCTGAATCCAGCAGAAAGGCATGGACATACGGCTCATACTTATCGATCAGGTCGAGCGCCTCGGGCCCTTCCATATGGATGACCTGCACACGCCGCGTCGATAACAGCACGCGATCCAGAGACAGGGTTTCAGCCAGCGATAAATGCTGGACCAGCTGCACCGTCGACACGCCTGTCCGTAACAAATGCTCGGCAATGCCGCTGGCCGTCGTTTCAGAGGTCAGAAGAAACGGACTGACCGCAGGCGGCGCAGCTTTCGCAATTTTTGAGATTTCACGATCCGCAATCGGGCCCGGCCCGGATGGCATTTCACCGACCAGACCGATGGCATCAGCGCCCGCCTTTACGGCCAGCATGGCTTCATCAACAGAGGCAATACAGCAGATTTTAACGCGGGTACGTGGCAATGGACTTACTCCGCCGCAAAATCGAGGAGCTTGTCGCCCTTATAGGAGGCCCAACCGACATCGCCGACTTTGGCGGCCTTGGCCTCGCTGCTTTGCGGCAGCAACCTGACTCGGCGACCATCGAGCAATTCCAGGAATACAAAGTCTCCGCCTGTCTCGATCGACGCGTCGAATTGGCGATCGACAATCTGCGCGGCGACCCAGCTCGTCCGCGATGTGGAAACTTTCTTCGCCTGCATCTCACGCAGCACATACGCTCCAAGCGCAGAGAGACAGAAGATCACACCGCAGGCCAGAACGCCCATCGTGCCGAGCATCAGCACATCACCCGCAAAGCTCGCGCCGCCAATCACCATCACGACCAGCATCATGATGATCGCAAACCCGACAAGCCCACCACCCCAGATCAGCGTGCCATTATTGATGGCCGGAACGGTTTTCATAGGCGCCGCCTCGCGCCGGGGTGGGGTTGTGTTATTGGCAAAGGCCTGAAGCCGTTCGAAATCCACATCGCTCATTTGGCATGATCCTTCGCCGATTCGCCCATCCGAATGCCCGGCCAAACTAGTGGAAACTCCGGCGCGGGCAAAGTGCATGTCGCATAATCCTCACGCTTTTCCAGCGAAACTCCGGCAAGAATATGATGTTCTGGCATAGATTAAATCTGTTCGTTTGGCCTTAAGGCCGATTAACCCGGCTCTGCGATACTGTTTCATCATGACCTGCCAGAGGGCTTAGCCATGTTTGATCTTCGCTGTGTGCTGGCGCTTCTGCCCGCTCTGCTTCTACTCGGCTGCACGCCGCAATCCCCTCGGGACGCGGCCTATGATCTGATCCTTCAGAACTCGGATCTGTCTCCTGAATTACGCCAGGCCATCGAGCTTCAGCGTGACCGGCCTCCCCAGGATGGCAATCAGGGCCCGCTCCTTCCGCTGGAGGTGACACCGATCAGTGAGGTCACAATCGAAGAGGCGGATGAAACCCGTTATGTGCATTCCGTGTCCGTCGGAAACTGGTCGGTCAAATGCTGGTATACTCGCCGCGCCTCCTCCACACGTCGCGAGGTGATGTGTGATGTCGCGCCATGGATTGGCGGCTCAATCGGGGAGTTTCCATTTGCGACTGTGATTGGCGGCTCAGTTCAGTTTTCAAGCCGCCGTGACCCGCAACTGACAATCAAATCGCCTCAGCGGGAAGCAAATTCCGAATGGAGCTTTGCCTGCGGCTCCAAACGCTGGTCTGGCCAGAGCGAGCGCAGCCGGGATACCATGCTTTATGATCGCGACGCGGCAGCCTTCATTCAGGTGATGAAGACGCGTGATTGTGTGGTGAGCTATACCCCGAAAAATGGCGAGACCCGCGACGTTACGATGCTCAAACATGGCTTCCGCGAGGCCTATTCCTACGCCCAGCGCTATATGACCAGCCCGAAAATGGGGTGATGATATTCACGCATAACTGATCCAACCGCGCCATGTGATGGCGGCAAAGAACATATCGGCATCAGAAAAACCTGCCTCTGACATCAGCGCCATGTCGACTTCACCCGGATAGAGACACGCCATTTTGCCGACGGCCTCGCGGGCCTTGGTAACCATCTCCATGGGAGCGCCGGACGCCAAGGCATAGGCTGCGTATCGATCCAGCCAGAGCGTCCGCGCGTCCGCATCCTCGGGAAGGCATGTATGCGCTGCAATAAAAGGCGCGCCGGGCTTAAGCCGGCGATGGATCTCTTTAAGGGTGCGAAGGCGCTCTTCTTTCTCGAGAAAATGCAGGGTCAGAAGGCACACAGCCCCATCAAACGGACCTTCGGAGGCATCATCAATATAGCCTTCAACCAGGGCGGCCCGATCCGCATGCTCATCCAGGGTCTTCTCTGCCAGCGTCAGCATTTCGCCAGCCGGGTCGACACCTTCGAACGTCCATCCGCGCGCAAAACTGGCCATGGCGCGCAGCTCAATCCCGCCACCGGCACCGAGCACCAGAATGCGCCCTGTCTCGGGCACGCGCTCGGCCAGCAAGACATTCGTCATCCGATGAAGCGCCTCAAATCCGGGCACAAAGAGCGGCGGGCCGGACAGGTAATTCGCGACCGCCTGCGGGTCCTTGAAGGACTTCAGAAACGGGTTTTCGTCTTCTCCGGCACTCATTGGAAACGCTGCCCATTCTCTGAGTGCGTATGCCGCGTCCAGCGCCAGAGATGCGCGCAGGCGAGCAGAAGCGCTCCAATGACTGTCAGCGGAGTTTCATAGGCTTCGAGCTGCTCAATAAAGGCGCCGGCAATCAGCAGACTGAGGCCTGAAACAGCCAGCGCGACAAACACGGTTCGACCGTGTGTGCACTTTCCGCGCGCAATCATGAAACCTGAAATCGGCAGCACTGTGATCACAAAGGCTTTGTGAATCCATTCATTCTCGGCGAGCACGCCCGCCATGGGTAAGATTGCGATGAACAATGGCAATACGAGGCAATGCACCAGGCACAAGCCTGACAAGGTGATTGCCGATGCATCCAAAGCCACCCCAACAGAATTCTTATTCAAATCCATCTCTCCATTCGCGGCTGTGTCACGTGTCAGCCGTCTCCCCTCCCCTTAAACGCCAATCACGAATTTGTATATCGTTATAACGTCACGTATTTGCTATGAGCGACTCGCAGCACCACTAATCGGGGAGAACGGGCATGTCAGACCTGTCGATCATGGCGAAAGAAACTAAGCCTGGTTCTGATCTTGAGGACCAGCTCAATCGGGCCAGAAACATTGCACGCAAGGCCGGGAAAACCCTGACGCCTGTCCGGGAGCATTTCTACCGTCGCTTATTGGTTGAAGGCCCGCTCGGCGCGTATGACTTGGTCGAGGGCCTCAATGGCGTCGCCAGCGCCAAGCCCCCGACAGCCTATCGCACGCTGGAGTTTCTTTTGGAGCTCGGCCTGATCCGAAAGCTGCAATCCGTTTCGAAATACATCGCGACGCCTCTGACGAAATCATCAAGCCCTATGGCCTTCGTTGTGTGTCGGGAATGTGGCCTGACGGAACAACTCGACTGCGCCCCCTACCAGGCCATCATATTTGATCGCGCCAAACAGAACGGGTTCGATCAGATCGACTCAACAATCGAGATCTCTGGTCTCTGTGGAGACCCACACTGCACGGACGCGGGTTAGGAGTTCAGGACCAATACAGGTGTTGGAAAACTTGGCACCTATAGAAAAAAGGCGGGTCTGATGACCCGCCTTTTCTGGCTTGATGGATATTTTTGCCGTTTACATTTTGCGCAAATTCCAGTGCGCAGACCAGAAGGCCGGAGGAACATCACTCGCCTGAAGTGAACCACTCTCAACATTGATGAAGGTGCCTTTCCAGCGATTTTTGATCATATAGAACGCGCCATTATCGATTGGAACGAGCTCCCACTGACCTGAATGGAAAGCTTCCGGCACGTCGCTTGACTGCAGCGAACCGCCCTCAACGTTCAGATACGTGCCCTTCCAGACATTTTTGATCCGGTAGAAATCACCGACTTTCTCGAAAGCCCATTTGGCGCTGGCGAAGGCGTCAGGTGCCTCACTGAAACCAACCGAACCCGTTTCGACGTTCACGACCTTCTCAGCCACATACCGGTTCTCGAGACGAATCTCACCAGAAAAGGCATCCCCAGCTGCTGGCGCGGCCGCAGGAGCAACTGGCGCCGGCGCTGGCGTCGCAGCTGCTTTGAGCTCTGGATTACAGGAATTTACGAATTCATTACTGAACGGCATGAAGTTTGGCTTCCGACCATCAGCTGTGCAAGCGATAGTACAGCTCTGAATCTTGACCGGACCGCCGATCGCATCGATCGTCGTCTGCCAAGCGTAAACGCCCTGAATGCTTCCATTGTTATAGTCTACCGATGTTTCACATGTCTGAACTGCGCCTTCATCCTGACCATTTACAATCTCTTTGATGTTGCTGCTTTCGGTTGACCAGGCTTTCTCAGCACCAACTGTCACACTACCAGATGGTCCAACTTCGTTTTCATAGCCAACAGTCGCAGATACCGACAGCGCAACCGAATCGGACACAGTTTTGCTCGTAGTATCCGTATCGGACTTTTGACGGTTCCAACTTTTTTCCAGCGTCTGCTTGCAGTTTTGGCCACCGGTACAGACGGACACCCATTCACCGCGTGGACGTATATCCTTCTTCTTCACATAGTCGGCATAATCATAATTGGCCAGGCGTCCACGAAACGCTCGGATGGCATCATCAAACGCAGCGACAAAATAAGTGATATTCCTATATCCTGCCTCAGCTTCAGGGCCATAGGGCAGATTTTGTCCGTCCGTTTGCTCCAAATAAACATCGGTAAGAATCGTTTTAGATCCCGACGTCATTTTCTTCGCATAGACGTAGATGAAATCCTGAGTGCTACCAGCATTTGGATAATACAAGGACGAATCGTTCACATCCATGTTGCCGATGAACTTGTAGTCGTTGCCTCGCGTCCGGTAGCTGGATGGATCTCGACTAGAAAAACCGTGTACCTCGAGCCCCTCCAGGCATTCGCCTTCTATTACCGGCCCCATCTTCGCAGAGAAAGTTACAAGGAAGTCGCCAGTGATGTCTCTGCCGTTGGCATCAAGTCCCGTACCACCGCCTTCGTCGGTATCACCCCATCCCAGCTGTTTAGAATTGTCTGTATTGCTGTAGAAGAAGTTCGGCGGAGCGCCCGACGGGGTAAGTTTCAAGTCCACTACACACGTTTCAGGCGGTTGAGCAGGAGGCTTATTCATAACCACTTTGCTGGTAATCTGATGCTTCTCAGCATTGCAATCCCATGAGTAAATGCTGTGCCCCAGATTTGGAGAGCCACCTGGTTCAGAACATTTATTGCGACCTGAGACTTTCAGCTTGTTGTCTTTGAACTCCCACTTCTGATTCCATGTTCCGAGGCATTCCCAGATGTGTATATTCGCGCCATTGTTCATCGACGGCCCAGATACATCGAGACACTTTCCCGACAGCTTGTTCTTGATTTCACCGTTGGATGTCATGCTCCATTTCTGATCCTCGGTGCCTGTGCAGTTCCACAGCACGACGTTCGATCCGTTACTGGTGCCGCCACCTGCGACACCATAACAAAGTCCTGACTTGTTGTTCTGTATCTCGAAATATTCAGTGTCCTGAGCGTATGCCGGAGCCGACATCCCTGCGCCTCCTAACACCACGCCAAGGGCCACCGCCCTCAACTGATTGATCTTTCGCATGTTACCCTCTCATTAGACAAAAAACTGGTGATTGTTCACGCGTCAAACGCCTGCCTGTCCGCGTTCGAGGACACATGCCGGTCGTTAATCGGTTCGAGACTGATCGGCATAAACCCTCCCTCTGCGAACAGCGACACCGACCCAATACCCGGGCATTCATGCCGTGATGCAGCCTCCAGAGGGTAGGCAGTCTGTGAGCAACAGCACACTGTGCAGGCGTACAGAAAGACAGAGAATTGGACTGTACGACTGACCAGTGGTGCCCGCGCGAATCCCCAGGATTACAGGCGCAGTTTCTGTTGTTGCTCGTCTTTGCGTCTCACCAAGGCTCGACCCGGCTGCGCCCAGCCCGGTCGGGCTGTTGAGCACCCACAAGCAACGCGCAGGCGCAGGCTGACTGAGCGGCACGCGAAGCGCTCAGCCGAGCAAAACAATAAGACCAAAATGTCACAATTCTTCTCTCGCCCTGTTAACCGAAGTGTGAGATACGCGACGTGGGCCAGGCGCTCCCAACGGCGCCCAGCCTATCTGTAAGGATAGGAGTACAATACAGATGACGACTGTCACCAAACCCGTGGTACGCCCGACGTGCCCTTATTTTTCTTCAGGCCCGACGGCTAAGCGGCCCGGATTCCACCTCGGACAATTAGAAGACGCAGCGCTCGGCCGCTCGCATCGCTCCAAGATTGGCAAAGCCAAGCTGAAGGAAGCGATTGACCTGACGCGTGAAGCGCTTGGCGTGCCGGATGATTACCTCATCGGCATTGTGCCTGCGTCTGACACCGGCGCGGTTGAGATGGCCATGTGGTCCATGCTCGGCGAACGCCCGGTTGATGTGTTTGCCTGGGAAAGCTTCGGCGAAGACTGGGTGAAAGACACTCTCGATCAGCTCACCGACGTTGATGCCACTGCGCACGTCGCCAAAGAATATGGCACGCTGCCGGACTTCACAAAGGCGCGCGATGATGCCGACATTATCTTCACCTGGAATGGCACCACATCGGGCGTGAAGGTCCCGAATGCGGACTGGATCGTGAAGAACCCGGATCGCGTCGTGTTCAACGACGCAACGTCTGCGGCCTTCGCACAGGACATTGACTGGGACAAGGTCGATGTGACGACGTTCAGCTGGCAGAAAATCCTCGGCGGTGAAGCCGCTCACGGCATGCTGATCCTGTCACCGGCGGCTGTGGCCCGCCTGGAACGTTATGTCCCGAACCGTCCTTTGCCAAAGATTTTCCGCATGACGAAAAAGGGCAAGATCAACGAAGGCATTTTCGTTGGCGAGACCATCAACACGCCATCAATGCTGTGCGTTGAGGACTATATCCAATCCCTCAAATGGGCGCTGGACCTTGGCGGCTGGAAAGCCCTCAAAGCCCGCTCTGATGAAAGCCTCGCTGCGCTCGAAGCCTTTGTGGCGGAGAATGACTGGATCGATTTCCTCTGTGCTGACAAGGAAACCCGCTCGAACACAGGCGTTACGCTGAAAATCACCGATCCGCGCTTTACCGCGCTGTCGGCTGATGATCAGGCAGCCTTCATGAAAAAGATGACGGGTCTTCTTGAAAAGGAAGGCGTGGCCTTTGACGCAAACGGCTATCGTGCGGCGCCTCCGGGCCTGCGCATCTGGTGTGGCGCAACGGTTGAACCTTCCGACGTGAAGGCCCTCACCCCCTGGCTCACCTGGGCGTTCGAAGAAACGATCGCAGCCTGATCCCGTCACGATGAGTGGAGGACTGACATGGACGCAGTCACCGCCTTGACCAGCTTTTCGATTGCAGCAGCGCTCATGACTATGACGCCCGGTATCGACACGGCACTTGTGCTTCGCACGGCGTCTGTCGAGACTGGGCAGAAGGCCATGGCGGCAGGCGCAGGCATTTCGCTTGGCGTTCTGTTCTGGGGGCTTTTGTCGGCTCTCGGCGTTGCAGCCGTGCTGGCCGTGTCAGAGACGGCCTATTTGGTGATGAGAATCGCCGGTGCGGCTTATCTCTCGTGGCTCGGTGGGCAGATGCTGTGGGCAGCGCTCCGCAAGGACAAAGCCCTTGAGGCGTCACAGGTGGAGATTCGTCAGACCAGCCTAGCGGGCTGGTTTGGCCGGGGCCTGTTCACCAATCTTCTGAATCCGAAAATTGGCGTTTTTTATATGAGTTTCCTTCCCCAATTCATGGTGGACGGCGTGAACCCGGTAGGCTGGTCTGCCCTGCTGGCCGGTATTCATGGGCTGATGGGTATCGCCTGGTGCGCTGCAATCGTGCTGGCCGCACGCCCGATCAGTCAGCTTGTGAAAAAGCGTGTGGTTTCGAAGGTAATGGATGGCGTCACGGGTGCGGTTCTGGTCGGCTTCGGCCTAAAGCTCTTTTTCGAAGAGAGGCCGGCATGATCGAGACCTCGCAAACCATCAAAGCCTGGGGCGATGAAACCTTTGGCAAGGCCATGGATCCGGTAAAGCTTGTAGAGCGGGCCGAGGTCGAAATGGCCGAGCTGAAGGAAGCCCTGGCTGCGGGTGATCTGCCCGAAGCCGGTAAAGAAGCTGCCGATGTGGTGATCCTTCTGCACCGCCTGATGGGCGATCTGGGCAAGGAGCTCAGCGCTGAGGTCGATGCCAAAATGGCGATCAACCGCGAACGCCAATGGATATCTGCCGGAGACGGAACAGGGAGACACGTATGATCACGCTTCGCCCTGCCGCCCGAACCGACATTCCCCTGCTGAAAGCCTGGGATAAGGAAGCTCACGTCCAGTTCTCCGATCCGAAAGGGAGTGATGGATCAGGCTGGGAATGGGATGCTCAGATTGGTGCGGGATGGGAAGGGTTCTGGGAGTTCATGGCCGAACTCGATGGCCAGCCCATTGGCTTTGTTCAGGTCATCGATCCGCAGATTGAGCAATCGCAATATTGGGGGCCAATGGAAGCTGGCTTTCGGGCGCTCGATATCTGGATTGGCCCGGCGGACATGCTCGGCAAGGGCTATGGAAGCCAGATGATGTCGCTCGCGCTCAGCTTCTGTTTCTCGGATCCGGAAGTCCACACTCTTCTTATCGACCCTCTCATCAACAACACCGATGCGCATCGCTTTTATCAACGATGCGGATTCTCACCGGTCGGCGTCCGAGATTTCGACGGCGACCTTTGCCTCGTACACGAACTCAAACGCGCCCAATGGGCGGAGAAGGAAGCAACCTATGCCTAAAGTCCTTATTGCAGACAAACTGAGCCCGGCAGCCGCCGATATTTTCCGCAATCGCGGGATTGAAGTCGATGTGAAGCCCGGCCTTTCGAAAGAAGAGTTGATCGAGATCATCGGCGAGTATGACGGCCTTGCCGTCCGCTCTGCGTGTAAGCCGGATGCTGATGTCATCGCGGCGGCAACCAATCTCAAAGTCATTGGCCGCGCAGGTATCGGTGTCGACAATATCGATCAGAAAGCCGCCACGGCCAAAGGTGTGGTCGTGATGAACACGCCCTTCGGCAACACCATCACCACAGCTGAACACGCGATTGCCATGCTGTTTGCAGCAGCACGCCAGATTCCGGCCGCCAATATGCGCACTCAGGCGGGTGAATGGCCGAAGAAAGATTTCATGGGCACCGAGCTGTCCTTCAAAACGCTCGGCGTGATCGGCTGCGGAAACATCGGTGCCATTGTTGCTGAGCGCGCCATTGGTCTCAAAATGAAGGTCATCGCGTATGACCCCTTCCTTACCGAGGAACGGGCAACCGATCTGGGCGTGAAGAAGGTTGACCTGGATGAGCTTCTCAAAAATGCCGACGCCATCACACTGCACACGCCACTGACAGACGCCACGCGCAACATCCTGTCGGCGGATGCGCTCCAGAAAACCAAAAAGGGCGTCATCATCGTTAATTGTGCCCGTGGCGGTCTGGTCGATGAAGCCGCCGTTCGCGCAGGCCTCGATTCGGGCCATATCTCTGCAGCAGCCTTTGACGTGTTTGTCGAAGAACCAGCGAAAGAGAATGTCCTGTTCGGCGCGCCAAACTTTGTCGCCACGCCTCACCTCGGCGCGGCAACCACCGAAGCGCAGGAGAACGTCGCCCTTCAGGTCGCTGACCAGATCGCAGATTATCTCCTCACAGGTGCGATTTCCAACGCCCTCAACACGCCAAGCATTTCCGCGGAAGATGCACCAAAGCTGAAGCCATATGCCGACCTCGCAGAAAAGCTGGGTCTGTTCGCAGGCCAGATTTCAGATGGCGGGTTCACCGACATTGAGATCGGCTTTGAAGGCGAAGCTGCGGCGCTGAACACCAAGCCGTTGACGGCTGCCGCTGTGGCCGGTGCGCTGCGTCCAATCATGAATGATGTGAACATGGTGTCGGCGCCGGAAATTCTGAAATCCAATGGCGTCGGCCTGACAGAGGCCAAGCGGGTGGACTCGCCGGTCTATGACAACCTTATCCGGATCCGGGTGAAAGTTGGCGGCAGCTGGCGTGACGTTGCTGGCGCGATTGTCGGCGGCATTCCGAAGATTGTTGAAGTCAAAGGCATGGCGCTGGATGCGAAGTTCCGTCCGCACATTCTTTACGTCAACAACCTCGACAAGCCGGGCTTTATCGGTTCGCTGGGTACGATTCTCGGCAAAGCCGGCATCAACATCGCGGCGTTCAATCTGGGCCGTGAAGTCGAAGGCGCTGAAGCCATCGCTCTTGTCGGCATCGATGCGGATGTTCCGGATGATACGCTGGAAGAAATCTGCGCGCTTGAGCAAGTGCGCTATGTGAAAGTGCTCGATTTCTAAGTCAGTTTTCGACCATTCAAACCATAAACGCCGTCACGAAACTCGTGGCGGCGTTTTTTTGCCACAATACGTTGCTTCTCGTTCAGTACGGATGGCGTAGAAACGCCAGGCTCAGCTATGATGGCTGACCCACATAATTAAATGTCAGGAGACATTCATGCGTATCTTGTTTCGTCTGATGGCCTCATTGGCCATGTTGGCAACACTGTTTACATCGACGGCGCTGGCCGCCGACACGGCTGGCGGCCGCATGAAGTCCGTCATGCCACAAATGGAAAAATTTCTTTCCATCCCGGAGGCCGATCGCTCGCTCGTCTGGATGGTCTATCGCGTCAAATCCCGTTCCCAGGACGATTCCACCGTTCGCGCCTGGTACACGATGAACGGAAACAGGACCGAGCTTAAACTCAACAAGTATGGCGAATTGCTTGAGCTTCCTTCTATCGAAACCTATCGGGCCAACCCGATTGTCGAGACAAACGTGCCGAAGAAAGACGCTGTCCTTTCACTGCGGGCGCGTCCGAAAATCGCAATGACGACGGCCTTTGACGTAACGACACTAAAGCGCAGCCTCGAACAGGCCGACTCTGTAGGACGACGTCTGGCCGGTATGTTCGGCTTTATGCGTCCGTCCACCAAAGGCTATTATTTCGAGCTTCATGAAGGCACGACGGTCGAGCTTGTCGGGTTTGATGGATCTTCAACACCAATGGCCACAACAAAGCTTAATCCGCTCTTCTCGTATATTGAGGTGAGCCGGAAGGATCTCGACAGCCTGCGTACCATTCGGTTCTCCAAACCACCGGAGTTTGCGAAGTACATATTCTAAGCGCGATCTCCCCAGATTGCTCCGGAAACACCGCCTTTTACGGGCGGTGTTTCTTTATCTGCCAGTCGGACTTTAAGGCAGGCTTCGCCCAATTGCTTTTCTGGCGCTGAAGCGTCTTGACCTTCCTGCCCAAAAGTCGCACCTCCTCGCCCAATTCCCAAAGCGTCATCTCGGAGTTTCCCCATGCGCGTTACGATGATCGGAACAGGCTATGTAGGTTTGGTATCGGGAGCCTGTTTTGCAGATTTCGGCCATGTGGTGACATGTGTCGACAAGGAT
>NZLU01000022.1 GCA_002692725.1 Ponticaulis sp. | reverse complement strand
CGTGGAAAGCGAGATGCAGCTGCAGATTCTGCGCGAGGAAGGCTGCGATGAGGTTCAGGGCTTCCTCCTGGGCCGCCCTGTCAGTCTCGACGACCTTGCGCGTCAGGCAAAGCCGAAAAAGCTGATGACCAAAGCACTTCCGGTTCAATCGCCACGAACTGCTGCAGCGGGGTAGGAAAACCCGGACATTCATGCTCTAGGGACGTTTCCTTCTTCCTGACCGGACAGGAAGGGTGCCGCGATGTCGCACCATGCTGGACGCGTGGTGAATTTCGCCCCACCTCAGTGTCTGGATTAAAGACAGAGCCGACACATGACCACCTATGCATCTGACCCGCGCCACCACACTTCAAAGACGGCCGAAACCATGTCGGATGTCAGGTATGAAATCGACCGCATCGATCGCCTGCTCGTGGAAATTCTCGCTGAACGTCAGTCTTTCATGGACGCCGCAGCCCGCATCAAGCCGCATCGGGGCGTTGTCCGCGACAATGCCCGCATCGAAGACATTATCGTGAAAATCAAATCTGAGTGCGAGAAGCACGGTCTGTCGCCAGCGATTGCAGAGCCTGTCTGGCGGACCCTGATCGATCGCTGCATCGCGTATGAGTTCCGCTCTTACGACGCTCTGAAAATGCCCGAAACCGAAAGTTCGTGACGCACTTTGGCGACCTCTTCCAGGGTCGGCATAAGCACATCACGGATATCATTCAGTAGTAAGGCCGCTCTTGTAAGACTCGGCGGTGGCTCGGAACGCCCCGCCTCTTCGGCAAGTTTGCAGGCATCTGCCAGTTGAACCGCGCCAATGCCGAGTGCAGCACCTTTCAGCGTATGCGCCGCATCCGCCCAGCGTTCGGGATCACTCTTGGCATCCAGCATCTGCCCCCATGTCTCGACCTGGCCAGCAAAAATATCAAGAACTTCAACAGCAAGTTCTGAATCACCGCCCGTATTGGCATGGAGCGTTGCGCGTTCAATCCACCGGATCACCTGAGACTCCCCCTGACTTTCACTCGCCTGTGACGCGAAACATAACATCCACACATTAACGAGGTTTCATCAAATAATCGGCCTCGTCGCCTTGTTGCAGATACCGTTTTCGGTGATATTCAACCTGTCGCAGGGGTTGGAGTCAGCGATGATTGAAAGTCTAATCATACTCAGAGATGTTATTCTCGCAGCATTACTCAGCTGGATTGGCGTAGACTATGTCGAGACCAGCGCCGAGCCGATCAATGCCGCAGATATCAGGATTGAATTCAGCGAAGTCGATCAACTTCCCATCAGACTGATCCTCGAAAGCAAGACATCGAAATCGACATTCGGATGTGAAGAGCAGCTCTTCCAGTCCTGATTCCCCTGACACGCGAGAGTCGCAACGGCGACACACCTGTTCAGGAAATTCTGGATATCTGAAATTTTACTGAAATGTATGGTCGCAAGTTGATCCAAACTGGGGCATTATCGCCGCCAAATGGCTGTATCGCGTGATGAACTCTATCTGAAAACCCTGCGGGAAACCCAGGGTGAATTGCTCTCGGTTCGTAGTTCCGGGAACTGGCTGGTTGTGTGCGGGCTGGTCGGGGCGCTTTGTCTTGTCCTCGGCAGCATCATTACCGTGATCGCCTGGCTGGGCTTTGATCAGCTCTCCCAGATCAGTCCTCTCTGGTATCTGGGCGGCACCATCCTTCTGACAGGTCCTGCGCTTGCGCTCATCCTCGCCGGCTTTCTGGCGCGACAATCGCTTCGCACGTCGCGGGCAAACACGCTCATTCTTCGCGCATCACAAATGCTGCTCATGCCGGCCGAAGCCGCGGGCCAGCGCATTGACACACTCGCCAGCAAGGTTCGCGAAGAAACCGGTCGGGTCGATGAACTCATCGAAACAGCGCAGGCCTCCCTCGCCAGCATGAAAGACACGCTGTCCGGAGAGCGGTCTCAGATCGAGCATTTCGTGAATCATAACACGAACACGATCGAAGCCATGATGCTGAAGCTCGCCGATGAGCGTCAGTCCCTCGCAGAACTTTCCGTCGCCGTCGAAGAACAGACCGCGGCGATTTCCGAGGCGATTCCACGCCAGGCACGCGCCATGGCAGAAGCTGCGCGCGAGGCCCAGAGAGAAGTCGCCAAGGCAGACTCCGCCGTCGATGAGCGCCTGAAGTCTCTTGATGAGTCAGGCCGTCAGCTGGGCGAGCGCCTCTCTGCGCTGGACGAAATGTCTGTCGAAGCAGAAGCACGCGCGCAACGTCTGACTGCCGCACTTTCTGCGATTGAAGTTCGTCTGCGGGATTCTGCCAAAACCGTCGAAGCCTCCATCAAGGCGAGCGAGCTTGCCGCCGATGCGGCAACGGAAACCGGTGATGCCCTCAATGCAGCTGTCGCCAGCGCGCTGGATGGCACACGCGAGGCATCAGAGTTCATCCGACAACAGGCACGCGATGCGGTTGCCGAAGCACGCAAGGCCATGGCCGAGCTCAAGGCCGCCGGAGAGAACGCGCGTGAGGCAACCCTGTCCGCCGGACAGGCTGCCCGCACTCAGGCTGAAGAAACCGAGCAACGCATTTCCGCGATGAGCGAGCGCATGTTTGACGCTGCCACACGCGCAACCGCGGCGGCAGATGCTGGCCTTGAGCGTGCCCGTCAGCGGATTGAACGCGCTTCAGCGCTCTTGAGCGGGATGTATGATCCGGATCCTCTGGCCATGGCGCCACCCCCGGCCCCGTCACATCAGCCAGCACCACAACCCGCGCCGGTCGCCCCGCCGCCTCCGGCTGCGATGGAACCGCAGCAGCCGACACCTGAGCCACCCGGCGTGACGCCTGCACCTCAACTTCCTGAGGAACCTGCTGCTCCCTATTCAGCGCCGAAACCTGAACTCCGCCCGCGCCAGGAAGATGCTGTCTTCTCCCCGCTGAGCGACCAGGACCCAGACGACGAGCAGGACGTGACAGGATCGAACGACACGTCGAACTACCCGGTTTACGACATGAGCGATCCGACAGTGGGGCACGCAAACCGTGACATGAATACGGACAATGAGCCGTCTGACGTGACCGACGAGGAAGAAAGCAGCCTGTTTGACCTCGCCTTCGACCGCGTCTCCCACAAGGAAATGGGCCTCTCCTGGAAAGACCTCCTGTCTGGCCTCGGCGCGGCTCCTGAAGAGCGCGATGAAGCTGCACGCCACATTCTTTCAGAGGTGAACGATGCTGGCGTGGCGCTTGGCACCCTTCTGAGTTCGCGGGAAACCCGCAAGATCGCCTAAGCTGCACGCAAAAGCGATCTGTTCCGTCGCCGGGCTGTGCGGGAATATGCTGGCGCCGCTGTGCAGAAGCTCACTTACCGCATGGAAGACGATCCGCATTTCCGCTCCGCCGTAGACCGCTTCCTCGCTTCAGAAGAAAGCGATGCAGAGCGCACGCTCCGGGAAGCAGAGAAAAGCCGTACCGAGGCCTCCGCACGCCTCGCGGCCTATCTTGTGCTCGACACCGCCTTCACGGCGATGAACGCGAACTGATCAGCTCATATAATCGGGAAGTTTCGAAGCAATCTCGTCGATGGCGCCCTGAACCACTTCGATGAGCTTTCGTACGCCTGCTTCACCGGATTTTCCGACATAAGTGTCGCGGCGCGTAACTTCGAATTTGCCGGTGACCTCTCCGGTCTGGTCATTGATGAGCATGACCTCGAAAGAGGCAACCACATCATCCTCGCGAACCACCAGATCTCTGACATGCCATTGCAGATTATAATCCGCACGTGCGCTCACCCAGTCTCCCAGAGCCAGCGCACCGTCTGAAGCGGTGCCTGCAGACAACCGGTCGAGCAACGCATACTGGATCATGGATCCGGCTGAACTACTCCATTGCGCAGACGACAACAGGCTCAATCCGCCGTCTTCATCTTCAAAAATGATGTTCTTGCCCAGAAGCAGCGTTGCGCCCTCGGGCTGTGGCACGAAAACGCTGGCAGGCAGCCGCACCGGCGAAACATTGCTGAAAGTATCAGCGCTGGAGAAGCGATAAAGGCTGTCAGGAATGACCGGCTCCGGCAGAACGGAAACACATCCCGCGAGTGCGACAGCGAGAACAGGAAATCCGAATGTCTTGGCAAGCGTCATGATCAGTTCTCTCTGTAAGGTCGGGGTTGTCCGCGCAGCAATGTGTCGGGGTGCTGCTCGATCTCACGCGCAATACGGTCCATGCGTCGAATAAGTGAACGGAGATCCTCGGTCAGACGTTCGATTTCTTCCATGGTCGCAACCGTGGGCTCCTGAAGCGCCTGACGGGTTTCATCAAACCCGGTCTGCGAGGTGGAAATGGCCGTTTCAGCGACACCAACCGCGCGACGTGCATCGTCGATCAGGGCCTGTGCGCCATCGACGATATCATCCAGTCCAGCAGACACGTCCGAGCTCATATTCGTGAAGGCATCCGCAGCACCGCCAATGGCCTCACCTGCTGCAGCGAGTGCTTCCAGAGCGGTTTTGGCATCGGCCAGCAGCTGTTCATCCTCCGCAATCGCCGCGGTGATGGTCTGAAGGTTAGACAGGGTCTCTTTCAGGCTTTCGGCGTTTTCTTCATCGAGAATGGAGTTCAGCCGGTTCAGCGTGACCTGCGCCGTCGTCAACACATCCTGACCGCCCTGAAAGATTTCTTCGAGCGGCGTACGTTCCGTTTCGATGATCGGCAGATTCACACCCGTACGGCTCGGCAGGAGCGCTGATTGAGGCGAGCCCGGACGGATCTGAATGAATGTCACACCGGTCAGACCAGCAAAGTCCAGAATGGCTTTTGAATCGGCCCTGACAGGCGTGTTTGCATCGATCCGGATATGGGCGATCACTTTTTCCGGGTCATCCGGGTCGAGCGACAGGTCGATAACCTCACCGACATTTATACCGAGATAGCGAACCTGTCCGCCCTCAGACAGACCGTTCACCGCGCCTTCGAAGACAACATTGTATTCGGCAAATTCGCGGTCGAACTGCACCTTCCCAAGCCAGAGCACGAAGGCTGCAAGCGCTGCGAACCCCGCCAACAGCGCGACGCCGATAAGAGCATAGCTGGCACGTGTTTCCATGATTAATCCACCACTGACCGCCCCCGCGGCCCTCCGAAATACTCTTCAATCCATGGGTCTTTGATGCGCGCAACTTCCGCCATCGGACCAATATACTTTACGCGCTTGTCGCCCAGCACCGCAATTCGGTCGCAGGTCGCCTTCAGCGTATCAAGATCGTGCGTCACGAGAAAGACTGTGAGACCGAGCGCACGGCTGAGATCGCGTATCAGCGAGTCAAAACGGCCTGCTGTGATCGGATCGAGACCAGCTGTCGGCTCATCCAGAAAGATAAGCTCCGGGTCGAGCGCCAGCGCGCGGGCGAGCGCCGCCCGTTTCCGCATCCCGCCTGAGAGCTCTGACGGTCGTTTATTGGCCGCTTCGGGTGAAAGCCCGGACAAACGGATCTTCAGATCGGCCAGCTCGCGGCAAAGATGTCTGGAAAGCTCTGTGTGTTCCCGCATCGGCGCCATGACATTCTCGCGCACCGTGAGGTTGGAAAAGAGAGCACCGTCCTGGAACATCACCGACCAGCGCTGTTCAAACGCTCTGCGCTCGTCTGCAGGCATCTCGCTAAGGTCCTCGCCGAACACTCTGATCTCTCCCTTTGTGGGAGTGATCAGACCGACGATCTGCGAGAGGAGCACCGACTTACCGCAACCGGACGGGCCAATCACGCCGATGGTCTCACCACGCATGACATCGAGGTCCAGTTGATCATGCACGACATGATCACCGAACTGCATCCGCAACCCTCTGACCTGAATGAGAGCTTCGGTCATATGTCGAGCTCCATATAGATCATGGCAAAGATGGCATCGGTCACAATGATCAGGAAGATCGCGTGCACCACTGATGCTGTTGTGGCCTTGCCGAGCGACTGAACATCGCCGCCCACGTCCAGCCCCTGACGGCAGGCAATGAGTGCAACGATCAGCCCAAAAACCGGCGTCTTGGCCATGCCCACCCAGAAATTATTGATAACGACAATTTCCTGAATGCGGCTGATGAAGAGGATT
>NZLU01000021.1 GCA_002692725.1 Ponticaulis sp. | reverse complement strand
TCAGGAATAATAAAAGCTGACTGGCTGACCTTCAGCAAACAGCGCAGCGGTCAGACGACCGCCGAATGCGGCGCCGGTATCGATATTGATACGCTTTGCATCCCCGGCGACCTTTTCAGGATAGAAATTCCGTGTGGGGGTATGGCCATGGACGATGGTCCAGCCCTGCAGCGCCCGGTTATTCCAGTTGCTCACATCAAAGAAGGTGTCTGACCGCGTCCACAGATAGGTGTTTTCTGACTCATTGGGAAAAGTTCGTGGATCGATCCCAGCATGGACAAAGATCATCCTGGCACTGGCTTCGATATGGATCAGAGGCAATGCCCCCATCCATTCAAGATGAGATCGTGGAATGACACCTTTACTGTAACTGCTCAGCGTCGCCTCACCGCCATTCATGAGCCATGCTGCATGGTGGCGGGAGCTGCCGGAAGACTGCGCTTTTACGAGCATGTCTTCGTGATTGCCCCTCAGGAAAACCGTCTCAACGTCTCGTCTTGCCTGCAATCGGATACAGAGATCCACCACGCCGGCGCTGTCCGGCCCACGGTCCACATAATCGCCGAGATGTATGATCTTCAGTTGATGGTCCGGAAAGTAGCGGGCGTGTCGGTCGAACAATATCTCGTGTAACCGAGCCAGCCTTTCTGCTTCACCATGAACGTCGCCAATGGCACACAAGAGAACTGGCTTCGGGCGCTTGCCGGCAATGTCCGGCAGTCGTTTGAAAAGTCGCGAAATCAAAGGGGCACTCAAAATTTTATGACGTCATCACGGCACAGAAAAACTGCGCTCATTCCTGACAGCGTAAAAACCCGGCAAACCGGTTCATAAATTTTGAAATATTCTGATGACCTGACGATCAGTCGCCGAGCGAGATATCCTCTTCCATGGCCATCTGAAGCCAGACACGGGCAGAGCGCCAGCTTCGTTTGACTGTGGAAACGGATTGTTCGGTAACCTCCGCTATCTCCTCGAGGGACAAGCCACCAAAATAGCGAAGTTCCACAATGCCGGCTCTGGCCGGATCGATTTGGTTGAGGCGCAGCAGCGCTTTTTCAAGTCGGTCTATGTCGAGCAAGGCCTGTGGCGCCCCGGCAATCCCGGTCACGAGCGTCACGGGCTGGTGCGCCCGTTTGTTCGCACGTCGCGCGCGCGCATGGTCGACCAGAACGCGGCGCATGATCCGGGCCGCCATGGCCAGAAAATGAGCCCGGCTCTGCCAGTCCATGTCGTCAATCCTGATCAGGCGCAGCGCGCCTTCATTCAGGAGGTCATCCGCGGAGATCGAGACCGCGCCTTCGCGCGCAACAAGGCTGGACGAGATTCTGCGCATTTCGGCGAAGAGCCGCGAGAAAATTGCTTCCTGAGCCTCACGGTCTCCATCGTTCCAGCGTACGAGCAATTGCGTCAATTCGGTCATCTAAGTCCCCGGATACCCCTATCCCGCTCAGGATTTCAGATATTTTGACCCGAAGTCATTCAATCCTGCGCTATTGTGAGTGTAGATCACAACCGGGCGCATTGGGAGGGGTTATGACACGGTCATCAGAAGAAGATCGCAAGATCATCGAGTTGTTTGAAGCCGCGCTGGATCAACCTTCCTCAGATCGTCATGCCTGGCTGGTCCTGAACGCCGGTGATGACGTGCAATTGTTGAGCGCCGTTCTGGCCATGCTGGAGCTGGACGAAAGCGATGATCATGCCGTCCGGACCGGCGCCGCCGCGAGCGGCGACCTCCCGCCCGTCAGACATCCGGAGCAAATCGGTGCCTACCGTATCACCAGGGTCATCGGTGAAGGCGGAATGGGCGTCGTCTATGAAGGCGAACGGACAAAGGGTGATTTCGAGCACAAAGTTGCGATCAAGGTCATCCGGCCCGGCCTGTTATCCCCTCAACTGGTCAACCGCTTTTCAAATGAACGGAAGATCCTTGCCAGCCTCACCCATCCCGGTATCGCCAAATTGTTCGATGGCGGAGAGCTGGAGGACGGCTCACCCTTCATCATCATGGAGTACATTGATGGCGTTCCCATCACGAAATGGATTGAACAGAATACCCTCAGCGAAGCCGAAACCCTGAGCCTGTTTCTGGCCGTGCTGGACGCGATCGAGCACGCTCACCAGAACCTGATCGTGCACCGGGACATCACCCCTTCAAACGTGCTGGTGACATCAGCAGGCCAACCCAAGCTCATCGACTTCGGAATCGCCAAACCGCAGGTGGACGAGATGTCTGAGCCATCAGAGGGTGGTTCCACCTCTCTGATCAGCCTGAGTTTCACGCCGGGGTTTGCGGCGCCCGAACGTGAACAGGGTGCCGCCCCGAACATTCTTTCCGACGTCTTTTCGCTCGGGCGTCTCTTACAGGCCATGATGGGGAAACGAACGCTCGGTCGTGATCTGCGATCGATCATAGACAAGGCCTGTCAGGCGACGCCATCAGATCGCTATGCCTCCACGCAAACATTCAAAGAAGATATTCAGGCGCTGATGTCAGAGCGACCGGTCAGCGCCAATCCGCAAAACGGGGTTGGCAGATCGATCTATTTCTTCCGTCGTCATCCGATAAGCATCAGCTTTGCAGGCCTGGCACTACTGAGCCTGATCGGCGGCCTGATCACAATGTCATCCCTTTATTCGACAGCAGAACGCGAACGTCAGAACGCGAACATGCGCTTCAATGAACTGCACACGCTCGCGAACACGATGATGTTCGACATTTATGATGACATAGACACATTGCCGGGTGCGACGAGCGCAAAGGCCGAACTTGCAGAAACAGCGCAGGCCTATCTCGACTCCCTGTCAGACGATGAAACCGCCTCGCGGGACGTCCAGCTTGATACCGCCCGGGGCTATATCCGCCTCGCAGCCATTCAGGGCAGCCCCAGCATGAGCTCTTACCACTCATCGGAAGATGCACTGGTCAGCCTGGATGCGGCAGAAGACATTCTGACCCGAATGATGGCTGCGCACCCGTCGGACGACGACATACGCCTGGCGCTGGGACAGACCTATTTCGAACAGGCGCATATCGCCAATAATCCATATCAGCAGTTCGACAAGGCACGCCAGTTGCTGGACGCGTCCATATCCACACTGCGCGGCGGCGACGCGCCTGTGGCACCCGAACTCGAAATGGCTGCCATGTCTTCGCAGGGGCTGCGCGCGACGGTGATCGGGTGGCAGGGCGAGATGGAAACCGCCGTGGATGAATTTGAACAGCTGATCATCCGGGCGAGGGAAATGACTGAGGATCAGCCCGATTCTGCAGACCTGCAGACCATGCTGGGGTCGTTTCTGCGAAACCAGTCTGAACTGCTGACCCGTCAGGATGATTTCGAACGCGCAGAAAGCGTGCTTGCGGAAGCCGTTGAAAGATCAAAGACGCTTCTGGCGACCGATCCCGAGAACATCCAGCACCGACGAAATCTCGCTATTTCGCACTGGCGCCATGCCTTCACCCTCTACAATCTGGGGCGCCATGAAGAATCCCTCTCGGAATATGAGCAATCCATGTCGATCACCGAAGCCATGGTGGAGGCAGATCCTGACAATGAAAACGCCATTTCTCTTCTGGGTACGCTGCGCGGTGAAATCATCCTGCCGCTTATCGGGTTGGAACGGTTCGACGAGGCCGAAGCCGTTGGACTGGAAAGCCTTGCCGTGCAGGAGAGGGCCTATAATGCCAATCCGGATATTGCCCGTTTCCAGAGAAACATGCTGGTCCAGCATTACCAGCTGTTCGAACTCTACACTCAGGCTGAAGACACCGGAAAAGCCTGCTCCTCTCTTTCGGAGATGGCTCGCTTTGCAGGAATAATGACCGACGGCGGACACATGGCCGAAGTCGATCTCAGCGCCCTGAGAGGGCTTAACCCCAGTTTTCAGGCCTGTGGACTTCCGGAATTGTGATGGCGTGTAGCCAACTCATTCCGGCGAGAACCGCGCTTAGTTGATGACGGCGCGGCACAACAGATTAGACCAAAGTCCATCTACAAATACCTGACCTGCTCGCGCAGGGTATTGGTACGGTGTAAACCGTGACCGATGATATGAGGGAGGACAGTCAATGTCTGAAAATGATAAAGCCGAAGGTCACAAGAAATATTGGGCGTCGTCTGTTCGCCTGATGCTGATCCTTCTGGCAATCTGGTTTGTGGTGTCCTACGGCGCCGGCATTCTTTTCCGCGATGTGCTTGATCAGTTTTCCATTGGCGGTGCGCCACTTGGGTTCTGGTTCGCGCAACAAGGCTCGATCTACGTCTTTGTGGGCCTGATTTTCTATTACTGCTTTGCCATGAACAAGCTCGAAAAAGAGCATGGCCTGGAAGGGGAAGACTGATGGATCAGACCTTCTGGACATATTTTTTCGTAGTCGCCAGTTTCGGCACCTATATCGGCATCGCCATCTGGGCACGTGCCGGATCAACCGATGATTTCTACGTCGCCGGACACGATGTGCACCCGACCATTAATGGCATGGCCACCGCGGCAGACTGGATGTCAGCTGCAAGCTTTCTTTCCATGGCGGGGCTCATTGCCGCCCTCGGTTATGGGGGGTCGGTCTATCTGATGGGCTGGACCGGCGGTTATGTGCTTCTGGCGCTACTGTTGGCCCCGTTCCTCCGTGAATTCGGCAAGTTCACCGTGCCTGACTTTGTAGGCGACCGATACTATTCTCAGACCGCGCGCATCATCGCCGTGATCTGCGCGCTATTCGTCTCCTTCACATATATCGCAGGTCAGATGTCTGGCGTCGGTATCGCCTTCTCGCGTTTCCTCGGCGTGGACTTCAACACCGGTATTTTCGTCGGCATGGCCATCGTCTTTGTCTATGCGGTTCTCGGCGGCATGAAAGGCGTTACCTATACTCAGGTTG
>NZLU01000020.1 GCA_002692725.1 Ponticaulis sp. | reverse complement strand
CTTTCACGCACTTTGTACGCTTAATCTCAGATCTTAACATCTACAGCCGCTATAGCCTCAATAGTTAACCCGCCTGATCTGACTGGCCCAGCCTTAATTTTAGTGCCGCCGCTACTTTCGGGGTGGGTTTCGTTAGTGACGTCATTTCAACATTTCTGGACAGTAGATTTTCATCAAGGTTTCGATCACCTGGCGCACTGCGGGATCGGACAAACGGTAATAGATGGTCTGGGCTTCGCGCCGGGTGTCCACCAGCTCCCGACCGCGCAGCAACGCGAGGTGCTGGGACAGGGCCGACTGCGACAGCCCACTATCGACCTGTAACTCTCCTACAGACGCTTCCGAGGCGCCGAGGCGACAGAGAATCATCAGCCGGTGCGGATTGGACATGGCTTTGAGCAGGCTCGCGGCCGCTTCAGCCTTGGCTTCCAAAACGCGGGGATCAAGCAGTTCAGCAGTGTTCTTCATGACCGATAGTATATTAGGTATTGTTTATTTAGCAAGTGCTAATATATAAAAATCAAAGGAGACGTACGATGATCCATGTTCAGGCTTACTTTGATGACACCACCAATACGGTGTCCTATCTGGTTGAGGACACCGCCACACAGCAGGCCGTCCTGATCGATCCGGTGCTGGACTACGAGCCAAATCGCGCCGCGCTACAGACGCTATCCGTTGACGCAATACTGAAAGATGTACACGCTCGGGGACTGACCCTCACCTGGGTGCTCGATACCCATGTCCATGCGGATCATTTGTCCGCAGCAGACTATGTCCGCAAGGAAACCGGCGCGAAAATCGGCATCGGAGCAAAGATCACTCAGGTGCAGAAACTGTTCGGTCCGGTGTTCAATGCCAAGGATGTCTGCGCAAACGGTACCGTGTTCGATGCGCTACTTGAGGAAGGCGACGAACTCCCTTTCGGGTCGACAGCGATCAAAGTGCTGCACACGCCAGGGCATACTCCCGCTTGCGTCACTTATGTTATTGAAGATGCGGCTTTCGTAGGCGACACGCTATTCATGCCTGACTATGGCACCGCACGCGCAGATTTTCCGGGCGGTGATGCGAGGACACTATACCAATCGATCCAAAAAATTCTGAGTTTGCCTCCCGCAACACGAATCTTTGTTGGGCACGACTACCTGCCTAAGGACCGAAGCACGATCGCTTGGGAAAGCACAGTTGCGAAACAAACCGCATCGAATGTCCACATATCCGGCAGTGATGAGGACGCATTCGTTACAATGCGCGAAGCCCGGGATGAAACCTTAGCTGCACCGCGCCTCATTTTACCGTCCTTGCAAGTCAATATTCGCGCCGGCGCGCTCCCGCCGCCAGAACAAGATGGGCACACATATTTGAAACTTCCCATCAACCAGCTATGAGCCAAAGAAATTGTTGTTCGCATACTTAAACCGGCTCGCCGTCCTCTTTGAGATGCTAGAAATAGAACTCATTTCGCAGCCGAATATGGGCTGGCTCATAGCTCACTCGGCACAGTACGGGTCACGTGGTGGCGTGATGCCAGTCTCTGACGCAACGCCAGGATTTGCCGCCACGATTTGCGTATAGTTTAAGCTATTGGCACGCGTTGGACCGAACGCCTGGAGTGAGATTGACATAATCTACCCAGGAGCGGCGACGACAAGACCAGCGCGCCTCTTGTGCAAACCAACAACTATACCCTCCGACTCCGCCTTGGACTATTTAGCCAGCTGAGTGTTTTTGCTGCGATCCCATCTGCGGAACGGTTCGACAAGCTGTGCGCTATACCCCACCGGATAGTCGGGGCGTCCAGCGACACCGAGTTCGCCATCTCGCGGTTGCGGGCGGTCCTTGACGAAGGTGCCGAGCAAATGGTCCCATAGCATTGTGAACAGGCCGAAATTGACATCGCCCTTGACCTTGTGAGCGAGGTGATGGTGGCGGTGCCCCGGCGCGACGGCCCAGAGGTAGATCAGTGTACCGACGCGCATGTCCGTGTTGGAATGCTGAAGCAGAAGCTGGATCGCCGCCGCAAAGCCGAGCAGCGCGCCAATCTCCAGCGGCATGCCCATCAGCAGGAGTGGTGTTGTGCCAGCGGTGAGTTCAATCGCCTGGTGCAACGGATGCTTCATCAGGCCATTAAACCCATACATCCGTTCGACGCTGTGATGGACAGCATGCAGCCGCCAAAGGGCTTCAATCTTGTGGCTCGCATAGTGTGCCATAGTGATCCCGAAATCCGCGATCAGGATCGTCATCACGAGTTGAGCCCAAAGCGGCCACTCGCCCGGCCAGACATCGAAGCCATGGGTCATCGCCGCTAGGATCGGAATGGCGGCGACGGAAGCTGCGTTCGTGAGTTCATTGATGACCGCGTGCAGCGTGTCGCGGGTTGTGTCGCCTTTAGAGTGGTTCCAATTCTCTTCAAACGGCGCGATCCGTTCGGCGATGAAAGACAATGCGATGGCGGGCAGCAATAGCCCGGCAAGCCAGATTTTGCTCGCGCCATTTGCAACCATCCAAACGGCGGCCCCAATAAAGCCAATAAAGAAAAGGGGTGCATAACCGTAACGCACCAAAAATCGTAATATGCCCATGAAGCAGATCTCCTCTCGAATTCATTGAGAATTAGCGAGACACCGAGAGATCATCTTGAACAAAACGGTTGGAACCGAAACTCGGCGCGAGAAAACCCGCAATTTGTCGTCGCAAGCGTTTTGGGCGCTACCTAAGACTGTCCTGTAAGCGAGCGAGACGCTACGCTTGGCGTTATGCCAAACATGCGTCTCATTGCCCGGGTGAAGTGCGCTTGATCGGAAAAGCCGCCGGCGAATGCGGCTTCGGCGAGACTCGCTCCTGCCGCGAGCGCCTTTGCAGAACATTCTAGTTTTCGCCAAACGAGCCAAGTCGAAAGCGGAACGCCGAACTGCTTGCGTGCCAGAACCCGCAGCCGGGATTCAGACAAGCCGACCCGCGCTGCAGCTTCAGTGATTGACCAACGTCCTGGTTCGTCGCGAAGCTCTGCTAGCACTGCTTCAAGCCTCGCGTCCAAATTGCTGGGAGTTGAGACGGATAAATCATTGAGCTGTGCAAACAAGTCGTCTGAGTTCGGAGGCACCCGAAAAGGCATATCTTCAAGATCCAATGCGGCGATATCGTCCGGGTCCAGTCGGTTAGCCAAATCGAGCGCAATTCCGGATTGTGGATCTAAGTAGATCAGCGCGATGTCACTATCGCACTGCACCGCATGCGGAATCATCGGGCGAATGAGAAACCCTCGGCCCGCATGCTCATCACCCGTCTCATCGATCACAATCGTTTCGGCCTCGGAGCTTAAGACGATCTGATAGGCTGCGTGCTCGTGCAGGTCATTATCGTCAGAAGGCCCGAAATAGGCGGCGAATGCGTCGCCAAAGACGAATTGTCCGCCCCATGCCATTACGCAGCCTTCCAACCGGAATATAGCGATATCGACCCTGTTGGTGTTTGTGTGAGCTTGAGTTCCTCAACGCGTTCAAGCCCGGCATCGGTCATGAAACTCGGAATCATACCGTCCTTATTTGGCTTTGTGTTCTCATATCCGTCGACTTCGCGCACTTGTTTAAAGAGTAAATGCATTAGCAGCGTACGCTGTTCGCCATAGTCTGAAATCAGGAGCCGCCCGCCGGTTTTGAGCAAACGATAGGCATTCTTCAAGATTCCCATCTTCGCCTCGATCGGACACTGATGCAGCACCAAGGAACAGGTGACCGCCTCGACCGTCCCTTCCGGCACAGACGCAATAGGCTTGTCGCCCATCGCGGTTATGAACTCGATCTGTCGGTCGCCTGCCTTGTCTTCAGCGATGGCGCGGACTGCAGGGTCGGGATCAACCGCGATCATCCGAACGGAGGGCTCGGTGTCTTTTACCAGGATTGCGAAACTTCCCGTTCCTGACCCGAGATCGACAATTGTCTGGTTCGGCGATGGCGCCAGCACCTCCAGCATACGGCTTCGCCAGCGTCGCTCCCGCGTCATCACGGCGATCACGCGGTCATAGTCCGCCGTGTGCTCATGG
>NZLU01000008.1 GCA_002692725.1 Ponticaulis sp. | reverse complement strand
GTTCGGCGTCACGATGCAGGAACAGGGCGTTTCACGCATCGTTTCTGTGGATTTGGGCACTGCGGAGCGATTGGTCGCGGCAGAATAGTCAGGTTTTCGACCTGACTCTAATAAAAACAAGGCACTTCAGTTTTCACCTTTGCTTGACTTCGCAAGTGCACATGGATAGCTTCCGCGCGACTTCGGTCAGAGCAGCATTTACTCACGGTGGCCTGATGGCTCCTTCTTCGCCAGAAAACGATGATCTCGGCGCACGCATCAAAGCGGCACAGGATCAGCACAGGGCGAAAACGGAACCAAAGCCGCGTTCATCTGCAGCATCCGGTTACGGACTGGGGATGAAAATCGTCCTTGATCTTGTCGGGGGCGCGCTGGTCGGGCTGATATTCGGGCTGGCGCTCGACCGGGTGGCAGGGACAGAGCCTTGGGGGCTTATTATCCTGTTATGTCTCGGAATGGCTGCCGGGTTCAGATTGATGTTGCGCACAGCCGAACAGCAGGCTAAGCGCAACGCAGAAAGCGCAGACGCGGCGGATGATCCGTCGCAAAAGGGGTAGGCAGGACAGAATATGATGTATCGTATGGAACTCGACCCGATGCACCAGTTTGTAATCAGCGACTGGATTCCGCTCGAGTTCGCAGGTTTTGACATCTCTTTCACAAATGCCAGCTTCTATATGCTTCTGGCTGTTGTGCTGGTCGTCGGCTTTTTCCTGATTGCCCTTTCCAAAGCGAGCATTGTTCCGAACAAGGTTCAGTCCGTTGGTGAGCTCGGCTACGAATTCATCGCCAATATGATCCGCGATACGATCGGCGAAGAAGGCTTCAAATTCTTCCCACTCGTCTTCTCGCTCTTCATGTTCGTTTTCACCGCGAACATGCTCGGCATGATCCCACTCTTCTACACGACGACCTCGCAGGTCATCGTTACGGCCTCTCTGGCCCTTCTCGTCTTCTTCACGGTGATCATTTATGGCATCATGAAGAACGGCCTGAAATTCTTCAAACTTTTTGCGCCTTCAGGCGTTCCATGGCCGCTGTTGCTTCTGCTTGTGCCGCTCGAGATCATTTCTTTCTTCGTGCGCCCGGTCACACTTTCACTTCGTCTCTTCGGTAACATTCTGGCCGGACACATCGTTCTGAAGCTCTTTGTTGGCTTTGGCGTGTCCATGCTCAGCGTCGTCTTTGCAGGCGAGGCACTCAGCACGCTGGAAGTTGTCGGTGTTGTAGGCTTCTGGATGCCAATCGTTATGGCAATCGCGCTGACCGCTCTCGAGTTCCTGGTCGCGTTCCTTCAAGCCTATATTTTCGCAATTCTGACATGCATCTATCTGAACGATGCATTCCATCCGGCACACTAACAAGGTTCCGAAAGAACACCCGGCTGGTTGAAAAGACTTGACCAGACGGACCGAGTAAGTTTCACGAACACAGTTTTCCATCTGAGGGAGTTACTAAAATGGAAGAAGGTCTGAAGTATGTTGGCGCGGGTCTGGCGACCCTGGCTATGTTTGGTGCCGCTCTCGGCGTTGGCAACATCTTCTCCAGCTATCTGGACGCCGCTATGCGCAACCCATCTGCTGCGCCACAACAACAGGGTAACCTGTTCCTGGGCTTCGCGCTCGTCGAGGCACTGGGCATCTTCGGGTTCCTGATTGCCCTGATCCTGCTCTTCGTGGTCTGATCTGGTCTTCGTACCAAATCAATTCTAAAACGGGCCTCTCTACAGTCAGGGGCCCGTAGCCACAAGAACAAGGTCATCACCCATGGCAGAAGAAACCCACGGTGCTGATCACGCGGTAGATGCAGCAGCGCATGGCGCCGAACATGCTGGATCTGCATTTCCCGCATTTGATGCCAGCACTTTCTCTTCGCAGATTTTCTGGCTCGCGATAGCTTTCGCGATCCTTTACCTGTGCCTGTCTCGTTTCATCCTGCCGAAACTCGGTGGCGTGATCGAACAGCGTAAAGGCAAAATCGCTTCCGATCTGGATGATGCATCCAGAATGAAATCGGAATCTGACGATGCAATGGATGAGGCCGAGAAGCAGCTTGCGTCTGCACGTGCGGAAGCACGGGCTCAGGCTGAGAAAACACGCGCCGAAATCGACGCAAAGATCTCTGAGACCAGCGCTGCGAAAACCGCAGAACTGGATGCCCGGTTGTCCGAAGCTGAAGCGCGTATTGCTGAACTCAAGGCAACTGCAATGTCCAATGTAGAGGGTATTGCAAGTTCCACGACGGAAGTGATCCTCAGCGAGCTGGGCGCGAAAGCAACCGCTGCTGAAATCAAAAAGTCCGTTACGAAAGCGGTTGGTGAGGTGTCAGCATGAAAACGATGACAAATGTCTTCGCGCTTGGTGCTGTTGCCGTACTGACAACTCCTGCGGCCTTCGCAGCAGCAGGCGAGCCCTGGTATCTCAACACGACTTACTGGGCGACCGGTGTTCTGATCATTTTCCTTCTGTTTGTCGGCCGCCTCGGCGCGTTCGGCGCAGTTGGCAAGATGCTGGACTCCCGGGCCAATGAAATCCAACGCGAACTGGATCAGGCTCAGAAGCTTCGTGAAGAAGCCTCTGCTATGCTCAAAGAAGCAGAGAAACGCCAACAGGATGCGGCAGATCAGGCGGACGCCATTGTGCGTCAGGCTGAAGCCGATGCCAAAGCCCTCATGGCTCAGGCAGAAAAAGATCTGACCGACATGGTTGCACGCCGTGAAGCTCAGGTTGAAGCCCGCATCGCACGCGCTGAAGAAGAAGCTACACGTGCTGTGAAACAGATCGCTGCTGATGCCGCGACCCGTGCCGCAGCTGACATTGTCCGCGCCTCAGCAGACAAGTCCGGCGGAAGCGAAACCTTCAAGACTGCGCTCGGCCAGATCAAGACTGCACTCTGATCATCTGACATCAGAAAATTTTCAGAACGCCGTTCCTCCGGGGACGGCGTTTTTGTTTGCCCCCTCTTCCATTGTCTGGAACCGTGTCTTCATTCATGGATCGAAGGACGGCAAACCAATGGCACAAATTGAGTTCTCACATGAGGAACGAACCGGTTTCGCTGAAACCATCAAAGACCATCTGGATGCTGAGTTCGGTCTGGAGCTTGGAAGTTTCGAAGCCGAAGAGCTGTTCGACTTTTTGCTGAAAGCCTTCGGCTCAGCCATCTATAATCGCGCCCTGTACGATGCAGGCGCTATTGTGTCCCGGAAGTCGGAGGAAATATCGGAAGCGATACTCGGGCTCGAGCGATAAACTCTCAGCCTTCGTAGTGATCGCCAAAAATGAGCCGCATCAGCCAGTCTGGCGCAAATCGTTCAAGGCTTGGATGACGCGCCAGCGTTCCCTGAACAAAGCGGCGGCCCCAGACTGCGTTGCGAGCCAGGAGCACCACGCCAAGAATAACAATTGGCAGACCGATCGGAACAATCGGTGTCAGAAAGGCGATGATGATTCCGAGTGGGATCAGAATCGCTCCGATAACAGCCAGAATAGTCCGGACGAGAGCGGCAATGCTTTGCTGCACCAGAGATGCGGGCGCACTGGCAGAGGTCGCCGGCCCGGAATCAGTGTTTTCTGGTGGAGGATCCTCTTGAAGCATGACAGGTGATATGGGCTTTTACGTCTGTTAAAACAATTGATAAATGAAGTGTTCGTCTGACAATTCTCTGATCATAGCACCCAATCATTAATTGCCGGAAAAACGCAGGAAATCGTAGCCAGTAATGAAACTCAACCTGATCCAGGCCCTGCGGGCTTTAGCTGCTTATCTCGTTCTGATTTATCACATTCGCGCTATCGAGCTCGGAGAGATCACAAAAGCAGGCACCTCAGAGTCACCGCTCGTCGGCGGCCCGTTTGTGAACGGTTGGATCGGTGTGGATCTGTTCTTTGTCATTTCCGGTTTCATCATGGTGTATGTGACCGCTTCCAAGCCTTGGGGGATATCGACAGCCCGTGACTTCCTCGTCTCACGCGCGGTCCGTATCTATCCGCCCTGGTGGTTGTTTATGGGGCTCATGGGGCTCTATCTCTTTCTTGCGCATGGGGTCCCCTGGGATGCAGAAGCGGTCACGCGACAGGAAAACACGCCGTTCGTTCACGTCATCAACTCGATCTTTCTGCTGCCTCAGAACAGTTTCCCCATCCTTGCGGTTGGCTGGACGCTTGTTCACGAGGTCTGGTTTTACGTCGTCTTTGCCATCCTGCTGCTCGCGCCGCGTCAGACGCTTCCCATCTTGCTATTCGTCTGGGCGCTTGGCGTGTTCTTCGGAGCCCTTGCAGGCCTCTCTGCGCCATACGTATTCAACTTCACTCATCTCGCATTCGCCCCGGTAACGCTGGAGTTTATTGCAGGTGGTTTCGTCGCGATGCTTTATCTGAAAGGCGTCAGAATCTTCCCACTGATCATGCTGCTCGTGGGTGTGATCAGCTATCTGGCGGTCGGTTGGCTGCACGGGAATGCGACCATGTTCACCCTTGAATGGGGACGCGTGCTCTATTGCACGCTGCCATGCGCCATACTCGTCTATGGTGCGGCATGTATGGAAGGCCGCGTACAAGGCCCCGCCCTGACATGGATGGGACGATTGGGCGATTGGTCGTTCTCGCTCTATCTCAGCCATATTCTCGTCATTGGCGGTGTGAAGGTCATAAATCCTGTCATCGCAAACCATGCAGAACCATTGCTGGGCCTACCCGCCGGAACACTCAACTTCCTGAGACTGGGAACGCCGGGCATTCTCGACAACATCGTCTATGTATCAGTCAGCGTGGTTGCGGCGACCCTGGTGTCTGCCATCGCGTTTTATCTGTTCGAACGACCGGTCACAGGATTTCTGAACCGGAAGTTCAAACCGCGACCGCCGAAGCCCGACAATGTCGGACTGATCGAGACCGGTTCGCCCTGAAGCCGGGCGCGGCCTATTCAGCCGCGATCTGCTCCGGTGCAGGTGGCGCCCATTTGAGAACTGGTTTGCGCGCAGCCTGCGTCTCATCCAGTCGACGCATCGGCGCGAGATAAGGCGCACCCTTCATGGACTCATCACCCTGTGCTGCCCGCTGCGCAATGCTCTCCAGTGACGCACAGAAGCGATCGAGCTCTGCCTTGCTCTCCGTCTCGGTTGGCTCGATCAGCATGGCCCCATGGACGACCAGCGGGAAATACATGGTCATCGGATGATAGCCCTCATCGATGAGCGACTTCGCAATATCGATCGTCTCAATGCCTTCAGCGGTGAACTTGTCCGAGAAAAGCGCCTCATGCATGCAATAACCGTCAAAGGCTGGCGTCATGATGTGCTTGAGCTTCGCCTGAATGTAGTTGGCGTTGAGGACAGCATCT
>NZLU01000019.1 GCA_002692725.1 Ponticaulis sp. | reverse complement strand
ATCGGAATCGCAGCGCTTGCCTTTGCGGGGTTCTGGGCGGCTCAGGGCTTGACGGTCGAGCCGAGCAGAACCCCGTACGAGCCAAGCGTTCTAGGCTTTCTGGCCGCGCTCGCGCTCGGTGTTCTGGCCTTCAAGGGTTTTACGACCATCACCAATAGTGGCGGCGAGATCAAGGACCCGCATCGCAATGTCGGTCGGGCGATCATTCTCGCGATTTTGGCTTGCGTCGTCGTCTATATCTTCGTGGCCTTGGCTGTCGGCGCAAGTTTGCCGATCGATGCCATCGTGGACGCCAAGGACTTTGCTCTCGCCGAGGCCGCGCGGCCAACCTTTGGCGATACAGGACGCCTGGTCACGATCCTTCTGGCCATGCTGGCGACGGCCTCGGGTCTGGTTGCAAGCGTTTTTGCTGTCTCCCGCATGCTGGGCATGTTGACTGACATGCAACTAATACCGCATCGGCATTTTGGCATGCCGGGGCGGATTCAAACCCACATGCTGGTCTACACGATTACCCTGGCGGCGGTCATGACTATCCTCTTCGATCTGTCGCGGATCGCCGCGTTGGGTGCCATGTTGTACCTCGTGATGGACCTGGCCGTTCACTGGGGGGTGCTGAGACATCTGCGAACGAGTGTTCAGGCCAGCTTGCCGGTTGTTCTCACTGCTCTAGTCATCGATTTAGCGGTCCTAGCGGGGCTGGTCGCCACCAAGCTCCAGCACGACCCCATCATCGTGATGGTTGCCGTGGCGATCATGGTCGGCGTGTTTGTCCTTGAAAGAGTTTTCCTTCGTCGCCGCGATTTTGACGATCCAGACGATCATGCTCAGCACAGTCACTAATTGGTTGAATTCGCGGGGTCGGAATGACCTCACAGTTGTCCGCCCGATGCGTCAACCTGCCGCGCCACGGGACTGAGGGGTAAGGCGGCTTCGCTCGTAATTCCAGTATAGGCCGCAATTAGTTTGTGGTTAATACAGGAGTTAGATATGAGACAAATTGCTTATGCTGCAGCTGTGGCAAGTCTGATCGGATTGACGACGCCCGCTTCAGCTTTGGCCGAGGACTATGAGGTCCACATGCTCAATCGTGGCACCGAAGGTGCCATGGTATTCGAGCCCGCTCTGCTCGAGCTCCAGCCCGGCGACACGGTGACTTTTCTGCCAACTAATCCGAGCCACAACGCAGAATTCATCGCCAGTATGATGCCTGAAGGGGCGGAGCCGTTTCGAGGTGAATTGAATGATTCCGTGACAGTGACGTTCAGCGAGGAAGGCCTCTACGGCATCAAGTGCGCTCCCCACTATGCAGCCGGAATGGTTGTCCTGATCAATGTGGGCGACGGCGACGCGGTCAATGGCGAAGAGGCTCGGTCCGCAAGGCATCCAGGGCTTGCCCGGCGCCGCATGGGCGCGCTCTTCGACCAGCTCGACGCTGAATGACGGCCACCAGAAAAGGTCGCCGGAAACGGCTTTGGCCCCTTCGGCGACGAATGAGGGACAAATGACATACAATCATACACCCAAGCATCAATTCGTACGCCGGGTGTTGAAACTCGGCGTCGCGAGCTTTCTCCTCGTCAGTGCTGTTGGCATGGCCTCGGCGCAGGACGCGTCTGCCGCGGAACGCACATCGAGTGGCCGAGGCTATCTTCCCGGTCTGTCCGGTGTGGATCGTTCAGCGCAAACTTCCTGGCACCTTGCTGGCTATGCGGACGCATCGTTGGTGTTTTCGGACCCCGATGTCGGAAATACCTCTTCGCAGTTCACGCGGGTTCGATTCAACCCGGCCTTCCATTTTCAGTATCAGGACCTGGTGCTTCTGGAAGCGGAAGCAGAAATCGAGAATACAGATGCGGGCACGGAAGTTACGCTGGAATATGCGCAGGCAAATATCCTTGCCCACCCGAACGCGGTTGTGGTCATCGGGCAGTTTCTAAGCCCGGTCGGTCAGTTCAAGGAACGACTTCACCCGTCATGGATCAATCGAATGGCGGATGCGCCAGCCGGTTTTGGGCATGACGGCGTACAGCCGGGATCCGACATGGGTGTCATGGTGCGTGGCGGATTCAATCTTGAACCTGGTCTGCTCACCTATGCAATCGCACTCGGCAACGGGCCGCGAGTCAGCCATGAAGGCGGGCTCGCGCTGGAGGCATTCAACGGCGATGACAATAGCGACAAGGCGCTTTCCGGCCGCTTTGGTTTTCTGCCGGTCCCCGATCTCGAAATCGGAGCATCTTTCCTGAGGGCTTCGGTATCGGGTGCGCCTGCCGAAGTGGACGCCGGGGGCATGCCGAAGCCCGGCCTTTGGTCGGGTCGGGCAGCGAGACAGGTGACGATGCACACGGCCCCGAACTGTCTGATGCGGACGTTTTTTTGTGGGGAATTGACGCCGCCTATACCGGCGGGCCGTGGGATGTTCGGGCTGAATATCTGAATTCGACTCGGGATCCCATCAATTCCGGATACCAAGGCGCGGCAGGTATCGTGGCGTTGCCGAAGCTTGAGAGCACAGCTTGGTATGTCCAGGCGGCCTACCGGCTGTCCGGTACCGCCGAACGCCCCTGGCTGGGACGCGTCGAACCGACCATGCGCTACGGCGAGTATGAAGTTAGCGGTCTGGACGGACTGGCCGAAGAAGCTGCGGAACAACGCTGGGACGTTGGAGTGAATTTCTGGCTGGCGCCATCCATCGTCACGCGCGGCGTTCTCCAACAGCGCGAATTCACTGCCAGACACGATGACGACGTACAGGAGGAGACACGCGTACTGCTTCAATTCTCGTATGGCTTCTAATCAAGGAGGGATTTTTAAATGGTACGAGCGGGATTTTTGCTCGGCGTCGCAGCGGTCTTAGTGACCGCTGCTGTCGTCGCTCAGGAGGACACGGCGCAAGCGCCGCCGCCTCAAGCGGATGGTCGTTACGACTTTTCCGCTGATCAGGTTGGTCGCGGCGCGCAAGCGTGGGCCGACAATTGTGGCCGGTGCCACAATATCCGTTCGCCGGGTGAACTCACCCCGGAACTCTGGGATGTATCGGTCACGCACATGCGTGTCCGGGCCAATATCCCTGGAGATGTCGCGGAGGATATTCGAGCTTTCCTGATGTCGAGCTCCGCCAGTCGTGGCGAGTCATCGCCCAGGCCCGAAGTCGAGGAGCGGCCACGTTTCGATTTGACATCGGCCAACCTGGACAATGGTCGGTCGATCTACGAGCAAACCTGCATCGCCTGCCACGGCGATAGCGGTCAGGGCGCCTTCGAGGGCATGCCGGTGCTCGGCGGGCCCCAGGGGCGTTTGATGCAATCTGACTCCCTGTTGCTTGACCACATGGTCAACGGGTTCCAAGGCGAGGGATCAATCATGGCGATGCCAGCGCTCGGAGGGAATCCTGACCTGGAGGCACAGGATATGGCGGATACCCTGGCATACCTCCGGACCCTGTTGGCGGTCCCGGAGCCCGATGGAGGCGATTAACGTGGTTGCCGGGCAACCGAAGGGCTGACAGCCTTTGTGGCGCGAGCCCGATCATTGGGAGCTTTTCGCGTGAACCCCGGCCTGGAGGCAGCGATGTCAGAGAAGGTATCTCGTCGTGATTTCATTTATGTCGCTGCTTCCGGAGCGGGGGTCATAGGTCTGGGCGCGGTTGCCTGGCCGTTTATCGACAGTTTCAATCCTGCGGCGGACACGCTTGCGGCGGGCACGACTGAAGTTGACGTGTCAGCGCTTGAACCCGGCCAGAGGCTGACTGTTGCGTGGCGAGAGCGGCCCGTTTTTATCGAGAGGCGAACGTCCGAATCGCTGGAGCTCGCACGGGCCGACGACGACAATCCGGATCTGATTGACCCGCAAATCGACGCGGATCGCGTGCTTGATCCGGAATGGCTGGTGGTTATCGGCGTGTGTACGCATCTGGGATGCGTACCCCTCGGGCAATCCAGCAATGACAACAGAGGGCGGTTCGGCGGATGGTATTGTCCGTGCCATGGCTCGGTATACGACGTTTCCGGACGTGTTCGGCGAGGACCGGCGCCCAAGAACCTGGAGATACCGCCGTACCGCTTTCTCTCGGACGCTCGGATTCGGATCGGAGATTAACCCGTGGAGGCTACGCTCGCGCGCAAGGCGTATCGCAAGGCACTGAATGACCTTCAGATCGAGCTCGTGAAGGTCCAGCGCCACGTAATCGCTCACGGGCACAAAGTGCTTGTGCTATTCGAAGGCCGGGATGCCTCGGGGAAGGATGGTACGATCAAGCGTGTAAGCGAGCATCTCAGCCCGCGCGATCTCCGGGTCGTCGCGCTGGGAAAGCCGGGCGATGCTGACCAAGCGAGCTGGTATTTCCAGCGCTATGTCGCGCACTTGCCGCAAGACGGCCAGATCGTTCTCTTCAACCGCTCCTGGTACAATCGGGCGGGTGTGGAGCGCGTCATGGGATTCGCGTCGGCCGAAGACGTGGAAAGCTTCTTTCGAGATGTGATGACCTTCGAGAATCTGCTGATTGATGCGGGATTCGCGATCCTCAAGATCTATCTCGATATCTCCCGGGAAGAGCAGGCCAAGCGGCTTGCTCGCCGTGAATCCGATCCCTTGAAAGCCTGGAAATCGAGTCCGATTGACGCGGTCGCATTGGAAAAATGGCAGGACTATACGGAGGCGCGAAACGATATGCTCGAACGCACATCGAGTATTGCCTCGCCCTGGCTTGTCATCAACGCCGATGACAAGCGCTTTGCCAGACTTGAGGCAATCAGGCTGATTCTTTCCGAAATCCCGTGCCCGCTTGTCGATCAGCATCAATATCCGCGCGACCCGTCCCGGACGTTGAAGTTTGATGGCGAAATTTTCAGCAATTCCGACTTGCACGCGTGAGTCGGCAAAAAGGACGTGCAGACGATGAGCACAGAATTGTTGGGCCATGAGCAAAGTCTCGTTCGCGCCAAGGCCGGCGAATACCGAGCGCATGACAAGCGATTTGCGGAGTGGGCT
>NZLU01000018.1 GCA_002692725.1 Ponticaulis sp. | reverse complement strand
CGCACTACTTGAGCTAAACGCATTGTTCAGAATCGCAGCAGCTTTAATCTGCTTTGTCTGAGCCATGGATCTAGCCAAAGCTTTTGTGTATCGGGATGCTAATCTATCATAAAGATTATCTTCAATAGCTTCCTCTGTGATAGCGAAAGCTAGAGCGATTGTCTCGTGAGTGGGGCAGACCATCGAACGCTTTTACTTTTCGTTATATCCAAGCAGGCGCAAGGCATTTGAGACAACCAGCAGCGTTGACCCCTCATGGATGAGCACAGCCGGACCAATTCCAAGACCGAACAATGTGGCTGGAATCAAAAACGCGACAATACCGAGGCTGACCCAGAGATTTTGCCGAATTATTCGGCTGGTCGCGCGGCTCAATCCGACGGCAAAGGGCAGCGTTTCAAGGTCATCGGCCATGAGGGCGATGTCAGCCGTTTCAAGCGCGACATCAGACCCCGCAGCACCCATGGCGATCCCAACCGTGGCATTGGCCATGGCTGGTGCGTCATTCACGCCGTCCCCAACCATGGCGACACCTTGCCCTTCACTGAGTGATTTGATCTTGATGACTTTTTCATCCGGCATCAGATCCCCAAAGGCTTCGTCCAGACCAACCTCACGCGCCACGGCATCTGCGACGTTTTGGTTATCGCCTGAAATCATCATCATACGGCTAACACCAATTTCATGAAGGCGGGCAATCACGGCCTTGGCCGCCTCGCGCGGGGTGTCCATCAAGCCGATGACGCCCAAATACCGCTCGCCTTGGCGCACAATCATCGTTGTGCGGCCATTGGCGGACAGCGCATTTACGGTTTCGACCAAATCATCAGGCACAGGCGCGCCGTCCACTTCGTCAAATAAAGCCAATTTACCGATATGAACAAGCGCTCCATCATAGCGCGCAGAAACCCCGCGACCTGTAATGCTCGCAAAATTTGTGGCGCTTTCCGGGACAGATCCCAGACGTGATTTTGCATCCCGCACGACCGCTTCGGCCAAGGGATGATCACTGAGCGTTTCAACCGCCGCACTAACTTTTAGCAATGTGTCTTCTTCAACATCACCATAAGGCACTATGTCTACAAGACGCGGTTCACCTTCAGTCAACGTGCCGGTCTTATCAAAAGCAATTGAATCTAATCGGCCAAGCGACTCCAACGGCGCGCCGCCTTTGATCAACACGCCGCCGCGCGCCGCGCGGGCGACGCCGGAGAGAATTGCACTCGGCGTGGCAATGGCAAGCGCACACGGGCTAGCGGCTACAAGCACGGCCATAGCGCGATAGAAACTCTGCGAGGCGGTTTCATCAAGAACGAGAAAGGCCAGCGAGGTCACGATAGCCAAAAGAATAACGCAAGGCACAAATATACGCTCAAACTTTTTCGTAAAACTCTGGGTTGGTGATTGCCGCGTCTCGGCTTCACTGACCATGGTGACGACACGGGCCAGCGTGGTTTCACCGGACAGTTTTGTCACTTCAACATCAAGACTACCTGAGCCATTGATTGACCCCGCAAAAACGCGGGACTCGGATTTGAGCGTGTCGGGATTTTCCGCCGCCTTTACGCGGTCAGCAACGGGGCGCTTATCCACGGGAGCGCTTTCGCCTGTAATTGGAGCTTGGTTGACCGCGCTCTGTCCACTCACCACAAACCCATCAGCCGGTAAGCGCTCATTGGAACGAACGATGACAACATCGCCAATCACTAATGCATCAATCGCAACCGTTTCTGTGGTATCACCGCGCCGCACAAGCGCTTCATCCGGGGCGAGGTCAGCCAGTGCCGAAATGGCATTACGCGCCCTAGTCATCGCGAAGTTTTCGAGCGCATGACCAATGGCAAACAGGAATAAGAGAAAGGCGCCTTCCTTCCATTCTCCAAGAATAGCGGCCCCCGTCGCGGCAACCAGCATCAGAAAATCAATCTGAAACTGCCCTATAAGTATCTTACCAAGCGCTTCACGCAGCGCGTAATATCCGCCGAAAAAGTAGGCTGCGAGTAAGAATCCAAAACTGATGGGCTCCGGTAAAACATCAAGCTTGGGTCCGAGCCAGCCAATCAACAGACAAATTCCCGCCAATCCAGCAAAGATTATTTCCGCGCGCGGGCCCAGCAATCTGCTAAAAAAATCGCCATGTTCATGACCATGCCCATTGCTATCGTGATCATGATCTGTGTGGTCAGTGTTTTCCATAATTGTCTCCGTTTTGCATGAGCCTTGGCAGCCGAGGCTGCCAAGGCTGTTTAAGTTATTCTGCCGGAATTGCTTCGGGGTTGTGCGACGTTTCAACGAGAGAATGATGACCTCCCGGCTTTGGCGCAAACCAACGATGCAAAGCAGGCATCACCAAGAGTGTCAGCAAAGTTGATGAAATAAGTCCGCCTGTCACAACCGTTGCCAAAGGTCGTTGGACCTCTGCGCCCACACCCGTTGCAAAGAGCAAGGGAGCAAGACCTAATGCGGTTGTCATGGCGGTCATTAAAACAGGACGCGCGCGCAGACCCGCTGCGTCAATCGCCAGTTGATCTTTATCGCGGCCTGCACGCGCAAAATCATCCATAAAGCTGACCAGCACCATGCCGTTACCTAAAGCTATGCCAAACAAAGCAATAAACCCGACCGTGGCTGGAACAGAGACAGGTAATCCCGTAATCCAAAGCGCCATGGCTCCGCCAGTCAGCGCCAAAGGAATATTGAGCAGAATCAGAACGGCTGATTTTACCCGGCCAAACGTCATCAATAGAATCAGGAATACGATCCCAAGTGTAATCGGAATGACCACTTTGAAACGCGCATTGGCCTGCTGTTGCAGTTCAAATTGCCCACCCCAAACCACACGATAACCTGGCGGTAAGTCCAGATTGGCATCGGTTAGGCCCTGTGCCTCGATCACGAATGAGCCGATGTCGCGGCCCCGCACATTTGACTGCACGGTGATAAAGCGCTCACCATCCTCGCGCGTAATCTGGCGCGGCCCGATAACAGTTTCGATATTGGCCACTGTTTCCAGCGGAACGCGTGCTCCTGAAGGCGATTCCAGCACAACCCGACTAATCGCTTCTGGCGTATCGCGGTTTTCGGCATGAAATCGCACAACGATTGGAAACTGACGCACACCCTCAAACAATGAGCCCGCTTCCGCACCGCCAACCGAGGCCCTGAGTGCATCCAAGGCATCTTCAACATCCAGACCGTATCGGCCCAAGGCCGCCCGGTCCATTGTCACAACGAGTTGGGGAGCGCCTGTGATTTGATCGGCTTGCACTTCCGCAGCGCCTTCGACCTGTTGCAGCAAGGTTTGAAGTTCTTGTGATTTTGCAAGAAGCACGTCGGAGTCCGGGCCGAAAATTTTAACGGCAAGCTCAGCCCGTGTTCCTGTCAGAAGCTCGTCGACCGACATCGCGATTGGCTGACCAATATTGACAACAATCCCCGGAAAAGATTCAAGGTTTTCCGAGATAGCTGTTCGCAAATCTTCCGCCGACATACCGTCCCGCCATTCAGATTGCGGGTTAAGTTCGACAAAGGCTTCTGCGCTATTGGTCGGGTCGGCATGGGCACCGACTTCACCTCGGCCAACCCGAGTCACGATAGATTTAACCTCTGGAAAAGCTTCCAGAAGTCTCTTTTCAATACGTGTCGTCGTTTGAGAAGCCTCCGTTAAGGAGATGGACGGGGCCATGGTCACGCGTAGCAAAATGTCACCCTCTTCAAGAGCGGGCGTAAATTCTGATCCCAGGCGTGAACCAGCCATTCCGCCGATTATGAGTAGGATGGCGGCAAGGCCGATGGCCGCTAGTCTGCGGCGCACAAAAAACGAGGCCGCTTGAGTGACGAAACGCGCTATTCGTCCCATTTCATTTTTCGATTTCACCTTGCCTTTGCGCATGAACGCGTTGGCCAGTGACGGAGCAATCAAGGCGGCATAAAAAAGCGAGCCCGTCATAGCCAATGTGGTCTGCCCCCACGAAAGTGGTCCATTATTTGAGTTAGTTCCGGCTTCAGATATGGAGCTGAGACATGGGCAAGAGATCAACGCCTGAAGAGATCATAGCGAAGCTGCGGGAGGTGGAGGTCCGCCTCGCGCGGGGTGAGACGACGGGTCAGGCCGTGCGTTCGATCGGGGTGACGGAACAGACATACTATCGGTGGCGCAAGGAGTATGGCGGGCTGCAGGTTGGCCAGGCCAAACGGCTGAAGGAGATCGAGAAGGAGAATGCGCGGCTGCGTCGCGCCATTTCTGATCTGACCCTCGACAACCAGATCCTGCAGGAAGTCATCAAGGGAAAGTTCTGAGCCCTTCACGCAAGCGCGAGGCGGTCGATCATGTGGTGGAGACACTCGGCGCAACCGAGCGCCGGGCCTGCCGCGTGATCGGCCAGCACCGTTCCACCCAGCGCAAGCCGCGTGTGCCACGCCAGGACGAGGATGTGCTGACAGCGGCCATCATCGCCCTGGCTGAACGGTTCGGCCGGTATGGCTACCGCCGGATCACGGCCCTGCTGAGACGGGATGGCTGGCATGTGAACGAGAAGCGGGTGTATCGCATCTGGCGGCGTGAAGGGCTGAAAGTGCCAATGAAACAACCAAAGAGAGGCCGTCTCTGGCTGAATGACGGCTCCTGCATCCGGCTGAGGCCGATGCACAAGGGCCATGTCTGGTCCTATGACTTCGTTCAGGACCGCACGCATGACGGCAAGGTGTTCCGCATGCTGTGTGTGATTGATGAGTTCACTCGCGAATGCCTCGCCATTCGTGTCGAACGCAAGCTCAACTCCCGCGATGTCCTAGACACGCTGGGCGAACTGTTCGTGCATCATGGCCCGCCGGAGCATATCCGTTCCGACAATGGCCCCGAGTTCATCGCCACGGCCCTGCGCGAGTGGCTTGGCCGGATCGGCGTGAAGACGCTCTATATCGAACCCGGTTCGCCTTGGGAGAACGGCTACTGCGAGAGCTTCAACTCCAAGCTCAGAGACGAGTTGTTGGCGAGGGAAATCTTCTATGATCTCAGGGAGGCGAAAGTCCTGATCGAGACCTGGCGGTGGCATTACAACACCGCGCGTCCGCACTCTTCTCTGGGCTACCGACCGCCCGCGCCACAAGCCATCTTGCCCGCGGCGTTCATACCGCCTTACTGTGGGGAGGTAGCGGCATGAACGCCGCTACGTGGAAACCGCCGGGCTAATAAATCTGGTGGACCACTCCGGTGGGGCAGACCAGCGTCATGAACCCTCCGTTCCAGCACGCCGAGGCCCACTTGGCCGCCGCTTTTGGCGCATTGGCAGCGGGTGGCCGCCTGGTCGCCATTCTTCCGGCTCGCTTTCGCGATGTCCTGTTGTTTCCTCGCTTGCTGGGTGATGGAGCGCACGTCGCCCGCCACCTCGTGCTAGCGCCCGCGATAATTGCCCTCGCGGGTGTATCGACCCAAACGGTGCTTGTGCAGATCGAGAAGCGGCCCCTAGTGCGCTCGCCTCTGTCCGCCGGCCTGATGAGCAGCCTGACTGACCTGCGCGCATGCGCGCAGGGCCTTGCGGACGATCGTCCGGCGTCGAGCGAGCCTTGTGAAGCTGCGCCGGCCCCGAGCGCCTTTTCCACCGCGGCGCGCTGTGTGAAGCGTGCGGCGCCTGCTGCTCCGGCCCCGTCTTCTTTCAAGCCCCCGCTTCCGGGCAGTGCATTGGATTTCTCGATCATTGAGCCGGCCCCGAACGAAGCGTGCGGACAGTCCACGATCTATGCCCGCTACCAGGCTTCCCGCATTGCGATCGAGGCTGCCAGCCCACACTCCTGCGACCTCGTGGAAACCATGTCGATGGCTTCGGTCGCGATGCCTGAGCCGCAATATGCTCCGTGCTTGCCCAAGCGGATCGTCTCTCGCGGGATCCTGTCGGCCGCGCAGCTTGAGGCCATCGTGTACGCTGGCCAGGCGCACTCTCGGCATATCCCCGGCTTCTATGAGCTGTCCGAAGATGGTTGCGATCTTATGCCTCGAGAAGAGGGCGAGGCCTATCGCTACGGGTTCTTCCTGGCTGACGGCACCGGCGTCGGCAAAGGCCGCACCGTTGCCGGCATCATCATGGACAATCTGTGTCAGGGTCGGCGCAAAGCCCTTTGGATATCTGAGAGCGCCGCACTGATCGAAGATGCTCGACGTGACTGGTGCGATCTGGGTGGTCGCCCCCACGACATTATCGACCTTCGCAGCTTCAATGCCGACGCCAATCTGGCTGATCGCAAGGGCATCTTCTTCGCCACCTACGCTACGCTTCGCAATCAAGGTTCAGCGACCCGCCGGTCACGCCTCGAGCAGGTTCTTGAAGCGCTGGGCGAGGCCTTCGACGGAGTGATCGTTTTCGACGAGTCCCATGCGATGGGATCGGCCACGGAGATTGAGGGCTTTATCGGCAAAGGGCAGGCTTCACTCACTGGCCTGACGGGTCTGCGGCTGCAGAACGCGCTTCCCGATGCGCGCGTTGTCTATGCGTCTGCGACCGGCGCCAGCCACGTCCATAACATCGCTTATGCCACGCGGCTTGGACTGTGGGGCTGCGCTCAAACACCGTTTGACACGCGCCAGTCCTGCCTGGCCACGATCGACGCCGGCGGTGCTGCCGCCCTCGAGCTTCTCGTTCGCGAGCTCAAGGGTCGCGGGCTCTTCGTCTCGCGGGCTCTGAGCTATGAGGGTGTCGAATACGAACCGCTCGAGCACGCCTTTACGCCAGAAGACACTGACCTTTGGGACAGCTGGTCGGAGGCGTGGACGATCATCCACAACGGTTTGGAGCGCGCGCTTCAGGCTTGCGGTATCACCACGCCCGACGGTGAGACCCAATCCTCCAGCGCAAAGGCCGCCGCTCGTTCCGCGTTCGAGTCAACGAAGTTGCGGTTCTTTGGCCACCTGCTCCAATCCATCCAGGCTCCCACGCTCATTGATGCCTGTGAACGCGACATTGAGGCGGGCCTTGCGCCCGTCGTGCAGGTCACTTCCACCAATGAAGCCGTGCTTGCGCGGCGGCTGGACAAATTGGACGGTACGAGTGTCGATCAGCTCGAGTTCACGCCGAAGGAGTACGTGATCGACTATCTCGAGCGCGCCTTTCCGGTCGCGCAGTTCGAGCCGGTTTATGGCACGGATGGATCCGTCGTGGATGCCCGGCCTGCCGTTGATAATGAAGGCCAGCGCCTCATCTCTCCGACGGCGCAGCGCTCGAGAGACGAGCTTTTGACCAAGCTGCATCTCATGCCCAATTGCCTGGGCGCGCTCGACCAGCTGGTCTTTCATTTCGGTCCGGCTCGACTGGCTGAATGCACGGGCCGGTCCCGCCGCATCATCAAAACCGATCAAGGCCAAGCCATCGACACGCGGGGAACGGGTGCCAATACCCATGAGGCTCGTCGCTTCATGGACGGCCAGGCCGAGCTGCTTGTCTTCTCCGACGCCGGCGGCACCGGGCGTTCCTATCACGCCTCCAACACCGCTCGAAATCGCAAGCGCCGTGTCCACTATCTCATCGAGCCGGGTTGGCGTGCGAACAAGGCCTTGCAGGGCCTTGGCCGTTCGCATCGCAATAATCAGGCGTGTGCGCCTCTTTTCCGGGTCGTGACCACCGATCTGGCGGGCCAGAAACGCTTCGCGTCCACGATCTCGCAACGGCTGGAAACCCTCGGCGCCTTTACCAAGGGTGATCGTCGGTCAGCCGGGGAGGAGCTTTTTTCTCCGCTCGACAATCTGTCTGGCCCATTGGCGATGGGCGCCTATGGCGCCTGGGTCCAACAATTGGCGAATTCCAAGAGCTGCGTTTCGGCCGAGCGTTTTCAATCCCTGACCGGGCTCACGGTCATCATGGAGGAGGGCGGCGTTGTGGCCGACCTTCCGCCGATCACGCGCTGGCTCAACCGCCTTCTCGCGCTGCCTGTTGCCATGCAGAACGCCATTTTTGGCGAGTTCTACGATCTGCTTGAGGGCGCATGCGATCTGGCCGCCAGTGAGGGGCGCCTGGATCGCTCGATTGCCGAGCTTAGCGCGGATCGGGCTGTCGAAGTTGAACGCCACACCCTCCCTACGGATCCGGAGGGCTTCAACGACGCCTATGTTTCTGTGATCGAGACCATGCGAACCCCGAGCCGCATCCAATTCGACCAGGCTGTTCCCAGGGGGCTCGATATCGTCGGCCATTTCATCGAACGATCGAGCGGCCGGCCCGTCATGACTTACCAGCCCCGAATGGCGGCCGGTCTGGACGGTCATGCCTATCCCGTCGTGACGTGCGTGACGCCCACATCGCGCTACCACACCGCCGAGGCCAATCTGCTCGGCCGGCTCGACCCGTGTGCTGCTGAGCGCTGTGAAACCGCCTGGAGTGCGTTTCTGGCCCAGCCGGTTGAGCCGATCAATGAGCGCCATTTCCTGCTCCACGGCAGTTGCCTGCATCTTTGGCGCGGGCTTCCAAGTGATGATGTCGCGGTACGACGGGTGAGCCTGGACACCGGCACTACCCTGATCGGGCGCTTGCTCTCGCCCGAGCAGGTGGAACGCTTCTGTTCGATCTCCTCGCGGCCGAGCGTGGCGATGGTGCGTTCAGCCCTTCGAAACTTCGGCGCAACCGTGCGGACCAGTTGTGGCTTACGGATCATTCGCACACGGCATATGGACCGCCCCTGCATCGAGATCGTCGGTTTTGATCGTCGCCAAAGCGCGTTCTGGACGAACCTTGGCGCCGAACTGGTCATTCACAACTACACGCCGCGCCTCATCGTTCAGGAGACGAGCATCCCCGCCTTCGTTG
>NZLU01000017.1 GCA_002692725.1 Ponticaulis sp. | reverse complement strand
TGTCGCTTTCGGGCAGAGCCGCATGCTGCTGGTATGGACACGTCTGATCCTGCCGAACGGGCGCTCCATCGTTCTCGAACGCCAGCCCGGCGCAGACCAGGCCGGCTATGCAGGGCTCGAAGACGGTGTGAACAACCATTGGGGCAGACTGTTCATTGCGGCTGGGCTCGCCACCGTCCTGAACATCGGTGTGGAACTGGGCGCCGACGATGACGATGACATCGCTCGCGCCATTCGTGAGGGAACTCAGGACACCATTGGGCGCGCGGGAGATGAGATCGTCCGTCGTCAACTTTCGATCCCGCCGACCCTGACCATCCGCCCCGGTTTCCCCGTGCGCGTCATGGTTACGCGCGACCTTATCCTTGAACCCTATCGGAATTGACAAATGACCAAGCTGAAACTCGGCGCCATCCCTGACGACAAACCTGTCAAATTGAGCATTGAGCTTCCCGCCGATGTGCATCGCGATCTTGTCGCCTACGCTGATGTGCTGGCCCGTGAGACCGGGCAGAAGAACGAACCTGCCAAACTTGTAGCGCCTATGTTGGCGCGGTTTATGGCGACCGATCGTGGGTTTGCTAAGGTACGCAAAGACAGCAGCCGTCGCGTCACACCGCGCGGTACCAGCCCATCAGGAGGCGGCATCTGACATCTGACGCGCCATGCTCAGCAAGCGGCGGAGTGCAGGATTGTCGTTTCGCGGAGACCAGACCGCGCTGAATGACAGAATCTCTCCATCAATTGGGCGATAGATGACGCCAGGAATAGTGGAGACTGTCGTGGCCTGACTTGTGAGCGTTAGCCCACGTCCGAGTCCGACGAGTGAGAGCAGATTGTGGCGATCCAGCTTACAGAGACGAACGTCTGGGCGACGGCCACGAACGGCGAGCCGCTGCACTAGACAGTCACTGACTTCCGAGCCGGGCACCATCTCGCTGGCAATAAACTGCTCCCCTTCAATATCGCACCAATCGATTTCGGCTTTTCCTTTTAAGGCGTGATTTTGCGGAAAAGCAACGAAGACTTTTTCAGACCATAGAACGTCGGCCTCGCAATCCACCCAAGCTCTTGTCCCGGCTAAAAAAGCTACATCGAGCTGTAGCCTTCGGATCGTTGCGACATGCTCCGATGGGCTGCCATCAATAAGATCAATCCAAATACCACTATGATCTCGCCCAAATTTTCTAAGCAATTCTGCTAGAAAACCAGAAGCGAGTGAAGAATGGATACCGACTCTAATGAATCCGTTCTCGCAACGTCCGACTTCAGAGACCGCTTGGGCGCCATCTCCAATCTGCTGAAAAACAATGCGAGCACGTTGCACAAATCGCTCTCCGGCGACGGTCAGTGATACACCGCCGGCTTGCCGATGGAAGAGTGATGCGCCGAGTTCGTCCTCCAGGTCGCGAATGGCGCGGCTAACAGTTGATTCCCGCACGCCTAGAGCCTTAGCTGCCCGTCGGAAACTGCCGTTTTCGACGGCGCCCTGGAAATAGCGGAGCTGGCGAAGTTTCATCACTGTAATGGATCTAGACTCTAGCCACGTTCCAGCCGGGCTCCTTCACCGGCTATGAATAGGCAAATCCGATAAATGAGGGAATGACCAGATGGAAGGCGTCCGCCGCATTCCCGCCATATGACACAGGATCGCTCTGTGAAGGGATGATATCGCAAAACTCGGTGGAAGGATCTGAACCAGCCATGTGTCAGCACCACCGGGAAAGCGGTTTCGTTGTGTGATCGAATATTAGAAAAGCGCACCGTTTGCCCATCTATTTCCTTGTAAAATTTCGGCAGCCGATTGAGGGCCGCTTTATTGTCCCACCAGTCAAGTTTATTGATCAACTTTTTTGCGAAGGATTGGGTGCGGTCGACGAGAGAGCCACAGTTCCAGCCTTCAGCAACTATTTCCAGCCAGCGAGTGCTTGAAATTCGCGGTGCCAGCTCGCCGAGCTGATGCTGGAGCGTTTCGATACGAAACGGAACAACTTCCGGTCCCATGGGCAGTTCCTTTATATGCGGTAGAGTTCCAAGCACGCTGTGACAAACAGCGAACCGAAGCGACAAAGATTCCAATCCGCCAAAGAACAGTCGCCGAACCATTTTTCTTGTCGGCACCGATATTAATGATCGGGTCCCTCGTCTCATTTCAAACTCCATTCATTTGCGCGCAGGCGCTTCTTTGATCGGAAAGACAACGCTGCGAGCAAACCCGCCTGCGCGGTGAGAAGAATGACAGACCCCAGAAACAAGGATCGGAAATCCCACTGATCAATGATCCTTTGGCTAAACAGCGGCGAAACAAACTGGCCGAGAAAAATAGCAGTCGTCGCACAGCCCGACGCTAGGCCCCGCCGCCTCATCGGGGCGATATCGAGCGTCCAGGCCACAACCGCCGGGATGATGAAAGCAAAACCGCTGCCGATCAGTGCCGCCCCTACCGCGAAACCAAACCTGCCGGTCGCACCCCACAAAACGAAAAACCCAGCTGCCATAAGGACTGAACCAAGCGCTGGGGTCGCGGCTTGACCGAGCGCAGCTCTCACCCGCCCGAAGGCCAGCGCGGCGAAGCCGCCTGCCAAAGTTAATAGTCCGAGCAGAAATCCGGCAGTCGCGGGCGAGGCCTGGCCGGTCTGGCGCAGATAGAACGGAAACTGCGTCGGCATGACATAGAAGGTCACCATGGTCATGAATGCGAGACCGCACAGGACCGCGAGTTGATAGATCCAAGAACTTGCCGCTTCAACGCCGTGGTCCTCCGGTGCTGAAGCGGCAGTTGGCTCGCTCACTGCGCGCACGATAAATGGCAGATAGAGCAGCGCTATGCCATATATCGCGAAGGGATAGCGCGCCGACGCGCTGGCTACGATGCCGGCAATGGCGAGGAATGCGAAGCCGCTAAAGTTCGTGGCCGCCGCCTGGTAACCCATGAAACGCCCGCGCGCCTCGCCGGTGAAATAGTCGCCGATTAGCGCCGATTGCGCCGTCATAACCAGAGCGACGCCGACGCCAAGCGCCAGTCGACTGATGAGCAACCATTCCAATGTGGGAAGGTAAAGCCCCGCTGTCCCAGCGAGACTGTAGAGCACGACGCCCGCCAACAGGGTGCGGCGGCGTCCCATGCGATCCACACCCAAGCCCGCGAAAGGCGCAGCGAGCGCGACCATCAGGGATGGTGCGGTGACGAGCAACCGCGTCAAGTCATCGCTGTGAGGGTTATCGGCGAATTGATCGGCAAGCATCGGCAAGGCCGGACTGATCGTGGCGTTGGCCATCACCGTCAATGTGGCCGCCAGCAGCAGTGCAAGAGAGCGAGGATCGTTCATACGGGTCATGGCGCTCTCCGGCCGGACGGGTCACAAGTGCCGCTGACGGGAACGCTGTCGAGCTTGAAGTCGGCTTGGCACTTGGCTATATGTTGGTTTCACCAACGAATAATGTTGGTTAGACCAACATAAGTCAAGGGTCGTCTGATGCCGGAACTGGAACTTTCGTCATCCTATCTGCGGGAGCTTCCGACAAGGCTTCTTGCAATAGCGGGTGTTCAGGCGAACGCCGCAAGCCGCGCGGCTTTGGCTGCGCATGACGCTACGCATTTCGACTTCGCGATTCTCGTCACGCTGGAGACATGGGATGATCTCAGCCAGGCTGAACTCGGCCGCCGGACAGGGATCAATCGCAAGGACGTCGCAGAAACGGTGGCAGGTCTGGAGCGCCGGGGAACGGTGACCCGCAGAGCTGATCCTGACAACGCGAGGCGAAAACTCGTATCGCTATCGGCTAAGGGACGCATCTGGATTGAACGCCTCAAAGTCAGTGTTGACCAAGCCCAGGCCGTATTCACAGAAAATCTCTCGCATGACGATGTGAAAGCCCTCGTGTCACTCTTACAACGTCTACTCTCCACCCCGGAATGAAGCCCAGTCATCAGCCATATGGTCGCCAGCTAGCTATTTTACGCTTGAGCGCCTCCATCTGCCCTGGACCACGCCCGCGTGAATAGAGCCGCCACAGCGGACGTCAGGCGAATGATTTCGAGCGGTTTGAGGACGAACTGAAGGCGCTGCGACAGGCTGAGGGGGTTATCGCGTCGTCGGGGAAACCCTTTGATGGATGTGTCCATCCGGACCGAGTTCGGCGCACATTGCGGCAGCCAGGGCGGAGCGCGCCGTGAAGTTGCGCAGCGGAAAGTCCCCGTCATTGGTGTAATCGGTAACACCCTCGCGGTCTTCCAGTCGCGCCGGGCGCATGATCGTCCAGTCGATGTCGTCACAGGTTTCTAGAAGAGACTCCATCCGGCGCATGTCTTCATAGAGTGTCTTGCCGAACCTGCCGCGCAACAGCGGGATGACGATCCAGTCCATCACAGGCCCATACACCTTTGGCGGCTTGAAGGTCAGCCCGGCGCTAACCACCACGAGCCGCCGCACTCCGGTCTCGCGCATCGCCGCCACGATGTGGAAGGCACCTTGGGAATAGACCGTGATTTCTTTGCGCGAATAGGGAGCGCCGAGGGTGGAGCAGACGGCGTTGGTTCCAGCGATCAGATCGGCCAGACCGGCGCTATCCGACACGTCCGCCTTCCGCGCGGTCAGCCGGTCGTGACGGATCGGAAAGTCCTGGGGCCGCCGGACCGCGGCGATGACGCAATGCCCCGCCGCCAGCGCCTGTTCGCACAGGGCCAAGCCGGTGGCGCCGCTGGCCCCGAAAACGGCTATGGTCGTGGGTGAAATAGTCATCGGTCCACCCCTTTCGCCTATTCGCTGCGATAGGGGGCGCCCAAATCGGTGAACTCGGTCATGATCGGACCACCGATCATCTTCTCGGCTGCCAGTTCGGCCCGGAAGCGATAGCTGGGCAGATGGGAAAAGGACGCCGGGCCGTGCGCCGTCTCCACAAGGTGAAAGAAATCGGCGCCACCGTTCAGCCGCCCCGCGCGATACGCCAGTTCCGGCGGGCGTACTGAGTTGAGTTCGCCGAGAAACCTGCCAATCAGTCGCTCATTTTCGTTCGCCCAGTCCGGCTGTACCGAATAGGTGATCAGATATTTCTTCATCGTCCCGTCCTCACGCCGCCCGCAGCGGTTGCAGGGCCCCGGCCCAGGCGACGAGTTGATCGAGCATCAGTGTGGCGATCGGTTCGTGAACGGGCGCGGGCCTGAACGTCTTGAAGTTCTCGAAATCGCTGTAGAGCATCAGGTTGACCTCGGTCGCCACCGTGGCGACGTGCAGCTCTCCCAGAGACTGGCGCAGTTGGGCCGAAGCGCGCGCGCCGCCCTGCGCGCCATAGGCCACGATCGCAGCGGCCTTGTTGCCCCATTCGGCAAAGAGATAGTCGAGCGCATTCTTGAGCACCGCCGGGATCGCACGGTTATATTCCGGCGTCACGAAGACGAAGCCGTCATAGCCGGCGATCACCTCGGCCCAGGCGGCGGTGTGGGACCCGCCATAGTCCAGGCCCATCAGTGCCGAGGCTTTGGCGGACATCGACTCGTCGAGAAAGGGCAGCGGGTGGTCCTGCAGGTCGAGGCGTTCGAAGACGACGTCGCCGCGCGCCGAGGCGATGTTCAATATCCACTCGGCGACGGCGGCGGCGTTCCGGCCAGGACGCGTGCTCCCGACGATCACGGCGATTTTCGGTGTATTGGTCATTGAGGAGCCTCCTGGTCCGATCTTGAGACGGAGATATAAGTGAAGACGGAAACATGGACTAGGTTGGACATTTCGGATAGATTATCCGAAAAACTGGACAATTGATGGACCTATCCGAGTTAAGAAGCTTCCTCTCCGTGGCGCGGGCAGGCTCTTTCGCGGCTGCGGCCGAACAAACCGGCGTCGCGAAGTCGACGCTGTCGAGCCGCATTCAGGCACTCGAAGCCTCACTGAACATGCGGCTGCTCGAACGCACCACCCGGCGCCTGCGGCTAACGCCGGAGGGGGAGCTGCTATTGAAGCGGGCGGCGCTGCTGATCACCGAAGCGGACGATCTGGAACGGACCATGCGCGATCGAAACGCCGAGCCTGTCGGCCGGCTTCGTGTCTCGGCGCCCGTCATGTTCGGGCAGGCGCGGATGGGGCGGATCGCGGCGACCTATGTGCGGCGCTGGCCGGAAACCACGATCGAGGTCGATCATTCGGATCGCTTCGTCGATCTTCTGGAAGAGGATTTCGACTGTGCGATCCGGATCGGCCCGCTACCGGATTCGGAACTCATCGCTCGACGGTTCGCTTGGTCCCGAACCGTGCTCATCGCCAGCCGTGATGTCGCTGCGAGCCTGGAGGACACTACGTCCCCCAAAGCGCTCGCCCATACGGCGACGATCTCCTTCGCGCCGCGTGGCGCACCCCTCGATTGGAATCTGGAGAACGGGGACGACCACGTGCGTTTCAAGCCGAAGAGCGCGATCACGCTGGGAAGCTTGCACGCCGCCTGCGCCGCCGCCATCGCCGGGGGAGGCGTGGCGCTCGTGCCGGAAATGGTTGCTGCGGAAGCGCTGGAGAATGGCCTGCTGACGCGTCTGATGCCGCAATGGCAGGGGCCGGCTTCCGCGCTCAACCTTGTCTACCCAGCGCATCGTCACACATCCCCGCGCCTGCGGGCCTTCTTCGATGTGTTGCTGGAATGCGCTTTCTGAAGGAAAGGCTCGGCATCGCTTCCGATCAGGATGGCGCGGCGCCCCCTGGATGATCCGCCCCCAAGCGTCGGTCGAATTTGAGTGTTAGTTCGGCGCATCGATTTTGGTCAGCTTCTTGTAGCGCGGCGGGACGCCGACGATCCACGGCGCGATGCCTTGAGGAGCGTCTAAGATGATGCTTTCGGGCGCCAGGCGGCCGGCCACACAGGGAAGAATATGCGGCGAGGTTTTATGAGTGCGTTTGGTGTGACGCCAAATGAATATCGCGCCGTAAATATCGAGCGGTCAGATTGATCATTTCTATTGAATTTTGAAAGTGATTATTTGGTCCTCTCAAAATGGTGCCCACATCGAGCTCGATACCTCAAAGCGGCGGTCTTTCAATTGATCCCGTCGCATGCTGCGCTGAAATAACTGGAGCATTCTTGCCGTGAGAAGAGGTCGACGATTTCGGCGACAGCGTTGTGCAGAGCCGCATTCGTGCGGGCGTCGATCCGTATGAAATAGGCCTTGAGCTTCACGAAGGTCATTTCGATAGGGGGCTGTAGGCGGGGAGGAAGAGCAGCCGGCCCCCGACAGCTTTCAGGCTTGCTGTGACCTCAAAGTTTCGACCCGCGACAATGAACCACCTGCTTACGTGAGTTTCCCACGTAAGCACCTGAGTCGAGAAATTTCGGCGCATTAAAGCATTGTTTTATATGGAAAAATGGCGCACCCGACAGGATTCGAACCTGTGGCCTTCGCCTTCGGAGGGCGACGCTCTATCCAGCTGAGCTACGGGTGCATACCGTTCGCAAGGTGCTTACGTCATGCTTACGCGAGATTTTCGTCGGCCTAAAGAGCGAACCCGACATTCACTCAAACCGTTGTTTAGTCACATCTTTCTTCCAACACCAACAACCACCGCTAGACTTGACATCCGCCTTCGGAGGGCAGCGCTCTATCCAGCTGAGCTATGGGTGCTAAACTCGGCTTCCATAACAGAGTTAGAAAGCGAAAGCACTGGATATGGTGACAGGCCGGAAAACGCAAGGGAAGACCGCTATTTTTACACATATCCTGTTACGTTTTCGTCGCGCTATTATCGGTGCTTCGCTTTGTTTTTTCAGCATAGGCGCGATCGCCGAGCCTGCCACGACTGAAAAGCCTTCCGGGCCAGCCATTTGGCGTTTAGCGGATGACGACACAGAAATTTTTCTGTTTGGCACGGTTCACGTCCTGCCGCCCGATCTGCGCTGGCAAACTGATCATATGATTGAAGCCTTTCAGTCGTCAGACATCATCTATTTCGAAACCAGCCATCTCGATCAGGACGCTGTCGGCTATTTCGAGTTTTTCCGCGCCGGCCAGGCTCCACCCGGAGAGGGGGTTCTGGACGTCCTGTCTGATGAGCAGAAACGCATACTTTCGGAAGTATTGGAGCAGTTGGGACTGACGCTCGACTCCCTAAAGGGCCAACGGCCTTGGTATGCAGCGCTCATTCTCGGCTTTCAGGCGCTCGAACAGCAAGGACAAGTCGCTGAGTATGGCGTGGAGACTTGGCTTGAGGGTAAAATTCGCGACGATCAGACCGTGCGGTCTCTCGAAGGTGGCCTTGAGGTTCCTGATGCTCTGTCCGCCATGTCGATGGAGGCGCAAATCGCCATGCTGATGGACGGACTGGAAGAGGTCGTGTCCGATGAGGCCGATATTCTGACAGATCTCGACCAAACCTTTGAATACTCACTGAAGGTCTGGCAAAAGGGGCGCCCGGAAAAACTCTTCGATTCCGACATGGAAGACATGCGGACGACGACGCCAGAGATTTATGCCGCTATGTTCACCGATCGGAACCGCAAATGGACCACACAGCTCCATGAGGTCATGACCACAGAAACCGGTCGTATCTTCGTCGCTGTGGGTGCGGCCCACCTCACCGGTCCGGAGAGCGTGGTGCATATGCTGGAAGCCGAAGGCTGGACCGTCGAACGATATTAGGCCTGGCGGGTTTATTGCGCGCTGGTCATGGAGACGAACACATCTTCCAGATCAGGCTCGGTTGTCGCCAGATCAGCAATGGAAATGCCTTCGGCGCGAACGGTTTCGATAATGCGGCCAATCCCGGTCTCAGATGAGCGGAAGGTGATAGACAACGCACCATCGGAGCCAAGTTTTGCGTCCAGCTCTGCAAGTGCCGGCGGTAAGGTCGAGATCGCCTCAGACGGCTGGATCACCAGCGTTTTATGATCGAGACGACGCAGTAATTGCTCGGTTGGCTCACAGGCAATGACTTCACCATGATTGATAATGGCGATCTCATCGCACAATTCCTGCGCTTCCTCGAGATAGTGCGTCGTCAGAATGATTGTGGTGCCTGCCTTGTTGAGCGCAACCACATATTCCCAAAGCGACCTGCGGAGCTCGACGTCCACACCCGCCGTCGGCTCATCAAGGATCAGCACCGGAGGTGCGTGAACAAGCGCTTTAGCGACCATCAAACGACGCTTCATGCCGCCAGATAGCTGTCTCACATAGGCGTCTTTCTTGTCTTCCAGGCCCACGGCCGCAAGAATCTCAACCGTTCGACGCTCGGATTTTGGCACGCCGTAGAATCCCGCCTGCAATTCCACCGACTCAAACGGTGTAAAAAACGGGTCCATATTGATTTCCTGGGGCACCACACCAATCGCTGCGCGTGCCGAGCGCGGCGCGTCGTCAATATCAAACCCCCAAATGCTGGCCTTGCCGCCTGTCTTGGTCACCAAACCCGATAAGATATTGATAAATGTAGATTTTCCGGCACCATTCGGCCCGAGCAGGCCAAAAATCGACCCGGTCGGAATCTTGAGATCAATGCCTTTGAGCGCCTGCTTAGGCGGGAGTTTACCACTGCCTTTATAGGTTTTCTCCAAACCAATTGCCTCAATGGCAAAATCCGGGACAGAAGCAGAAGATGACATGGGCAGTGCTTTCAAGATTGACGTTATCTGACTAGGCTGTTCTTACCTAATGTTGCAAACACGATTTCGCAAACGCCAGTCAGGGGCTGAATATGGTGAGTGAAGTAGAACTAAAGACCGCGCCGGAAATCATCGTGACCGAAGAACACAAAGTCGCATGTGATGGCGGCGGCGGCGCGTTGGGCCATCCGATTGTCTTCTATGAAATGGGTGATGACGGTTATGTCACCTGCAAATATTGCGACCGCTTGTTCATTCTGAAAGGGTCAGCGCACGACCCGGATATGCAGACCTAACGAATGTCGGGGGGACGCAGTACACCACAGAATATCGGGTTGGCGCTCGGGCCTTTGCTCGCGTTTCTGATCTGTCTGATCCCACCGCCTGACGGACTGGCTCCGGAAGGCTTGCGGGTGGCTGCACTTCTAGCCTGGATGGCGACCTGGTGGTCGACCGAAGCTATCCCCATTCCTGCAACGTCACTTTTGCCGATTGTCTTTTTGCCGCTGATAGGCGGCGGCACCGCCGGACAAGCCGCAGAAGCCTATTTCTCGACAACGGTCTGCCTCCTCATGGGCGGCTTCGTTGTCGCCATGAGCATTGAACGCTGGAATCTCCACAAACGGATTGCCCTGAACATCGTTTCGGCCTCTGGCGACCGGCTTCATCTGATCACAGGCGGCTTCATGATCGCGACTGCGCTCATCTCAGCCTGGATTTCCAACACGGCAACCACGCTGATGATGGTGCCGATTGCCCTTTCGGTTGCGACCTCAACCGGCGATACATCCGGTAAATTTGTGAAAGCGTTGATGCTTGGCATTTGCTATGCGGCCAGCATTGGCGGCGTCGCGACCCCCATCGGTACACCCACAAACCTGATCGCGATTGACTGGCTCCAAAAAAATGCCGACGCGACAATTGGCTATCTGCAATGGATGACGTTTGGCGTTCCCGCCATGTTGCTCCTGATCCCGCTGGCCTGGTTTGTTGTCACGCGCGGCATGCCCGCCCATGTCGACGGCGCAGATAGCGGCGCGGCTCAGGAAACCGTCAGCACTGAATTGCGCGCTATGGGCAAAATCACGCCTCAGGAATCGCGGGTCGCCATGATTTTTGGCCTTGTCGCTGTGCTCTGGGTCAGCCGCGTTCCGCTTCAATCCGCGCTCGAAGGCGTGCCCGGGTTTGGCTGGTATCAGAACGTCTCTGATATGGGCATTGCGATTTTTGGCGCGGTGCTCACTTTCCTCGTGCCTGCGGGTGGCGGTGAGAAACGTGCTCTGCTCAGCTGGGAAGAGGCGGAGCGCCTGCCATGGGGCGTATTACTCCTCTTTGGCGGCGGTATTTCGCTCGGGCGGGCCGTCAGCCGAACAGGCCTGTCTGAATGGATCGGCGATCAGATGGGCGTTCTGGCAGGTGCCCCCGCCATTCTTATCGTGCTCGTGGCTGTTGTCCTTGTCGTCTACCTCACCGAAGTGACCAGCAATGTCGCAACCATGACAACGCTCGCCCCAATTCTGGGTGCTTTCGCCATTGGGATTGGTGTCGCGCCGGAAAGCCTTCTGGGCCCTGCCGCCCTCGCCGCATCCTGTGCCTTCATGCTGCCGGTCGCAACAGCGCCGAACGCAATTGTTTATGCCTCAGGGCACGTCACAATGGGCGATATGCTAAGAGCCGGCTTCTGGATTAATGCCGGCGCGGTCGTGATAATTACCCTGGTCGGGGCATATCTCGCCCCCCTCGTCCTGTGAGATAAAGGTCTGACCCGGAAATTTCGGGCGCATCTTTCAGGACGGAGGACAATTCGGTGAGAAACTCAGGATCAAGGGCGTTGATCGTACTTTCTGCGCTTGGGCTGGTCTCGGCCTGCGCCAGCCAATACAGCTATCAGACCGGCGCACGGTTGGAATGCGGGGCTAATCTGGCGATTGCGGGTTATACGCTAGACTACGCCTCCAATGTCGAACGACAGACCGGACAAGACGTTGACGCCTATGGTAATGCCGACAAATTCGCGCTCTGGAGCAATCTGTTCCTGACCGGTTTCAACGCCCTCTCATCCGGTCGGGCCCCCAATGCTGATGATGCGTGTGGCGCGGTCAACCAGACGGCAAATTTTGTCTATGGTTGGGATGATTAAGTCCGCAGCATAACCGACCCCGGGTAACCACATTGCACTTGGGGAAGGATCCGTATCAGACGGACGGGACACTCTGATCGCGAAAACAATCGAAAAGCTGGACCTGACGGCGAGACGCAGTAAGTCTGTCCTCCAAAGGAATCACGCATGACAGACCAATCCGCTCCCGTCACTGAAGACAGCCACGTCTATCTGATCGACGCCTCGGGATATATATTCCGGGCCTTCCATGCGCTTCCGCCACTAACGCGCCCATCAGACGGGCTTCCGGTTGGCGCTATTCAGGGCTTTTGCAACATGTTGTGGAAGCTGCTCGAAGACTTGAAAGGCGATGAGAGGCCCACGCACTTTGCCTGTATTTTCGACAAAGGCAGCTATACCTTCAGAAATGATCTGTACCCGGATTATAAGGCGCAACGCCCCCCTCCCCCTGAAGATCTGGTGCCTCAGTTTCCGCTGATGCGGGATGCCGCAAAGGCTTTTGGGACCCCAGCCATCGAGATGGAAGGATATGAGGCCGACGATCTGATCGCCACCTATGCGAAACAGGCTGAAGCCAAAGGCGCGCGCGTCACGATTGTCTCGTCTGACAAGGATCTGATGCAGCTCGTCTCAGAGCATGTCTCCTTGCTTGATACGATGAAAAACCGCCGGATCAGCTTTGAGGAAGTGGAAGAAAAATTCGGCGTCGCGCCAGACAAGGTGATCGATGTGCAATCGCTGGCCGGAGATAGTGTCGACAATGTTCCCGGCGCGCCAGGAATTGGCGTCAAAACAGCCGCTCAGCTGATCAATGAGTACGGCGATGTCCTGTCTCTTCTCGAACGCGCCGAAGAGATTAAACAGCCAAAACGCCGACAAACACTGATCGATCATGCGGACAATATCCGAATGTCGCGCGATCTGGTCACGCTGAAAGTGGATGTGCCACTCGAGATTCCGATCGAAGCCTTGAAGGTTACCGATCCTGATCCAGCCACACTGATCGAGTTTCTGGAAGGCATGGAATTCCGTACGATTACGCGCCGCGTGAAAGAGCAGTTTGAAGCCGAAGGTGAAATCGAACCGGCAGCGGAACGAGATGGCGTCGACACCACGAAGTATGACTGCGTAACAACAGTCGCGGCGCTTGACGACTGGATTGTCCGTATTCGGAAGGTTGGTGTAATTGGTTGCGATACCGAAACGGATGATCTCAACGCGGTTTCGGCCAATCTGGTCGGAATTTCACTGGCAACCGGCGTCAATGAGGCCTGCTATATTCCTGTCGGCCACAAGGCGATTGCAGAAGGCGAGCTTAACCTCGACGGATCGGATGAAATCGATCAATTGCCGCTTGAAACCGTGATCGAGGCCCTGAAACCCGTGCTGGAAGACCCCGGCATTCTGAAGGTCGGACAGAATTTCAAATACGACCTGGCTGTCTTCTCCCGCTATGGCGTTAACGTCGCGCCCTATGACGACACAATGCTGCAGTCTTATGTGCTTCATGCCGGGATGCATGGGCATGGCATGGACGAATTGTCAGAGCGATTTCTGGGCCACACACCGATCGCATTCAAGGATGTCTGTGGCTCTGGTAAGAAACAGGTAACCTTTGACCAGGTTCCGCTCGACAAAGCGACGCCTTATGCCGCCGAAGATGCCGATATTACCCTTCGTCTCTGGCAAATCTTCCGTCCTTTGCTGATTAAACAAAAGGTTAAAACCGTCTATGAGCGAATCGAACGGCCCCTGCCTTCCGTCATCACGAAGATGGAACTTGAAGGCATTAAAGTCGACCGGGATGCTTTATCGCGAATGTCATCAGATTTCTCTCAACGCATGGCGGGTCTTGAAGCCGAAGCCCATGAGTGTGCAGGCCGCGAGTTCAATCTCGGTTCGCCGAAACAATTGGGCGAGATCCTGTTTGACGAAATGGGGCTGCCAGGCGGCAAGAAAACCAAGACCGGCGCCTGGTCGACCGATGCCAGCAAGCTCGAAGAACTTGCTGCAGAAGGTCATGAACTACCGCAAACCATCACCAAATGGCGGATGCTGTCCAAGCTGAAAAGCACCTATGCCGATGCCTTACAGCAGGCAATCAATCCGAAAACAGGGCGAGTTCACACCTCCTATTCGCTTGCCGTGGCGCAGACTGGACGGCTCTCCTCCAACGATCCGAACCTTCAGAACATACCGATCCGGACCGAAGAGGGCCGCAAAATTCGCGAAGCCTTTGTAGCGGAGCCTGGAAACGTCCTCGTGGCGGCGGACTATTCTCAGATCGAGTTGCGCCTCCTGGCTCATATCGCCGAAATTGACGCGCTGAAGAATGCCTTCACCGAAGGCCTCGATATTCACGCCATGACGGCAAGTGAGATGTTTGGTGTGCCAATTGAGGGCATGGATCCGATGATCCGTCGTCAGGCGAAAGCGATCAATTTCGGCATTATTTATGGAATATCCGCATACGGACTTTCAAATCAGCTGAGCATTCCACAGAGCGAGGCACGGGATTACATCAAAGCGTATTTTGAGAAATTTCCGGGCATCCGAAAATACATGGATGACACAAAGGAGTTCGCAAAAGAGCACAATTTCGTTGAGACCATCTATGGCCGGAAATGCTGGGTTCAGGGCATAAAGGCAAAAAATCCAGCACAGCGCGGTTTTGCCGAGCGTCAGGCCATCAATGCGCCTATTCAGGGCTCCGCTGCGGACATTATCAAACGCGCCATGATTGCCATGCCTGCCGCATTGTCCGAGGCCGGATTAAAAGCAAAAATGCTTCTGCAGGTGCATGACGAATTGGTTTTTGAATGCCCCGAAAACGAAGCGGATCAACTTATTACGGTCGCGCAACAAACCATGCAGAACGCGACCTCCCCCTCTCTTCAACTATCTGTCCCGCTGGATGTTGAAGCGCGGGCTGCCCTCAATTGGGCAGAAGCACACTGATTTAGCAGGACTAACACAAATACTTCTGGAAGTAGTCGAGTATCCTGATAAGGTATTCTCTTAAAGACTTATTCCAGAATGACGTTATGCCCCAAAATTTGGCACCTCCCGGCAAGCATTCATTGCTCAGCTTTAATACAGCCAGCGAAAACAATGCATGGCTGGCGGCAATCATCGCATCCTCTCGGGACGCAATCGTCAGCAAAACTCTGGACGGTACGATCACAAGCTGGAATCCGGCCGCCGAACGCATGTTTGGCTTTTCGGCCGACGAGATCGTTGGCCAAACTATTCGGAAGCTTGTTCCAAACCGCCTCCAGCATGAGGAAGATGCCATTCTGAGCGCCATCCGAAAGGGTGAAATTGTCGATCAGATGGAAACGGTACGCCTGCACAAGTCGGGCGCGGAAGTCCCGATCTCGGTTACCATATCACCCATTCTGGATGAACAGGGAAAAGTCGTCGGCGCATCAAAGATTGCCCGCGATATTTCAAAAGAGATTGAGGCGCGCAAACAGCTTGAAGAAAGCGAAGCCCGCTTTCGCACAATGGCCGATAACGTCTCACAGCTCGCCTGGATGGCTGACCGCAATGGCCTGATTTTCTGGTATAATAAGCGCTGGTTTGATTATACAGGCACCACGCTTAGCGAGATGGAAGGCTGGGGCTGGAAGTCAGTTCACCACCCTGACCATATCGATCGCGTCGTAGACCGTATTCAGCATTCTTGGGATACCGGTGAAGTGTGGGAAGATACCTTTCCCCTTCGCAGCAAGACCGGCGAATATCGCTGGTTTCTGTCACGGGCCATGCCGATCCGGAATGAAGAGGGCCAGATTAAGCGCTGGTTCGGCACCAATACCGACATTACAGAGGAGCGCGAGCGGCAGGAAGAAATCGCCTTCCTGATGGGTGAGATCAATCACCGGTCCAAAAACCTTCTCACCATGGTGCAGAGTATTGCCCGGTATACCGGCCGCGATGTCGACCCACAATTCATCTCGAATTTCTCACAGCGCCTTCATTCACTTGCGGCAAGCCATGATCTGCTCCTGAAAGGCGGATGGCGCGGCATGTCCCTCGAAGATCTGGTGAGAGCACAACTCCGCCATCTGGATGATCTGATTGGAGAGCGCATCCGGCTGACCGGGCCCGAAATCTGGGTGGATGCGAAGGCGGCCCAATCTCTCGGCATGGCGCTGTTCGAACTGGCAACCAACGCAGCGAAATACGGCGCGTTGTCGAATGAAACCGGCGCGGTGGATGTCAACTGGTCTCTCACAATCAGCGGCGACGACCCGACACCTGGCCTCAATATCTCCTGGCAGGAATCAGGCGGTCCGCCCGTCTCTCCGCCGACGCGCCGCGGCTTTGGGTCCGTCGTGATTGAGCGCATGTGCAAATCGGCCTTTTCCAGCGAAATTACGCTCGATTTTGCGCAGACCGGTCTAACCTGGACCCTCGCCGGTAAACCCGGAATCGGCTTGATTGCAATGCCCGCAGACTAGTGTCTTGCGGTCTAGCCAGGTGCGTCCCGCCGACCTTAAATGGCTTTTCCGGAACTCTCCGACAGATATCGACGTTAGGTTAGCGTTACAATGTTGGATACGCACCCATGGTCAAACCCATTTATGATGTTCTGAAAACCGATCATGACACGCATCGGGACCTTTTGGAAAAACTCTCACAAACCGAAGGCGACAGCCCGGAACGCCAGATTCTGTGGCGTAAATTCTATTGCGATGTCAGTGCGCATGCCGCGGCGGAGGAAGAGAGCTTCTACGGCGAATTGATCACCACAGAGAAGGGCCAACCTCGGGCGCGCCATTCAGTCGCCGAGCACAAGGAAATTGACGATATTCTTCAGGAGCTCAACGACACGGATATGAGCCCTCCTGGCTGGTTGCTTCGATTTAAAACCCTGCGCCATGAGTATGAGCACCATATCGACGAGGAAGAAGAAGAAATTTTCCAGCGGGCGCACAAAACAATTGGCGAGGACGAAAACGGTGAGATTGCACGTGAATTCCTCACACGGAAAAACAAAGAACGCGAACTCGAAACCCAAAAGGCCGAAGGCGCCCTTGAAGCGTAAACAGGTCGTTAACGGGAACGGACGGAATATTAATTCATATTTTTCACTGGAATAAAGTACATCCGTTAAAATTTAACAGGCTTTGGAAACTCTTTGTTAAGGGTTCAAAGCCTGTTTTTTACCCTTCATTAACAGGTTCTGACGTCTCGAGCGGCTTAAATCCCAGCGCTGAATAGAAACTGAGCGCGCCATGCGGATTATCGCGCATGACTTTCAGCGACATCTGACAAAAACCTCGCTCTAAAAACACACGGGCGAGTTCACGAACTAGAAATTGCCCCAGTCCCGACCGACGAAAGTCGGGATGAACGGCGATATCTTTGACGAATCCAGAGGTCCAGCCATGCGCAAACGCAACCAATTGGTCCGAATTTCGGTCGAAAACAGCCAGACATAGGGCGATATCGAATTCAGCATCTCGGCTGATCTCATTCCACCAATCGTCAGTATCTCGGACATCACCGCCACCCGATTGATAGGCCAGATTTAGCAGCGTTCGCGCAGAAATGGGATGGCAGGACGGATCGAACTGACGTCGCTCCAGATCAGGCGGCAGCCTATGTTCCGCATACTGATCTTTGTTCAGGTCCGAAACCAAATGACTGTATGACACCTCATCAGAATCCAAATCAGGGCTTCTTTCGGAACCGTGTGGCCTGCTCTTTCATAAGTGCACGGCCTATCGCATCGGGTAGCAGCTTGTTTGTAGACGCCAATATTTTGTTTGCAACGCCTGTAACGATGACAGGGCGGTTCGCTTCATTCGCCCTGCAAGCGGCTTTCACCACCTCGTCAGCCGTTTGCCACATAAAACCGGGCACTTTCGATAGGCTGTCGCGCTGGCCATTCACATCATGAAATTCAGAATAAGTCAGGCCCGGACACAGCGCGGTGACATACACGCCCTGGCCCGAAGTTTCAGCGTTTAAGGATTCCGACAGCCGGATCATGGCCGCCTTCACCGGACCATAAAGCGTATGTCCGCTGCCACCGGGCATGAACCCCGCAAGAGACGCGACATTGATGATCCGGCCATACCCGCGTTCAATCATATCTGGAAGCAGGTGATGGCAGAGCTCGGTCGGCGCGACCAATAAGACCTGCAGAAAAGTCTGCTGGTCTGGCCAGCTTGTGGTCTGAAATGTGCCTGGAAGGCCATATCCGGCATTATTGATGAGGATATCAATCGAAATCCCACGCTCTCCCAGCTCCGATACCAATTGCGACGGCGCATTGGGATCGGCAAGATCAGACACCAGAATCTCGGTCTGACAGCCATGACGTCGCTTCAGGGTCGCGGCCAACCGTTCCAGCCGGTCCTTCCGCCGTGCGGTGAGAACAAGGTCACACTCTCGTTCAGCGTAATGCTCCGCAAAAGCTGCTCCGATGCCTGCCGAAGCTCCTGTAATCAGAGCGCGTTTACGCACATTTCCTCCAGATCAGCGGATCGCAACGGGATTGATAATGGCCTGGACCGTCCCCTCAAGTCGCGGAACGCCCAAGGTAAAGAAGAACTCGGTCACCCCATCTGCAGCCATTTCTTCGGTCACCATGTTTTCGAGAATATAGACCCCGTATTTCGTGAGAAGGGTCTGGTGAACATCGTAGGGTCGGGCGCGGTTTTCAAACGGGATGGCCTCAACACAGAATGTGTCAGCACCAATCGCGACCACGCCCGCCTGAGCAAGAAATTCTGCGCCCTCAACGCCAATGCCGGGCACCATTTGTGAGAATCCATTATTTCGTACCTCTTCCATGGTTCCGGTGTGGAAGATGACGATATCGCCCTTCTCAAGGGTCAGATCCGCCGCCGCTAAAGCCGCCTGTATTTCAGCCTTGTTGAAGGTCTGCCCGGCTCTGACGGGGTTCGCATCGAAATGTTTCGTCATGTCGAGCAAAATGCCGCGGGTGGCGACCGGCAAAAGGTTCTCCGTGCCGAATTGCTGAAGGCCTGTCGAGGTCACAAACTCGCTGACATGCACACCGTTATAATGGCGATGTCCGAGCCCGATATGCCCGAAGCCATCAATCTGGCTGCCCACGCCCTGATAAGTGCTGACCATGTCATCATTTGTGGTGATGCCATTGGCCGCGCCCACGGTCCCTGAGCCATCTCCTCCCGGAAAGACAAAAACGTTATACTCGCGCGGCGCCAATGCCGGCGTGTCGCGGCCCGTGATCATGCCAAGCGCATAGGTTTTGCCCGTAGTGATGAGCTTTGACGCTTTCGCGGTTTTTTCCGGTGTCAGATAATTCATCGCGCCAAGCCGGTCGTCCGGTCCGAATTCGGATTTCACCCAATCCGGACGATCCGTGTCAGACTGAGCGAACGCGCCTCCGGTCATGGCGATGATTGCGACAAGCCCCGAAATGACTGCTTTCATGATTTCCTCCCCGATTTTGTTCTTTGTGTCGGCTTCAGACCAGTAAATCAAAGGAAGTCGTGTTGGAACAGCACTATTCGACTGGCATGCTCTTGAGTGTTGGCCGTGCCGATGCCAGATCACCCTTATGGCCAATGATCTCTATCACAATCGTGTGCTGGAACTTGCCGCTGATATCCCCAATATCGGCGAGCTGAGTGCACCTGACGGAAAGGCTCACAAAGTGAGTCGCGTTTGTGGATCAGAGGTTTGGGTCGAAGTCAGCCTGTCCGACGACGGAGAGACCATCACCGAGATTGCCGTTCAGTCCAAGGCCTGCGCCTTGGGTGCAGCCACGCTCAGCGTTCTGTCAGAGCATGCGGTCGGCGCCAGAACAATCGAAGTGATTGAGGCCAGAGACGCCTTGCGCGCCATGCTGAAAGAGGGCAGCGAACCTCCGCAAGGCCGGTTCTGGGAATTGCGGCATCTGGCAGGCGTGAAAGACTATCCACAGCGCCATCAATCGACGCTTCTGGCTTTTGAAGCCGCAGTCGCGGCAATTGAAGACGCGAAGTCGAGCCGCGCGGAAGCCGATATTGAGTCGCAGGACGCCTAAGTTTCAGTCATTCTCTGGCACGGGATCAAATTGACGGCCTCTGTCTTATGAAAGAGATCGAATACGGCTAGTATAGCCACATGATCTGCTTCGATGATTTTGGGCTCACTTTCCGACAATGTGATCGGAACCATCACCCGTCAGAAGCATTCATTCAAAAAAATTCTTCGTTTCCCATGATGCACATGCAGGCATCTCTCCCAACGGACGAGATTGAAGCCAGTTTTTCAGTCCCGGGCGTATCTTACGAAAGGATGCCGAATTGGGCAGACTCATAGCAATCTCGAACCGAACCGCCGCTGACCCCAAAGCCCGCGCCGGCGGTCTCGCGGTGGCCGTATGGGAATCGCTCCAGAAATCCGGCGGCATGTGGATTGGCTGGTCTGGCGATCTCGTCGAGGAAAAACCGCGCGGCGTAAATGTCTTCCGCGACGATGGCGTCCAGTTCGTGTTGACCGACCTAAGCGAGCAAGAGCATGACGGATTTTATCTGCAATATGCCAATAGCGTGCTCTGGCCCATTTTTCATTACCGGCTCGATCTGGCCTCGTTCGACAATGAATCCTTCGCCGTCTATTCTGCAGTCAATCGGAGAATTGCGGAAATAACGGCCGAACGCGCCGCGCCGGGCGATACAATCTGGGTCCATGATTATCACTTCCTGCTTGTTGCCGATTGTCTGCGCCATCTGGGCTGGGAGGGCCCGACCGGTTTCTTCCTCCACATTCCATTTCCGGCACCCGAAATGTTCCGCGCCTTGCCGGAACATCAGTGGATTGCGCGCGCGCTGTCAGCTTATGATGTGATCGGACTGCAATCTCAGCAGGATCGTCGGAACTTCATCCGGTATATGGAAGAAGAACATGGCGGCACAGAATTGTCCGATGGACGCCTTCAGGTATTCGGAGCAACGGTCAAAGTTGAAGCCTATCCGATCGGCATTGATGCTGCTGGCTTCGAAAAAGCTGCGGAGTCCGAATTAGCACAATCTGCAGCTGATCGGATCGGTCGATTTCTGGATGGCCGCCAATTGGTGATCGGCGTGGATCGCATGGATTATTCCAAAGGCCTGCCCGAACGTTTCGAAGCCGTTGGACAGCTGTTTGATGATAATCCTGATCTGCATGGCAAGGTCTCGGTCACACAGATCACGCCACCCTCTCGAAGCAAGGTCGAAGAATACAAGGAGCTTCGAATTCAGCTCGACCAGCTCTCGGGTCGTATCAATGGCGATTATGGCGATCTCGACTGGCTCCCGCTACGCTATCTCGCGCGCGCCTATGGTCGCGAAGAACTCGCGGGATTATTCCGCAGGGCCAGTGTCGGCCTCGTAACGCCTCTGCGCGACGGTATGAATCTTGTCGCGAAGGAATTCGTGATGGCACAGCAGGAAGACGATCCTGGCGTGCTCATCCTGTCAGAATTTGCCGGAGCCGCCGAACAGCTAACATCCGCGCTGATCGTCAATCCTCATGACACCTGGCGACTGGCCAACACCATCCGAAGCGCGCTTCAAATGCCGCTTGAAGAACGACAGGATCGTTGGCGGAAACTTCGGGAGATTGTGACCTCCCAGGACATAAACTGGTGGTCTGCAAACTATCTGGAAGACCTCAATACCCTCAGTGAGCAAGCGGCCTGAACAAGAATGCAGAGCGAGTCTCCTCCGCCCCTGTCACCCGGGCTGGCGTTGTTTCTGGATTTTGATGGAACATTAGCGCCCTTGCAGGACAATCCTGAAACGGTCGCAATCTCTGATCCCCAGAAAGCCCGACTGGACGCGTTGAAAGAGCTGATGTCGGGTGCAGTCGCGGTCATTTCAGGGCGGGATGTCCGTGATCTGTCAAAGCGCATTCCGGTCACACTCTGGCGTGCTGGCAATCATGGGCTCTATATTTTCGAACCGGGCGAATTGCCTCCGGAAACGCTCAATCCTGCGCCAGAAACTCTGGTCGAAAAAATCCAGCAAATCATTGCCGAATTTCAAGGAACGACTCTCGAAATCAAAGGCAGAGTATTGGCCGTGCATTATCGCTCTGCACCACACGCCGAAGCCGCACTGGCCTCTGAATTGGAAACCATTCTGGCCGACTATCCAGACTATAAACTCCAGGGCGGAAAATTCGTCCTCGAAGCCAAGCCAAAAGGTGCCCACAAAGGCGCGGCTGTTGAAATGCTGATGAAAAAACCACCATTTGCTGGTCGCACACCGGTCTTCGTTGGCGATGATCGGACAGATGAAGATGCAATCGAAGTCGTTGTGGCCATGGGGGGATGGGCTGTTAAGGTTGGTGACGGAAACACATGCGCACAATATCGGCTGGCTGCCCCTGATGCAGTCTGGTCGTGGCTGGGTGAAGGGTAAACATGTCATCACTTGAACTCGGAGTGATCGGGAACGAAACCGTCGCAGCTCTGATTGACGATAAAGCAACAATCAACTGGCTGTGCCTGCCAAGGCTGGATGGCGAGCCCGTGTTCAATTCACTGCTCGGCGGATGCGGAGATTTCACGGTCGAGCTCGAAGGATTCGTGACGTCAGACCAGTATTATCTACGCAACACCGCCATTCTGATCACAATTATGGAAGCGGCTGACGGCTCTACGATCAAAATCACCGACTTTGCACCCCGCTTTGTCAATCGTGGCCGCATGTTCCGGCCATCCTCAATTGTCCGCTATATCGAGCCTGTCAAAGGCATGCCGCAAATCCGCGTTGCCATTAGTGCGGAAGCCGAATGTGGTGGCCGGGAACTTAAAGGCAAACGCGGCGTGTCTCACATCAGCTATCCTGATGAGGAATATGGATTCCGCATCACGACAAGCGCACCTGTCTCTTACATTCGCGACAAGCGGAGTTTTGTGCTCGATCAGCCGGTCTGTTTTATCCTCAGTCCAGACGAACCGTTTAATGGCGATGTGAATACCATTAGTCAGGAATGGTATTCGCGCACAAAACAGCATTGGCATGACTGGTCCCGACGCCTCGCTACGCCGCCGGAATGGCAGGAGGCAGTGATCCGTGCGGCGATTACGCTGAAGCTCTGCGTCTATGAAGAAACCGGCGGCATTGTTGCGGCCCTCACCACCAGCATCCCGGAACATGCTGGCTCGGAGCGGAATTGGGATTACCGGTATTGCTGGCTACGTGACGCCTATTTCACGGTCACGGCGCTGAACCGGCTATCGGCTGTGGGCACGCTGGAGCGCTACCTCACCTATTTACGGAACACTGTGGCGCTGACCAATGGGGGGCATATCCAACCCGTTTTTGGCGTGGCGCTCGAAACCGACCTGACAGAGACCATTCCCGGCCATTTGCCCGGTTATCGGGGGCACGGCCCGGTCCGGTTTGGCAATCAGGCCGCTGAGCATATCCAGCATGATGTTTATGGCCATGTGATTCTCGGCGCGTCTCAGGCCTTCTTTGATAATCGCTTATCCTCCAAAGCCGGCACACTGGAATTCGAACAATTCGAACGGGTCGGCGAACGCGCCTACAAAGTCTATGACACGCCTGATGCCGGAATATGGGAATTCCGGGGGCGGGCGCACATCCACACCTCATCGGCCATTATGTGCTGGGCAGCCTGCGATCGCCTCGCGCGGATTGCCGGTGAATTAAACAAACCCGAACGGGTCGAATTCTGGAACCATCGCGCAAATGAAATGCGCGAACGCATTATGAAAGAAGCCTGGAGCGAGGAACGCCAGGCCTTTACAGGCGCCTTCGGTGAAGAACCACTCGATGCGTCTGTGCTCCTGATGGCGGAAATCGGTTTCATCGACCCGATGGATGAGCGCTATATCAAGACAGTGGAACGCATCGACGAAGAGCTTCGCGAGGGCGATCACGTCTATCGCTATCGGGTCGCGGATGATTTTGGGAAGCCTGAGACCGCCTTCACTGCCTGCACCTTCTGGCACATTGATGCGCTGGCCCGGATCGGCCGTAAGGACGAAGCGCGCTCCATGTTCGAAAGCGTTCTGAAACAGCGCACAAAGCTCGGCCTCCTGTCAGAAGATGTACAGACGGAAACACGAGAGCTTTGGGGCAATTTCCCGCAAACCTATTCCATGGTCGGGATTATCAACGCCGCTTCACGCCTATCGAAAAGCTGGGAAGATACGGTCTAGCTGAAAAGTTCAATTCAATCAGATCAGTTCAATCGTTTTCAGCGTGTCTTAACAGACCGGGTGTAACCTTCACGAAAAAGATCGAGGGGTGAACACATGCGAGCCGTTGAAAGCAGTCAATCTGTTGATGAAGACTATCGGCTGGCCGTTCTGCAAGAAATGGGCGTGCTGGACACGGAGCCAGAAATTTTCTTTGAAGACGTGGTCGATAACATTCGGGACATTTTCAAAGTGCCGGTCTCGATCGTATCCTTCATCGATCGGGAGCGCCAGTTTCTGAAGGCAAGGCGCGGACTTGAGCTTTGCACGACATCACGTGACATCTCCATCTGTTCGTTTGCCATGTTTGAAACTGAAGGCCTGATGCTGGAAGATACAAGCAAGGACCCACGCTTCAGACGTAATCCTTTGGTCAGGGAAGACCCCGGAATCGCCGCCTATCTCGGCGTACCCATCATTGTCCGGGAAAGTGTTCCGATCGGCGCTGTTGCGGCCATTGATTTCGTGCCCCGTTCCTGGACCATCACCGAACGAAATATTCTCAAGCGCAAGGCACGACAGTTGTCGACGCATATCGAGATGCGGGCCTCACTCATGAAGCGTCCACCGAGACTGTCCGGACGGCCGGAACTCGTAAGTTCGATTTAAGTCAGACCTTCAAGAACTGCCAGGTCCCAATCGGGGGTTTATCGGCGCTTGAACGGCGCCGAACATGCCAGACCATTGCGCGTGCTTCCAAAACTCATTCCGTCCTCAGGCGTCAGCAAATCTCCTTCGAGTTGGATCACACCTGACTGAACATCCTCTGGAATGTAATTGCCGCGCTCCGGTGACAGGGTCAGCTCGTTCGTTTCGCTATCGAAATCATAACTCCCCCAATAATCTTTATAACTTTCAAACGGGGTCCAGGTGACGGAAAATCTCCCGTCTCCGCTAAAGGACAATTCACGAATCACGGTATTGTCCGCACACTGACCGTCGTTTTGCTGCGCCCAGACGCCAACCAGCGGGTTGGAGGCGGGATCGTAGATTGAGATCGGCGCTGTAATAGAATTCTCTGCGCCATAATCTGCCGTCAGTATGACACGTGAGCCGGGCTCAGCCTTCTCAGTGATAATGGCGTAAACATCCCCGTATTCGCTCCGCTCAAAGGTCAGCGCATCCTCTGGAGTGCTGCTCATATTGCCAATGCAGCCTGACGGTAGGGGCTCAAACGCACCCGGATGGGTCGAAAAATACGGGGTTAGCTGGAGTTTATCACCCACTTCCTTGGAGGGCGGGTCCAGCCAGAAGAGATATCCGCCGCCGGACATGTCCGGACAAGCCTCACCTGTCAGAGTAGGCGCCAGGACTGACACATCTGATGTGTCATCGGCTGTCATTTTGTCGGTCTGACATCCGGCGAGCAAAAGCCCGCTCAGCCCCGCGATAATAAATTTATGCATTGCTCAGCTCCTCAGACCGATGAATTCCAACAAAGGCTAAAAGACCTCTGCAACAGGCACAAGTCATTGAATGCGTTTCGTTTCAGCATATGAAATCGCACCACCCGGTGCGGCACAACGCGTACAACAGCTCCGGTCAGTCAGCAGTGAACGGAGTTACGTCCACCTCGTCCAACCGCCAGCTGCTCTCGCAACTGACTTCAATGCGGGACCGGCCGTTGAGCGTGTCGCGCACATGGGTCTCTTCATAATCGGCTGGCACCCAGTCACCCGATAGCGGAGCAGTGACAAGGTTGAGCGTCTTTGCGCGTTCCTCGCTCAGAACCTCAGATCCGCGCCGCAATGACCCCATGGAGTAGCGCGTGTCGCAGGTTTGATCTGACCAGGAATACACATGGAGCTGTATCAGGTGTCCATCACCCAGGCCTCTCGCTTCGATGTCAGCATAGATCAGGAAAGTGGTTTCCGGATCGACCTGAAAGGAGCCGCGCACGGGATCAAACTGCACGCTGCCATACATTCCCAGCGCCACCGCTCCCGGATGAATGAAATCGCCCTTGGACGGATCAAGCTTCACGGTCACACCAAGCTCTATGTCATCAGCGGAATGTGTTGTCCGGCCCGCAATCGCGCGTATTTTCAGGTCATCACCCGACAGTTGAGAAGTGCCCAGATCTGTTTGGAGTTGCCCATTTACCGTCACCTCACGCGTCACGGGCTTGTTCGGCGCAGTGATTGTTGGTTTTTCCGGCTTTTCAATGGTCGGTTTCACGGGCTTTTCGATGGTCGGCGGTTTGATTGTCGGTTTGGTGGAGAATTGAGCCGCCGCCGGACCGGCAAATAGCCCTGCAAAGAAGAGGATCAGAATTCGACCACGCATGTCAGTCTCCCGTTTTCAGGCAGTCTAACAGACTCGCAGGACGTTTACATGACTTGGTCAGACTAATCTGCTATGGCACCTCCATGGCGAAGAAATACGCACATATCTCTCCCGCACCGCGGGCTTTGCTGATCGGCTATAAAGCGACGCTGTCTGCGGCGCTTTTTGCCATTGGTGTGCGCTGTCGTCATGAACCCACCTGCTCTGAATATGCGGCCGAAGCCTGGTCGCGCCATGGCTTTCTCAATGGTGTGCGCCTGGGTATGGGTCGGTTTGTTCGTTGCCGACCGGGCGGAACCCATGGGTATGACTCGGTGCCAGACGAAAAGCCGGGCTGGCATTTCGTTAAGCCAACCACCACCACAACAACCCCACGAACTTAAAGCACGTCCCGGAGGATAGAGGCTGCTGGCCGGGGCGTGTAAAAAGCTCCGGAAAGCGTGCATTAGCGCGTTTTGAGGGGTGGTTTTGCAGCAAAACTTCGCTAAAGAACGCAACAGGTTAAGAGAATAAGACAATGCTTGAAGTCACGCTGCCAGATGGCGCGAAACGCGAATATGAAGACGGCGCGTCTCCGTTCGACGTCGCCTCTTCGATTTCCAAATCACTCGCCAAGAAAGCCCTCGCCGCGAAAGTTGACGGCGAATTGTGGGATTTGCATCGCCCGCTGGAAGGCAATGCTGAGGTGGCCATCGTCACCGAACGCGATCCTGAAGCACTGGAGCTGATCCGCCATGATGCAGCGCACGTGCTGGCTCAGGCGGTTCAGGAGCTGTATCCAGGCACGCAAGTCACAATAGGTCCGGTCATTGATGACGGCTTTTATTACGACTTTGCCCGCGAAGAGCCGTTCTCCACTGACGACTTCGAAAAGATCGAAGCCAGAATGGCGGAAATCGTCGACCGCGATCTGCCGATCAATCGGGAAGTCTGGAAGAAAGAAGATGCGATCGCGCACTTTCAGAAAATTGGTGAAAAATACAAAGCGCAAATTATTGACGACATCATCCCACCAGGTGAGCCGATCACGCTTTATGCGCATGCGGATCAATGGTCCGACCTTTGCCGCGGCCCGCATCTGAGCTCCACGGGTAAACTGCCAAAAGCCTTCAAACTGATGAAGCTTGCCGGCGCGTATTGGCGTGGTGATAGTAATAATGAGATGCTTCAGCGCATGTACGGCACCGCCTGGGCCAATGAGAAGGACCTCAAAGCCTATCTCACGCGCCTGGAAGAAGCGGAAAAGCGCGACCATCGTAAAATCGGGCGTGAGCAGGATCTGTTCCACCTTCAACCCGAAGCGCAGGGGTCTGTCTTCTGGCACCCTAAGGGCTTCATGATCTGGCGTCAGCTGGAAGCCTATATCCGCCGCGCGCAAGATGAAGACGGCTATGTGGAAGTCAAAACGCCCCAGCTGCTGAGCTCGGTTTTCTGGGAAAAATCAGGCCATTGGTCAAAATTCCGCGAGAACATGTTCGTCGTGCCTGACGAAGTTCCGTCTACGGAAGATGAAGGTCCGGTCCTCAGCGGTGATGCAGAGCTGATGGCGCTGAAACCGATGAATTGCCCGGCGCATGTTCAGATCTTTAAAAACAGCCAGCGGTCTTATCGAGACCTGCCAATCCGGATGTCAGAATTCGGCTGTTGCCACCGGAACGAGGCGCACGGCGCACTTCACGGCCTGATGCGCGTGCGTCAGATGACGCAGGACGATGCACACATTTTCTGCCGCGAAGATCAGATTGCGGATGAAACGCTGAAATTCCTCAAACTGTTTGAACGGGTCTATGCCGATTTCGGGCTGACCGACATCGATTACAAACTCGCAACTCGCCCGGAATTGCGCGGCGGCACAGATGAAGACTGGGATCGCGCAGAATCGGCACTGTCTGACGCGCTCACAGCGGCAGGTCTCGATTTTGAAATCGCGGAAGGCGAAGGTGCTTTCTATGGACCAAAGCTCGAATTCCACCTGACCGACGCGATCGGACGGACCTGGCAGTGCGGCACATTCCAGCTTGACTATGTTCTGCCGGAACGCCTCGATGCCGAATACACTGGCAGCGATGGTGAGAAGCATCGCCCAGTCATGCTGCATCGTGCTGTGTTCGGTACGTTTGAGCGGTTTATGGGCATTCTGATCGAGAACTATGCCGGCGCATTTCCAATGTGGCTGGCGCCTGTTCAGATCGTTGTCGCGAACATTTCGGACGATTCAGCTGAGTATGCGAAAGAGGTTCAGGCCGAGTTCGCCCAGGCGGGTTTGCGGGCGGACATTGATCTTCGTAACGAGAAGATCAATTACAAGATCCGCGAGCATTCACATCAGAAAATCCCATACATTGCGGTTGTCGGAAACAAGGAAGCGGAGAACAAATCTGTGGCCTTGCGTCAGTTCGGCGGCAAACAGCAGGAAATCCTGTCCGTTAGCGACGCAATCAACCGGCTCGGAAATGAAGCACTCGCCCCGGACCTACTCAGGAAATCGCAATAAAAACCAAAAATAGGTTGGCCCGGAGCGGTTGGATGCTACACCTGCTCCGGGCAAAAAGTGAGTTTGTTTTGGCTATTGGGTACGGTTTCTGGCTCTTCATTCTCGCAGCCTGGTGGCTTATTGCACACCAGGGAACACAGGGCATTTCTCCTCTGTTCATTCTTGCTGGGTTGTTCTCGCTGCCAATCCTTCTGAAGACCCGTCCCAAATTCACGCCAGACGCGCTCTTGTTTCTCGTCTTTCTGGCCTGGTGTGTCCTGTCGGGTATCTGGAGCATCCAGGCGACCGCAGACTGGGTCGTGATCGACTTTGAAAACGATATTTACTCAATCGAAGCCACGGCTTTACGGCTTGTCACTGCGGCTGGTCCCATCGCCTTTGGCTATTGGGCTCTGCACCATTTGAGCGAACGGGCCTATGGACGCGCCATCTGGTTTGCCCGTTTCGGTCTGGGCATACAAATGCTCCTGATGTTTGGCTGGATCGTGTATTGGAAAGCCTTTCTCGATTATGGTCAGGCTCAAACCTCATCGGCGGGGGATTTGCAGCAAAACCTCATCCGCATCGTCAATCTGACAGTCGTGATGGCGCCAGCTTTCGTCGCGCTGCTGCCGCTGAAATCACTCTGGCAGAGGGCGCTGGCCTATGCGCTTCTGTTTGCCGGATTATTTGTCCTGGCACGCAAGCCGGATATCGACACAGAAGCCGCACTTCTTGCTCTCGCCGCCATCTCTGTCACCCTTGTTCTGGCACAGATTTTTGGGCGCAAACTCTTCAGCTGGTTCGCCTATGCGACGGCCGCACTCACCGTGCTGATGCCCGCATTTTTGTATGGATTACTTCAAGTCGTCGATCCGAAAACCGCAGGTGTTTCCTTGTCCGCACAGTCGCGGCTTGATGGTTATGCCTACCTGCTCAACAAAATTTTTGAAAAGCCATTTCTGGGATGGGGCGTGCGGGCGTCGGCCAGCTGGACTGAGACCCGGATGATGAACGTGCCCGGCGTTGGTGAAGTCGAGTTTCCGATTGTTGCAGGACACCCGCACAATTACGCGATGGAGTTATGGGCTGAGACCGGATTGGTCGGCGTTCTTCTTGCCGCTATCGCGATTATTCTGCTGGGTCGGCGTCTTTCAAAAACATCCAACACCAGACCCGAAATTGTCTCAGCAAGCTTGAGCCTCTGGACAGGGGCTCTGGTTCTGATGATGGTCTCTTATAGTGTGTGGAACGATGCCTTTTGGGCAGGCATCGCCTTCACCGCGTCGATCATTCTGGCCATCTCGAAACGAAATCCCGCCCCCGTCGGAAAAACTGCGTGACCGAAACCACACTCCCAACCGTTTCGGCAATCGTCGTAACCTTTCGCTCCGGACCGGCGCTGAAGGAATGTCTGTACGCCTTGCTGGCGGATGGAGATGTCAGCGAGATCATTGTGGTCAACAATGGTACAACCGATGCGGATCTGGACTGGCTCAGGAACTTTAAAACGCCTGACCGGTGCCGGTACGAACTGGTCAGCGGTCATGGCAATATCGGCTTTGCCGCCGGTGTAAATCTCGGCGCCCGGCATGCCATGGGCGAGCGACTTCTGATCATCAACCCGGATGCCGTTCTGCGAATTGGCTCTGTTCGGAAACTGGAAGAAGCGCTCTCAGCCAGCACGTCTCATCCATGTCTTGTCGGCGGCAAGCTGATTTATCCATCCGGCGATGAACAACGCGGGGCCCGACGCGAGTTGCTCACTCCGTGGCGAGCGTTCGTGACCTTCACCGGCCTATACACTCTGGAGAGTATGTATCCGAACTTCCGAAACCTGCACCGCGAACATGATGAAGAACCGGAAAGCCCTGTTCCCATGCCTGTGATCTCAGGCGCGCTGTGCTACATATCTACGACGGATTACACCGCGATTTCAGGGTTTGACGAGGGTTATTTCCTGCATGTCGAGGACATCGATATTTGTCGCCGGGTTGCGGAAGCCGGGGGCAAGGTGATCTACACGCCGCTCGCTTCGGCCATGCACTACGGGTCCACTTCCAAAGTATCTGTAAGCTTTGTCGAATGGAACAAGGCAAAGGGCCTTGCACGCTATTTCCGAATTAATTCCAAAGGCCTGATCGGGCGAACCTTTGCGAGAGCGAGCTTACTCTTCTTCGCGCCACTTCTAATCGGGCGATCCCTTGCCATTCGCGGTGTCCAACACACGCGTCAGGCCATTCGCGAACTCGGAGATTAATCAGACGGGAAACTGTCCTGCGCGCGTGAGGCTGGACGCAATCGGATGGCCAAGCACACCTTCCAGCCAGTTCGCCGTCTCGATCAGTTTTGAGAGATCCAGCCCGGTTTCAAATCCGGCGCGCTCCAGCATGTAGACCACGTCTTCTGTGGCAACATTGCCCGTCGCGGCAGGCGCGAACGGGCATCCGCCAATACCGCCGCAACTGGCATCCACGACATCAACGCCAGCCTTCACTGCTGCGGCAACATTCGCCAGACCTGTGTTTCGCGTGTCGTGAAAATGAACCCGCAAATAGACATCAGGTGCATACATGCGCACCTCTTCGATGCGCCTCTCAACCAGCCATGGGTCTGCAACACCGATTGTGTCTCCAATCCCGACTTCTGCGACACCGGCACGTTGGGCTTGCGCGGCCAGCCCGCCAACGACGCCATCGGCGATATCCCCATCATATGGGTCGCCAAATGCAACAGAGATTGTTGCGGACAACGGAATACCGGCCTCATGGACCAGTGGCGCGCATTCCATCAGCTTTTCGGCACTCTCCTGCGGAGTCATGCCCTGGTTTCGACGGCCAAACCCTTCGCCAGCAACAAGCACGAAATTGATTTCGTCTGCTGCTGCATCTATGGCGCGACGTACCCCTTTTTCGTTCAATGCCAGCGCGATGTGCCGAACGGGCTTTGTCCGATCCAGCCCACGAAACACTTCCGCACTGTCAGCCATTTTGGGAACGGCTTTCGGTGAAACAAAGCTGCCAGATTCCATACGGCGAACACCGCACGCCGTCAGTCGCTCAATGAATTCGAGTTTTTGTGAGGTTGTCAGGTCAGAGGGATCGTTTTGCAATCCATCTCGCGGCCCGACTTCAACGATGTCTATGCGCCTGCTCATGAAACCTATCTAAGAACCGCACGGCGTCGAATCGACCCTGACCCCGACAAAATGAACCGGATCGCCATTCGAATAATTGAGTGCGTAACGTGGTTCGCTTTCCGTAATGCATCGCTCCTGAGTCGCCGCCTGCTGACGAATATCAGAAAGGGCCGCTTGCCCCGCTTCATGCTCAAGATTGATCACCCAGGCCATCACCGGCGCGTCTTCGGCTGGCAAGAGGTTCGAGTTCGACTGGGGGCTGATTTTAACATCCGTTCCAGTGGTGAACACAAAACTTGGTTCGGCATATTCTACAGCCTGAACGAGGGTTGGCGAAGAAGTCTCGCAGCCTTCCTGATCCGGAAGCGCGCAAATCTCTCTCAGCGCATCTCGCGCAGCCCATGTCGGCTGTACCCATTTCTGGCTTGGCAATACATCCACCCGGGCATGAAGGCCGAGCGTCATGCTGCAGACGAGCGCAAAACAGATGGTGACCAGATAGGCACGCATCAGGCTGGCAATGATCACCGCCAGAATGGCGAATAACGCGATCACCAGGGGCCAGCTGATCAGTTCAAATTGCTGCCAAGACGCCAGCACGGTGTCAGCTTCAACTGTGCGGAAGTCTTCGGCTACCTGGTTCATCTGCGATCCAATACCGATCGGCGAAAGGAATACGAGAAGTCCCACGGCCCCCAGAAGAAACAGACCCAGCGAGGCAAACCGGCTGACCGGATAGCGAGCGCCTTCCAGCAATCGCCAGACGGCATAACCCGTCAGAAGCGCCAGAGCCGGATAGGCAGGCAGCGAATAATGAGACAATTTCGTCGGCAGAAATTCGAACACCACCCAGGTCGGAATCAGCCACGCCAGCAAAAACACAATATTCTCATTCCCGCTGACTTTGGCGCGGATTTCCCGCACGGCGATCACAATTGCCGGGATCAGAAACAGCGTTGCCGGGAAGAAATGCGTGAGCAGAAACACCAGATGATAGCCCGGCGGGCCGCCATGACCTTCAGACGCACCGACAACTTTATCTTTCAAATCCTTGCCAACCGCGCCTTCCGCAAACTCACCATCCGTCGCCATCTGGATCGAGATAAACCAGGGCAGCACCATGAACACAAACAGGACAGGTCCCGGCCACCAGACCAGCGTGCGCAGCCAGTCTTCGCGCCAGTAATCCATCACAAAGCGCCAACCGGCTAACCCAAGCATGGCGACACCAATCGCCTTAATCCCCCATCCGATCATCTCGTTCGCCGGACCAAAATAGAAATAGGTGTCTATAAAAATCACGACCAGACCGGCACATAACAGCGCCGGATATTTCCATCCCCGGCCAGCAAGCCCGGCAAAGACGATCGCCAGTAACACCACCATGGGCGTGACAGGCCCTTTGATCAAAAACCCGAACCCGATCGCGAACCAGAACAGGATGGCAAGCCATTTGGGGTGATCATCCCGCGCCCGCAAATGCACATAGGCCGCCACGGCCAGCGTGGTGATGGCGACCAGCACACCATCGGTTTTTGAAATATGCGCCTCACTCGTTAGGAGGAGGCCCGTGCTAAACAGTGCTGCACCCAGAAAGGCGGCCCGGCGCCCGATCAGAGGGATACCTGCCCAAAACACAAAGGCCGTGGCAAAGCCGACACCAATCAGCGAGGGCAGTCGATAGCTCCAGATCTGCCTTGCCTCAACGGATGAGAATATCGCGGTGGAGCCCGCCTGAAGCCAGTGAATACCGGCAGGTTTCTTGTTTCTCAGCCCGTCCTGATACCGGATCATGATATAATCATCGGTTTCGAGCATCTGCTTGGATGCCTGCGCAAACCGGGATTCATCACGATCGAGCGCAGGCATGGTAAACACGCCCGGCGCTGCGGTCACAACCGCCAGTAAAAACAAAAGAATATAGGCCCGAAACCCTTTGGAGAGCTCATCCAGAACGGAATAGCGGTTCATACAAACTGGTCCTGCGTTTTGAGGCCCTGACATATCGCCTTTCGTTTCTCATGTCTCCTCTCGCATCCGGAGGAATGTCGCGCTAAGAGACTATGAGTGTTTGGTCAGGAGTCATTTCACTTGGAAGAAGCAATCGAACTCAGTGTGGTGGTGCCCGTTCATAATGAAGCTGGGAATGCCGCTAATCTTGCCCGTGAAATTGCCGAAGCGCTCGAAGGTCGGGCGTTCGAACTGATCTTTGTGAATGATGCCTCAACCGATGGTACGCTGGACGAACTCATGTCAGCACGCCAGCAGATTCCGCAGCTCCGAATTCTGTCTCATCGCAAGAATGCAGGCCAGAGCCGCGCCATTCGCACCGGTATTCAGGCCGCGCGGGCGCCGATTGTTGGCACGCTGGATGGAGATGGCCAGAATGATCCAGCCGACCTGCCAGAACTTTATCGACGGCTAACCCGTCCGGATGCGCCTGAAAAACTTGCCATGGTGATGGGCAGACGGGCCGACCGCAAAGATACAGCCTGGAAACGGTTCGGGTCGACCTTCGCAAATCGAATTCGCCAGAAACTTCTGAAAGATGGCTGTGACGATTCCGGCTGCGGGATTAAGGTCATCCGGCGAAACGTTTTTCTACAGCTTCCTTATTTTGATCACATCCACCGCTATATGCCGGCCATGATCAACGCAGATGGCTATCAGGCCGAGTTTGTGGATGTTAATCATCGCGGACGCCTGCACGGCGTTTCGAAGTACAATAATTTTGGGCGCCTGATGGCCGCATTTGCTGACCTGCGCGGCGTCACCTGGCTGATGAAACGCCGTCGGCAGACTGACGGCGTCGACGAGATGTGATAAGTATGCTTAATCATAAGCTCGTGGAGCGTTAAATGTTTGGCATTATGGGGCCCGGACTGGCCGCGGCCCGTCTTGAGGAAAAGAAACGCCGCGAAGCTGCAAGGGGCAGTAATCGAAAGCGAAGGGGACGATCAATGATGGCTATTTTCGGTATTTTTCCGCTACTCACCATTCCTGTGGTGATCTATAATTTGATGGCATTTGTCTTTCCCGGTAAGGCAACCATAGACCCCGCCACGGGCGAGGCCGTCGCGCCAGCAATCGTTTCCAGTCTTCAATCGTCCATGTTGACCCTGCCAATGGTGTCGGGCGCGACCTGGACCATGACCGTTGGCGATCTGCTTATTCTGGTCAGCCTTGTCTTCCTGTTTGTGGAAATCCTGAAATCCACCAGCACAGGAACAGCCACCATTATGAACCATGCCGTCTCTATGGTGTTGTTCATCGTCTGCCTGGTCGAATTTCTTCTGTTTGGAAACTTTGCGACGTCTGTCTTCTTTATCCTGACCATGATGGCGCTTCTGGACGTTCTCGCAGGTGTGGTCGTCACAATCGTTTCGGCACGCCGTGACTTTGCGGTCGGTGAAGGATTTAGTGGCTGATAATCAGCCCGCTGTATTTCAATATCGGGAAGGGCGCCGCTGAGCGCCCTTTTTCATGCAAAGAACAGAATGATCACGCCGAACGCCAGAAGATCAATGGCGAGCCAGGTCAGACTGAAGCGGGATTTCTTTGCGCGAGGGGTATCCACCCGTTCTGTCAGCAAAAGCGGCTCAGGGTATAGCATCAGACAAGCCCCCCACCGTGAGGTTTGCCATTGTGGTTTTGCGCCGTATACGCCTGGCGTACTTCATGGGCTGAGATCGTCACCGGCTCGGCCTGGCCGATCAGATGCGCACTTATGGAGGTTGAGATCCAGTTTGGGCCAGCCTGACGTGCAAGCCTGTCGGCCTGACGACGGCCTGTCCCGCGACGGGCATCTCCCCGGCGATCACCCATCCGACGATTTCCAAAATGGCGCTGCTCGCGTGCCGCACCAGACTGCTCCGTCCGGGCATGATGGCCTCGGTCACCCCGGTTCGGAAAGTAATGTGCCAGACCGGCACCGGATGCAGGAAGAATACGCGTCATAGGCGAGTGCACTGCAAACAGCGTGCCGGAACTGCGCCATTGCTATGACGCATAAATTTCAACTTGTAAGCAGCAAAAAAAAATCGTGTCTGTTTCAACACGCTAGGAATATTAAACGAATTTTTATTTGCAATTTCGCTTTGCCGTGTCATATTCGTCACATAAGCGAATGATCGATTATAGCGTTGTCCCCCCGCTGATTGTTCGTGAGCCGGATTTCCCCTCCCGGCTACCGTCACAAGACGGCAATCACCCGGACCATCCCCCCATCGGTCCGGGTGATTTGTATTCCGCTCCGATATTGTCATCTATTCAGACTCGTGGCCTTTAAGGCGCATGTCTGACCTCTCAATCGTCACCTGGAACATCAACTCCGTCCGCCTCCGCGCGGAACGCGTCGCCAATTTCCTGAAAGAGCATCAGCCGGACGTGCTTTGCCTTCAGGAAATCAAATGCCACGAAGCACAATTCCCGGCAGGTGTGTTCAATGAGATCGGATACACGCACCAGCAGATTGCTGGCCAGAAAGGCCTTCATGGCGTAGCTACGGTTTCGAAACTGCCGATCGAGCCTCTGCCCTGTCCGGACTTCTGCGGAAACGGTCATGCCCGCATCGTCGCCTCGCGCATTGGTGGGTATGAAATCCACAATATCTATTTGCCGGCAGGTGGCGACGAGCCCGACCCGGAAATCAATGACAAGTTCGCGCACAAACTCGACTTTCTTGATCGCATGGAAAAGCTCTATGCCGATTACCCGTCTGACAGCCCGCTGATAGTCGTTGGTGACCTCAACATCGCCCCACAGGAACATGATGTCTGGTCACACAAGCAACTTTTGAAGGTTGTCAGCCACACGCCGATTGAAACCGAAGCCATGGCTCGGATCATTTCTGCGGGCCGCTTCAACGACCTTGCCCGGCGCGAACATGACCCAGACCAGAAGCTCTATACATGGTGGAGCTATCGCTCCAAAGACTGGGCGGCATCGAATCGCGGTCGACGACTCGATCATATCTGGGCGAACCCAGCCGCCGAACCGAAAGCCATTCCCGGCAGTTTCCGTATCCATCTGGAGGAGCGTGGCGGCTACAAGCCGTCCGATCACGCACCCGTGGAAATGACATTCGGAAAACTCTGATCAGCCGCCGCGGCGTTCATAAACCAGACGCCAGGACATCGGGTAGAGAAATTCGCCGCCCTCTTTGCAAGCCTCGTTGGCCTCGAGGTCATTCAGTTCGAACTCACCGTCATTGATGAAGGACTTGAACCGTCGCGAATGTTCTGGCTCAGATACCCAACTGGGAATACTGTCCTCCACACTGACAAATGAGGCTTTACCCCGTCGGTTCACTTTCACCCGAAGCAGGACACCATAAGCCGACGCCGTTTTTGGCCAATTGTAACGTCCCGACGAAAAGCGCTCGGTTTCAAAATTGAACTCACATTGTGACTCAAAATCTGGATGAAAATTCGGCAAGTACGGTAGGTAAATCTGATGATCACCAGTCGCGGGTAAGTCCATCGCTCTCAGCTCTGCGCTCGTAAGGGCTGATAGCGTGATGGTCCGGTAGTAGAAATCCTTCAGTACATCGCAGGACTTGGTAACATCGCAGCCTGTTTGCCATTTTTCGAGGGCGACTCCTAAAATCTGGAAGGCTTTGAAAACGTCCGGCGACGCATCGAAATCCAGTTGAGATGCCCGCAAGACAATATGCTGAACAGCCAGCGATGCCTGCCAACTTATGACAGCCGCATCACGACGCGTGCCAATCAGTTCATTCGCCGCAACAAGCGAACGGGCGCTTAATTCGCCATCAAGTTCATCACTGGTCCTCATTGACGCAATCTGCACCAGCGTACCGAGCGTCCAATCGAGTTGCGCCCCATTAACGGCCGCTTGCTCAATCGCAACAATGGCGGGCGTGAGAGCGTCAGCGGGAGACGTCGCGTCGGGAAGGTAGATATCAAAAAATGCCTTCATTATTCCAAGTCGGCTGTCTGACGCGCCCGCGCCCTCCAGCTCCGACCAGGTCAAAAGACAGGATTTTGCAGGCTCGTTCTGCGCCGTCCGAAGCAGAGTGATAATGGCCAGATAACGATCATCTGGTGACCAGTCAGCCGAGGTCTCTGCGCTTTGACAAGGCAGCGCCTCAGTCGCAGCGGCAGCCCAGTCCATACTCCCATTATCGGCAGGATATGCGAGTACGGTTTCCGGCTTGATATCATTGAAGGCCAGTGCGCTGGGCAGGATCCCCAGAAACAGAGAAAAACAAGCGAAAGTTTTCAGCAAAACACCCTCCGGTTTGGACCGAGTGTATCGCCTGTTTTACCTGAGCATGAAACCCCTGCTCATGCGTTTTGATACGCCTCTTTGACCCAGGCTTTCACCTCATCATCGAACTCAGCAACAGTCGTCAGCTTAATCATGTGAGAGCACATAGCGTTCTTTGAGGCTTCGAGCCGTCCTTCCGGCTCGCGCCCCTTATTGTTGATACCGAGATCAATCCGCGTCTTCGTTGCGGGCGTGACCAGTGCGAATTGCTTTGACCGGCGCAAGGAGACGCTCGATTTTTTCGGAGCGATATCCACATCGCCACCCAATGTGCTGACATAAGCAATAATCGCGTCATAGATCGGTTTGAGATCAGCCTTCCCGCCCGCATATTGCGCGGCGACCAGATCGTCAGAGCTTTCATCAGTCGTCGAAGCGGCTGACTTCAGCGCGGAATGCGCGACCAGATTCGCAAACCCATGCGTCATCCCATGATCCGTCTTCAGCATTTTGACGATTTCGCCATGCTTTTGAAGACCGGACGCGCTGACGACTTTCAGCCAATCTTCCAGGGGTTTACCGGTTTTCTCCGGCATATTGGCAATCATGCTTGCTGCCATTTCTTCAGGCGATGCCATGTCTCTCTCCCTTACAATTTTTCGATACGGTCAAACGGCCAGTTTTCAGCCCTGCAGGCCGCTGGCGTGAACGGCGCCATCAGGCCAAACATGCCAAGCAGGATCCGCGTACCGAGCGGCGCTTTGCCCGTTTCACACAAGGCTTTCAGCGTGTTGGTGATCATCGGGCTGCCCTGCGCCATCGCTTTCTCGGTCTTGCTGTCCGCGACACCACCATAAGTCGTCAGTGTAAATTCAACACCACCATCAACCTCCTGCAGGTCATATTCTACCGTCACAGGGTCGTCTTCATACTGGGTGAATTTCAGCGTGTGCGCATAACGATTTGGCGGGCTGAATTCGAGCACCTTGCCAACAACGCTTGTAAATTTTCCATTCGGTGTTTGCATCGCCATGGGCTCTCCCACAGCAAGACTGCCCGCGCGCGTTTTGCACACAGCCCCAAAGAAGAAGGGCAGCGCCTCATCCTGCTTAACGAGTTCGCTCCAGACCGTTTCGATTGGCGCATTGATTTTGACCCGATAGACCTGTTTCTCGGCCGGCTTTGCTTCCCCTGTCATTCTGCATCCCTCTTAGCGTTTGCAGCCGCCTCGGCTGCGTATTTCAACCCCGTCAGTTTACCGGCCCAATGGCCGGTATAATCATTGATCCAGCGATCATGGATCATCCGGATCGGCGCCGCATTCAGATAAAGACGCCGAGAGCGCCCATCCTTTTCGCTGATTATCAGACCCGCCCCTTCAAGAACCGCCAGATGGTTCATGATGGCGATGCGGCTCACATCAAAAGATCTGGCGAGTTCGCCCACTGCCTGGCCCGGCGTATCCCGGACGAGGTCCAATATCGCCCGGCGGGTATCATGAGCCAGCGCATGAAAGACCGCGTCCATATCTTTCGATGTAATCATGTAATTACTTTATTACCCAATTGAGCGCGGGTCAAGCGCCGCAGACAATGGATCATTCAGAGCGAAAGAGTTTGCGCCGTCTAGCGACGCCGGTTGCGGACGGCATCCATAATCCGGCCGGGCAGAGTGATCGCCGCATCAGGGCGCATCAGAACAACCGTAACAAGGCCCGCAACCGCGCCGGCAAGGTGCGCTTCGTGGCCAATGGTCGTGTTCGGATTGCCCATGGCAAACGCCGAATAGCCAATGAACAAAACAGCGTAGATGATCGCCGGCATGGGAATGATCCCGAAGATCAAAATCATCAGGAAAGGCGCAAAAATACTGATCCCAACCATCACGCCAGAAATCGCACCCGACGCCCCCACTGCCGCGTAATACGGGTTCCCCCAATTGAGATAAAGCGCATAGAGCGAGCCAAAGATCAGCGAGACGAAATAGACGATCAGGAAATTATTGCGCCCCAGCATGCGACGATCTTCAAGGACAGGTCCGAAGAAGAACAATGTCAGCATGTTGAACAGAAGGTGCATCTCGTCGCCATGCACAAAACCGGACGTCAGAACCCTGTGCCATTCACCCTGCTGAACCGCGCCAACCTGAAGCATCAACATGGCAAACAGATCGCGATTGCCAAAGGCGAGCAGCGAAACCACCACGTTGATGGCGATCAGGATGGACGTGCTTGTTTGAAAGAAACGGCGAAACATCAATAGGATTTAGGGAAGCCGCGGCGTGCAATCAAACTCTGACCTCAGAGTTTCAGCGTTTTTGCCAGGGCTTGCGCAAGATCTGTAGCCGAACGGTGTGCGGCATCGATCGTCACAGCTTCCCCTTGGGCCCAGGCTTCATATTTGCGACGCAGGACATCTTCCCAGACAGGAAGCGTCAGCCCATCAATATCTGATGTCCGGTTCTCGACCCGCTCGCGGTGTTTTGCCTTGTCACTACAGACGATCTCGATCTGAAGCCGTCCAACATCCGCTTCTTCGGCGGTTCGTCGCCACCCCTCGCGCGTCGCGTGGAGCGGGTTCACGCTGTCTGCGACAATCATGGTTCCCGATTTAAGCATGTCCTGCGCGATGGCAAAGGCCAGATTATAGCCTTGTGTCGTCACTTCTTGTCCCTGATCCCGCAGCGTCTGCTCAATCGTATCCACGCGCAGATGCGCGGCCCCCACCCGCTCACAAAAGGCACGAGCAAAGCTGGTTTTTCCAACTCCGGGCAGGCCGGACAGAATGAACAGAAATCCTGGCATCAGGGTTTCGCTATGCCTGGAGGCGATATCCGCCCGTTTCGGTCAGCAGCAGCTTGGAATTCGCCGGATCCGGCTCAATCTTTTGGCGCAGGCGATAGACATGAGTTTCCAGCGTGTGGGTGGTTACGTTGGAATTATAGCCCCAAATTTCAGACAAGAGCTCTTCGCGTCCGACCGGCTTTCCGCTCGAACGATAGAGATATTTGAGAATGTTCGTCTCTTTCTCGGTGAGGCGAATTTTCCGGCCATTCGAATCCATCAGAAGTTTGGTGCTTGGTCGGAACTCATAAGGCCCAACCTGGAAGATCGCATCTTCGCTCTGCTCAAAGCTCCGCAGATGCGCACGAACACGCGCGAGAAGCACCGAGAATTTGAAAGGTTTGGTGACATAATCATTGGCTCCGGAATCGAGCCCCAGAATCGTGTCGGCATCGGTCGTCTGGCCCGTCAGCATGACGATTGGTGCACGGACACCATCACGTCGCATCAGCTTGCAGGCATCACGTCCGTCCATATCCGGCAATTCAACATCGAGCAAAATCAAGTCGACGCGCCCTTCTTTGGCGATGTTCATGCCATCGGTCGCGTTTGGCGCTTCCATGATGGAAAAGGCGTCATACAGCTCGAACTGCTCTTTGAGCGCGCCGCGCAGATCATCGTCATCATCAATGAGTAGAATTGTTTTTGACGCTGACATGGCCTGCTCCCAGTTTCTATTCGCGGAATCCCTTATACACGAAAGTCAAATCACTTTTGTAGATATTTATCGAATAACAAAAATAGCAAGGCCAACACATTCCCGTGTGGTCAGGATGGATCAGTCGTCATCCTCATCATCTTCGTCGAAATCGTCATCTTCGATTTCATCGTCGAGGTCTTCAATATCTGAGACATATTCGCCTGAGACAGCATTCACGCAATCTGAAAACAGGTCGAGCAGCAATTCCTTGCCCAGATCCGAGGGCTTTATGTCTTTGCTGTCGAGGATCGTCTCCATGAGTTTCCATGCCGTATATGACGGTGACCAATCTTTGGATTCTGACATAAGGCGCTCCTTCTCTTCGGGCGGACCATGTCCATATTCGGCCCCGAGAGAAAGCGAAAACTCACCCTGTTCAGGCGCTATTCCCCACCTAAGGTTCCGGACAGAGCCGCACGCGCCGCAATACGGGGGCTAACCAGATGGGTGCGCCCACCCCGCCCCTGACGGCCTTCGAAATTGCGGTTCGAGGTCGAGGCGCAGCGCTCACCGGGCTCCAGCGTATCAGGGTTCATCCCCAGACACATGGAACACCCAGGTTCCCGCCACTCAAAGCCCGCATCGAGGAATATCTGGTCGAGGCCTTCTGCCTCGGCAGCGGCCCGTACGAGGCCTGAACCGGGAACCACCATGGCGCGAACACCGTCGGCAACCTTGCGGCCTTCAACTTCGGCTGCTGCCGCACGCAAATCTGCCATGCGGGAATTTGTGCAGGAGCCGATAAACACGCGATCCACCTTCAGCCCCGCAATCGGCTCACCAATTTCGAGGCCCATATAGTCGATGGCGCGAATGGCCGCCTCGCGTTTGACGGGATCATTAAAGTCTTCAGGATTGGGCACAGAGGCCGACAGGGGCAAAGCCTGTTCCGGACTGGTGCCCCAGGTCACGGTCGGCTCAATATCGGCGGCGTCAATCTCGATCACATGATCCCAGTTAGCATCATCATCGGAATAGAGTGTTTTCCAATGGGCCAGCGCCATTTCCCAGGCACCACCTTTCGGCGCAGCCGGGCGGCCTTTCATATATTCGAATGTCGTCTCATCAGGCGCGACCAGCCCGGCACGAGCGCCGCCTTCAATCGAGAGGTTGCAGAGCGTCATCCGGCCCTCCATGTCGAGCGCTTTAATCGCATCGCCCATGAATTCCATGACACAGCCTGTGCCGCCTGCGGTTCCAATCTCGCCGATCAGATGAAGTGCGATATCTTTCGCCGTTACGCCTTCGCGGACCTGCCCATTCACACGGATGGCCATATTCTTCATCTTGCGGGCACGCAGCGTTTGCGTCGCCAGAACATGCTCTACCTCGGAGGTTCCGATACCATGCGCCAGTGCGCCGAACGCGCCATGTGTTGAGGTATGGCTGTCACCACAGACAATCGTCAGGCCAGGCTGGGTCCGGCCCTGCTCCGGGCCAACCACATGCACAATCCCATTGCGGACATCGCCCATGGGGAAGAACTCAATGCCATAGTCCTTCACATTGCGAGACAGGGTTTCGAGTTGGTTTTTCGCTTCAGGATCGGTCACGCCCTCAATGCCAGCGGCCTGATTTTCGGTCGGCGTATTATGATCGGCCACGGCCAGCGTCAGATCTGGTCGACGTACGGGGCGATTATTCGCCTTCAAACCGGCAAAGGCCTGAGGCGTGGTCACTTCGTGGATCAGGTGCAGATCGATGAACAGCAGTGCATCGCCACCCGGCGTCTCGTGAACCAGATGAGCGTCCCAGATTTTGTCGTAAAGCGTTTTGCCTGCCATGATACCTTCGCCTGTCCGATAAACGGTGGCGACTTTTTCCAAGCCTGAGCGCATTTGTCCAGTGCTACATGGCTGGCTGTACAGGAAAGCGCGAAACGTGTAGCCGAAATCGTGGCTTTCTGGTCCGGAACGCATAGAGTCTCGTGGTGTCGGCAAGATGATTTTGAACCTGCAGCAAATCACCGAATGGAAACGCTGGGCGCGGCTCAATCTGCATCGCGGGCTCAAACCGCAGGCACTCATTCCTGAACTCGAAAAGCGAAACATCCCGGACAATCAGATCCGCATCGTGTTTGGAGACGCCTATAACGCTGAGCCGGATGTGATTGATCATGAGGCGATCGCCAATTGCGCCATCACCCGTCGCGCAGGCGTAACGCCGGGCGTTCGCAGGCTTCACACCAAAAAGGCGCAGGTTTTCACCTGGGACAATTTCCTGACGCCCGAAGAATGCCAGAAAACGATCAGTCTGATCGATCAGCATTTGCGCCCGTCCACCGTCACTGATGATGGCGGAGATGCCCGGATTCGAACCTCATCAACCTGCGATCTGGGCGAACTCGAGAACGATTTCATCATGGACATTGATGAAAAGATCGCCGCCGGGCTTGGCATTCATTGGAGCTATTCCGAGACCAATCAGGGCCAGAAATATAAAGTTGGGCAAGAGTTCAAATCGCACACAGATTATTTCGAGCCAAACATGCCGGAATTCCTGCCCAATACCGGCGAATTGGGACAGCGCACCTGGACCTTTATGATCTATCTGAACACCACGCCGGAAGGCGGAGCCACCCGCTTTCCTCGGCTCGATAAAATCTTCCGCCCGAAAGAAGGCATGGCCGTCATCTGGAACAGCCTGACCCCGGATGGTCATGTGAACCCCTGGACACTCCACCATGGCATGAAGCCGCGCAAAGGCGAGAAATACATCATCACCAAATGGTTCCGGGAAAAAGGCTGGGGCCCGATGTTTGCCGGCGCCGACCCGGTCGAGGGGTGAAGCAACACGCTCACCTGTCATCCCAAACTTGATTTGGGATCCAGAAGATTGGGCCCGTGATTTATGGATTCCAGATATGCCCTTCGACCATTCTGGAATGACAGTATTCTCGTGCATTATGCCCCGCAACACTTTCGGGGCTAATGACACCCTACAAACCAAGCCCGTGCGCCGAGCCCTAAACCTTCCGCACCACATGCCCCATTTTGCGGCCGGGGCGCATGTCGCGTTTGCCGTAAAGGGTGATGGCCTCATGCGGGCCTGATGGGCCGAAGGCTTTCAGCACATCATCGCCGAGCAGGTTTTCCATTTCGGCATCCATTACCCGATCAACCGGGCCGAGCGGCCAGCCTGCTATGGCGCGGATATGCTGTTCGAACTGGCCGGTGAGACAGGCCTCTGGCGTCCAGTGCCCGGAATTGTGGACACGCGGCGCCATTTCATTGAGAAGAAGTGTGCCATCTTCCAGCACAAAGAACTCACAGGCCAGCACACCGACATGTTCGAGCGCGGTAATAAGTTGGGTTGCGGCGGCCTGCGCAGCCTTGAGCACATCGTCACCGAACCGTGCGGGCACACGGGAGGTGTGAAGAATGCCATGCTTATGGACATTTTCAGCCGGATCATAAGCGCGGATTTCACCCGACGCACTACGTGCAATAACGACAGAGATCTCACCAGAGAATGGGACAAGCGCCTCAAGCACGCACGGCATGCCATTGAGGTCTGCAAAAGCGCTTTCCATGCTTTCGGCGCTGCGTTTCACGCGACGCTGGCCATGTCCGTCATAACCGTCGCGGCGGGTCTTCAGAATGCCCTCTCCAGCGATTTCAGTCATTGCGGCACGAAGGTCGCCTTCGGATGACACCACCCAATAGTCTGCGGTATGAACCCCCGTCTCTCTGGCAAAACGCTTTTCGAGATGCCGGTCCTGACAGATTTCAAGCGATCTCGGCCCGGGATAAACTGTGGAGCCCATATCCTGAAGCAATTCCAGCGAATGAACAGGCACGTTTTCAAACTCGAGCGTAGCCCGATCGCAACGGACGGAAAACTCGGCCAGGGCGTCCTTATCGAGATAATCGGCGACCATATTGTGCGCCGCAACGCGCCCTGCCGGACTGTCATCATTCGGCCCCAGCACAACAACGTCAAAGCCGAGATTGGCAGCGGCCAGCGCCAGCATCCGGCCAAGTTGGCCGTCGCCGAGTATACCGATCGTGGATCCCTGAGGCAGTACCGACATCAGTCTGAGGGGTGTTCCGCAACCGCAGCGGTCTGCGCCGCGCGCCAGGCTTTCAGGCGTGTTGCGACGCCCTCATCCTGCAGACCGATCACCGAGGCAGCCAGCAAAGCAGCGTTGACGGCGCCCGCGGCGCCAATGGCGAGTGTGCCAACCGGTACGCCTTTCGGCATCTGAACAATCGACAGAAGGCTGTCCATACCCTTCAGCGCCTTGCTCTCCATCGGCACGCCAAACACCGGAAGGTGAGTGAGTGCGGCAACCATACCCGGCAAATGTGCCGCCCCACCCGCACCGGCAATGATAACCTGAATGCCGCGCGAGTCGGCATGGCGGGCATAGGAATACATGCGATCCGGCGTGCGGTGCGCCGACACAATCTTGCTCTCATGCGGGACTTCCAGCTCTTCGAGCAGGTCATGAGCGGCTGAAAGAACGGGCCAGTCGGATTGGCTGCCCATTATGATGCCAATTTTGGGCGCAGAATTCATGTCTGAAGAGCTCCGGCAAAGGGACACCTTATTGATTTCGGTTTCGCAGACAAGTGCCGATTTGCGCATTCAAACGTGCTTAACAAATTATCAAAAAGCCCGTTAATTTTAACACATCGCTAAGATGGCCCTGACATGCTGAGCAAAATTTTCAGGAATTGGTGAAATGAGCGGACCTCCCGCGCACTCGGATATCCGGTCGTCCGGCAAAATTCTGGAACTTTATCCGGGCAGTTCGGCCTCGGCGCTGGGCGGCGCGCGGACGGCGCGTGAAACTCTGATGGCGTTTCTGTCAGCAGCCGGCTGGTCGGCCGGTGACCTGACGACCGAACAAATAAGGCTTCTGGCAGGCCTGATGACAGAACGCCAGAAATTGCTCGAAACCATTCGCGATCTCAGCGATGAATTGAATTCCGCGCGGGATGTCGCCGATCAGGACGCCTTGCTGCCGCTCTATAACCGGCGCGCTTTTGTGCGTGAACTGGGGCGACAATTGTCGTTCTGTGAACGCCATGATGTGCCCGCGACGCTGATTTATATGGATCTCGATCACTTCAAGGTACTAAATGACACGCTCGGTCATGCGTCTGGCGATCAGGCCCTTCTTGAATTCGCCAAAGTGCTGAAACGCCACACGCGCCAGTCTGACCTGATCGGACGGCTCGGTGGGGATGAATTTGCCATTCTCCTCCTGAATGCGAGCGTCGAAATTGGTGAACGCAAGGGCGAGGAATTACGTGCCGATGTCCGCGCTCTGAAATTTGGCGATCGCGCCAAGCCCCTGCAACTGGATGTCTCCTGCGGGACAATTCAATGGCGTTCCAGTGAATCACCTGAGCATCTGATCGAGCGTGCGGACGAAGCCATGTTTGTGGAAAAAACCCGCCGTCAGAAGTCTCGCGCCTGACCTAATCGTCCTGACCCGCACGGATTTTAAGCAAAATCCTTCGAATTAACCGCCACCTGCTGCAGAGAAAGGCAGGCAGGCGCTAAATGCCGCCCAAATGCGCGTACCAATTGTTATCCCTCATAGATCCGACATATCGTTAATTCGAGATTGGTTACTTAAGCGGTGGGTGGGAGCCTCCCCTCATATTCCTGCTCACCGCAAGTATACAGGGCCAAACTGTCATGGATTGTCCCTGTTGTATTCAGCCGGTTGCTGAATACGAAGCCAGCCGCTGGCAATCCGTTCGGATTTCAGGGGTCTGTCTTTTCTTTCCCAGAAGACCTTATGGCGGTCGGGCCACCGACCGCCATTTTTTCTTCCGAATGCAGAACATCCAAAACTGAACAGCTTTAGGCGTTGCGTCTCAATTCGGTATTGTGTTGTATATAGTAAAGTATATTTTGTGCGGCGCTCTACCTATGAAGTCACGACGCCGCCCACAATGGTTTGGTAGTCGGAATGAGTCGGGAATCTAAGTTTCCTCTGCGGACTAAACGTAAACTTGAGACCCGCCATAAGCTGGTCCGGGCGGCGCGTCAGCTTTTCATCTCTCAAGGTTATGACAACACCACGCTGGAAGAAATCGCCCATGCTGCAGGGCTGCACGTTCAAACGCTGTATCGCCATTTCGGTACGAAGCAGGATCTGGCCCGGGCTGGCGATGTCTACTGGCTGGACATGTTCGAAACAGCGATTGCAGAACGTGACCCGTCACAAAATACGTTCGCGTTCTGGCGGAAATGGATGGAGAACACGATTGATCATCTCCTCGAAGAGCGCGAAACTTTTCGCCTGCACCTGAAGATCAATTTCTCGACCCCGACCGTGCTCGGTGCCAGCATGGAAATCCGCAATCGCTATGAGACGCTCCTGACAGAACATCTCGCTCAGGATTTCGGGATGGACGCGAAAGGCGTAACCACGCCGCGCCTCGTGGCCTGTATGCTGGTTGGCGGAAACGCATTCGTCCGGTCGAATTTTGCCGAGAAAGACCTCGACATCAGAACCGAAACCTTGCGCGTGATCGACATTGCGACCGATATGTTTTCGCATCTGATTAAACAGCCCGAACAGGAACGCAAAGCGGTCTGAACCCCCTGCAACACAAACGGAATATCACAAGCCTGAGAACTGGCTGGACGCTGTTTGTTTATGGTGCTCTAACACTCCCACAAGAATAGAGCGCGGTATCGCGCCTGTGGGAGGACAATACGAATGATCACCGGGAAACCGTCCAGTAACTGGAAAACAGGGTTGCTGTCAGCCATTTGTGCCGGCGCGCTGCTGACTGTCAGCGCCTGCTCGACTTATCCGGCAGGGGACACTGCATCGGCTGTCGAATGGACTTATTCCGATCAGGAAGCCCGGTTTACAGACGCAGGTCTGGCCGAACTCGACGCGCTGATGAAAAAGGCGGTTGAGGACGAGGAAGTCTATGGCCTGTCTTATATTCTGGTCGCCGGTGACACGGAAATCGCCCGCAATTATTTCGGCGTAAAATCACTCGAAACCCAGGACCCGATCGCGGAAGATACAATCTTTCGCGTTTATTCCATGACCAAGCCGATCACGGGCGTGGCCATGATGATGCTTTGGGAAGAGGGCAAGTGGAAACTGGATGATCCGGTTACGAAATATGTGCCTGAATTTGCCGACCTGAAAGTGCTCGATGGCACCAATGCAGACGGATCGCCCAAGCTCGTAAACGTCAATCGCCCGCCCACCATGCGGGAAGTGATGAGCCACACGGCCGGCTTTGCCTATGGGCTTGGCGGGACAGACCCGGCCAACACCGCCTTCCGTGACAAGGGCGTGCTTCGCTCGCCGGATATGGACACGCTTATTGAACGCGTGGCGGACATTCCGCTCCTCTTCCAGCCGGGCGAAGACTGGTTCTACAGCATCTCCGTCGACATACAGGGTTATATCGTCGAGAAACTCTCCGGCCAGAAATTTGGCGAATTCCTGGATGAGCGCATTTTTACCCCGCTCGAAATGGAAGATGCCGCTTTCTATGTACCTGAAGACAAATATGATCGTTTCTCCGACCTCTTCACTTGGAGCCGGGATGCCGGCAAACTCGTAAAAGTCGACGCCGACAATCGCGCTTTCAGAAAAGACACGGTTGCGTTTGAGTCAGGCGGTGGCGGCCTCGTCATGACCCTCGATGATTATGCGAACTTCAGCCAGATGCTCCTCAATGGTGGCAGCTGGAATGGCAAAAAACTGGTTGAGCCGGAAACGATTGAGCTAATGGCCACCGATGTTCTGCCAGAAGGTGTCTCCATCTGGTCGACCGGAAATTCTGATCGCAGTCGCGGCGCCGGACAGGGTTTCGGACTTGATTTCGGAATTGTGACCGATCCGGTCGCTGCCGAAAGTGAACAGGGCGAAGGTAGCTTCTACTGGGGCGGAGCGGCCGGAACATGGTTCTGGATCGACCCTGTGAAAGAGCTCTATTTTGTTGGAATGATCCAGCGATTGTCAGGAAATCCGGCTTCGGATTTCGATCCACGCGGCGTGAGCCGCAAAGGTGTATACGGCGCTCTCCGGGACTGAGTTCACAGGGTGGTGTTCACCAACGAAGCGAACTTGACATCCGTATAGTCAGGTATCATGAAGAATTCTGGGGCTGGAAATCCGATAACAATAATAAACAACACGGATAGGTGTTCCTGCTCAGTGGTAAGATTTGGAAAGACGATTGGTCTTTCACGGGAGGATTTGTATGAAAACATTATTTTCAGCTTGCGCGGCACTCGCTCTGTTGGCCGGTTGCTCAGCCGCTCCAGGTGCCGTCAGCTCGTCGACAACGACAGCTCAGGCCGCTCCGAAAATGGAGAAGTTTGACCTGAACGGCGTTTGGAAAGCATCCAACACCGCTTATAACGATATCGAAGCTCACGCGGCCAAGCCTGCTCTTCAAACCATCGAAGGTCCTTATGGTCCAGTTCCGGATCGCCGCGTTCTGGCACTCGGCGCCGTGGGTGCAGTTCGCGCCGGTGAAAGCGTCGTCAGCACGGGCGAGATTCCCTACAAGCCGGAAGCGCTCGAGCTCCGTGACGAGTATGCGTCCAACTGGATTGAGAACGATCCGAACATCAAATGCTACCAGCCTGGCGTTCCGCGCGTCATGTATATGCCGTTCCCGTTCCGCATCATCATGAACGAAGAACAAGGCCAGATGCTGATCGCGTCTGAATATGCAGGTGCTGTTCGTAACGTCTTCCTCGGTGAAGATCCGGGCGAAGCACCTCTCGATAGCTGGATGGGTCAGTCCTGGGGCTATTGGGATGGCGATACTTTCGTCATCGAAGTGAAGTATCAGAACGGTCAGACCTGGCTCGATCGTGCCGGCAACTATCTGCCTTACGGCGCTGAAGTTGTTGAGCGCTTTACACCGATCGACGCGAACCATGTTCGTTATGAAGCAACGATCACCGAGCCGGAAACCTACACTGAACCCTTCACAATCTCTCTGATCCTGTATCGTCAGATTGAAGAAGACGCTCAGATTCTGGACTTCAACTGCGTGGCCTTCGTGGAAGAGCTTCTGCACGGTCATCTGCGCAAAGAGCCTCTTCAGGAGCCGATCAAAGCGCCGGGTGCTCACTAAGAGCACCCCCACACACCGCAAGAGGAGACATTTAATGACCTCTCTAACGAAAATCTGTCTGGCTGCGACAGCCAGTCTTGCGGTCCTCTCTTCTCCAATCGCTGCCGCGCAGGAAACTGCGCCGGCAGCGGGCCCGGAAAAATGGGACCCGAATTACGAACCCCCTCGCCTGCCTGACGGCACTCCGAGCTTTGCCGGAGTCTGGTCAAAAGCTTCCCTCACCGTGCTTGAGCGGACCCCACAATTTGAAGGTCTGATCATTGCACCAGCTGTTGCCTCCGCGATTGAAAGCGGCCGGGAACGCGCCATGGAAGCGGCGAACCGTCCGTCAGATCCGAATGCCGGTGCACCGGAAGCCGGAGGCGGCGTTGGCGGCTATAACACGTTCTGGATGGACCCGGGCACAAGCTTCGGCGTCGTCGACGGTGAAATCCGGTCCTCCTGGATTGTAGATCCGGCCGACGGCAAAATCCCTTACACCGAAGCTGGTGGCGAAGAAGCCAAAGCGGCTGTTGCAAATATGCGGAACAATTTCGATGATCCGGAAGTCCGCTCTGCAGGTGAGCGTTGCACAGTGGGCTTCGGCTCGACCGGTGCTCCGCCAATGCTGAACGTGCTTTACAATAACCACGTCCAGTTCTTCCAGGCCCCTGAAGTGGTCTCCATTCTCGTGGAGATGAACCACAATGCCCGCATGATCCGCATAAATGAAGATCATCGTGGCGACACCAATCATCAGTGGCTGGGCGACTCGATCGGCACTTGGGATGGTGATACGCTCGTGGTAGAAACCACCAATTTCCACCCGCACAATTCGGTGCGGACGGCAATCCGCCATGAAGTTTATCTTCAGCCGGATTCCGTGGTCGAAGAGCGGTTCACACGCGTGGCCGATGACGTGATCTTCTATGAATTCACCGTCACAGACCCGGACCTCTTCACCCAACCCTGGAAAGGCGAAATGCCGCTTTGGAAAACCGAAGAGGAAATCTTCGAGTATGCTTGCCATGAAGGCAATCATGCACTTCCAGGCATTTTGGCCGGTGCACGCCGTAAAGAAGCTGAAGCTGCTGCAGCCTCTGCTTCTTCCGGTAGCAAATAAGTCTCAACCTGAAATGGGCGCGGCGGTTCTTGATCACTTCTTATTGAGATCGCCTCGCGCCCATTTTCCAGTCTCTGACTCCCCGGTATGGTGACGGCAGAATAAAAGGGGGAGGATTGCACGTGAAAACACTTTCAAACCGATTGCTGGCAAGCGCGCTTTGTCTGGGACTGTCTCTGGCAGCTCCAATCGCAGCTCATGTCCAATCCATTCAGGCTCCGGAAAAATGGGATCCGGATTACGAGCCGCCACGCATGCCCGATGGCACCCCAAGTTTCGACGGCGTCTGGTCTAAATCATCCCTGACCACGCTTGAACGTCCCGATAATTTCGATGAACTCGTCATTCCGCCTGCGGTTGCGCAGGGATTGGAGCGCCGGAATGCGCAAATGGCTGAGGCATCCAATCTTCCCACCGACCCGAATGAAGGCGCCCCCGAGGCAGGCCAGGGCGTGGAAGCCTACAACACATTCTGGATGGATCCCGGCACGCATTACGGTGTCATCAATGGCGAATATCGCTCGTCATGGGTGGTCGATCCGGCAGACGGCAAACTTCCTTATTCAGAAGATGGCCGGAAACGCATCGGAGCGAACCGTGCGCGTCGGGCAAGTTCAGGCAGTGCTGATCACCCGGAACAACGCTCATCCGGCGAGCGCTGCACGGTCGGGTTTGGCTCATCCGGCGCGCCGCCCATGCTGAACGTGCTCTACAACAATAATATTCAATTCTTTCAGGCGCCTGATGTTGTATCCATTCTCGTCGAGATGAACCATAATGCCCGTATGGTGCGCCTCGGCGGGGAATACCGGACGGATGATCTCCATCAATGGCTTGGAGATTCGATCGGACATTGGGAAGGAGATACGCTGGTCGTGGAAACCACCAATTTCCATCCGGAACACTCAATGCGCGGCGCAATCCGTCACTTTATGTATCTTGAGCCGGATACAGTGGTGGAAGAACGCTTCACCAGAGTTGCTGACGATGTGATATTCTATGAATTCACAGTCACCGACCCGGACCTCTTTACCCAACCCTGGAAAGGCGAAATGCCGCTCTGGAAGGCGGAGGGCCCGATCTATGAATACGCCTGTCATGAGGGGAATTACTCGCTCCCCGGTATTCTGGCAGGTGCCCGCCGGGAAGAAGCCGAGGCCGCGGAAGCGGCATCCGGCCGATCCTCCGGCACACAATAATAACGATAAGGAAGAGCAGAATTGGATGACAGGAAACAATCACACAAACGTGAAATTCGCGCCTGCATTACAATTCAACCATCTCATTTACACTGTTTCAGGAAGGAGAGTTGAAAAATGACTTCACTGCTTAAGAAATGTCTGGCCGTCAGCGCCAGCGTCATGGTTCTCACAGGCGCATCAGCCCTGGCGGCAAATGCTCCAGAGCCATGGGATCCAAACTACGAACCACCGCGCCTGTCTGATGGCACGCCCGATTTCTCAGGCGTTTGGGATCAGTCAAGCATGACCGGCATCGATCGCCCGGCAAACTTTGAAGGCCTGGTGGTTCCACCAGAGCAGGCACAGGCAATTGCCCAGTCCGCTGCGGCACGTCGTGAAGCGAGCAACGCCCCGACCGATCCAAACGCGCCGGCACCACCAGCCGGCTCTAACCCAGGTGGATACAACGCGTTCTATATCGACGCAGGCGATGGCCTCGGCGTTGTGAATGGTGAGTATCGCTCGTCATGGATTGTCGACCCGGCTGATGGCCAGCTGCCATACAGCGAAGAGGGTCGTGCCGAAATGGAAGAGGCTGTTGCCCTCGCCTGGCACAATTACGACAACCCGGAAAACCGCTCTGCCGCTGAGCGCTGCACAGTGGGCTATGGCTCAACCGGCATTCCACCAATGCTGAACGTGCTTTACAACAACCATGTTCAGTTCTTCCAGGATCCGAATGGCGAGACCATCTCCATTCTGGTTGAGATGAATCATAATGCCCGCATCGTTCGTATGAATGCTGAGCACCGCGAAGACTCCATGGATTTGTGGATGGGCGATTCGATTGGTCGCTGGGAAGGTGACACGCTGGTTGTCGAGACCACGAACTTCCACCCGGATGTGAATCAGCGGTCATCTCAGGCGCAGCGTTTCTATCTTCAGGAAGATACACTGGTGGAAGAACGCTTTACGCGCGTCGCTGATGACACCATGTTCTATGAATTCTCAGTGACCGATCCGGACCTGTTCACGCAGACCTGGAAAGCTGAAATGCCAATGAAGCTGTCCGATCAGCCGATCTACGAGTATGCTTGCCATGAGGGTAACCACTCTCTTCCAGGCATTCTTGCAGGCGCACGCCGCAAAGAGAGTGAAGCGGCTTTGGCTGCAGCCGGTAATGCCGGAGGCACCCAGCCATAAGGCATAAAACATGACATAAGGGAGGATCATAATATGAAGTCACTTTTAAAGACCTGTCTGGCGGCCACCGCCAGCTTGTTAGTGCTCACAACTCCGTCTGCGACCGCCAATGATGCGGCCCCGGCCGGACCTGAGAAATGGGACCCGAATTATGAACCTCCCCGCATGCCTGACGGGACGCCAAGTTTTGATGGCGTCTGGTCGAAAGCGTCCCTCACCGTGCTCGAGCGGACGCCTCAGTTTGATGAATTGGTGATCTCGCCTGCCGCTGCGCAGGCGATTGAAAGCGGACGGGCGCAGGCAATGGAAGCGGCAAACCGCCCGTCTGACCCTGATGCCGGTGCGCCGCCGGCTGGCTCTAACCCTGGTGGATACAACTCCTTCTGGACCGATCCGGGCACCAGCATTGGCGTTGTGAATGGCGAATACCGGTCCTCTTGGATCGTAGATCCGGCCGATGGCAAAATCCCCTATTCCGAAGCCGGTCGCAAGGAAGCCATGGATGCCCGCACCGAAATGCGGGAGAACTTCAGCAATCCTGAAGTCCGGTCCGCAGGCGAACGCTGCACGGTTGGCTTTGGTTCAACCGGCGCGCCGCCCATGCTGAACGTGCTCTACAACAACCACGTCCAGTTCTTCCAGGCCCCTGAAGTGGTCTCCATTCTGGTCGAGATGAACCACAATGCGCGCATGGTTCGCATGAATGCCGATTATCGCGAAGGTGAGAACTATCAATGGCTTGGCGATTCCATTGGTCGCTGGGAAGGCGACACGCTGGTCGTCACCACGACAAATGTTCACCCACAGAATTCAGTCAGGTCAGCCATTCGCCACTATGTCTACCTGCAGCCTGACAGCGTCGTAGAAGAGCGCTTCACGCGGGTCGCTGACGACACCATGCTGTATGAATTTACGGTGACCGACCCGGACCTGTTCACCCAGCCCTGGAAAGGCGAGATGCCCCTCTGGAAAACGGACGAGCAGATCTACGAATATGCCTGTCACGAAGGCAATCATGCCCTTCCTGGAATTCTTGCAGGCGCGCGTCGCAAAGAAGCCATTGCCGCGGAGGAAGCCGCTAACGCATCCGCAGGCAGCAGATAAGGCCGCTCTGAACCTATATTGATCCAAACGAAAAGGCCGCACGCTGTGCGGTCTTTTTTTGTGTTAGACTAGCCCCAACCAGTTCAAATCCCGAGGCCGGACAAAACCTTGTGATCGGTCCCCTATTGCCGTGAAATTCGGTTGATCTTGAAGCTGGTGAGAGTAAACTATATTTATAAAGTCTATTATAATGATACGGGAGTTCTCATGACTATTTCGCTTCGCTCCAGTTTGCTCGCTGCCGCAGGTCTTGCGCTGCTTGGAAGCCCAGTCGCACTGGCTCAGAATGCCGCCCCGGCCGCACCAGCTGCCTGGGATCCTGATTATGAACCACCTCGCATGCCTGACGGCACACCAAGTTTTGATGGCGTCTGGTCAAAATCCTCCCTCACCGTGCTCGAACGGTCTCCCCAATTCAAAGAACGCACCATTCCGCCCGCAATGGCCGTTGCCATTGAGCAGGGCCGCGAGAAGGCGATGGAAGCCTCAAACCGTCCCTCTGATCCGAATGCCGGCGCACCTGAAGCAGGCGGCGATCCGGGCGGCTACAACACTTTCTGGATGGACCCGGGCACGCATTTCGGCGTGGTGGATGGTGAAATCCGCTCATCCTGGATCATTGATCCGGCGGATGGAAAAATCCCGTACACCGAAGCCGGAAAGACCGAAGCCGAAACCGCCATCTCAACCATGCGGACCAGTTTCAGCGACCCTGAAGTCCGGTCGGCAGGTGAGCGATGCACGGTCGGGTTTGGTTCTACCGGTGCTCCGCCCATGTTGAACGTGCTTTACAACAACAATGTGCAGTTCTTTCAGGCGCCCGATCTCGTCTCCATCCTTGTCGAGATGAACCATAACGCCCGGATGATCCGCTTGAACGAGGAGTTCCGCGAAGACGACCTTTATCAGTGGATGGGCGATTCCGTTGGTCATTGGGAAGGCGATACGCTGGTTGTGAAGACCACAAATGTCCATCCACACAATTCGGTCCGCACAGCGATCCGCCATGAGCTTTACCTTCAGCCCGATACGCTGGTCGAAGAGCGGTTTACCCGCGTTGCCGATGACGTGATCCTCTATCAATTCACCGTGACTGACCCGGATCTGTTCACTCAACCATGGACAGGCGAGCTTCCATTGTGGAAAGCTGAGGGGCCGATCTATGAATACGCCTGTCATGAGGGCAATCACGCGCTACCAGGCATTCTCGCAGGTGCGCGTCGCAAGGAAGCATTGGCGGCAGAAGCAGCTGAGAACGGCGGTTCTGGCGGTCTATAATCGCCCGACCAAATGCAGTTGTTCAGTTGATATTCATGCTGCTCATGTTATTAAGCTAACATGAAGTGGCGAGAACACTTTGTATCAGGAGGCAAAACTATGTTTAATAAAATGGGGAAACGCGCTTTGGCGACTCTCGGTGGTGCAACCGCCGCTATTGCCCTTGCCGGTGTTGCTTATGCTCACCACGCATTTTCTGCGGAATTTGACGCTGACGCGCCAGTTCTGCTGAAAGGTAAAGTTACGAAGGTCGAGTGGGTGAACCCACACACTTGGATCCATATCGCTGCAGAAGACGAAGAAACTGGCGAAACCACAGCCTGGATGGTTGAAGGTGGTACGCCAAACACGCTTCTTCGCGCAGGCCTGAATCGCCGTACGCTGAAGCCAGGCACCGATCTGGTTGTTCGCGGCTATCAGTCTATCGACCGTCTTTGTGCCCCGGCTTGTAAAGCCAATGGCCGTGACGTGACCTTCCCGAACGGTGAAAAAATGTTCGTTGGTTCGTCTGGCACAGGTGCGCCAGACGATGGTTCTGATCCAACCGAATAATATTTGGTCTGGATACCAGATCATGTTTTGAGAAAGGCCGCCTTATGGGTGGCCTTTTTTATGCGTTCGGCTGGAGCCCCACCCAGAACTCTAATGACGCTGAAGCCGCGCGCCAATGATTGTAGCGCCCTGCGGCAAGCCAATGCTTAATGGTGAGCCTGTCGGCAACGATCAGTCATCGTCCGTGGTGCCTTATGAGACCCGACAGGGATAAGAGAGGAGGTGCTGCGATGGGATCAGCACGTGACCTGTGACACTCAGCACCTTCAGGGCATCCATCCGAATGCTTGCGCTTCTGCGGAGCCTGTGCCCCCAGCTGCTGGAAATCACCACAAAAAAAGCCCGCAGCGTGAACTGCGGGCTTTCGTATTTTGCTGACGTTCGGGCTTACCAGAAGGCAATCCAGCGGCCGGAAATCGCCACAGAGAACCAGAGGAAGATGCTCATCACGCTCACAAAGCGCATGCTGAGCGGCTGGTTTTCTGTCGCGCCCATACCGATCCAGACAACCAGTCCGGCGATATAGGAGACCAGCATCATTCCAAGAATGGACGGATGGACAAAGGCCATCAAACCCATGGCATTCAAATCAAGTTCCGTCAGGTATTGATAGTCGATCTTCGCCAGAAGAAAGGCGATTGAGATCAGAACACCAAAGGTGACCAGAATAGCTGGAAGCGACACAAACATTGGAAGCTTCTTGATTGTTTCACGCAGGCTGGTTGGAAGGAACATAGGTGCCGTCACCAGACCGACCATGGCAAAGATCAGGATCAGATAGGCTTGACGAGCCGCAAACCGCCAATCGGTCAGTTCGATCCAGGCATACCAGAAGACGGCCATGGAAATGACGAGGCCGACAATGGCGACCGGCGTGAACTTTCCATTATTGCGAACCACGCTGTCGCGTGTCGTAAAGGTGAACACAATCGCGGAGAACAGACCTGCCATTTTCAGCCAGAATGGCGGACTGTTATAAATCCGCATGACTTCGCCGAGGCCAAGCAGAATACCTGAGATAATCAGGGCGATCGTCGACCAGATCAGAAACGGGTTCATTTTCCGGTTCAGTTCAGCCGGACTTTTGGCCTCTACGCCCTGACCGACAATGCGAAGATCCGCAAGAAGGATCGCACCACCCAGAATGGACAGAGCCACAAGGTGGATACAACCTGCCATCGGCGTGAAATACCAGGCCTCTTTTACGAAAGACGCTGCTGGGCCTTCGTCGACAGCTCTGAACACCGGCTCGACATTCTGAGAGTAAAAGTCGGCATTGCCCGCGAAGTTAAACAAAAGATCAAGCAACATCAGTGGCCTCCCAATTGCGGGCAGTTATTGAAGAAGTAGATCAGCCCGCCTTCATCGACTGCTCCGCAATGGAACCAGTCGCCATAGGCGATGAGACGTCCGAAAATGACCACGAGAATCCAGCTGGATAATGAAATCGCGGCAATTACACGGGCACTGGATGGCGGCTTCTCAGCATCATCCCATTTCGCCTGATTGTGCTGGACCCGGAAATGGAAGATCATGATGTTGATCATCGCCAGCGCAATCACGATCAGTTTCAGCCGGAAATACATATTATTATAATATGTCAGCGGCTTGGCATAGAATAGCAGGATGCCCGTAATGAGCAGGACTGCGAAGCCGAGCATTGTGATCGGCAGGATCTTTTTCTCGATCGCCGAAATTGGTGTCTTGGTAAACAAGACGCCCAAAAGCCTGAGATCGACCACCACGATCGTTCCCACAAATACCATCAACGTCATAATGTGTGACGCTTCAAGCGCAGACCAGACAAGGAACGATTCCCGGAGCATGATGCTCCAGGACTGCCCGTCCAGCCATACCATTAAGTCTCTCACGTTTCTTACTCCCCGTTAATTGGCATAGGTATTTCACCGCCATCCCGAAACAGCGTTGCCGCCGTGTAAAAACCTCTTGTCGTCAGTGTCACTTCAACTGGCTCAGTGCTGAGGTTCTCAAAAAATATCCCGTGAATCCCGTCATAGGGCGCGACATAACTGCCGGAGACACCATCGGATTTCGAGATTTCAAAACTGTCAGAAATTTCTTCGCCATCCATCATGGCATCGGTGTGGAAATCGTATTCGACGGGCGCAGTGGCGGTCCAGCTGAAGACCATGCCTGCGCCTTCTTTCATAGTGTATTTGTATTCAAAACTCTCAAAGGGCAGTAGCTCCCAGGTTTTGGTATCGAAAGAAATCTCGCCACCCTCCACTGTATTGTAGAGCTCTGTCTGCGCAGGCTGGTCGGAAAGTGCCTTAAGCCCTGTCAACTTTCCGACGCCTGTCGGATCAAATCCGAATTCTGCCGGCCAGACGGCAAAGACCAAAACCACTGCAGCAGCGGCAGCCGAGAATAGGAGTGGCTTTATCGGATTGGTCTGAACCTCAGACATCTCACTCTCCTCCGTTTGTCAGAAATGCAAAGAAGTGCTGACCGAACAGCACGAAGCCTGCAAACATCAGCAGACAGTTGGCGAACCAGGCCTGGCGCTCAAATCCCGGCGCGAGACGCCAGACATTCAATAGGCTCACGACAAAGATCAGCACCAGCATCTGGCCGAGTTCGACCCCGACATTGAAGCTGATCATGTTCCAGAACAGGCCCTCATCGGAGACAGACAGCGCCTGAAGTTTTGTTGCAAGACCGGTTCCGTGAGCCAGTCCGAAGGCGGCCACAGCCCATTTCGGATTGATCCGCAGCGCGCCCCATCCATCAAAGCCGCCGATATTGTCATAGGCTTTGTAGATGACGGACAGGCCGATGATCGCATCCACCAGATATTCATTGGCGTGAAAGCCGCCGAGAACCCCGCCCAGAAGGGTCAGACTGTGGCCAAGCGTGAAGAAGCTCACATAGATCAGAATGTCTTTGAATACGCGCAGAAAGAACACGACGCCCACAAGGAACAGGACATGGTCAATCCCTGTCACCATATGTTTGGCACCCAGATACAGAAACGGGATCGGCGCGATGCCCGAAATGCTCTCGATATAACCCGCATTGCGTTCCGACACGTCGTGCGCGATGGCCGGAAAGACCAGCCATACCGCCAATAAACCCATCGCCCCGAGGAGGATGGATTGGCGTTGCAGCCAGCTTGCCGACATGGGTGGCAGGAATGTCGTCACACCTGCTTGCATCAGTTGGCCATCGTCGAATTCGGAACGGAATAGCGCTGGTGACAGGCGACACAGGCTCGATAGATATCGCCGCCAACATCGAACAATTCCTGCTCATCCTTGTTAAGAGCGGCCTGTTTGGCTTCTTCGGCAAAAACAATCACGCCGTCAGCAATAGCTTTCCATTCCTGATCCCCGGCGGCGTATTTGTCATCCTGAAGCTCGCGCGTCAGATTGACCAGATTGTCCGCATGGTCGGCAACTTCCTGCCACTCGGCGTCATTTGTCGGGAAGAGCGATTCCTCTCCCTCCATGGTCAGCACCCAGCCAGAATTTGTCCAGATGCCATCAGCGGCGGGATCGTAGACGTCTGCCATGAATGACTTGATCGCTTCCTGCCGTGCTTCCTCAGATTGCCCACCGCCGCATGCGGCCAGCATAAACGCCGCACTGATGGATGCTAGAATAATCGGGAATTTCATATTCATCTTCTCCATTACCTCTGGACGGATCCAAGGACTGCGTGACAGCATATCATCATCAATAAAAAGAAGGAGAGACAACCAGGTCACTCTTTCCTCCCAGACCAGCTAATCACGCTCTTTCGGCATGTTTTTGGCTTTCTTCACACTTACCCCGCAGGATATGATAGTCAACTAGCATCAACTGTCCTGAGCCGTTCTCACGAGGATGTGTTCAGACGCGTAACGCGACGGAGATGAACGAGATACTCTTTGATTTCTGGGCAGAAATGCTGCAGGAGGCAGCAGATTAACATGGGAGAGTCAAAAGCCATAACGTTTATGTGGTTAATTGACGCAGGTGAGGAGACACACGTTTTGAGTATGGAATTCAACGACATGTTTTCGGTCAAAGGTAAAACCGTTGTCGTCACGGGCGGCTCGCGGGGGATTGGCGAGATGATTTCAGCCGGCTTCCTGAGCGCTGGCGCGAAAGTATTTATTTCATCCCGGAAGATTGATGCCTGTGAGCAGGCTGTCGAGCGCCTGAAGGCCTATGGCGAGGACGTGATGGCCATTCCGTCTGACCTGTCCAATATGGATGGCATCAAGCATCTCGCGACCGAGCTCGCCAAACATACCGACAAGGTCGACGTGCTCGTCAATAATGCGGGCGCTGCATGGGGCGCACCGGTTGATGAATTCCCGGAAATCGGCTGGGACAAGGTGATGGATATCAACGTCAAAGGCGTGTTTTTCATGACCCAGAAACTGCTACCAATGCTCCGTAAGGCAGGCACGGCTGAGACCCCGGCAAGCGTCATCAATATCGGATCGATTGACGGTCTGCGGACACCAGCCATGCTGACGCCGTCTTATTCCGCCTCGAAAGCGGCTGTACACCATCTGACGCGCGTTCTGTCCGCGCATCTGATTGGCGACCACATCACCGTCAACGCAATCGCGCCGGGTCCATTCCCGACCTATATGCTGTCAACCGGCGTTGGCTTTGGCGGCAAAACCGAAGGCGATGATGTGGACTGGGATGCCATTGGCAAGAACAATCCTGCGGGCCGTGTAGGTCAGCCAACCGATGCTGCCGGACTGTCTATCTTCCTGGCTTCGAAAGCCGGGTCTTACGTCGTGGGTCAGACGATTGCACTTGATGGTGGAGTTGTCTCCGCAAACGGAAGCATCTGATCTCTCAGAAATCGCCCTGGCATACGGTCAGGGCGATGCTGGCAGGACGGGCCATTCATCCACGATCTGTCCATCATCATAAACGAGGATCGGCCCGAATTGCAGAAAAACAGACTCGCTCTGTCGGGGTCTGAGAATAACCATATCATCGGGCTCGACTGACAGGTCAGAGGGACCGATCAAAAGATCCTGATTACTCGACCGCCCAAACCCTGCATTATAGCTGACGCCGGCTGGATAAACCGGCTTTGCTTTCCAATAGCCGCCATAAGTGAAGACCGACACTGGAGCGTCGTCCGCTATAGTAGCGGGATCAAACGCTTCGCCCGGTACGGCGAGTCCTTTCCAGGTTTTCAGGATAGGTGTGGCAATGAAACTGGCTGGTTGGAAGGGTGCCAGTAAGTCAGTGTCGAAGTTTGTGGGCTTCACCAACGCCGACCCGATCGCGACCTCATTGGCAATCTCGCCAGAGGACCAAAGCCGGAAAGTCGGGCTTCCAGCGGCGTTGAGAGTGAGTTTACTCAGATCTTCCGAACCGGCATGTTCGAGCACCGATGTGAGTGCCGCTTGATAAATGCCGAAGGCCGTGCGTCGCGCCGCGTCCTGCTGCGCCTCCCCGTCTAGCGCAGGGATATGTGGCTCATAGCCCATCAGGCCGGAAAATTCGCCAAACGGGCTGTCATGCAGGGTTTCGAGGGCCGTGTTCAGGTCGTCGCCCGGAGTGAACCCGCCCCTGTGAAAACCGACATCGAGCTCTAGATTGACCCGTATCGTGGCGCCGTGGCGTTCAGCGACCTTCAGGTATTGGCTCAGCCGCCGAGGGGTATCGACCAGCCATTGCACCTTGCGCTGAGACTGCGCATTTCGTGGCCGGTTCTTGATGAAGAACTGATCCATGGCGGCTGCGGGAAGCGGCTTGCCGAGCAATTGGTCTGCCATGGGATAATGCTCGGCGAAGGATTTCAGCATGGGCAGGTTGAAGGTCATCAGCCGGTCGGTCTGGACCTTCTTCATGATGCGCGAGACAAGCTCCGGACTTGGCAGGGATTTCACAACCACACGCAGCGCCATATCCTGTGGCAGAAGCGAGGTCAGCGTCGCGATATTTGCGTCCAGTCTGGCCCTGTCCACAACCAGTCTTGGCGTCGCAATGCCAGCCTGTTTCAGCGCGTCTGCAAGTTTTGAAAAATACGCGTCACCAGTCATCTGTTTACATCAACCCCACGCCAATACTCATGCCCTGCAGATGACAAGGCAAGCTGATTTCAACGTCAACCCGGCAAGACAACAAGAGGAAACCGCATTTTTTTGATCAATGCGGACCAATTTGCCTGATCAGAAGCCGTGCGGAATGGATGACGTTATCACGATTGCGTAAATGTCACGCGCTCTTACTGACATCCTTGTCGGAGGTGCTAGATACTTCATAAAGCATAAGTCGTTTTAGGATTGAGTACCGTTCAACAGAAAACGGGATCATGACAATCCGCCGAGGGAGTAAAATATGCAAATGAGCTGGAAGACGAGTCTTCTCACTGCCGCAATGGCACTTGCGCTGACCGCGTGCGCCTCAAACAGCGAACAGGAAACGGTGGTTGAAGCCGGGCCGCCACCTGTTGCAACACCAACTGCAACGCCAACACCCACTGAAGTCTCTGAAAAACCAGAAGACAGCAAAGTGTCTGGTAAAGTTGTGTATGAAACATTTTGTGCCGCCTGCCACGAAAACCCGAATGACACGCGTTCGCCTAATCTGGCGGGCCTGAAACGTCTTCCGAAAGAGCAGATTGAGCTCGCAATGGCTGAAGGCGGTGTGATGTATCCGATGGCGGCAGGTCTGTCACTCGAGCAAAAGACCGCTGTAATTGACTATCTGACTGCCGAACAGAAGCCGGCTGTCGCCAGCGCAAATGACTGGACCGAAGCTATTATGTGCGCTGCGGACAATCGCACGGTTGATCTGGGCAATGGTGAGGGCTGGACGAGCTTCGGCTATGACGAGAATGCAACGCGGAATGTTCCGGCTGGCGCACTTGGCTTCGACAAGACTGACATGCCAGAGCTGGAAATCGCATGGGCACTTGGCTTCCCACGGACGACAAATGTCAGCGCGACCCCTGTTGCAATCGGCAATACTCTGTTCGTCAACGCAACTGGCAAGGTTGCTGCTTTCGATACGAAAGATGCCTGTGTGAAATGGGAATTCGAGAGTGGTTTCTCCCGTTCTCCGCTTCACTTTGGTGAAATCGATGGCACGCCGACGCTGTTCTATGCGACGGGTCGCCAGGATGTTCAGGCTGTAAACGCACTGACGGGAGACTCCATCTGGAAAGTCTCCGGCAAGCCAAAACGTGGTAAAGGCGGCAGCATCCGGTCGGGCGTTACCTTGCACGAAGACAAGATTATCGTACCGATTTCGGCCTCTGGTGTTGGCGGCGGCGGAGATTATTGCTGCGAAGGCCATGGTGCTGTAGTTGCGCTCAACGCAAAAGACGGAAGCTGGATCTGGGAATATCACACCATGCCGGAAGCCACAGACAATGGTATGGTAAACAGCAAGGGTCAGAAAATGCGCGGGCCGTCCGGTGCGCCGATCTGGACCCAGCCAACGGTTGATGTGAAACGCAATCGCGTCATCGTCACAACCGGTGAGAATACGTCTTTCCCGCCAACAAACACATCTGATGCCATCATCGCGCTCGATCTTGATACCGGTGAAGTCGACTGGCTGTTCCAGGCAATGGAAAATGACCTTTGGAACATGCACTGCCGCGGCACCACTGAAACCGCTGGTCCGAACTGCCCATGGCATTGGCAAGATGGCGAAATCGGTCGTGACTTCGACTTCGGTTCTGCCGCTGTGATTGCGCCCGCCATGGTTGACGGTGAGATGAAAGACCTCGTTCTAGCCGGCCAGAAATCAGGTCACCTTTGGGCGCTCGATGCTGAAACCGGCGAACTTGTCTGGTCTGTCCGCGTCGGTGAAGGTACACCTCTTGGCGGAAACCATTGGGGCATTGCAGTCAATGATGATCTCGCCTTCCTGACAATCAATGATGGGCTGACTTACGGCACGTCGAACCCGATGCCAGGTGTATTTGCCTTCAAGCTCGGCAGTGGCGAACCTGTTTGGGAGTATAATGCCGAACCAGACTGTGATGGCGAACGCGGCGAGTATGTCGTGAACTGTCCTCAGAAATACGGCTTCTCAGCGACACCGATGGTTGCTGGCGGTGCGGTCATTGCACCGACGCTCGACGGCAAGGTATTCGTCTTTGATGCAGATACCGGCGAAGTTCTGAGAGAAATCGACACCGCAACCACCATCCCAACAATCAATGGTGTTGAAGGTAAGGGCGGCTCGATTGACAGCCACGCAATCAGCGCGGCTCCGGGCATGCTACTGGTTGGTTCGGGTTATGCGAGCTTCAGCCAGACACCGGGTAATGTGCTGATCGCTCTCAAGCCAAAAGAATAAAAGTCAGCTTGACCTCTAATCATGAAGGGCGGCGTCATAGCCGCCCTTTTTATTGGGCGAACATCAGCGCTCCGGAACGCCGGGGGAGTAGGGGTGCTGCTGTCCATCGCGCCCACGCAGCTCGAGCGCCTCGCCCTCGCCGCTCACTTCTGAGCGCGCCGCATTCGCCTTTGAGACACCGCCCGGAATATCAATCACATAGTGCGGCAGAGCGATCCCGCTCACCTGATCGCGCAGATCTGCGTAGATTGCCTGGCCCTCTTCCACGGAAAGTCGGAAATGGCCTGTACCAGGGGCAAGGTCAGGATGATGCAAATAATAGGGCTGGACCCGGTTCTCCGTCAGGGCGTGAAAAAGATCAGCCAGCGTTTCAGCCCGATCGTTCACGCCACGCAGTAAGACGGTCTGTGAGAGAAGCGGCAACCCGGCATCTGCCATATTCCTGATGGCCACTCTTGCGTCTGCCGACAATTCGTTCAGATGATTGATGTGAACTGAAATATAAACCGTGCAGGACTTGGACGTGAGCGCCTCGATAAACTCCTGCGTGATCCGCAGCGGATCTGCGACCGGCATTCGCGTGTGCCAGCGGATAATCTTCACATGGGGTATGGCGCCAAGACTGTCAGTCAGAGCCGCCACCCGCTTTGCTGAGAGCATAAATGGATCGCCACCCGTCAGAATGACTTCTCGGATGGCCGGATTCTCCCGGATATAAGCGAGCGCAGATTGCAATTCGTCCGGAGACAGGGTTTCGGCATTTTCTGGTCCGACCATTTCGCGCCGGAAGCAGAACCGGCAATAGACCGGACAAACGCCCACTGGCTTCAGCAGAACCCGGTTCGGATAGCGGTGCACAATACCCTTAGCCGGAGTGTGGGTGGCATCGCCAATCGGGTCGGCGAGTTCTTCCTGTGTGCGCGTTAATTCCTCAACTGACGGAATGAACATGCGTGCGATCGGGTCTGCCGGGTCTGTCCGGTCAATTTGCCGGGTGAGGGTCGGGGTGACCGCAATCGCATAGCTGTCGGCAACAGGCCTGAGCGCCTCGCGCTTTGTCTCTTCAATCAACCCCGCATTCGCAAGCGAATTGAGAGACGATAGCCTGCCACGTTCCTGGCTCATCCGACGGGTGTCCAGAGCACTTTTTCAATTGACGGCGCACCGGTCACCAGCATGACCAGGCGGTCAAAACCGAGAGCAACACCACTCGTATCTGGCATGTGCTTAAGCGCAGCCAGAAAGTGTTCGTCGATTGGATAGCGTTCGCCATAAAGCTCCTGTTTCAAAGCCATGTCGGCCTCGAAGCGGGCGCGCTGTTCGTTCGGGTCGGTCAGCTCATGAAAGCCATTGGCGAGCTCAACCCCGCAGGCATAAAGCTCAAACCGGTCAGCAAAGCGCGGATCGTCCGGGCAGGCGCGTGCCAGCGCGGCCTCACAGACTGGGTAGCGGTAGAGAATGGTCATGCGCTCCATACCGAGATTTGGTTCGATCTTTGTGACCAGTACGGCAGAGAAGACATCGCTCCAGCTCGCACTCTCTGAGATTCCGACACCTGCGGCCTCCGCTGCGGCAACAAAGCCATCCCTGTCATCGAGAACGGCTTCAAGATCAATCCCGGCATAGCGGTCAAACGCCTCAACCAAAGTAAGCAATTCAGGTTCTGCAAAGGCAGAACAACTCGCCTGCCGCCAGGTCAGCCGTGTCGCACCAGAAATGTTCGCCGCCTCCTGGCATAGGGTGACGGTGTCTTTCATGACTGTCAGAAGATCTGCGCCCGCCCGATACCATTCCACCATGGTAAACTCCGGCGAGTGCAAAGGCCCAGCCTCGCGATTGCGATAGACGCGCGCAAAATCCACAATTTGCGTTTCGCCTGCTGCGAGAAGTTTCTTGCAGGAAAACTCCGGTGAGGTGTGCAGATAGTACGGTTCGTTCCGCCCGTCATCACCCACGAATTCGGTCCGAAAGGCATGAAGATGGGTCTCATTTCCGGGTGAGGTCTGCAGGGCACCGCACTCGACTTCCAGAAACCCCTGACTCTGAAACCAGTCTCCCAGCGTCTTGCGAATGGTCTGGCGTCGGAGCAGGAAGGGCCGCCGATCGGCGTAAGCATCCTTCTGCCACCAGGCTGCGCGGGTCATGAGAAATCCTCTGAAATCCGGGAATCTGTACACTGGAGCTTGGCGAAACGGTCAACTAACGCTAAGGCCTTGCCGAAAGAAGCAGCTCCGTCCCGGAGCGCTTATCCCATCCCACCCATCCGGGCAACTCGAGATCGTATCATGGCCGTTGAAGTCGCAGCTAATATCCGCAAGGGAAACATCATCGAACACACGGACGGACATCTGTATGTCGTCCTGAAAGCTGAATCCTTCCGGCCGGGTAAAGGCACGCCAACCACGACGATCGAAATGCGCCGGATTTCTGATGGCACCAAAACCGTAATCACCACAAAGACTCAGGAAAAGCTGGAAAAGGCCTTCGTTGAGGAAGTCGACCACACCTACCTATATGCGGATGGCGACAATTTCGTTTTCATGCACCCGGAAACCTTCGAGCAGATCTATGTCTCCGGCGCGATGGTGGGCGACAGCGCGCCCTTCCTCCAGGAAAACATGACCTGCATTCTTCAGATGTTTAACGGCGAGCCGGTGTCCATCACCCTGCCAAAGAGTGTGATCCTTGAAATCACGGAAACCGAGCCGGTGGTCAAAGGCCAGACGGCGTCTTCGTCCTACAAGCCAGCCATGACCGACATTGGCGTGCGCGTTATGGTGCCACCGCACATTGATGCCGGAACCCGAGTCGTCGTGAACACCGAAGATTCCAGCTATATGGAACGCGCAAAAAGCTAAGCCTGACGCGAGTTCACAAGTTTTCAGAAAGCCTGCCGATCACTCGGCAGGCTTTCTTTTTGTCTGATTTGGGAAGGCTGGGCAGGCCCAGTCTGCTGACGCGTCTTGCACCCTACTCATCAGCTCAGACCGGGGCCAGCTGGCCTCAGGGATCCGACAACACCTCTTGTAGAACTTGCGCGGTCAGCTCGCCAACGCGTCGGGATTCATCCTGGCTGACAAAGTCGCCGAGTTCGATCGTCATGCCCGGAGTGTTGAAGGTCTGAAGCGCCCAGTTCTTGGATGTCCCCCTGCCGTCATTATGGCTGGAGATCCAGTCGGGTTGCGGCGTGAACTCGGCATCCATGGCGGCTTTCAGAGCTTCCGGAAAGCTAGAATCCGCGCTCGGCGTGTCAAACGGATGGAAGTAAACCAGCGTTCGCCAGGTCGAGTGAAAATCGAGAAAGGCGTCAACCGTTCGCCCCTCGGCTTCGGAAAGGATCAATGTCTGCGCGCTGGCGACTTCAGGCTGGCTTGCGTCGAACCAGTCGCGGTTGAGATCCACCGCGCCGGTATTGTGCCGCCAATGGCCTCGTTCCACCCCGTCCGGGTTCATCATCGGAAAGAAAAGAAAACGGGTGTTTGCCAGGACCTCATCCGAATAGGATGTGAGTATTTCTGAGGCGAAGGCCTGGAACGCGATCGAGCCCGCGATTTCGGGCGGATGCTGGCGCGTGAGGGCCACCACCAGATGTTCGGCCTCCGAGCTGCCGCAGGTCATGGCAGTCAGTTTGCGGCCTTCTGCTGACCGTCCGTACTCGACCAGCTCGACCTCATACCCGGCCACGATCTCATTCACCCATTGATCAACCTTTGACGTCGTGACCAGCGGTAGTCCCGCCACCATGAGAGCCTCAGAGGTGAGGGTAAGGTCCAGAACGGCTTTATGCCCGTCTTCCAGTTCGGTGATTTGCGCCTTATCTAGCGGTCTCCAACTCTCATCAGACTGCTGAATGACCGGCGCATAGCGATGCGTGTAAGACCCATAATCCAGCATCAGCTGAACATTTTCGCCAACAGGACCTTCTACCGAAAAGGCATACCAGGGGCTTGGGTTGATCCGCCCGTGCAGGGATGGCTCAGGCAAGACGGTAAGAACGAAGCCATCCTCACGCGGTGCGCAGATATGCTGGCCAGCTGACGGGAAGTCCGTTCGGATGGAGATGCCGTCGCGTTCACACAGGGCAGGAGACGTGGTTTCCGAAACAGGCGCCGTCGTACAGGCGGACACCAGAAATAAAACCGCAGCACAGACAAAGCTGTGCTGCGGCAGTACAGTTGGGGAAGGAAACATTAGAAAGTTTTCCGGACACTCGCATAGACGAAGCGGCCCCGGGATGAGTGCAGGCTTCCGAGGTAGCCATAGGACTCATCCGCCAGAGGTGGTTCGGTGTCAAAGACATTCCGCACGCCAAGGCGCAGACGCATTGGCGCCTCAGTTTCATTGTCGAATGTATACTGGAAATAAGCGTTGTGACGCGTTGCCGAGTCGACCACCCAGAAGTCGCCTGTGGTGTCATTCGTCGCGCTGGTATCGAGGACGTCATCGACGAAACTCGTGAACCATCCCGCGCCAAACGGCCCTTTCCGCCAGGTGGCTGACGCAGACCAGCGCCATTCCGGGAGACCGTCCTGACGGACCAGATCACCCACACCGCCAAGCGTGGCCACACTGCTGATCTGGCCAGCTTCCTGCGCATCCAGAATGGTCTGCTCGATCGGTGAGATGTCCTGATAGAAGGTCAGAAGCTGGGCGACATTCGCACGCAGAGAGAAATCCCCCCACGCTGTGTCGTCGATCGAATAATAAGCGCCAAAGTCCAGACCCTCCGCTTCGCGCGGCAGGAAGTTGAAATAGTTATCATTGATCTGAATGATCTCACCGGCAGGCACCAGACCGACCGCTGTATAGGCATCCTGTTCTGCCTGGGTGAGTGTGTCGCGAACGACGGCCGGGTTGGTCATGCCCATCGTCCGGAGGAGATAGTCATAAACAAGGTGGTTTTCGTCACCGAAAATACCAACCACTTCTTTCTGTTCAATCGACCAGTAATCGACGGTGAATTGCAGTTCACCGAATTCCGGCGGAATGAACAGAGCATCAAACACGATACCGGCTGAGAAGTTCTCTGATTCCTCCGGCCCCAGATCGGTCGACCCCTGACGTTCACTGACAACGGCTTCTGAATTTGAGCAATCCGAGAAGTTGGCAATCACACCCGTGCGGAGTTCGAACTCACACTGGATATAGTCAGAGCGAGAGTTTGAACGGCGCAGAGCTCGGTCAAACTGTTGCTGCAGATTTGGCGCCTTGAACCCTTCAGACCACGCAGCCCGAACCAGCAACGGGTCTACCGGACGCCAGGCCAGCGCCACCTTCGGCTTGGTAACGCTGCCGAAGAGGTCATAATCCTCATACCGCACCGCCAATTGCGCATCCAGAGACTGGACAAGCGGAATACTCATGTCCTCAGAGACCAGAGGCAGGGCGAACTCGGCATAGGCCGAGAAGACATCGCGCTCACCGCTTGAATCGAGCGTCGGGCTTGAGCCCATAACATCACTTGTCGCCTCACCGGTGCGCGGTGAGATGAACTGGATCGTGCCATCAAGGCGCGGATCCCGATCATCTGAATAGGTCTCATGGCGACCTTCAACGCCCAGCGCGACCCCAAGCGGGCCAGCCGGAACCTCAAACAGATCCGGGCGACTGAGATTGAAGTCAAACAGAGATAAACCCGTCGAACTGACACGTGAGACCGGAACAACGAAATTGCCGAATGTCGCCGGGTTGCTTGGCGTGCCATCGCCAGAGGCTGAGAGCGGCAGACCGGCCCCGTTGAACGGGTTGTAGGCCTGTGGCGTGGTGAGACTCAGCGCCTCAGTGAACAGCGTGTTTGAAATCCGCGTGGTCGTGTCATCGGTTTCCGCCTCGGAAATTAGAACGGCTGTTTCCCAGTTCCAGTCATAGGCTTCACCGCGCAGGCCGCCCAGAACGCGCCAGTTTGTATTGTCGACAGAGATTTCGCGCGGGCCTGCATCAATGACGCGATAGCGGCGAAGTTCGACATCATAGCCATCAGATGGCGTGCCAATACCATTGATCCGGTTTGGTGAACCAACCGGGCCAAACGGGTTCCAATAATTCTCGGCCGGAATAATCGTCCGGTCAGCGGTCAGGTTTGCAGAGCCTTCACGCTGACTGTCAGACGTCGCACTGTACCAGCCAGCCTCAGCAAAAAGTTCAACCCCGGTTTCCATCTCGTGATTGAACGTGCCGAAGAGGTTCAGGCGCGTGACGGCCGATGAAATCGTGCGGTCCGAGTTCCGGTTGTAACGTTCCGGAATATTGCCCGAGGAATCATTGTCATCGACACAGATGCCGCCCGGGAGATCAATCCGGCAGCCTGAGAATGTGTCCGGCTGGATATGAAAGTCCTCGCGGCCGAGCGCAGGCGAATCTACCTGTGCACCGGTGTTCGGATCATAGAGAATGAAAGCGCCCCAGGGCGTATTGGTAGACGTATTCCGGAATTGCGTATCACCTGCCCAGTCATCCGGCAGGCGGTCACGCAAATCTTCATTCGCGGCGAACGAACGGTCTGACGCGAAGATGGCTTCGCGATCCGTAAAGGACCCGAACAGCGCTAGATTCGTGCGGTCCTGATTGAAGTTCTTCCCGGCCTCAAAGCTGAAGTTCAGCTCTTCACCGAGGGAGTCTTCCGGCTCAATACCATAGCGGAAGGACGCCACCAGACCATCAAAATCGTCTTTCAGGACGGTATTCACAACACCGGCCACAGCATCAGAGCCATAAAGCGCGGCGGCGCCATCCAGAAGCACTTCGACGCGTCTGACGCCCGTTACCGGAATGGCGTTGGAGTTCACCGTTGTCACCGGAACGAGGTTTTCTGATTGCGTGCCCGGGTGATTGACCATGCGTCGGCCATTCAGCAGTACAAGCGTGTTGCCCGTACCGATGGCGCGAAGGTTGATGCTGGCCACATCACCGCGCGCCGCATTCACACCGCCGACAAGATCTGTCGCCGTGTTGAAATTCACATCACCCATTTGCGGGATGGAGCGGAAGAGATCATCGCCATCGAGCGAGCCAACGCCGTCGATCTGATCGCCGCCCAGAACAGTCACAGGAAGCGCGCCATCGATCTGTGCGCCAATGATCTGTGTGCCGACAACCTGAACTCGATCGAGCTGGCGCGGCATTTCCTCCAGGTCTTCCTGCGTGATTGAGGTCACCGGCGCCGGGCTTTCAAGCTGGGCCAGTTGCACCCGACGCGGCTGAACCGGCCGGACCGGCTTGGGGTCGCTGGTCTGGGCCTGAGCGAACACCAGAATGGCGCCGGAACTGTCAGATCGGGTTTTCAGATTGGAGCCATTCAGCAGTTTTTCGAGCGCTTCCAGACTGGAGACCTCGCCATCAAAGCCAGGCACTTCGATACCGTGCACCGTCTCCGACTGATAGATGAGGTCTTTGCCGGACTGGACGCTCCACGCATTCAGCGCCTGATCGAGTGGACCCGCTGGAATTTCGAACGTCTGTCCCGGTTCTGCGTGCGCTGCATTGAGACTAACAAGCGCACTTGCTGCGATGATTGCTGCTCCGGAAAACAACCCAGTTTTAAAATGTGCCATTCGACTTCCCCGCTTTGTGGCCGATCCCTCAAGATTGATGCTGATGTAAAGGGGGACGTACAGCCAAAGAAAATCCATCAGTCTCCGGTCTAAATTATTTGCTGCCGAGCTCCACCCGATCACCGAGACGGCTGACTCTCAGGCCGAGACCCGTTTCAGCCAGCCGAAGAAATCCATCAACATTATCAACCGCAAACGTGCCGCCTATCCGCAAATCTGCGACATTGGGGTCCTGGATATCAAGCTGTAACCTACTGTATCTGTTGAATTCTTCGGCCACGTCTGACAGCGGCATATTCTTGAACCGGATACGACCGGACCGCCAGAGAAGGCGATCCTCAACTTCCTGGAGCCCCACCGTCTCTGAAATCACATCCGCCGCATTGGCATATCCGATCATGCCCGACGTCATTTCCTGTCGGCGTTCGACCTCGCCACTTTCAGGAGCGAGCGCGACATGACCTTCGATCACCGCGACCTCAAGCGATTCCGAGCGCAATTCAGCCGCAAAAATTGTCCCCAATACCTCAATATCGCCCGATGGCGTGTCAATCCGAAAAGGGCGCTCGGTATCACGCGCAACATCAAACAGGACTTCACCGCGAACAAGACGAACACTTCGGACGTCATCTTCGAATTCGACATCCACCCGCGAGTTTGTATTCAGCGTGAGCACGCTGCCATCGGACAGTGTGACGTCACGTGTCTGACCAAGCTGGCTGAAATAGATTTCCGGTTCAGAGGTCGGAGCCGGACTGAACCAACCCATAAAGGGTGCCAGAACCGCAATCAGCAAAGCCGCAGCCATGGCCGAGACGCCGCCAGCCCACATAGCGGCTCGATTTGGCTGTTTCCTCGTCGCAATTTCTGAAAGGTCTGCGCCCGCCTGCAAAATTTGCAGCCGCTCTGTTCGTTGCCAGGTGGAAAACAACTGCAAAAAAGCCACACGATGCTTGAGATCAGCAGTCAGCCAGGCGTCAAATTCCGGGTTTTGCGCAGCGAGGTCTTCAATCTGAGTCTCGTCGGTGAGGCTGTCTACCCGGTCAAAATGTGCGAGCCAGTCTGCTGCCGCTGCATCTGTATCAGCAACAGACTCCTCATCTTCAGGCTGAATCATCGCGGCGGGCCTCGGACAGTTTCTCTTTTCGAACTGTCCTTACCACACCTTGCCGCCGGAAATAGTCTGCTAGTTGCCGTGTCCCCCGACTAATGTGCCGTTCGACCGTGGGCTCTGATATCTGGAGTTTTTTTGCCGTTTCCCGCTGAGAAAGGCCATGAACACGCCGAAGCACGAGCACATGTCTCGTCCGTTCCGGTAGTTGTTCGAGCGCGTCCTGCAACATTTGCAATTCCTGTCTGGCTGATGTGGTATCAAATGGATCAGCTTCATCAGAGCAGACGTTCAGCGCTTCGAAATCCATCACCAGATCCATTGAAATCACACTCTGCTGACGAATTTTATCAATGAGCAGATTGCGCGCCGTGCGATACAGGAATGCGCGCGGATTGGCCGGGCGCGTCTCCAGAGCATACCGGTAAACACGCGTCAGAATCTCTTGCCGCAAATCTGGAATGTCGTTTGCCGAGCGCCACCGACGCCGCAGAAAATGCTCCAGCTCGGCTTCCAATGGCAGGATTTCATCCATGAACCATCGGTCCGCGCTGGCGTGCCTATCTCCGGAGTTTGAGGATGTCATGACAAGCGATTTCGGCAACACTTCAAATTGAACTGCCCCGATTGGGCGCTAGCCCGCAAAAATTGCAAATGAATTCTGCGAAAGCAAATAAATCCAGCGTTGCAATCGCACTGGCTGCCAAACAAATTGCCAATACCGCGATCCGGCTATTCAATTCTTTTGCAGATGATCTCTGTCTGTCGGCACCAGATACTATCTTCCGGCAGGGGATTTACTCTGCTTGATCACCAAATTCTCTGATGTCAGCGATTGAACGCCGTTGTGAGTCTCTTCATGGCGGCGGTGAACTCGTCTGCGCTGATGGGTTTAATCAGCTCCAGCAGAACGTCCTCATGTTCTTTCATGGCGATCAGGCAAGCACTGGCGACCTCATCACCGCGTTGCGTCAGCGTGAGCCAGTTGGTCCGGCCATCAAGCGGTTTGCGCTTAATCAGCTTTCGCTTTTCCAACTGATGTAGTTTCGGGGTCAGATTGGCGCTGGAGATGTAAAGCGACTTGCCGATCTGGCTTTGCCGACATCCCGGATTTGTCTGAATGGCCACTAGAATACTGGCTTCAGTCAACCGCATATCATATTCGCCCAATCGCTCGGACAGACGCGATATCGCAGCCTGTGAAGCCGCACGAAGCAAATAGCCCGGAAATTCTTTGATAGGTACGGAAAACGTGTCGGAAATATCGTCGCTCATAACGGATGTGATGGACTGCCTGGAAGGCTCAGGAGAGGCTCAGTCTTAGGAAGCTCTGCTGAGGACTGCAATTCTGAACACGATAAAATGACAATATACTGTTGAGCGGACCATCTTAACGCTATACAACATAGCGTTTATGGCACACGGCGGCGGATGTTTGGGTCAGGGTCATAACGCACCATCCCAACACCGGCACCTTGTCGCAACCAGAAACCGATCGCTTTTCCCGCGGGAATAGCTTCAGATATAGAGATGGACAAATGCGCAGTCAGCCACCGATCGCCGATACCTCGCTAATGGAAAAGACTCTTTCGGTTATTCCGGAAAAAGCACTTGTCACGGGACTGTCAGACGCATTCGCATCTGCCGATGATGACACCGTTTCGGCAATCCTGAACGAGGCAGCAAAGTTCGCAAATGAGTATCTGGTCCCGCTGAATGATGTCGGCGATTCCATTGGTGCCACGGTCGTTGACGGACGTGTGATTACGCCGCCGGAAATGAAAACCGCCTGGGAAGCCATGAAAGAAGCCGGCTGGCTGGCCATGGATGTACCAGAAAAGTTTGACGGACAGGGCCTGCCCCTCTTCACGACGCTCTGTGTGCAGGAAATTTTCGATCGAAGTTGTCCGGCAGCCAGTATGCTGCCCACGCCAAACCGGTCGGCTGCCAAACTTCTGGATGCGTTTGGACGTGACGAGCTGAAAACAGAATGGATCCCCAAACTCGTCAGCGGCGAATACGCAGCCTCAATCTGTATTTCAGAGGTGGGCGCCGGGTCCGACGTAAACCGCATTCGCACCTCGGCGAGCCATATCACTGAGGACATCTGGGCCATTACCGGCGAGAAACAATGGATTTCCTTTGGCGATCAGGACCTCACTGAAAACCTGGGTCATTGCCTGCTTGCTCGCGCCGAAGGCGATAAAGGTCTGAGTCTGTTTTTCGTGCCCCGACTGTGGGAAGGCGAAGACAATCACATCGTCCTGCGCCGCATTGAAGAGAAGCTGGGCCTTCATCTGTCGCCAACCTGTGCGCTTGGCTTTGAAGGCTCAAAGGGCTGGCTATTGGGCAAACGCGAGCGCGGCCTGCCGCAGCTCTTTGTCATGATCGCCAATATGCGTTTGTTCGTTGGCAATCAGGGATTGGGGATTGCCAGCGGCGCAGCGGATGTGGCGCTCAAATATGCCAGCGAACGTTTGCAGGGTGGGCGCGGCGAAACGCCAATGCCAATCATCGAGCACGCAGATGTCCAGCGCCAGCTCATGGAAATCATCGCCGATGTTGAGACCCTCCGCGCTCTCGGTCTGACCCTGGGCTGCCATATCGATATCGCCAACCATGCACCGGATGAAAGTGATCGCAAGAAATCCTCCGCACTGGCGAGCTGGCTGCTTCCATCTTTCAAAACCATTGGCAGCGAAATCGCCTTCGATGCGTCCAGCAAAGCCATTCAGGTGCTGGGCGGAGCCGGGTATACGCGTGAATGGCCGGTCGAGCAGGCCTTGAGAGATGCGCGTGTCTTTACCGTCTTTGAAGGGACCTCGGGCATTCAGGCGCTCGATCTCCTGCACCGACGTCTTCTCGGCGGCGATAAAGGGCAAGGCCTTGAGGTATTCCTCGATCTGGCGGGCAAGGATGCCAATGCGCTTGGCGGCAAGCTCGGCGCACTGGCGCTCGACTGTTATGACACGGTGAAGCTCGCGGCAGCCGAACTGGAGGGCCTCAAGGACACGCCGCGCAGGGCCGAAGCCAGCGCCACAACCTTCCTGTCACTCACCGGCTATGCTGCACGTGTGTGGAGCGCGACCCGGCTGGCGGGACTGGCCGGGGAGGATCCGGCCTCCAAACGCCTGCGAGCTTCTGGGGAATATCTGATCACCGGCGCACCAGGCAAAGCCCGGGGATTTCTTGAGCAAATGCGTGCAGAACAGACTAGTTCTGACGCAATGCAACAGGTAACTGGCTTCAACTGTAGCTAAATAACCACATTATCTCAGCCGATTATGACTGAACATGTAAATGCTGTTGCATATAGCAATTAAACTGCTATACCAAACAGCGTTTCCGTGGCGTCGTCCAAATTTGTCGCGGGATGACTCATAAAATTGAGCGGTAGCTCCACACTTACACAGCTATTCCGTCTGGGAGGAATTCATGACTGCAACCAAGCTCCTCGCGAGCACGATTCTCAGTGCGTCAATTTTCGGCACGACGTTCACATTTACAGCCATCGCTCAGGAAGCGGAGTCTGACCCATCGACCGAGCAGCGGACCATGAACACGGTTCAGGTGACCGCCCGTCGTCGGGAAGAGAGCCTGCAGGACGTTCCTATTTCGGTCAGCGTTGCGAGCGCTGAAGATCTCGACCGTCAGGGCATCTCAGCCACGACAGATCTGACCCTCATCGTCCCCAACCTTCAATTCGCGACCTATGGCACGCTGACAGGCAACAACTCAGCCGCTCAGGTCTTTATTCGTGGTATCGGTCAGACTGATGCGACCCCTGGTGTTGATCCGGGCGTGGGCGTTTATATCGACGAAGTCTATATGGGCCGCTCTGTTGGCGGTGCGATGGACTTTCGCGATATCGCCTCCACACAGGTTCTCCGTGGACCTCAGGGCACGCTGTTCGGCCGCAACACGATTGGTGGCGCCGTTCTTCTGACGACAAACCGTCCAGGTGCCGGCAATACAGTCCGCGTCGGTGTTGGTGAAGACAACCTCATTGAAGGCTTTGTCGCCATGGACCTCATGGAAACCGACACGCTCGGCCTTCGCGGTTCGGTTGGGGCGCGGAGCCGAAATGGCTATGTCGAGCGCGTCGTGGACGGGACCGACCTTGGCGATGAGAACAGCCTCACAGGCCAGCTGACCCTCGAATGGGATCCGGCCTCAAATGTGAATGTCCTGCTCCGTGCTGACTATTCCGAAGAGGACGAAAATGGCTCTCCATTTGTCTTCCTGGACATTAACGAGACCTCTGCCTTCCCGATGATTGCCAGCGCATTTGCCGGCTGCCCGGGCTCGTCTTTCCCGCCACCCGTGCCGGTTCCGAATGTCGATGATGCGCGCTGCGCCAATGACTTCCAATATCTGGGTCCGTTCCAGAATGGCGGCACAAGTCAGGCGTATTCGACCCTCGAAAACTCTGGTCTGTCCGGTGTTGTGACATGGGATCTGAATGATCAGTGGACGCTCAAATCCATTTCATCCGTACGGAACCTCGAATGGACGGGCGCGCGCGACGCGGACAACACGCCTCTGCTCATTCTCGCCACCACTTATGCCTCTGAAAGCGATCAGTTCAGCCAGGAGTTTCAGGCGCAGTATGGCGGTGACCGCCTGAATGGTGTGGTCGGTGTCTATTATTTCGACGAGACCAATAATGACCGCGTGATTGTCGATCTCGGTACGCCCGGCACATCTTATGATACCAACGACATCGAACTCGGCACAGAGGCATTCGCGCTCTTCACCGAGTGGACCTATGATCTCACAGATCAGCTGAGTGTCACCGGAGGCCTTCGCTACACGGAAGAAGAAAAGAACATGCAAGGCACGTGGTTCAACGTGCCGGTGGTGGGCAGTCCAGAACCAGCGGCACCTACGGCGCTCTGCCCGGTTGTTGGTGCACCAACCCCTGGCTGTCTGTTCGTGACCCGTGACGTTCACACTGAGTCCTTCGACTCCGTCACGGGATCAGCCAACATTGCGTATCGTTTCAACGATGCGGTGATGGCGTACGCCTCTGTCTCCCAAGGCTTCAAATCAGGCGGGTTTAACCAGCGCTATAACGCCCTGCTTCAGGCGTCCGGCGATCCTCTGGCTTTCGATGAAGAAACCGCTCAGTCCTATGAGATTGGCTTCAAGGCGAACCCATCCTCCAATCTGCGGGTGAATGGTGCGGTGTTCTCGAACTCGTATGACGACATCCAGCTGACCTATCGTGTGGGCCCGGCTCCGCTCCTGTTCAATGCGGGTGAAGCCACCATCAACGGTGCGGAACTGGAAGTCTATTACATGCCGACCGATGCCATGACGCTCGATTTCAGCATTGGTCTTCTCGATGCGGAAATTGATTCAGTCGCCACGGTTCCAAACCTCGGGGCCCAGACGCCAACAGCAACCACAGCCGTCGGAGACAAGCTGCCACGTGCGCCGGAAAGCGAAGTTCACCTTGGGGCTTCTTATGTGTTCGATTTCAATAACGGGTTTGAACTCACACCGCGTATCGACGTCACCTATCGTGACGCCATCTTCTTTGATGCAGGCAATGATATCGGAGAAGACTCAACCACGCTTGTGAATGGCTCTCTGACCCTGGCCAATATCGACCAGGAATGGCGCCTCTCCCTGCGCGGTGAAAACCTGACCGACGAGCTTTATCTCGTCGCCGGAACCACGTCTGCCTCTACGGCAACGGGGTATTCAGAAGGCATTTATGCACGCCCACGGAATTTCACCCTGGCGTTCAGCAAGGACTTTTAAGACCTTCCTCCTGACCGCAATCCCAAGCGGACAATTGAGCTTTCCGGGCCCTGGCCCGGGAAGCTTTTTTTGCCAGGAGCGCGCCGGTTTAGGCTGTCATCTCGGGAAGCCAGGCAGGTCAAATGCCGGCTAATGCAGCGCGCTGAGAGTCGGGGCCCAGCGCAATTGCCTGTCATCCCTTCATCTGGGCAAATGAAAGTGTCCCTTTGACGACGCAATTGCACTGGGAACATGACTTTTGGGCTGAAAGTCATGGGGTCCCCCACCTCGCAAAGCGAATGCCTTGCCGCCATCAGACATACTTGAGTGAACGCGGAAAACATATGCCCTCAGATAGGGGCGCAAGGGCAGCCCATACTAATTCGGTCCAGCATCAGGCAGCGAAATTATTCCGGTTCGAACCCCCTCAACCACGGCCTGCGCCCGTGAATTCACTGACAGTTTCCGGTAAATCGTCTTAATATACTTTGCCACGGTGTGGTGAGACAGGTCGTATTTTCTGGCGACTTCCTTGTAATTCAGTCCATAAGCCAAGGCTTCCAGAACCTGTCGCTCACGCTGGCTTAGCCGTTTGGCTGGCTCTGCCTCAGGCGTCACATCTTCGTCGCCCTTTACGCGCCGAAGCAAATGTCTTGCGATGGTCGGACTCATGGGCGACTCGCCCCGCAGCACGGAGTTGATGGCATGCGTGAGTTCGCTTCCCGTTGCGTCTTTCTTGATATAGCCGTCGGCGCCCGCCTGGATTGCCGATATCACACTCGATTCATCGCCCAGAATGCTCACGATCAGCACTTTGGTGTCAAAATCATTCACTGCGCGGGAGATGAAATCATAGGCGACCCCATCATCGAGCACGAGGTCGACGAGAGCAAAGTCCGGCTTTTTCTCGAGAAGCGCATAACCGCCTTCAAGCGTTGCGGCACAGCCAACCAACCGCAAGGTCTCAATGCTGTCGACAAGCTCTGAGAGCGAGGCTTGCATGACATCATCATTTTCCAGGATGATCACAGAGTACATTGAAACTTGATCCCGATTTTCTGAAGCTAATCCCAGCCCTAACGAGAAGTCACTCCCCCCAGCTAGGGCCAGTTCTCTGCTTTCGGCAATCGCAGCCGCATCTCAACACCAGAACCCGTATCGTCGAGCAAGAAGTCCGCCTGAATGCGCCTGGCGCGCATGGCCATGTTTTTCAAACCTTTTCCGTTGGGATTTCCAGTGTCAGACAGACCGCGCCCGTCATCTTTCACGGAAATCTCGATCGGATTGTCACCCTCAATTCGCCTCAAGGTGACCCCTACATTTTTCGCCCCGGAATGTCGGATGATATTCGTACAGCATTCTTGCAGGATGCGAAAAATCTGGAGCACGTCAGAGGCAGAATATTTGGCCGATACGGCTTCTTCTTCAATGGTCCAGTCCAGCTCCATGCCTGCGGCATTGAATTGTTGTTGGATCCGTTCGCGAAACGCACCCAAAGCGATTGCGAGGGTGTCTCCTGCACTGTCCAGACTATCGATGATCAGACGCAACTCATCCAGGCTCTCCTGAACAGCACCGGGAATATCCGAATAAGGGAGTTTTTGCGTGCGCGTTTGCAGGACAATCCCAGAGAGACGGGCGCCTAAACCATCATGCATGTCGCTCATAATGCGGCGGCGCTCATCCAGAACCGCGCGGGAGCGTGCCTGGGTTCGGATTTGTTTCTCTCTTTCTGCGAGGCGTTGTTCCAGGACCTCATTCATTTCGAGTGCTGCGCGTCTCGTGCGGGTTGCCTGTGCCGCTATAGAGGCCGTCATGCCAAGCCCTAACAAGGCGCCACATAAGGGCGCGAAGTAGAAGGTCAGATAAAGCGAGTCATGAAAGGGAACATGCAATCCCTGCTGATCGTCGATCGCATCGACCAGCAGCGCAGACGTGCAAACGATGAAGAGCAGAATGTCGATGGTTTCATTTCGTCGCTTGGTCGCGAAGTGCCAGGCAAAAATCAGAATGACGACCGGCGCAAGAATGTTGGTCAGCCAGACATCAATCAACCAGCCTGCATCGGTCAGCTGCCATCGGGTCCAGTGATTGATGACCAGAATAGCGGGCAAGAGCACACAAATGACATAACCGAGCCGAAGGAAACGCCGCCAGCGACGAAGCAATCCCGTCCAGGCCAGCGAAAAATCGAGCAGGGCCAGGGTCAGAGAATAACTGACCGCATGATAAAGCCACCAGCTCAGACGGGGGTGAAGATGGCGGTCAACACCCAGAAGAAGCAAGTCACGCGCGGACCACAAGCATAGGAGAAGGATCAGAGCCGCGATGCGGGGACGGTCCTCTTTCGGCCAGTCGACGACGAAGCAGAGCAAAATCACAAACGCCATCAGCGCGACAGCGACCATTACCAGATCGGTTGCGAAGATCCGCCCCCAGGCCTGCGCCGTCAGTACATTGGCAACATCCCCGACATGATAAACCGGTGCACGCTTGGTGAGATAGCCGGCAGATTCGAGCGTTAGCGTGTTCTCGCCCGGCGTCAGAATGTCTTTTGGAATGATGTATGCCGAGGGTGAAAATCCGCTCGCCAGGCCCCAGGCATCGGCAACCGTATGGGCTTTGATGATTGTATCGTTTACGCGGACTTCGTTGATCTGATAATTATATCCCAGAAACAGACCGAGATCTTCGCTCACATCTGAAACTTGAAACCGGGTTTCGAAAACGCCAATGCGGTCCACTGGTTCTTCGGAATCGCGGGCGACAAAGTCCCTGAATTCATAATGAGGATCACTGACCAGAGGTAGCGTATAGGTTTCAAACGCGGTCTCAAGCAATCCATCTGTCGTAATGTGAAGCTGAATGTCCGGCGATGGCGACATTCCGTCAGGACGGGCAGCGCGTTCTGAAACATACAGTGCCGACCACAATAACAGCTGCCCCACAGCAATAATCATCGCCATGCGCACAATGATCGATGCTGTTTTATGTCCCATCCTGCCCGCCGCCGCCCACTTGCCTGATACCTTACATGATACTCAGGAGTAATGAACACGGAGTGGAGGGTCACTCCCCCCATTTAGGGGCGGCAGTCTGAGGACAAAAAAAAAGACGGGTCAGCGACTTGGGGCGCTGACCCGGTAGAGTGGCGTTTAGTTGATTTTCAAATCGGTCATAATTTTTTTGTAGAGCAGGCATGCGGTCTCATAATCTGAACGTCCGAGAGCCGTCCCTGCATCATTCATGCGTGTCGTGACGCGCTTTACGTCGGTCGCGCTGTCCTGGGCCTGATTGCGCATATCGTTATTGTCTTTGTTCTGCATGACATCCGCGCCGATCCCGCCGAGCGCACCGCCAAACCGTCGGAGACCGCTTTTTGCAGCTGTTCGCTCAGCCGAAGGTCCATCGACCTGACCCGCCTGCGCAACCACTTCAGAATACTGTGAACTCGCCAGGATTTTCTGCATCATCTGCGTGGCATCCTGCTGCGTGCACGTTGCCGACGCCGCACCGCACAAAAAGCCGGATGTCACACTCACTAGAATAAGTTTCTTCACCTGCACCTCCATCAACTGGGGGCAATTTACGGCGCAGTGCGTATGGACGAAATCCCCCCAGATGCGGGGAGCAATAGCATCAGCCATTGAAAGAGGAACCTGAACATCTTTGGTTCGTTCTGGCGGTGAGACAGGGATTCGAACCCTGGAGACGGTTACCCGCCTACACGCGTTCCAGGCGTGCGCCTTCGACCACTCGGCCACCTCACCATCCGGAAGGGGCGGAATATAGTCAGCTTGGGTCCGCACGCAAGCCCGTTTTTCAACAATCGGATATGAATTTTCCCCCCTGTTATCACAGGCCTTAACATCCTATCTTAGCAATAAGAGAAAAAGGTGCCCCATGTTTCTATCCCGACGCCCTTCAACCCTGCCCAAACCGGAAAACGCGCTGCCCGGGCGCGACACTCCGCTGAAAACAGCAGAGACTCATTTTGTCTCTGGTCGCCCGTTAAAAGGCCCCTATCCGGAGGGTATGGAACAGGCCGTGTTTGCGATGGGCTGCTATTGGGGTGTGGAGCGACGTTTCTGGCAGGTTCCGGGCGTGTGGGTCACAGCCGTAGGCAATGCTGGCGGCTCAACACCAAATCCAACCTATGAGGAAGTCTGTAGTGGACAGACGGGACACGCCGAAGCTGTATTAGTGGTCTTCGATCCTGAAATAGTCAGCTATGACGCCCTGCTGAAAGAATTCTGGGAAGGCCATGACCCAACCCAGGGCATGCGCCAGGGCAATGATCAGGGCACGCAATACCGGTCAGCCATCTTCACTCTGTCACCGGACCAGGCCAACGCAGCTAAAGCCTCGAAACGGCGTTATCAGGACGAGCTGAATGAAGCCGGATATGGTCAGATCACGACAAGCATTCTGCCGCTGGAACATGATTTCTATTTTGCTGAAGACTATCACCAGCAATATCTGGCCAAAAATCCAAGCGGATATTGCGGGCTTGGTGGCACAGGCGTGAGCTGCCCGATTGGCCTTGCCGCTCAGGACTGATCAGCGCACTCAGCGTTCAGACATTCCAGCGGATTGAGAACCTGCGGCGATTGGCCAGCATGGTCTCTGCCTGCTGGAGCGCAGCAATACCGGTTTCAGTGAGCCGCATATGCGCATCATTCTTGGTGGAATCGATGCCTTCTCGCAGATGTTTCATCGCATCCTGCAGTTTGATCGGTTCAAACCGGTATTCACATTGATGCATGAGTGCGCGGCCGAGATCGATTTTGGCCTGAGCCCAGCGCAGCGGCTGTTCGCCCTGCTGCAGGCTTTCGAGCGAGCGTTGGCGGAAGTCGACGGACTTTTCCAGCCATTCGATGTCTTTCAGCTGTTCCCCGATGTGCAAAGCGCCAGCTGCAAAATCATCTTCCAGCTCGGTTTTGGATCGTCCTGTCAGCACGCTTTCGCTCTCCAGCAATTTTTCCATGGAGCGGACGATGGGCTGCAGTCGCTCCGCACGGAAATCTGCCGGCTTGCCAAGGGACGGCCTCAGGCGACGACCCGCCACATAGGCGAGCGCCCGATAGTCTTTCTCACCCCAGCTCGACGCCGAACCTTTGAAGGTGACCGGAAAAAACTCAATGCCTTTTGTTTTGTCTGACGGGCGCGGTGTCGCAAAACACAGGGTTGTTTCGTCTACGCGTCCGCGCGCCTCACCCCAGACGATCAAATCGGCATTGCTCTTTTTGAAGATGTCCTGAAGCCGGTGAATTTCTGCGCCGGAAAGGGCGATGTCGGAGACCTCAAACTTCACCGGAAAGGACCCAAGATAGAAGGGCGCACCGAAATTGAATTCCGGCAGAAAATGCTCAAGCGCGTGCAGCACATTCTTGCGAAGCGACATGCCTTGCGTCCCATCCATTCGGGCGACCATGATCTTCAGACCCGGCGTATCATCAATCCGCATAGCGCGAAGGCTCGCAAGCTGGTGCCAGGAATGCGAAATCTTGAACGCAAATCTGATGGCAAGAAAGAGGAGCAGGGCAGACAGCACGACGAGCGAAAACAATCCCAGCGCCGCAAACAAATCGGCTTGAGGCAAGCTCGCAGAAAATTCTGAGATCGCCGCAAGGGATCTGGAAACAAAACTCAACTCTGATTGCGGCATAGACAGGTCCACCGTCGCTTTTTTCTTAAGCTGTAAATGTAAGTGACCAGATTTGGACTGTAACGAGGATGCTTGCAAGAGTCCTATGCGGTCAGGCAGCGTGTTTCAGCATGTATCTGGCGAGAGTCAAACCAAATCTCATCATCCGGTCAAAAGGAAGCACAAGACATGAGCGTTTTTCCATCCCTGCCCTCTCGCGCCAATCTTGTCGATTTGTTCAAAGCCCATCCGCGCGGGGCAGCTCCTCTAATGGCGCTTCATGATGCTCTGTTGCGGGGAGACACGGAACTGACCCAGGGGCAGGGAGAGTTGATTGCGTCATATGTGTCCGCGCTCAATACGTGTTCCTATTGTTTTGGCGCACACAAGGTCCTTGCGCAGGCCTTTGGCATTGATCCCGACCTGATCGATGCAGTGATCCGCGATCCCGCGACAGCGGACATCTCCGACCTCATGAAAGCGCTTTTGTCCTATGCCGCCAAAGTGACAGAAAAAGCCTCAATCCTTCCGTCTGATACGCGTGCCATTCTCGAGGCGGGTGGTACCGAGACCATGATCCATGAAACTTTGATGATTACCTGCCTTTATAACTTCATGAACAGGCTGGTGGATGGCGCAGGCCTGTCCCCGGCAAAATCCTACGGCGCCCCTAGCGAAGATGAGCTCACACAGAAGCGTCAAAACACCTATCAGGGCTGGGGAAAAATCGAAGGTTTTCTAACTTATAATGTTAATGAAGTTTTCCCGAAATGTTAGCTCTCACGGGTCTTTTCAAATGAAGTACACGTGTTAGTGTACCTGCAATGGCGCTCGCAGAAGCGCATCGGGTGAAAGTGGTGTAACGTGTATAATTCTGAAGAAAATGATGCAGTCGCGTCGGCTGAATTGGGCAATTCAACCTTCAAGGAACGGATCGTACTGGCTGCAAAAGGCGGCTTCCTTGTACTGACGGCGATCCTCGCAATCCAGATTTTCATGAAAGCTGTCTATTTCGCACACCTTTAACGGTGTGACGATCAACCGTGCTTGCGCAGATGAGAAGTGATCAGATCACTGATCACTCAGAATGGCTGCGCACAGAATTTCGAGCTTTTGCTGACCACGACCGTCCAACAGGCTGTGATGGCGTTCAAGGCAATCAAGCACGTCAGACTTGGTCGTGAACTCACTGATCGCCGCAGCATAAGCTGACTTCATACCCACACGCTCACCGATCAGCAGATGCGGCGTAATCGTGCCATTTGTGACTGGAATATCCACGTCGCTGGACGCAATCTGGCGGCTCTCCAACGCCTTTTCCAGATCATGAGACATGGCGCGCGTATCGGCCAAAAGGTCACCGAACACGTCTCTTTCGACGCGATGACCAGAATGTTGGACTTTAGCCAGATCAGCTTCGTGTTGCTTGACCAGACCGTAAACCCGTTCCAGCGAGCTATTTGGCGCGACAGTCATGATTAATCTCCATCGAATCACTTATTAGTCTTGTGATTGAAACAGGCCTGTCGATAAATCGTTCCTTACATCGCTGCGGAACACCAATTTGAACGGGCGTTTTGAACAAAAACACGCCAATTGATAATGAATCGGGCAGTGAATTCGCGGAAAAACCGGTCAACGACCGACAAATCCAGTTGGATGGCGCATAGGAGAAGCGAGCTTTGGGAATAGACTTCCGCCGCATTTTCTGATCCAGATCGCGCATGGAACGCACTGTGTTCCGGTGAGCCCCATTCAAGCATTTGACCCGCATCGATCCTCCAGACACAGCTTCGCCAGAACCAGACGATACCAGCCCGCGACAGATTTCAGATGTCGGCCTGTTTTTGTTTGCCCTCGCCAGCAGTGCAGTGGTCGCAAACGCCTATTACATCCACCCGATTGTCTCGACGATTGCCCGACATTTCGGAATTTCTGATGCGATGATCGGCATTGTGCCATCACTCAACCAGATCTTCCTGGCGCTTGGCGTGTTCTTTCTGTTGCCGCTGGGCGATCGGTTCAGCAATCGCAGCCTGGTCATCCTGTTCTCCATCGGGCAGTTTCTGATGCTCTTGATGATGGCAATATCCGAAGCCTTCTGGATGTTTGTTGCCGCCTCCACCGTGATGGGCTTTTTCACGATCGCGCCTTACCTTCTGCCCGCTTACGTCTCCAAGCGCACACCAAGCTCTAAGCTCGGCCATTCAACAGCCATTCTGACGGTGGGTGTGATGTTCGGTGTTTTGGTCGCCCGAGCGGGCGCTGGCGTCATTTCGGAATATCTGGGATGGCGATGGGTTTATTTTCTGGCGGCCGGTTTCATGGCGGCGGTCTCAGTCCTGCTTTTCTTCATTATGGAAGGGCGGGATAAATCACTCTCAAAAACACCCGGCCAATCGTATTTCGCCCTGCTCGGCTCTATTTTTCCAACGGTGAAAGCCCATCCCGAAGTGTTATTGTCCGGCGCGATTCAGGGATTGGGTTTTGGAACGTTCCTCGCCATATGGATGGGGATTGGCCTCCATCTTACTTCACCTGAAATGGGATATGGCACCGATGTCGTGGGCTATCTGGCCGTCCTCACGCTGATCAATTTTCTGATGACCCCCATTATCGGCCGATGGGCAGATCGCACGGGCGCTCGCCGTGCGCGATTTCTGCTGTCCTGTATTTATGTGGTCGGGGTATTTTTGTTCTGCTTTGTCGGGCACAGCCTCTGGCTGCTGCTCATCCCGATCTGCCTCACGAATATGGTAGGGCCGACAATCGATGTGACCAATCGCATGACCTTCCTCAGCCAGGCCCCTGAAGTCCGGACCCGTCTGATGACGGTGTATATTGTCTGTATGTTTATCGGCGGCGGTGTAGCCAGTTGGGCCGGAACAATCGCTTATGATCTTGGTGGGTGGCTTGGCAGCTCACTTCAATCCTTTGCGACAGCGGTGATCCTGTTTGCGCTCTGCTGGATTGGATACCGCTGGAAAGGGCGCTGAGACGGCCAATATCGCGCTTCGAAACCAGGCGATCAGCCTGCAGCACTATCCAGGCTGCGGTAAATCTGGCGGAACTGGCCTTCGGTTTTGCCCGGGATCCGGCGTTCCGTTCGAACAAAGGTCACGCCGCGATCTGTCAGCAGTTTCGCATCCCGAGAGGCCTTTTTCTCAATGGTCTTTGCATCAAAAGCACGAAAAATTACCCGACTCATTCATCCCTCCATCTCACCTGAGGCTGACTTAATAAGCTGCCTCACATCCTCCATATGCGCATAATGCATAACATGTGTAACTTTGTCAAATATTATGATTAATGCGTGAGAACCAAGCCATTGAGTGCGCCCTCTCCAGTGTTCACGGAATCGTCTCTTGCGCCTGGCGCGTAAATTCTCAAAGTTCGCAGCCAACCGAAAAACGGTCAGAACAGCCCGGAAATACGCTTGGGAGGAAAACATGCAGCACACATTGAAACCCATGGCGGCATCCGTCAGCCTTGTGGCGCTCGCCGCGTGCGAAACCACAGGCGCAGGCTCGACAGCGATCACAGAAACCGTCCAGACAAGCCTCGGTACGGTTCGTGGTGAAATCGTCACCGAAGGCGACGTCAGTGCTTATATTTACAAAGGCATTCCTTATGCCGCGCCACCTATTGGAAGCTTGCGCTGGAAAGCGCCACAGCCGCCAGCCGCCTGGGCGGGCACACGCGACGCGACGGAATGGCCCAATCGCTGCCCGCAAGGCGAGAGCAGCATGGGCGCAGGCGGACCAATCAGTGAAGACTGCCTTTATGTGAATGTTGTGACAACGGCCGAAACCGCCGATGCGGGCCAGCCTGTCATGGTGTTCTTCCATGGCGGCGGACTGACAAGCGGAACAGGCAATTCAACCACATACAATCACCCGAAACTGCCAAGCCAGGGCGTTGTAACTGTTTCGGTCAACAGCCGCCTCGGACCAATCGGCTATCTCGCACACCCCGAGCTGACCGCAGAAGGCCCGGGCTCCGGCAATTTCGGCACGATGGACCTCACCGCCTCGCTCGAATGGGTGAAGAACAACATCTCTGCCTTTGGCGGAGATCCGGACAATGTAACGATTTTCGGCGAGTCTGGCGGCGGGTATAAAGTGATCTCGCAAATGTCGACACCAGCCGCGAGCGACCTGTTTGACAAGGCGATCGTGCAGTCAGGATCCGCACTTGTGAGCTCAGATATGGCGCGGGCAGAAGCGGGCGGGAAATCGCTTCAGGCGTCGCTCGGCGCGTCAAACCTTGCGGAGATGCGTGCAGCGAGCTGGCAGGATGTGATCGCAGCCACTGAAGGCGCGGAATTCCGCCCGAGCATTGTGGTGGATGGTTCGGTCATACCGGCCCCGGTTCGCGAGCAGTTTGAAACCGGCACGCACAACAAAGTGCCGCTGATCGTTGGCGCGAATGCCGGCGAGAGCATGCTGCAGACCTCGGTTCCGGATATGGCGAATGTTCATGCGACCTCTGGCGGCGACACCTGGACCTATAATTTCACCCATTTGCCGATTGGATGGAAAGAAGAAGAGGGCTGCGTGGCTTTTCACGGTCTGGAGCTGACTTATGTGTTCGGCGCAGTGCCAAACGGGCTTGAATCGCGGACGACGCAATTCCTCGCACGGGGTGGAGGCTGTTCCATCGGCGTGCCGGAACATGATGAGGTGGACTTCAAGGTCGCCGACGAAGCCTCAAAAATCTGGGCCAGCTTTGCCGAGAATGGCGATCCAAGCGTTCCGGGCCTCGTTGACTGGCCGCAATATTCGGAGAGCAATGATGTCTATCTCGACATTGGCGACCCGATGACTGTGAAGTCAGGCATTGCAGCCTCTTACACCGCTCCACCAGAACGGGATTAAAGACTGCGCCTTATCTGACCGTCATCCCGGTGTGAACCCGGGATGACATTTCGGGGCACCTTTATTCGAGTGTCACACTGACTGTCCGGCCGGCGGAGAGCGAAACATCTCTCACATCAGTTCCGTCCGGTCCTTGCGCCTCCAGCTGATACTGCCCGGCACTCACGAGAAACCGGGTGGACGCCCGGACTTCACTCGCTGCGCGGGCTCGGGTGCCATCCTCATCCAGCCGGTAAAGCACCCAACTGGTGCCGCGCACGCCATTCGCCTCAATCCATCCGGCATTGAGCACCATTTCAGTCTCAAGGGTCTCATCTGCAACGATTGTGACCTCCTGATCGACCGTTAGATCCTCAGACGAGAAGCGTAGCCGGTAAGTGCCAACCGGCAACGTAAACCGGCCATTTCGACCGGCATCCCGCGCGACCTGCGCGCCGTCCGTTTCTCCTGAGGCATCATACATCACCCATGTGAAGATACCGCTCAAAGGTTCACCGCCGGGCACAAGAACAGGCACAGCGCGCACAGACCCATCGGCAAACACAAATGTAACTGTCTGAGTTGCCTCGTCCGTCACCTCTACACTTTGCGTGACGCGAATATCCTCGCCGTGTTGCCCGGTGATGGAATAGAGCCCGGGTGCGAGCCGTGCATCATACAAGCTGCCCGCGGCGGCAGATCCGGCGGGCGCGTCCTCGCCGTCTTTCTGAATGCTCCACAGAACGCCCGGCTCATTCGGCAAGAGCGTGCCATTGGCATCTTCTGCGCGCAGCGTGACAACCTGCAGAAGTCCCAGGGGTTCCTGGCTCGCCTGCTCTCCTGCGGTTTGCAATGCATCCTGCAGATCATCTGCGTCGTCTGCATCGGTATAGCTTCCCCCGGTTTCGGCCGCGAGGCATTTGAGCGCCGAGGTATCCTCTCCGCCGAGGCCAAACCCGATAATATGCGTACGAAGGCCGATATCGCGTTCTGCCAGCTCCCGCCCCAGCGCACAGGGATCACCGCTGCAGGTTTCAAGACCATCTGTGACCAGAATAATACTTCCGCCCGCCTCATCTTCAGCGAGAGCCTCCGCAGATTGCCGGACAGCATCCGTCAGCGATGTTTTACCGAGCGGTCGGATTGTGCTCATCGCCTGGCGGACGCCTTCGGCATCGAACGGCCCCAGGGGCACAAGTCGTTCAATGTCCTGACAATCCCCTTCGGAACGATGCCCATAAACGGTCATGCCGAGTTGGGACGTCTCGGGCCAGGTTTCGAGCAATTCGGAAATGACGCGCCGCGCAATGGTGATCTTCGCCTCACCATCAATCTGTCCCCACATGCTCCCGGATGCATCCAGAATAAGTTCGGTGCGCGAGGGATCGCTGCCTTCGCTCTCACCCTCTTCGCTCCATCCATGAGCCGTGAGCGCTAACGCAGCCAGCCCTGCAAGTGTCCAGTATTTCATAGATTCCTCCACCCTATGTCAGCGGAGTATGCGCCAGCGGGCCTTTTGATCCAAGTCCAGGGTACAGTTGGGGCGGCGGAGAGGGTAGTAGTTTGAATCGAAACTTGCCGGACGGTGTCGAACCCAAAACGGTTTCAATTGGTGAGGAAAATCTCTCAACACCGCAGACACCAGCGCAGGCTGGTGCCCATGCCTGAGCGCCAGAGACCTGCACTTTGCCAGCTCTCAGGCTTGGATCCCAACCTGCGTTGGGATCGGCGGACAGGTCAGAACCTACATATTCAGATACTGGTAAAGGTCATTCCAATGAGGGTTGTTTTCCTCAATCAACCTGATCTTCCAATCGCGCTTCCATGCCTTGATCTGATATTCGCGCGTTTTGGCGGCCTCTCGCGTGTCGTGCACTTCATACCAGACAAGCCGCTTCACATTGTATTTTCGGGTGAAAGCCGCGCCCCGACCCTCTTTGTGATTCCAGACACGGTAGGCGATGTCATCAGTATGCCCGCAATAAAGCGTGCCGCTCTTCTTGCTGGCGAGAAGATAGACATAAAAAGCCATTCCAAGAGACTAGCTTTGTCTTCTACGCCTCACAACGATGTCAGATTTTAAGGGCGATCCAACAACACCGCAGGTTCCAGCGAAGGCTGGAACCCATGCCAGAGCGTCAGAGACGTGCACTTTGCCGATACTCAGGCATGGATACCAACCTGCGTTGGGATCGGCGGATGGGGTGATGCAGAGATGTGAAGATGGTAAGTTCAGAGACTCAATGCCGAAAGTTCAATGAATCGGCGGCTTACCCATGCGGGACTTCAGAATGAGCGCTTCTAGTCCTTTGTCGCCTACTAATTCTTCTACCATATTCACAAAAGTTTCAGACGACCTTGGGTGTAAGTAGATCGTCTCGATCATCTTGTTCAAATCAACTGGAACGCAATATCCTTCTCCACTCTTCCATCGCTTACATTTTCGTGCATTTGAAAATGGAATCACCGCTCTGATCTCTCGCTCATCTTCAAAGAAACGCCGCTTGTGAACAAAGGGCTCCAAGAAGTCTTTGCTTGGGAACAAGTCCTTGTCGAAATCTATGTACTGCACTCTCCCGATATGAGCTTCATGAGGCAGCAACTGACGCAAAATATTGTAACGGGATTTAATACACACCGATTCATTTGTCTTCGTGTACCGGCCCCACATTCCTGCGTTCTCGTCTTGAGCCGAATGCCAACAACTCACGAAAGTTGATTTAACATTCATTCTTCGGACGCTTGGGTTTAAATACTTCGGAACTCTGGAAAATTGTTCTTTGACTTCTACAGGCATCTCGATTGGGTTGCCGTCTTTGTCCTGAAAATTCGGCTCGGCGTGCTCTTCTTCAAACCGCTGGTTTACTGGCATGGAGCCTTCGTATTCGTCGCCCAGTTTGTCTGCTCTAGCAAAATAAAGTCCACCAGTTTCAATCAAGTTCGAAAACTTTTGAAAGTCCATGTATCGCCAAATGGGGACTTCTAAATTCGCTGGCTGTTTAAAAACTGAGTGCTGAGAAGCTGGCATTAATCCCCATCCATTCTCAGAGCAGCAACAAACGCTTCTTGCGGGATTTCGACCTTGCCGAACTGGCGCATGCGCTGTTTACCGGCTTTTTGCTTATCGAGAAGCTTCCGCTTCCGAGTCGCGTCACCGCCATAACATTTCGCCGTCACGTCTTTCCGCAGCGCCGAAATGGTTTCGCGCGCAATCACCTTACCGCCAATGGCCGCCTGAACCGGGATTTTGAACATCTGGCGCGGGATCAGCTCTTTCAGACGCTCACACATCTGACGCCCCCGGCCTTCTGCCCGGTCACGGTGCACCAGCATGGCCAAAGCATCGACCGGCTCGTCATTCACCAGAATATTCATCTTCACGAGGTTTTCGGCGCGGTGGCCGACAATCTCATAGTCAAAGCTCGCATAACCCCGTGAGATAGATTTCAGGCGATCGTAAAAGTCGAACACCACTTCGTTGAGCGGCAATTCGTATTTGATCATCGCCCGGCCGCCCACATAGGTGAGCTCTTTCTGAATGCCGCGACGGTCCTGACAAAGCTTCAGAATGGCGCCCAGATATTCATCCGGCGTGTAGATGGTGGCGTTGATCCAGGGCTCGCGCACCTCTTTGATGCGGACCACATCCGGCATATCGGCCGGGTTGTGCAGCTCGACTTCCGTGTCGTCCGTCATGGTCATCTCATAGACCACGCTTGGCGCGGTCGCGATGAGGTCTAGGTCGAACTCGCGGGAGAGACGCTCCTGAATGATCTCAAGGTGAAGAAGGCCAAGGAAACCACACCGGAAGCCCATACCGAGCGCGGCAGAGGTTTCCATCTCCCAGGTGAAGCTGGCATCATTGAGGCGCAGCTTGCCCATGGCCGCGCGCAGATCGTCGAAATCGCCCGCATCCACCGGGAAGAGACCACAGAACACGACCGGCTGAACGTCTTTATAGCCCGGAAGGGCCTTGTCCGTCGGGTTTTTCTCGAGCGTGATGGTGTCACCAATCGCGCAGTCGGCAACTTCCTTGATCGACGCAATGAGAAAGCCGACCTCGCCCGGGCTGAGTTCGTCAACATAGGTCGCTTTCGGCGCGAACACGCCGACATGGTCAAGTTCATATGTTGCGCCAGTGCGCATCATTTTGACCTTTTGTTTCTTCTTCATCACGCCGTCGATAATGCGGACAATGACCACAACGCCGAGATAAGGGTCGTAATACGCATCAACCAGCGAGGCTTTCAGCGGCTTGTTCGGATCGCCCTCAGGCGGCGCAGGCAGACGGGTAACGATGGCTTCCAGCACATCCTCAATGCCAAGGCCGGTTTTCGCGGAAATTTCCACCGCGTCCGAGGCGTCAATGCCGATCACATCTTCGATCTGCTCTTTCACACGCTCAGGTTCAGCGGCGGGCAAATCGATCTTGTTGAGGACCGGCACAATTTCATGGTCCTGATCAATCGCTTGATAGACATTGGCGAGGGTCTGCGCCTCAACGCCCTGAGACGCATCCACGACGAGGAGCGAACCTTCACAGGCGGCCAGACAGCGCGAGACTTCATAGGCGAAGTCGACATGGCCCGGCGTGTCCATCAGATTAAGGACATAGGTTTTGCCATCCTGCGCGGCATAATTCAGGCGCACAGTCTGGGCTTTGATAGTGATTCCCCGCTCGCGCTCGATATCCATGGAGTCGAGCACTTGCTCTTTCATCTCACGGTCGGTGAGGCCGCCGCATTTCTGAATGAGGCGATCGGCGAGGGTGGACTTGCCATGGTCGATATGGGCGATGATCGAAAAGTTACGGATCAGAGATTTGTCTTGCATTGGAGCGATGTATCACTGGCCTTCGGGGTCGCCAAGCGGATATAACTCTGTTCGATAGAGTGTGATCCGCTTTGCGCACAATAATCCGTGTCAGGCGGAACGGATAATGGAGACACGACCAGAATGATGACAGGCTTCCAGCGCGCCCTTTTTGCCACCGCCTTCTCGATTTCACTGTCCGGGCTGCCGGCTCTGGCAGATACAAGCGAAACGCCTGCGTCGGCTGAACCAGCGAAGACAGAGACGACTCCTGCACCATCTGAAAAGGCTGTTTTCCTGGCCGCGATCGACAGCACGGAAACCCAATTGCGCAACCGCTCGCGGGAAGTCCTAGCCGCCGATGGGGATCGGTCGACCTCCGAAACCCGGAAAGAGCTAGCAATCTGGATGTCAGGTCTGGCGGATCGGCTCGACAAGGGTGTCCCGTCTGCCCAGGCTGCCATGCTCGCCCTCCATCGGGCAGAGCTCGCTGAGGCTCTCGCGGTTGAACGTGTAAAAACATCCCTGAGCGGCACGCTTGAAGAGGCCCTTTCAGAGCTTTCAGATATGAACCTTGCCGAGCTTCCTCAGGATCTACGCGCTTATACCGAGGCGACCCGCAACCAACTGACCGATCTGAAGACACAGGTTGACGAACTTGCCGAGACCAAGCCGGTCCTGATCGAACTGGCCTTCGAAGAGCCTTTGGAAGACGAAATCCGGCTCGAACTGATCGCCCGTTTTGGTCAATTCGGAGAGGCGTCAGGCATCAGCTTCACCAATGATGTTGAAGACATCTCGCAAACTGTCCGGCTGGAGGGCATTGCGCCCGCCACGCTCTCGGCTCAGGATTTGCGCGACGAAATGTCTGCAATCTGGACTGAGGTGGAGATGCTGCCCAGCGAAGAGAATGATGCCGCTGAGGCGCCGCTTGTTCTTCCGGCGCCGCAATTTGTGGGGATCACACTGGGCTAGGCCGGTGCGCCTGAAAGGTCAGCAAACAGAATCCCCAATACGGTCAGGACAATCAGCCCGGCCATGGTGAGGTTGAAGGCGCGAAAGCGGACCGGCGTGGAGAGAAATCGCTGAAGTGCGGCTCCGAATAACGCCCAACCATTCGCACTGGTGACGCCCGCGAGTGCAAACACCAGGGCAACCATCAAGGGCGCGAGCCAGTCCGGCTCTGTCAGGGGCGCCTGCCCGGCCAGACTGATCGCCATCACCCAGGCCTTTGGGTTCACCCATTGAAAGGCCGCACCCGCCAGAAGGCTCCAGGGCTTTTCGCTTCTGGGGCGGTCAGTGGATGCGTGCGACGTGGCGATCTTCCATGCAAGCCAGAGCAAGACAGCCGCGCCAACATAACGCAGGATTTCGCGTACGATCGGGAATTGTTCAAATACCTGACTAAGGCCAATGCCGATGAGAAACATCATCAGGCCAAAGCCCGAGACGACGCCGATCACATGAGGAAGCGTGCGCACATAGCCGAACCGTGCGCCGGAACTGGCCAGAAGCGCGTTATTTGGACCCGGCGTCCATGACAGGCCGAGCGCCAGGACGAACAGGCCCAGCAGATATTCGAAGCTCACGGCGACTCACTTTGTGAAGGATGGATATCAGCCGCATTCCTAGGTGGTCTGCGGCTGCTGGCTCAACGGATCAGGTCTTAATGGTGACGCACATTTTCTAATGCGCACACGCCATAGGCATGACGTCAATCCTCCGGATCGACCCGTGTGACCTGAAGAAGATTGGTCTTGCCCGGCCGTCCGAACGGATAGCCTGCCGTAATGACGATACGATCGTCAGGATCAGCCCCCAGATCCGAGGCAACCTGTTTCCCTGTCTTCACCATATCTTCGTAGGAACCGATATCGGACTGCACGAGCGGGATGACGCCCCAATAGAGCGCCCCGCGACGCGCTGTTGTCACGTATTCGGTCAGCATGACGATCGGGATAAGCGGGCGTGCCCGAGACAGGCGTTTGACGGTCGAGCCCGTGCTGGTGAAGGCAAGGATGGCTTTGCACTTCAGCGTTTCAGCCGCATCTGCGGCCGCATGGCAGATTGCGTCCTGAGTCGTGTTGTCCGGGTCCGCCGTGTATTGCTCAAGCGAGATATGGTAGTCCTCGGCCTGTTCAATCGCGCGAATGATGCGGTCCATAATCGCCACAACAGTCTGCGGGTGACGCCCCACCGCGCTCTCTGCGCTCAGCATCACAGCATCCGCGCCCTGATAAACGGCGGTCGCGACGTCCGAGGTCTCCGCGCGGGTCGGAACCGGCGAATTGATCATGGATTCGAGCATTTGCGTCGCGATCACCACCGGCTTTCCGTATTGCCGGGCAGTGCGAACGATCCGTCTCTGGTGGACGGGCACCTGTTCGGCAGGCATTTCGACGCCCAGATCACCCCGCGCCACCATGACGGCATCTGAGGCTGCGATGATTTCCTCGAGATATTCCAGCGCGCTTGGCTTCTCGATTTTTGACAGGATGCGCGCTTCGGGGCCCGCCAGTTCACGCGCTTCCTTGATGTCATCAGGATGCTGAACAAAGCTCAACGCGACGAAGTCGACCCCCGCTTCAATCGCGGTCTGCATATCGAGCTTGTCTTTGTCTGTTACAGCCGAAATCTTAAGGCGTTTGTCCGGAACATTGACGCCTTTCTTATTCGTCAGCGTGCCCGGCATGGTGACCTTCGCCACAGCCCGGTCGGCTGAAACAGACACCAGCTCGACGCCAAGCCGACCATCATCAAACAGAAGTTTGTCGCCCGGCTCACTCACCTCAAAGATTTCCGGGTGCGGAATCGGCACGAATTTCTCGCCCTCTGTCTGCTCCGCGGTACAGACCAGATCGATTTCCTCGCCCCAGACAAATTCAAACGAACCGTCCTGTAAGGTCCCAACGCGGATTTTTGGCCCCTGCAAATCGGCCAGCACGGCAACCGAGCGCCCGATCATGGGCTCCATCTGGCGGATCGCGGCGATGACCTTTTTATGATCCTCGCGCGACCCATGGCTGAAATTGATCCGGAAGACATCAACCCCCGTCCGGGCCAGCAAGGCCAGACCGCTGGGCGAAGAGCTGGACGGACCAACAGTGGCCACAATCTTACAACGACGCAGACGCGCCAGCGAATTCGGCGATTGGCTTACCATTTCAGCCCCCATTTTCGCCGGATCACACTCTCCCGGCGACTCATTCAGTTATGACTCATTTTCGCCCATGGCGGAACGCTTCGCATCCTGTTCCTGACGGCTTTCCTGTCGTTCTCGGATCACATCTGAGAAAGAACTGGCAAAAACACCGGCCGGTAGCGCCACAACACCGATACCGGCGAGCGCAATACATGAGGCTGCGACCCGTCCGGCGGGCGTAATCGGGAAGACATCGCCATAGCCGACCGTCGTCAGCGTGGCGATCGCCCACCATACGGCGCGCGGGATTGAACCAAAGGCGTCAGGCTGAATCTCGCCCTCGATCAGATAAAGCGCGATGGCAGAAACATAAACTAGCGCCAGCGCCAGAAAGAGACTGATCAATAATTGGCTGCCCGCTTTGCGCATGGCGTCGCGCAGGAGATTAAAGGCCGGAATATAACGTGCGAGTTTGAACAACCGGAACAGCCTGAAAGCTTTCAGAATGGCCAGCATTTGCGGGCTGATATGGTCGGCGGCGAACATCATGATCAGGAGTTCGGGCAGAAAGGCCAGAAGGTCGGCAATCGCATAAAAGCTAAAGGCATAGCGGATATGGCCTTTCACACCGCGATATTTCTCATTCTCCCCGGCAGCCCAGAAACGCAAGACGTATTCAACCGCAAACACGGACACCACAACCACATTGAGGGCACGCAGGACATCGTGAGCCTGGTCGCTGATTGTCTGCTCGGTTTCGAGCGCCAGCATGATCAGGCTGAGCAGGACGAGAAAAACCAGCGCACGGTTGATCCAGGAGAGCTTGCTCTCCCCCGAACTGCCCTGCTCCATGGATTGATAAAGCCAAGCTCTCGCTGTCAGAACCGATATCATCAGCCCGAACCTCCCTCGCAAGGAAGGTTAGTGCAGTTTGGTCTGATTTGTCAGGTGAAAAGTGTCAGTCGCGAAGCGTACCGCCAATCTTCTCAACCGCGGCGATCACCTTATTGCCGATGGCATCAATCTCGTCATCCTTCAGCGTCGCCTCGCGGGGCTGAAGCGTGACCTCGATTGCAAGGGATTTATGGCCGTCCGGAATACCCTGCCCGGCATAGACATCGAAGATCTCTGCTCCGACGATCATCATGCGATCCGCGCTCATGGCGGCCTTTGCCAGATCGGCTGCATTGGTATCGGTGCTGACCAGGAAAGCGAAGTCCCGACGAACCGGCATCAGGTCGGTCTTGTCCATGACAGGCTTTGTTTTCAGATCGACGCTGCGCGGGAGTGGGATGCCATCCAGATTGACCTCGAATGCGATCAGTCGGCCATCAATCCCCATATTGCGGAGTATACGGGGGTGGAGTTCTCCGAAATGCGCCAGCGGATTTTTCGGCCCAAGACGTAAGGAGGCCGCTCGACCCGGGTGCCAATGCGGACGAAGCGGGTCCATCACCATGAGCTTTGACGGGTCCTGACCAATGCCCTGCAGAATGGCGAAGACATCAGCCTTGGCCGAGTAAAGGTCATAGGCTGGCGGATTACCAGCCCAATGGCGCAGCGTTTCCGGGCGAACAACACCCGCAATGTGACGGCGCTGGTCTTTCGGGCCATCACCACGATATACCGGACCGGCCTCGAACAGGCGAATATCCCGTTGGCTCTGGTCGGCATTGCGCTGAGCGGCCTTGATTAGATGCGGCAGAATACTCGGACGCATATAGCCGAGTTCTGAGGCCACTGGATTATCGATCTTTGTTTCCGGCTTACCGCCATCAAACATCCCGGCTTCGCTCTCAGAACAGAAGCTCCAGGTGACGGTCTCGAAAAATCCGCGCGCGGCCAGAACGCGACGGGACACACGCACACGGCGCTGGTATTCGGTCAGCACCTGTGTGACCCCGCCTTCAGGAGCAGGCATGGAGGTGAGCGGTAGCGCGTCGTAGCCTTTGATACGGATAATCTCTTCCACAATATCAGCAGACTGTTCGAGATCATGGCGCCAGCCCGGAGGCGTCACATACCAGGCCTCCCCAGAATCCTCGATGCCGCAGCCAAGATCTTTCAATATCTGACGCATTTCGGCCTGCTTGACGTCAACACCGGTGAGGCGTTTCACGTCAGCGAGGTTGAACTGCACCGGTGCCGGGGCGTCTGGCTGAACGCCTGCGACCACCATTTCTGAGGCCTCACCGCCGCAGACATCAAGAATAAGCTGGGTTGCAAGGTCGAGACCTTCCTGACAGCTGGTCGGATCAATTCCGCGCTCATTTCGGTATCGCGCATCAGACAGAATGCCAGTCGAACGACCCGTACGCGCGGTGCGGAGCGGATCGAAATACGCCGACTCGATGAAGACGTCGGTTGTTTCTTCAGAGACGCCCGTGGCTTCGCCCCCCATCACCCCGCCGAAACCGACAACGCCCGACTCATCCGCAATCACGCAGATCTCTTCGGTGGCTTCATAGTCCTTGCCGTCGAGCGCCAGAAATTTTTCGCCGGCCTTACCAAGGCGCGCTGTCAGGCCGCCTTGCAGCTTGGCCACATCATAGACGTGGAGCGGGCGACACCGGTCGAGCGAGATATAATTGGTAACATCCACAAGCATGTTTTTCGGATTAATACCGACGGATTTAAGCCGCGCCTGCATCCATTCCGGCGACGGGCCGTTCTTGAGGCCACGGATCAGGCGTCCGGCAAAAAACGGGCAGGCCTCAGCGTCTTCTGTTTTCACCGTCACGTCAGACTCGAAACTGCCGGACACGGACTTCACCGGAACGGGGTTGAACTTGCCAAGTCCAGCGGCGGCAAGATCGCGCGCAATGCCAAGAACACCAAGCCAGTCCGGGCGGTTGGGCGTGACTTCAAAGTCGATCACCGGGTCATCGAGGTCGAGCGCATCGGCCAGCGGCTCGCCGACTTTGAATTTGCCCTCCAAATCCATAATGCCATCAGACTCTTCGGTAACTTCGAGCTCCTTACCAGAGCAGAGCATACCATGGCTGGCAATGCCGCGAATTTTCCGCGGTTTTTTGTCAAGGGTCAGATCAAGGCCCGGAATGTAAGTCCCGAGCGGCGCATACACGGCCCACATATCGGCATGCACATTCGGCGCACCGCAAACAATGGTCAGCACGCCATCGATGGTGTCGACTTCACAGACATTGAGCTTGTCCGCATCCGGGTGCTTCTCGACCTTCTTCACATGAGCCAGCGTAAAAGGTGCCAGCGCTTCAGCCGGATTCTCGACGCTTTCAACCTCAAGTCCCGCCTTGGTCATGGCGTCCAGAATGTCTTCGAGGCTTGCTTTGGTGTGCAGATGATCCTGAAGCCAGGAGAGTGTGAATTTCATGATGCTGACTCTTCGGTCGGTGGAAGGGGTTCTGTGAGTGGATAGAGGTCGTCGGCCACATCTTTCATCTGGTCGCAGGATTTCACCTCAACCGGTCGGATGCCCTCGGCGCTGGAGGTCGACACCCAGCAATCCTCAAGGATTGAGCAAAAACAGACGAACACCTCTGCTGGAGGTAGGCCGCCATCAACGAAAGACGCAATGCGTGTGAGAAAAGCATCCTGCAAGCCGTCCTGAGCAGACCAGCTGGCTGCGATCGTGCGCATGGAATCGCCCTGACGCAGCACACGACCGCGAAGCGACTGGCTGGAAAATGAGGGCTGCCCATAGGCGTCCGCAAGGTCACTGGTGATGAAATAGTCGACCATGTCTTCAAAAGATTCAGTGTCGCCCTGCCCTGGAATTCGGATGAGATAGTCCTCAATCAGCGCAGGCCCGACGCCCGCATTCTGGACATCAAACTCATACAAAGCCCCACCGGTTGGCGTCGAGGTATTGTGCTGAAGTTGTACGATCGGCCAGACGTCCGCTTTTTCCTGACTGCGCATCACACGCGCCTGATCCCACGCGATATAAACCGCCGCAATCGACGAGATCACCGCACAGACCGCGATCAGCATTTCAGCCTTATTGCCTTTGCCCATAGCTATGCCCCCACGCCAGCTTCAGCGCGCTCAAGTGCCACATGGCGCGGCGCATCTGCGGCGAAGTCCTGGTCGAGAATCTCAACAAGACGAAAGGTTTCAAACACGACGTCCATATCTTCAGAAAACGTGGTCACGCGAGTGAAAAATTTCCGATGCGCCTCCTGCCAGAATTCGAGTGACAAATCGCCTTCGCCTTCAAGAGCCGCTTTCTCGGCTGACATCTCATCGAACTTCATATGCTCAACGGTCTCTATTTCCAGAAGTGCAACAGGGTGCGTGTCCCTTATGACCAGTAGGCCGCGTTCACCCGGCTCTGACCATTCATTGAGGTCCTTCGCGCCGCACCCCGCCGTCTTGACGCCCGCCACGATGAGCGCAGCCAGCCGTTCCTGAAGCTCATGTGAGTCTCCGAAGGGCCAGAGCGGCAAATCTGCATATGCGGCAGGCAGGGTCATGAGGTTAGCTCAGACCACCCGAGAGGCTCGGCAGAAGCCATGGGCGGAAGCCATAATGCGACAGCCAGCGCACATCGCTTTCGAAATAGGGGCGCAAATCCGGCATGCCGTATTTCAGCATGGCGAGACGATCGACACCCATCCCAAAGGCAAAGCCCTGATACTCATCCGGGTCCAGACCGCAATTGCGCAGAACATTCGGATGAACCATGCCGGAGCCGAGCACTTCCAGCCAGTCCTCACCTTCGCCAACTTTCACATTGCCGCCTGAGCGATCACATTGCACGTCCATCTCCGCAGATGGCTCTGTGAACGGAAAGAAGTGCGGACGGAAACGCGTGACCACGCTGTCCACCTCGAAAAAGGCGCGCGCGAAATCAGACAGACAGCCTTTGAGGTGTCCCATATGAGTGGCTTTGTCGATCACCAGTCCTTCGACCTGGTGGAACATCGGCGTGTGGGTCGCATCCCAGTCATTGCGATAGACACGTCCCGGGATGATCACCCGGATGGGTGGCTTCTGCGTCATCATGGTGCGGATCTGAACCGGCGAGGTGTGCGTGCGCAGAACCTTGCGCTCGCCTTCCTTGTCCGGCGCCATGAAGAAGGTGTCGTGATCTTCGCGTGCAGGATGCCCGATCGGGAAATTCAACGCGGTGAAATTGTGGAAATCGTCTTCAATGTCCGGGCCTTCGGCCACGGCAAACCCCATGGCGCCGAAGATCTCTTCAATCTCTTCAAACACCTGCATGACCGGATGGAGCGTGCCTGTCCGCCAATCGCGCGGCGGCAGAGTGAGATCTTCCTTCTCATTCACGAGGCGCGCTTCGAGCTCTGCGTCTTCCAGCGCCGATTTCCGAGCTTCGACCGCATCATTGAGACGGGTCTTCAGCGCGTTCAGCTTTGGCCCCATCTCTTTGCGTTCTTCCGGGTCCATGCCGCCAAGCGTTTTCATCAGGCCAGAGACGCGGCCTTTCTTGCCGAGCTCGGCGACGCGCACGGCGTCAAGCGCGGTCAGATCAGCGGCTGCTTCGATCGAGTTCAGCGCTTCTGTTTCAATGGTTTCAATCTCGGACATGAGGTCTCTCTGACTTCCAGCTCTGGCTGGCCCTTCTTTACCAAGGTCTGGAATGATTTCCAGTGCATACCGCCAAATACAAAAACGACCGCAGCCAGGGGCAACGGTCGCTTGGTTGGAACAGGTAAAAGCGAGGCTTAAGCCGCCAGAGCTTTCTTCGCCTGTTCCACGATGTCTTTAAACGCAGCCGGTTCGTTGATGGCGAGATCAGACAAAACCTTCCGGTCCATTTCGATGCCGGCTTTCGTGATGCCGTCAATGAAACGAGAATAGGTCATTGTATCGTCAAGCTCACGGACAGCAGCGTTGAGGCGCTGGATCCAGAGCGAACGGAATGTGCGCTTTTTCTGCTTACGGCCAACATAGGCGTAAGTGCCAGCCTTCATGACAGCGGCATTCGCCGTGCGGAAGGTGTTTTTGCGACGGCCATAATAGCCTTTTGCCGCTTTGATGACTTTTTTGTGCCGCGCGTGAGCCGGCACCTTGTTACGGGAACGTGACATGGTTGTTTATCCTTCTCAGCTTACGCGTTACTTGGTGCCGTAAGGCAGCCAGCTTTTGATACGAGGCGCATCAACATCTGCGACAACAGTTGTGCCGCGGTTGGTGCGAATGTATTTCGCGTTATGGCTGATCAGGCGGTGGCGCTTGCCCGCAACACCGTGCTTGATTTTACCCGTAGCCGTGATTTTAAACCGCTTTGCAGCGGCTTTCTTGGTTTTCATCTTCGGCATTTTCATCTCCTGCGCTGAGCGCTATTATGTTCATGCTTCGCGAGGCAATGCCTTGCGCCTCTTTGAAGCGAAAGCGCGCTTATACGCAAGAGAGCCGAAATTTCAAGAGGAAATCTGCTCAGAAATCGGAGTTTCCGGCCTTGGAATCAGGCGTTCTGAAACGCGCGCTCATCGGCCGTTCCCTTGAGGAACCGCGTGAAGGCATCGATCGCTTTGATCGAGTCTTCCGGATTGCGACCGCCCACTGATTTCAATTCACGAACAAGATGGCTGGCGGCTTCCCGAACGCGGTCCAGATCAGCGGGTGACATGGTCATTTCCTTCTCAATTGCAGTTTGACGTTTGGTGTGTTCAGTTTCAGAGGTCGGCGGCTGCGTTTCGAGTTCGAACAGCACCGGATCATAAACACCGGTCCGCAGGCGGGTTTGTGCGAGAATGTGCGGCCCGGATTCGATCTCAACCGCGATGGCTTCGCCATTGCCGTCTTCAAATCTTTGCGGCTCGCCCAGCTTTTTCACCGGCCAGACTGCTGCCATGCGATCGAGGAAAACGGTATCCATAAGGCAGGTCAGGGCGGTGAGGCCGCGACTGACGGCAAATTCCATCACGCCACACAACAGGTATTTCTGGGCGTTGGCGATCTCTCCTGCGCCTTTGCGGCGGGCATTGGTCGCAACCATCCAGCGCGTCAGATCCCAGACATCGTCACGACGCGGAGCTTCGCCCGACAGATAGTGCGGTAGTTTATCTCCGAGGAGATAAGGCGTGTTGGTAGGATTAAGCCGGAACGTCGCCAGGATGCGACCATGCCGGTCCAGATTCATCAGATAAACGGCATGCTCATTGTCGAACTCATCCGTCTCGCGACCATTGGATGATGTGAGATCGCTCCATCCACGTTGCTTCACGTAAAATTCGTGGCGCATCCGGAACATTTCATCGAGCTGCCGGCCGTAGAGATGCTGGTTATGTAGGGTAACCACGTGAATGAGCACGGTCTGTCTCCGTTATCCTGAAGGACAACCATCCCGCAATTTGACCAGCCGATCACTAATGGATTTCCACCAATAAATGGTGGGGAAACGCCTACTTATCCCTGAAAAAACACCACTCTAAACACCTTATAGTGTATAATTTTACACGTTTAGGTGAAGTTTAGTCTGTCGGCATGACGCTATTGAGTGCGCTCCGGCCGCCATCCAGCACAATGGTCTGGCCAGTCATATAGCCAGCGGCAGTGGATGAGACGAACAAAGATGCTTCGGCAACTTCCTTGGCCTTGGCATTCCGCCCGAGCGGCGTGCGCGATTTGAGCCAGGGTTCAGCTTCGTTTGGTCGTGGACGGCTTGCAACAATGGCGTTTGAGCGGATGTTCTTCGACGCATACTCCACCGCCAGGGCGCGCATCACCGACAAGAGTGACCCATGCGTTACACTCAAAGCGGCCTCACCCGGATCACCTAATGCAGCCGCCATGGAGACGATCTGTAGAAAGGATTTGGGATGCGGAGGCCGTTCCGTATTCGACGCATGTTCTTCCAGCTCGCGGATCATTTCAGCGCCAAAAATCTGTCCGGCCATCATGGCTGACAAGGTGGACTTCTGAAGCTCTTCTGAAAAGCGCGACATATCCATATCAACAAGGGCTGTCGGTTCCGGATGGGAAGGGACATGCAAGACGGCATCTACACCGTCATATTGTTCCAATGTGCCGGACAGCGCATTTTTCAGACCGAGACGCGTTGTCTGATCTTCATGGAGATAATGGGCTTGTTTACCGAGTTCATTCTCAGCGCGATCGAGCGTCTTGCGATTGCCGTCTACCACCATGACCGACCAGCCCGCATCGGCAAAGCGATGCCCGCAGGCAAGTCCGGTTCCGCGACCGAGACCTAGAATAACGACACTGGGAGGCCGCATGGCATCTGCCTTTCACATTCTCTCTCTGTCAGACCGCCCTAGCCATGAGAGCCTTGTGCGGTCAAGCAGAATAGCTGTGAAGTCAGCTGCAATCCGAGCGAACCCGGACCAATATTAATGATGTAGATTTCCCTGAAGGGACTGAATTTCTTCTTTGAGTTTCAGCTTCTCTCGCTTCATGCGGGTCATCTTGATTGAGTCAGACGACGGTCTTCGCTGTTCTTCCTGGAGCGCTTCATCAATTTTCTTATGACGGGCGGAAAGTTCCTGCAGATGATTTTCTAGACTCATCGCGTCGCTCCTTTTCACATTTGGCCCCACATGGAACCACGAAGTCATCATTTCGTCACGTATTGACTCTGAAATTTTTTCGATTTTCGCGGTCTGCGGCCTCCTGCCCCCCGTTCGCGCCTCTTTTATCCACAGGAAAAATAGGTTAATAGGAGTGCCCGGTTCAATAAAGGCTAAAATAAAATGGACGGCTCAGGTTTCGATTTTGAAGAAGGCATTCGCGAAATGTCTGCTCGGCTGCAAAGCCTTGAAGCAGAACACCGCGACCTTGATCGTTTGATTACAGAAGTTCAGACCAGCGCAGACTTGCTCACACTCCAACGCTTAAAGCGCTCCAAGCTGCGTATGCGCGATGAAATATCGCGGCTGCGTGGGCTTCTTTACCCTGATATTATTGCTTAAAAGCCACGCGACTCCCAAAATCCTGCCTGAATTCAGGGATACGAACCGGAATGGCACACGCAATGGGCGAGTTGCCATATTCTCGTCATGTATAACCGTTTATGCATCAGGCTGTTGTTGTTTGGACTGGCTTTACCGCGCTGGTCGTGCCGAATAGGTTTGGTGAGGTGAGATGAGTACCCAAGACTCCAGTCCGAACAGTTCGCTCGGTTTCCGTAGCGCGATCATTGCGAGTATTATTCTCTCAATCGTGTCGTTTCTCACCACCTGGAGTGGCCTGAGAGCGGCGGACCCGATCCAGCAAAGACTGGCCGAAGGGTCGGATGTTTCCGGCCTGACAATGTTCGACAAGGCGGAAAGCCTTGCGATCACGCTTGGCCTGGCTTTTGGCATTCAGGCCCTGATGCTCGCTTTGGCCTGGATAGCGAGCCGCCTGATCATGCTGGAACAGCGCAAGCGTTGGTGGCTGATTGGCTCGATCTTTCTTGGCTATTTCGCCGCGACAACAATCTCAGTCACCTTTTCCTATGTTGATTTGTTCGACCGGATGTTCAGCGCTCAGAAATCTGACTGGTCCGCGGAAACCATGCGGGAACGCGGCGATGTGATTGTTGAGCAGCTGATCGAAGAACTTCAGGCCGAAGTTCGAGAAGCCCGATCCGATTTCTCAAGCCAACAGGCCGGCTTCCAGTCTCAGCTCAATGTCCTGTCCGAGGCCTCGACCCTGCAGCGTCAGGTCATTCTTTCGCGCCTGGATGAGCGCCGGTCGGAACTCCGCGAATATCGCCGCGAAATGGGCACAGCGCGCGCTGAAGCCCGCAGTGCTGCTGTTGGGCGCGAATCCCGGATTGAGGAACTCGAAGGCCTGGTTGACGAGTTTGAACAACAGGTCCGCACACTCACCTTGCAGCGCGATGAGTGGCTGGCCGAAGTCACCAAGCTTGAGACGCAATCTCAGCGCAAGGAAGATGAAAAACTGCTCGAGGAGCGCGGCGCGCAGGATAGCGGTCAGGTTGGACGGGGTCCGCGCTGGAGGGAACTCGACAGAGAGCACGATATCATCAAGGCCAATCTTGAAGTTGCGACCAATCGGCTGGAAAATGCTGAACGAGAACTCTCCAACGCCAACGAGGCGCTGCTCAACAGTCAGCGGCAATTGGCGATTGTTCGCGGCTCAGGCAGCAATGAGGAGATCGACCAGGCGCTGGATGCCGGATCGGATGTCCGTGTCGACTTCCTGCAGGCCGAGATCGACGCCTTGACCGCGCAGGCGAGCGCCCTGGAAATTCCTCAGATCGACTTTACCTCTGAAAACATCAGTGAAGATGAGATCAATCAGATCCAGTCCGCGTGCACGCAGATCAAGTCCGAGCTGATGTCTGCTCAGGCAACGGACGAAGCAAGTGAAGCCGTATCCAATTTTGATCCGACAAGCATTGACTGCACCTCTGGCGGCGCATTTGAAGCCGCGCGCAGGCTCTCAAATCTTCAGGCGAGCGTAGACGATGTCCGCAGCGAGTGCCGCGCAGATAGCAGCGAAACCTATGCAACGGCGCGCGGTACGGAACTCCTTCAATATATCCGAAATGAGTGCATCACGGCCTCGGCGCTCGCCGCGCGCGACAAGCAGGATTATCTCGAAGATCTGCGCCGTGTGGCCCGGACCCGTGACCCTGACGCCGCGCCAATCGCTTATTCCTTCGTGGCGCTGCAGGACCGGGAACCGCAGGCCATGTTTGCGGCCTTGCTTGCACTGTCCGCTGACCTTCTCATTCTGCTGGTCAGCCTGTTCGGCAATGCAGGGCATCATCACCATGGCCCGGCACCCACCCACGGCGAGACCGTGCCGAGCTCTCGTCGGCTCGAAGGGCCTGAGCCCAATCTGTTCAATGACGACTAAGGCGCTGGGCTAGTTGATGTCAGGAAGAAGCCGTTCGGGAATATCGGTTGGGTCATAGCTGGACGGGCGATTGCGGCTGAGGACTTTGAACAAGGCTGGTAGAAAGACAATGATCAGCGCCAGCTTGATTACCACCGCCCAGATCAGCCCGATCGACACCAGAAAAACCGCCGCGACGGCCAGCATGAGCAGAATCCACGCCGTCAGAATCCAGTTCATGACATAAGAAACCGGCTTGGAACCTGACAGGTAGTTCACCGCCGAATTCTCTGCGTTCAGCCGCTCGTGAAACGCGGTGACGAAATTCCGATAGTCTTCGGCCTGGTCCTCAAAGTCATAAATGCCGCGATAATCAATGCTGGTGATCACCAACTCCACAATGGCATCAATCCGCATGGCAAAGCGCCGTCGCTCGGCCCTTGTCGGCTCATATCGTAGCCGGACAGAGCGGATCTGGGTGAATGGAATGCGCCGCGATCGGCCTTTTTCATCCTCCCAGATGAGCTCCGTTTCGCCCAGCGTCCAGGTTTTTCGCGGCTCAAACTGATGGAGTTTCTGAGAATATTGCATGCCCGCCCCTGATCGATCGTCGTTTTATCGGTCAAGACTTTCGCATTTACGGAATTGGGTAAATACCCGGTTCAAAGGATCGGTCGCCGGGCTGCCGGCCCGCCCCTTCGGAGGCGCCGCGCGCGGTGAGACTGATGAAAAAAGTCGTCAAAGTCCGCCTTCACTGCGTTTCGGCGCGACAGCCTTGTTCGAATATAATCAATAGCGTGATCGTTTCAGGCGCATAGGTTGGCTTGCTGAGCCGAAGCTCTGAAAGAGCGAAGGCTGGTGCGCTAGAGGGCTTCGCACTCAAGCCATATAAAGCTGTATTTGTTTGGAATTTTTTCGAGTGATCTTTTAGATACCCTAAAATATACCCTACTTTTCATTTTTGTATCGTCAATTGAGAACGAATCTGCTGCTGACTCAGCTCAATTGACCAAGGTCGTCCAAAAACTCCGATCCGGGCGAAACACCGCTGACAAACAACCGGTCACGCGCTCTGGTGCATGCGACATAGAACAGGTGACGTTCCGTCTCGAACACATCAGTCAATTCAGCCTCATCCGCAACGCCATCTATGCGGGATTGAAGTGGAAGCACATCATCGTCGCACGCCATCACTGCAACTGCTTTGAACTCCAGCCCTTTAGCCAGATGCATGGTTCCAATTGAAATGCGCCCGTTTGGATCTTCCTGCCGTTCGGACAACTCCATGGCGGTGTTATTCGACTGCTGGACGGCCTTTCTCGCGCGATTAAAATCAGACAATGAACGAACGAACACGCCAATTTCTGAGGGCTCTATTCCGTCCTCAATGGTCCGCTGTATCCACGTTGAAACGGCTTCGACCTCCTCGGTCTCGTTAGCAAAGGTTTTAAGGGTAGGTTCTGGACCATTGAAAACGGACACAGTGCCAGTTCGGTCCTGTTCTTCGCCGTCAACGTCTCGCACTTTTGGCGGCAGCAGCTGATCGGCAGATTGTCGGATCTGGTGCGATGTTCGGTAATTCACTTTCAGCGTACCGGATCGCCCTCGAATATCTACACCGAGTTGAAGCCACGAAAACGGCTCCTGGAAAATGCGCTGCCCTAAATCTCCAGCGAAAAACATCGCGTCAGGTGTCGGTGAAACAATCGCCGCAAGCATGCGAAGTTCCGGTACACTCAGGTCCTGCGCCTCATCAACAACCACATGCGTATAAGGTTTGTGGTCGCGCGCGTTGAAATGTTCGGTTACGCGCTTATAGATTTCGGGCCAGGTCTGGATGCCTTGCGTTTCGAGGATAGATCGCGCTTTTTCAAATATTGGCCAAAGCGTCTCGCGCTGTTTTGACCCAAGACGGTTTTTACGTCCAAGCCTGGGCACATTCCGATAGTCATCCAGAGATGAGACCTGCCAGGCATCGACGACCTTGGTCCATTCCGACATCAAAAAGTTCACTGAGTAGGTGGTGACATCAAGTTTATCTGCAGCGGCCTTCAAAACTGACTTCACCTGTTCGTCTTTGGCGGGTCGAGGATCGTGACCAAAGGCGAGCGTAAACAGCTCTTTTGCAACGCCCTTGAATGGCAAGATCGAAACGCGATGCACGATCTCTGGTGTATCGCCGGTTAGAATTTGCAGCTTCTTTTCGAGCGCATTCGCCAAAGGCGGCGAGAATGTCGTCAGAAGCACTTTGGCATCTGGCTCACGTTTGATCGTTTCCCAGGTTCGATGCAATGCAACAACGGTCTTACCCGTGCCAGCAGAACCGGAGACGCGAGCAGGACCATTGAATACGCGCTCGACAGTGTCGCGTTGCGACGGATGCAAAAAGACTGTCCATTGATCCCAAGGGTAGTCGAGTGCACGGCGCAGCTCTTCTTCGTTCTCGAGAACACGAAAACGGCGTTGAGCGTCCGGGTGATAGAAGGCATCCGCTGCTGCTGCGACTGGCGTCGCGCGAACTTTTGGTTTTTCCCCCACAGCGATGTCGAGGAGAGCCTCGGCTGCCTCGGCGGGCAGATGCTCTGCCAACTCAAAAAGCGTGTCTTCAGTGGCTTCAAGGACGCTTTCCAGCCAATCTTCCGGTACACCATAATCCAGCAAGTCGTCAGTGCTGAGATGGGCAAACAGAGGCGGCTTATGAGGCGCAGGTGTAGCGTCAGCTTCGACCGGCACATGCACCAGAATTTCTTCGACGCGCTCGCGTACCTCGACGATTTGCGCAGCACCGGTTCTGGGATGAGTGTCGATGCGCCGACGCTCAGCCCATTTATAGGCGTCGTCATGGTGGTCGACATAGCAGACGAGAATGCTGTCGGCGGTCTTGTGAATGATCAGTCGAATGTCGCGGCTTGCGCGGATCGACCAAAAGTTCTGGTCCTTTGATTTGTCGATGCGATGGAAGCTCAACGCTGGATGTGCCGGGTCCATCTGTAGGTCGAAAACAGTGGTTTTGACTGCCTTCTGTTCCTGGGCGGTCAGTTTCCGGAGCGCGGCCGGGAAGGTATCGGCGATGAGAAAGTTCAAGACATAATCCTAACCACCGAGGTTTCTTCAGACAATTGAAGTTCGCCTGAAGCGATTTGCGCAATCGGGTTCCTTAAGATTCTAAATTTCGGCACCTCGAATACGTTTGAAACACATACGATGGAGTATTTATCGTTATATTTCGATGCAGTTTTGTATTCATTTGCCGTGAAGTAAAATTTATTCAATTTATTTACAGAAGTTTTGACTTCAATTAATTCCAATTTGCCTTTTTGATTGAAGCTACTTATATCGTAACCGACGAATGGAGTTTTCTGACTCGTCCATTCGACCATCTGGGCATACTTTTTAAGCCCAAGTTTTTTCAATTTCTTCTTCTCCCTTCTGAAGACTAGTTCCTCTCCAGCCCGACCAATCTGCATTTTCTTAAGTGCTAACAATACCTGCTGATCATAACTTAACTCTGTGTTTGAACCGGTGGCCAAATAATGGTCTATGCTATCGATATCTTGGTCATGAATTTTGGCGGACTTTCCGATGAAAAGCCCAGTTGAATGCAATGTGTCCTGTTGCAGCAGGTAATTAATCAAAAAGTCCGGTTTGAAATATAGCTGATACTCTTGGTCAAAAAGTTGAGTTTTAACTTCGTGCGAAAACCACCCTGTTGTAGAAATTTTCGCAAAAGAAGGGCGGTAAACGAAAGTTGATGCATTGTGAGTGCTGCCACCGTGATGCAATCGCCGAGGGTCGATACCAACAAGCAGACGCTTTTCACGTTCGACACCCAACACAACATCTGCACTACCGCCTAATGGCTCCAAGTTGCCTTCATAGGTGGAAGTGATTTCAACACGGCGTTCATGAGGGTTTGTTCGGTATGCTTTGCCTACAGCGAATAGTAATATCCGAAAACGTAACGAGTGCTTTCCTGCCTTGATCGTGATCAATATCCGATTAGCCGCGGTTTTCTCGCAATTCGAAATACTTGATTGGTCAGAGAGACTATTAATTTCTTGTATCAGCCAATCAGCATATTGTGAGGTTTTAAGCATGCTAAACCCCAAAGACCTTCATCACTTCGTCGCCGAAATGGTTGATCACCTTCACGGCAAAGCGTCCGGTGGACGGGCGCGGGAAGGGCCGGGAGGTGTCGCGATAGAGCGTTTCCCAAGCTTCCTCGTGGATCTCGGCGCGAAGTGAGGTTTTCAGCTGTTTGTACGGATCGTTCGCGCCAAGAAAGTAAGCGTGGCGGACAAAGAAGCTTTCCTCGTCATAATCTGTATCGATGAACCAGGCGGCAATGTCATCCTTGCCGGAGGCGCGCACTTCGCCAGTTTTCGGGTCGAAGACATCTACGCCCAGAACCTCGACTTCGATCTGACCGTCGTCAAGGAACTTCCATTCAATGTCTGGCTCACCAAAGACGACGAACAGATTGCCGGAGCCGGTATTTTTCAGCTCGTCAGACATATGAAGTTCAGGGTTCATCTTGGCCTTGAGGATAGGCAACGGGCCAAGCTTGTTGAGCTCTGAGGTGTGCGCCTCGAAATTGAAGCCGCAGGCAATCAATACGTCAAAACGGGCATCCAAGGCTTCACGCGCAGCGGCGGTGAGGTCAGCGCGTGCCACGGTGCCAAACTCCGGGCCGATGAAAATGGCGGCGCGTTTCTCCGTGCTGCCCTCGGTGAATGTGCCTGTTGCGGCGATATAGTCACCCGGCCAGCCTTCAATGGCCGTAAAGCTGATCCGGTCTTCCTTGGCGGATTGCTGCACGCCGGAAGATTTCAAATGCTCCAGGATCATTTTGGCGAATTCGTCGGGCGGGGTTTCCTTCGCCGTGCGCTTGCCTTCGGCCGCATCCATCTCGTCGATCAGTTCGTAATCATCGGCCGGGATGACACGATGGGGTGATAGCGTCTCGACGGTGAACGGGCCCGCCACGCGGACGCGGGAAGTGTCGGCATAAGGGCGGTCATAGAGGAGTTCGACGTCTGCCTTCTGGGCGATTGAAGCATCGATTTTTTGTTGGCGCTCAATGCGAAGTTTCCACCATTCTTTGTGCAGCCCGATGACGTTACTGGACCATCCTGCTTCAGGCTCTCTCGGGATTTCCCACTCCTCCCAGCTGTTTCCAGACGCGTCGTTGAGTTTTCTACTAAGCGGTTCCAACTGCTTCTGATATTCCTCCCAAATCACGTCGATTTCGGTATTGTTGGCGATGGATTTGAGTGTCACGCGCGGCGCCCGTTCGTAGACAAAGCCCAACGAAACATCATTGCGAACCGGTGCATCGGATGGCGGCTTGCCAGTCAGCGCGCCTTCTTTCTGACGACCTTCATGAGAGTCAGCGAGCAGGTAGTATGGATAGCGCGTGGTCATCATGCGCGTTCTTGCTAGGGCCAATGCTACACGGGAGGTGTCAATTGTGATCCATCGACGGCCCCATTGTTCGGCCACTACCGCAGAAGTTCCAGAACCACAGGTGGGATCTAAAACTATATCCCCAGGGTCTGAGGCCATTAAGATGCATCTTTGTGCTATCTGCGTATTTGTTTGAACAACATACACCGGTGCATATTGACCCAAAAAGCCATCCCAGACGTTACCGATTGCGGTGAGGCCGGATTCATCGAGATATCGAAGGTGTCGGAGTGAGTTCCCCACTCTAATTATTTTTCCTGACCGTAGAGCGCGCTCCAGTTGGGGCTTGGGCGTTCCCCACCACCGGTTGCCCGACTCGAAAGTTTTACCCTGGTATACAATCGAATACTTGGCTCCAGGCCCAGGTTTTGTCAGGGACACATCTTGAGCTAGCCTTCCGTTTTTGAGCTCTTCAGCGCTGGCTTGGGATTTTCTCACAAGTCCACGACTAGGCGTATCCAACCAAGAGAAGTTTGGATCATTCTCGGCGTCTTTGAGCTCATAGAGCGGCCTGTATTTGTAGCTCTGGGACTTGGAGTACCATAATATGTAGTCCAACCGTGCCGCTATTCGTCCGGTTGCTCCAAGGCCCGCTGCACCCTTTGAAAATGCGATTTGGGAGACAAAACTTTCTTCCCCAAAAACTTCATCCATCAGCGCGCGAACGCGGTGCACATTTTCATCGCCGATCTGAACGAATATGCTGCCGCTTTCCGTCAGCAAATCCCGCATGGCGGTGAGGCGGTCGCGCAGATAGGTGAGGTAGGAATGAATGCCATCCTTCCAGGTGTCGCGGAAAGCACGGACCTGTTCCGGCTCGCGCGTGATCTGGTCGAGCTTGCCATCCTTCACATCACGTGAGCGGGTGGACACCTGCCAGTTCGAATTAAACTTGATGCCATAGGGCGGGTCGAAATAAATGCATTGCACCTTGCCGCGCAGGGCTTCGCGTTCGGCAAGGCTCGCCATGACCTGCAGGCTGTCGCCTAAGATCATCCGGTTCGACCAGTTCTGATCATGGGCATAGAATTCGGTTTTGGCCTCAGGGTCGACACCGTTGAAGTCGTGAAACAGGTTCGGGATATCGCTTTCCACTTCGCGCGCGTCTTTCGTATGGCGCACCAGATCGTCAATGATCGCCTTGGGGTGGACTTTTTCCTGAATGTAGAGCGGCGGCGCGGCGACCAGGAGATCTGACCAGTCCTGAGTATCCTTGCCACGCCAGACAAGCTGGGCTTCGCCGATATCAATCTCGCCGGTTTCGGCCAGTTGTTCGATCTGTTCCGGTGTCAGGCGGATCTTCGCGCCTTTCCAGATGATTTGCGGGTCAAGATCCCCATCACGCTCTCGCACCTCGCCGCTCGCCAGCGGGAAGCGTCGCTCATAGGTGACGGGTTTGACCGGCTGCATTTCCTCGGCGCGCTGGGCGGCCGATTGCAGCTCTGCCGTCGGGATGTTCTTGCGCGTTGCGCCCGTATGCTTGAGGGCGTCGACCTTTTTCGATGACGGGTTAGAGGGCATGATCAATCAGTTTTCTTTGTTTTGGATTTTGGGGCTGGCAGCAAAGCAGGGGTCGGAGTTTCAAGGCTTTCGAGCACACGGACGAATTCTACGGGTTCAAGTTCTTTGCTCAGCTCGATCATGTTGCGGATGATGCCAATTTTCTTCTCGATGACATCCATATCAATTATGGTGGCCTCGGAGTTTGTTTTTCGAGCTTCGGCGAGTAGCTTTTCAGTCTCAGCGAGGACAAGGCTTGTGTCGGCTTCAAGCTTTGCATTCTTGAGCCCCTGTTCTTTCAGCCTGTCCTGAACGTTCTGAAATGCAAGAGAGCCTATTTTCTGACTCACATCTCGCAGTGTTTGTTCTGATGTTGGATCAACGACCGTATCCAGTAATCCGTTCAACGCCTTGAAAAGATTTCTTCTAAATTTCTTCATCGCTTTGACGTCATCGTCATCAGTTTCGAAGTTCGACGGATTTCGGATTGCGATTTCGGTCGCACCATTGGCAAGCTGCTCGTAGACCTGCACAAATGTGTCGATGATCATGTCCGTCGCACGGAGCGCCTGATCCGTGTCCAGAATGGTTGCGAGGCGGGCGACCCCTTTCATCGTATAAACGTGGGGTGCGTATCGAGCGCCGCCTCGTTTGCTTTTTGAGGTCGCGCTCTGCGACCTCAAACTTTCCCATTCGGGACCATTTAGTTTGAAAACGTGGGTATCGTTGAACTTGGCCGGGTTGCGCGAAACCGCTTCGTTTATACGCTTGGTTTCTGTTCCAAAAGCTTCTGCAACTTCTGAATCGAGCATGACCCGCTCGCCCCGGACTTCCAACACACTGTCTGAGACGAGCGTGACAAGCTGGTTCGCACGGTTAGCCATTCGACAGCTCCTTTGAGGTCGCGGTGTGCGACCTCAAAATCTCGTTGAGGCGTTCTTCCATAAGCGCCTCAAACTGATCTGACATTTCCCAGACATCGCCGAACTCCTCAAACGCCCAGCGGCCGAACTTGCCGAGCGCGTTGACGCCCGGCACCCATTTGTTGCGAATGGTGTCGTGCTTGGAGCGGGTGGTTTCGTCGCGGCGACCTTTCACCTCGATGATGAGGTTCAGCGGGTCGTCTTCGCCCTTGCCGTCATCCACCTGCACGATGAAGTCCGGGATGTATTTATGCGGGATTGCGCCGTGCTTGTAAGGCACTTCAAAGCCAAGCCCCTGGTTTTTCACGAAGGAAATGACCTTTGGGTGGTTTTCCAGCGTCATTGCCATGACGGCTTCCCAGTCTGAATCGCAGACGACCGCATTGATGTGAGATTTGTCGCGGATCTCGTAAATGTCCTTGCTCGTCTGGAAGCCAACAAATCGGGTGGAGCCTTTGGGGTTATAAGCATCCAGAACGGCTGTGATGCGGTCCTGATCGCCCACGGCTTTTGTTATGGAGCTGTAGAGGCGCTCTGATGCGAGGTTGGCGATGGTCTTGATCCCGAGCATCCAGGGGCCGGTGCCGCCTTTGCATTCTAGATAACCTTCGTCGATCCAGCGACGGACAATGCGCTTTAGCTGACCGAAGAGATGGAGCTTTGGCTCACCGTTTCCGTCTTCGTCTTTGAAATAAGAATAGAGCAGATGCTTGGCGAGTTCGAAGGAAATGGTGCTGGGGCGCATATCCTTCATTTCGGCGACGGTCAGTTTATGTCCTTCGCCGACAATGCCTTCAACCACAGTTTCGCCTGGGCCGACCATTGTCGGGTCGAGTACGAGGCGAGAATCATCGTCGAAGCGGGCTTCCAATCGCTCTTCAGGCAGTTCGACGCGATAGCCAGTGACGCGAGGAAACTGGATTTCCAACGCTTCGCGTTCCTTCATGGCATGGATGCGCTTCATCGGCTTTGGCGCTGTTGGCGGAGACACGACAGGCTTGGCGGTGAAGTTGAACGGAATACCGAGAATATCGGCATACTCGACATCGAACAGGTCCTCGTCGTTCAGCTGGTAGGAATAGCGGCGAAGACCTCGGCCAACTACCTGTTCACAGAGCAGTTGAGTGCCAAAGGCGCGTACGCCGAGGATGTGGGTAACTGTATTCGTGTCCCAGCCCTCTGTTAGCATTGAGACAGAGACCACGCAGCGGACCTGCTCGCCGAGTTTGCCCTTGCGGCCGACAGTGTTCATCACTTCTCGAAGGATTGCTTCGTCAGAGATTTCATTCGCAGATGCTGCGCCATCGCGCTGCGCGATCTCGCGTTTGAACTGTTCAATTTCTCGAGATGCCGCCTGCCTGAAATTTTTATCCAGTGCCTCGCCGGACTCAAGTTGCGCACTATCGACCAGAAGGGTGTTTGGTCGCGGAAGCGGATTTCCGTGTTCATCGAAGTTTGAAAACTGTTTTAAGTACCCGGTCCGAACAGTGAAGAGTTCTTCGGGGTCTTCGGGAAGCGGTCGTTGCCATCCAGATATCCACTCAGCAACAAGTTTTGAAGTTGAAGTGTTGTTACAGACGACGATGAAAACCGGGGGCACTTCGATGCCTGCAAGTTTCCATTGTTCAGCTGTTTGCTCATAATGATTGTATAGTGCGACGAGCGCGGTTTGTAGCGGAGCAGGCAGGTCATCAGGGTCGAGATCGGTCTGACCTCGGCCCTTCTTCGGGAGGTCTTTGCTTATGTGGGGCCAGAGGTCTCTGAAAATCGGTACTTCGGCGTCCGGAATATTGTCGGCTACCGGTACGCGCGGCAGCTTCACGATCCCGCATTCGATGGCATCGATCAGTGAAAAGTCAGACACCACCCATGGAAACAGCGTGCCCTCAACATATCCTGAGCCTTTCAGGAAGAATGGTGTTGCCGAGAGGTCATACACCGCGCGAACACCAAGTTTCCGCTTGAAGGCTTCAATGCCGCTGATCCAGAGACGAGCGGCTTCATTTTCTTTTTGCGCCTCTTTCTTTTCATCACCCTTAAGTTCGTAGAGATCATTGTCGCGCCTGTCGCGGTAACAATGGTGGGCCTCGTCATTGATCACGACGATATTCTTGATGCCCATCAGCTCATCGGCGACCCGGCGCACCATTTCGCCTTCTGCTTCTTTGCTCTGGATTTCCTCGCCGCGGCCTTGAAGCAGGGAACGTCCAACCTTGTTGATGTCCAGCTTCTCTTTCAGTTGAAAGGCATGATAATTCGTGATGACGATCTTGGCTTTGCCGATATCGGTCAACATGTCCGCCGGGACGAGCTCACGATCTTTGTAATAGCTCTCTGTATCAGACGGCAGAAGCACGCGCAGGCGGTCGCGGATTGTGATGCCTGGCGCAATCAAAAGAAATCCACGCGTGAACTGATTGCTGGTTGGAGACCTAACGGCATTCGCCGTTTGCCACGCTATCAGCATTGCCATGACTGTCGTCTTCCCGGCACCCGTCGCCATCTTCATGGCAAGGCGCAAGAGTTCCGGATTGGCTTCGGCGTTTGCACTTTCGATGTGATCCCAGATGCGGCGCTCAGCGTTTTTGTTCGCAGCATTGTGCGCGCTTCTGTTTTTGCGTGCGACTTCAGTCAGCCAGATGATCGTTTCGACCGCTTCCACCTGACAGAAGAAAGGGCGAATGCCCTGAAACTCGTGGCTGCGCCAATACTGCAGTAGGCGTTGGGTTGTGGGTGTAACGCCCCAGTCATTCGTATTTGGAATTCGTCGCCAGGTCGCGACCTTGTCTCTAATCTCATTGATGATCGGAGTGGGGTCGTAGGCTTGCTCCTCGCTCGAAATGCCATCGGCATCTCGGAACATCAGACTGCCCTGGTCGTCCCCGGATGATTTCTTTTTCTTACGAGCCTTTGGTACCGCCACTATATATTTCGACGGTCGACGCCCCGGTCGAGGGGCTTCGTTTAATGGTTGCCCATCATCAGTGAGTGCATGGTGCTGGCCCGGCGCATCGTAAGGCGAGTTCAGAATTGGATGCGAATAAAATGGTGGTGTTTCGTTGTCCAATTCATTCTCCCCCAGCAGTCTTGGTATCGCGCATTCTCAACCGGACTATATCGAACCAAATTCTCGAGTCTCGCAAATTCTTGGATCACGCTTCGCCGACGACCATCTGAGGATCCTCAGAACAGACAAGAGCAGCGTTATCCTGTGTCGGTTCAATCGGGGAACTTGACTTCAAAATCGCCTGATTTTGTGGCCCCATAGGCGTACGTAAAAACTCTTAGAATGATGCGTGCTCAGCGCACGTAAAAATTCGACGTGCTGTCGAAATACCTGGAGCGAATTTTAGATTTTAAAATCCACCTCTAGCGTCCTTCGCCATCCAACCTTTGAGCTCATTAATCCACTCATCATGCGTTTTTCGACCATGAGGTTGATTCTTAATTCTGTCCCAAAACTCCCAGAACGCATAGCCGATGTCTTCAGCCCACGAGTCACTGATTTCGAGTTTCTCACGCGAAAAGCGAATGATTTCGGGATGAAGTTTGTAGTTCTCTTCTGGACCGTCTTTAGAACAATTTAAAAACTGAGATACCGTCAGGAGTCTGCGTCCGCTTGCGGACGTGCTGGCATCATGTGCGATGTTTGAATTGGTTTTGATCTGGTTTCTATTTGGTATCGGTTCAGCGGAATCGTTGTCAGCATTTATAAGCTGGCGAGATTCCATATCTGAATTTTCAGAAATGGAATTTTCCCGATTTTCATGAAAAGTAACGGAATAAGCCGGTCCGAACGCGTACCAATTGGTCCTGTCATACGAATGACGATTGAAATTGCCGACAATCAAGAACTCTGCCTTGATGAGTTTGTTGATGCAGGACCAGATTTGGTTTTCTGAAAAGTACGGCATCCGTTCGCGGAACTTACTCACTGGATCGTACATCCAGTGCTTTCCTTCATGGAGGTTTCGACTGTGTTTTTCGTTTTCAAGAATCCAGAATGAAATGTGATTGAAAACGACGGCTGCGGGAACTCCCAAAAGACACGCAACTTTCACGCTGAAGAAATGCCTGTCTCCGTTTGGTGTGCTCTCCATCTGACGGCCAACTACTCTGAATACAGCTTGCGGATATCTTCAGCCCGCCAGACGGTCGTCTTGGTTCCGAGCTTGGTCGGTTGTGGGAAGCGGCCGTCTTTTACGCCAGCCCACCACGATGACGCTGAAACCGGAATTGGTCCGTTCGGCGCCAGAATATCTTTTATGCGGACGAGTCCCGTTTCGGGGAATTTAGAATTGATTGACACTGATTTGCTCCACTTTGATTCAAGTGAGCCAGTTCAATCAGGATCAATCCAGTTTGTGTGGGAACTTACGAAAATTCCCATGGGAATTATTTTCGCTGCAGGACATCCCGCGCCTCTCGAAGCCATTTCCTTACCGTTTTCAAATCAACCGGGGTTCCATTGAGCCGCGCATCAGATTCTATACGACTGAATGCCGATGTCTTTTCGTCGTTTACATTCCAGTCGTATTTGTTCACCGCCATAGCGACCAACAATGACGCCACTGGTCGTGATAGTTTAGGTTCAGATCTGTCGGAGTTTCCTGACTTTCCCGATAACTTCGTTAAGTCTTCAGCTCGCACCAAGATGTCGGAAAGTGAGAAGCTACTATTGGCGAGAATAACGCGCAACTGAATGCCCGATTGGCGATCATGCAGAAGAGAAACCGCCCAGCAGTTCTCAGGCACCTTTTCGATATGAACAGGCCCTTTTCCCAAACCAAGGCCGTCATCATGTGGCCAATTAACATTCTCTACGAACGAGATCCAATTTTCTTCCAACATCCCTGCAATGGTGCTGGCTTGAGGAATTTCTCCGGACAACTGTAAAAGTGCTGCACAGGCTCGGATCTTTCCAGAGTGCAACATCGATACCAATTCTTGAACAGGATTGATGGTGAATTCCGCTTTTAGCTCTTCAAGAGTAGGCAGATCGTCTCTGACGATTGCTTCCTCCATACTGTAGAATCTCGAACCGTCGGCTATAAAGCGCACAGCGTGACAAAACGGAGTCCACGCCTTATCGGCAAAGTTTTCGGACGCATCAGTCATTGCGGCTGACTCTGCTCAGACAATCCATCACATAATCCCCCCACCAATCAGCCATTCGGACACGCTCATCCCAATAGCGCGCCCGGTGATAGGCGCGACGGACCTGATCTGTGCCGACGTGAGCCAGCTCTGCTTCTATTGCGTCAGCATCCCACAGACCGCTTTCATTCAGCAGCGTGGACGCGCTAGCTCTAAATCCGTGGCTCGTGGCTTCATCTTTGGAAAAGCTCATTCTCCGGAGAGCCTGATTGAGCGTATTCTCAGAAATTGGCTTCAGGGTTGTCACCGGCGACGGAAACACAAACGAACCATTACCGGTCAGCGGGCGCAATTTTTCCAATATCTTCACTACATGTGCGCTGAGTGGCTTCTTATGCTCCCTTCGCATTTTGGCGCGCTCGCCCGGTATCGTCCAAACCCGTGCTTTGAGATCAAATTCGTCCCAGGTTGCAAAACGCAGTTCACCGGGACGCGGGTATAGGAGAGCCATGAGCTGAAGCGCAGCCTTTGTCGCGGGTGCCCCGTTGTCATATTGCCAGATTGCACGAATTAACTGGCCAAAGGTATCAGCATCTGTCGCTGCCGCCATGTGGCTCACCTTGTGAGCGACCAACGCACCGCGCAAAGCGAACGTCGGATCATTCTCCGCCCGTGCCGTGGCGATGGCGTATCGAAAGACCTCACCGATAACGCCACGCAAGCGCTTCGCTGTTTCGAAGTTGCCCGCTGCTTCCTGCTTTCTGAGAGTCACGAGCACTGTCGGGGCATTGATCTCTGTAATCGCTTTGTCGCCGAAGTCTTCAAACGCGAAACTCAGAAGCCAGGATTTTTTGTTGAGAGTAGACTTCGCCAACCCTTCGCGTCGTTTCTTGTCCAGCAGCTCGAGCGCAATTTTCTGAAAGGTATGTTTTGTGAGCGCCTCGGCAGCTTGTTTCTGTTTTCGAGCGTGTTCCATCGGGTCCACGCCTTCCGCGAGCAAAGTCTTGGCTTCAAGGCAAAGGCTTCTGGCGCGAGCAAGGCTCACCACCGGATATACGCCGAAAGACATCAACTTTTCTTTGCCACCAAATTTGTAGGCGAGACGCCAGCGCTTCGACCCTTTCGCCGGCACATAGATGTGCAAGCCGCCACCGTCGGCCTTTTTGTAAGGCTTATCGGCAGGTTTCAGATTTCTGATCTGAATGTCAGAAAGCGGCATAGCAGGGTACTTTTTGAGAGGTGGATCATTCCGACCTGAAAAGTACCCTACAAAGTACCCCAAAAAATGCTAGATGAGATCGCATAAAACTGCACGAACGCAGACAAACTATCCGCGAATTCTACCCAATATGGCTGTTTTTTCTGAATAATTTGGACAAACCGAGAGGAATGGAACTATCGGTTTGGTGCGGCTAGAGGGACTCGAACCCCCACGGTCTCCCGCCAGAACCTAAATCTGGTGCGTCTACCAATTTCGCCATAGCCGCGCACTGGAAGGAGCGGAATAGTTTCTATTATCGCGTCCGTCAATCATCAGGCCTGCATCTGCGGCAAGATTTGTGCTTGCCTCACATGATATTACTGCCCGGCCTGAGCCGCCGCGCGGCGCGAGGTAAGGAAACACAATTTTACCTGAAATCGATTCACTGGATCGATTTCCAATTTTTCCTGAAAAATTGACGGTAAAATGGAGCGGGCGATGAGATTCGAACTCACGACATCAACCTTGGCAAGGTTGCGCTCTACCCCTGAGCTACGCCCGCTCACAAGGGGTACCCGGCAGCGCCGGAAGCGGTGATAAAGCGCATCTGCGGCCCGGATGCAAGAGGAAAAATCACTCGGTTTGGATTCTCTTTGAAACTAACGGCTCGCAGCGGCTGCGGTGGCGACATCCAGCAAGAGCCGACGAACCAGCGCATCCTGCGGACTGCCCGCCTGCCGGCAGGCGACATCGACTTCCTCGACCCGATTGAGCAGTGCAAACAAACGATCCGGCGCCCATTTCGACAAGCGGCGCTCAAAAGCCGGCCATTGCCGCTCATAAATGCGCGGCGTGAGTTTTTCGCCAATCGCCTTGCCCTGAACCCCCGAAGCCGACAGTTCATGCGCCTTGACCAGACGCTTGAGATTGTTGACGAGCCCGATCAGCACCGGGATGGCCGCAGAGTCGTCGTGGACCTGATCCTGCAAAAGACGGGCGAGCGGCGCTCGCTGGCCGTCGAGCGCCAGGTCGATCAGATCGAACCCGGAGGACTGGTCTTCGAGTACGATGAGCGAGCGGATATCCTCGATCGTGACGGACCGCCCGAGATCATCTGCATAAATCGAGAGCTTTTCGATTTCGGCCTGAGCGAGCGACTGATCCTGGAGCAAAGTCTGGATGAGGAGCGATTCCGCATCGGCCTCGATCAGGAGTTTCGCTTTTGCAAGTGCGTCCTTCACCCAGCGCTCGAAATCGCGGTCAGTGCGCTCAAACAGCTGAAGAGAAACGGCTTTTGACAGGCCCTCTACCGTTTTGCGCAAGGTTGACCGCGGGCCGAGATCGCCTGCAATGATCAAAAGGCGACCGGCAGGCGGTTCTGACATCTCTTCAAGCTCAGCCAGCAGATTGAGAAACGGCCGCGCCTCTGTTTCCCGCGAGATTGTTGCCTGGATAAGCGATGCACCCCCGAACAGCGAGGGGGAGAACAATCCTTCCGCCACGGCATCCGGATCGTTCTTCGCATCTTCAGGAGGGACGCGCACGAGGTCCAGCGGTTGAGCGGAGGCTGAGATCCAGCTTCTGGCGAGCTGTTCTGCAAATTCAGAAACCGGCGCACCCGGCTTTCCGAAAATCAGCGCAGCGTTGATCGACGCATCTGGTTGTGAGCAGAACGCTTCTGCCTGTCGACCTTGTCGCTTCACCGGAAAAACACACTCAGCATGGTGTCACTCGTCCTCGACGAATTTGCCCGCTTTCACATTCAGTTCGTCCACCACGCGCTGAGCAACAGAAATCGCTGCCTTGGCCGATGCTTCGCGGCGTGCAGAGATGTCTGCATAAGGAAGATTTGACGGCGCAAGATTGGCGCTGCTTCTTACGGTACCGCTAAGACTTCCTTCGGGGGTTCTCAGTCGATATTTGGCCGTCCCCGTTATGCGCGTCCGCGACGTAAGCCCTGAGGGGCGAAGCTGAAAGTCCTGAGTATCTTCATCATATTCGATCTCAAGCGTGCCGCTTTCAACGCCGGGTACGCCGGGCCACAGCAACATCAGCAACTCCCGGCGGAGTTCATGCCCGCCATACCCGTCAATCTGCGCAATCTGGATTGAGCCCGCTTCCTGACCACTCTCTGTTGAATACAACGGGGTAAATCCGCAAGCAGACAGGGAGAGAATGGAAGCGCCTATCAGCGCAGCGAAGATCGGTTTCATCAGGCCACCACAATGTTGATGATGCGTCCGGGTACTACAATCACTTTTCGGACGGTTTTACCAGTGACGTGCGGCTCAACCGCTGCATCTTTAAAGGCCAGCGCCTCGATTTCATCCTTATTGGCGTCTGCCGGCACCTGGATCTCTGCGCGCTTCTTGCCGTTGACCTGCACCGGCAGGGTGATGGTGTCATCCTTCAACAGCGCCGGGTCAACATCCGGCCATGCGGAAGCCGAAACAAGCCCCTCACCCCCGATGCGATCCCAGCTTTCTTCAGCCAGATGCGGCATAAACGGCACCAAAGCGTGCGCCAGCATACCCATGGCCTCAACCCGCGCAGCAAGCAGAGCCGGCGTATTGTCTGCGCTCTCGGCCTTGCGCAGGGCGTTCACCCATTCATGCACAGTGGCGATGGCAGAATTGAACCGAAAGCTTTCAATCGCGTCTGCAATGGCAGCCATGGCTTTGTGAGAGGTCTTCCGAAGCTCGGTGCCGACTTGATCCATTTCCGGAAGCGGCTCAGACGGCTTTGGCGCATCATCCGGCAGTGCGTCCACAACGGCCCAGACCTTCTGCGCAAACCGCCAGGAGCCTTCCACACCGGATTGTGTCCACTCCACATCGCGCTCGGGCGGTGAGTCAGACAGAACGAACCAGCGCGCCACATCGGCCCCGAAGTCGGAAATGATTTCTGTCGGGTCGACCGTGTTCTTTTTCGACTTCGACATTTTTTCGATCGCGCCGACGGTCACAGGTTTGCCCGTGGTGATCTCGATCAGCGTGCCGTCCTTGTCTTCGAGCTCTTCAGGGGAGACCCATTCACCCGCAGCTGATTTATACGTCTCATGCGTCACCATGCCTTGTGTGAACAGGGCCGCAAACGGCTCGCCTGATTGCACATCGATCAGGCCGCAATCGCGCATAGCCCGCATGAAGAAGCGAGAATAGAGAAGGTGAAGCACGGCGTGTTCAACACCGCCAATATATTGATCGACCGGCAGCCAGTAATCCGCATCGGCCTTCTCGACCGGAGACTTTTCGGCCGGAGCGGCAAATCGCGCGAAATACCAGGACGAGTCTACAAATGTATCAAGAGTATCGGTTTCGCGCACGGCCTCGGCGCCGCATTCCGGGCATGTGGTATGTTTCCAGGTCGGATGGCGTTCCAGCGGGTTGCCGGGCACGTCGAAGGTCACATCGTCCGGCAAACGGACCGGCAATTGATCATCCGGCACCGCAACGGTCCCGCATTCCGGGCATTTCACAACCGGGATCGGACAGCCCCAATAGCGCTGACGTGAAACCCCCCAATCGCGCAGGCGATAAGTGGTCGCGCCCTTGCCGAGACCCAGACTTTCCAATTTTTCGATCGCCTTGCCGATAGCCTCTTTCGTTGAAAGACCGTCCAGGAAGTCGGAATTATAGATCGTGCCAGGCCCGGTATAGGCTTCGGTGTCGATTGAGTGCTCTTCCGGTGTCGCGTTCGGCGGCAAAACCACTGGCGTGACGTCGAGCCCATATTTCCGCGCGAAATCGAGGTCGCGCTGATCGCCGGCCGGCGACCCAAATACCGCACCCGAGCCATAAGTCGACAGAACAAAATTCGCCGACCAGACCGGAATCTCCCAGCTCGGGTCAAACGGATGCTTCACCGTGATGCCGAGATCAATGCCGAGTTTCGGCGCCTTCTCAATGGCTTCTTCAGAGGTACCGAGCTTAGCGCATTCCTTCTGGAACTCCGCAATGGCTGGGTTGTCAGCCGCAAGCGCCCTGGTGATGGCGTGGTCCGGCGCCAGCGCAAGGAAACTCGCGCCATAAAGCGTATCCGGACGGGTGGTGAACACCTCAATCGTCTCGCCAAACCGGTTGGCGGCGTCGCCTGCAATCGGCCATTGAATGGTCGCGCCACGGGATTTGCCGATCCAGTTGGCCTGCATCAGGCGGACTTTTTCCGGCCAGTGGTCGAGCTTCAGAACCTCGTCCAGCAGATCATCGGCATAATGCGTGATCTTGAAGAACCATTGCTCCAGCTCGCGGGTCTCAACCTCGGCGCCTGACCGCCAGCCCTTACCGTCGACCACCTGCTCATTGGCCAGAACCGTCATGTCGACCGGGTCCCAATTCACCTTGGAGGTTTTCCGGTAAACCATCCCCTTTTTCAGCATGGCGATGAAAATACGCTGCTGCTGTTCGTAATACTCAGGATCGCAAGTAGCGAATTCACGCGACCAGTCGAGCGACAGGCCAAGCAGTTCGAACTGCTTTTTCATCGCGGCGATATTATCGTAGGTCCAGCCCTTCGGATGAATGCCGCGTTGCATGGCGGCATTTTCGGCTGGCATACCAAAGGCGTCCCACCCCATTGGGTGCAGGACATTGTCGCCCTTCAGCATGCGATAGCGCGCAACAACATCCCCCATGGCGTAATTGCGCACATGCCCCATATGCAGACGTCCCGATGGATAGGGGAACATCTCCAGGACATAGGCTTTCGGCTTGCTGGAATCGGCTTTGCCCGCCTCAAAGAGACGAGCATCCGCCCAGGCCGCGCGCCATTTTGGCTCGCTGGTGCGGTGATTATATCGCGACGCCAAGGCCGCCCTCCTTACGGTACTTTAGGTTCAGATTAGCTGAAATCGCCGACTTTGAGCTCACGAGCACGCGTGAGAATGGCGTTTTCGAGCTGCACTTCGGTGTCCGGGCTGACGGCAGCATCCACCCATTCAGCCCCGTTTTTGGTCTGACGGAAAATGGAAATATTGATGCCATCGGCACGCAGACGCGTGTCCAGAATATAGGCCGTCATTTTGAAACGCTCATCCGGAGTCTCGGTCGGTGAATACCAATCCGTTATAATGATTCCGGTTTGCGGGTCAGCACTCTCCAGGGGCATGAAGTCGATTGTGTCCAGCGTCGCGCGCCAGAGAAAGGCGTTTACACCCACCAGAGCCGCCTGGGTTTCGGCTGCTTCTGATTTGTTTCCGCCACCGCATCCTGCGAGGGTGAGAACAGACGCTCCCATAATAGCGGCCAAAGCTCTATACTTACTCATGATCTCTCCCGGTGGTTTGCCACACCCACACTTCAATACTCATTAGCGTTGGGTGTATAGCATGTGCAGTGCAAGCGGAAAGTCCCCAACAGCAAACAGCAGGCTGAAAATGCGTATCTTCTTTTTAATATTTCTGGCCAGTGTGCCCTTCACCAGTCATGCGGAGACCGAATGGGAAACCGATCTCGATGCTGATCTCACGCTTGTGGCAGGATTCTTCAATGATGACGAGGCCATCGAGACCAAGCCTGGGCAGGCCGAAGTCTCGATCTCGGGCTCAGCAAGCCATGTGTTTGAGAACGGCTTGAAATTGACCACCAATCTCACTTTCCGTGGACAAATCGATCACCCCTCCCGGCCGGGATTTGCAGGCGCGATCATCGAATGTCCCCCTGCCACGGCGCAATGCGCGGACAATGGGTCCGGTCAGGCCTTGCGAGGTGCCTTTTCGCGACTGTCGACCGAGCCCTTCAATAGCGATGTCGGCCCCCGCGGAAGCCTGGAGCGCGCCTATGTTGAGCTCGATGGCGGCTGGGGAAGTGTGACGCTCGGCCGCGATGACGGTGTGGCAGCGCGCTTTTACGAAGGCAGCCCGACCATGTTTCGTTTGGCGCGCGACCGGGATCCGATCCTCGATCCTACAGGCATCAACGCCGTGCGCACCCGAAACGATATTTCGTCTACGGCTGAAAAAGCAAGCTATGTCACGCCGCGAATACTGGGTGTTCGCGCCGGGATCTCCTACACACCAGACGCCTCCGTGCGCCGGCTCGATCTCGACACAAAGATCAAAGCACCAAATGTCATCGAACCCGAACTGGACGATGCGATTGAACTTGGCCTTCAGGCGTCTCGTCTGTTTCGCGAAGCCGATCTTCGGGCCCGCGCATCGCTTACCTGGTCTCAGGCCAATAGCGCGTCAGCTTTTTATGATGACACCGAAACCGTGTCTGGCGGGCTGGAAATCGAACGCCGGGACCAGTTTCGCGTTGGGATATCCGCTCTGAATTCCAACAATGGTGGATATGGCGACTACTCCTCCCTGACGCTTGGCGGAGAATACACAATCGGTGACTGGAATTTGGGCATTCATGGTTCCAGGGCCGAAGATGAAACCATTCATCTCAAATCGGAATCCCTGACCTTCGGTGTGTCGAGAAATCTCAACGAAAACGTCGGTTTGTCAGTTGGTTATCGCACAGGTCGCACCGAGCTCGCAGCGACACCTACAGGCATCAGTGATAACATAGATCAACAAGGAGTGTTGCTTGAACTCCGCATTCGCAAATAATTCAAAAAATTAATCGGAGGCTCAACTTTCTTTTAAGCGCAAACTGAGCAATATAGTTGGTAATGAAAAAGCTTGTGGTCATAGGTTCGGGGCTGGTCCTATTTGCATGCAGCTCTGCTGCAGCGCAGACGGCTGCGCTTCCGGAACTGGAAGCGAGTGGCTTGCCACAGTCTGAGTGGAGTAAAAACTTCACCCTGTCTGGTCCCGCATTGACCGATTCAGCCACCCCTGAGGACCCAACCGCTTCACTCTCCTGGCAGGAGAAAGCCAAAGCCTTCACATTTGGCGGCGATGGCCGTTGGGCGATGAATCTCGATATGGTTTCCCGCGTTGTGGAATCTCCGCTTCCGCGTGAAGAAATGAGAGCTGGCGCAAGTTATCAATTCACCCCTCGCTTCAGCCTGGGCGGCTCGGTAACGGTCGGCGCGAACGAACTGGACGATGCCTCTCAGTGGAAAGAGCAGAACATCGAAGCCGGTGTTCGTCTGAAAACCACGTTTAAATTCTAACTCCCTGACACGTTGGCGTTTGTTGTGCTTTCCCTAGCTGGAAAGCCATTGTGTGATGTCGTCTGGCACGGGTCTTAACTCGGTCTCAGACACCACCCCCTCATCCAGCAGCCAATTCTGAACCGGAGCCAGCATACGCATCACAGCTTGTCTGGAGGGAACAGCCGAAGCAAAAGCAGGCAGTCCTTCATCTGCAATCACCAGATCGGCAGAGTATTTTGCGGGCTCCGTCACCCGATGATGCGTGGGGCGAACGAATTTCAGATATTGTGAAATCACCCGGTCGACGCTGCGCCCACGTCCGCCTGCGTCAAGCGGGGCCGTATCGCGCAGAATACGCCTTGCCAGTCGTAAATCGTCGGGAGTGTCGACATAAATTCTGAGATCAAACAAATCCTGAAGTCGTGGCTCACTGAGCACATGAATGCCTTCAAGAATGGTCACACGCCCTGGTGTTATCCTCACCGTTCTGTCCGCGATCCGGTCATGATCCGGAAAGCTGTAGACTGGTCTTTCAATGGTTTTTCCGGCCCGCAAAGCCACCAGATGATCATAAAAGAGATCCATGTCCTTTGAGGATAGATCGTCAAAATTGACCTTAGCTTCGACCGCTTCGCGACTCAGACCCACAGCCTCATTCTGCGCGCGCGATTTGTAATAATTGTCATCGCCCATAACCGTGCAGATCTCAGGACCAAGAACGTTTCTAACGGCCTGAGACAAGGTTGATTTGCCTGAGCCTGATCCACCTGAAATCGCGATGAAGCAAATCGACTGGTCAGGGCGCATGGGAAATCAGATCGGCCACCGGCCCTTTGATCAGCAAGAGCTGGGTCTGAGAAATCGCCACCCGGATATAAAGTTCAACGGGCTGATCCACCTCAACATCGGGCACCACCACTTCCGTGTTATAGCCACTGGCGAGCGTTTCACCATCAGGCAGCTCGAGCCGCCAGCCCTCGACAGCCCGGCCATTCATGGTGGATGGAAGTTTCAAGCGGTCGCCGGGATAAATCTTGTCCGGCCAATCGCGGAGAAGGTCACCTTCTACCGACAGAAAAATCTGAACCGCCATATAACTGCTGCCCATTTTCACAATGGCGAGGCCGACATGATCATAGTCGGGGTTCAGCATGGCTTTGTAATGGCTTGGGCTGTTTTCCAGCTGCTTCTGAAGGGTCAGCTCGTCATAGACAGGCGGAAAGGCGTCCCGGAACCAGGCAAGATTTTCACCCGTATATCCAAAGCTTTCATCCCGGAAGAGGAATTGGATCCGGTCTGAGCTGCGCATGCCTTCGGGCGATTCATGATCCATATAATCGCGGCGGAGCATATCGATCGCATGCAGGCGAGCCACATCCGCTGCGCCTTCATGCCAGTAAAGTTCGGGCAAACCATTTTCCGCGCGCACTTCGTTGAGGCGCTGAGACATGGCGAACATGTCTCCTTTCAGGAGCTGCATTCCGGCGGGTAAGTTTTCAAGACAGGGGTGAGCAAATTCGAGATAGGCGTGAACGTTGTCGGGCAGGGCCCGTCCCGCTTCGCACCGCGTGCTCTGCAAAGATTTGGACCAAGCCGGCTCTTCCGACAGAAAAGCGAGAGACGGCTTGGGTCCGATAAGAATAAACGAGATCAGTAACAACACGGAGAAATTAAGGGCTCCGGACAAGGTATCCCATCGAGCACCCGGCATAATTGAAGCCCCTTATTTCCCGTTAAACCTACTCGTCCTCGGCTGGCGCCTTTTCCGCACCGGTTTCCTGGTCGACAACCTTCATGGACAGGCGGACTTTGCCACGATCATCAAAACCGAGCAACTTCACCCAGACCGTATCGCCTTCAGAAACAACGTCTTTCGGATGTTTCACGCGCTCTTCAGCCATCTGGCTGACATGAACGAGACCATCTTTCGGGCCGAAGAAGTTCACAAATGCGCCGAAATCTTTGACGGCAACAACCTTGCCTTCGTAGATTTCGCCAACTTCAGGCTCAGCTGTGATGCCGGTGATCCATTTGCGAGCCGCATCGATAGAGGCTTTGTCGAGCGCTGACAGCGTAACTTTACCATCGTCTTCAATGTTGACCTTCGCACCTGTGGTTTCGACGATCTCACGGATCACCTTACCACCGGACCCGATCACTTCACGGATCTTGTCGACTGGAATCTGCATGCTTTCCATTTGCGGCGCGTTTGCAGAGAGCTCGGTGCGGGCAGAGCCCAGCGCCTTGTTCATCTCGCCGAGGATATGCATGCGTCCGCCATTGGCCTGAGCCAGAGCCGTCTTCATGATGTCTTCGGTGATACCGGCGATTTTGATGTCCATCTGCAGTGACGTGATACCCAATTCAGTACCGGCCACTTTGAAGTCCATGTCACCGAGGTGATCTTCATCGCCCAGAATGTCTGAGAGAACAGCAACGCCGTCATCATCCTTGATGAGACCCATCGCGATACCAGACGCCGGACGCTTGATCGGAACACCGGCATCCATGAGCGCCAGAGATGTACCGCAAACGGTCGCCATGGAGGACGACCCGTTGGATTCGGTGATCTCAGACAGAACACGCATCACATAAGGGAAGTCTTCCTTGGTCGGAAGAATCGCCTTGGTTGCACGCCATGCCAGCTTGCCGTGACCAATCTCACGACGACCCGGAGAGCCCATACGACCCGCTTCACCGACAGAATATGGCGGGAAGTTATAGTGCAGCATGAAGCCTTCTTTGTGCAGCCCATCGAGGCCATCGATCATCTGCTCATCATCAGCCGTACCGAGCGTGGCCACACACAGCGCCTGAGTTTCACCACGGGTGAACAGGGCGGAACCGTGTGTACGCGGCAGAATGCCAACTTCAGACACGATATCACGCACTTCGTCGAGCTTACGGCCATCAATACGGACACCGGTTTTGATGATGTCGCCACGAACGACTTTCGCTTCGGCTTTCTTGAAGCAATCCTTGAAGACCAGCGGGTCCATGCCCCCTGGCTTCTCTTCGGTTGCAACGAGCGCCTCAGCCGCTTTTTCGCGGGCCGCACCAACAGCGTCCTGACGCTCGCCTTTTTCCTTGATCTTGTAAGCCGCAGAGAGGTCTGCGCCCACGAGATCCTGGATTTGCTTGAGCTCAGCAGAATAATCTTCAGGCTCGTAATCCCATGGCTCTTTCGCCGCACGCTCGCCAAGGTCGATGACCAGATCGATCACGCTCTGGAAGCTCTTATGACCAGCCATAACCGCGCCAAGCATCACGTCTTCCGACAGCTCTTTTGCTTCAGACTCAACCATCATCACCGCGTCCTGCGTTCCCGCAACGACGAGGTCGAGATCGGTGTCTTCCATTTGCTGGATCGTTGGGTTGATGACGTATTCGCCATCTTTATAGCCAACGCGTGCCGCGCCGATCGGGCCCATAAATGGCAGTCCAGAGAGCGTCAGCGCAGCAGAGGCGCCAACCATGGCAACAATATCGGGATCGTTTTCGCCGTCATAAGACATGACAGTCAGAACAACCTGAACCTCATTTTTGAAACCTTCCACGAAGAGTGGACGGATCGGGCGGTCAATCAGACGCGAAGTGAGGGTTTCTTTTTCAGTCGGGCGGCCTTCACGCTTGAAGAAGCCACCGGGAATACGGCCCGCTGCGGAATATTTTTCCTGATAGTTCACAGTAAGCGGGAAGAAGTCCTGGCCGGGTTTCGCCGATTTGGCGCCAACAACAGTGGCCAGAACGGAAGTTTCGCCGTAGGTGGCGAGCACCGCACCATCAGCCTGACGGGCAATGCGACCTGTCTCCAGAACCAGAGGGCGACCCGCCCATTCTGTCGACACAATGTGTTTATCGAACATACATCTCTCTTTTCATACGAAAAACCCGCCAGGAGCCGGATTGCTGCTGGCGGGTCTGGGTGCCGTTTAGCGGCGAAGTCCCAGTTCTTCAATGAGGGTTTTATAACGGCCCTCGTCGCGGGACTTTACATAGTCCAGCAGTTTCCGGCGCGTGGCGACCATTTTGAGAAGGCCACGGCGGGAATGGGTGTCTTTGGCATTGTCTTTGAAGTGCTCAGTGAGGTTGGTGATCCGCTCTGTGAGGATCGCAACCTGGACTTCAGGAGAGCCCGTATCACCTTCGCCGCGGGCGAATTTCTTGATGAGCTCAGATTTTTTTTCAGCCGTAATCGACATCGAAATACCTTTAGTTGTCGCCCGCTTTGGGTGGGCGTTGGATTAAGCCAAATTGGCGTTGGAAAGGCCTCGTCTCATCACATTCAGCCGGGCCGGGATGTCGTCCAGCCGGGCTAGAAAAATAAGGGGCAGAGACCCAAGGCGGGTCTATGACAGAAAATGGGGTAAAAGGGAAGGGTTAGAATTTTTTGAAGCAGTCGATCTGACTGAGATTTAGCGGCAAACCATACTCGTCAGGAATCGAAGTATTCATTTCCTTCCAATACTCGACAGATCCTAATTTTAGCAGACGGTCACAAGCGTGGTCTACAAGGGATTTCGAATCGCCAAAATATTGGCCTGGTATTACAAACCTCTGATTGTTCAGATAGACTTCCAGATCGGTCTCTCCTAATCGAACGCGACTAAATCCACGCGCTGGGAATGTCACCCATCTCGTGGGATTGCCCCTATAAGTTACAAACAATTCACTATCAGAAATAAACGCATAACGGTGATTTTTCTCCGAATATGAAACGTCGCGCAGAATGCTCTTCGGCGCTTTCAAAATCTTTTGAGAACTCAAGTCATCAAGCGACACCAAGTGTCGCTCGCCGGGCACAAAAATTTCTAAGTTATGAGCAGATTCGTTAAAGCGAAAAGTTGATATACTAGTCTCTTCAAATATCCGTTCGGCGTTGTGTAGATTTTCCAAATCAAACATGGCAAATCTACCATCTTCCACATACACTCCACCCCTAACGGTACGCTGGTTATAGTTCTGCGTTACAATCAATTTGGAGCCAATAACGCTGACGTTGACGCTGTGTGCATGAACGGGATCTTTTGTTCGATACTCAAAAACGACTTTCCTTTCCTGAAAATCGTAAACCAGAACTGAATGTTTGCCTTCTATCAGGAGCAGGTTTTGGGGCAGCACTTTTGTGTGCAACTCAAATCCACCATCTACTAAGGAATTGAAGCCACGACTGTCTTTGACTGGGATTTCTTGTCCGGATCTAACGTCAAAAACTGTTAGTGATGACCTAGGATTCGTAGCGAAATCCCACGCGCCATAAACTGCATAATTCGCCGTCTGGTCTTGGTTTACGAATTCCCACATCGTTCCAAACTCTTCAGACACAAGGCCCAGCTCAGGGAATGGGTCTACATTCGACGTGAAATCCAGATCCGCATCTGTAGACCGTTCGGGTTCCGCACTCTCGTTGAGGGCTTCTTTCACTTGGTGCATAATTATTGCGGTAGGATCTTTCGACAAGTCAGTGACCAAAAATCTATTTGTCCCATCGACCAGACTGGATAGACGCTGCAACCGCGCTAATCGTATAACGGGAGTGGAATCATCGATTATCCCACGGCCACAACCTTCTATAAGGCGTTGGTTTGCAGGGGCTTCAATCGCTATCCTGCAATTTTCTGTATCGAAGTCCAAAACTTTGAATTCGCGGGGGCTGTCATTTCGGAAGCGCCCAGAAAGGATCCACTGCCTCGTCCAACCTGCGCTTGCCGAATAGCACATCACTCCTAGGCTACCAGATTTGGAACCACAATATATCTGCCTATATCGATCGATATAATTAACTGTTGTAATTCCGATTGTTTTCTTTTCGAGCCATTCACCAGTGGAGGCACTGAAATCAAACTCGATAAATTCGAATCGTTTATTTAAATCTCTAGATAGGGTTATTTGGATGATCACTTTGCTCAATGTAGGAATGTGCTGTATTTCCCCGGTGCCGCGAGCTTCCGAAAGACTGACGTGATCTTCAGCGACAATTGCTCCCTCAGAATTTACTTTAAAAATCGAACTTCCAATCAGAATGACTAGTTCATTTTTCGGCAGAATTCCCAAAACACCAATGCACTGTCCATCGATATGTGTTTGGCGAGAGCAGAAACTGATATGTTGAACTGCATGAGGCAGAGCGTATATCTGATCCCGAGAGAACAGAGTTCCGAGACTTAGATCATCAGGATGTTTGAAACGGGTTTCATCAAAATTCGGAATAGCTTGCGCTCGATTCGCCTCGAGCCCTCTTAATATCTGATCAATTGACACCTCTATACCTGTCAGCTGCAGTTGTGTTTCTATAAATGCCGAGTCATCAGAATTCTCGATACTTCGGGGTTCCGCAAAAGCTACACGATCTCGTCCAACAACTGCTGCTGCTGAAAAATCATGATTCCAGACCAGATTTTCTCCGGCACCCTCCGGGAAATGAATGTGTCGATATTTGCCTGTCGATTGTGGGATCGTAACGACCCCTAATCCTATAGTGGCGATACTTTCCGCTTCGCTTCTGGCGGCTACATTCGTAAGGTGTCTGCCAGCGTCGACAAACTCTAGATTGATTTCGTCGTAGCGGAGCGTCGGGGCATCCCTCGAAACTAGGAACTCGCCTGTGGAGTTTGCACGATATGGGTTGTCGAAAGTATGAGACGAAAGACGTGTGTCTGATTTCAAGAAAGTTGCCAGTTTTTCAAGTGCTCTAGTATTTTCTCCAATACCGAAAATCTTAAACCAAAGGTCACCACGAGCCGCCGGATCTGCACTGAGGACATACAAATATGCTAAATCAGTTTCATTCCGATCCCACATTTCCTGCGCCAAGCTTGTATATAAATCTGACTGTGCAACCCGAGCTCTAAGTGTTTGCATGCCAGCTTCCCACAGAGCCCCGAAAGCAAAACAACCAAACAAGAGCACCCCTAAAGCACCAGCAAAGACAGCGCGCCGTACCCGCGAGGTCGCAGTCTTCGCTTTCTCCAAAGCTATCTCTCTCTCTTCGATTTGACTATCCTGCTCGCGTTTCAGCTTCTCGGCATAGTCGGCGCTGGCAGCGAGGAATGCGACAATGCCGGGTTCGATCTCGCTGTCTGGTGGCGTTTCGGTCTGCCATGTCTTCGCCGCCTCCAGCGCCTCACCGCGGAGCAGAAAATCTTCGCTCCGGCCCAAGCTCTGCCAACGTGCCGCTTGTTCCGAGAGTTCTGTATGCTCACGCACCCAGGCGAGATTGGTTTTCAGGCTCGCTGAGAGATCAAATAGGCCCTTCGCAAAACCGGATCCGGGCAAGTCCGGATCATGATAAAATTTGATCTCGTTCAGATCGCTCAGCTTTTCCGGGCGCGCGACACCTTCTGGCAGCGGGTCTGGCAGTACGGGGATCATCCGCTTGGCAAGCCTGTCGGCTTCATCAATTTCCCACGCACAGATGGGCGAACCGGCAGAATTCTCAGTCAGCACAAACACAACCGCATCCGCCGACAGGATCAGCTTTCCCAGCCGGTCTTTCCATTTCTCCGCCGCGTCAATGTCGTGCCGGTCGAGGATTGGCCGAAAGCCCTGCTGCTCCAGCGCATAGACAATTTGATCCGCAAAAGCGACGTCCCGTCTCGAATACGAGACGAAGACCTTCATCTTGTCGTGTTCACTCACATCCCCGGTCACGCGAAATTCCCCTTGCGTTCCCTTCAGACGTTAGCGGAGGCGCATGAGATAGTGAAGAGTGTTGTTTTCTGTTCTGCTCGGGCTTGTCGGTCGCCATGGCTCCCTCGCCCTGCGCCCGACCTTTGGTCGTGTGGGACACCCAACAGCCCGACCGGGCTGGGCGCAGCCGATTCGAGCCGGAGGTGAGACACAAAGGCGAGCAGAAATCAAAAAACAGCCATGAGCGCGACCCATCGCGGAGGCGGAGCCAGAGCGGGCGGTCGAAAGAAAAAACCGCGGAGGCGCAGGGCGAGAGAGCCATGGCGACCGACAAGCCCGAGCAAAAAAAGAAGAGAACACCTCCCTCAAACTGCAATTTTAATTAATTTCAGCCAAAATTAACGATCTGAGCGTGAATAATAAGCTTTCAGATCGTACAGGCGCGTAACAATCCGAACAGGGCAGGCGCATGAACAAATCCCGCAACTCGCTTCGCCTCTATCTGCTCGGCCTCGCGCTGATCGCTTTGCTGACGACAACGGGCCATGAACTGATTGAGCGCGTTATCCGTCAGAATGGCGTTTATGGGTCGGTGATCAATCTGGCTGGCCGCCAGCGCATGCTGTCTCAGCGGATTGCTCTGACCGCTCACACACTTGATGATGGCGCAGCGAGCGATACAGGGGCGCGGCTGAACGCGCTGGTGGATGAAATGTCACGCGCCCATGACGCCCTGGCGAACGGAAATGACCATCCCATGCTACTCCGGGCGGCGCCGAACGACCCGCGTCTCGACGCGCTGTACTCGGGTGTTGGCGGTTTGTCTGACACGATGGACGACTTCCTTTCAATCGCGCGCCGTGCGGCAAACGCTGGTGACATTGAGCCCGCTGACCTTGAGGTTTTAATGCAGCTGAGTGACGACACACTACTCAGCCAGCTCGAACAGGCTGTGTCGACCTATGAGACCATGGCGGGAGAGAGCGCGCGACGCGCCGCACTGACCTCGACACTGTTATGGCTGGCCACGCTTCTCATGCTTGTTCTGGAATGGTTTCTGATCTTTCGCCCGCAACACCGGTTTGGGCAGGCGGCGATGCGCAAGATCAGAGAACAGAAAGACGAAATTGCCGCAGAGCAGGCGCGCTATGAACTGGCAGCCGATGCGGCCAGCTTTGGTGTCTGGGAACAACCGGATATCGCCCTGCCGCGCCTCGTTCTGACACCAACGTTCGCAACCGCGTTAGGGCTCGAGCCAGACGCCCTGCCCCGCGACCGAGGCGGATTTCTGAAGCGTATTCATCCTGAAGATATCGATGCGGTGTGTTCAACCCTGTTTGGCCCACCGAAACACAATCGCGAACAAAGCTCGGTTGAACACAGATTCCTGTGCGGCGATGGGACATATCGATATTTCCTGACGGTGGGAGAACACCGTCCATCCTTCGATAATAACAGCTATAGACTGGTGGCTTACTCCATCGATATTCACGACCGCAAGACAGCCGAGGCGCTCTCCCAGGATTATCAGGCCCGGATCGAAGCGCTCCCGATATCGGCCAAACGCGCTGTGGGGTAGAGGCTTCGGCTCTGCCGGACAAGATGGTGGTCGCGCCTGGACCGCGCGTTCATGTCAGGGCGTCCAGTCGAGCTTGATGTTGCTGATAATCCCATCCAGCAGGAATTTAGTCTCCTCGGAAAGGTGGGTCTGAATGATCGTGATCAGATGATCCCCTTTTCGAGCGATCAGATAGATCTGATTGATCTCAACGCCTTCCATCACAACAGTCGACTCCACGCTGGAGAAGGGCTGTCCATCGATCAGCCTGGTAGTAATCATATCTCCATACGTGACATCAGTCGCGCTCACGTCCGCGAGCGCCCTCATATTGGCAATGGCATCTTCCGGTCCAAGTGACGCAGGATATTCAGACACGTTTTCAGCCACCATGGAGAGATTTCCGGTCGAATTTTTTCCCGTCTTGGCCGGGTCCTCAAACGCGAACATGATCGTAAGAGATTTCTGTCGCACCAGGTCCGTCATCTCCTTGAGTTCTGCGTTATCACCCGCCAGCTCTTCTCCGCCAACACTCATAATGTTGTCGGCTTCTGCCTTGCTGGACAAAGTCCAGTTCGACGGCAGTGTGACGGTCATATCAAAAAAGTCTGATGCATAGACATTGCCACCCGTTGGCGCGACATAGGCCGTCTGAGCCTGAGCGCCTGTAAGCGGCATCATGAGCGCAGTGAGCGCAAGTGTCGCGAACGCGCCGGTGATGGATTTCATAAACATCGTGTCCCCCGAGAATCAGACTGTCCGGCCTGAATGCTATGTGGCCATTCACATCCGATCAAGCCGCAGCGCTGCGATTGGTCCCGTGGCACCCCACCGAACTGATATTTACCGAATCTCACAGCTCAGACCGTGTCGTAATCTGCAATCTGACCTGATTTCCAGCCCGAATTTGGAGCGCGAAACGGCGCAATCCGCCCTGAAGCGCGCCAAACCCCAGTTCTTTGATTGCATTTTTATAAATAAAACAAGGATTTAAAAGATTTCATCAGAAAACCCCAAAAAAGCTTGTTATACAGTTTGACAAACTTACACATCTTGCATATATTGAACTCAACAAAGGAACACGGGCGCAGCCAGAGAGGCCCCGCCCAGTCCCCGAAAAGGGGAAAGAAAGGAGAGACTATTATGACCAAGCTTTTCTACCGTGGATTTGAAGTTCGCCCCGCAAACGACAACGTAAAGACCGAGCGTCATGATGACCTCGTCTATCGCGGAACTCACTACGATAAAGCTGTGCGCAAGCCTGCAAACACAGACCAGCGCCCATCTAAAATGATCTATCGCGGTAACGCCGCTTAATCATCCTGGCCCCTGTCCCCCCCTTTCCAAAGGGCCAGTGAGGACTGCCTCTCCACCCGGAGGCAGTCCTTTTTCATTTTGGGGGTTATTCCGTATATCCGCCATCAAATTCAGGATCGCCTGCACCGATGCGATCCATGATCTCCTGGGCGTTGCGCTCAGCTTCGGCGTCAAACTCCGCCCATTCTTCTTCCGTCGCGCAAATCCGTTGCGGCAGGTTCGAACCCGTCGGTCGTTCTGTGCGGCAGACCTGACCTTCGGCCAATTGGCGCTCAATCTCGTCCGGCGCAACGCCGATATAGATTTGGCCGCCATGAGTTTCACAGGCCGCCAATCCGACCAATGCGCAGAGTCCGAGTGTGAGTTTAAATGTCATGATTGTCCTCCCTTTATGGTTGTTTGGCGGGAAGTTTGCACAGGACATGCACGGCTGAAAGCCCGAATCTGAACGCGATCAGACTTTTCTCTCACTCAAAGCTGGAAGACGCGGATCGGCTGGAAACGCCCGGCCCGGATTTCTCCCAACGCGACGGCCTGCCCATGCTCCATGATCAGCGCCAGACGGTCTTCAGACTCATCCCCTTGCAAGTCCATACGCTGCGACCGGAACTGCTCCAGCTCATGCGGAAGCAGCTGGACGTCATTACCATTCCGAAGACGGAAAAGCTGAGATGACTGAATTTCCAGTTTGGGAATATCGTCCAGCGGCGCATCCAGCGCAATCAAATGCCCTCGGCAGTCTTCGGGCGTTTCGGCCGCCTCAAGCGTGGCCTGATCCGTACTGGTCCTGATATCGAAAGCGCCAACACGGGTCCGCTTCAGCACAGTGACGTGCCCCTCAGCGCCCAGCTCACAGGCCAGATCGCGTACCAGCGCCCGGATATAAAACCCCTTGCCGCAGGTCACATGAATGATGGCCGTTTCCGGCGTGGATGCAGGATCCAGACTGGCGCCAAAAAGCTCGACCTTGCGCGGCTGCAGCTCCACCTCTTCACCATCGCGCGCCAGATCATAGGCGCGTTCACCATTCACCTTGATGGCTGAGAATTTTGGCGGCACCTGATCAATCTCGCCCACAAATTTACTGAGTATTTCAGCAACGGCGTCAGGCTCCGGACGCACATCAGACTCGGCGATGACGTCGCCCTCCCGGTCTTGGGTCGAGGTCGACGCCCCCCAGCTGATATGGAAGGTGTAATCCTTGTCAGACTCCATGGCATAGGCGCTGGTCTTGGTCGCTTCACCCAGCGCGATCGGAAGAATGCCGTCAGCAAGCGGGTCGAGTGTGCCGCCATGCCCGGCCTTCTGGGCGTGCATAACCCGTTTTACAAAGCCCACGGCCTGGGTTGAGGTCATGCCGACAGGCTTGTTGAAATTTAGCCATCCGTGCACCGGATCGCCCTTGCGCTTGCGTTGTCTTGCCACTGGTCTGCCTTTCGAGACACCCGACCGGATCGGACGGCCGAGATCTTTCAGGAAATAGAAATTGGAACGGCGCGTTCTTCCCGTTCTGAACGGCTCCTCAGCCGAGTACCGACTTCGGGCCAGCGCGTAAAGCCAGCTTCAGCGAAGAATATAGACGTGTACGCCTTTTTCGACTGAAAGATCGGTCGCCCCGGTCAGGAGGCGGCAGCTTGGCTTGTCCGTTAGAAGCGCAGGCTCATGAAACTGGAAGGCTTTGCAGCTCATGAAAGCATCACAGGCATATTTGCAGGTGATGGGCGAGTCAGCTTCCCAATCCATCAAGCCCGTCCGCAGAATGACATTCTCATCGGCGAAAACAGCCCGCGCATTGGCAACCCAGCGATAGCCGTCCAGATGGCTCGCGGGTGTATAATTGGTGCCATCAGGCGCCACGGATTGTGCCTCAACAGTCTTCAGCCCGGCAGCGCAGGTTAAGAGCACAAGAAATACAGCAAGTTTTTTAAGCATTACGCGCTATTCTACTCAGGTCGTCGTGTTTCGTCTTCAGTCTAATACAGAATCCGCGGCGATTGAGTGAACTTTCTACGGCGCGACGCATTAGTGCTTCTGGAAACGCCCTTATAAAAATTGAGTCCACCATGCCTTTTGCTGATGCCCCTCTGAACACGACCAATCCGGCTCCAGCCTGCGATAAATCCCGCTGGGAGCTGCGCTGCTGGACCGAGGACTGCCCGGAGCCGCTAAAGGATGAGTGGACTGATGAAGAATACCGGGTCGACACTTATTTCGTCTCACCCCTGACACGCTGGCTCCTGAAAATCCGAAATGGCGAACGACTGGAGCTTAAAGTCAATCTTCGGACCACCCAGCATCTCGAGCAATGGACCAAAGAAATCAGCCAGGACTTTCCTCTGACACCGCGGACGGCCCACGAAGCCACCTCGCTCCACTTGTCAGATTACGCCTGTCAGACGGCAGACCGCGTAACCTCATTCATTGATCTGTGTACGAATTTCTCCGTTGTCGATGTGAAAAAGCATCGCCTGATCACCACGATTGGATCGACTCAAGTCGAATGGGTCAGCGCGAGCTTTAACGGCACGACACGCCATTCCGTAGCGTTGGAATCCGACAATATGGAAGAATTGTCTCATATTGCGGCGAAGTTAGGTTTGTCGGCCGAGCGCAATTGTAATTATGGCCGCCTTCTTCGCAACGAAGGCTATTAATCGGTTAATTGATCCACTGCCTGGCGGCCTGTGGCGGGAAAATCGGTGAAGAATCCGGTCGCGCCTGCCGCCAGAATGGCTTCAATTTCAGCCTCTGGCGTTTCAAATCCCAGAGCAATGTCATCATCCCGGAAGGTCCAGGGGTGAACTTCGAGGCCGAGTTCGCGCGCCTTCTCGGCATAGCCTGTCGATTCGCCGGTCTGAAGATCCATGACCAGCGATTTGAACGGCCCAACTCCGTCTGCATATGTGGCGATGTCTTCGAGCGCATAAGATGGCGTCCCTGCCGCATCAACAGGTGAGACGAGCTGGACAAGTTCGAAATCACTCATTTCTGCAAGCTCCCTCAGAATAACATCTTCGAAAGACTGAATATAATACGCCGGTGCGCACACATCTCCTGTCACATTATCATGCAGGGCCGCGGACAAGGCCGTCGCCAGATCGAGACCTCGTGCCTTGTGCGCGGAGGGCCATTTTGTTTCGATGTATAGACAGGTCTTCTGCTCACCGATCCGAATGGATCGACCCGCCATCGGATGACGGCTGCCATAACTTATCGCCATTTCACGAGGCGGAATTCCGGCCACCTCAAGAATCTCATCGAGGGCGGGGATCTCAAACTGGCCATTATAGCTTTGATCACGACTGGCGCGGGTCTGCGTCGCGCGCAGCGTTTTGATTTCCTCAAGCGTAAAATCCCAGGCGAACCAATCCGTGATCTCACGGCCGTTCGGATCAGTGACTGTGGTTTTGCGATCGGCAAACTCCGGATGACCCGCAATATCGGTGGAATCTGATAGCCAGGGGTCGTGACGGGCAATCAGAACGCCGTCTTTGGTCATAACGAGGTCAGGCTCGATGAAGTCTGCGCCCTGCTCGATGGCGAGCTGATAGGCTTCCAGCGTGTGCTCTGGCAAGGTGCCGCTCGCTCCGCGATGGGCAATGACGATGGGGTCATCTCCGATCTTCTGGCTGGGCGTTGTGCTGCAGGAGGCCAGCACCACGAAACCGCAAATCAGTGACAAACAATGCCGCAACATCCCACTCATCCTTCCAGACCTGCTGACTCAAAAAATCGGGCCACTCCGACACCGCAGAACCCGTAAAAATAGGCCTCATAAACCGCAAAGTTTTTGGGATAGACCGCTGTCTGATCACCGAAAGTCACTGTGACGTCATCAATACCGACGCGCACCGAAAACGGGACAATATCACCCACTTTTCCAACCTCGATATCGTAGGCTTTTCCAGACTTCTTCAGCGTCCCATCCGACGTGTCACTGCGGAGATAACCCATCCAGACGGATTCTTTGTCTTTACAGGTGAGGCCCGGCGTCATCACCTGATAACCATCCTGTGACGTCAGTTTCATCCTGAACCCTGAGCTAAAGCTGTTTCCAGACAAGCAGGCGGTCAGCATCACTTCGCCGGTGATGTGGTCACCAAACATCAATCGATCATTGAGATCCGGCGCCTGAAACTTTCGGAGTTTTCCATTCTCCACGAACCAGGGGAATTTATGTGAGACATTTTTTTCTGATGGCTGCGCCGATGCCAATGAGCCGCAGAACAGAACTGACATGGCGACAAGACTGTATCTCATACCCCGGTCTCCCCCCAGAAAGTTCAGTCGTTATCAAAGCCTTCGCGATGAGCGACTTCATCCAGCAGCCGATCCATATTATTGGCATCATCATAGCTGGTATCGGCCAGAAAGCGCAGCTGCGGTGTAAACTTCATATCGATCTTCCGACCAAGTTTGCCGCGCAGGAAAGACGCAGCGCGATTGAGCGCGCCAGCAACCGCGTCCGGGTCTTCGCTCCCCACCAGCGGTGAACAGAAGACGGTCGCATGTTTCAGGTCCGGGGAGGTGCGAACCTCGCCAATTGTCACTGTTACGCCCTGTAGTTCAGGGTCGCGAAATTCCTCGCGCGCGAGGATGTCGACAAGCGCATGGCGCACGAGTTCACCGGCACGAAGCTGGCGTTGAGTTGGGCCGATCGGGCCGGAGTTATTCGTTCTTTTATTCATGGCTCAATGGTATCAGGTTTTTGGGGTACTGGGCAGGCCTTGTGTGTGTTTTCCAGCTGCATCATCAGGCTTCCTGACAGCATGGAAGCAGGCGCATTAATCGGTGCGCCTGCCTTACGCAACACCCCTGCCGTCCATTGGTTGCACGTATGAAAGGCGTGATAGCTGAAGCGCGAGCGATAAAACCGGCTGGCACCCGGATAATGCCCCTCGCTCACCACTTTCAGCTCTCCGTTCCGGGTCATTTTCAGGCTCGCATCAATTTCACTCACCAGCTGATCCAGCCCCTCCGAAGACAGGCTATAGGGCAGTCTCCGATCGCTGAAATAGTCTTCGGGTGGCCGATCAAGTGCAATCAGATGAACCACTGTCGGGCTGGGCGGGATGATGGCATCAAACCCGCGAAGAATTGACGGGCCTTTGATGTAAAACCCTTCATCCCCCCATCCCACAACAAACCAATTGGCGCCGGGATAGTCCGTCCGAAACGGATGGTCGGCGGGAAAGGCACTAGCTGGCAGATAGAAGTTTGTATGCCAGCCATTGTCTGACACCTGAATTTCCACACAATCGCCTTCACTGACCGTCGCAGCCAGAGGCGTTGGATTGGTCAGCACGCACACCATAATCGTAACGATGATCAGCGCGACTGACCCGACAGCGATCCGTTTGAGGCGAAACTTTCCCGTCATGGCCAACCATTCCAACGGAATGGCGGCAGAATTGAGATTATGCCGCTTGCTGGTCTTTGGATGTCGCGAGATCGCGATAGTGAAGAAGACGATCGAAGACCTGCTTCTTCTCCGCGCGATTTTTGAACCATTTGTGTGGGATCAGCACATCATCGCCGTCAGTGATCTGAATGTGAATGAATTTCCGCTCATTTTTCACGTCAGTTACGCCTGACCACTGAATCCGAACGGTCATGGCTCCGCGCGTCCAGAAAACACCAAGCTCGTCGGCCTCGACTTCGGTCGGCAAATGCAATTCGGTCCCGCGTCCATATCTGTGACGATAGGCGAGCCGCATGAATATCAGATACCAGGATATCCCGGCCATCGCCGCCACGATAGCAGATGAGAACAACACGATCGGTTCTGACAATTGCGCCTGATAAAGGACGGCAGCAACCAGACTGGCCATGCCTGCCGCAATGGCTGGCGCGGTCACGCCCGCATAATAAACCGAAGTCGGGCCGATATGTCCGGAGCGTACCCGCCTTGCGAGGCTTTTGAGTTCTTTTTCGGATAGCGTGCCACTCAGGCGAACGGAATCGGTCTCCGGCCCTTCAAACGGGCGTCGCGCTTCCGTCAGATATGCCGGTACAGAGTTCAGCGGAGCGACCATATCCGGCCCTTCTCGTCAGAGTTCAGGAGTCCAACCTTCAGGCTAGGCCCAATCCCCTAACAGGCTGGTAAGACGCGGATGCAAATCGACCGGAAGTGATAATTTTCTTATCACTCCCGGTCGTACTTTCTGGAGATGTCTGCGTCAGACCGCTTCGAGTGTCCGCTCGATCATTTCGACCTGGAAGCACTCGATCAGATCGCCGACACGAATGTCTTCATAGCGTTCAAACGCCATACCGCATTCCGTGCCTTCTTTGACTTCCGGCACTTCGTCTTTAAAGCGCTTGAGCGTTTTCAGCATGCCTTCGTGGATGACAACGTCATCACGCAGCAGACGCACGCCACAGCCACGTTTCACAACGCCCTCTGTCACGCGGCAACCGGCCACTTTGCCCACTTTGGAAATGTTGAACACTTCCAGGATCTCGGCATAACCGATGAAGGTTTCGCGCTTTTCAGGTGCCAGCATGCCCGACAGCGTGTCGCGCACATCGTCGATCAGATCGTAGATCACCGAATAATACCGGATCTCCACGCCCTCTTTCTCGGCGAGATCACGCGCTTGCTTATTGGCACGTGTGTTAAACGCAATGATTGGCGCGCCTGAAGACTGAGCGAGAAGCACGTCGCTTTCGGAAATACCGCCAACAGCGCCATAAATGACCCGTGCACGGACCTCGTCATTCGACATTTTCTCAACCGCTTGAGTGATGGCCTCGACAGACCCCTGAACGTCACCTTTGACGACCAATGGCGCTTCCGAAGTTTCCGAACTGCCGTCCTTGAGACGCGACAGCATTTGCTCGAGCGAGGCCTTGGCAGACGAGCTACCGCGCGCCTGTTTCTTCATGCGACCCCGATATTCCGTGATTTCACGGGCACGTGCTTCGCTGTCGACAACAACAAACGGGTCGCCTGGATCCGGAGCCCCATCAAGACCGAGCACCTCGGCCGGAACGGTTGGACCGGCGTCCTTAAGCTGTTGACCACGCTCATTGACCAGCGCGCGAACCTTACCCCATTGCTGACCGGCAACAATGATGTCGCCGCGCCTGAGTGTCCCGCGCTTCACGAGAACCGTTGCGACAGGGCCGCGGCCTTTGTCGAGCTGGCTCTCAACCACAACGCCATCGGCGTCGCGGTCCGGATTGGCCTGAAGTTCAAGAATTTCCGCCTGCAGCGTGATCGCTTCGGTGAGTTCATCAAGTCCCGTACGGTCCTTGGCAGAGACTTCGATCGCCTGCACTTCACCACCCATGGCTTCCACCTGAATGTCATGTTGCAGAAGCTCGGTCAGAACCTTGGACGGCTCGGCATCCGGCTTGTCACACTTGTTGACCGCCACGATGATTGGCACGCCAGCCGCTTTCGAGTGGCTGATGGCTTCAATCGTTTGCGGCATGACGCCATCATCAGCGGCAACCACGAGAATGACGATATCCGTGACATCGGCACCCCGTGCCCGCATAGCCGAGAAAGCCGCGTGGCCCGGTGTATCGAGGAAGGAAATCCGGTCACCCGATTTCAGTTGCACCTGATAAGCACCGATATGCTGGGTGATACCGCCCGCTTCGCCCGACACAACATCCGTTGAACGGAGTGCATCCAGAAGCGAGGTTTTACCATGGTCCACATGACCCATAATCGTCACAACTGGCGGACGCGGCTTCAGATCGGCTTCATCATCGTCCGGGCCTTCCAGACCGATCTCGACGTCCGATTCAGACACGCGTTTCACGGTATGACCGAACTCTTCCACGATGAGCTCTGCGGTATCCGCATCAAGCACATCATTGGCCCGCATCATCTCGCCCTGCTTCATCATGTATTTCACGACGTCTGCAACGCGTTCCTTCATCCGGTTTGCAAGTTCCTGAAGGGTGAGCGTTTCAGGAATAGTCACCTCACGAGAGGCTTTTTCCTTTTCACCACCACCGGTCTGCATACGGCGTTCACGCTCGCGTTCCCGTGCACGCTTCACTGAAGCCAGTGAACGTTGACGATCCTCATCACCTTCAAGAGCCGCCGCAATGGTCAGCTTGCCCTGACGGCGTTTTGGCTCACCACGTGTGCGCGCCTGTTTGGCCGGAGCCTCAGGCACTTTCGGTTTTTTGGATTTGACGCGACCACCCAGTTCGCTGAGCGGATTGTCTTCAGGCGGCGGAGCCATCTCAGGCTCGCGACGGCCTTCAGGCTTACGCGGCGCATCATTCGACTTGGCTGCAGGTTTGCGGTCGGACTTGGAGCGTTCTGCATCGGCTTTCGCCTGTGCAGCGGCTTCTTCCTCGGCCTGACGACGCGCCTCTTCTTCGGCCTTGCGACGGGCCTCTTCTTCAACGCGCTCTTTCTCTTCCTGCTGGCGGCGGTCCTGCTCTTCCTTCAGGCGACGCTGCGCATCCGCTTTGGCCTCATCTTCGGCCTTGCGCTTCTTCTCGTCATCCTCGCGCTTTTTCAGCGCAGCCTGACGCGCCCGAAGCTCAGCCTCGGTAATGCCCAGCTTCTTGGCGAGCTCAGCGGCCTTGGATTGTTGCGGTTTCGCATTACCCTTGGCAGCCGCTGCCGGTTTGGCCGCAGTCGGTTTACCCCCGCCGGAAGCCGGCGTGGTGATACGCTTTTTCTTTTTCTCAACAACGACCTGTTTTGACCGCCCATGAGAAAAACTCTGCTTGACCGTGCCTGAGCTATTGCCCCGGCTGACCGTCAGAGGTTTTCTGCCGCCGTCATTTGCTGAATTGTCGTTCTTCGTATCGCTCATCTACCACCAGTTCTAAAATACCAAAGGGACCTGCACACCATGTTTGCAGATCAATTGCTCCCGACTGTCTCAGGATACCACTCATCGCCGACCATTCGGCGAAACTCGTACAGCCTGCGATAGTCCTTTGTCCACACATCTGTGAACTGACCCGTCTTTAACAGACCGTGGATGACCCGGTCACGACCCACAGCCGCGCCCAATTCAGACGATTTTAGGGCTGTTGCAACGCGTACGCGCTCGTACTGCGCAACAGCCAGCCCCAGGAGCCGTCTCCGACCATCATCAGCGCCATCGCTTGCTTCCAGAAGCCAGCCTGGACGCCGTTTCAACAGTTCATTCCGAACCTGATCAAACCCTAAGATAAGGGCTGAAGCCCGTTTTGCCAATCCGATTGTCGAGATGCACTTTTGCAAAAGGAGGGAATCGACCAGCTCTACGAGGTCTGGACTGACCTTGACCTGCCGTTTGAACCCACGGGAAAAACCGCCCTTGGCCGTTATCAGGCCCTGAAGCGCCTCTTTGTCACAGCTGACCCAAACACCACGTCCGGGCAGACGCCCTGCGATATCCGGCACGACGTCGCCGTCTGGCGAACAGGCAAAACGGATCATACGGGAGGCCGGAAGGCGCTCCCGCGTAGCAAGACACAGTCGGAATGGCGAGCCGTCGGGTTTCTTCTCCGGCCCGTCATCCATCGCGTCGATGTCGTCGGCTAGATTTTCAGACTCATCGAGGCTCTGCGTCATCGTCGGCGCCCTCCTCGATATCTGTGTCGTCAGCTTCGGAGAAATCGGCCTCGTCAAGCTCAGCAATTTCATCGAGTGCGTCACCCGACAGATCGCCAAGCGCCATCAGAGCGCGTTCTTCTTCGGTCAGGCCATCATCCTCACCTTCAGCGATCTCTTCTTCTGGCTCTTCGGCGAATTTAGATTCGACTTCGGCAAGCGCCTCATCATCAATCCAGCCAACCTGGTGACGCGTGCGCATAATGAAGAGCTCAGCATCTTCGGCAGACATCTCGCCTTTCGGCAGAAGACCTGGCTGGAAGATCGTCTTCTCACGACCGCCGCCCTCTTTCGATGGCTCGCGCCAGCCCGTCAGGTCGTCAGGAATGAGGCCCGCAACATCTTCAAGGGTTTTGATGTCGTTCTCACCAAAGATGACTGCCATTTGCAGGGTCACATCTTCGAGTTCGACAACACCGTCTTCAACGCCCAGTTCCTTGCGTTTCGCGTCCAGCTCTTCATTGAGCTTTTCGAGATATTCTTTCGCACGGGTTTGCAGCTCTTCGGCGATCTCGTCATTGAAGCCTTCAATGCTCGCCAGATCGTCCATCTCAACATAAGCGATCTCTTCAACCGTCTCAAAGCCTTCAGAGGCCAGCAGCTGAGCAAGGGTTTCGTCCGCGTCGAGCGCCTTCATGAACAGAGCTGTCCGCTCCTGGAACTCACGCTGATAGCGCTCGGAATCCTGGGTCAGCGTCATCAGGTCGATTTGCCAGCCAGACAGCTGAGACGCCAGACGCACATTCTGGCCGCGACGACCAATCGCCAGTGGGAACTGGCTGTCATCGACCACAACCTCAACACGCTGCTCGTCTTCATCGAGAACGACTTTGGAGACTTCAGCTGGCTGAAGTGCGTTCACAATGAAGGTCGCGGCATCATCATTCCATGGAATGATGTCGATTTTCTCGCCGCCGAGTTCGCCAACAACCGCCTGCACACGCGCACCGCGCATACCGACACAGGCACCGACCGGGTCGATCGAGCCATCATTGGAGTAAACACCGATCTTTGCCCGTGAGCCCGGATCGCGGGCACAGGATTTGATCTCAATCACGCCTTCATAAACTTCCGGCACTTCCTGCGCGAACAGGGCGACCATGAAGTCAGGGTGCGCACGCGACAGGAAGATTTGCGGGCCCTTCATCTCGCGGCTCACCTTATAGAGATAAGCGCGGATCCGGTCGCCATTCTGGAACGTTTCGCGCGGAATGCTGTCGCCGCGGCGGATAATGCCTTCGGCGCGGCCAAGGTCCACAATGATGTGGCCATGCTCGACGCGCTTGACGATGCCGTTGATGATCTCGCCGACACGATCTTTGTATTCTTCATACTGGCGCTCGCGCTCTGCATCGCGAACCTTCTGCATGATGACCTGTTTCGCCGTCTGCGCAGCCACACGACCAAAATCAAATGGCGGCAGCTCTTCACGGATTTCGCCGCCGATTTCGATCTCAGGCTCGATCTCACGCGCCTGTTCGAGGGTCAGCTGCTGAACTTCGTCTTCCAGCTCTTCATCTTCAACAACCGTCTGAACACGCCAGAGCTTTTGCTCGCCGGTTTTTGGGTCGATCTTGGCGCGAATGTCATGCTCAGCGCCATAGCGAGAGCGAGCCGCCTTCTGGATCGCTTCTTCCATCGCCTCAATGACGATTTCCTTGTCGATGCTCTTTTCCGCTGCGACTGCGTTTGCAATCTGCAGAATCTCAAGTCGGTTTGCCGAAACGCCAATCGCGTTCATCGCTCATCTTCCTCTATTGTGTCGGGCTCATCGCCCTCTTCTTCTATTTCGTCAAAGCCGCCCTGCTCAGCATCGGGCAGATCGCCCATCTCCTGAGCCGCGGAAATCAGTTCTTCGGTAAGCACCAGGCTTGCCTTGCTCATCCCGTCGACTTCAGCCTCAAGCTCGAGACCATCATCCAGTTGCAGTGTCACCACGCCATTATTCTCGCTGGTGATCTCACCCTGAAACCGGCGGCGGCCTTCAATCGGGATTTGCAGCTCAACCTTGGCCAGATGCCCGATCCAGGCCGCGAAATCCTTCGCTCGGGTCAGTGGCCGGTCAATGCCCGGGGTTGAAACCTCTAAATGGTATTTCGCGTCCACAAAGTCATGAACGTCAAGCAGCGGCGAGATGGCGCGCGAAAAGCTCGCGCAATCTTCCACATCCGTGCCGCCCTCAGACTTCTCAACCATGATCTGCAGGGTCGGCGTGCGGCCGCCCATCATGCGAATGCGGACAACCTCAAGCCCCATCGACTCCGCTTCAGGAGTAACGGCTTTCAGAATGCGCTCTTCAATGGCTTTGATCGTGATCAATGTGTGGGTTCCAGGAACGGAAAACGGCGGCCTGGTTCCCCAAGCCGCCGCTATCCGAAATTAGCGATTTCTGGATACATAGTTGGTTTAGGGCGGGATGTCGAGTGGAGAGTTTGATCTCCATTCGCGAGCTGTCTTGGCCTAAACGTGCCCATTCGCGGCGTCACAAGCAAAGCGCGGGCGCAGGGCATTGAGCCGAAGGGGAAAGACACGCCCGAGCAAAATCACAATTAAGACTCCTAAAATCGGCGTTATCTGACACCGGTTTTTCTTGCAAAACGATATCCACAGCCTCATATTTGCGGAAATCCGCAATTGTGCGGGCTGACCTCAAAAGGTGAAATAATGAACGATTTCAATTTCGCTCAAGCAGGCCGCGCGTCCGCTGGCACTATGGATGCATCCGTTGATGCAGGCCTGCGCAGCTTCATGCTGGGCGTCTACAATAAGCTGGCTCTCGGCATTGCCCTGGCCGGTATTCTTGCGCTGATCGCCGGTACGGTTGAACCTGTGCGCAACATTGTTCTGTTCAGCCCATTGGCCTTCGTGATCGCTTTTGGTCCACCAGCGCTGATCATCGGCTCTATGTTTTTCATGAAAAACCCATCGCCGGTCGCGACGGGCTTTATCTATTGGGCCGTGGTGACCCTCATCGGTCTCAGCTTTGGCTATTACATGTATATGGCGTCTGAAAGCATGAGCATGTCGACCCTTGGCGGCATCAAACAATCTTTCAACTTCGCCACCATCACCAAAGCCTTCCTGATTACAGCGACGTCCTTTGCGGCGCTGTCGCTCTGGGGCTACACAACCAAACGTGACCTCACGGCCCTTGGTACATTCGCCATTATGGGCCTTTGGGCGCTGTTTGCTGTGTCCATCGTTTATATGATCCTGCCAATGACCGGTCTGATCGAGCATTCAGGCGGCATGGAATGGATGATTTCAGGTGGTTTTGCGCTGTTGTCTGCCGTTCTTGTGGCCTGGGAAACCCAACAGCTGAAACATGGCTATTACCAGTTCGCAGGCGACCAGCGTGGCCTCGCCGTGATGACGAATTGGGGCGCACTCAACTTCTTCATCATGTTCGTGAACATGTTCCGCTTTGTTCTGATGCTGCTGGCATCTCGCGAATAAGCGAAGCTAAAACTCCAATTCGAGAAAACCCCGGCTCCGGCCGGGGTTTTTTGTTTTCCCGCGACCAATTGCTTCGCATGAAACTGGCTCATTTCACCTCCCCTGTTCATGGGCTTGTGGGGCCATACCGGCGCGTTTAAGTTGGCACAGGACCAGCAATGGGCTGATCGGGGAGGACGCACCATGAATATTCCGCTTTATGTCACCGTAGCGATTATCTTTCTGCTGCTGATCGGCCTTGTCGCGCTCTACAACAATCTTGTTGCGAAACGTCAGATGGTCGACAATGGCTGGGCGGATATCGATGTGCAGCTCAAGCGTCGGGCTGACCTCATTCCGAACCTTGTGGAGGTGGTCAAAGGCTATGCCGCGCATGAAAAAACCGTTCTGGATGAGGTGATCCAGCGGCGGAATGATGCATTGGCTGCCTCTGCTCCGGATGCCAACCGGGAAGCCGTTGAAAGCGCAATCAGCCAGGGCTTGTCGCGCCTGTTTGCTCTGGCCGAAGCCTATCCTGACCTCAAAGCCAACGAACAATTCCTTCAGTTGCAGGGCGAGTTATCCGACACCGAAACCAAAATCGCCTATGCCCGCCGTTTCTTCAACGGCGCGGTGCGGGAATACAACACCGCGATTCAGACCTTTCCGGCTGTCCTGATGGCCGGACCATTCGGCTTCACGGCGCGGGAATTTTTCGAAATCGAGCAGGTCGACCGGCTTCTGCCAGACGTCTCGTTTAAGGATTGAGCCCATGTCGATCCGACTTGCCTGCCTCTCGCTGCTCGCCTTCTTTGGCGTCCTCGCCGCCTCAGCTGATGAGCGCATTCACAGTTTTGATGTCGCCATTGAGGTCGAAACAGATGGCGACATTCTGGTCACCGAGACTATCACCGTCACGGCAGAAGGTCAGGAGATCCGGCGCGGCATTTTCCGGGAATTGCCGCGATATTATAAGGATGATCACGACGACACCTATCGGTATGATTATGATGTCAAACGCATCACCCGAAATGGCAAAAAGGAACCCTGGGTCGTCCAGAAGAATGGCAATGCCTACACCATCCGCATCGGCGATGAAGATGTCTTTCTGCCGCGCGGTACCCGGCAGACCTATGAAATCACATATCATGTCGGAAACCAGATCCGTTATTTCGAGACCCATGACGAGCTCTACTGGAATGTGACCGGCACCTATTGGGCCTTTCCAATCGATGCGGCCAGCGCACGGATCATCCTGCCAGACGGCGCGGGCGTCACGGATTTACAAGGCTATACCGGCCGCTACGGCCAGTCTGGTCGGAACGCGACTGCCCAACAATCCGGGCAGGAAATCGTATTCGAAACCACAGAACCTCTTGCGCGCCGCGAAGGTCTGACCGTCTCTGTCAGCCTCCAGAAGGGCGTCATCGACCCGCCTTCGCTCGGCGACAAATTCGGCCTGCTCTGGCAGAAATATTTCGGCCTCGGCATCCTCGGACTCACTCTTCTGGGCGTCTTTTTCTTCTATTACCGGTCCTGGCAGACCGTGGGACAGGACGCGGCGAAACTCCCCACTTTCCCGCATTACGAGCCGCCATCGGATATCTCTCCTGCGGCTGCTCACATGATTTATTATCGCAATTACAAGGGCAATGAGGCCTTTACGGCGAGCCTCGTTGACCTCGCTGTCAAAGGCTATCTGAACCTCAAGACAGAGAAGAAAAAGGTGACGCTGACAAAGGAAACACCGACAAATTCTTCCCGCATCGCCGCCCACCAGCACACACTCTACAATTCGCTCCTGACCAGCCAGAGCGAGCGGACCTTTGGCGAGAAATACGATTCCAGTTTTGCCGAAAGCTACAAAGCCTTCAAATCCGACATCACCCGCGAATATGGCGCACCCTATTTCCGCTGGAACACGGCCTATATCATCATTGCGGCCATTTTCTGCGTGATCGCCTTTATCATCGCCATCGGCTCGACAATCACCTGGACAAGCTGGCACTCGCTTGGCGTGCTTGCGCTGATCCTCGTCAATCTGGCGTTTATGTATTTCATGCCGGCGCGCACCCCCAAGGGGGCCAAAGCCCGTTCAGCCGTGGCCGGCCTGCGGCTCTATCTTGAGACAGCGGAAAAAGCGCAGATGAACATGGCCGATGTCCATGGCAATCAGCCTCCGGCTATGTCTAAAGACCGGTATGAACAACTCCTGCCCTATGCCATCGCACTGAATGTCGAAAAGCCATGGACAAAGTATTTCGAAAAAGTCCTGCCAACCGAAGCTCAGGCCTATAACCCGGGCTGGAGCAGCGGACATTTCATGGGCCACTCCCTGCACAGCGCGACCCGATCCATGGAAAGCGCCATCACCTCAGGCGTTGCAACAGCATCCGTTGCCCCCTCCTCCAGTTCCGGCAGTCGCGGGGGCGGCTTCTCTGGTGGCGGAGGCGGCGGTGGAGGCGGCGGCGGCTGGTAATCAGCCGTAACGGTTTTTCACCACCTCAAACATGGCGCGGAGGCCACAGGCCGCCGCTCCTTCAGGATTGCCGTATTTCGCGTTTCGCCACGCCCAGACATCCCAGTGCACCCAGCTCTCCATCTCGACGAATTTCTTGAGGAAGAGGCCTGCCGTGATGGACCCGCCCATCGGGCCGGAGGCTGAGTTTTGGAAATCCGCAATGGAGCTTTTCAGCATACTCTCATAGGGCATATACAGCGGCATGTGCCAGGCCGGGTCTTGAGCCGCCTTAGCGGCTTTTTCGATGGCGAGTGCGAGCGCTTCATCATCTGTGTAGAACGGCGCGAGTTCCGGGCCGAGCGCCACACGCGCGGCACCGGTCAGGGTTGCAAAATCTATCAGCAGATCCGGCTCGCCCTCTTCCTGGGCACGGGTTAGCGCATCGGCCAGCACAAGCCGACCTTCAGCGTCTGTATTGTCGATCTCGACCGTCAGCCCCTTACGGCTGGTGAGCACATCACCGGGACGGAAGGCGCCGGCACCGATCGCATTTTCTGCGGCCGGAATATAAAGATTGAGATGAACCGGCAGATTGTGCGCCATCACCAGACGCGCCAGTGCGATCGCATGCGCTGAGCCGCCCATATCCTTTTTCATCAGGCGCATATAACCGCCTGTTTTGAGATCGAGGCCACCCGTATCAAAGGTGATGCCCTTGCCGACAAGCGCGAGTTTTGGTCGGCTTTCATCGCCCCAGCTGAGGTGAAGCAGACGCGGCTCATCATCAGCCGCACGACCGACGGCATGGATCATCGGGTAGTTCTGATCCAGCAATTCATCACCGACAATGGCGGAGAGTTTTGCGCCAAACGCGTCTGCCAGCTCCTGCATCTCCGCCTGCAGAAGGCTTGGTGACATATCCTGCGCGGGTGTGTTCACCAGATCGCGCAGAAGCTCAATACTGGCCGCAATTCTGGTCGCGTTCTCGCGCTCAGTTTCGTCGGGAATGACCAATTGAGGCAGCTCATGACTGCGCGATTTGTAACGGGTGAATTTATAGGCGCCATCGGCCCAGGCGACATAAAGCGTAGTCTTGTTTACGCTTTCCGGCACGAAGTCGAACCGATAAGCGCCGCCTTTCAGGCCTGAAGACAAAGCCGCGAGCGCCAATCCATCCTTTGCCGCACCCAGGCCGAACACAATGCGGGAGACCTTGCCCGTCATATCCGGCAGGCGGATAATCTCGCCTGCACCGCCCTTGAACCCCTCAGACGTCAGAAATGTCCGCGAGTATTCCGACTGCGCAGAAACGTAAGCCTCGACATCGCTCTCCAGCACCAGATCAACTGGCGTGGGCGCATCGTGAGAAGCGAGAAAATACGACTCTGACATAGGGCACTCCGTAATCATTCTGGATTGATATGTGGGGCATTCGGATTGGATCAAAAGCCTCAACGCGGAACAATTCTGATTTCATGAGGTCTTAACCAATCCTTGAGGCAATCGAGAGATTCTGTTCGAACGAAATTCCTGGAGTTCATTATGCAAGATCTGAGATCGCCGCGTGTATTGCTCACACTTCTTCTGACCGCCGGTGTCACCGCATGCGCAACCACCGCCCCGACCGAAGAAGAGCTTGCCTATGAAGCTGCTGTAAAAGACCGCACGCTGATGCGCGCAACCGATCAGCAGCGCGAAGAAATCAAGCTTCAGGACCCGATGACCCAGGCGACCTTCTGGAGTCTCGAATACGAGAAAAGTCCGGGAGATGTGAAAGCGGCAACAGAATTTGCCAAAGCCCTGCGCGCAATCGGCAGCGAACAACGTGCCGCTGAAGTGGCGTCGCAGACATTGGCTCTGGCTCCGGATAATGTCGAACTGCTCACTCTGTTCGGGAAGTCCTTGCTGTCGTCGGGAGATCCCGCCACGGCAGCCGATGTGCTCCGGCGCGCAACAAACCTCAATCCAGACGATCACACAATTCTGGTTGCCCTTGGCGTTGCCTATGACCAGACCGGCCGTCACCGGGAGGCTCAGTCCAGCTATCGCCGTGTTCTCCAGACAGAGCCGAATTCAGCCGCTGCGCTGTCCAATCTTGGCCTGTCTCTCGTATTGACCGGCGAAACCGATGAAGCCGAAATGATGCTACGTCGCGCCGTTATCCAACCGGAAGCAGGCACACGCGAACGTCAGAATCTGGCGCTGGTTCTGAGTGTTCAAGGCAAGTTTGATGAAGCCCGAGCCGTTGGCGCGTCTGACCTGCCTGACGATTTGGTTGATCAGAATATCGACTATTTCAAAGCAATGCTGACCCCGAAAGCGCGGCGCTATACAGCGTTGCGCGGTACGCAGAACTAATCGGGCATCAGAATACGTCTGCCGCGACTTTGTCCTGCCTTGCAAAACGTATGATCGGCGGCAGAAGAATGGATGCAATCACCAGCGGTAGGATGACGTAGACAATGACGGCGTTTCGCACCTCGGACTGATCGAACGGCGTCTGAATATCGAAAAGAATACGGCGCACAAACCAGTTTGCGCTGGTGAATCCTGATACCAAACCAAAGCTCAATGTCATGGAAATCATGGAGGGAAAGGCCAGCCCCTCCCAGCGAGCGCCATATAAAACGGCAAGCATAGTCAATGCGACAGCGCCGAACACATAGGACAGGTCACCAAACTCAAGACTGGCCTTATAGGCAACAGCCTGAAGGAAAATCAGCGTTATGAACACGGCAGCAACGCCGTAAATGGCACGCAGATGAGGAATTAGGGATTTCAACACGGGCCTCGACGCACATTACTCACATGAGCTAAGCCTAATGTAGAGAGGTTGTGCCTGGTTAAAGGAGTTCGGTGAAATTTCCGATACTTCAAAGTAACATGAAATTTTGGCTATTTTTCCATCTCAGTGAACTTGATATAGGCCGGTCCGAGAATCACCAGGAACAGAACTGGCAGGAAAAACACGATCATCGGAACTGTAAGCTTAGCGGGCAACGCTGCGGCTTTTTTCTCGGCCTCGGCGATTCGCATATCCCGGTTTTCCTTGGCCATGATCCGCAGAGATGAGCCGAGCGGTGTCCCGTATTTCTCAGCCTGAGCGAGCGCCATACAGACGGCCTTCACGCCTGGATGGTTGGTTCGTTTGGCCAGATTGTCATAGGCCGTCCGGCGTTCTGACAGATAAGACAGTTCGGCGTTTGTCAGTTTGAGCTCCTCTGCCAGCTCCGTAGACGCCGCACCGATCTCGCTGCCAACGCGGTCAAACGCCATCTCGATTGACATACCGGCTTCGACACAGATCAGCATCATATCCAGCGCATCCGGAAAGGCGCGCATAATGGATTGCTGACGCTTGGTGGCGAGGTTTGAAAGATAGAGGTTCGGCGCGTAGAAACCGGCAGCCGCAGCGAACACACAGATTGCTATTTTCATCTGCGGCGCAATTTCAAGAATCCCAAGAACAAAGACATAGAAAAAGGCCAGCGCGCCAAAAACGAAGGGCAGTGCAAACCGGCAAAAATAGAACGCAGCCAGAGGTCCGCCACCACGCAGACCAGCCTGGATCATCTTGTCTTTGACATTCGGGTCTTCAAGCAGTTTTTGCAGGTCGAGCTTGTCGACCGTGTCTTTCATAAAGCCTTCGCCCTGATTTTGCTTCAAACCGCGCTGATCGAGTGAAGCGCGGCTTTGCCGACGTAGTTGCTCCCGGCGGTTGGTCACTGATTTCAGGCGTGTTTCCAGCTTGTCGCTCTGAAAGGCTGGCAGGGCGAGCGTCATCACGGTCGCAAAACAAGCAACAGCCGCAAACGTCGACGCGAGCACGCCAGGGTCTGTCACCAAACTTGCAATGTCCTGTAATCCCATGACAGCCTCGTCAGATCAGAAGTCGAAATTGATCATGCGGCGCATGACGTAAATCCCCAGACCCATCAGGCCTACACCAATCAACAAAATGAGATTGCCGATCGGCTTGTAGAACAATTCCATGATGTAGGCGGGGGTTGTGATGTAAACGAGCACCATCACCGCGACCGGCAGACAGCCAATAATCATGGCTGAGGCCTTGGCCTCGGAAGACAGCGCCTTGATCTTCTCGCGCAGCATTTTGCGTGAACGGATCACGGCAGAAAGGTTGCCGAGCGCCTCGGAAAGGTTACCACCGGTCTGAGCCTGAATGCCGAGCACGATGTTGAAAAAGTTCACTTCCTGCAGCGGCACACGGCGATAGAATTTGTCGAGCGCCTGCGGAATGGACTGGCCCATAGAGAGACCGTCGGTGATGATTTTGAACTCCGATCTGAGTGGGTCCGGGCTCTCGACGGCAATAATCCGAAGACATTCATTGAGCGGCAGACCAGACTTCACACCGCGAACAATAATGTCGAGTGCATCAGCAAACTGGTTCGTCACCTTGGTGTGGCGGCGCTTGATCATGAAGCCGAGCACCCATCGCGGCAGGCCGAGAAAGCCCGCAAACCCTGCGAATGCACCGATAATCACACGCGCACCTTCACCCAGAAAGGACTCGGTGACGCTTGCGGGCGCCATGATGAAGGCTGCACCGCCGATTGATGCACCAAGAATGGCAGAAATCATCCAGAAGGTCGCCGGAGACGCGCTCAGACCTGCTTGCTTCATCCGGGAACTAATGTCCTGAGGGACAAGAGATTTCTTTTTCTTTTGCTCGCCTTCTCTGAGAGATTTGAGCATGTCCTGGGTCTGACGTTTGCGAGAGGCGTTCGGATCAGCCGTTTTTCCGTCAATCCGACCCGTGGCCGCAAGCTGTTTGGCGCGCTTGCTGGCGCCTGCCGACTCATTCCCTCCGGCAAAAACGAAGCCCAGACCCGCAATGGCAACAAAGGCAAGCCCGGCAATCATGAGGGTTTGCATATCCATTGTTACGCCGCCTCCAGAGCATCAAGTGCATCAGCGAGTTCTTTTTCCATGTTGTAATAACGTGCGCGCTCCCAGAAGCGTGGGCGACCAATACCCATGCCGCGGTGCGCACCCGCAATTTTACCGTTAGAATCTTCGCCATTCACTTCGAACTTCATGATGTCCTGTGTGACGATCACTTCGCCCTCAAGACCCATAACCTCAGTGATGGAGATGATTTTACGCGACCCGTCCCGCAGACGTGTCGCCTGAACAACCACATCAATTGAGCCGACAATCATTTCGCGAATGGTTTTAGCCGGCAGAGAGAAACCACCCATGGTGATCATGGACTCAACCCGGCTGAGCGCCTCGCGTGGGGAGTTGGCGTGCAGGGTTCCCATTGAGCCGTCATGGCCCGTATTCATGGCCTGGAGAAGGTCAAACGCTTCGGGTCCACGCACCTCGCCCACGATGATCCGGTCAGGACGCATCCGCAGACAGTTTTTGACCAGATCACGCATGGTCACCGCACCCGTGCCCTCAAGGTTAGGCGGTCGGGTCTCAAGACGCACAACATGCGGCTGCTGAAGTTGAAGCTCGGCAGCGTCCTCACAGGTGATGACGCGTTCGCCCGGATCGATAAAGGCCGTGAGAGAGTTAAGAAGCGTCGTCTTACCAGAACCAGTACCGCCCGAGATCAGAACGTTACAGCGGCAGGCACCGATAATGCGCAGGACTTCCGCGCCAGCTTCAGAGATCGAACCGAACTGTTTCAGATCCTCAAGCTTGAGCTTGTCCTTCTTGAACTTACGAATGGTGAGTGTCGGGCCATCCAGCGCCAAAGGCGGCGCAATGACGTTCACACGAGAGCCATCAAGCAGACGCGCATCACAAATCGGGCTGGCTTCGTCCACGCGTCGGCCGACCTGAGACACGATGCGCTGACAGATATTCATCAGCTGAGCATTGTCGCGGAAGCGGATATTGGTGCGCTCAATCCGGCCATTGACCTCGATATAAGTCGTGCCCGCACCATTCACCATGATGTCGGCAATGTCGTCGCGCGCCAGAAGCGGCTCAAGCGGACCGTAACCGAGAACATCGTTACAAATGTCTTCCAGCAGACTTTCCTGCTCGGAAATCGACATGACGACATTCTTGATCGAAATGATTTCGACGACGATGTCGCGGATTTCTTCGCGGGCGCTGTCCGCATCAAGCTGGGCCAGCTGCGCCAGATCGATCGTATCGATCAGCGCATTAAACACCATCGTCTTGACGCGGTAATACTCGTCTGACCGATCATCGATTTTGGTGACGCCCGGTTCGGCCGCTGGTTTTCGCGGCTTGGCTGGCTTGGTCGTACGTTGCTCAGGGATCGCCGCTTCGGCCTTCGGCGCAGACGGCTTCGGCTTTGGCGCGTTCTGCGAGGCAGGCGCTTCAGGTTTGGTCTTGGTTGGCGTATCCGTCCGTTTGCCGAACATTAATGACCCCTATTTCCCCAGCCGGATGAATTTGTTGAGCAGGCTGACCTGACGCTCGACAATGGAACGCCCTGTCAGAAGGGCCGCCAGATGATCAATGCCGATCGACGATTTCGACTCCGGTGCCGTCTCGGAAATCATCTGACCATTATTGGAAGCCTGACCGAACAGATGCGGCTCAAACGGCAGGGCAAGGCTAGGCTCAATGCCAATCGCCGCCGTGAAATCCTTCACAGGAATTTCCGGGCGCTTTGGCACACCAATCATGTTGAGCACCAGCTTTGGCGGATTGTCGTTCTCACGTGCGTTTTTCAGAAAATCGATCAGGTTCTTGCCATTCCGGAGCGAGGCAAGATCAGGCTGACAAACAACGACAACATCATCCGCATTCACCAGTGAATTCCGGCTCCAGTCGGACCAGACATGCGGCAGATCGAGCACCACATAGGGCACGTTCCGGCGCACCCGGTCGATGATCTCATCATAGGATTCTTCCGGGAAGGAATAGTCGGCACCAAGCGACGCCGGTGCCGTGAAGAGGCTCAGCCGTTCCGTCGCTTTGGTGAGCAGTCGGTCCAGCACATTATCGTCGACCCGATCCGGATCACTCAGTGCATCAGCAATGGTTTGATTGCTTTCCTGATTGAAATCGAGCGCCGTTGTGCCCCAGCTCAGATCGAGATCGACCAGCGTGGCATTGATCTGAATGTTCTCAGAGATCGCCCAGGCGAGATTGTGGGCGATGGTGGACGAGCCTACCCCGCCCTTGGCCCCGACCACAGCCAGCGAACGGCCCATGAATGGACGGTCCGGATCAACAAACAATGCGCTGATGGATTTGATCAGCTGAACCGGCTGAAATGGCGGAACGAGATATTCACTCACGCCGCGCGCAACCAGTTGGCGGTAGAGCTGAACATCATTCATGGCGCCGATCACAAGCACGCGCACATTCGGATCGCATAGCTCGGCGAGCGCATCGATCTGGGCGAGCATCTGCTTGCCGGGAAGCGAAGATTCAATAATCAGAAGGTCAGGCGTCGACTGTTCCTGATAGGTCTGGATCGCACGCGACAGGCCGCCCTCGTTTATTTCAACAATCGCCTTCGCCAGACGACGGTCATTCGACGCGGCATCGATGACTTTGGAGGTGCCAGCACGCTCAACAAAGGCATGAACGGTGATGCGTGGAACCGTGATATGACCAGTCAGGCCTTCATCAACCTGTGACATGGCCTGAGGATCGATGGTCGCTCCACCTGACATCGGATCAGGATCTGCAACCGGCTGCGTCGTGTCGAAACCGTCATCCAGCTTCAGATTGTCTGCGTCAAACGCATCATCAGCGCCGAAATCCGTATCGAAATCGTCGTCAAAATCGAACTCATCCAGCAAGGCTTTGCGATTGCTCATGTGAACTTCCTTACCTTCACACTATTCCACAGCGGTACTGACGGCGCCGGATTCGTCCTGGCTCCGTTCGGTCGCAGTGCTTTCTCCTGCGCGATACTTGGTGAGGACTTCTGTCCGGCGAAGCGTATCAATTGGGTCGGCCCGGCGAATGCCAAGCAGGTCTGCCGGATCGGCGACCATGGCAGCCAGGTTTGCCTGAGTGGCGCATCCAAACGTCGGCTGAGGGTCATTCGACCGCGTATCTGAAAGATTGATGCTGGCAAGCGAACGGCATTTCGGCGGAATCGCCCGATAGGCCGTGAAGGCCAGGATCATTGGCGCTTCTGGAGAGCCATTGCTGTTATAATCATTCCGCGACACGTCTTTGACGCCGTAATCATAGGCGATAGCGAGCGCTTGTTGCACACCCGCCTCATACTGGCCCGCAAACGGGCTGCCCACAGGAACCGATAGCACAAGCGGACCATGATCATGTCCGCGCGACTTATAATCGGCCATAAAGTTCTTCACTTTGTTGACCTGATAATAAGGCAGGCCCGGCTCAGCGTCGCTGGCACGAATTTCCAGCACCATTGTGTCTTCGACGACCTGGATTTCGTGGGAAACGCGATCCGGATAGCCCGAATTATAAGGCATGTTCGATGCGCAGCCAGCCATCAGAGAGAGCGAGCCGAAGCAGATCAGTTGTGTCATGAAACGCATGAATGGCTCTCCGTTACTCAATGATAAACCCGACAGGTGCATTGAAAGACTTCCCTTCCGTACTCGCGCCCGGAACGGCATAAACATCGTTGATCTGACCAAGGAAAACGGTCGCAAGGTCGCTGGCCGTCGAATACCCTTCATCAGGCGTACGCAGCTTGTTCGGATCGCTTGGATCGACGAGATAAGGCGTGACAATGATCACGAGCTCAGTCTCATCATTCTGGAAATCGCGGGATCGGAACAACGCACCAAGAATTGGCAAATTCTTGAGCCCCGGAACCGCATCAAGCGATTGCTTGGTTTTTTCCTGGATGAGGCCTGCGATCACGGTCGAGCCACCTGACGGGAGCTCCACTGTGGTTTCCGCACGACGCACGCTCAAGGCTGGAATATTAATCGTCTGAACCGTGGTGACATTGCCGTTTGCATCGGTGCCGGCGACAGATTGTGGCGCGAACGCTCCTTCCTGGGTCAGCTCCGACACCTCAGTTGAGATGCGCAATGAAATACGGCCTTCAGAGAGCACAACCGGGGTAAAGGCGAGGCCCACACCAAAAGGTTTGAACTCAAGCTGGATATTGCCCGTCTCATCCTGGCCAACCGGTACAGGATACTCACCACCTGCAAGGAATTTGGCAGCTTCGCCGGAAATCGCCGTGAGGTTTGGCTCAGCCAGCGTGCGCACCAGACCGATACGTTCCAGCGCCTGAAGATTGAAGCCCAGCGCGCTTTGCAGAACTTCTGCCCCGCGCGGACCAACGAAATTTGACAGCGTGCTTGAAAGGGCAAGTCCGCCCAGTGCGCGGCCCGCCACGTTGAACGCATTCGTGGTATTGTTGCTTGATGTGCCCGGGAAGTAACCATCATTGGTGTAATCCACGATGAGTTCACCGTTTGCACCACGCATCGGAATGCCCGGATTGATCGTGCCATCATCATTGAAGGATGGCGCGACATGGTATTGTGGAACCGCAGTTGGCTCTACAAAATCACCATAATTCTGAGTGTTGGACAGGTTCACGCCAAGCTGTTTTGTGAGCGTCCGCTGCATCTCAACGATACGGACTTTCAGGAGAACCTGATCTTTGTCTTCAATCGTCAGCAGGTTGATCACCTTGGAGGCTGTGTCGCCACCTCCGCCAGCTGCGGCTGCAGCAGCGCCACCGCCGGCATCGTCATCGCCGCCGCTCACCACAAAGTTTTTCGCCAACTCAACCGCTCGAGAGGATTCGGACAAGCTGGCAACCCGGCCCGTCAGAATGATCGCGCCATTGCTGGCTTCAGCTTTGATGCGGGCATCGGGAAGCAGGCGGGTGAATAGATCTTCAAGTCCGTTCAGATCCTGCTCGACGCGGATCTGGAGATCCAGCAGCTGATTTCCGTAAATGTCGAAGAAGAAGGCGTTGGTTTCGCCGGTCTTCACGCCGCGAAAGATAACGCGTTGCGGCGTGCGCACGACCGCGTCAGCAATCGCCGGATTGGTGATGATAACATCGGCTGCCGGTACGCTGAGTTCAACGACTGATGACTTGTTCACCGGCAGGAGAAGGTCTCGCGAGACCGGGTTGGATCCAGACTGTGAAATATTCACCTGCACAACATTCTGTGCAAGCGACGCAGGTGCCGATACCAGGCCCAATGCGAGTGCAAAAAGACCCGCAATGACGGGCCGGAATTGTCTGGCAATCATGGCGTGCCCCCGATATTCGTCTGCTCGGTATTCCCGTTCCGATATATTTTCACGGTGCCCGACACATCTCTGGCCGATTGAATGGAATTGCTGGCAAGCACATCCGACCCCGAGGCCTGCGCATCAGCGACGCCTCTCAGAGTGAGCGAAATGTCTCCCATTCGCGTTGCCAGCATCAGAATTTCTGCATGTTTCGGTGTGAGTTCGAGGGTTGCAGACGTGCCAAGCACAACGCTTTCACCTTCGACTTCACTAATGGTCTGATCGATCGCCAGAACACGGACATTCTGAAGAACTGTCTGCGTCGCCGGACGCTCGACAATCATCTCCCCTTCCGTGACCTCAATCTCATAGGTCAGGATCACATCCACGCGGTCATTCGGAAGAATGAAGCCGCCTGCGGCCGTTTCGACCGAAATTTCGACGGCCACGCCGCGCATGCCTTCCGTAATGACGGCTGACAGCACACCGTTTTCGCCTGGCTGAACGATTTTCTTGGCCAGAACCGGTTCACCTGAGAAAATCGGCGTCCGAACAATCGACCCGGCAATATCCGTTGTCGCGTCTGGCGCGATCTCAGCGGTGAAGAAGTTTTCCGTTAAAAGGTCTTGCGGCCAATCCTGCCATGTCAGATCGTCAGGTGAAATACGATGCCCGACAGGCATATCAATCGTTGTGACGAGAACCTGGCCGAGTGGAATGGCCGGAATTTCTTCTTCCTCGACCAGTTCGACAATCTCTGGTGCTTCGCCTCCGCCCATGCCGCGAACCAGCATTGCAGCGACGAGCGCAGCTCCGCCCGCAACCAGTAAGATCAAGATTCTCATAATCGACACGACACACCACTCCCTGCCGGTGGATTTCCCGGAAACTTTCCTGAAAAAATCACATTCGCTCTAAGGCATCGTTAACGCGCTAAAACTTGTGGATTTAATCAGATCAGCGAAAACCGGACTGGCTGGCAGCGCCCAGAGCGCGCCAAGTGCAATCGCAACAGCATATGGAATCCCCGGCCCTTCAACGACCGAGCGCTGAAGAAAGCCCGGTACATTCCGGGCCGGAACCATACGGCGTGTCAGCATGATCAGCACCGCCAGAACACCACCCGTCAGCGCAATGCCCCAGACATAAGGAAGAACAGCGCCCGGACCGAGCCAGACCATGACCGCCGGAATAAGCTTGGCGTCACCGCCGCCAAACACGCCAACGGCAAACAGAGCGAAGCAAATCACGAGCGCGATGGCGCCCGAGAGAAAATGCCAGCCAATTTCAACGGGCGAGAATCCTAAGATCAGAGCGACAATTGGAAAGGAAGCCACATAAGAAAGGGAGATCCAGTTGGGGATCAGCATCGTGGAAACGTCACAACAGGCGGCAATCAGTAAGCCGACAAGAAATAAGCAGAGGATCAGCAGTAAGAACATGGTCGCGCCCATTGATTCGACGATGGCGACGAGTTTTCGGGTCAATCTCTGAAAGAAGTCTTGATGCTGTGGAAAATATATACTGCGCCGGATCAGGCACAGTCCTTGAAACAAAGAACCGCCGGACGAGCGTCCGACGGTTCCGTGCTATACCCGAAGGTATATAATCAAGCGTATCGCAAGCTTGGCTTACTTAGCGCCTTTAGCGATCTCACCAGAAACTTTGGTGAAGGTGCTGTTAGCGTTCGTGCCGAGCGCTGTAACACCAGAGATGACAGCAACGGCGATCAGAGCAGCGATGAGGCCATACTCGATAGCTGTCGCACCTGATTTGTCCTTCAGAAAACGTACGATGTTTTTCATTTCAACTTCTCCCACATTGGCAAGGCAACACCCGAAAACAGACTGATTTCGTCTCGGGATGAGGAGAAACTAACCTATCCGAATGAAAGCTAGGTTCATTTGAAATGGAAGTTTAAAGGCACGCGTTAAGGAATTTATTCACCATAACCCGACCGATCAGACCCCCGAAAAAACTCAGTTTTGTTAGCAAAGGATCAAGTCTCTCTTCTTAAATTGCGGGATGGAGCACAGGGAGTCGTGCGAAATGAAACGTGTTTTGACTGCATTTTGGGTCGCGATGGCATCACCTGCGGCGTTTGCCGGATCGACCGGCAGCCATGTGCCTCAGGTTCTTCCTGAGCCACCCGCGCCGACCATCGGTCCGATTATTGTTGATTTACAGCACTCTGAAACCTTCAAGACGCAAAGCCCGATTGCCGGCGTCTCGGTTGGCAGTTCTCAGGTCGCAAATGTCACGGTTCACGACGCCAATACCATTCTGGTGACCGGGCGCGCTTATGGATCGACAAGTCTTCATGTGATCGACAATCGCGGAAACATTATCGTCGATACGACGATTGATGTGACCAACCACACACAAACACGTCTGGTGGTTAACCGTGCCGGCTCTGATTACACCATGCATTGCGCGCCGAATTGCGAAGAAAAGCCGGATATTGGCGATAACAAGATCTATTTCGACATTCTGACCGACCAGGCACAGCAATTGTCCCGTTGATCGGACAAATTTCACGCATCTCTGCAACGTGAAAAAAAGCACCTTGTGTCAGACTCTTCTCAATGAATTCAGGAGGGTCGACCGTGGGTCGAAATACAGTATCGGACGAACAGCGAACCCCTTGGCATCCACGCCAATCGCTCTTCACGCGATTTCGGCGCGATCGCTCGGGTACGAACGCGATAGAGTTCGCGATTATCGCCGCGCCCTTCCTCGTTCTCCTGATTGGTCTTTTTGAAGTCTGCCTGATCTTCATTGCCACAACGACGATGGAGCATGGGATTGCGGAAGCCGCACGTCGCATCCGGACCGGTGAGCTTCAGAAATCCGGCGCCAGCGCAGAAACGTTCAAAACGCTCATTTGTGACAACACCTTCGGTGTGCTCGATTGCGGCAACCGCCTGAAAGTCGACGTCCGCGTCTTCGATAATTTTGATGCCGCCAAGGGCGACGACCCGTTGAAGGATGGTGCCGTGGATGATTCAAAACTCGGATTTGACGCCGGAGAAGGCAGCGACATCGTGCTCGCACGGGTCTTCTATGAATGGCAGATCCTCACCCCCGTCATCGGAAAACCCATGGCAAACATGGATGGCGATAAGCGTCTGCTTCAGGCCAGCGTCGCTTTCCGCAATGAACCGTTCGGAGATTAGACCATGAGATCGAACGGCATGCTTGCAAAACTGCGCCGGTTTGGCCGCAATAAAAAAGGTGTTTCGGCGGTTGAGTTCGCGCTCATACTGCCAGTGTTCGCGCTGCTTTATTTCGGCAGCATCGAGGTGTCATTCCTGATGATGGTTGACCGGAAGGTCACGCACACCGCCAGCGCGCTGGGTGACCTGGTCGCGCGGGGCACAACCATGACCGAGTCCGAAGTCACTGATATTTTTAAAGCCTCGTCCGCTCTGTTCCAGCCCTATAACGGCGCAAATGCTAAAATGCGGGTGACGAGCGTTAAGAGAGAGAACGGCAAAACAACCGTCGTCTGGTCGCGCGCGCAGAATATGAGTGCTTATGGAAAAGGCGCCAGCGTCACGGTCCCGACGGGTCTTCTGAGCAATGGCGAAAGCGTCATCATGTCAGAAGTCACCTTCGACTATAATTCGACGCTCGGCTATTTCCTTCCAGGCACAAAAACTCTGGACGAGAAATTCTATCTCCGTCCTCGCCGTGTCGACGTCGTGAACATTCAATAAGCGCTGGTAATTGCCTCAGACCACCGATCAGTCTGCGACATCACCCTTTTTATAGCGCACAAAGCCTAGCGCCAGCAGCCCCAGCACGAACAGAATGCCGATGGTCGAAATGCCAATCGACTGACTGTTGAAGGCGCGGGTAAAGGTCTCGATCAGCAAGGGACCGATCCAGACCGTCACCGTTCCGGCAATCGCATACAGCCCGAAAAATTCGCCAATCATATGCTTGGGTGCCAGCGCAACCAGCATGGATCGCGATGACGACAGGAGGGCGGTAACAAAAGTGCCGAGCAAAGCCGCGATCACAAGATAGAACCAGTCATGTGTGTGGGAATAAATCTCCCCCGGCAAAAGTCGCTCAGACTCAATCAATCCGAAGAAAATACTCTCCTGGTTGATGGAAATCAGAAGAACGAGCACAACGGTCATCACCGAAAGCTCGAGCACAATCGCCATCTTCATACCGAGAATGCGATCCAGAACGCTGGCAAAGAAACCGCCAACAACCGCGAACAGCGTGAGCCAGATGGCATAGCCCGCCAGCTCAACCGGGTTCCAGGCAAGCACACCCGCCACATACACCGCGCCCATCATCATCAGTGCGCTCGTTCCGTCGGCATAGATCATCCGCGCGAAGAGGAATTTCATCACCTCTTTATGGTCTTTGGCGCGCTTGATGGTCTGCACCAGCCCGGCCAGCCCTTCTCGCGCGGCCTTGAACCAGTTCGCGCCTTTCCTGCCCGCATCCGGACACCAGAGGAAGAAAGGCCAGATAAAGATGGCAAGCCAGATCGCGGCCAGCGGACCAACACTTCGCAGGCCTTCTGACTGGCTGGTATCGAGGCCGAACAGCGGCTCTTTGAACGGAATGCCCGCCATACCCGGCAATTCGAACGCCAGAATAACAAACAGGAGAAGGAGAATGGCACCAAAATTCCCCATGGCGAGGCCGAGCCCCGAAATGCGCGACAGGACCGCAGGCCGCCCCGCATCGCTCAGCATGGAGTTATGGATCACCTCTGAATAAGTGAAGGAGATATAGGCGACGACCATGATCGCCCCGATGGTGAAGAGAGAAAACCCTTCCCCTTCAGGCTTTGCCCACCAGAGCAGGAAGGACATCAAGCCGACGAGAAAAAGAACAAACCCGACAAGCGGTTTGCGTTTGCCGCCCCGGTCGAGCGTTGCGCCAAGAATGGGGGCCGTCGCGGCGGCAAAAAAACCAGACCATTTGGTGATCCCAGCCATGAAGGCCTGACCATGCGCATTCGCAGCAGATTGCGCTGCCGCGTCTGTCATGCCGTCGAACAGACCGTTGCGCAGGGCCTCATCGCCCGCAATTTGCGCCAGATAGGGCGCAAACACATAGATGATGACGAGGATATAATACGGGTTTCGGGCAAACTCGAACATGACCCAGCCAATGGCTGGCTTGTCGAACGCTCCGCCGCGCTCTTCAGGAGGTCGGATATGAGACTCCGCGTCTCCAGTGACGCGTGCCATGGCCGGACGGCCCGTGCTCTGCGGTTCGTCTGTCATATCTCTTTTCCTCCCGATGGCTTTTCAGCCATTCATTGTGACAACAGACTGCATCAAAAATCAGCTTTTGAGCAATAAAATATGTCACAGCATCACGACTCTATAAGCTTTTCTCGGATCTTTTCCATTTTCGATTCTGTTACACCCAATTGGTCGCGAACATAGCCGAGCGGTGAGCCATGGGCCTCATTCATCACGTCAAACGCGTTTTCGAGATAGGGTAGCCGCACGCCCATAAAGGGCCGGAACACATCCGCCTCATGATTGGTGCCCAATATGGCATTAAAGCGATCCCGCGCCGCTGGCAGATGCGCTTCGATATCGACCGCCCGATTGGTAAGGTCATAATCTTCGAAAATGTCGTCCTCGCTGACGCCTAGCACCAGATGCGTAAGCGCGCAGATAATGCCAGTCCGGTCTTTACCGGCGGCGCAATGCACAACAGCTGCGCCCTCAGTCTCAACCAGACCATCAAACCAGGCCGTGAAAAGATCAATATGATGCTGTTTGAATGGCGCTGACCGGTAATAATTGGTCATATAGTCTTCAATGGTCTCAGACGTGACACTTTCTTGCTTCAGGGCCGCAATATGTGCCGGCACTTCCTCACGGCCACCATCGGTCGCGACCATGATCACTGGCTCTGCGGGCCATTTATTGGGCTGGCGGTCGCGCTCGTCAGGCCGACGCAGATCGACATGGAAGCCTACATTCAGACCATTCAGATACTCGAGATCTTCGTCCGTCGCCTCATTGTAATGGCCCGACCGGAACAATAGCCCCTGGCGCACACGGCCTGTTGGCGTTGCATATCCCCCGAAATCCCGAAAATTACGAACGCCTTTCAGCGGCTTCACCCGATCTTCCATCTCGTCCCTCTCTTTTGTTCAGGCAATCCCTAGATCAGAACGCGGACGCCGATAACCCCCGAAGACACCTTCCAGTGCTTCGGCGATATCAAGCAGCTTAGCGTCTTCGCCTTGGGCCCCCACAATCTGGATCCCAACGGGCAAGCCTTGTCGCGTCTGACCAATGGGCAGCGTTACAGCCGGGAGATGACAGACGCTTGCCAGCGCAATCCAATTGAGATGACTGGCATAGGGAATGTTTTGACCATCCATTTTGAACCGGCGTTTCAAAACAGGTTTGCCCGTATTGTGGGGGATAGCCGGCGTTGGTGAAACCGGCATGATCAACGCGTCATAAGATTTGAAAAAGTCGCGCATAATCTGTTTCAGCGCGGCACGTCGACCATCTGCCTTCAGCCAGTCGAAATGGGTAATCCCCGCTTTAACTGCCCAGTTTCCATCGGTGTAAGGCGTGCGCTCATATTGCTGCAGCCATTTCAGAAGCGGCCGAAGCAGTGTCAGTCCCGCACGTTGGAGCGCGGGCATATCCATGGCAACCACAGGGATCAGCAAAGAGAGATAGACGTCGAGCATCTCATCAGGGTCAATATCCGGCTTTACCGTCAGGATTTTCGCGCCGGAGTGTTCGATCTCCGGAACGATCTGCTCCATCAATTCGCGCACGCCGGCTCCGATCGGCCAGTTTTGATGGTCCATCCACAGCGCGAATTTCATGCCGAAGACATTGAGGTTGAACATGGATTTTGACCCGGTTGCGCCGGTCTGAATGACGGATCTGAGAAGTTTGAGATCCTGGATCGTCCGCGCCATAGGCCCGATCACATTGAGATCAACCTCCCCCATATAATCTGGCGAGGGCGGCACATGACCAGCCTGCGGAATGACGCCATAAGTCGGCTTGAGCGAGACTATTCCCGAGAAATGGGCGGGAATCCGCAAGGACCCACCAATATCAGACCCGATCTCGAGAGGCGTAAGTCCGGCAGCGAGCGCTGCCGCTGCCCCGCCTGACGACCCGCCTGGCGTGCGGGAAACATCATAAGGATTGTTAGTGCGGCCAAAGAGTTTGTTATAGCTCTGCCATTCACTGGCGAGATAGGGCACATTGGTCTTGCCCCAGATCACCGCGCCCGCGGCCCGGGCGCGCGCAACCACTTTCGCATCGGGCACGGCTTTCGCCCGCTTGGAAAATTCCGATGCACCCGCCGTCGCAGGCATGCCCGTCACATCCAGCGTGTCTTTGATCGTCATGGGCAGGCCGTGCAAGGGCCCGAGGATACGCCCCTCCTGACGCATCAGATCGAGCGCATTTGCCCGTTCCCGCGCCCGGTCGATATCGGTTCTGATGACGGCGTTGAGCGAGCGGTTGACCCGCTGGAAGCGGTCGATATGCAGGTTGAGGAGCTGAACGCTGGTGATGCGCCCATCAGCCAGGGCTTCCATCTGTCGCCAGGCAGGCTGAAAGCAGATCTCGCTCACAGACCAAGCACGTCTTTCATGTCATACCAGCCCGGAGGCTGGTTGGCCGCCCATTTCGCGGCGCTCAGTGCACCACGCGCGAAGACATTCCGGTTCAGTGCGGAATGCGACAAGGTGAGGATTTCCTCCTCAGACCCGAAGCTGACCTCATGTTCACCGATCACGCCGCCTGAGCGGCGCACCGAGAATCCAATCTGACCGGCAGGCCGCTCACCCGACAAACCATCATAAGGGGGAAGACGCACATCCTTCAGATGCTTGCCACGCCCTTTGGCAGCGGCATCCCCAAGCATCAGAGCGGTGCCGGACGGCGCATCAACTTTATGTCGATGATGGGTTTCCAGCACCTCGATATCCCAATCGATACCTAGAGACCTTGCGGCTCGCTCCACCAGGGCGCTCAACATGTTCACACCAAGGGAATAATTCCCCGAATAGACGAGCGCGAAGCGGTGCGCTTTCGCCTGTAGCGCGACAAGTTCAGACTCGGCAAATCCCGTTGTCCCGATGACGATGGCTTTCACATCGGAATCCGCGAGAGCGTCCAGCGCTGCGAGCGTCGCCTTGGGGCGCGTGAAATCGACATACACGTCGGCCGCTTCAGCGGCGATCACCACATCAGAGGTCAGCTGCAGGCCCGTTTTGCCAAGGCCGGTCAACTCGCCGATATCGGCCCCCAGGCCATGAAATGCAGGTGCCTCGGTCACGCCCGTCACATCGAGGGCGTCGTCCTCCAGAGCAAGTTTGGTCAATGTCTGGCCCATTCGACCAGCCGCACCAGCGATGACAATTCGGGTAGATAAGCTATCGGACATGGGGATATAGAAACCCAGATCAGGCCAAGGTCAATTCAAGGAATGCACAGAGCAGCCTTTGCAGGCTCGCCTATTTCCCATCAAAGGCCGCTTTCAGACGACCCATCAGAGAATACTGGCTCGCCCATTCCTTATAGGATTGCCGTTCAGCGTCTCGCTGGGCAGCCTGCGCCTCCGAAAAGGAGGAGAGATCAGCCCGGATCGCTGCCATATCAAGACTGGCAAAATGGCGCGTCTTGAATGTCTCAATCAGCTCGAACTCGTTATCGCAGATTTCACCATCCTGTTGAAAGATGATGTTCGCCATATCGATAAGGCGCGCACGGTCCTGCGCTTCTGTGATATCGGGCCACACCGTCTCCATATCTACTTTCAGTTCGACTTCTGAGTGAAGCACGGCACGCTCCTCAACAGTCAGCCCCTGATGGGCATCGATGATATCGTGCAGCGTCGCTTTTTCGTCGACGTGAAGTTCATGATCCGCCCAGGCCAGAGCGATCAGTCCGCGGTAAAGCGAATATTTGCTGGAAGTGCTGTGTCCCATATCAGCTCAGTTGTCTGCCCCCGTTTAAAGTCATCCGGCGGGACACTAGGTCCCGAACCTTAACCAGAGGCAAATCATGACCTGTGAATCACATCTATTCCACAGGGCGTTATCTAATCTTCCACATAAATATAGCTGTCACCGGACACGTCTATGTGACCGATACCAGGGAATGGGAAATGATACGCGAAAATGGTCTCGCCGGTTTCGGCAAGTTCGGAGAGCAGAGCTTCACGCGCAGCCCGGGCAGCCGGTTCATCGGTATCAAACGCGATCTTCCAGCCCGGATAGCCGACAGAGATCACGAAATGATGCATGGCATCGCCCACATAGAGAACGGTGTCGTCGTCAGACGCGACCCGATAGGCTGAATGGCCCGGCGTATGTCCCTCAACGGCCACGGCCGTGACAATACCCGGCACCACTTCTGACCCCGGTTCGAATGTTTCAACCGCGCTTTCAACCACACCGACGAGGTCAGCCTGATCTTCATTCGCCTTCATGAACGCCCATTCGGCGGTGGTCATCCGGATGGTTGCATTCGGGAAAGCCAGTTCACCCTCTTTGGCAAGCCCGCCCACATGGTCGAAATGCGAGTGAGAAATGAAAATGTCCGTAATGTCGGCTGGCGCAACATCTGCCGCTGTCAGTGACTCCATCAGACCACCGGCAGGCGGGCCGCCCGTTCCGGTATCAAATAACAGCACGCCGCCCTCGGTTTTCACCAGCATCGGGTGGAGGGCCAGGCTCATCATATCAGTGTCGAGACCGGCATCTCCCAATGCATCGGCAATGTCATCAACCGATTGCTCTGCCGCAAAGGGCGATTGCGCAATCGGCATGGTGAAGCCGCCATCGCGCAGCGCATACGCGTCCAACGATCCGATGGAGAACGGCACAACATCATCAGAGCTCGCCGTTTCGCTTGGCGTTGGCGTGGGTTCAGGCGTCGGCGTTGGCGCAGCAGCTTCTGTTTCTTCAGGTTCTGGCGCTGGCGTGTCTTCCGGCGCACAGGCCGCAAGCAGGAGCGCGATGGCCGAAGTGGAAAGCAAGCTGAGATTTTTCATTAGGGAGCACCCGTGCTGGAGAAACTGTTGTTTGCAACATAGCAAATCTGATCACGACTATCCAAGCGCACGGGGGGGAATTCCGTTCCGGTCTTCAGAAATTGGTGTCTGGCGCGCAGCAGGACAATTCGGGCAATAGTTTTTCTGGTGCATTCGCTACGCTTAATGCACCCTACGAGTCTAGAAGTGAGGTACTTTTATGAATGCCCAAATTGAAGTGGAAGCAAGCAACTAAAATCGTTCTGATAGCGCATTTCAGGTTTACTCAGGCCGGTGCCATTGCGGGATTGTATATTTCAGTGATCGGACTCGTTTTAGCCGCTGGTCAAATCGCGATAGCTTGTCTGCTTGCATCGGATCAATGCCTCGCTGGCGGCGTTTGGTCTAACGTCTCTGAGATAATATTCTTGTATGTATTATTGGTTTTGTCAGTCGTCATAATATTCAATGTCGCATTCTTTGCGTGGTTCAGCGTCAAGCGATTAGGTCAAGGCGTCTTGTACGTTAACTCATACAAAGAAATTGTTCGACGCCAGAACGCTAGTCTACGAAAAGGCCCTGACTCTTGATTTCGTAAGCCACCAAAAACCATCCCACGCTCCACACCGCGTAGGGTGCATTAAGCGGAGCAATGCACCCTACGCGGTGTGCGGCACGATGTGACGCATCTTAACCACTCTTGCTACCGAGCCGCTTCATCCGCGTCGGTCAGATCATCCCAGAATTTCTTCACCTTGCCGAGGAAACCATTCGAATCCGGGTTACACTCTTCGCCCGAACAATCACAGAATTCCTGCAGCAGCTCTTTCTGACGCGCAGACAGCTTCTGAGGCGTCTCAACAAACAGCTCAACAAACAGATCGCCGCGCGGTCCGCCGCGCAAGGTGGTCATGCCTTTGCCGCGCATACGCATGCGTCGCCCGGTCTGCGCCCCTTCGGGAATGGACACCTTCGAACGGCCACCCTCAATGGTCGGGATTTCGACCTCACCACCCATCGCCGCTTTCACCATTGGCACCGGCGTGCGGCAATAAAGGTTTGGCCCATCGCGCTCAAAAATATCGTGTTCTTTGACTTCAATGAAAATATAGAGATCGCCTGGGATCGAGCCCGCACGACCGGGATCACCCTCGCCTTCAAGGCGGATTTGCTGACCAGATTCAATGCCTGGCGGGATTGAGATATTCAGCTCGCGTTGAACCTGGACAAAGCCCTGGCCCGCACATTTGCGGCATGGATCCTTGATCACCTGACCGCGGCCGGCGCATTTCGGGCAGCCGCGCTCCATAGTGAAAAAGCCCTGCTGCACGCGAACACGTCCGCGACCGCCACACGTGTTACAGGTTTCCGGTGCTGTGCCGGGTTCGGCACCCTTGCCTTCACAATGGCCACACTGTTCCTTGCCGGGAACGTCAATTGTCATGCTTTTGCCGGCAAAGGCTTCTTCAAGCGTGATATCAAGGTCATAGCGCAGATCCTGTCCGCGCGACCGGCCCTGACCGCGACCGCCACGGCCGCCAAAAAACTCTGAGAAAATATCGCCAAAAATATCGGCCGGATCGACGCCATCTCCAAATGGAGACCGACCCGCGCCCGCGCCACCATTTTCAAAGGCGGCCTTGCCATACCGATCATAAGCGGCGCGTTTTTCAGGATCGGACAGAATTGAATAGGCTTCGCCCACTTCCTTGAACCGGGCTTCAGCCGTCGGATCGTCCGGATTGGTGTCGGGGTGGCATTGACGCGCGGCCTTGCGGTAGGCGCTCTTCAGCTGAGCGGCGTCTGCATCCTTCGATACACCGAGAATATCGTAGTAAGAGCGGTCAGACATAGGTCAGTTCCGTTTTGGCAGGTCCAAAGGGACTCATGTATCGCCGCTGCTGGTTTCGTAATATGTCCGGCATCCATCGACCGCTTTACCAAAGCTGGCCCGACCATTCGATTTTTCGCTCAAAAGCTTTTTCTTATAGTCGGCTTCGATCTTGCCGTAGTCTGCGGGGGATTCATCGCGCCCGACCCGCGAAAACCAGTCAGCAGCCTTGGAATAAATCAGCGCGTCCCGAACGCCCGGAGGCAGTTCATCGCGCTTGATCTTCATCGCGGCTGCACAGTTTGCGGCCTGTCCGACATCCAGATTGGACGCGGCAGACACTGACAGAACAGGCAGTGTGACGGCGGCACCGATCACCAGAAGGGCTCTGAGACACGTATTCGCCATCACACTGCTCCGTTTCATGTCGATTTATGCAGATTTCTTGTCGTCGTCGACGTCCTCGAAGTCTGCATCGATGATGTCATCGTCGACACCATCGGCCTTCGCATCAGCTTTGGCATTCTCTTCGCCATCAGCCTGTTGCTGGGCGTAGATTGCCTCACCGAGCTTCATGCTGGCTTGCATGAGCGCCTGGGTTTTGGCCTGGATGTCTTCCAGGTTTTCACCTTCAGCAGCGGTTTTGAGATCTTCCATCGCGCTTTCGATTTCAGATTTCACAGAGGCATCGACTTTGTCGCCATGCTCTTCGAGCTGCTTTTCGGTGCCATGAACCATGGCTTCGGCATTGTTTTTGGCTTCGACGAGCTCACGACGTTCCTTGTCCGCTGCAGCATTCGCTTCAGCATCCTTCATCATGTCGTTGATTTCGTCGTCAGACAGACCGCCATTCGCCTGAATGGTGATTTTCTGCTCTTTGTTGGTCGCCTTGTCTTTCGCAGAGACGTTCACAATGCCGTTCGCGTCAATGTCGAAGGTGACTTCAATCTGAGGCATGCCGCGCGGCGCTGGCGGGATACCTTCGAGGTTGAACTGACCGAGCATTTTGTTGTCTGCCGCCATTTCACGCTCACCCTGGAAGACGCGGATCGTCACGGCAGGCTGATTGTCGTCAGCTGTCGAGAAGACCTGAGACTTCTTGGTCGGGATAGTCGTGTTCCGGTCAATGAGACGGGTAAACACACCGCCAAGCGTTTCGATACCGAGCGATAGCGGCGTCACGTCGAGCAGGACAACATCTTTCACGTCGCCTTGCAGAACGCCAGCCTGAATGGCCGCACCAAGTGCCACCACTTCGTCCGGGTTCACACCCTTGTGCGGCTCACGGCCAAAGAAGTTTTTCACCGCTTCCTGAACCGCTGGCATACGGGTCATACCACCGACCAGAACGACATCGTCGATCTCGGAGGCAGATTTACCAGCGTCAGCCAGAGCTTTCTTACATGGCTCGATAGACCGTTTGATGAGATCAGCTGCCAGAGATTCGAGCTTGGCGCGGGTGATCTTCATGTTGAGGTGCTTCGGACCTGATGCGTCAGCCGTGATGTACGGCTCATTCAGATCATATTGAGTGGCCGTCGACAGCTCTTTCTTGGCTTCCTCAGCCTTGGACCGAACACGCTGAAGCGCCATCGGATCTTTAGAGAGGTCAACGCCCTGCTCTTTCTTGAACTCAGAGATGATATAATCGACCAGCTTGTTGTCGAAGTCTTCACCACCCAGGAAGGTGTCGCCATTCGTTGACAGAACTTCAAAAACGCCATCGCCAATCTCGAGAATTGAGACGTCGAATGTACCGCCGCCAAGGTCATAAACAGCGATGGTTTTGCCATCAGCCTTCTCAAGACCATAGGCCAGCGCAGCCGCTGTCGGCTCGTTAATGATGCGGAGCACTTCGAGGCCAGCAATCTTGCCGGCGTCTTTGGTGGCCTGACGCTGAGCGTCGTTAAAGTAAGCGGGAACCGTGATCACGGCCTGCTCAACTTTTTCACCAAGATAGGCCTCAGCCGTTTCTTTCATCTTGGTCAGAATGAAAGATGAAATTTCCTGCGGAGAATAATCTTTGTCGCGACCTTTAACCCAGGCATCGCCATTCGGGCCTTCAACGATCTCGTAAGCGACTGTTTGCTGATCTTTCTTCACAGTCGGATCACTGAAGACGCGACCGATCAGACGCTTGATTGCATAAAAGGTCTGCTTCGGATTCATAACGCCCTGGCGCCGTGCAGGCATGCCGATCAGGCGCTCACCACCTTCAGAAAAGGCCACAACCGATGGTGTTGTGCGCGCACCTTCTGCGTTTTCAATTACCTTGGCATCCTTGCCGTCCATAACTGCGACGCAGGAGTTGGTCGTACCAAGGTCAATACCAATAATCTTACCCATTTGTATTCCTCTGTTCAGCCGTCACCCGGCTTTTTTCTGGCCCGCCAGCGGCACCATGGCCTGATGACTCTTCGGATCTGCGAAACGTGGGATGTTTCGCGGTTCGACGGAGATATGGGAAGCGATTCGCATTGCTCAAGAGATCAGTGCACTTTGCTATCGCGAAAATGTGAAAATGGTTGCCCTGAAGAGTTCAGAACACAAATTGCCAGCAAAATTCCACTAGGACGCAAGCGCTTATGCAAATCAGACCCGGCGGAGCCGAGCTTTATTCAGATTATCTTTCTGTCACGGAGCAGACAGAAATTGTTGAGGCCATTCGCACCTGCACACAGCGGGCCCCGCTCTACACGCCCACAATGCCTCGGACTGGCAAGTCCATGTCTGTGCGCATGACCAATTTCGGAAAACTAGGCTGGATGTCAGACCAAAAGGGCTATCGTTATCAGGCTGAACACCCGACCACAGGCGAAAGCTGGCCCACCATTCCCGACGCCATTTTGAACATCTGGCGTGATCTCTTGCCCGACCAGCCAGAGCCTGACGCCTGTCTGATAAATTACTATTCTGAAACTGCCAGAATGAGCCTTCATCAGGACCGGGATGAGCAGGATTTCTCCGTGCCCGTCCTCTCCATTTCTTTGGGGGACACCGCGCTCTTCCGCCTCGGCGGCACAAAACGCGGCGGCAAAACGCAAAGCTTCAAGCTCCGCTCCGGTGATGTCATGCTTTTAAAGGGCGAGGACCGCCTCGCCTATCACGGCATAGACCGCATCTATCCGGGTACGTCCTCGCTGTTAAAACAAGGCGGCCGCATCAACATCACGCTGCGCAAGGCGTTGTAGGGGAAGCACTCTCGGCGAAAAAGTCCCTCGCCCCCTCTAGGGGGAGAGGGATTTAGGGTGAGGGGGTTGGCGCCCAAACGAGCGGCGGTACAAAAACCCTCATCCCAAACCCTTTCGAGGAAAATTGATTCACTGGATCAATTCTTAAACCACTCGAGTCCCTGAGAGGGAGACGGGCTTAACCTGAGCCCGACCGGACGACGGACGAATGTCCGCCCCATCGGAGCCGTGAGCGGAAGCGAAGCGGCGTGAGATCAAAAGTCCAAAACTTATCCTACCCCTCCATGCCCGAGGCTAAACTGCTCGCATGAACCAAGAGCCCGCCCTTGCCCATCCATACGCCTCACTGAGCCTTGCTCAGATGATCGGGCTGAACCTTGCAAAACTTTATGCCTGGCTGGTGCGTTTTGAGGCTTCGGGCGAAACGCATGTCCCCTCGGACATTGCAGACATGGTTCTCTCGTCGGACTGGCTGGTTCACGCTTTTGTCCGCATGCTGACCTCAGAGCAGCTTGAGCGCGCGGGCTTCACCTTTGCCGCCCTCGCCATGCGAGATCCTAACATAAATCGAAATTCGGGGCGTCAGGAGCAAGCAGCCTTGAGCCCGCTCTATGCGAACCACAGGTTCGCGAGAGCTAATCAGACTGCCAAAGGCGCAGCAGGTCCGACTTCAGTCGGAGCACCTGCGAGCACAACAAAAGATCCCGCCGAACTCCTCGCGCGCCTCGAAACCACTATGGACAACTTCGAACGGGCAGAGGCCATCGCCAACGCCCTCGCCCGCGTGATTGTCTGTGCGCTGGTTTACATCTTCCTGGAAACGCCGGGAACTCAAGCATTTGCCGGTCCGGCAAATCGACTTTTTAGGGTGGGCGTTCGCCCACCATCACTGGAGCCGATGGGCCGGGACCCACCCTATCCATGGCCACCGCCCACCCACAATGTCATCCCGTTCGCAATGCGGCATGCAATGACGCTTTGCAGACACGGGACCCAGAACATAATGTTTTTTCCTCTGGCTGGATCCCGGATCAGCAGCGCATCATTCCATGCTGCGCTACGTCCGGGATGACACCGCGTTCAATTCGCGGCGTCACAAGCGACCGCGCAAGCGCAGCACCACCGAGACGCAGTCTCGGAAACGGTTCGAGCAAACTTAAACAAGAAAACGCCCAGAGACCTCTCTGCGGCGATACACGTGCATCTATTATGTTTGCTCGATTGCCGCTCCATCACCTGCGGCTCTGGGCAATCTGCGCCTGCACAGTCGTTTGTGATGAGCACCCCACAGCCCGACCGGGCTGGGCGCAGGTGCGTCGAGCTCGTGAGACAACAGCACCGAGCAAACTCAAACAACCTCCACTAGGAACGCACCACACTCAACCTAATTATAAGGGAAACGAGGAAATGCCCCATGGCCCGACTATCCCTGATCGCCCTGCCCTTGCTTGCCATTGCCGCCTGCTCCACCGAAGCACGGCTACCGATAGATACGGGATTTGGCGCAAACCCAACACTGCCTGACCCCAAACCCCAAACCATTCCCACTATGCAGGTCGCCGAGGGCACGGGCTGGCCGGAAGGTGAAATGCCGGTCGCCGCAGATGGCCTGGAGGTCAACGCCTTCGCGACCGGGCTGGATCATCCACGCTGGCTTTATGTGCTGCCGAATGGCGATGTGCTCGTTGCCGAGAGCAATGCGCCCGCCAAAGACTCTGGCTTCAGCATCACCAATATGGTGATGAAAAACATGATGGAAAAAGCGGGCGCGGGCGTGCCGAGCGCGGATCGCATCACCCTGCTTCGAGATACAGATGGCGATGGCGTTGCTGACGTGCAGACGCCCTTCCTGGAAGATCTCTATTCGCCCATCGGAATGGCTCTGGTGGGGGAGACATTTTATGTTGCCAATGCCAATGGGATTGTCGGATTTCCTTATTCTGAGGGCGAAACCCGGATGGAGGCTGAAGGCACGCCTCTGACCGATCTGCCCGCTGGTCGAAATCATCACTGGACCAAGAACATCATTGCGTCTGAAGATGGCACCAAACTCTATGCCGCGGTTGGCTCAAACTCAAATATCGCCGAAAACGGCATGGATGAAGAGGAAGGTCGCGCCGCCATCTGGGAAGTCGATGTCGCGACTGGCCAGAAACGCCTCTTCGCCACCGGCCTTCGCAACCCTGTCGGGCTCGACTGGAACCCGGAAACTGGCGAGCTTTGGACCGCCGTAAATGAGCGCGATATGCTCGGCAATAACCTCGTGCCCGACTATATGACCAGTGTTCAGGACGGCGCCTTCTATGGCTGGCCGTGGAGCTATTATGGCCAGAATGTTGATGAGCGCGTGAAGCCGAAAAGTCCAGAAAGGGTCGCGCAGGCCGTTTCGCCTGATTATGCGCTGGGCAGCCATACAGCGTCTCTTGGCCTCAGTTTTTCGACAGGTCAGTCTCTTGGCAGCACCTTTGAAACCGGCACCTTTATTGGCCAGCACGGCTCATGGAATAGGAAACCGCCCTCTGGCTATAAAGTGATCTTTGTTCCGTTCGAGGGCGGCGACCCGTCCGGACAGCCCATGGATGTGCTCACCGGTTTTCTGGTGAAGGACAAAGCCTATGGCCGCCCCGTGGATGTGAAGATTGCGTCAGACGGTGCGCTTCTGGTCGCGGACGATGTCGGCAACACCATCTGGCGGGTGACGGCTGAGTAATCAGCCGAAGCGGAAACCCGAATTTGGCGCGCCGAGCAGGACTTCGGAATAGACCTGTTCGGCGGCTTCGCCCTCTGCCGCGCCCGCTGCAATCATCAGGGGCAGCAAATGCTCAGGCGTGGGGTGACAGGCCGTAAAACCGGGCGCGGACTGATGGGTTTTGAGTTTGTCGTCGCGGGCATCAGTATCCATCACGGCCTCATTCAGCCAGGTGTCGAAGGGTGCCGCGGCTGGCTTGTCCGTTGTCCGATAGAAGTCGCGCAGATTGTGATAGCTGAGGCCGGACCCGACGATCAGGACGCCTTCTTCGCGCAGGGCAGAAAGTGCGCGGCCGAATTTCAGATGCTCCTCGGCATCATCGCTGGCGGGCATGGACAGCTGAACCAGCGGCACATCGGCATCAGGATAGACCAGCTTGAACGGCACAAACACGCCATGATCAAGACCACGACCAGAGACTTTATCGACCTGATAGCCTTCGCTGGAGAGCAACTCATCAAGCCGGTCGACCAGCCATTTGGGTGTCGTGGTCGGATAGGTCAGCTCATAGGTGTGAGGCGGGAAGTTGTAATAGTCGAAATAAAGGGCAGGGTGCTCTTCAACAACAATCGCCGGGTTCGGTGTCATCCAGTGCGCCGAAATGACGATCACAGCTTTCGGGCGCTCGCCAAGATCGGCGTCTATACCGCGCAGAAACGCAGCCATCTCATCCCAGGTGTCACTCGGAATGCCCGGAGGCGTATCCATAAAGAAACACGGACCACCGCCATGGGGGATGAAATAAGTTGGCCATTTTTTCATGGCGATCACTCCTGACTATCACTTTCGCCATGAGGTGCGCCGCAAGGAACCAAGTTGCAAGTACACACCTTTTGGTGCCTTAGAGCTCACGCCAGAAATCCGGCGATCAGATAGAGCACACAGGCAATACCTGCCGTGGCAAGCGCGTAAGGCAGCTGCGTTCTGACATGGGAGAGGTGTTCACTGCCGGAGGCCACACTGGCGATGAGCGAGGTATCAGAAATCGGCGAACAATGGTCGCCAAACACTCCACCACCCAGTACAGCGGCAAGAGCAAGAGACGGCGGAATACCAAGCGCCTGTGACAGCGGAATGGCAATGGGCACCAGAATGCCGTACGTGCCCCAGCTTGTGCCAGTCATGAAACTCGTCACGGCGGCTGCGAGAAACAAGATCACGGGCACGGTGAAGGCTGGCAAAGAGCCTGCCGCCATAGAGGCAATGAAATCGCCCGTTCCAAGCGCTTTCAGCGATCCGCCGAGCGCAATAGAGAGAAGAAGTACAGTCACCATAGGCACCATTTCGCCTATGCCCTGAAAGGCCTTGTCCTGAAGCTCTCCGGGCTTGAACACTTTGTCTTTCAGAAGGAGCGCGCCGGCCACAACAATGCCGAGCGCAATCGCCCAAAGGATGGAGCTGGCCCCATCACCATCGGTGATATTGCCATTCCCGGTCCAGGCCATAAAGCCAAGAGCGCCAGCGACCATAACCACCACAGGCAGCCACATATAGATTGCCTTGGTCGGTTCGGCGCCCGCATCAGTGATGGTGTTGACCTTATCGTCGGCGGATTTCAGCGGCCCGAACACTTTGCCGGTAAAAGCGGTGAGATAGACGCCGATCAGGGTCAGAATGGCATAGAAATTCCAAGGGATTGAGCCCAGTACCACATCGGTCGGCTTATCGAAGCCATAATCGGCAACAAGAGACAGCGCATAAGCGCCCCAACCATTCAAAAGGATCAGCACGCTGACCGGCGCAGAGGTGGAGTCAATAATATAGGCAAGGCGCTCGCGAGACAGGCCATGGGAGTCATAAAGCGGACGCCCCAGAACGCCGGATGAGAGCAGGCTGACATTGGTCTCAATGAAGATGACTGTGCCCGTCCCGGCCACAGCAAGTTCTGCTTTTCGTCTGCTGCCGGCCACACCGGAACTGATCAACATGCGCGCCATAGCCGACACCCCGCCTGAATCCCGCATGAAGGCGATCAGCGCGCCAATCAGAAGGCAGAAGAGGAGCACTTTCGCATTATAGCCGCTGGCAAAGACTTCGACATTCCGGTCAACCACGCCGATCAGCCCGAGCCCCGGATTGAACTGAGCGATCAGCGTTTCGGACAGAAACAGTGCGACGAGCAGGGCCGCGTAGACATTGCGCCAGATGACCGCCACCAGAATGGCCGCAATCGGCGGTATAATCGTCAGAATTTCCAAGTGCTTTCCCCGGCTCAGACACAGTGTTCAGAGCAGAGTTTGGACTGCATTCAAAAGCCCGCCAAGAGCGTTTGGCGAAAACCATGAGTAAGTTCAGCTCACTGAACTCTCTTCTGGCGCTCTGCCTTGTATGTGGTATCCCTGCCTCGTCTTATTGACGCACATTCAATAGCGGGAGGAAACCGGGACGATGATGAAAACGACAATGAAAACCATGTTAGGCGCGGCCTTGCTCGCAGGCTGTATGTCGACACACAGTCTTGCTGAGGATGCCGAAACAACAGCTGCGCCGATGAACTACGTCTCTGGCGTCATCGTGATTGTGTCGGACATTGATGCCACGACAGAGTTCCTGACGGACGCTTTGGGTATGAGCGTGGTCCGAAACGCTGATACTGAACGCTATAAGGAAACGATCATTGGCGCAGACGGTGGCGCCAATCTGGCTCTCATTCAGATGCTCCAGGGCGAAAGCTCGGTCGGTCCGGCGCGTATCGTGTTTAACACCAAAGATGCGCCAGCCTCCTCAGCCGCCATGAAGGCAGCCGGATTTGAGGTCAGCATTGATCGCCCGACCTTCGTCCTTGGAAAGGATGGGGACGGAAATCAATGGGAATTCATTCAGCGCTGAATACAGCGGCAATGAAACGGGAAAGGCGGGCGACAAATCCGCCTTTTATGCGTTCGACTTTCGCGGGATGAGGGAGGCCAGAAGCGCAGAGCCGCCAAACAGCGCTGCGCCGCCAATCATGCCTTGGATGAACACATCCAGTCCATCGAATGAGTCCGGATTGATGAGGATCCCATGGATCAGCGTCCAGCCGAACAGGCCGAAGAATAAAAGCCAAGGCACTCCGGCCTGTCCGCCAATCAGCCGTGCGACCATCATACCGACAAAAGCGAAGGCGGCTGTTTTCAGGAAAAATTCCCGGAGTTCCGGATGCTGAAACTCTGACCACCAGGCCATGGTGAGGCCCGGAAGAAAGGCCTCATCAAAGCCAAACGTCATATAATCACCCGCCAGAATAACGGCGAGACCGATCAGTAGTCCGAACACAAATCGAACGCCGCCCGGCCCGGCATTTTCTGCGAGCTGTGTATTCTGGGCAGAAAAGCCTTGGGTTTTTCCGGTGGCCGATGCAGCGCGCGTTGCGGCTTCTTTTTGTTCAGGCATGACCTTCGGGTTGAACGGCTCTTCGCGGCGGAACGCCGGATCAACCGTATAGGCCGCCTGAGGGCCGGATGCGGCGCGCGGACGCTCCGTGCGCGGTGGTGGCGTTGAGCGCGACTTCGCAGGATGTGGAAGTCTGGAAAAGTCTGCCCGCTCCAGAAAGATATGCATCTCGGCAACGCGCCGGATCATGTGTGGGAAGGGGATATAAAGGCGAGCGAGCAGGCTGAAAAACGGACGCCGCTTTAACTCCTGATATTGGGTGTAGAGGCTGTCTGTACTGACCCGATGGGCAATATCGGGCCCGACCATAAGCTTATTGAGCGCCGAAACGATTGCCTCTTCATTATAATCGACAGCATAGGCGCCAATCCGGTCGCCGGTCAGAACAGCGGCGCGCTCATAGGGATAAAGGAAGAGATTGAACACCCAGGTGTTCTCAAGCGAGTTGAGCAGGATTTCCGCCCACATAAAGCGGAGCTTCTTGCCCTGCAAATATCCAACAAACCGGCCAATCAACCAGCGGATTTCAGTCGTCGACGCGCCGTGAACTGTTTCAGAGTTCAGGATAACGGCCTTCTTCTTCAGAAAAGGCACCAACATGGCGTTGAAGCTGCCTTCTTCATAAATGAAAATGTCGATCTGTTTTTTATAGCCAATCAGTTCGCAGATTTCTTGCGCAGCATGATGTATTTCGGGAAAGCTGTGTTCATCAACCCGGACTGCATTGCCGATAAACTGGACGTAGATCAGATTCCGGATGAAGACGAACATCAGATAGAGCGCCAATATCGGAATACCGAAGGTGAAGATCGCAAATCCGATGGCGGCGAAGGCCAGCGGGATAACGACAATCAACGCAAACAAAAAGCGCGAATTCTCAACCGGATGACGAAGCTTTTTGAGATCTGCAGCCATGATGCCCCCACCAGGATTGGTTACCGCTGGACAGATTAGGGGCTTTTTCGGCCAGGGTCAGCCAGTAAACTCGGTCAGGCCATTTATTTTCTGATTACGCTGGAAATTTCAGTGTGTGATGGACTGCAGTTGGATAGGGCGCAGCTTTTCGCTGCACCCTTCTAAGTTAGCTCGCAGGCCCGGCACTGACTGCAACCATAGCAGCGCGCAAGGTTCGGTTGCCGATTTTCCACCCCGTCTGGAAGGCGGCTGCAACGGTGCCCGGGGGATGCTCGGACGGCATCTGGCTGACGGCCTGATGAACATTCGCATCGAACGCATCGCCCGGCGCAGCACTGATGGCTGTGACGCCGTGACGGGCCAGTGCCGTATGCAGTTCCTTCTGGATGGCTTCAACGCCCACCAGAAGGGCTTTGCCCGCGTCGGACAGCGCTTCACGAGACGGCCCGTCGAGTGCAACAAGCGCCCGGGCGAAATTGTCCGACACAGGCAGGAGGTCGCCAGCAAACTTTTCAACGGCATAAACTCGCGTATCAGCGACCTGGCGTTCGGCGCGCTTGCGGATATTATCCATCTCGGCATGGGCACGCAGAACCTGATCTTTCAGGTCTGAGTTTTCAGCAGCAAGCAATTGGAAGCGTTCTTCCAGCGACATTTCGCCATCCTGCTGAAGTTTTTCAGCTTCATCCGCGGCGGCTTCCATAGCTTCGGCCATTTCAGCTGCGGCTTCGCTCAGCTCTACGCTGTCTTCAGATGTCTCTTTTTCGTTCGCGTCACTCATACTTTAATCCCGTTGCTGGCGGCCATCCAATATCTGTCCGACCACCTTGGCTGTATAGTCCACCATGGGGATGACCCGGGCGTAATTCAGACTGGTCGGTCCGATCACACCCAGGGCGCCCACAATTTTTCGATCGCTGTTCATATAGGAAGACACAATCAGGCTGGAACCCGAAAGTGAGAAAAGAGGGTTCTCAGACCCGATAAAAATGCGCGCACCGGCTGCATCCCGTGTGGAATCGAGCACACTCAGCATGCTTTTCTTGCGCTCAAGTTCATCAAACAACCGGCCAATCCGCTCGAGGTCTTCTTTCGCGCCCGCGCTTTCCAGAAGATTGGCACGGCCCCGCACGATCAGAGAACGGCCACGATCGGGCTCCTCGCCCGACCATTCGACCACGCCAAGACGGATCAGATTGGCCGCTGCGGCATCGAGCTGAGCACGCTTGTCAGAGAGTTCTGTCTCAATTTCCGCGCGCGCTTCAGAGAGACGCCGCCCGCGCATGCGCGCGTTCAGATAATTGGTCGCCTCCATCAAGGTGGACGGCCCGATGCCATCGCCAAAATCGATAATCCGGTTTTCAACCTCACCACTGTCTGAAACGAGAATGCAAAGGGCGCGCGATGCTGCGATGGGGATGAAATCGACCTGTTTGATTGGCGCATCCTGCGTCGGAGAGGCAACGAGACTCGCCCCACCTGTCAGGCCAGACAGCACTTCAGAGGCTTCATTAAGCACATTTTCAATGTCCCGCCCGGCATTGGTGAGCCGGGAATCGATTTCGGCGCGCTCCATATCGCTCACCTCACCGGTCTGCAGCAGACTGTCGACAAAGAAGCGAAGGCCCATATGACTTGGTTGACGTCCGGCGCTGATATGCGGCGCATCGAGAAGGCCGAGCGCGGCGAGGTCTGACATGACGTTGCGGATGCTTGCTGGGGAGAGGTCCACACCCCGACGCGAAATCGTGCGAGACCCGACCGGCTCGCCCGTTTCGAGATAGGCTTCGACGATCGTCCTGAAGATTTCGCGTGATCTGCGATCAAGCTCCTGAAGCGGCGTCATAAGCAATAGGTCCGAAAAACAATCATCTCTGCCGGTCGATCATGTGCGATGACCGAATAAAATTACAAGTCTCAACGACATGTATGATGGACGAATTCCCAGGCTGTGAGTAGACCAGCCACATTTACATACGGAGATTTTGACCATGCGCCCATCAGGACGGCAAGCCGACCAGCTTCGAACCATCAGCCTCGAGACCGGCGTAAACGCCTATGCGGAAGGGTCATGCCTCGCAAAATTCGGGAATACGCATGTGCTGTGCACGGCAAGCTGGGAGAGCAAAGTTCCCGGTTGGATGAAAGGGAAGGGCGAAGGCTGGGTGACCGGTGAGTATGGGATGCTGCCGCGCGCAACCCACACGCGCGGTCGCCGGGAAGCCGCCTCTGGCAAGCAATCAGGACGGACACAGGAAATTCAGCGCCTGATTGGCCGCTCGCTCCGGGCCATTACGGATCTGAAAAAGCTTGGCGAGAACCAGATCACTATCGACTGTGATGTTATCCAGGCCGATGGCGGGACGCGTACCGCCAGCATTACAGGCGGCTATGTCGCGCTGGCACTGGCCTGCAAATATCTCGTGAAAGAGGGCGTGATTTCAGAATTTCCGCTTACAGCCCAGGCTGCAGCGATTTCATGCGGTGTCTATAAGGACGTTCCGGTGCTCGATCTCGACTATCCGGAAGATTCTGCTGGCGAAGTCGACGCGAACTTTGTCATGACATCTGATGGAAATATCATTGAAATTCAGGGCACCGGGGAAGAGCGCAGCTTCACGCCGAATGAGTTCTCGCAATTGATGGCATTGGCCACCAAGGGCTGCTCTGAATTGTTTGAAGCGCAGAAATAAGCTTTGGGAACGTAAACAGTTACTAGAATTTAATCTGGTTCACTTAATTGAGTTGACCGTCATTTTCTATTGATGACCCGACCTGTAATTCTGATACTCCGGATGTATTATTCGGAGTATTTCAGTTATTCTTGAAAAAATTACGGGCAATTCTTTTCAGCCCCTTCAGACCGCACGTGATTTGTTTGCATCGGGACAGTTCCAGGACGCGCTCGACCTCTGCCAATCCACCCTTAATCAGCCGGGTGATCACAGGGATGCGCTCTATCTATTGGGACGGCTGGCGCAATTGCAGAACCAACATAAGCGCGCCCTTCAGTGTTTCCGAAAGTCCATACAGACGGGGCACCCTGAAGCCGCCCCGCACGCCTATGCTGCGCTGTCCTTTCTCAAACTGAATGAGCCGGGAGCCGCGCTGGATCGGATCCGGGCTGCTGGTGAGATTTCAACATCCGATGCCCAGTCGCTCGGGGTGATGGGATCAGTGATGAGCCTAATGGACCGCCATGAGGAGGCCTGTGCGCTAAATAGAAAGGCAACCGAAGCCGATCCTGACGATGCCGCGCTCTGGTTCAATTATGGCACCTCGCTTTTATCGCTGGGCGAAGCCAGTCATGCTGACATGGCCTATCAAACATCGGTCAAACTCAATCCTGACTTTCTTCCCTCGCATGCGCAGCTCGCCTTAACGGGCGCGGACACGCATTCTGACGAGACTGAAACCCTCGAAACCCTTTGGTCCGCAAATCGCGACGAGGATGCTGAAGGTGCACGCCAGCTGGCCCATGGCATTGCCCGTATTCATGAACGACAGGGCAATAAATATGAGGCCATGGCCTGGCTGGAACGGGCGAAAGCCCCTGCCAGATCTATCGCTGAAGACCGCATTGACGCCATTCTGGACAGCTTCACGGCCGCCGAAGCGCTTTGCGAAACGCTGAACATTCGGGCTGAAACCGATGGACCCGGCCCGGTATTCATCGTCGGCATGCCAAGAACCGGAACAACACTCACCGACAGGATCCTGAGCAGCCATTCCGCAGTTGAATCCGCCGGCGAGCGGCCGGAGTTTCCTTTCTGTCTGGCGGAGCGCGTTGAAGCAACCAGCCCGCATGATGTGGACTCTCGACTGATTTCTGGCGCAGCCGAAACCGATCTGGTTCGGGTGGGCGAGCGCTATCTGAAGCATGTTTCGGCGATTGTCGGCACCTCTGGCGTTTTCACTGACAAGCTGCCTATTGGAAAGCTTCTGGCCCCGGCCATGCTTTCCGCCTTGCCGAATTCGCGCGTAATCTGCCTGCGCCGTCACCCGGCTGACAGCGTGCTGAGCGTGTATCGCCAGTTTTTTGAATTCGCCATCGGGCATTACCACTATGCGCTTTCACTGGACTGGACAGCACGATATGTCGCCCGCTTTCACAAACTGATCGACACCTTCGTCAACAAGCTTCCCGAAACGCGCTTCAGAGTGGTGGATTATGAGGATCTGGCGCAAAACACCGAGGCGACGACCCGAAGCCTTCTCGATTTTGCGGGGCTGGAGTTCGAGCAATCCTGCCTCGACTTTCACCTCAATGCCGCTCCGGTCGCCACAGCCAGCCTGACTGAAGTTCGAAAGCCCATTTACACCTCGTCCATTGGCCGTTGGAAGTCCTATGCGGAGCTGATGCAGCCAGCGCTCGATATTCTGGTAGGGGCCGGAGTTATGGATCTGTCAGATCTGGATTAGGTCATGAGCTAGAGGTCGAACCGGCCGGATTTCAGGTCCTTATGGACGTTGTCGGCTTCAAAAACGCGACCATTCATCACCGCATAAACACCCGGCGACAGCGTTTGCGCGGCAATGATGGCACCGCCCACATTAAAGCCGGCGTCGGATTTTCCGAGCGCAAACGGGCGCAGGGCACCCGTCAGCACAACAGTTTTGTCGCCGGTTTTTCCATCGAGATGTTGGGCCGTTTTCTCCATCGTGCCGGTGCCATGGGTGACCACAATGCAGCGCTCCTTCGCAGACTGCACAGCCAGCAGAATCTGCTCGCGATGGCAGTCCACCATGTCGAGGCTATCAAGGCTCATAATAGGCTGAACCCGGGCAAAGTGCGACTTCCCGATCCGTAAAAGTTCAGGGACATTGGTCACGGTTTCCGCGCCAAGAACCAGACTTTCCGTGAAGGTGTCATGGTCTTTGTCCAGCGTGCCGCCAGTGGTGAATATAACGAGATCTTCCATTGGCCTCCCCTAATTCACCAATTGACCGGGGGCAATAAGCATTTGTCAGTCTCAGTCTGTACTGCCAGGCTTTCCGCGCGTCCATGTCACGTCGGCGCCGTAAAGCGGAACGGTCGACAGGCTCATCTTCGCTGAACCATCCACAGGCTTTCGGGTGAAGCTCACATACATCAGACTGTCTGTGTTTTCATCATAGATGCGGCGGACAGCGAGCTGTTTGAAGACAAGGCTTTGCGACTGATCGAACACTTCTTCGCCAGATTTATCCAGATCGATATTGCCGACGGTGATCGGACCAGACTGAAGACAGGAGATGGATGAGTTTGATGGATTTTCGAACCAGTTTCCCTTGCCGATCCGGTCCCAGACGCCGCGATCAAAATAAGCGAGATGGCAGACCACGCCCTCAACCTTACGGTCGGTCAGCTGGCGAATCTTGATCTCATTACCCAGCCAGTCATTCTTGAACTCACCCACCTCGTCTTTGCCGCCACAGGCGGAAAGGATGAGCGCAACGACCAAGAAACCAAAGAATTTCTGCATGCAGGCTGAACGCCGTGTGGTGAATAGCGTTCCCATTTGGTCAATCAGAAAAACCAGCTGTCCAAGCCGTTACGGAAAGTCGTGTTATTCACCAAAGTTCCTCCGCCATTTATCGCAGCCTTTGCCATTGCGGATGAAGCCATTCATGCGGCTCGTTGTCGTTTTGCAAACCTTCTCATACATTAAGTAATTCAGGCTGCCGAGGCAGTTGCGATTATAGTGGTCATCAAACACGCCGACCATGTCATTGAGCGCATTTTGTCGACCCACTTGCACGTTAAACCGGTCGATTACGGCATTGCTCGATGAGCTGCCTCTATTTCTATCGATCCAATCATCGATTCTGTCGCGTTCTTGAATCAACAGCTCATTGGCTTCTCTGAGTACCACACACGCTGTGAGCTCTTTTTCAGTATAGGGTCGGTCGTCGGCTTGAGCCGCAAGACTGATCGAACCTAGTGCGACTGCGAGGATAATTACGGAAGAAAACTTCAAGACGCCCCCAATCTGAAATCGATTTTGCCATTTAAAACAGAAACATGTGCGGGGTCACGATAAAATCACATCAGTAAGTCCGCAAGCTTTTTAAGGCCAACTTTACGGAGCCGTTCGATCATATCGGCTTGATCAGCGAACTCGCACTCGAATTCCTGGGTTAATCTGGCCCTTAAGGTCGACTTATATTTATGGTCGACTGCACTCAAAGAAAGCTCAGCAAAGTGATCCGTGTTGATCGGGCAAATTTCAAAAGCCGCAAGCATCTTTGGAGGAAAATCCCTCAAATTCTCGGTGACGATGAAACCAGCTCGGGCCTTAACAGCGGTTTGAACAACATGCACGTCGTCCTGGTCCGGGAGCTCGATCCCCATCGCAGTGTTTTCAGGCGTCACCAGAGCATCGGGAAATGCCGAGCACAGCTCCGAAACCGCGCGATCTGCACGCTGAGTTTTCTCCGCCTCGCTGAAAGCTGAGTTCTTATAGGTCCTTGGAATGGCCCGGTGCGTCTCTTCCAGAATTTTTGGGGAAAATATCGGCGTGAATGCGCCTGTCTGAGCAATTGATGTCAGCACGATTCGCCGGATCGTCCCGGCGAGCACGCAAGCATCAAGTACGGCGATCGGGGGTGGTGGACCCGCTATTCTGCGGCTTCCTGATTGGCGGCCTCTTCATCGTCTTCATAGACGAGGAGATCAGCAGGCTGACAATCGAGTTCGCGGCAGAGTGCTTCGAGGGTCGAAAACCGCACGGCCTTTGCCTTGCCCGTCTTGAGGATGGACAAGTTAGCGAGAGTCACACCAACACGGTCACTGAGCTCGGTCAGCGACATGCGGCGGTCTAAAAGGACACGGTCCAGAGTTACTCGAATCGACATACGCGTCTCAGATTGTCATCTTTTCTTCTTCGCGCAAGCGCGTGCCCTCGGCAAAGACCTGACTGAGCACCGTCAGCGTGATCACCGCAACCCAGCTGGCGAGATTCACCGAGAAGTTCACCGTGGTCGCGATTTCAAACATTTTCACTGTAAATCCAAGGATGTGCTTGAGGATTTCCATCCCAGCAACAATCATTGCGAGGCGAGTCAACCTTCCGGCATTGTCCGGAACAAAGGGATCGCCATCGATCAGTGTTTTCAGAATTTTTTTCAGTTGGCTGGCCATCAGGATGAAACCGCCAAAAATAATGAACAGATTGGCAAAACCAATCAGATAGGTGCCGGTATCAACCGACAGATAGCCCTCAAACAGGTCAGCCTTCATCTGGCCGCCTGACAAATCAATCACAGAGGTAATAGCCAGAACTGCCAGGCAGATTCCAAAGACAATCCAGCCAAGGATCATGATGACATTCATCAGCACATACAGCGCTGATGCGATCGACCCTTTTCCCAAAGCCCTGATTTCAGGCATTTATTACTCTTCTCCACTCAGTCAGCTCGAGGGTGGCATGCAAGCCGCAGGCCACCCCGCCTAACTCCTCATATTATACGCTCAGAGGAGTGATTGCAGTCGCGAATCCCGAAAGGACTACCACGGGAATACCAATATAGACCAGATTGATCAGGATATCAGCGAATTGTGATTTAAGGTTACTCATGATGTCAGCTCTTTCCTATGCTATCTACACAAGTCCCGAAGCGGTAATCTTTCCTTGTTTAAGGGACCGGATGGCCCGTTTCGTCTTGCCACAAGGATCTAGGGATTTATCGATAAACGTCAAGAACGATTTTATCGGTTTTCGATAATTTTTTATTGAAGGACACTAATTTTTGATGCGTACGTTATCTGCTGGTGAATTGATCGCAGCCACTCACAATTCCGGAAAAGTCAAAGAATTGAAGGCTTTATTCGAGCCGCTGGGTTTCAAAGTGGTGTCTGCCATAGATCTCGATCTGCCCGAACCGGAAGAGACGGAAAAAACCTTTGTTGGTAATGCGATCCTGAAGGCAAAGGCCGCCGCAGAGGCGACAGGCAAGCCAGCACTGTCAGATGATTCAGGGTTGGCGGTCACCGCGCTTGATGGCGCACCTGGTATTTATTCAGCGCGATGGGCTGGTGAGCCCAGAGATTTTGGCCTCGCTATGGAAAAGGTGAGAGCAGAACTCGACGCCAAAGGCACAACAGATTATTCAGCCCGCTTCATATGTGTCCTCGCCATTTGCTGGCCGGATGGTCATTCGGAGGCCTTTGAAGGCGAAATAGCCGGACATCTTGAGTTTCCGCCGCGTGGCGATCGCGGCTTTGGTTATGACCCGATCTTTGTTGCGACGGGCGAAACAATTACGTTTGGCGAGATGGATCCGGATAGAAAGCACGCCATGAGCCATCGGGCGGACGCCTTCAAAAAACTGACCGCCTGGCTGGAGGCCGTCGCCAATTGATGACCAGCCTGCCTGACACGCTGTTTGGCATTTATATACACTGGCCGTATTGCGCGCGGATCTGCCCCTATTGCGATTTCAATGTCTATGCAGCGAAAGATCGGGATAATTCAGCGCTTCAGGCAGCCATTCTCAACGATATACGTGGGCATTATCGCCGCGTGCCGCAGAAAACGCTCACGAGTATTTACTTCGGCGGCGGAACGCCGTCGCTGTGCGAGCCGCGCTTTATCGCCGAGCTGATCGATGTGTGTGCGTCTCTCTGGCCTAGCGACGACCGCATGGAAATCACACTGGAAGTCAATCCAGAAGATGTCACGCGTGACCGGCTGAAGGCCTGGAGGAATGCTGGGATTAATCGACTCTCGCTTGGGCTTCAGTCACTGGATGACGCCGCGCTGAAATTTCTGGGCCGACAGCACACGGCGGAACAAGGCCGCCTCGCAACAAAGCTAGCACTTCAGCAATTCTCCAATGTCTCTATCGATTTGATCTACGCCCGGCCCGGTCAATCTTCTGAACACTGGCATGAAGAGCTTGCGCGCGTGTTGGAGCTCGGCGTACCGCATTTGTCGCTGTATGAACTGACGATCAAGGAAAAGACCGCCTTTGCCAAACAGGTTGAGCGCGCGCAATTCATCCCAATGGATGATGACGCGCAGGCGGATCTCTATCTTTCGACACTCGATCTATGTGCGGGTTTTGGATTGCCAGCCTATGAGGTCTCTAATCATGCCGGCCATGAGCATTATCAGTCACGCCATAATCTGACCTATTGGACCAGTGGTGACTGGCTGGGCATCGGACCGGGCGCGGAAGGCAAGATCAACCTGGACGGCCAGCGGACCACCACCCTAGCTCATCGGCGCGTGACGGACTATATCGCCGCCGTGGAAGAGACAGGCCTCGGATGGTCAGAGCAGATCAGTTTAAGTCGACAGGAAGCAGCGGATGAGAAGCTGATCATGGGACTTCGTTCCACACGAGGTGTCTCTCAGCCCGAACTGGAAACTGCTTATGGAACGCCGCTGGATGGTGAACAAATCGCTCTGTTTGAAACTCAGAACTGGCTTATTTGCCGGAATGATCGGCTTCGTCTGACGCGCGAAGGCTGGTTGATGGCGGACTATATTTCAGCCCGCCTCAGCCCCTGATTAGCTACCGCCGAGTGAGAAGCTGGTTGGCGCTTCTTCAATCAATTTTGGACCAGAAGGCTGGATTTCCATCACGGCCAGACCGCGTTCGACTGTACCGTCTGAGCGGAACCGGAACAGGCCATTCAGGCCGCGAAAGCCATCAAGTTCGCCCAATTCCTCATCGGTGACCATGCCATCGTCGAGGAAGGAAATGGCCAGAGAGGTGGCATCATATCCCAGGCTCGAAAGCGCTGCAGGCTCACGATTATAGGTGCGCTCAAACTGGTTTCGGAAATAACGCGAGGCTTGCGGGTCAGGCGTTGCATAGGTCGCGCCCTTCATGACCGGCTCGCGCCAGATTTCCGGGTCATCCCATTCAGATGTGCCAATATATTGGAGGCGTCGCAGATCAGCGCCGTAATAGGGAATGAGCGGCGCAACGGCGCGGAGCGGTGTGCCATTGTCCGGAATGACAATCGCTACTTTGCCCGGCCCATTGCTGAGCGCTGACTTCACCCGATTGGCGATACGCTGAGCCTCATCAACCGGCGGCTCATCGTCCTGTCCATTATAGCGATAGAATTCTGACCCGATCAGAACGCCGCCACGACGGGACGCTTCAAAGCGAAGCGCAGTTTCAACGCGGCGTGAATAAACAGAGGACGGACCGATAAAGGCGAACCGATTGATCCCCTGAAGTGAAGCCCAATCGACAATGCGTGCGACTTCTTCCTCAGGCGGGAAGCTGACGAGATAAGCGCCACCACCTGCCGCGCTGCGGTCATTTGAAAAGGCAAGAACCGGGATGCCTGAGTCACGTGCGGAATTGGCAACAGAGGTCACATTGTTCGCAAAGAGCGGGCCGATGATCACATCAGCGCCCTGCAGAATAGCTTCCTGGGTGGCTGACGCCGCAACGCGCGCTTCGCCCGCGGTATCTTTTGGCAGGAGAAGTATGTCCTGGGTGCCATGATCAAACAGCGCCATTTCGACAGCAGCGAGCAGGCCATTTGCCTCTGCGCGCACGGCTGAACTGCGGTGTGAGAAGGGCAGAAGCACAGCCACGCGTTTGATATCGCGGCCCTGCATGAATTCAGGTGTGAGATAATACTGAGACAGATCGACCTCTTCGGGCTCGTCCGGCTCTTCGATGATCGGCTCTTCAATGTCCGGCATAGGTTCCGGCGTCGGTGTCGGATCGGGTCTTGGCTGGCCTGTGGTGATCGGTGCGGGCGGGCTGACCGGAGCTGTCGCACAGCCAGAAACAAGCAATCCGACAAGGATCAGACTTGGCACCGCGTGAATCCGCTTTAAAACTGAACCGAATTTCATCCTAACTCACTCCCTGGTCAGCCATATCGGGACCATTAGCTGCTAGCGAGGCCAGCTCCGTGACACAAGTCTTTCGCACAGTCGATCTGTCACCGGGTTTGTATGTGGTTGCAACACCAATTGGCAATCTCCGCGACATAAGTTTGCGCGCCCTCGACATCCTTGCTTCCGTCGAAACCATCTTCGCAGAAGACACCCGGCAGACCAAACGTCTGCTCGATGCGTATGGTATAGACGCGCAACTTAAGCCCTACCATGACCATAATGGGGCACAGATGCGGCCTCTGGTGATGAAATATGTCGCGGACGGCAAGGCGGTTGCGCTTGTGTCGGACGCCGGAACGCCTCTGATTTCCGATCCGGGCTATAAGCTCGTCCGGGATATTGGCGAGGCGGGCGGAACAGTGATCCCGATCCCCGGTCCGTCGGCCGCGATTACCGCACTCTCTGCAGCGGGCCTGCCAACCGACATGTTTACCTTCTGCGGCTTTCTGCCGCCGAAATCAGGACAGCGTCAGGAGAAACTCAAATCATTCGCCGGACAGAAACTTACCCTCGTCTTCTACGAAACAGGGCCGAGACTGCTCGCCGCCCTGGAAGACATTGTGACGGTTTTTGGCGCAGCTACTGAGATCGCTGTTGGCCGCGAACTGACGAAGAAGTTTGAGGAAATTATCCGGCAGTCCGCAAGCGCGGCTGTGGAGCGCCTCGAAGAAAACGGACCGCCCAAGGGCGAAATTGTTCTGATGATCTCGCTTACCGGCGAGGAAGGTGCTCCGGCGAGCGAGGCTGATATTGATCACTATATCACCGACCGTCTCGCATCTCTGGGCGCGAAAGGCGCAGCGAGTGAGGCCGCGCGCGAGTTCAAACTGCCCAAACGCGAACTTTATGCGCGAGCCGTCGCACTTCAGGCGCGTGATCGGGATGATTGATCCGGCCAGACAAAAGGCCGAACGGTCGGGTCGGCTCGCCGAATGGATCGCCTTAACGGTTCTCACACTCAAAGGATATCGCGTCATCGCGACCCGTCAGAAGACGCCCCTTGGCGAACTGGATCTGGTTTGCCTCAAACATCAGACGGTGGTCATCGTCGAAGTGAAACGGCGTAAAACTCTGATCGAAGGGGAATGGGCCGTTCCCGCAATGGCCTGGCAACGGATTGGTCGGGCGGCTGAAATCTGGCTCTCGAAGAAAGGTGATCGGCTTTATTCTGCGGATCGGCGGTTTGATTTGTTTCTGGTGGCACCGGGTTTTCGCTTTTGCCACAATCTCGACGCGTGGCGACCCGAGAATCCTCTAACTCATGGTTAAGAGAGTCAGACTAAGTTCTGTAAAAAACCGCGAGAGATTCCCATGCGTATGTCTGCCCTGCTCCTGGTCGGAAGCCTCATTCCCCTTTCAGGCTGTGTCACTGCTGCCGTCGGCGCTGCTGGCGCGGTCGGTGTGGCCGCAATTCAGGATAAGAGCTTCGGCGAAAGCCTCGATGATGCCGCCGCCTCGAATGAGCTAAAGGCCCGGCTCATGACAGCCAGTCCATCAGCCTTCAACGAAGTTGACGTGGAAGTCGCAGGCCGCATGGCGCTGTTGTCTGGCCGCGTGCCAACCATGGCGGACCGGCATGAGGCCGAACGCATCGCCTGGGGCGTTGGCCTTTTGCAGGATGTCAAAAACGAAATTCAGGTCCGCGAAAAAGGCGGCGTCGTTCAGAATCTCAATGATGAATGGATTACAGGCCGCGTCCGGTCTCGTTTGTTTGGCGATAGCGAGGTCAAATCCGTCAATGTGAATATCGAAACCTATGACGGTACGGTTTATCTGATGGGCCTTGCGCGCTCGCAGCGGGAATTGCAAAAAATCGCTGAGCACGCTTCGAAAGTCCGCGGCGTGAAGGAAGTGGTCACCTATATCCAACTGCCAGAAAGCCGGACGAGGGCACGGCAGACTGCAGCGTCGCAACCACCCTATCAGCCGCAACCCCAGCAGCAGGCGCCTCAAACCGGCGGGGGCTATAACCCTTATGCGCCACCGACAAACGAGTAGAGACTTGATCGCTTTCAGAAAGCCCGGTTTTGATCGAACCGGCCATCTGATACCTCTCCTAATCTCACTTTAGACTGGCGAGAGCGCTCATCTCATCCTAACTCAGGGTCTGATCATTAAAGGACCCTGCCATGAGCCTTCGCGTTGCCATTCAGATGGACCCCCTTGAATCGGTTGATATCAACGCCGATACGACTTTTGCCATGGCCGAAGCCGCGCAGGCCCGCGGCCATTCTCTCTGGGTCTATGGCCCGGGGGACCTCTCCTGTCTGGACGGAAAGCTGTTTGCGAAGGCGCGGCCTGTCACCGTGCAACGCGTGAAAGACGCGCCCGGCGTTTTCCAGCCAGAGGTCCGGCTCGACCTGCAGGAGGATGTGGATGTGGTGCTGATGCGTCAGGACCCGCCCTTTGACATGGCCTACATCACCGCGGCTCATTTGCTGGAGCTGTTGAAAGGCAAAACGCTGGTCCTGAACGACCCGGAATGGGTTCGAAGCTCACCTGAAAAACTCTTTCCGATCATTTTTCCCGGCCTTCTTCCGGAAACGCTCATCTCTCGTGACCTGAATGAGATTCAAGCCTTTCGTGACCGGCATAAGGATATCATTCTGAAGCCGCTTTACGGAAATGGCGGTGCGGGCGTTTTCAAAATGTCTCAGAGCGATTCCAATTTCGCATCCCTTATTGAAATCTTCATGGAGCGGTCGCGTGAACCCTTTATTGCGCAAGCCTTCCTTCCAGATGTGTCAAAAGGCGATAAGCGCGTCATTCTGATCGATGGCGAGGCGGTTGGCGCAATAAATCGCGTACCAAAAGCGGGTGAAGCGCGGTCAAACCTTCATGTCGGCGGGACAGCAGAACCGGTTGATCTGACGGAGTCGGACCTCGCCATTTGTGCGCGGATCGGACCTGAACTCAAAAAGCGCGGCCTTGTTCTGGTTGGGATTGATATCATTGGTGACAAACTCACTGAAATCAACGTGACCTCACCGACCGGCGTCCAAGAGATGAAGCGCTTTTCGGGTGTCGATGCTGCACAACTTTTCTGGGACGCCGTGGATCGTCGGCTGGCAGGCGACTCTGGACACTAAAAAAGTTCTTGATTTGTTCCGGATTCGAAACTACACCTTTTGGTAGAGGTGTGGGAGAATATAATGGTCAGCCGGACGACAACTTTTGCATTCGACGGAATTGAGGCGCGTCCGGTCGATGTCGAAGTACAATTGCTGGGTGGTCACCCTCAATTTATCATTGTTGGCCTCCCCGACAAGACGGTCGCCGAAAGTCGCGAGCGTGTGCGCGCCGCCTTCTCGGCTATCGGGCTCGCACTTCCACCCAAGCGGATTATTGTCAATCTGGCACCGGCAGACCTTCCCAAGGAAGGCAGCCATTATGATCTGGCGATTGCGCTGGCGCTTTTGGTAGACATTGGCGCAATCCCGGCCGATGCGCTGGAGGGCATGGCCGCCATTGGGGAATTGTCGCTGGATAGTCATTTGCAACCGACCTTTGGCGCGCTGCCCGCCGCCATCGCAGCAGAGGCGCTCGACCTGACTTTAGTCTGTCCGGAAAGCTCCGGGTCTGAAGCGGCCTGGGCAGGTGGGTCGGTGCTCGCCATTCAGAGTTTGATGGCCTTTATCAATCATACGGCCGGACGCGCGGTGATTTCGCCCCCGGAAGCAGGCGCGATGAAGGCTGCGCCGCCTCTGCCGGACCTGAAAGACGTGAAGGGGCAAGATGGCGCCAAGCGTGCGCTGGAGATTGCTGCGGCAGGCGGTCATAACCTCGTCTTTTGCGGTCCGCCCGGTTCGGGCAAATCCATGATGGCGACGCGTATGGCGGGTATATTGCCGGACCTTTCTCCCGAAGAATTACTGGAAGTCAGCCAGATACAATCCATTGCCGGAATGCTGGAGCGCGGAGAATTATCGCGGCGCCGCCCCTATCGCGCGCCACATCATTCCGCCTCTATGGCCGCATTGGTGGGCGGCGGTGTGAAGGCAAGGCCGGGTGAAGTCTCGCTGGCCCATCATGGGGTATTGTTCCTCGACGAATTGCCCGAATTTAACTCGCAGGTTCTGGAGGCACTGCGCCAGCCGTTGGAATCGGGAGAAGCTGTCATATCGCGGGCCAATCGCCATGTGCGCTATCCGGCCCGGTTTCAGATGATCGCCGCCATGAACCCCTGTCGCTGCGGTGGTGGTCCTGCCGAAGGAAATTGCCGGAAAAAGCCAAAATGCCTGCAGGACTATCAAGGCCGATTGTCAGGTCCCTTTCTCGATCGCGTGGATCTCTTTTGTGATGTACCGCCGGTCACCGTTGCGGACCTCTCGCTTCCCACGCCAGCGGAAGGCTCCAAAGAGGTGGCCGCGCGCGTGGCTCGGGCGAGACAGATCCAGGCGCGTCGTTTTGCTGATCTTGACCATGATGGGCGACCGCTGAATGTCGACCTCGAAACCCGCCATCTGGAAGACGTTTGCAAAACTGAGCCCGATGGCCAGAAACTGCTCCTCCAGGCCGCCGAACAATTCTCTTTGTCAGCCCGCGCCTATCACCGCGTTCTGAAACTGGCCCGCACGATCGCTGATCTCGACGAGGCAGACATTGTACTGCGACGCCATCTGGCGGAAGCGCTCACCTATCGTTGGAGAGATCCGAGTTTTGCGCCGCAAATGATGGCGCAGTCATGATTTTCTTAATGTGCCTGTGAGACGGTATCGCATTGACGAGTTTGGGTGAGGCGAATGAACAAGCCGAAGGTAGATGCGGTAGAAGATCGGTTTCTGGCGACGGTCAGCCATGAAATCCGGACCCCGCTCAACGGAATTCTGGGCATGGCCTCTTTATTGGCGGAAACCGAACTCACCCCGGCGCAATCCGATTATGTTTCAGCGATCCGGCAATCCGGGGCGCGGCTGCTCGACCTTCTGAACAATGTTCTCGATTATGCGCGCATGGATGCGACCGGCATTGAACTGGAAAACTCTGAAACAGATGTTCGCCAGCTTGCCCAGGAAGTTGTGGAACTTCTCAGCCCGCGCGCCCACGCCAAAGGCCTGGACGTGTGTGTGCGAATGGCCACCGACTTTCCGTCCCGAACGGTTCTGGATGATGGTCGGCTGAGACAGATCCTGTTCAATCTGATCGGCAATGCGATCAAGTTCACCGAAACCGGCGGCGTACTGGTTGATCTGTCTGTCAATCGGGACGGACATTCCCTCAGGATTGATATCATCGATTCCGGGCCGGGTCTGTCTGACGAGGCGCAATCAAGGTTATTCTCGGCCTTTGAGCAGGCAGAGGCCCGTCACAGGGGGATTGATGGCGGGGTCGGATTGGGTCTCACTATCGTCAAACGTCTCATCACGGCGATGAATGGGGATATCGCCCTCACTTCGGCGCCCGGAATTGGCGCGCGGTTTCGACTGAGTTTGCCGCTTGAGACTGATGTCAGCGCGCCTCATCAGATTTTGACAGCGGAACAGCCTTTGAAGATCGGCCTGGCAGGTCTTTCGACGCCGCTCATGCTGTCTCTCACCTCTATGGCCATTCAGGCCGGTCACCAGGTGACGATTGGCCCTGAAAAAGGGGATGTGGATGTCTGGCTGGCTGATGTCAGCCTGCCTCCGCGACTGCTCAAAGAATTGAGCCAGACTGCACCCGTACTCGCCCTGATCCGCCCTGAAGACCGGGAGCATGTGGCATCTTTGCGTACAAATGGCTGCCATGGCTATCTGATGCGACCCGTGCGTGCCTCATCGCTCACTGAACAACTCAAACGCCTTGGCGAGGCTGCTGATTTTTCTGAAGGTTCCGACGAGGTCGACATTCGCTCTCGTGGAGATCGTGTTCTGGTGGCGGACGATAATGCCGTTAATTCACTTCTGGCGATAAGAACACTCGAGAAAGCGGGGTATAGCACAGCAAGTGCGGCGACCGGCGCAGAGGCCGTGGAAGCCGTTGAGACCTCTGTTTTCTCGTGTATTTTGATGGATTTGCGCATGCCCGTCATGGATGGTTATGAGGCCATGCGTCGGATCCGCGAACTCGCCCCACCAAAAAATAACATTCCAATCATTGCGATTTCTGCCGAAATCAATCCAGATGTCGAAAAGGCAGCGAAAACCGCCGGCGCAAACGCCGTTGCGGCCAAGCCGCTGGACCCGCAGACATTGCGCTCCATTGTCGAGCGCTGGACGGACAAGCAGAAAGCTGAGCAATGACTGACGCTGTTGAACAGGACGAAAAGCAGGCCCCCCGTTTTATCCGAGCCATGAAGGCGTTGAATGATCGCCGGATGCTGGCCATGTTGTTCCTGTCATTTGCGGCCGGAATTCCCTATGGCGCGGTCATCGGCTCGTTGAACGCCTGGCTCACCGAAGTCGGCGTGGTTCCAAGCCAGATTGGCGTTCTGTCCTTTATTATTCTCGCCTACAGTTTCAAATTCATCTGGTCGCCCGCATTCCAGAAACCGACTGAAGTGTTTCCATCAAAGCTCGGGTCACGCAGATCCTGGCTACTGATTTTCCAGCTTCTGATCGGCGCGTTATTATTCATTCTGGCTCTGACCAATCCTGCTCAGAATATCGCGCTAGTCGCATGTGCTGCGCTGGTGATCGCCATGGCGTCTGCCACGCATGATATTGTCCTCGATGCCTGGAGAATTGAAGTCGCCGAATCCGATGAGGATCTGGACCTTATGTCGGCGCTCTACCAGTTCGGCTATCGTCTGGCCGGCTTGTTGACCGGCGCGTTGGCGCTGGTTCTCGCAGCCCGGATTGGCTGGAATTACACCTATATGATTCTGGCGGCCGGCATGCTGATCGCAACGATCGGCACTTTTCTGGCACCCATCCCGCCCAAGCGGATTGAAGCAAGCGTTCGCGAACTCGCAGAACAGTCCGGACTGACCCTGATCTATCGGAATATTGCGGTGATTGCCGTGTCTGTAGCCTGGGCTATCGGCATCTGGATGGTGCTGGAATTCATGCTTCGCACCTTCACTTTCACTGTTCTGCCCGATGACGAGGCGCTTGCCGCACTTATTCCTCAGCGACCGAATGGCTTTTCCTTCATTCGAGAAAACGGGCCCGTCATCGTATTCCTGACAGTGCTTGTTCCCTGCATTATCGCCGCGCTGGTCAATCAACGAGAAAAACTGCCCGCCATGTCTCGCAAGGCGTCGGATTCCATTTTTGCTTCCATCATTGTTCCGCTTATGGATTTAACCCGCCGGCTGGGTTGGGGCTTTGTTCTGGTGCTGTGTCTGGTCCTCACCTATCGGTTTGCGGACCTTGTCTGGGGCGCTTTTGCTTATCCGTTTTATCTTGGCGAAAATTTCGGCGCACTCACCCGCACGAATGATGAAATCGCGCTCGCGTCTAAAACCTTCGGGGTGATTATGACGATTGCAGGCTCCGGACTTGGCGCGGTTGCGCTGATCTGGCTGGGCCGGATGCCGTGTCTGGTACTTGGCGCTCTGATCGCCGCCGCAACCAACCTGCTTTTCGCAGATCTCGCCGCGGGCCGTTTCCTGGCAGAAAGTGGCGAAGTTGTCCGAACGGCTGGCGGGTCTGGCATGACGGCATTTCTGGAATTCACGCGTCTGGACCTCGTCCTGGAACGGATTCCGCCAATCTTTGGTCTGGAAAACAGTCAGGGGCTGACCAATCTGATGGGCGCGATTGCCGGTGAGAATCTCGCCGTCGGCTTTGCCAGTGTGGCCTCCGTTGCCTATCTCACCTCGATTGTGAACCCGAAATATGCCGCTGTGCAGTATGCGCTGCTCGCATCGCTGACCATGTTGATAGGCTCTCTTGGCCGTGCACCACTTGGAGAATTGATCGAAACAAACGGCTTTTACACCGTCTTTGTTGTGACATTCTGGATCGGCCTGATACCGGTTGCGCTTGCCGTCCTGGAATGGATCCGGCAAGCCCGTCAGGGCAAGCCGGTTTCAGAAGAGGTGCGTGAGGTCGATCCGGCTTAGCCGCGAACCGCCTCATGCGCATCAGGCTCATTGACGTCATAGGCAGCGATGGTCGCCAAGTTCACAATGTCTGACACTGTGGACCCAAGCGAACAAATCTGAATGCTCTCCTTCAATCCCATCAACATTGGGCCCAGCACAGTCGCGCCGCCAATACTGCCGAGCAGAGAGGTGGCAATACTGGCAGAGTGAATGGCCGGCATAACCAGCACATTCGCCGGGCCAGTGAGGCGCATAAACGGATAAGCACGCTTGGCGAGCGGGTTCAGAGCCACGCCAGCCTGCATTTCGCCCTCATATTCGAAGTCGATATCGTCGCGCGCGTCGAGCATGGAAACCGCTTCGCGAACCTTCGCGGCGCGTTCTCCCGGAGGGCTGCCAAAGGTCGAGTAAGACAGGAAGGCGACACGCGGCGTCGCGCCGAGACGACGCGCCACATGGGCGGCCTCAATGGCAATGTCCGCCAATTGTTTCGCATCAGGCAGCTCGGTGATGTTGGTGTCGGCAATGAAGAGCGTCTGGCCCTTGCTGATGACGACCGACATCCCCATGACGGGCTCGTGTTCGACCTTGTCGATCACCAGGCGGACATCAGACAGTGCAGATTCATAGCTTCGGGTGACACCCGTCACCATGCCGTCGGCATCGCCCAGCGCCACCATACAGGAGCCAAAAACGTTCCGGTCATTGTTGATGAGACGCTGAACATCGCGCTGGAGATAGCCTTTGCGCTTCAGCCGCTCATAGAGATAGTCGAAATAATCCGGGTTTCGGTCGGAAACAGCCGCATTGATGATCTCAATCGCATCTTCCGGGACACCGACTTGTTTCATCGTGCGTTTTACACGCTCTTCGCGACCAATCAGAATGGCTTTACCCAGCTCCTGATTTTCAAACGAGAACGCCGCACGAATAACAGCGGGCTCCTCACCTTCCGCGAAGACAATCCGCTTTGGCTCTTCCTGACGAACGGCGCCCTGAATGCGCTGAAGGAAGCTTGCCGATGGATCAAGGCGCTGTTCCAGCGAATGCTTATAGGATTCCATGTCGGAAATATTTTTCCGTGCAACGCCGGTATCCATTGCAGCTTGCGCAATAAAGGGCGGTACATAAGAGATCAGACGCGGGTCAAACGGCACCGGAATTATGTAATCCGGTCCAAAACTCGGGCGTGCACCATGATAAGCAGCGGCAACTTCATCCGGCACGTCTTCCTGAGCGAGTTCAGCAAGTGCTTTTGCGGCCGCGACCTTCATCTCCTCATTGATGGTACGCGCGCGAACATCAAGCGCGCCGCGGAAGATGTATGGGAAGCCGAGAACATTATTCACCTGGTTCGGATAATCCGATCGGCCGGTGGCGATGATAGCATCACCGCGTACTTCCTTGATTTCCTCTGGCAGGATTTCCGGATCCGGATTGGCCATGGCAAAAACGATCGGATTGGCATTCATGCTGGCGATCATTTCTTTGGTGACTGCGCCCTTCACTGAAAGACCCAGGAAGCAATCCGCGCCGTGCATGGCGTCAGCCAGGGAGCGTTTGTCAGTCTTGACAGCGAATGCAGACTTGAACTGGTCCATGCCCTCGGACCGGCCCTCATAGATGACGCCGCTTCGGTCGCACATCAGAATGTTTTCACGCTTCACGCCGAGATGCGCGATGAGTCCCGCACAAGAGAGGCCCGCAGCACCCGCGCCAGACACGGCGACTTTAAGGTCTTCGAGTTTTCGGCCAGTGATCTTACAGGCATTGATGATGCCCGCAGCCGCAATAATAGCGGTGCCGTGCTGATCGTCATGGAAGACAGGAATATCGAGTTCGTCGCGCAAACGGCTTTCAATGATAAAGCATTCGGGGGATTTGATATCCTCCAGATTGATGCCGCCAAATGTCGGGCCGATATTCCGGACCGTCGTGATGAATTCTTCGATTTCCTTGGTGGTGACTTCCACGTCAATGGAGTCGACATCGGCAAATCGTTTGAACAGAACCGACTTCCCTTCCATGACGGGTTTTGACGCCATGGGGCCGAGGTCGCCCAATCCCAGAATGGCCGTGCCATTCGATATTACAGCAACCATATTGCCTTTGGAGGTGTAGTCGTAAGCAAGATCTTCGTCTTCGGCGATGGCCTTTACGGGAACCGCCACCCCGGGAGAATAAGCCAGTGACAAATCGCGTTGAGTTGCCATAGGCTTGGTCGCGATCACCGAGAGCTTGCCTGGTGTCGGGTATTTGTGAAAGGCAAGTGCTTCTTCATCCGTAAAGGATGGTCGTTGGTTACTCATAGACAGGCGTTTCCTCATCGCGCACAAGAACGGGCATAGGTTAATGCTCCACAGCACCCCGAACAACAGTAATCAAGGGAAATGAACTCTCGCGCGCCATGTTTTTATCGAATGATGACTATTCTCCCCCGGTAAGCTGAAGCCATGTCTGCAAATGTCACGCCCTTTATGGCGCAATACCTTGAAATAAAGTCCCGAAATCCGAACACGCTTTTGTTCTTCCGGATGGGCGACTTTTATGAGCTGTTTTTCGAGGATGCCGAGATTGCCGCGCGAGAACTTGATATCACGCTGACCAAACGTGGCGCGCATAAAGGCGATCCGATCCCGATGGCCGGGGTGCCCCATCATTCAGCAGAACCTTACCTCGCCAGATTGATCCGCTCGGGCTTTTCGGTCGCCATTTGTGAGCAGACTGAAACGCCCGAAGACGCGAAAAAACGCGGCTCCAAAGCGGTGGTCAATCGCGATATTGTCCGTATTGTAACACCCGGCACACTGACCGAAGATACGCTGCTCGAAGCGCGGGCGAGCAATTATCTCGCCAGCCTTGTGGCCCTGCGCGCAGACGGCATAGCGGGTCTCGCGCTCGCCGACATTTCCACGGGGCGTTTCGTCGTTCAGACCGTTCCGCTGGAGGCCGCACCGTCTACGCTTTCTGGCTATGGGCCGCGAGAACTGGTCCTGCTCGATGCCGATCTGGAAGACACCGACCTGCGCGGCAATTTGCAGGCGCTTGATGTTATTCTGACCCCCCATCAGACCCGTCAGGCAAGTCATAAGGGTGGTCGCGAGGCTCTGATGTCAGCGTTCGGGCTCTCATCTGCTGATGGACTGGGCGAGTTTTCTCAAGGTGAAGTGTCGGCGATTGGCCTTCTCCTCAGTTACATCCAGCTCACTCAGGCAGGTATACAGCCCGAGCTTGATTTTCCACGCCGAGAAACCGGCAGCGCGCATCTTGTGATCGATGAAACGACGCGTCACGCGCTGGAACTTGAACGAGCCCAGTCAGGAAGCCGAAAAGGCACGTTACTTTCGACGATTGATCGAACCAGAACAGCGGCAGGCGCAAGACTATTGGGCGAGCATCTGGCGCGTCCGCTGACTGATCCGACAGCAATCCATCAAAGGCTCGACCGGATCCAGGATTTCCTTGAACGCGATGAGCTGAGAACGGATCTGCGCGAACAGCTGAAAGCCTTGCCGGATCTTGACCGTATTCGATCAAGACTACGGTTGGGGCGCGGAACACCGATTGACGTCGCATCCTGCCGAAAAGCACTGGCGATTGCTGGAGACATCTCTTCAACCCTGACCGAGGAAACGGTCGAAACATCACCATTAATCAGCGCACTCAAAGCCGAGATCGATCGTAAACTGGTCGATGGTCTTTCAGCCCTGGAAGACCTGATCGCACAGACCATGGTGGATGAACCGCCCGCCATTGTGTCTGATGGCGGCTATATCCGTGCTGGTGCTGATGCTGAACTTGATCGTTTGCGAACACTGCGGGATGACAGCAAGAAAATCATCGCCGGTCTGGAGGCGCGCTATCAGAGCGAGACCGAACTTTCGGCACTGCGCATCAAATTCAACGCCATGCTCGGGTATTTCGTGGAAATACCGGCCAAGCACGTCGATGCATTTGAAAGTCATGCCAATGCCGACCGGTTCCACCGGCGCCAGGGCATGGCGAACGCAACGCGTTATACGACCGAGGAATTGTCGGACACAGCCCGCGCAATCGAAACAGCCGTCACTGACTCCAAAGCGCTCGAATCGCGCCTCTTTGCCCGCATGTGCGAGGCTATTCTGGATCAGTCCGAACCAATTCGAGACTTATCAGAAATCCTGGCTGAACTTGACTTGTCCTGCGCGGGCGCGGAATGGGCAGATGAAGTTTCAGCCTGTCGTCCAGAGATCACAGATGGGCCCACACTCGACATTCGCGAGGGCCGCCATCCGGTTGTTGAAGCAGCGTTGAAAGGCAGTGGAACGGGGTTTGTCAGCAATTCCTTGTGTCTGGGGTCAGACGCAACGGACACGGGCCGGCTGCAAATCATCACCGGCCCGAACATGGCGGGTAAGTCCACATTTCTTAGACAGGCAGCCATACTGGTCATACTCGCGCAAACAGGCTGGTATGTCCCGGCGAAATCGATGACGCTTGGCTGCGTTGACCGGGTTTTCACACGCGTTGGCGCATCGGATGATCTGGCGCGCGGAAAATCCACGTTTATGGTCGAGATGCTCGAAACGGCGAGCATTCTCAATCAGGCAACCCAGCAGTCGCTGGTGATTCTCGACGAGGTCGGGCGCGGCACTTCAACCTATGACGGGCTCGCCATCGCCTGGTCGTGTGTCGAATATCTGCACGATGTCATCCGGTGCCGTGGCCTGTTCGCGACCCATTATCATGAGCTGACAGGCCTTGCGAACCAGCTACCTTTTGCAGGAAATCTCTCGCTGAAAGCCCGGGAATGGCGGGGTGATCTGATTTTCCTGCACGAGGTTCAGACGGGCCCGGCAGATAAGTCCTATGGCGTTCAGGTTGCGAGGCTCGCCGGTCTACCGAAACCTGCCGTGCATCGCGCAAAGCAGGTCCTGGAACGTCTCGAAGCCGATAAAGCCATGACCACACCGCCCGATGATATGCCGCTCTTCAGCTTTGACGGCGACAGACCGCAGGCGTCAGCGCCTGACAGTATCGGACCGCCGAAATCCTTACAGGATGAAACTCTGGATGCGCTACGTGATCTCGATCCGGACAGCATGTCCCCCAGAGAAGCCCTTGATGCGATGTATCATTTGAAAGGACTCTTGAAACAATCTGACGCTACAGATCCGGGTGACGCTTCAGACCAATCAGGCTAATCTCCTTTCATGCCCAATCATTTGTCCCGTACTGAATTAGAGATCGCGCCAGCCGAACGATCAAGCCGCATGGCACCCTGGAATCTGGATTCGGTCATTGATGGCCGGAAATTAAGGGTTCAGCTCCGCGCCGCAGCCATGGATCATCTGCAAGATGAGCTGGCGATCAGACGCCGTGCACTGGATCTTCTGCATGGCGCCCTGTTTCGCGGACGCATGATTGCGCAGGAACGGCTTTATGAAGGCGCTGACGGGCTGGAAACCGCGCGACTACTGGCAGCTGTTCAGAATGAAGTGATTACGTCGCTTTATGAATTTACGTCCGAAATCGCCTTCGGAGATACCAACCGGACCGAAGGCGAGAAACTCGCTGTGGTGGCTGTCGGCGGGTATGGCCGAAATGTTCTGGCACCATCCTCCGACATCGATCTCTTATTCCTGCGCAATTACAAACAGACCCCATGGGCTGAAAGCGTGATCGAATACATGCTTTATATGCTGTGGGATATGGGGCTGAAAGTGGGTCACGCCTTTCGGACCGTCGATGAGTGTATCCGGCTGGCGAAAGAAGACCTGAACACTGAAACAGCACTTCTGGATGCGCGATTCATCTGCGGGGATGAGGCGATTTTTGACCGGCTCCGGCAGCGTTACCGGGATGATCTGATCAAGGGCCGGGAAACTCAGTTCATAGCAGCCAAGCTCGAAGAACGCGATAAACGACACAAAAAACAAGGTGATACCCGTTATGTGGTTGAGCCCAACGTCAAGGAAGGCAAGGGCGGGCTGCGGGATTTACAGACCCTGTTCTGGCTCGTTCGGCACGTTTATGGCGGGGTGACGCTAGAAGATGTTCTGGCAAACCGGGAAGTCTTCACCGAAGAGGAAGCCGAGATATTCCGGAGTGCCGGTCGCTTTCTCTGGAGTGTGCGCTGCCATATCCATTATCTGACGGGACGTCCGGAAGAACGCCTCAGTTTTGATCTTCAGCCTGAAATTGCCCAGCGCATGGGCTTTGAGGACACGGAAAACCGGCTCGGGGTCGAGCGCTTCATGAAACGCTATTTCCGCGAGGCGAAAGCGGTTGGCTCACTCACCCGAATCCTGTGTGCGCGTCTCGAGGCTGACCAGCAGAAAGTCAAACCAAACCTCCTCAGTTTTCTTAACTTTGGACAATCGCAAAAACTAAGCACGCCGGGATTCCATATGGAATCGGGTCGCATTTCTATCGATGACGCAGATTTCTTCGAAAAGAACCCGATTGAAATGCTACGCCTGTTCCAGCTCGCCCAGGCCAATAATGCGGACATTCACCCCTTCGCTCTGAGCGCCGTGACGCGGTCCTTGTCCTGTTTTGATGAATCCCATCGGACAGACCCGGAAGCACAGAGTATTTTCCTCGATCTGTTGATCAATACGGTCGATCCGGGGCCGATCCTGCGCATGATGAATGAGGCCGATGTGCTGGGCGCGATGGTGCCTGAATTTGGTGAGATCGTCGCGCAAACCCAGTTTAATATGTATCACCACTTCACTGTGGATGAACACACCTTGCTGGCCGTCGACGCGATTGCTGAAATCGAGCGCGGAGATGACAAGGCCCAATTACCGATTGCGATCGAGCTGTTCCCGACCATCAAAAACAAACGGGCGCTTTATCTGGCCATGTTACTGCATGACACCGGCAAAGGCTTGGGCGACCAACAGATTGAAGGCGCTAAAACCGCAAAATCTGCATCACTCCGCCTGGGCGTGAGCGAAGAGGAAGCTGAGCTCGTTGCCTGGCTGGTCGGCAATCATCTGGAAATGAGTGATTGCGCGCAGAAGCGAGATATCTCCGACCCAAGGACGATTGCTCAGTTTGCCGCGCGTGTCGGTACGGTCGAACGCCTGAAATTGCTGCTCATCCTAACCATCGCTGACATTCGCGCAGTCGGCCCGGACGTCTGGAATGGCTGGAAGGGGCAATTGCTGAAGGAGCTTTATGAATCGACCGAAGCCGCTCTGACGACAGACCATACAGATGAATCTCAGGTCGCAAGCGATCTCGATGCGCGTGCTGATATTGCGCGGACGGCTCTGATCTTCCGAAAGGGTGACCTGCCCAATCTGTTGTCGCAAATGGAACCAGCCTATTGGTGCGCCCAGCCTGATGCTGAATTGGATTGGCACCATGACCTGCTCACCCACGAAAAAATCCGGACGATTGTCGAATATCGGGTGAACCACGATACCGACAGTGTTGAACTGCTCGTTGCGACCTGGGACAGGTCGGGTCTGTTCGCCGATATTGTCGGTGCGCTTGTGAATGAAGAAGCGCAAATCGCTGCCGCGCAGGTCTATACCGGGAAAAACGGCGGCGTTCTGGATTTATTTGTGCTACAGGAAGGCGACGGCCAGATTTTCGGTCGCGGAGAAACTCAACGGCTCGAGCGCCTGAAATCGGCCGTTGCGGATGCGATTGAGAATGGCGTCGCTGAGGTGATGGACAGAAAATCTATCCACGCGCGTCGTGAGGCTGCCTTCATGGTGGATCCAGACGTCATCATCGATAATCAGGGGTCTGCCGACTACACCATTATCGAAGTCACCGGCAAAGAAAGGCCCGCTCTGTTGCATGAACTTGCGCGCGCGATCGCCGACCGTCAGCTCAAACTTCATTCTGCCCATGCAGGAGCATATGGCGAACGTATTCATGACGTTTTTTATGTGCATACGCAGGATGACAAAAAACTAAACGATGAGGCACTTCGTGAAGATCTCGCGAATGATCTGCTCGACATATTGGGCGCACACGATCAGGGTGCCCCTCGAACACCTGCCAGAACGCTTGCGAGAGCGAGGTCTGCCGACAGTTTCTAGAGTTCGACGGTTTGATTTTCCGGGGGGAAATGTGTGAGTCTCGTCCGTAACACGCTGGTTCAGTCCAGCCTGACGCTCGTCAGTCGTATGCTGGGCTTTTTCCGCGACGTTCTGTTGGCCGCGCGCATTGGTGCCGGCCCGATCGGCGATGCCTGGACGACCGCGCTGATGTTTCCCAATCTGTTCCGGCGCATTTTTGCGGAAGGGGCGTTTGCCTCGGCCTTCGTGCCGTCATACTCCCGCACGCTCGAAGCTGAAGGCCCAGAAGCAGCACGCCGGGTGGCCGACGAAACCATGCGCGTGCTCTTCGCGATCACGGCGGCAATCACCATTCTTGCGCAATTTGCCATGCCCTGGCTCTTGCTGCTCGTTCATGGCGGACAGTCTGACGATAAGGAAAACTTTGATCTCGCCATCCTCCTGACACGCATCACCATGCCGTATCTGACCTGCATGTCGATTGCTGCCCTCTTGTCAGGCGTCTTGAATTCGACAGGTCGGTTCTTTCTGTCTGCGGCTGTCCCTACCATACTGAATATCTGCCTGATTACGGTTGGCCTGGTTTTCGTTGCGCCCGAAAACACGGCGAAAGCGGCAGCGGTCGCGACCCTGATTGCCGGTATTCTTCAGGCGCTTCTTCTGTATTGGGGCGCGCGGCGGCAGAATGTCAGGCTATCGCTCATTGCCTGGCCGCGGCTCACCTCGCGAGTCTCTAAAGTGATGGCGCTTGCTGTGCCGGGAACAATCGCGGCGAGTGGCACCCAGATCAACATCATTGTCAGCCAGTCGCTTGCGAGCTTCGAAGTGGGCGCTAAGACCTGGCTTTATTACGCCGACAGGCTGTATCAATTGCCGCTGGGGTTGGTTGGTGTTGCGGTTGGCGTCGCCATTCTGCCGCGTCTCTCGCGTGCAGCGCGGGCTGATAATACGGCGGAAGGCTTCCGAACCATGGATGAGGGCATCGGGCTTGCCATGGCGCTCACCCTTCCTGCAGCTGCGGCGTTAGCGATCGCGCCACAATTCCTTTTGGAAGGCATATTCACACGTGGCGCGTTTCTGACGTCAGATGCCCGCAATGCCGGAACGGCGCTTTTCCATTATGCCTGGGGCGTGCCTGCTTTTGTTTTGATTAAAGTGCTGGCACCCGCCTATTTCGCCCATGAAGATACAAAAACGCCTATGAAGTTCGCGCTTTGGTCGGTGCTGATCAACATTGTTTTCGGTGCAGGCCTGTTTTTCTGGCTTCAGTCAGAAGGGGTTTATGGATTCCCGGGACTGGCTATTGCGACAAGTCTCGCGGCCTGGGTGAATGTCGTGCTCTTGTCAGGCCGCCTGATCCGTCTCGGATGGTATCGGCCGGGTCGCGTGTTTTTGTCGCGGCTTTGCAGAAGTATAATCGCCACAGCCATGATGTGCGTGGGACTTTTCTTCGCGCTCGAGCACCGAGAAATGATCCGTGCGGTCAGTCTGGACAGCAAGCTCTACATGACTTTGGTCTTCATTCTGACCGGCATGGTGATTTATGGCGCCGCCGCATTTCTGACCGGCGCTGTTCGCCTTCGGGACTTAAAAAGTCTGGCACGACGCCGCGCAGTCGAGTAGACGGGCGGAATGAGCGAAGAAACTACTCCATATAATGGCCCCGAACGCGTCTTTTCCGGCGTTCAGCCGACCGGAAATCTGCACCTTGGAAATTATCTAGGTGCATTGAAGAAATTCGTCGCGCTCCAGCATGAGCACGACTGTCTGTTCTGCGTGGTCGACTGGCACGCCATCACAATGCCCTATGACATCGGCGCGCTCAAAACGAATACGCGTCAGATTGCGGCGGCCTATCTCGCCTCGGGTCTCGACCCCAATAAGGCGATCATCTTTGCGCAGTCTTCCGTTACAGCGCATGTCGAGCTCGCCTGGTATTTCAATTGCGTAGCCCGCATGGGCTGGCTCGAACGCATGACCCAGTTCAAGGAAAAAGCTGGCAAAGACAAAGAGCGCGCCAGTGTGGGTCTGTTCGACTATCCGGTTCTGCAGGCGGCAGACATTCTGGCCTATAAGGCAACCCATGTGCCGGTGGGCGAAGACCAGAAACAGCATCTTGAGCTGTCACGCGATATTGCCGACAAATTTAACCGCGACTTTGATGCGCCCGGCTTTTTCCCAATGCCGGAGCCACTGATCAAAGGCCCCGGGGCACGGGTGATGAGCCTGAAAGACGCATCGAAAAAGATGTCGAAATCGGATCCGTCCGATCTGTCCCGCATCAATCTGACTGATGATGCCGATGCCATGGCCAAAAAAATCAAAAAGGCCAAGACCGACCCAGAACCGCTGCCCGCAACTCTGGAAGAACTCGCGGACCGACCTGAGGCTCGAAATCTTGTCGGCATTTATGCAGCTCTGAAGGGATGCGGCGATCAGGATGTTCTGAACGAATATGGCGGACAGGGATTTGGCACATTTAAACCTGCCCTTTCTGAAGTCGTGGTCGAATCGCTGTCTCCGGTCACGCAAAAATTCAATGATTGGCTGGCTGAACCCGATGCGATTGACGAGGTCCTGCGAAACGGAGGAGAAAAGGCAGCAGAAATTGCTGATCCAATTATCTCTGACGTCCGGGACATTGTAGGGCTCTGGAAATCGGCCTGACGCGATTTCAACATTTTTTGTCCTTAGGAGTTTTCCATGCTTCGCCAGTTCGTTGCCGTATCCGCTATTTTTGCGCTCACAGCCTGCGGAGGGTCTGAACCCGTTCCAACGGGCTCGGACAATGGTGGCAACCCTGAAATGGCCATCGCCGGAGTCAGCTATTCCGTCTCTGAGGCTTATGTGCGCAAGCCCCTGGACGGACAGTCCAGCACTGCCGCCTATTTTATTCTGCAATCCAACACTGAAAACAACAGTCTCGTCTTTAATGTAACGACCGATATCGCGGAAACGGCAGAATTACATTCACACGACATGTCGGGCGGCATGATGCAGATGCGCAAACTCGAAAATGTCGAGTTGAAAGCTGGTGAAACGGTCGAATTTGCGCCGTTCGGCTATCACATCATGTTGTTCAACGTGTCTGGTGGGCTGGAAACAGGCGACAATGCCCGGATCACGCTCGATATTTTCTCGAATGGAAACACCGAACGAATCTCCTTCGATGCGCCAATCAAGCCGCTGAATTAAGCGTCACCGTCAGCCTCTCGGCGAAGCGAAACTAACGGATAAAGTTGAAGCTGAAAGGGATTAGCTATTTTTAGGTGGCCTTATCGCCACTGTAATTCCATATTCCAGGCCTGATTTCTGCTCTGACGAACACGTTATGTCGGGGGAGAAGCTTGTCGGAGGCGGGGAATGAAACGCTTATGGAGAAAAGTGATCTGGGGCAGTCTGACCCTGGTAATACTCCTCGCTGCACTTGCCTTTCCTGTGAGCATGGTGGTCAGCCACAATGTTCCGAAGGCAATACCATCCGATTATCCACAAACCGTCTGGGCGGACTCCCGCATTGGTGCCGCCATTGAATTGATCGAAGATGAGCTCGAAATACGCGGCTGGGCATCGGCTCGTCCGAACTGGCACCCTCAGGCGCGGCTCACTGCCATGCCAGCCTATCAATCCGGCTTGACGAGCGTTCTGTCACGATTTGCCAATCTCCGGGCCAATCTCATCACATCCGGTTCGGGACGAGATGAAGATCTGGCACTTGCCTCCTCTCTGATCGCACAGGCTGTGGGCACCTCTGCAGAGAACCAATTGCTGGCTGCGACGCAGGCATTGCGCCGATTTGATGGTCTGAAAGCCCGGTCTGTTCTGGATGATGAAATTGAATCCACGCTCCTCGAAGGCGAACTACAATTATATCGACAGATATTGTCTGAATGTACGGAAGATTTGAGCCGGATCGTCCGATCGGATGAGCGGGGCCCGTTCGACCTTAATCGCACGGCGACATTTTACAAAACCAAGGGGCGCATACTCGCGATTGGCGCGCTGCTTCATTCCAGTGAAGAGGATATGACCAACCAGCCAGGCTTTCGAGCGGCATATGCCAGCCTGCTCGAAGCGCTTGATCTGGCTTTCAAACCAGCCCCGTTATTTGTCTCAAACCCGAAGCCAGGAAGCTTCAGCTTTGGCGGCAATGACGTTATTCAGCTCGCCTATCTTCTCAATGAAGCTCGGTTCCGTTTGCAAGAGCTCGACACTGTGCTTCACAGCAAAGCGAGACCAGATCCGCTGACGGTGACCAACAGGAGTTGATTTCACGAAAGATCAGCGCCATTTGGCTGGTCAGGAAGGTTATCACTCATGTTCATTCAAACCGAAGCCACTCCCAATCCCGAAACGCTCAAGTTTCTACCCGGACAGCCGGTCCTGACTGAAGGCACAATGGATTTCGCAAATCGCGATGAGGCCGACAAGTCGCCACTCGCCATGCGCCTGTTTGATGTTCACGGCGTCGCGCGCGTCTTTCTGGGAACCGATTTCGTTTCGGTGACCAAGGCATCGGACGCGGACTGGAAGCATGTGAAGACGATGACGCTGGCCGCTATTATGGACCATTACACCTCCGGCATGCCCGTCCTTGAGGATGGCGTGTCGCTCCATGAAGCAGCGGACGAAACCGAATACGAAGGTGATGCAGCTGAGATTGTGTCTGAGATCAAGGAATTGATCGAAACACGCGTGCGTCCCGCCGTTGCACAGGATGGTGGTGATATTCAGTTTGATCGGTTTGACCCGGAAACGGGTCTGGTGACGCTTCAGATGCGCGGCGCCTGCGCTGGCTGTCCGTCATCAACAATGACGCTGAAACAAGGCATTGAGAACATGCTGCGCCATTATGTGCCAGAGGTCACCGGCGTCGAAGCGGCCCTTTAAGTTCAAACCTTTTCAGGAGTTTTTATGAGCGATCCCTTACCGGGCGAAAGCCTCGATCAGATTTTCAGATCGGCACGCACCTATAATCAATGGCAGGACAAGGACGTTCCAGAGTCACTGATCCGCGCGACCTATGACCTTCTGAAAATGGGGCCGACCAGTGCAAATTGCTGCCCGGCGCGATTTGTCTTCGTACGGACGGAGGAGGCGAAACAGCGTCTCGCTCCGCTGATGAGTGAGGGCAATCGGGAAAAAACAATCAAAGCCCCCTGGACGGTGATTATTGCCAACGATCTGGAATTTCATGAGAAAATTCCAGAACTTTTCCCGCACAATCCCGGCGCCAAGGACTGGTTCAAAGATCCGCAAAATCGAGCAGAGACGGCATTTCGGAACGGCACCTTGCAGGGCGCATATCTGATGATTGCCGCCAGAGCTATGGGCCTCGATTGTGGACCATTGTCCGGCTTTGATCGCGAGGGCGTCGACAAGGAGTTTTTCCAGTCCAATCCGGAAACGGAAAGCTGGACGGCGAACTTCATTTGCAATCTGGCCTATGGTGACCCGGAAACTCTTTTCCCACGCTCGCCACGTCTCGACTTTGAATCCGCCTGCCAGATTTTATAATCACCCCCAATGCTGACCCTTGGGATCCATACGGCAAGTAGCAATTGTAGCGCTGCGATCCTGGACGGTGAGACCATTCTCGCCGAAATCGCTGAGCCGATGCAGAGAGGGCATGATCAAAGGCTGCCGGATATTGTGAGTCAAACCGCCCGGTCCGCCGGAATCCGAATAAGGGATTTGGGTCAAATCAGCGTTTGCGTTGGCCCGGGCAGCTTTACAGGTATTCGTGTAGGCGTGGCGTTCGCACGAGGACTTGCCCTGGCCAATTCGATAGACGCTTTTGGCGTAACGAGCCCGGAAGGCCTGATGGCCACGCCTCCCTCTCAGCCGACTTTTGCCCTTATCCCGGCAAAAAAGCGTCTGCCTGACTTGTCCTTCTGGGCGCAATCATTCGGGGATAGCGCGCTGCCCGATCCGGCTGAACTGAGCGTTGCTGAACTGAAAGAACGACTGGGACCAGACACATCCATTCTTTCGACCCGCGAAGGATCGGAAACACTCGCCGATCTGATTCCGGACAGGGCGGTTTCTGTTCACTTTCCCAATGCTGCCGGCATTGCACTCTGGTCAATACGCTCTGAACGAAGCAAAGTTCGTTCACCTACGCCAATATACGTTCGAGAACCCGATGCCATTCCCGCCAAACCTCTCGCTTGAGTCTCTCAAAAATCTAACTTCCAACGGCGCGAATGAACTCTCCGGACTGCACATGCGCTGTTTTCAGGGCAATGAGGTCTGGTCACCCCAGGAATTCCTGGATGTCTCGTCAGATCCTGTTCGGTGGGGCGTTTACGCAGAAATCGAGGAAGAAGGGCCGATCGGCGTGGCCGTCATGCTCGACACAGGCGATGACAGCGAACTCCTCACCATTGCAGTCCATCCGGCCTATCGCGCCATCGGAATTGGTCGCTATCTTCTGCAATTCGTTGAAGAGACGGCCATTGGACGTGGGCGATCTCGCATTTTGCTTGATGTGGCAGCGGACAATCCCGACGCGATTGGTCTTTATACGTCAGAAGGTTATGGCCGCAGCGGATCGCGAAAAGCCTATTATGATCGCGGGGATGGATTGAAAATTGACGCCATTCAGATGACAAAACCTATCACAGAGGTCAGATGACTGGACGTCTGAGACCAATACCTGCATATGTGTTGAGCAATCAGGAAGGTAAGCATGAGCCGTATTGAAGATCTGTGCCAGAAAAATGGTCTGCGCCTCACAGAACAACGGCGCGTTATTGCCAGAATACTGTCTGAAGCGGAAGATCATCCCGATGCCGAGGAGCTTCATCGTCGCGCATCCGGAGTTGATCGGAACATTTCGCTCGCGACCGTTTATCGGACCGTCAAACTGTTTGAAGAGGCCGGTATCATTGAGCGCCATGACTTTCGTGACGGGCGCTCTCGCTTCGAAGAAGTCACTGATGACCATCATGATCACCTGATCGATGTGCGATCCGGCGAGGTCATTGAATTCGTGAATGAAGAGATTGAGCGTCTGCAAGTTGAGATCGCCCGTAAATTGGGGTACAAACTTGTCGATCATCGTTTGGAGCTGTATGGCATTCCGCTCGATGACAAAAAAGATTCCTGATCAAACGAGCTGAAATGACCGCGGCGACCAAACGCCTCTTTATTAAAACCTATGGCTGCCAGATGAACGTCTACGATTCCGAACGGATGAAAGACGTACTTGCGCCTTTGGGCTACACATCCATCGACACGGCGGATGACGCTGATCTTGTGCTTTTAAACACTTGCCACATCCGCGAAAAGGCAACCGAGAAGGTCTTTTCCGAGTTGGGACAGCTCAAGCGCCTGAAACAGGCGTCTGGCGGAAAAATGCTGTTAGGTGTCACTGGCTGCGTGGCACAAGCCGAGGGCGAAGAGATTATGCGCCGTCAGCCAGCCGTTGATCTGGTGCTCGGACCACAGGCTTATCACAAATTGCCGGAGCTGATCGCGCGCGTGCATCGCGCAGCAAATGAGCGTCTGGAAACCGATTTCGAAGTCGAAGAAAAATTCGACGCACTGCCGAGCGATCGTCAGGTCGATGGCCCGTCTGCGTTTCTGTCTGTTCAGGAAGGCTGCGATAAATTCTGCTCATTCTGTGTGGTGCCTTATACACGAGGCGCGGAATTTTCGCGGTCTGTCGATGCCATTGTAGCTGAAGCGCGCGCGCTCATCCGGAAAGGTGTCCGCGAGATCAATCTGCTGGGTCAGAACGTAAACGCCTATCATGGCACCGCGCCATCGCTTGAAGGCGGGGATGACTGGACACTCGCTCAGCTGATCCGGCATCTGGCAAAAATTGACGGGCTGGACCGTATCCGGTTCACCACCTCTCATCCACGCGACATGGACGATGATCTGATCGCGGCGTTTGGTGATACAGAGAAACTGATGCCATATCTGCACCTTCCGGTTCAGGCGGGGTCTGACTCTATTCTGAAAGCTATGAATCGCGGTCATACCGCTCAGCATTACGTCGATATTATCGAGCGTTTGCGCGTCGTTCGCCCAGACATGGCCGTGACCTCCGATTTTATCGTCGGCTTTCCCGGCGAGCGGGACGAAGATTTTGAAGACACGATGCGTATTGTCGAAACGATCGACTATGCCGCTGCCTATTCCTTCAAATACTCACGTCGCCCTGGCACGCCCGCGGCCGACATGTTTGCCCAAGTTCCTGAAGAGGTGAAGGATGAACGCCTGCAGCGACTTCAGGCTTTGATCCGCGACCAACAGACCCGGTTTAATCAGTCTCAGATTGGCAAAACCTTACCCGTTCTTGTCACAGGCACGGGCCGGAATGACGGTCAGATGGCCGGTCGGACGCCCTATCTTCAGGCCACGCACTTTGACGGCACAGAAGATCTGATCGGTCAGATTGTCGATGTGACCATGACGAATGCCACGCTTAATTCGGTGGGCGGTCAGCTTGCCAGATCATCGGAGCCAGCGCTTTGAGTTTGCGACCCAAGTCGCCGAGCGCTCCAGTGAGTCGCATTTTCTCGGTCAGTGATACAGATATGCTCCGCAACCTTTGTGGTCCGCATCATCGAAATCTTGAGCGGCTGGAGCAGCGGTTCGAGGATTTCAGCCTGCGCGCGGAGAGCCAGGGCGGCGGCATCATGCTGTTTGGCGCCGCTGAAGGTGTCGCCGTGGCTGAAACCGCGCTCGGCGCCTATATGCAGAAACTGCTCGCGGGCACCGAACCTGGCGAGCTGGAGTTTGAAGGCGCGATCAATACGGCACTGACCTCAACGGTAAAGTCCGGCGGCCCTGTGCGCGGGTTGAAATCGCGTATACAGGCACAGACAGCCGGTCAGACCGCTTATCTCTCTGCCCTGCAGGATGAGACCGCAGGTCTTGTCTTTGGCGTGGGCCCGGCCGGGACGGGTAAAACCTTTCTGGCTGTCGCAACAGGTGCTGCTGAACTTGTTGCCGGGAAGCGCGAACGTCTGATCGTTGCGCGACCAGCCGTCGAAGCGGGCGAGAAGCTTGGCTTTTTGCCTGGCGACCTCGAAGACAAGGTCGACCCTTATATGTTGCCGATCTGGGATTCTCTGCGCGAGCTTTTTGGTCAGGATCAGCTTGATCGGCGTCGCCTGCGCGGCGAGATCGAGGTTGCACCGCTGGCCTTTATGCGCGGACGAACGTTGAAAAATGCGTTTATCATCATTGATGAGGCGCAGAATGCCAGCATTCCGCAGATGAAAATGGTGTTGACCCGTCTGGGCCGGAACTCGCGCATGGTTGTGACGGGCGATCCCTCTCAGGTTGACCTGCCAAGCAAGCAACCTTCGGGTCTGCCGCATGCGCTTCATATTCTGCGATCGGTTCCGGGTGTTCGTCAGATGCGCCTGACCGCCAGCGATGTCGTGCGGCACGATCTGGTTTCGCGCATTGTCGACGCGTATGACCGCGCCGAAAGCGGCTCGCATGATGATGGTCGGTCCGATGGCGGATAACACTTCCAGTCCACCGGAGGTGGATTTACGGATCGAAGATGATGCCTGGCTTGGAGCAGCCGACGAGAAAGAACTTCTAGTACTGGCGCTTCGTGCTCTGTCCCAGGCAGCTAGCGCAACACGCACGGGCCGTGTGGACCTGCTTTTGACGGGTGACCCGCAAATGCAGGCGCTCAATCGTGATTGGCGTCAGAAAGACAAACCAACAGATGTGTTGTCATTTCCCTCAGATGAGCCGGCCTTTCGCGCTGGGTTTCTGGGCGATATTTCACTGGGCTTTGGCGTTTTCGATCAGGATCGGACAAATCTTGGTCGTGATTTCAACGCTCATTTTAGTCATTTGCTGGTTCATGGTTATCTTCACTTGCTGGGGTTTGACCACGAAACAGAGGATGAGGCCTCCGAAATGGAGGCGCTCGAAACCAAAATTCTTGCCGAACTGGGTTATTCTGACCCATACTCCCAACCAGACATGTAACAGGGGAATATCGTCCCAGTGGACACCGCAGACCCATCGCCCTCACAGAGTCTTATCGGTCGCCTGACCGCGGCCCTCTCCAAAACGCCTCCCGCTGAAGCGACAAATGGCAGCGAGACAACGACTGCGACGCCTTCGCCAGCGGAAATACGTCTTCGGCTTGCCGATTTCGAGCGAATGCGCGTGGATGACGTCATGATCCCGCGCGCCGAAATCATCGCCGTGGAAGAGCAGATTTCACTCACCGATCTTGTGCGGCTGTTCGCTGATACAACGCATTCGCGTCTTCCGGTCTATCGCGAAACGCTTGATGATCCGATCGGCGTTGTTCACATCAAGGATCTGGTCTCGGTTCTGGCCGATCGTTCCGACGGCGAAGAAACCGACGAGTTGAAGCCGCTGACCACGCTCCGCCGTGAGATCCTGTATGTGCCTCCAAGCATGCGCTTGCCGGATCTGCTTCTGAAAATGCAATCCACACGCATTCATCTGGCCCTGGTGGTTGATGAGTATGGCGGCACGGATGGCCTGGTCTCGCTTGAAGACCTGGTCGAACAGATCGTCGGTGAGATTGAAGACGAGCACGATGATGACGTACCCTATATCACTGCGCGGGCACGCGGCATCTGGGAAGCCGATGCGCGGGCGGAAATGCCCGAATTTGAAGCCGAAGCAGGCTGGGATATGTCTCTGCCGGAATATGAAGACGACATTGATACGCTTGGCGGTGTGGTGTTTGCGATTGCTGGTCGCGTGCCGCAACGCGGAGAGATTATCCGTCACCCAAATGGCGTCGACATCGAGATTCTTGAAGCCGATACTCGCCGGATCAAACGTATACGACTGCGGTGCCCAGTTGAACCCGGCACCAAATCCGGCAATTCAGGACAGAGTGAAACTGAAACCCAATAAAACGGAGTTCCTCTGGTGACCCGGTCAGACAGTCCGACTCTCGGCACATTACATGCCGCAATCGCGGGCTTGTCGCCGCTCAGATCCTCGGTCCTTGCGTTTGTCTGTGGTGTGATCACCATATTCGCTTTTGCGCCCTTCTTTCTCTGGCCGGTTTATATCCTGTCCATCTCTCTGCTGATCTGGCTTCTGGACGGTGCCAAAACACGAAAAAAATGGCGTAAAGCCATGTTTTTCCGGGGCTGGGCGTTCGGTGCAGGGTTCACACTCGCAAGCATGCACTGGCTTGTTTCCCCCTTTCTGGTCGATCCGGCAGCACATATCTGGTTTATCTGGATGCCACTCATCCTGATGCCAGCCGGTCTCGGCCTATTCTTTGGCGGCGCGAGTTTTCTGGCGGGTCTGGTCTGGTCAAAAACTCCGGGACGGATATTCGCCTTCGCGGTGACGTTCTCTCTGTTCGAAGGGCTGCGCGGAACGATTTTTGGCGGTTTTCCCTGGAATTGGCCGGGCATGGTCTGGGCACCGGGTGAGCCCGTTTCTCAGCTTGCCTCGATTTTCGGACTCTGGGGATTGTCAATCCTGACGCTTCTGCTGGCGGGCGCACCTGCCGCATTGGCAGATTTCAGACCACATGGTGGCGCTTTTAACAGGGTTTTTCCTCTGCTCATCGCTGCGATCGTCTTTGGCTGTGGCTGGGCATGGGGCACTCAGCGCATTCCGATGCGAACTGAAACCGACGGCATCGCAGTGCGCATTGTCGATGTGCAGGTGGATCAGACGGACAAATATCCTGTCGCTCCGGATCGAAACCCTGAAGAAACCCGCAGGCTTCAATACCAAGCCATTGAAGATATCCGTGCCGCCTATCTGGTTGGGACGGGTGACGATTTTCCGGATGAGCCCCGTCTCATTGTCTGGCCGGAATCTGCATTGCCAGTCCCCCTCCTGCAAAATCCGGATTCCCTTGACGACGTCACGCTTCGGCTTGGATCGCGGACCTTGATCACTGGCACAACCCGGGTTGATCGCTATACCTCTTCTGGATCTGATTGGTACAATAGCTTGGCTGTATTAGACGAAGGAAGTCGTTTTACTGGTGCGAACGCTATCTATGACAAGCATAGGCTTGTCCCATTTGGTGAACTTGCCGCAGCAGATTTTATCCCGTTTGGAACGCAGATCAGCGGAATCCTTCCGCCCGCATTACAGCAGCAAGCCAAAGCCGGTTATCGTCCAGGCCCCCCCGCTTCGCCAATCGAATTAGCTGGAGGAAAGACGTTCCTGCCGCTCATCTGCTATGAAGCGCTCTTTCCAGGCCTTGTCAGAGCGACAGTCCAGAACGCTGATTTTCTTGTAAATATTTCGATCGATAGCTGGTTCGGTTCAGGGATTGGACCCGATCAGCACTATGCACAAGCGCGCTACAGGTCGATAGAATCGGGGCGTCCAATGGTTCGCGCTGCAAATCTTGGCCATTCAGGGGCTATCGATTCATTCGGAAATGAAGTATTCAGCAATAAAAACTTGTTAACGTACAAGTCTTATAATTTAACAGTCACCGATACACTGATACCTGACCAAAAACACATTACAACCTACGGTAGGTATGGGCCTTTATTTTCTTGGTTAACGGTACTACTGCTGACCATGTTTACTTACTTTTACTCAAAAAAGACTTGACTCACAAGACTGTGAAGATCAAAAGGTCGGTTTCCTGAAATTACAACGAGTAGAATACATGTCAGACAACAAACTCCCGAATCTGATCGATAAACATGTGGGGAGACGTATTCGCTGGAGGCGCCGCGAGCTTAAGCTCAGCCAGGAACGCCTCGGTGAAATGCTGGGTTTGACATTTCAGCAAGTTCAAAAATACGAAAAAGGCGTAAACCGGATCTCTGCCGGTCGTCTGTTTGATGTGGCGAAGGTTCTCGACGTCCCAATTAATTATTTTTATCAGGGCGTCGATGAGGTCGGTGATCTTGCGGCACTTGGTGTTGCCGAAGACGGCGATGATGGCGATTTGGCCGGTATGATTGATGCCAATGCGATTGATCTTGTGACCGCATATCAAAGCATTCCGGACCCGCGCCTGAGAAAATCCCTTCTGGATGCCGTGAAGGCAGCTGCTGAATCTTTCAGCCGTAATGCGACCCATCGCGACGAAGAATAATCGATCAGATCAACATATAACGATACATTTATACGATTTCACTTGCCATTACCCCTTCAGGTTTACTAACCAAGGGGCATAATGTTTGAAGTGGAGCGTTTAATTGGCCCGTTCGTCTTATCAGTTTACCAGTGAAAGTGTTTCCGAAGGTCACCCAGATAAGGTGAGTGACCGGGTTTCGGACTCGATTGTCGACCTCTTTGTCGGTCGATTTCCCGAAGCACGTTGCGCATGTGAAACACTGACCACGACCAATCTTATCGTGCTCGCCGGTGAGATGCGCATTCCAGAAGACCTGATGCCCTCGATGGATGAAATCGAGGACAACGTCCGCAACGCCGTGAAAGACATTGGTTACAATCAAAAAGGCTTTCACTGGCGGACTGCAGAACTCATAAATCGGCTTCACGGTCAGTCCGGCGACATCGCTATGGGCGTGGATGCAGGCGATGAGAAAGAAGAAGGCGCAGGCGATCAGGGCATCATGTTCGGGTTTGCAACGAACGAGACGCCTGAGCTGATGCCGGCGCCAATCACCTATTCACACCAGATCCTTCAGCGCATGGCCGAATTGCGGAAATCCGGCGAGCGCCCTGAGTTTGAACCTGATGCCAAATCGCAGGTCACGCTGCGCTATGAGCATGGCAAACCGGTTGCTGTAGAGAGCGTCGTTGTCTCAACTCAACATAAAGAGGGATACACGCCGGCAGATGTTCGCGAACTCGTCCGCCCGATTGTGAAAGAAATTCTTCCAGAGGGATGGTTCCCGCCCGAGGAAGAATTCTACGTCAATCCGACCGGGAATTTCGTAATTGGCGGTCCCGATGGCGATGCAGGCCTGACCGGCCGCAAAATCATTGTCGACACCTATGGTGGAGCTGCGCCGCATGGTGGCGGTGCGTTCTCCGGTAAAGATCCGACGAAAGTTGACCGGTCCGCTGCTTATGCCAGCCGCTATCTTGCGAAAAACGTCGTGGCTGCTGGTCTTGCTGACAAATGCACCATCCAGCTGTCTTATGCGATCGGCGTTGCCAAGCCACTCTCGGTTTATGTGAATTGCGAAGACACTGAGAAGGTTGATCCTGAAAAGATCGAATATGCGTTGCGCGATCTGATGGATTTGTCGCCAAAAGGTATCCGCACCCATCTTCAGCTCAATCGACCGATTTACGCTCGGACTGCAGCCTATGGTCACTTTGGGCGGACACCAACTGAAGATGGCGGCTTCTCCTGGGAAAAAACCGATCTGGTCGATCAGCTGAAAACTCTGCTTTAACCGGATTGAGAGTTATCGTCGCGCATGAGTGACGAGAGACCCCGAAGAGAGATCAGAACATTTGGCCGACGCGATGGTCGGCCATTGTCGAAACGGCAACAACATCTGGTGGATGATTTGTTGCCGCGTCTCGCTATCCCTGACTCTGATGAAGACCTGACCGCCGAGATACTGTTCGGCGGGCCCAGACCGCTTTGGCTGGAAATCGGCTTTGGTGGTGGCGAACATCTGATCCGAACAGCTCGTGCAAACCCTGATATAGGCCTGATCGGCGCCGAACCCTTTATCGACGGCGTCGCGAAAGCACTGACTGGCGTTGACGACCATTCATTGATGAACGTGCGGATCCATTCCGATGATATTCGTCAGATTCTCCCGCGGATAAGGCCTGGCAGTCTCGACCGTGTCTTCATCCTGTTTCCAGACCCATGGCCAAAACGCCGTCAACAAAAAAGGCGGCTGATTCAGCCGAGCTTTCTGGACGAGCTGGCACAGGCCATGGCGCCGGGTGCAAAGCTACGATTTGCAACAGATGTCAAAAGCTATGCAGATGAAGCCTTGTGGCGCATTCTGCAGCATGGCGCGTTCAACTGGCATGCAGAGTGCGCCGACGACTGGCGTTTGGACCCGCCCGACCATGAACCGACCCGTTATCAGCTAAAGCAGCTTGGGGATTGCAAACCTGTCTGGCTGGAGTTCACCCGACGCGCGAATTAGGTCATAGACTCCGGGAAACGCCTCAACTCGCCTGGCCGGAAGGATAGGAGTCGGAATGCTGGAAAATCTGCAAGGAGTCTTGTCCAGTCTCGCCGCTCTGGCGTGTGGCATTGCCGCCGGAGGCACGTGGATCGGCGTCGTGGTCGTACCGAACGAATCCTTCGACCATATGGATTACACACGGGCCGACCGCCATGTGCGCGAGGTATTGAAATCCGGATCGACCGCAATTGCTGGAATGTTGCTTGCGGCAACGGCTTTTGCCGTTCTGGCCGGGTCGTTTGGGGCTGGCGCGGTCGCGGCGTTGGCGGCTTTCGGATTTTTCACCAATCGTTGGACGCTCGCCAAGCGCGCAGCCCCTTCAGCACCCCCGGGTACGCGCCAGCGTAAGAAAAGCCAAAGGATCGTCGCAGTCGCACTGTCATTGATGTTCGGTCTGGCCGCCATGGCCGCTGGCATTATGGCGGCTTTCCGAATCTGAGCCTATTGCGCGACCCAGCCACCATCGACCGGCAACAGAGCCCCATTGATCTGATCTGCAGCAGGCGAGCAGAGGAAATGCGCGAATTCAGCAATTTGTTCTGAGGTCACGAACTCCTTAGTCGGCTGAGCCGCCAGCAGAACGTCTCGCTTGACTTCCTCTTCGCTGATGCCGCGAGATTTCGCCGTATCGGCAATCTGTCCATCGACCAGAGGCGTGTGCACATAGCCAGGACAAATGGCATTGCAACGCAAGCCATGGGTTGCACCTTCCAGCGCCACCACTTTTGTCAGACCCGCAATACCGTGCTTCGCGGCCACATAGGCTGCCTTATAGGGTGAAGCGACGAGCGCATGCGCCGAGGCCGTATTGATAATCCGGCCCCATCCGGCCTTTTTCATGTGCGGCATGACAAATCGGATCGTGTGGAAGGCGGCCGAAAGGTTCAGCGCGATGATCAGATCCCATTTCTCCTCGGGAAACTCCTCAATCGGCGATACATGCTGAACGCCCGCATTATTCACCAGAATATCGATGGGGCCGACTTCCGAACTGGCTTCGGCAATCATGTCGTCAATGAGATCAGATTTCGTCAGATCCGTATTGGCGTAATGTGCTTTGATACCGTGATCTGTCACCAGACCAGCGCGAAAGGCTTCGATTTCATCTGCATCACCAAACCCATTGATGACGACATTCGCACCAGCTTCAGCCAGCCTTGTCACAATGGCTTTTCCGATTCCACTTGTTGAGCCTGTAACAAGAGCAGTTTTTCCTTGAAGCACGGGTCGTTCTCCCTGATTAAAAGGTCTATAGCTGACACGTCAGCGAGCATAAGACATGACGTAGAGTGCACGCCACGAAAGGGTAAAGTATGGACGCAGCAATTCAGTCATTTGTTCATGGCTTTGACAATTTCCTTATCAGCACTCTGGCAGCTGGCCTACTTCTTGTCGTGAGTTGCGTGGTCTATGTCATTCTAACGCCCATGAAAGAGATGGAGTTGCTCAGAAATGGCAACGCATCTGCCGGGCTCGGTCTTGCTGGTGTCATTATCGGTCTTACGATTCCTATCGCATCAGCGCTAGCTACCAGTCTGTCTTTATTCGACCTTTTGATCTGGGGCGTTGTTGCGCTGCTTATCCAATTACTGTCCTTCCGTGTGGTCGACCTCATTCTGAAAGACTTGCCCAAGCGCATCGAGAATGACGAGGCTGGCGCAGCAATCGTTCTGATCGCCGTAAAAATCTCAACCGCGATGATTGTTGGCGCTGCGCTCTGGGTGCCGGCGCCAGTCATGCAATGAGGTAAGACCGGTGAGAATCCCTGACTGGTTCATTTATTCGGTCGCTCTGGTCGCGGTCCTTTATGTTCTGCTATCGCAGAATGACGATGATGCGAATGCGCCTCAAACCATTCCAGAGGAATATCAGCTACCCGATGTGACGCTTCCCGCGCCGAGCATTTTTGACGAAGAAGTGCTTGTCGACGTGGAAATCGACGCCGGGCCTGGCGTTGGTACGGCCTTCGCCGTGGCAAAAGCTGGCATGTGGCTGACGGCCCGTCACGTTGTCGATGGCTGCAGCGACTTGGCCATCCGCGTCGGACCGAGCCGGATTGTGCCTGTCGATCGTTATGAAATATATGGCGCAGGCGATATGGCCCTTCTTTACACCGATGGTGGGCCCGATGCGACACGCCTCGATCTGGGATCTGAAAAGCGTGTTGGTCAAACCGGGTTTCATATTGGTTATCCGCAGGGCCGCCCCGGTGAAGTCACCTCCCGACTTCTCGCCCGATCGACCATGGTGTCCCGGGGCCGCTATAATGTGTCCGAGCCTGTGCTCGCCTGGGCCGAGGCCGGACGGACCCGAAATCTCAATGGATCTCTTGGCGGAATCAGCGGGGGTCCGGTGTTCGATGAAGATGGCGAAGTGATCGGCGTCACCGTCGCAGAAAGCCCGCGGCGCGGCCGTATCTATACGACGTCACCCGCAGCTGTTTTGTCATTTCTGGACTCAAATGCGGACTATGCGGCAGATGGCGAACAGGCCAGATCTCTGACCACGACAAATTATGGAGGCGAGGGTGATCGTCTCCGACGCAATCTGACGATTGTGAAAGTGCTTTGCCAGGCGAGAGAATGAGATGACACGCGCATTTGCAGACCGACTGATTGAGAAAACGCGCGAATTTGGCCCGCTCTGTGTCGGTATTGATCCGCATCCCGGACTGTTTCCCGAATTGTTTGGCAAGCCGAGCGCAGGTGCCATTGCCGTCTGGGCAGATGGCATTATCGAAGCTGCTGCCGGGCAGGTCGCCTGTATCAAGCCTCAAGCCGCATTCTTCGAACTTTGGGGCAGTGTTGGCATGGCCGCGCTGGAACATGTTTGCAAAACCGCGCGCGACGCAGACCTTCTGGTGATACTCGATGCCAAACGAGGCGATATCGGCTCAACAGCCAAGGGATATGCCGACGCCTATTTAGGCGAAACGGCGGCCTGCCCGTGTGACGCCCTGACCGTGAACCCTTTCATGGGTTATGAAACGCTTCAGCCCTTTATCGACGCTGCCGACCCGAATGGTCGCGGAATTGCGGTTCTGACGCGCACATCTAATCCCGGAGCAGCAGACATTCAGGAGCTGGATTTCGGCGGAGAACCAATCTTCCTTCGCCTTGCTCGTGAGTTCAATAAGCTCGGCAAACCTCTGAAGGGTGATGAAACTGACTGGTCGGGCTTTATGTTTGTGGCGGGCGCAACTGCACCGGATGAAGCACGCAAGATCAGATCAGCCGCGCCGGATAATCTGTTCCTGGTTCCAGGATACGGGGCACAAGGCGCTGGCGCTGATCAGGCTGTGAGCGGCTTTATTCCTATTAAGGGCACGCTTGAAGGTGGCGTGGTCAATGCATCTCGTTCTGTGACCTTTCCGGAGGCTGCGCAGAACGCTGGAAGCACGGAAGAGTGGCAAACAGCGATTCGCGACGCGATCGCCTTTGCGCAGGATGACCTTCGAAAAGCGACTCGACGCAATGTAGATTAGAAGTCATTCTGACTTTCTTGTCTGGGAGGCTGAATAGTGCACATTCTGATGTTGATTCTCGGCGCGTTGAGCGCGGTCGGCGTATTGATCTGGCGAATTCAGGCGGCCGCATCTGCTGCGAGGGAAATCGGGGATTATGCAAAAGAAGCCGCCAATCTTCCGCGTAAACTCGCGTTTCGCCGCCGCACGGGCAAAAAAGGCGCTGATCTGGTCTCTGATCCCCGTGAAGCGGCGGTGATCATCATGCTGGAGATTGCACGCGCCCGCGGCGAAGTCACCCGGGAGCAGAAAAACAAGATTGAGGCCATCATTGTTCAGCAATTTGCCTTTGAGGCGGAAGAGGCCGACGAAATTCTCACTCAGGCCGCATGGGTGAGCGCACCCGATGCCGGCACTGACCGACTGATGCGCCGCATGGTGAAGATTGTTCAGGCAGGCGTCTCGCACGAGGATATCGTCGAACTCGATGATATGCTGATCCAGGTCTCAGAGGCCGATGGCGCTCCAAGCAGCGAACAACTTGCCGTTCTGCAGACCTTCCGGCGCATGACCGGCGTTCTGAGTTAAGCGGTCAGATTAGCGCTACCAGCTGCCAATGTTTTCCGCGCTGGCCCAGGGCTCTTTTGGTGGCAAGGCGTCGCCCTTCTGCAGCAATTCGATGGAAATCCCGTCTGGGGAGCGCACAAAGGCCATATGCCCGTCGCGCGGTGGTCGATTGATCGTCACGCCCATCTCAGCAAGATGCTCAACCACCTCATAAATATTCCCCACCTGATAAGCGAGGTGACCAAAATTGCGGCCACCAGAATACTCTTCCGGATCCCAATTATAGGTCAGCTCAACCATGGGCACACCAGCCTTGAGAGGCGTGCCGTTTTCATCAAACTGAGCGCGCTCCAGATCTTCTGGTGAGGCCAGGAAAGCCAGCGTGAAACGCCCCGCGCTGTTATCTATGCGGCGAATTTCCTTCAGGCCCAGACCTTCAGTGAAGAACCGGATCGTCTTTTCGAGATCGCTGACCCGGATCATGGAATGGAGAAATTCAACAGACATCAGGCGTCCTTTTTCAGTTCTGATGGAGCAAAGTCAGGGCCGTGCTGTTTTTGCTTTTCGGCTTCCCAGGCAAGGTCGAAGTCTGCCGGTCTGCCCTTATGGTAATACCAGGCAAATACCCCCGCGACGAAAACCAGACCGCTCAGACTCCCAACAGCAAGATAGAAGGAATGGATGAGCTGTCCTTCGCCAAACACATCATCGGCCTGAAACAGGTAATAAGCCCGGACCCAGAGCCAGTTGAAGGCCGCGACCACAAAGGGGAGGCTGACAACCGCCACAAGGCTGGCAAGCCAGCGATAGATTGAGACCCGCAACACGCTGGTTTTGAGATAGGCCCGCTCAAAAGGCCCAAAAGGTTCGGTGTCGGGAAACTCACCGCGATTGCGCGCGGCTCGATAGACAGCCTGCGCTTCGCGTCTGATCCCAAAGAAGTTCCAGAAAATCAGAAGCGCCCAGACAATAAAGAACGCCGTTATTCCGAGTATGATCTGATTCAAACTAACGGCTCCTGATTGCCATTTGCGTTATCCGGTTCCGTAATCCCGGAAGCCGGCTTCCATTGCCAGCATGGCGCGTTTTCGTCTTACGCCCCAATGATAATTATGTAACCGTCCGTCGGAAGCCAAGGCCCTGTGACAGGGAATAAACCAGGAAATCGGGTTTGCGCCGACCGCTGTGCCCGTTGCGCGAGCCGCTTTGTCATTCCCTATCAGGCTCGCCAGCGCCCCATAGGTGCGGGTTTCTCCGACTGGAATCTCGAGTAAAGCCCGCCAGACCTGACGCCGAAACGGCGTGCCATATAGCGCGAGCGGCACCTGCGCGCCCGGTTCGAACACGTTTTCTGCGAACCTGGCCGCTGCCTGATCGTCCCTGCGGATATCGGCGCGCGGATAACGGGAAACGAGGTCCTGAAACGCGTCTTCTTCCGTTCGTCCCGTGTGCTCACCCGGACGGCCTGCCGTTTCCGGCGAGGCATCGACAAATCCGAGCGCGGTCAGCCCGCGATCAGAGAACAGGAAAACCCCCAGACCAAAGGGCGTCGGGCCTTTGCCAATGGTCAGAGTTACGTTTCGACCGCCTGATCCTGCTTCCCCCGGGGTGAGAGCTTCATGCGCAATGAACAAATCATGCAGCCGGGATGGCCCCGAAGCATCCACTTCAAAACTCGCTTCGAGAACGCTCGCGCCCTCACGCAGGGCTTCGCCAGCGGCGGCATGGGCATGCGCAGACACATATTGTTTTGGTGTCAGGCCAGCCCAACGCGAAAATTCGCGCTGAAAATGGAAAGGAGACAGACCGAAATGTTCAGCGGTTTGTGACAGGCTTGGCCGGTCTTTCCAATTATCCCCCAGAAAGGTGAGGACATTGGCCATTCGATCGTAAGCGACACATCGCTCGTCGAGCGGTAAATGTGAAATCTGTTCAGTCATCATGGGTCAGTTGTGTCATCGAACCCGCAGGCATTCCACCCGGTTCTTGCGCCCGATACCTCACGCCGGATCAGGATCAAAATGCCGCTCCGATCGCGCCTTCAGAAGCGCTGTTCGGATTGCATCAGCAAGGCTTTTGCGCTCATCGACCGTGAGAAACCGACCAATCACATAGGCCTGGCGCTGATAGGCAAGCGTCAGCCAGCTATAGGGGGTAAGCGGCTCTGACAACTCAATCCGCGCAAAAGCAGATGGCAATTCGATAAAGGATGTCTCGCCCTTCGGGTTCATGTGATCGACCCGGAGATTCTCGGCGGTGACACGCACACGCGTCCATTGCCGTTGATAACGGAAGCACAGCTTGAAAGCGATCCAGATTGCCAGCACATCCAGCCCGAAAAAACCAATGATGGGAAAGGCGCCAAGAGACAGAAACGCCATGCCGGACATGAAGCTCAACACCGCCAGTACACACATGAAAATGGTAAAGCCGGGCTGGGACAGCGATCGATTGGGTTTCAGTACCGCATCGAAATAGACCGGCGTTTCATCATCGAATTCTGTCATCAGACATCCTGACTGGTCTTGTTCCTCTGCCCAGCCTAACTTAAGCCCGATCGCTGAACAGTCATTTTTTCACTTTGCCGCCCAATAGGCCCGAAATCTGCCCATGAGTGCTTCACCCAAGACATCTAGACCGAAACGGAAGAAGCCAATACCACGTGGTCTCCCTCGGGACACGGCGAGCAAATTGTTTGAAATTCTGGCGGAAGACCGGCCAGATCCGCGGACGGAGCTCGACTTTGTCAATCCATACACGCTTGTTGTCGCCGTGGCATTGTCCGCTCAGGCGACAGATGTTGGGGTCAATAAAGCGACAAAAGGCCTTTTCCAGATCGCCGACACGCCAGAAAAAATGGTGGCATTGGGTGAAGAGGGCGTCGCCGAACATATCAGAACGATTGGGCTTTGGCGCAACAAGGCTAAGAACGTTATCGCTCTGTCTGAGTTACTGATCGACGAGTTTGGCGGCGAAGTCCCCAGAACCCGTGATGAGCTGATCCGGTTGCCCGGTGTGGGCCGGAAGACGGCAAACGTTGTTTTGAACGAAGCGTTCGGCGAGCCCACAATCGCCGTTGATACACATATATTCCGGGTGTCCAACCGGACGGGCCTGGCCCCCGGCAAAACGCCTGATGACGTAGAAGCCCGGCTTGAAAAAATTACCCCGCCAGAGTTCAAGAAGGGTGCGCATCACTGGCTTATCCTGCATGGCCGATACACATGCGTTGCCCGAAAGCCAAAATGCTGGATCTGCCCCATCGCTGAGCTGTGCCGGTTTAAGGATAAGACACCAGACCCTGCCGGTGTGAAATCTGAGCCGGCAAAATCGTCTCTGGGACCGAAACATCCAGGCAAGACGCGGACTTAAACCGCCGACAGACGTCGTAATAGTGCGCTGGCAAACCGCTCGCCCAATCCATCGGTCTGTTCAGGATAAAGGTAGGGCTCGATCAGCTCCAGCTCAATCAGCCAGAGCGTGTCATCGGGCGCTCTCACCAAATCGACCCGGGCATAGAGTGGCATTTCACCGAGAGGGTCCAGAACCGATCGCGCCAGGGTCAGTTCACTCTTGTCAGGACTATATCTGGTTTCCCAGCCGCCATAATGCCCCTGAACACGGTAGTCGCCAGCTTTCGGGCGCTTCAGGAGCGCGTGCGAAAAGTCACCGTCAAAGAACAGAAAACTGTATTCGCCCACCGCCTGGATGCTTTCGACAAAAGGCTGGACCATGGCGGAATGAGGATAGTCTGGAAGGGTGTCTCCACGCGACAGGAGCAATTGCCCCATGGATCCTGCCCCTATTTGGCGTTTCACAACAATCCTGTCGGTTTTCCAGCGCTCAAACGCCTCTTCAAGACCGTCCGTCGTCGGATGGTCGAGCCAGAGTGTGGGAATCGTCGGTATGCCCGCGGATTGCAGGTCTTTCAGATAAGTCTTCCGGCTGTTCCAGATGACTTGTTGACAGGAATTGAACAGGGTTACGTTTTCTGCTTCAATCCGTTGCAGGACTTGGAGAAAAAGTTCAGGCTTTTCCCAATAATCCCAGGTTGTGCCAATCAAAACAGCCGCGTAGTCTCCCCAGAAGGTAGACGGATCATTCCAGGCGAGCGGGATCAAACCAATGTCCGAAGTCGCCAATGCGGATGAGAGGCAATTAAACTGAAGTTCAAATTCGGCCTGACCAACAGGATCCGAGCTGGCTTCCAATAAAAGTGAAGGTGAGGAGAGGTATGCAATCTTCATTTTTTATTGAAAAGATAGCAATAAGCCTTTGATTCGATCGAGCCGTCAGATCTATACCACCAATATCAAAATGAAGAACAGGGTCTTTCATGAGTAACGAACTCGATGTCGTCGGAGTGGGAAACGCAATTGTTGACGTAATCGCTTCGGTTCAGGAAGGCTTTCTGGTCGAGCACGAAATCCGCAAGGGCGGTATGACGCTGGTGGATCAAATGGAGGCGAACACACTCGCCAAAGCATTTGGTCCGGAAGGTCGCCGTATTCCCGGGGGGTCAGGCGCCAATACGATTGCCGGTATTGCCAGCTTCAGTGGTACGACCGGGTATATTGGAAAGGTCGCCCAGGACGCACTTGGCAAATTCTTCCGCAAGGAGATGGAACGCCATTTCATAGAATTCCCGACCGAGCCGCTGGACGAGGGCCCGGGCACGGCCCGCTGCATGATTGCTGTAACGCCGGATGGCGAACGCTCTATGAGCACCTTTCTTGGAGCATCGACAGAGTTCGCTGAATCAGATGTTGATGAAGAACTTATCCGACGCGGAAAAATTCTCTATCTTGAGGGGTATCTGTTTGACAAAGAGCCCGCAAAGAAAGCCTTTGTGAAGGCTGCAGAAGTCGCGAGATCGGCTGATCGCAAAGTCTCGCTGACGCTTTCAGACAGTTTTTGTGTGGACCGTCACCGCGCGAGCTTCCGACACCTGATTAACGGCCATGTAGATCTTCTCTTTGCAAATGAAGCTGAACTTTTGTCGCTTTATGAGACTGATAATTTCGAAGCGGCTATCAAGGAATTACGCAAAGACGCTTATGCGGCTGCGATCACACGGTCGTCAAAAGGATCTGTCGTGGTCACGCCATCTGAAGTGATCACCATGCCGGCAGAGCCTGTGAAAAAGGTAATTGATGCAACCGGTGCCGGTGACCAGTATGCCGCTGGATTCCTGTTCGGATATGCCCGCAACCGCCGCATGCGCGATTGCGCCAAACTCGGTCATATCGCGGCCGCCGAAGTAATTTCGCATTACGGTCCGCGACCAGAGACGAGCTATCGCCAACTGGCCGTAAAAGCGGGCTTGCTGTAGCCGTCAGACCCATGCCCGCGCCGTTAGAGCGTCTTCAACAAAATCCATCCGATCCTGTCCAAAATAAAGCTCGTCACCGACGAAGAAGGTTGGCGCGCCGAACATGCCACGGGCGATCGCTCTGTCGGTATTGGCTTTGACCCGATCTTTGATGACCTGATCATCTGACATGGCATACAGTTTGTCGGCATCGAAACCGTCAGCGCTCAGTAAATCCCACATCACGGCTTTATCGCCGACATTCCTTGGTTCGCCCCAACTGTGATGGAAGATTGTTTTCATAAAATCCTGCGCCTGATCTGTCGCCATCAGCCCCTGCGCCATGCAGAGGAGTCGAAAGGTTTTCATCGGAAAATTGGGGTTAAAGCCCCATGGGAGATTGTAACGTTTCGCGTGGCGGATGGTGTCGGCGAAATAAAAATTCCGCTTGGCTTCGACTGTTCCTGGCGGACGATTACCGGTTTCCACCATAATCTGCTGCAGTGACACAGGGATGTATTCCACGTCACACCCGGTCCGCTCTTTCAGCCCTTTAAGCTTGTGAAATGCGAAATACGACATGGGACTGACGAAGTCGAAACAGAATTCAAGTTTAAGAGACATTAGGCACGGACCCTCGCAATTGCATTCATTGTGTATATACATCTTGCGACTGGCCAGTCTTCACCGCTCACACGATCTTGAAGAAATTCTCATCATGATTATTGTATGACTTGTCATATATTAAGGGGTGGATCATGCAAATTGAACTCAATGAAATCGCGGACGGAATTTTCGCACTCATCCCGGAATTTGCTATCAGGTTTAATTGCAATATTGGGATCATATTAGAGGATGATGGCATCACTCTGGTCGATACGGGCGGTACTGCCAGTGTTGTTGCCCCTCTTCTTAGACATCTTGAAGCATTTAATCGCCCGGTAAAGCGCGTAATCCTCACCCATGGGCTTGGTGATCACACATGTGGCGCGTCGAAGTTTTCATCTGCTGATATCTATTGCAGTCCAGATTGTGCGGCCTCGCTAAAAGCCCCCCAAATGACTGGCTTTCTAAAGGCGCTCCACCCCTCAATTGCACATGAACTCGAAGACGTAATTCATCCTGCACCCTCAGTTCTTGTCGAGGATGAAATACAAATCGGGTCGCGGCTAAGCCTTCAAAAACTCATCGGCCACACCAAAGGCGATCTCATTGTAAGAGTTGACGATGCGGACCTCGTTTTTGCCGGCGATCTTTGCTTTTTCGGCCATAAACCCCTTGGGTTAGGTGCGGACTTTTCAGCATGGCGGAGCAGTCTCGACACCATAAAAGGGCTCAATCTTCGCCATGTCAGTCCTGGCCATGGACCAATTGGTGGCCATTCGGAAATCGATATGGTCGCCAGCTATCTGGATGCCTTACTTGAAGCTAAATCGGCCGATCACTTAAGCTTGGATCAGACCTGGTCGAAGTGGTTTGATCCCTGGGATGAGCGTATCTCAGGTGCAATTGACCGGATAAATATAGAAACACTTCGGAACCCGGGCTCAGTTCCGCCAACCCTGTTTCAACTCATGTCCGAATCCTGATAAGAATATGACATGACAAATAAGACGTCTCATTTTCGTCATTCGGTACTGGCAGCTCAGCGCAGTGGTCACCGCGTTCTCGCCGAAATGCTGAAACCACACGGTCTTACACCGGCCTGGGCGGAAGTTCTGACCGTTCTGCTCGAACAGGGCCCATTATCTATCAGGGAACTCAGCCAGTTTCTGATCTGTGAAGCGGATCACCCCTCGCGCTTGATCTCACGTATTGAGAAACAGGGATTGATCAGCCGAGCGCAGAACCCAAATGACAAGCGGGCCGTATTGCTCTCACTCACAGAAGATGGGCAGCGCGCCGCCAAACAGGCACTACAAGCCGAGAGCCGTCTTGATGCCTGGATCCATCAGCAACTTTCTGACCAGGAAATTCTGGGTTTGACCCGCTCACTTGACCGCATTCTTCGCAATTCGACCGAAGGACGCAGCCTCAGAATGCGGTTTGAAAACCACGACTGAGACAAAATATCCCTCATTCCTTTTTTGTAATTGACAATCATTCTCATAAGCATAGGACCGCAATCTGAGAATGAATATCAATTACACATGGGGAAAACATGAATCGTTCTACACTTCGCGCAACGCTCATTTGTGGGAGCGTTCTCTGCGGTTTAACCAGTGTCGCTCATGCGCAGGAGTCTGAAACCGCCAAAGAACTGGATACGGTTCAGGTCTGGGGCACAACTGTAGAGTCAGACCTTCTGACCCTGACTGAAGACCAGATTTCTCTACGCCAAGCAGACCATCTGTCGGACCTTTTGCGCGTGGTTCCGGGTGTCGATATTGGCGGCACCCATTCGGTGAACTCGCGCATCAATATCCGCGGCCTCGATGACCGGGAGCTGGACATCTATATCGATGGTGCGCTGCAAACCAATTATCTCTACCACCATATGGGCAATCTTCTCATCAATGCGGACATTCTCACCGCAGCAGATATTGAAGTAGGCGCAAACTCGCTCACGCATGGTGGCCGGGGTGGTGCGGTCCGTTTCCGAACAAAAACCGCAGAAGACATGTTGCGCGGAAGCGATCAGCCTTTCGGCGCGCGCCTCATGGCCTCCTATAATGACAATGCTCAAACCGCATATTCCGCGACAGGCTATGGACAGATTGGAGAGACTGTCGACGGACTGATTTATTACAATCAGGTCGACCGGGACAATTTCAAAGACGGGTCGGGTCGAGACACGATTGGTTCGGATGGAACAACGGAAAACCTGCTCGCGAAGTTCGGTTTTGAACCGACAGACAATCAACGCATTCAATTGAGTTATGACAAACTCGATGATTCCGGTGATTACACCCAACGCCCGGACATGGGTGTCCTGACCAATCAGGCAATTACCGGCGACATTCTTCTGCCGACAGATTACACGCGTGAGACGATCAATCTGTCCTATGATCTGGATCTGGGTGATCTGTTCCGCCTGTCCGCGACGGTCTATGGAAATGATCTTGAGCTGACACGCGATGAGACCAATCCGAATATCCGGGTCCAGGGCGGCAATACGCTGAAGCGCGCGACAGCGGACAATCAGGGATTCAACCTGATCGCCACCTCAGATCTCAATTGGGGGCCAGTCGTTCATGGATTGACCTATGGCATTCAGATGTTTGAGCAGGATCTGATTTTTGATCCGGATCTGACAGCGTCCTCAGACACGCTCGTCAAGCAGTCTTCTGAAAACATCGCTCTTTTCATCGAAGATCAGATTTCTTTGACGAATTATGCGCGCATTCGCCCGGGTGTTCGGGTCGTCAACCATGAGGTGAAGTATCTGAACACTGGGGAAACAGGGTCTTTCGACGATGTGCTGTTCGCTCTGGCCGGCGAAGTTGAGCCAATGGATGGGCTTCGGTTCCTCGCAAGTTACACCGATTTATTCTCGGGGCCTGAACTGGCCGAACCGTTCACAGGCGCCGGGTCTACCAAAATTGTGAATGCCAACCTTCAGCCGGAAACCGGACAGAACCTCGAGATCGGCTTACGGTATGCAACTGACTTTGCAGGCGGTCAACTCGGTCTTGGTGGCAATATCTTCGAAACGACGATTGATGATTTTATCGGTGAAGTTGCGGTGCCCGGCACAACCACAGGTGAAACGCAGGACGCCAACCTAGGTCAGCTCGAAGTCGCAGGTTATGAAGTCAGCCTGAACTATGCGCACGGACCTTGGGATTTTCTGCTGACGCATAATTCATCGGACTTTGACACAAGCGCGTTGAACACCGCATCCGTTTCGGAAAGCTTCCGTGAAGTCGGCGACACGTCCGGATATGAGCTGAGCTATTTCTTCGAAAGCTGGAATCTGTCCCTCGCAGCCAACGGGCAATTCATTGAGTCCAAGACGACCAGTCTGGGCGCCGACAAAGAAAGCTATGACGTGCACAATATCATGGCTCGTTGGGATGATGCCTTTGGCGTGAACGGATTGAGCTTCATTGGCGGCGTCGATAACGTGTTTGATGCGACTTACACATCGCACGCGTCACGACTGGGGGCGACATTCCATCCGGTCTTTGGGCCCCTGATCTTGAACGATGTCGAGCCCGGCCGGAACGTCAAACTAACTGTTTCAAAGGTCTTTTGATCTGAAATTGCGCCTCGTTTTCGTAATGAAGACGAGGCGCGCTTAATCCTCCAGTAGCGTTTTCGCGTCGCTGGACAGAACACACTTGCCGTCACCCGCCTGGAATACCGCGACTAGGCGGTTTTCTTCTGCCAGCTCCGGCCCTTGAGCCCCAGCAGCGAGTAACGCGGTCGCCCAGGCATCCGCCATCATGCAGTCGCGCGCAATCACAGTTACGGTGGCGTGGATATCATCGAGCTGTCCGGAAATATGAGACTTGAATCCGGTTTTTGTGAACTCGGACTGATAGCGATGCGCGCTGGTCGCCAAGGCATATCCGGGCATCGCGACGCGAATTGATTCCGCATGTGAGGTGGGTTTTTCCACTTCCAGCCACCAAGGCTGACCGGAAGGCTTTAACCCCCGGCCGACAAACTCTCCACCAATTTCAACGAGCAAACTCGTAACACCGAGTGACTGAAGACTGTCTGCCATCTGATCTACGGCATAACCCTTGGCGATGGCGGATAGATCCAGCGCGTCGCGTGCATGGCGGCGGATCATACTATTCTGAAGGCGTGACCGGGCTGTTTTCCAGTCCGACAAGCCGGGATTGAATGCGCCTCGGCTCTCTTCGGACACGCGGCAAGCCTGTTCCCAGACATGCTCAAACTGCTCAGAAACGCTAATGGCTGTTTCGGGTGTGCTCTGATTGATACGAGAGATTACTGAGGCTTCTTCCCAGGTGCTGAACTCCGCGATGATCTCATCGAAAACTAAATTTAACGCGCGCTCTGCGTCCAAAACCAGGAAACTTTCATGCGCAAAAAAGCGGGCAGACCAATGAGTGCCCATGGTCTGCCCGCTTAGTTGATGTTCGACATGATCTGGCTCTGCCCGAACCAGATCATGCGCCTCGACACGAGGAATGAGGAGTTTGAGCTCGCTCAGAACGGCAGCGCCTCAATCGTCATAACGTAGGAATTGCGAACCGAAATCGTCCGACCCTCAAAACTGCCTTCCGCTTGCGTACCGGTCGAAAGCCAATAGCGGCCTGGCTCTTCCGGCGTGAATGAGAAAGACCCATCTTCGCCAGTCGTTACTGTGATAAGGCCCGCATCGTTGCGATACCGGTCATTGCCTTTGGAAATTTCGATTTCGAGGCCCGATGCAGGCTCACCATCCAGCAGGAATGCAAAACTTGCTTCTTCGCCTTCGTATACATCATTCGGATGCGTGATAGGCTGAAGCTCCAGGCCCGTGTTTTTTGGCTCAAACACCGTTTCTGAGGGCGCGCCCAGCGTGACAAAGGTTTCGACTTTGCGCTTTGAATTGGACAGGTTGAGGTCTGCCTTGTCGAGCAGGCCATCCTCGCGGAAACTCTCAATCGAGCCACGGCGACGCTGCGGTTCGCCATTTTCGGACCAGCGCGCAAACCAGGTTCCGCCATTTTCGGTCAGTTTATAAGTGCCTTGCTGGTCAAGTTTCACGTCAAATGTCGTGCGGTATTTACCAACCCAGCCGTCTTCAACGGCGCTTTCGGCGCCATCTGGAGAGCTGACCGTGATGTTTTCATAATTGAGCGGCACATGGTTCGGAAAGAAGAGATCATTCGAAATCGCGCCATCGACCGTGATCCATTGTTCGTCGCCGGACAATGTAAAGGTCGAGGGCAACATCCACATACGGTGGGCGAGGGCAGGTTGAGCGGCAACGAGACCAGCGACACCTGCAAGAATAAATTGTTTGAGTTTCATGTCTGTCTCCTAATTCGGATTCGGGCTCAGGCTGAGCCGAATTTCTCCCAGCTCTGTTTCGCCAGTTTCACTGATCTCGGTCGAAACGTCCTCAGACCATTCGAAGGGAATGGAAATCAGTTCGCGTCCGCCGACTTCGCGTGAAGCCTCGACGTGCAGAATATACTCACCCGGCTTCAGGCCTTTCAGGCCTGGGTCATCGGAGGTGAAGGTCAGTGTGTATTGTCCGGGCGCGCGCGTCGCGGTCGACACGCCATCAACCGGCATATCCAGGGTCCGGCCCGTACGGCGCCACCATTGGCGCATATCCTTCAGCCAGGTTTCGCCTTCGCCCTCCGGGCCAGCTTCGAGCTGATACCAGACCGAGAGGTTCGCAGCCACTTTCTGATCCGGATGGGATATCCAAACCGCAATGTAAGGACGGTGATATTCCGCAACCGACATGCGCGGCACTTCAATGCCCACATCCATGGTCTGGGCGTGCGCTGCCCCGGTTAACAGGCCGAGCGCGGTAATGCTCAGTTTTGCTCGCATATTGACCTCATTAATGTATGAAAAACAGTGCTATAACAGCGGGAATTGCCAAACCAAGCAGGGTGAGCGGCCAGGTGATGGCGCGTTTTCCTGCGTGGATCTGGAGTAGCCACAAACCGGTGAGACAGAAAAAAATCGCTGCGACTGAGAACACATCGATGAACCAGTACCAGACGATTCCGGTGTTTCGGCCTTTATGAAGATCGTTCAACCAGGAGACCACGCCGCGCGTCGTCAATTCATACTCGACCGCGCCGGTTTCCCGATCAATCGCCAACCAGGCGTCGCCGCCCGGACGAGGCAGACCAACATACACATCGAAATCGGTCCATTCCGCCGTTTTACCCGCGGCATTAACGCCAATGCCCGATCTGAGCGCGCGGATAGTTTCGCGCGGGAGACTATCAGTCGTGCCATCAGATGGCTGGGAGGTGAGCGCGTCAAAGCCTGCCCCTTCCATCACCATTTCACGGGTCTCGATTTTCGGAGTCGCGGGAATATCGGCGGCATGGTTGAGGGTGATGCCGGTGATGGAGAACAAAATCATCCCGACCAGACACACCGCACCAGAAATCCAGTGCCAGATCCGTGCCTGGCGCTTCCAGAAATTGGATTTCTTCTTCGGGCGCGGTCTGGGTGCCGCGCGCGTCGCGGGTTCGGGGGCCGCTGTGCCCGATAGAGTATTCATGTGTTCCGGTTTCACCGCAGCGACCTCATTCCCTTACACCATTATACGCAGGGAATGCGCTTTCCCGTCGCCCAAACCCCGGATCACATCACATATTGCGAATGATTTGCATTCCTAGATGTTGACGACAGGAAGGTCTAGAAGTTTCGGCAGACGAATTTCTTCACATCTTCCGTGAGACACCGAAGAGTGGAAACTACACTAGAGAATAAACCGGGAGAGGTCTGCATCAGTCGCCAGATCGCCGACTTTCTCTTTAACGTCTTCCGCTGTCAGACGAATTGTCTCGCCAGACCGATCGGGCGCCGTGAATGAAATTTCGTCAAGCAGCCGTTCCATAACGGTCTGGAGCCGGCGAGCGCCGATGTTTTCGACACTCTCATTCACTTTGACTGCGAGGTCGGCCAGCGCATCGATCGCATCCTCTGAGAATTCCAGGCTAACACCTTCGGCCTCCATCAGGGCAGTATATTGTTTAATGAGGCTGGCTTCGGGTTCGGTCAGAATCCGGCGGAAATCGTCTCGTGTCAGGGCTTTCAGCTCAACTCGGATCGGCAAACGGCCCTGTAATTCAGGCAGAAGGTCGCTTGGTTTGGCGATATGGAACGCGCCGGATGCGATAAACAGAATATGGTCTGTCTTCACAGGTCCCCGCTTAGTCGTGACGGTTGTTCCCTCAATCAGAGGCAAGAGATCTCGCTGGACCCCTTCGCGGGAGACATCCGCGCCGCGTCGATCTCCGCCTGCCGCAACCTTGTCGATCTCGTCGAGAAAGACGATTCCATCTTGCTCAACTGTTTTCACGGCCTCGCGGATAATGGACTCCTCATCCAGCAGCTTGTCGCTTTCTTCATTGAGTAGCGGCTCATAGGCCTCTTTTACCTTCATGCGGACGCGCTTGGACCGCCCGCCCATGGCTTTGCCGAACAAATCGCCAATATTGATCATGCCCATGGAACCGCCACCGCCAGGCAGATCCATCATATCCATCGGGTTGGAAGTATCCGCCATGTCAATGTCGACATCGCGGTCGTCCAGGTCGCCGGATTTTAGTTTGGCACGGAAGCTTTCCCGCGTTGACGGTTGGGCGTTTTCGCCGACCAACGCGTTCAAGACACGCTCTTCTGCGGCAGTTTTCGCCCGGGATCGTACTTCTTCGCGACGGCGCACACGCACCATGCCGATCGCGGCCTCGACCAGATCGCGGACAATCTGCTCAACATCCCGGCCGACATAGCCGACTTCTGTGAATTTGGTCGCTTCGACCTTCAGAAACGGCGCTTTGGCGAGCTTAGCCAAGCGACGGGAAATCTCTGTTTTGCCCACGCCTGTCGGGCCGATCATCAATATATTTTTGGGCGTGATTTCTTCAGCCAGAGGCGGGCCGACCTGTTTCCGGCGCCAGCGGTTCCGTAGTGCAATGGCAACGGCGCGTTTGGCATCATGCTGTCCGACAATATAACGATCCAGCTCGGATACGATTTCGCGCGGGGAAAACTCAGTCATACAGGATGGGCTCCGTTGAAGGATGTACGGTCTAAAAACTTGAAGGAATAGAGTTAGGCATGCGAGACTGGTTCGCCAACCGGAAACCCCGTGATTTGTCAGTCATCACGCCTCTGGCGGAAAAACCCGGGCCATAGCGCCCTGTTTTGGGAAGCCTGTTAACAGCGCACGGCGAACCGTCTTCCACCCAGAACCGAGCAGAACAATCAGCGCCCCAACGACCAGAAGCGGTCCGGCGACTTTGATGAGAATACCATCTCCGAAGGTCTGAAAGAGATTCCAGATCGCCCAGCCAAAGGTGACCAGGCCCGAGATGATCAACGCACGGCGGTTGAGCGCCAAGGACAACACAGCAAGGACAGCGAGCACGGACACAAGACCGATATGGACCATGGCGCTACCCGATCCGAAATTTATCTCGATCAGACCTCGAATCCCATAAACGAGCAGGGGAGCCGCTGCAACGTGAAGCCAGAACCCGTTATCTGACAGGCGTGTGGCTCGCTCCGGATCCATACTGTCAAACCAGATGGCAAGACCCAACGAGATGAGGCCACAGACAAGTAACGTTACAAAGCCAGCAGAGAGAATGAGCGCCACCGCCACCAGGCAGGCGGCCGTGAGAAAGAGTGAGAAAGGCAGGCGAAATCTCAGATAAAATCCGAGTGTGCCCAAGGCTGCGCCAAGAAACGCGAAGATCACGGTGGACCGGGACTCTGAAATAATCGCGTCGATCACATCATCATTCGAGGAATTGGTGAAGACCGAGGCCGCCAGCGCGGACCCGTTTTCCTGAAACACGCTCCAGGAGAGGATGGCGAACACCGAAACACCGACGCAGATTGTCCAGATGATGCAGAGCACAATGCTGGGCAGAAGCATTTTTCGGCGCGCGCAGAAATATTCTGAGCAGGCCCAGGCGGTCAGGGCCAGAGGTATCGAAATCATTGGCGCATACTGGCCGAAGGAAACCTGGCCGAATGCGAGAATACTGAAGGCCGCGGCAAGCCCGCCGAACAGAATGACGATCCCGATTGAGAGGAATACATCGTTCAGATTGGACAGAAACCGGAGCGGTTCGCCCTCCGAAGACTCACCGTCTGTGGTGCGAAACATCGCTTCAAGGCGCGTCGCCTGATCTGCGGTGATGACATCGGCTTCGACGGCAGCTCTCAGTTTCTCGCGTTCCATGTCAGACCACCGAGTCCAGTGTTTCGAGGGTGAAGCTGGAATTTGTGTAGACGCAGATATCCGCCGCAATCTCCATGGCCTTGGTCGCGATCACTTCGGCGTCCGGCTCATAGTCATAAAGACCACGCGCAGCCGCAGCGGCATAATGGCCGCCTGAGCCAATCGCCATAATATTGTGTTCGGGCTCAATCACATCACCAGACCCTGAGATCAGCAGGGTGATGTCTTTATCAGCCACAATCAGCATAGCTTCGAGCTTTTGGAGATACTTCTCAGTCCGCCATTCCTTGGCGAGTTCAACGGCGGCACGCTGTAATTGATCGGGATAGCGCTCAAGTTTTGACTGGAGCCGCTCAAACAAAGTGAAGGCGTCCGCCGTGGCACCCGCAAAACCGGCGAGCACTTTGCCATCAACTAATTGCCGCACTTTTCGGGCATTGCCCTTCATCACAGTCTGGCCAAGAGAAACCTGGCCGTCGCCAATCAGCGCGATCTTTTGATTCTTCCGAACGGCCAGAATCGTTGTTGCGCGCCATTTTTTATCTTCATGAGAATTCGAATGTGTCATGCGCACAATTTGGGGGAGCTTCCCGCCAAACGCAAGCAATATTTTCCGTTTATCGATAAATACTAATCGTTAGCGACGGCGAGCCGCTGGAGCATATCGCCATCCAGAACCTCACCGAATGGGCGCCAATTGGCCAGAAACTCGATGAATTCATCCGGCGGGATCGGCTTGGAATAGAGATAGCCCTGGGCCAAAGTACATCCACGACGGCGCAGAAAATCGCTCTGTGATGGCGTTTCTACACCCTCGGCGACCGTTTCGAGGCCCATTGTCTCTGCCATCGCAAGAATCATCTCGACAACCGCGGGTGCTTGCTTGTCTGAGTGAAGCGCGCTGACGAATTGCTGGTCGATCTTGAAGACGTCGAACGGAAGCTTGGTGAGAGTTACGAGGTTAGAATGGCCCGCGCCAAAATCATCAATCGCGAGGCGCACGCCCATAGCGCGCAGCGGCCGCATGATTTCTGACACCCTGTCGGTATCGGCCACCGCCATGGTTTCGGTGATCTCTAATTCCAACCGGCCTGGTGGAAGACCTGCTTCGCGCAGAGACGACAGCACTTTCTCCGCAAAATCAGCTTCTTCGAACTGAAGCGGAGAGACGTTCACGGCAACTTTGCAATCATGGCCAGCCTTCATCCAGCGTGTTGCCTGCGTACAGGCCTGACGCAAGACCGACTCACCAATTTCAGAAATCAGGCCGAGCTGCTCAGCCATTGGAATGAAAATGCCTGGCGAAATCAGATCGCCGTCATCTCGCTGCCAACGCACCAGCGCCTCAGCCCCGGATATACGTCCTGTCTTGAAATCCACCTTCGCCTGGAAATACGGAAGGAATTCGTCTTTCTCGATGCCGCGTCGGAGGTCTGCCTCAAGATGCATGCGGTCCATGGCGATCTTGTTGAGCTTGGTCGAATAGAACCGCGCTTTTGATCGACCCGCCCGACGCGCTTCTTTAAGCGCGAGATCGGCATTCTTGATCAGGTCCTCGCCTTTCACCCCGTGAATTGGCGCCAGTGCGATGCCGCCAGAAAGTCCGAGCGTGATGGCCTGACCAGCAATTTCGAGCGGTTGGCGCATGCTGGAAATCACCATCTGCATCAGGCGCGTGATGTCTGACTTGGCATCAATGTTGGGAACCAAAACCGCAAATTCATCGCCGCTTAACCGCGCGACAAGAGACGGACGAGCTTTGGCATCGTTAATGCGAACTGTGCGGTCAGCGGTCATAAGGGCTTTGCGGATCCGCATTCCGATCAAGGATAGGGCTTCATCACCCTTTTGCGGGCCAAGCGTCTCATTGACCCAGCGGAACCGGTCGACATTCAGAATAATGACGGCTGTGAAATCTTCGTCATCTCTTTCGGAGAGTGCCTTATGCAGCGCCCGGATAAAACGTTCGCGGTTTGGCAAATCGGTTACGGAATCGACAAAGGCGAGGCGTTGTACCTGGCGCATTGTCCCTTCAACCCGGTGCATCATGCGGTTGAAGGCAGCGCCCAAAAGATCAAATTCGGTTCCGGACTGAAGATCAATCCGTCCGGACAATTGGTTCGGGTTCACGTTGGAAGCGAAGTCGATCAGCTGATAAAGCGGCCGGGTCATCCGGTTAATCAAGAGGAAGACGAAAGGCAGCATGACTGCACTGACGACGCAGCCCACAGCCAGTCCCCAAAGCAATTGACTGAACCAACTCGCATTTGCGGCCGAAAATGGTGTTTCAAATACATACCAACCTGAAACTGCATCATTTCCGTTGTAGAGCGGTCCGGCATGAATAATGGAATTCGGCGTGCGCTCGTGCACACGGTCGACGCTTGCCTGCGCCTTCTCGAGCAAGACGGGGAAGTTATCAGTATGACTGCCCGGCTTAGAAATATTAAGTACAACGGAACCGGAAACCGAAAGTACGCGTGCGGCGACAACCGTCTCAGCTGTGCGGATGTTTGCGGCCAGAAGCGCGCGTTCGCTTTCAGCATCCTGGCGAACAATCATCGATCCAATCGACCGCATTGTGTCAGCCTGACGCTGAGATATGGTTTGCGTCTGGCTGATAACTTCTCGTGACGTGAGGAAGGCATTGGTGAGCGCAAAGATGAGAGACGTGCCTACAACTATACTGATCACGAAGACGATCAGACTCGTTCTCAGCGTGCGTTTCGCGCGAACTTCCGGCACTTTCTGTCCAGCCATCCCATCCTCAAGGGTCCCGGGCACGTACAATACATTGCGCCCATCAAGACTTCTTTATTGGAATTTGTTTAGAAATCAGTGAAGACAGTGCGAAAACACGAGCCGAGTTGAGAAACTTTTTTACACGAATAGTCCCAGGAAAGTCTGTCGACATGCGTAAAGCAGAAGTTCAGCGTGAAACCAAAGAAACCCAGATCAAGGTTGAACTTAATCTTGATGGCAGCGGCAAGTCAGACATTCAAACCGGAATCGGCTTCTTTGATCACATGCTTGAGAGTTTCACCAAGCACAGCGCGATCGATATGAAAGTTCGCACAGTCGGCGATCTGCACATTGATATGCACCATACTGTCGAAGATACCGGCATTGTTATCGGCAAAGCTGTGCTGATAGCCTTGGGCGACCTCAAGGGAATTACCCGGTTTGGCCATGCCTATATTCCCATGGATGAAACGCTGAGCCGCGCGTCCCTCGACCTCTGTAACCGGCCCTATCTGGTCTGGAAGGTTGAATTCAAACGCGACAAGGTCGGCGAGATGGATACCGAGCTGTTCAAGGAATTCTTCCACGCCTTCGCCATGAATTCAGGCGCGTGTCTCCATGTGGAAAACCTCTACGGTGAAAACTCGCATCATATCATTGAAAGTTGCTATAAAGCGCTGGCGCGAGCTCTAAGATCGGCAATTAGTCCCGATCCAGTATTTGCAGGCGAGGCTGCGTCGACTAAAGGGTCTCTCTGAACCTCTTAGGACGCCTTTTAACGTATGCAAACTCTTGCCCTGATTGACTATGGCGCAGGCAATATACCGTCTGCGACCCGCGCGCTCGAAGTCGCGATTGAACGCTCGGGTGTTCCCGTGCGCCTGATCGTGACCAACGCGCCGGACGAAGTTGCGTCAGCAGATCGGATCGTGATTCCCGGCGTCGGGCATTTCCGGGATTGCCGCAATGGTTTGTTCTCCGTTGATGGTCTGGCTGACGCGGTCGAAGACGTCGTTCGCATAAAGTCGCGCCCCACGCTGGGCATTTGTGTTGGCATGCAGCTTATGGCGAGTAGCGGTCTTGAAGATGGGGAAACCGACGGGCTCGGCTGGATTCCCGGAAAAGTTGCGCACATTCCCACCGACAAAGGCCTTCCCGTTCCGCATATGGGCTGGAATGAATTGAAGCTTGTGTCGGATCACCCCGTTCTGGCGGGTCTGGCCGATGGCGACCACGCCTATTTCGTGCATTCTTACCATTTTCAGTGTGATCACGCCTCGCATTTGATGGCGACCACTGACTATGGGTCGCCCGTCACTGCCGCTATCGGTCGGGACAATCTGTTTGGAACGCAGTTTCACCCGGAACTCAGCCAGAATACGGGCCTGAAACTTCTGACAAACTGGATAAACTGGGCACCATGACTGAATTCACACTCTATCCGGCAATTGACCTTAAAAACGGGCGATGCGTTCGTCTGATCCAGGGGGATATGGATCGGGCGACCGAGTTTTCCCTGACACCCGCCGAACAGGCCGCCGCCTTTGAACGGATGGGGTTTCCGTATCTTCACGTGGTCGATCTGGATGGTGCCTTTGCCGGAACAAGCCGCAATCGCGAGAGTGTCGAAGCCATCATCAGCGCAGTGAACATGCCGGTTCAACTTGGCGGAGGCATTCGCGAGCGTCAGCATGTCGAAACCTGGCTTGAGGCCGGAGTGACACGACTAATCCTTGGAACGATTGCTGCGCGTGACCCGGACTTTGTCAAAGATTGCGCCAGAGAGTTTCCGGGCAAAATCGCCGTTGGCATTGATGCGCGCGATGGACTTGTCGCTGTTGAGGGCTGGGCTGAAGTTTCAGATCTTGAAGCTACTGAGCTCGCGAAACGATTTGAAGATTCCGGAGTGGCCGCGATTATTGTCACCGATATCGGCCGCGATGGCATGAAAGCCGGTGTGAATGTCGATCTGACCGCCAGCCTTGCAAACACGGTGTCCATTCCAGTGATTGCCTCCGGCGGAGTAAAGTCGAGCGATGATATCACCGCACTCCGCCAGTCGGGCGCGCCGATTTCCGGCTCTATTCTTGGCCGCGCGCTTTATGATGGTGACATCGACCCAGTTGAAGCCTTAAGACTGGCCGCATGCTGAAAACACGCATCATTCCCTGCCTTGATGTCAAAGATGGCCGCACCGTGAAGGGCGTTCAATTCGTGGATTTGCGCGATGCGGGCGATCCGGTCGCGCTGGCCAAAGCCTATAGTGATCAGGGCGCGGATGAGATCTGCTTCCTGGATATTTCGGCCTCTGAAGAAGGCCGCGGGACTATTCTCGACGTTGTTAACCGGACAGCTCGAAACTGTTTTACGCCGCTCACCGTCGGGGGTGGGGTTCGCTCACCGGACAATGTGATCTCTTTACTGCGGGCGGGCGCTGACAAGGTCGGGATCAATTCGGCGGCTGTCGCGGATTCGGATCTGATTTCGCGCTGCGCCGACCGTGTCGGTCGACAATGCATTGTCGTCGCAATCGATGCGCGGAAAACCGCAGCGGACAAATGGGAAGTCTTCACCCATGGCGGCAAACGCGGCACCGGCATTGATGCGCTCGAATATGCGCGACTGGTCTGCGAAAAGGGGGCTGGCGAAATACTGCTTACGAGCATGGACAAGGACGGCACAAAGTCGGGCTATGATCTCGATCTGACCAAAAAAGTCGTCGATGCGGTGACCATTCCTGTGATTGCATCAGGGGGTGCAGGCACAATTCCGCACCTTGTTGATGGCATTCAAAAGACCGGCGCCACCGCCGCCTTGGCTGCCAGTATTTTCCATTTTGGCGAGATTGCGATACCCGATGCGAAGCGCGCGATGAATGCGGCAGGCATTCCGATGCGACTGGAAGGTTGGTCATGAGCGACAATTCAGACGACAAACCCGCAGAACGCGTCGCACAGGCGCTCAATGCTCTTGCGTCGACAATTGATGCGCGAGCAGCGGAAGGCGACGCGTCATCCTCCTACACGGCCAAACTTCTCGCAAAGGGTCCGCACAAAACTGCCAAAAAACTGGGTGAAGAGGCTGTTGAACTCGCCATCGCGCTGACCTCAGAAGAGGATACAGCCGTCACGGCTGAAGCTGCGGATGTGCTGTTTCACCTCCTGGTGGCTCTGAAATCCCGAAACGTCTCGCTGGATGCTGTGGCCGAAGAGTTGATCAGCAGACAGGGCTTATCGGGACTGGTTGAAAAGGCGAATCGTCCCGTTGAGGACTAAGTAGGGCTTCACTTGTCACTCGCTTTCCGAAGAAACAGATAGTACGCGCCTTCGCCGCCATGTTTCTGGTGCGCCTGCGAGAAACCAGACACATGGCTCCGAAACTCTGTTTCAGCAATCCATTCGGTAAATCGTCGCCGCAGGATGCCGTCTCCCGCACGACCCTTACCAGTTATCACTAAAACTGACGACGCGTTGAGCGTCCGGTGATATCTCACGAAACTTAGTAGCGTAGCTCGAGCGCTCTCCTGAGTATGACCATGAAGATCGAGGGTCGGACCGAGATCAAATTTTCCGCGGCGAACCCGTTTTTCACGACTTCGGTCTGCCAGACCATGGGCGGCAGCATGTCGTTTCGCCGCGTCTGGTAGCGGCGTCGGCTTGGCGACCGGGCTGCGGCGGGTATTGAGGAGTTTTTCCAGATCTTCAGAGTTTGCGCGCTCCCGACCGGGCGGCATGTTTTCACGTGAAACATCTGGCGATGGCGGTGTTGGCTGATCGTCTTCGGGTTCCGGGTCTGGATGCCGGTTTTCTATCTGTCGCACGGATTTGGTCACCTTCTGCCACATACGCGCTTCCCGCGAGGTCAGCTTCCGGCGACGTGTCATTCCGAAATCTCCGGCTCTGCCTCGATTTTCTGTGGCAGAAAGACAAAGAATTGTCCCGGCAGATTCATTGAGCCTGCCAATCCACCGGCTTCATCACCCCAGCCAAAAAAGATATCGCCACGTTGCGCACCTTTGATCGCGCCGCCTGTATCCTGCGCTACCAATAGGAGCGATGAGGTATCGTCCTGCGACTTTCCGGGTCGCTCCGGCAGACGGGTCCGCACCATAATCGGAACGCCAAGCGGGTGTTGATCGAGGTCGATCGCGACACTTCCCATGGGCGTCAGCGGAATACCTGCCGCCCCTTCAGGCCCCAATGACGGATCTTCAATGGGTGTTTCCCGAAACCAGATAAAACGCGGATTAACATTCATGGCCGCGCGCGCCCGATCAGTCCCCACCCGCGCAAGCCAGGCGCGAAGTCCAGTCATTCCCGCTTCGGCTCGCGTAATCTCCCCTGTTTCGAGCAAATGATTGGCAAGGGACCCAAAAGGACGATGATTATGAGCCGAAAATCCGGCGCGAACACTCTTTCCATCTGGGAAGCGCACCCGACCGGAGCCCTGAATCTGAAGAAAAAACACGTCCGCTGGATCGGCAAACCCGATTGCCTTACCGGGTGCAGTCTCGATTTCCGCACGTGGTGGATAAAGCACGAGCTGATTGCCGTCCACTTTGCCCCACAGCCTGCGATTTCCAAGTGACTCTTCAAAATCGCCAAGACGAACTTCAATCAGATCGTCCGGCCGTGTTGGAATAGCAGCGGTAAGTGTGCCGGTCGGCTTGTAGGCGGCCTGAAGTTCGGGCTCGTAATAGCCCGTAAGTTTGTTGATATTCTGATTGGTCAGGATGCGATTGGGTACGAAATAATCTTCAAAAAAGCGCTTAAATTCAGAAGCATGCTGATATTTTGGGAGTATCCGACAGGCTGGCAGCCAGTCTTTCACCTGACCGCCATACGGCGCTCGCTCAGAAAGCAGACTATCCGGGTCGCGATTGAACAGTTTGGAACAGCTTCGGGAAAACGCTGAAAACGCTGGCTCTATGCTGGCCGTTTCCCAATCTTCCAGATCAGAAAAGGCCAAGGGCTCCAACGTGAACGCCGTTGGTTCAGGCTTGTCGCGTTCAGCCGAAGGTGGATCGACTGGCGTGGGAGGCGGTTCAGGACGTTTCGGCTCGCACCCTGCGAGCAAAGCCAGTCCGAAAATCAGCCCTCGGAAACGTCGGATAGGCGCCAATTCGGATCCTTGCTTTGAAGATCACGTTCAAAGCTCCAAAGCTCGCGAGTTTGAGAGACCCACTCGCCATTGGACAATTCAGCTTCGAACAAAACGCTGATTTCGGCAACGGAACCATTGAGCTCAGCAGAATCGATATTGGCATCTTTCAGACGCATGAACTCATTCGGTTCAGCACCTGAAGCTTCGCGGTCTTTCAGCGCTTGATCGTAATCGCCATACACATCTGAATTCAGAAGGTTTTTCAGTGTTGTGCGATCGCCTTCTGCAAAAGCGGTGACAATCATTTCGTAAGCCGCTTTGGCACCTTTCAGGAATTCGCGCTGAGAGAATTGAGGATCAGCAAGCGCAATCTTCTGCAGCCCGGATGCTTCCTCCTCATCCTCTGGCTCGTCTGAGTCCGTGTGCACCAGAACGGGCTGTGGTCGTTTGCCCTGATCGGGTGTCCGGAATTCCGGTGGCGGAGCGCCTTCCTGTTTTCCCAGCACCGAAAACAAACGGTACAGTACAAAGATGGCGACGGCTGCGAGAACGACGATCTCAATCATTGGGTGTGCTACAATCCTTGGAATTGGGCGATTGCCAATCCTCATATAAGTTTGTTTTGTCAAATCTCTTAATGAATGTAGCAAGACACTGTCAGCTTACAATCCGATGAAGAGTGATTATGTCGAACGAACCCCCACACAGTGAACCGATGGCGCCCACAATTCGCGTTTTGGCGCAATACGCCAAGACCGCGAGTTTTCACAGCAAGGATGGTTATCAGGTTTCCGGGGCGGAGCAGGCTCCCGCTATTGAGCTGGGCGTCGACCTGCAATCAGCGCCGGTTCAGAACCGCGAGCGCGTGTTTGAAACAGCATTGAAACTGATGGGCCGGGCTCATCTGGATAATGAAACGGTGTTTGAAGTCGATCTGACCTATGCCGGGATTTTCGATCTGTCAGGAGCGCACCCCGATCATGTCGAACCCATTTTGATGATTGATTGTCCGCAACTTCTCTTTCCGTTTGCCCGGCGTATGATTGCGGAGCTGACCCGGGAAGGCGGTTTTCCGCCGCTGCTGATTGATCCGATCGATTTCAATTCGCTTTATCAGGACCAATTGCGCAAGTCTCAGTCTGCAGGTTGATCCTCGAGCCATTTGGCCCGCGCATAAAAAGTTGTCAGAAATTCGCGATGGCGCGCGGTTTCTTCGTCTGTCAGGCGGGGTTTGAGCGGCGCAGCCCGCTGTTTTGCGGGTTTTCGACGACCGCTTTCGAATCCTTCGTCATCAGAAGCGTCAAAAGAAAAACTTCTGTGACGCCCCCCATTCAGCTCCAGGTAAACTTCTGCCAGGAGCTGAGAATCGAGAAGCGCGCCATGGAAGGTTCGTGCGTCTGAATTGATGTTGAAACGTTTGCACAGCGCATCAAGTGAAGCCGGTGACCCCGGAAACTTGCTCCGCGCTAACGCGGCCGAATCGACCCAGCGATCATAGGGAATCGTGTCATATCCCGCGCGTTTCAGCTCCATATTCAGGAAGCCATGGTCGAATTTTGCGTTGTGGGCGACGATTTGGGCATCACCCAGGAATGCCAACAGTTTATCCACGATCAGCGGGTCTTCGAATTTTGGCTTTCCGACCAGATCTTCGTCGGTGATCCCGGTAATTTCGATGGTTTCCTTGGAGACAGAGCGACCCGGATCGACATAAGCTTGAAAGACTTCCCCGGTCGGCATGAAATTGATCACTTCGACCGCGCCAATCTCGATGATCCGATCACCCTGATCAGCGAAAAGTCCCGTAGTTTCGACGTCGAACATGATTTCGCGCACTGGCCTTAGCCCTCTTTTTGTCGACGGAGCGCGGCGATAAGCGCCCGTACCTGATCACGCGCATAATCATGGTCGATTCGCGTATTGATCACAAAGTCCGCTCGGGCGCGTTTTTCGTGATCAGGGGTCTGTTTGGCCAGAATAGCTGTGAAATTCGCTTCCGTCATACCTGGTCGGCTCATAACCCGATCGCGTTGTTCTTCGGCTGTTGTGGTCACAACCAGAGTGTAGTCCACCCGCTGATCACCTCCGGTCTCGAACAAGAGTGGAATATCGAGCACAAGAATATCGGCATCCGCGGATCGTGCCTCCGCCCGGGCTTTCGCCTGTGTTTCAGCGACAAGAGGGTGAACGAGCGCTTCGAGACGCTTTAACGCCTCGGCATCGTTCAGAACAATATCGCGCAAAGCCGCGCGATCCACTTTGTTATCTTTGACTGTGCCCGGAAACGCGGATCCGATGGGTCCCACCGCCGACCCTCCCACATTATAGATTTCATGGACAGCAGCGTCGGCATCATAAACCCGCACACCCTCATCGCGAAACATCTGGGCGGTTGCACTCTTGCCCATGCCAATTGATCCGGTGAGACCCAGAATAATCATGTGCCCGTCCATTTCCGACATGCTGCGAGCACCGCATCCCGGTCTGGTTCCAGACCGAACCAGATTTTGAACGCATCGGCAGCCTGGCCAACAAGCATGGGCAATCCGTCCAGCGTGTTCCATCCATTTTCATTCGCGACCTTCAGCGTTGGTTCTGCTGCTTTGCCATAGCTGATATCCATGAAATGTCCGGATTTGGTGCCTGGAAGGGCCAATTCGCCGCCCGAATGACCCAGACTGATCGTATTAATCACCAGGTTGGCCGAACTGGCGACGGAGTCCAGATCGTCGATTGAATGGCAAGTCGCTTGTGTAAGCTCCAGGTCTTTTGCGAGGTCGTCCGCACGCGAAACAGTGCGGTTCAGAATATCCAGTTTGAGCGCTTGCCCCGACAGCGCATAGGCGACGGCGCGGGCCGCACCCCCTGCGCCGATAATGACGGCTTGGGAGGGTAACTTGCCAATCCAGCGTTCTAGAGACCAGAGAAATCCCGAATGATCTGTGTTTGTGGCCGCCCAGACCCGATTATTGTTGTCATCGTTAATCAAGGTCAGCGTATTGGCCGCGCCAATCTTGAAAGCCGCGTCATCAATTTTAGCCGATGCGCGCAACGCCTCTGTCTTATAGGGCAGGGTGATGTTCAGACCCGAAAATCCCGACCGAGCGAGCGCCACCAAATCCTCGACCGGTGTTTCATCCGTCATGTCGAGTGGGACATATCTGGCGGCAATTTCATTCTGCTCATACCAGAATTGATGAATTTTCGGGGAGAGAGAGTGCTTCACCGGGCTTCCGACAACACCGAAAACCTGCATCTGTAGCGGGTCTGTCATGCCGGAATATCTCCGCGATCCCTGAGAAATGTCAGAATTTCGAGCAGCGGAAGGCCCAGAATGGCAAAATAATCGCCCTCAATCTTCGAAAAGAGTTGCACACCCAGGCCTTCAAGTTGATACGCGCCAACACTCTCAAACGCTGCATCACCAATCTGATCCAGATAGTGGCGGATGAAAGAGTCGGATAAATCCCTCATGGTCAGCTTAGGACGGCTCGTATAGCGCCAGATCGCCTCGCCATTCTGAGAAATCACCGCAGCGCATTCAAGATAATGAATCTTTCCGGAAAAATGGCGTAGGCGCTCAAAGGCTTCAGCCTTGTTTGCGGGTTTGTCGAACCCTTCGTTTTCCAAAGACAACATCTGGTCAGCGCCGAGAACCAGACCCGGTGTCGACATAGAGACTTTCTCGGATTTCATCTCCGCGAGATATTCAGCCTGAGATTTGGGGCTCATGCCTTGCGCCCGCATGGATCCTTTCAGACTGTCTTCGTCGACATTCGACTTTTTGATCGAGAATTTAACACCAGCGTTTTCGAGGAGCGTCGCTCGGATTCGACTGCCTGAAGCAAGAATTAAGTTGCTGGACATCGATCAATCTCCCTGACGGAGCATATTGAGGACTGCTGCGGCCGTTTCCTCAACAGACCGGCGAGAAACATCCAGCGTTTTCCATTTCTGTTGCAGAAAGAGCCGGTTTGCCGAAGTCGCTTCTTCCTTCACGGCATCATCATCGACATAGCTCGTGGAAGATCCTTCATTCAGTGACAGAAGTCGCTGCTGGCGAATCTGAACAAGTCTGTCTGGTGAGATTTTCAGCCCCACGATCAGGGGCATCTGACCATCAAGTTCCAGCAATTGCCGAGGTGGAGGCACGCCAGGCACGAGGGGTACATTGGCGGCTTTGACGCCGCGATTTGCCAGGTAGACGCAGGTCGGCGTTTTGGATGTGCGGCTGATCCCTACCAAAATCACATCGGCGTTCTTCAAACCATCTGGGCCGGCACCATCATCATGAGCAAGCGTATAGGCGATGGCTTCCATGCGCTCGAAATATTCTTCATTCAACGCATGTTGGGCTGCCGTGCGCTCGGTTGCCCGCAAACCCAGGTGTCGGCTGAGCATGCTGACGGAAGCATCCAGCACTGGAAGCATGGGATGGCCTTGTGAGCGGCAGTGATTTTCGAGCTTTGTTCGCAGGGAATCATCTGAAATCGTGAACCAGACTACACCGGGCGCGCCGTCAATTTCTTTCAAGACGCGGTCCAGTTGTTTTGGAGAGCGTACAAGATAATAATTGTGCTCCAGTGGCATGACGTTTTCGAATTGCGCACATGCCGCCCGCATCACTGCGTTCAGTGTTTCTCCAGTTGAGTCGGATACCAGATGGACGTTAAAATAAACGTCCAGTTTCTTGCGTGCGTCACCCGTGGCCACCAGACCCTGTCTCCGAATTTATTCCACACGGTTTGTGAACAATATGTGGAACGTTTTCAAACTTAATTTCTATCCACAGCCCCATTCACAGGGGATATTTTTCTCGCGGAATGTTCTTGTTTCATCCGTCCACTGTTAATTATTGCCGACGATTCGCATCGTAACTTTTGTATTTTCTGAGAATTTCTGGCGCAATCTGATTGTGCTGTCTGTGGATCATATGTGATGAAGCGCGTGGAAAACTCTTGGAAACTCATCTGTTAAGGGTTTGTTAACCAACCCCACTGGTTAAGAAATAGTAAATAAATAGATTCATATATAAGGGTACGGGATATGGCGGGTGCGGAAACATCGCGCTTCATCAGAACGCTCAAAGGCGAGATGACAGACAGACCTCCGGTCTGGCTTATGAGACAAGCAGGACGTTATCTTCCTGAGTATCGGGAGATCAGAACCCGGGCGAAAGACTTTCTGGATTTCTGCTACACGCCTTCGCTGTCGGTAGAGGCGACACTTCAACCTTTGAGGCGTTATCCTTTTGATGCCGCAATCCTGTTTGCCGATATCCTGCTTGTGCTGGACGCGATGGATCGCGGACTACGCTTTGAAACGGGCGAGGGCCCTGTTCTGGAGCCGCTGGAGAAGGTTTCTGATCTCGATCGGATATCGAGAGCCAAAATCACGGATCGTCTCTCTCCGGTTATGGAAACTGTATCCCGACTGAAGCAAAAATTCGAGCCGGGCTTTCCTCTGATCGGGTTTGCGGGTTCGCCCTGGACTGTTGCTGTCTATGCAATTGAAGGCCGGGGCGGCACTGATAAAACGAAGCCTAAAATGTGGGCCTATACCCGGCCAGATGATCTGCGTGCGGTGCTCGATATTATCACCGAAGTTACGATTGATTATCTGAAATCCCAGGTTGATGCTGGCGTTGACGCCCTGATGTTGTTTGACAGCTGGGCTGAAAATCTTCCGAGCAATGTCTTCCCTTGGCTGGTGACCGACCCGACAAAGAAAATTGTGGATCGCCTGCGCGCTGATGGCGTGACTGTTCCGATCATTGGTTTTGCCCGTGGATCAGGTGCGATGTTGCCGGAATACGCCAGTCATACGGGTGTGACTGCGGTCGGACTGGACACCGGCCAGGTTCCTGATTTTGTGAATTCTTCGCTTCCCAAGGGCTTTCCGGTTCAGGGGCATCTCGATCCGCTTTCTCTTCAGGCGGGTGGTCAGCAAATGCTCGATCGGACAACAGAACTCATTGAAACCTATAAAGCGGATAGTCGGCCACTGGTGTTCAATCTGGGACACGGTATAAATCCTCATGTGCCGCCCAACCATGTGGATGCGTTGATGAAACACATCACCAGCATTGGCTAAGGAGATCGCCGGTTATGCTGCTTCAATGGATCAAAGCCATTCACATCATTTTCGTGATTGCCTGGATGGCCGGCATGTTGATGTTGCCGCGGCTTATGGTCTACCGGTTGGAATCAGAGCCGGGCGGCGAAACGGATCTGAAGATGCAGAAGGCGATTAACAGCCTTCGAAAGATTATCCTGACACCCAGTATGATCATTGTCTGGTTTCTTGGTCTCTACATGATCTGGATCAATCGCAGTTTCATACTCGGGGAACCCTGGCTTTATCTGAAACTGGCTATGGTGACCGGGATATCAGCCATGCATGGCGTCTTTATTGGTATGAACCGGAAGATCGGCACGGATAAAGCACCCAAACCAAAAACCTTGCGCATGTTGAATGAAGTTCCCTTCCTCATGGCCATCGTCGCAGTTATTGCAGTTGTCGTTGAACCATTCTGATCTGAGCCGCATTCCTGACTTGACGAATGACAAAATAAATGGCTTTGAATAGCCAGCCGCATTCGTCGGCGCGTAGCTCCCAATTCTACAAATCCCGTTTCCCAGAAAGCCGGAATCCCGGCTGCTTTTCTGACTTTTGCAGGGCCCCCATGTCTGAAGAAACCGCCGAACTCCAGCAAGTTGCACTCCGTGATCTCAAAGCGAAAAGTCCGACCGAATTGCTGGCTTATGCAGAATCCTGTGGCGTTGAAAATGCTTCATCGCTTCGGACACAGGATATGTTGTTCGCGATTCTGAAAGAACTGGCCGATCAGGGAACGGAAATTGTCGGTGCGGGTGTTATGGAAGTCCTGTCTGACGGGTTTGGTTTCCTTCGGTCGCCAGAGTCCAATTATCTTCCGGGGCCGGATGATATTTATGTCAGTCCTGCGCTGATCAAACAAAACGGTCTTCGGACGGGTGATACGATTGAGGGCGAGATTCGGTCTCCGCGCGATGGCGAACGGTACTTCGCCCTGGTGAAGGTCTCCCAGATCAATTTCGAAGATCACGAGCGCGCCAAGCACAAAATTCACTTTGACAATCTGACGCCGCTCTATCCGGAAGAGCGTCTGGTCATGTCGCCGAAAGATCCGACCAAAAAGGATCGGTCAGGCCGCGTCATTGATATCGTCGCGCCAATCGGTAAGGGACAGCGAGCGCTGATCGTTGCACCGCCGCGGACGGGTAAAACCGTTCTTCTTCAGAATATTGCCGCAAGCATCGAAGCCAACCACCCGGAATGCTATCTGATCGTTCTTCTGATCGATGAGCGTCCAGAGGAAGTGACAGACATGCGCCGGTCGGTGCAGGGCGAAGTTGTATCGTCGACCTTTGATGAACCCGCGTCGCGCCACGTTCAGGTCGCCGAAATGGTGATCGAAAAAGCCAAGCGCCTGGCCGAACATGGCCGCGATGTTGTGATTCTGCTTGACTCGATTACACGTCTTGGCCGGGCTTACAACACCACAGTTCCATCCTCCGGTAAGGTCCTCACCGGCGGTGTGGATGCCAACGCGCTTCAACGACCGAAACGCTTTTTCGGTGCGGCACGTAATCTGGAACAAGGTGGATCGCTCACCATTATCGCGACCGCGCTGATCGAAACGGGATCGCGTATGGATGAGGTCATCTTCGAGGAGTTCAAAGGCACAGGTAACTCTGAGGTCGTGCTTGACCGCAAAGTTGCCGACAAGCGTGTCTTCCCGGCGATCGACATTCTCAAATCCGGTACACGGAAAGAAGAGCTGATCACTCCGAAAGAGCATCTTGCGAAAGTCTATGTCCTGCGTCGTATTCTCAATCCGATGGGAACAGCGGACGCGATCGACTTCCTGCTCGATAAACTCCGTCAGACAAAAGATAATGACGAGTTCTTCTCCAGCATGAACAACTAAAACCCGAGCAGGCATTGTTTCACGTGAAACAATGATCAGGTTAGAGCGATGACCCATCAGGAAACTGACACCATCATCGCTCTGTCCTCTGCACACGGTCGGGCCGGTGTTGCGGTGCTCAGGATTTCAGGCCCTGAAGCGTTTCAGATCTTAGAATATCTGACACTATCAACCGCGCCACCGATCCGCCGCGCGGTAAAACGCAATCTCTATGATTTTGCAGATCGTGATCACGTTATCGATGAAGCACTAATCCTGAGGTTTGCGGGCCCGGAAAGCTTTACGGGAGAAGATCTCGTCGAGGTCCATTGCCATGGCAGCCCAGCGATTATCGAAACTCTGATATCAGGCGTGGTCGATCACGCAGCATGTCGTTTGGCCGAACCCGGAGAGTTTTCTCGCCGCGCGTTCGAGAACGGAAAGATCGATCTCATTCAGGCGGAAGGCATTGCGGATCTGATCGAATCTCAAAGCGTCGAACAGATGAAGCAAGCCGCGCGCTTTCTGGCCGGCGATGCTTCGCATACGATTGAGGCCTGGCGAAAAAGAATTTTGGAAGCCTCTGCCTATCTCGCGGCATCTATTGATTTTTCGGATGAGGGAGATGTTTCGGAGGATGCTCACGCGCCGGTGTCCCAAATTATTGATGACCTAATCACCGAATTTTCTTCGGCACTCTCGACGGCAAAATCTGCGTCACGCGTTCGGGATGGTCTGCGCATTGCCATTTTGGGAAAACCCAATGCCGGTAAATCGACTCTGATTAATGCGTTAGCCCAAAGAGAGGCTGCGATTGTATCTGAAATCCCGGGAACAACTCGTGACGTGTTAGAAGCACATATAGTGGTGAAAGGTGTTCCGGTCACAATCGCCGATACTGCAGGGCTCCGTGATACACTCGATCCGGTCGAGGCCGAAGGTGTGAGGCGCGCCAGGGTCTGGGCTGAGAATGCAGATCTGCGAGTCTATTTGTCACGCGCTGACGATAATGTGGATGATGGAAAAGCCCAAAAGCTTGAAAGCCACGATCTCCTCATAATCAGTCAGGCGGACCGGGTTTCGGGTGATGACAAATTTGCTCATAGCGATCTTGCGCTGTCTGTCGCTACCGGTGAAGGAATGGCTGACTTTGTGGACTTGTTGGAGTCCCGGATTGTTGAACTCACCTCGTCAAAGGATGCGCCAACTATTGTCAGGCTTCGGCATCAGAAAAGTCTGAGCACAGCCATGTCGGCACTCAAACAATCAAAAATGCTTCTCCAGGAAAATGGGGATGTTGATTTGTCCGCATTTGAGTTATCAGTCGCGAGATCTGCGCTCGATCAGATATTGGGTCGCGTGGATGTCGAGGATATACTCGGCGAAGTCTTTTCCGGCTTTTGTGTCGGAAAATAGTGTTTCACGTGAAACATTTTGGTTTGGAGAACGTGCTGTGCGCGAGTTTGATGTCATTGTCGTAGGCGGCGGACATGCTGGAACAGAGGCCGCGTGCGCGTCGTCGCGCATGGGTGCGCGGACTGCGCTGGTCACTTATCATGCAGACAAGATTGGCGAGATGTCGTGCAATCCGGCGATCGGTGGTTTGGGCAAAGGCCATTTGGTACGAGAGATCGATGCGCTTGATGGTATCATGGCACGCGTTGCCGACCAGGCTGGAATCCAATATCGACTTCTCAATCGTTCTAAAGGACCTGCAGTTCAGGGGCCAAGATCTCAAGCCGATCGAAAACTCTACCGAGAAGCCATGCAGCGCGAGATTGCCGCGACTGAGAATCTGTCGGTTGTGGAGGATGGGGTGGATGACCTCATTGTTGAAAAAGACAGGATCGCCGGAGTTGTATGCGCTTCGGGAGAGCGACTTCTTGCGAAGGCTGTGGTCCTCACAACGGGAACCTTTCTGAGAGGGATCATTCATCGTGGGGAAGAGCGCATCCCAGCCGGTCGTGTTGGGGAGGCGCCATCCAATGAATTGTCGAAACGACTGTTGGCGCTTGAGCTTCCACTAGGTCGATTGAAAACCGGAACTCCCGCGCGTCTCAACGGAAAGACGATTGATTGGGACCAACTGGACCTTCAGCAAGCCGATGAGGATCCGGTCCCGTTTTCTTTTCTGACGGATAAAGTCGTGGTGCCGCAGATTGCTTGCGGCATCACCTGGACAAATGAAAAGACGCATCAGGTGATCCAGGAGAATATTCAAAAGTCGGCTGTTTATTCCGGTGCCATAGAGGGGCGGGGACCACGCTATTGCCCAAGCATTGAGGACAAAGTTCACAAATTCGCCGACCGGGATCGGCATCAGGTTTTTCTAGAGCCTGAGGGATTGGATGATGACACCGTCTATCCAAATGGGATTTCATCGTCTCTTCCGGCAGATGTGCAAGACGCATTCATTCGAACGATCCCGGGGCTCGAAAATGTCACCATCCTTCAGCCGGGTTATGCCATTGAATATGACTATGTTGATCCGCGGTCACTCTCGAGAACGCTTGAAGTTAAAGTACTGCCCGGATTGTACCTCGCTGGACAGATTAACGGCACGACTGGATATGAGGAAGCGGCCGCCCAGGGGTTGATGGCTGGACTCAATGCGGCGCGTCAATCAGTTGATCCGGGTGCAGACCCGATCACACTGAATCGCGCTGACGCCTATATTGGTGTGATGATTGATGACCTGACGACACGCGGGGTGACGGAGCCGTATCGCATGTTCACTTCTCGTGCGGAGTATCGGCTCCATCTTCGGGCTGACAATGCAGACCAAAGATTGACGAAACTAGGACGTGAATTTGGATGCGTGAAAGAGGGGCGCTGGTCGGAGTATTCGGAAAAGGCCAACGCACTCGAGAAGGCTATTGGTTTGATGAAATCATTTGAGCTTACACCGAACCAGGCACGGACCATTGGCATTGATATCAAGTTGGATGGTCGACGGCGTTCAGCGTTTGAGTTGTTGACCTATTCCGGTGTGACCCTGGATACACTCAAGTCAAACTGGCCTGAGCTCGGAAAAATTGCTCCGGCCATACTGGATCAGGTTGCGATCGAAGCGCGTTATTCAAGCTATCTCGATCGTCAAGCCGCCGATATTGCCATTTTGCGTAAAGATGAGAACAGAAAGATACCCGCCGATCTCGATTATGCGGCAGTGGGCTCGCTATCCAATGAGATCCGGGAGAAGCTTGAAACCATCCGACCAGAAACCATCTCCCAGGCGCAACGGATGGAGGGCATGACGCCGAGTGCAATTCTGGCAATCCTGAGCCATATGAATAAGCGCGTGAAAACGTCGACCGGACCCTCAGCGGTGACGTCTGGATGAAGCGAGAAGAATTGGTCGATGCGCTCCGGATGGATGTTTCACGTGAAACATTTGAGCGACTGACCCGATACCACGATCTGCTTTTGAAGTGGAGCAAGACCCACAATTTGATCGGCCCCCGGGAGCGGGACGAGGTCTGGCGTCGACACATATTGGACAGCCTCAGCGTCTGGCCGCATGTTGCGTCGGGCTCGGTGATCATGGATATTGGATCTGGAGCCGGGCTACCGGGCTTGGTTCTGGCTTGCCAGTCAGATGCAGACAAGGAGTTTGTCCTGGTTGAGTCCAATGCTAAGCGGTGCGCTTTTCTGCGCCTTGTCGCACGCGAACTCGATCTGCCCGTCACTGTTGAGAATGACCGCGTTGAAAATGTTTCACGTGAAACATTGTCTCATATTACGGCCCGCGCTGTCGCAGATTTATCGACTTTAATCCGTTTAAGCGAAAAATGGTTGGAAAACTCGACAATTGGCGTGTTTCTCAAGGGAAGAAACTGGAAATACGAATTGACGGAATCGCAGCGTTATTGGATTTTTAACATGGAGATCGTCGAGCCCGAAAGTGATTCGGACGGCGTCATTCTTAAGGTATCGGAGGTCCGTCGTGTCTAAATCCAGAATTCTCGCCGTTGTGAACCAAAAAGGCGGCGTCGGTAAAACGACTACTTCCATCAATTTGGGCACTGCGCTCGCCGCAGTTGGACGAAAAGTCCTGATCGTCGATTTCGACGCACAGGGAAATGCGTCTACAGGGCTGGGTGTCGGACCGCGCAACCGGGAAATCACCAGTTATGATGTGGTTGTTGATCGGATTCCGCTAGAGAATGCCGCGATGAAAACACTTGTTCCGGGTCTGGATCTGGTTCCAGGTGACGAGAATCTTGCAGGTGTAGAAACGGCTCTGGCCGGTGATCCAAAACGGTCATTTCGTTTGCGGGATGCTTTGGCTGGATATCGCGAGCGCATGAGTGAGGGTGGATATGACATCATTCTAATCGACTGCCCACCATCTTTGTCATCCCTGACGATTAACGCCATGACGGCGAGTGACTCCCTCCTGGTTCCCCTGCAATGCGAATTTTATGCAATGGAGGGGCTGTCCCAGCTCCTTCGCACGGTTCAGATTGTCAAAAATGGCCTTAATCCGGACCTCGATATCCAAGGCATTATCCTGACAATGTTTGACAAGCGAAACCGATTGTCCTCCGAAGTAGAACAAGAAGCACGTGAGAAACTCGGCGCAAAAGTCTACATCTATGACACCGTCATTCCGCGGAATGTGAAGCTGTCGGAAGCACCGGGTTATGGAAAACCCGCACTGCTTTATGATTACAGATGTCCGGGCAGCGAAGCCTATATTCGTCTGGCGTCTGAACTCTTACACCGCGAACGATCCCTGGTGGCCGCCTGATGTCTGACTCTGGAAAAACAAAGGCAACTAAATTGGGTAAGGGGCTTTCTGCGCTTATTGGCGAGTATGAAAATTTTGAGGATGCGGCGGTTGAAGCGTCGGGTGCCAAAGAGGTCTCCGTCCTCAAGATCAAATCGATCAAGCCAAACCCAAATCAACCTCGAAAGAAGTTTAACGAGGAATCGCTCGCAGAACTGTCGAAATCGATTCTCGCTAAAGGTGTGCTGACCCCAATTCTTGTACGGGAAGTCAAAGGTCAGGATCACGATTATCAGATCATCGCCGGTGAACGCCGCTATCGCGCTTCGAAGAAGGCTGGCTTGAGTGAGATCCCGGCTCGGATTCTCAAGACAAATGATGTCGAACTTCTCGAATTTGGTTTGATTGAGAATATTCAACGCGAAGATCTCAACGCAATGGAAGAAGCCGAAGGCTACCAGGCGCTGCTTTCGCGATTCGGAAAAACGCAGGAAGCGGTCGCGGAATCTGTAGGAAAGAGCCGGGCACATGTCGCCAACATGTTGCGTCTGTTGAATTTGCCAGATTCTGTACGGGACCATTTGCGGAATGGCGAGGTAAGCGCGGGCCATGCGCGCGCTGCCCTGTCGGCAGATGATCCGGAGTCTGTCATCGAACAGGTGATTTCTAAGAAACTCTCGGTTCGTGATACTGAAAAACTCGTGCGCAAACTCGCAAGCGGGACCTTTGAGACCAGTAAAGACAAAACAGCTGACGAAAAAGACGTAGACACAGAGGCCCTCGAGGCAGATTTGTCACGCGCTCTTGGTTTGGTGGTAGAGATCAAAAGCCTTGCCAAAGGCGGAGAGCTCAAAATCAAATATCGCGACCTTGAACAATTAGACGACGTCTGTCGTCGGCTGAGCAAGTATCAATAACTCTATAAGATCAAGCACTTAGGCTGCTGGCAGCGGCTTTCAGCCTGAGTGACATCATCAGCTCTTTGTCGATCGATTCACCGACATGAATGTCGTAATAATCGCTGGCGACAAAGCCGCGGCTCTCGTAAACGCCAATCGCTCGTTTGTTCTGTGCCCACACGCCGAGCCAGAAGTCATCAGCACCGCGTTCAGACGCACGATCAATCGCCCAACTCAAGAGAATACCGCCGACACCTACGCCCTGGCGAATCTCACGAACATAAAGACGATGAAGTTGAAGGCCTGTCCGTCCACTTTGATCTACTGGCAGGCTCACTGGCCCGATTTTGGCATACCCAACCAGACCTGAAGGTGCTTCGGCCACGCGATAATCATAATCCGGATTTCCCAAATCTCGTTCGACTTTTGGAACGGAAAAATACTTGTCGAGATAATGGTCGAGGTCGGACTTCTTATAAACCTGACCAAAATATTCGGCGAATGTCTGACGGCCAAGATCCGCGATTCTCGCTGCGTCTTCGACGGAGCCATCGCGGAACCTCAAATTCATACTGCGTGCCTGAACCACTACGTCGCCCCTAAGTCCGTTTCGTCAATAAAGCTACGCATCGCATTCGCGAACAATACAAGTTTAGAAAATGTCCATGCACCAGACTGTTCGAGTTCTGCAAGAAGTAATTGAAGTCTTTTGTATTCATCTTCATGCTGTGTGACAAATTCATCCACAAATACCTTTGCCTCAGCAAAGTTATTCAAATCTGAATTTCCGTTATTGGCTGAAATACGCTCAGCCAGACTATTTTGTTGTACAAGCAAGGTTTCGACCAAACCGCGTACGGCCAGACGGTCCCAATGCTGATCAAGTGTCATGTTAAGCGCCGTCTGACGAAGTTCATCAAAACGGAACACACTCCCAACTGAACTGAACAAACACGCAATCTTGATCACATCTTGCCCGGTTCTGCGCGCGAGATCGACAATATCGGTGGCTGATGTCATCGATAGAATGATTGCGACACTTTCTGCGACCGAACTCGGGGCACCTTGTTCCCGATACTCAGCACATTGTTTTTCAAAGAGATCACTTTCATATGGCGAAAGTGTGTCAGCCCCGGACGTGAGAAGTCGCTGGACGTCTGGCTTGTAAAGGCTGACCAGATCATCGATGCGACCGTCGATGGAACGGGTCTTTGCCAGCCAGAAAACCTGCCGCCTGAGAGCATTGATGATATCCCGATGCAGACCGATTTGAATGTCGGCCGGAACCTGGTTGTCCAAACCATCAATTTTCCGAAGGAGAGGCGCCAGCGCAAAGATCTCTTTTGATGCCACAAAGGCTCGCGCAATTGATGCGGCTTCGACGCCTGCGCGCTCCTTCACTCTGTGAATAAAGGTTGGGCCGCCCAGATTGATAATATCGTTCGACAATTGGGTGGCGATGATTTCCCGTTTCAGGCGATGCTGGCCCAGAGCATTAGAAAATCCGCGTAAAGGTTCAGGGAAATACTCGGAGTAAAGCTCCGTGAGGAAAGGATCATCCGGAACATTGCTTTGAACAAGCTCGTCAAACAGCGTGATCTTGGCATATGCGAGTAATACCGCAATTTCAGGGCGGGTCAGACCGGTGTGAGCTTCGTGAAATGCCCGGATTTCTTCAGACTTGGGCAGTCCTTCAACCGACCGATTGAGAATGCCGGCTGCCTCTAATCGCTCCATCATGCGTTCATGCGAATCAAGATCATCAGCAGCAGAGGCTTCCGCGACACTCAGAGCACCGGTTTGATCATAATTGTGGACGAGCACTTTCTCGCCAACTTCGTCGGTCATGGAAGCGAGCAGCGATAGACGCTGATCTGGATTCAGCTCTCCGCATTCCATGGCGGCTTTCAGCAATATCTTGATGTTCACTTCGTGGTCTGAACTGTCGACGCCAGCCGAGTTATCGATCGCATCTGTATTGATACGGCCACCAAGGCGGGCGAACTCAATGCGACCGGCCTGGGTGACACCGAGATTTGCGCCTTCACCGACAACCTCAACCTTCAAATCGCCCGCACTGATGCGAACGGCGTCGTTAGACTTGTCTCCGACCTGAAGATCAGTTTCCTGGGCGGACTTCACATAGGTACCGATGCCACCAAACCAGAGGAGTTCTGCTTCGGCTTTCAGAATAGCCTGGATCAGCTCGCTAGGCGTCATGGCGTCGGAATCGGTCTTGAGAAATGCCTGTATTTCCGGAGTTAATTCAATCCGCTTGGCGTTTCTCGAGAACACGCCGCCACCTTGGGAAATCAAGTCGGTGTTGTAATCCGACCAGCTAGATCTTGGCAGATCAAATATCCGTTTGCGTTCTTGCCAATTGGCTTCCGGATCGCTTGGATTCGGGTCAATGAAGATGTGCAGATGGTTGAATGCGGCTTTCAGATCGATTGTGTGGGAGAGCAACATGCCATTGCCGAACACATCGCCTGACATATCCCCCACACCGATCACGGAAAACCGCTCTGTTTGAATGTCTTTTCCAATTTCCCGGAAGTGACGCTGCACGGCCACCCAGGCACCACGGGCGGTAATACCCATTTTCTTATGGTCATACCCCGCCGAACCACCCGAAGCGAAGGCGTCACCGAGCCAGAATCCAAAGGATTCGCTGATCTCGTTTGCGATATCTGAAAACGTCGCTGTGCCTTTGTCGGCGGCCACGACCAGATAAGGGTCCGGCTGATCCCAGATGACTGTCCGTTTGGGGTGCTTCGGCTCGCCATCAACCAGATTATCCGTCAACATGAGAAGTGACGTAATAAAGGTCTTGTACGACCGAATACCCTCATCCCGAATGGCTTCGCGATCGCCATCAATGGGTAATTGTTTCGGATAAAACCCGCCCTTTGAGCCGACGGGAACAATGACAGCGTTTTTCACTTGTTGCGCTTTGACGAGGCCTAATACCTCGGTTCGGAAGTCATCACGCCGATCTGACCAACGCAGACCACCGCGCGCAACGGGACCAAAGCGCAGGTGAACCCCTTCGACATGGGGCGACCAGACAAAGATCTCCCGGAAGGGGCGTGGCTCTGGGAGTGCTTCGAGTTCACGGCTCGCAATCTTGATAGCGATCTGGGAGTGCGGTTCACCATTCTCATTGATCTGATAGAATGATGTCCTTGTAATCGCATGGATCAACTCTGATAGTCGACGAAGTACGCGATCTTCATCAAGGGATTCAACGGCATTAAGCGCTTCTGTAATCGCGTGCGATATATCCGAACAGGCGCTCTTACGTTCCTCCAGACTCATGTCCCGATCGGGATCGAATCTCGTTGAGAAACAGTGTAGTAAGAGTTGTGTAATTTCGGGATTGCGGGCGAGCGCAGCGATCTGCGTTCCCTGGGCCGGGTCGAGGCCGGTCTGTTTCCGATAGCGAGACAATGTCCGGAAAAGAGCGGCTTCGCGCCAGGTTGCACCCATGGACAGGACCAGTCTGTTGAACCCGTCATTCTCTGTTTTATGGGTCCAAACAGCTTCAAATGCATCTTCAAGCGCGACCTTGGTGCGGGCCAGATCAATGGGTGATTGGTCGGCGGATCGCATGCTGAGAGTGTGAACCCAGCGCGGCTGGTCGTCATCGGGAGAGCTTTTAACCGGATAGCCGACCTCAGAGACCACATATAGTCCCATGTTTTCGAAAACCGGCACGCATGCGGACAGCTGAATCGGCTCAGCATAGGCATAAATTCGGGCACGAATAACCGATAGCGGGTCATGCTCGCCCCGGCTGGCGCGCATGGAGACCGGGCGATCCTCGGTTAGATCAAGCAGGAGACTAAGATCCTGCAGCGCCTGTTCCGGGCTGAATGCTTCCTTATAAGCGAGATTGAAGGCGCTTGTGATCTGATCTTCTTCCAATTCGCTTGGAAGGCTCAGTTTCTGGGTGCGAACAAGGCCACGAACTTCGTCATTCCAACTGCGCGCGAGCCGCGCAATTTCGTGTTCGAGCTCTTTGATATTGGGTTCTGGATGGCCTGGTTTGAGGTCGAAAATAAAATGGATCCGCGCCAGTGGGGAATCACTGAAGCTTGGATAAAACGCAATCAGACTTGCGCTAAAAGCCTGCTCCAGCCGTTTGGCAATCCGGGCGCGCAATTCAGAATTAAAGGATTCGCGGGGCACATAGACCAACGCGGTCAGATATCGATCAAACTGGTCGCGGCGGAGAAAAATCCGCGTCTCAGCACGCTCTTGCAACTGAAGAATACTGGTCGAAATACTCAGAAGATCATCCGGCGAAATCTGAAATAACTCATCGCGCGGATAGGTCTCAAGAATGTTCTTGAGCGCATTGGCATCGTGACTCCCCGGACGTTTTCCGGCGGCTTCGAGGACTTGCGTCACCTTCTGACGGATGAGCGGAACATCGCGCGTGAGCGCATTATAAGCGTCCGCGGTAAACAGACCGGCAAACCGAATTTCGCCCGTGACCTGGCCGTTATCATCATAGGTTTTGACACCGATATAATCTGCGCGAACCCTGCGGTGCACTCGGGATTGCAGGCTGGCTTTGGCAACAATGATCGGGGTGGGCTCATTTAGAAAGTCAGAAATCTGGCTGGTGATTATGGTCGGCTCACTGCCGCGTTGAAGGATAAACCGGTCAAGATCGCGGAGGATGCCCAGACTGGAATCTGGAATAATTTCAGGCTCTTCTGCAGCAAGACTTCCATCGTCCCGCTGGACGAAATTGTAATACCGGCTTCCAAGAAAGGTGAAGTGATTATAGGCGAGCCATTTGAGAAACTCTGATGCCTCTTCTGCAATGCCGGGATCCAGGTGCGAGAGCCCGGCGACCGTCTCCGCAGCTGCGAGCATGCGCTCCTGCATCTCGGTGAAGTCCTGAACGCTGAGCCGCACTTCGTTCAATGTGCGACGCACTTCAGCCTCAAGCCGGTCAGACGTCGCGCCATCCAAATGTTCCAGATAGACCTGAATATAGGATTCGTTCTGTTCACCATTGGAGACAGTGCGACGACCGTCCACAGTCCGGTCGTGCTCTAGAATGGGGTGAAGCAGCATGCCGGTCTGAATATTCAATTCGCGGCAGGCCCCCAGAATGGACCCAACAAGGAATGGCCTGTCGGTTCCAACGACTTCCAACAGAGAGATTGGGTCCTGTCCGGATTTTTCAGGCTGAACATGGCGCACGCGAATCAGCTGAGAGCCCTTGGACCGGATATTCGACCAATTCCAGAATTCGCTCAGATAGCGGGCAATATCGCCAATTGATAGATTGGGGTGATTGAGAAGATCGATCGACGCATGACTTTGCTGCAGATAGCTCTCAACAAACGGAGCGGTCGGTCCTGCCTGATCTTCCCAGCTTAAAGACGATGCGGCGGTCATTAGGTCACTCAGTGAATGTTGTTGAGTGATGGGCAGGGCAGACATGTGATCAACTCCGTTTAGCGCACTCTAATGAGACAGCATGTGCCATTTGTGACAACCATGAAATCGCGCTGAAGGAGAGTTTGTCAGCAAGTCTTTAAACCTTGCTTACAGACATATTTGAGAGAGGGGGGCGGACCCGTCAAACGGGGACATGTCTGACGGGTCCTTAGGGCCTTAATTCCGCAGGCTGGGTGGGGGACGTACGCGGAGGCCCATTCCATAAGACTGTCAGTAACAGAACAGTCATGAAGCCAAGAGCGGCTATATGAGGGCTATATACGGTTTTGCCAAGCTTTGAATCGTTCGCAAACTGCAAAAATTCGGAAGTGAACACACTTCTTTTTGATATGGTATACAAAACACAAACACTACAGAAACATTACAGGAACAATATGTTGTATTGTCAACATGTTTGCGTTCTCAGGCGCGAAGAGCTGAATATATATTGCGAATTTTTAATTGAATGGACCGCGAGTTCCATGTAGTCCCGCGGCCCTAATTCGCCAGAATAGCCTTATCAGCTTATTTTGAAGGATCTTCCAAGGCAGAGTAAAGCGCATCGATCGCCATATTCCGAACAGGCGGTGTGCCCTGATAAGGATTAGAGCCATTGTTATTCTGGATGAAGGCGATGAAGACGAGATCATCGACAGGGTCGATCCAGAAACTGGTGCCGAAAAATCCACCCCAATAATAGGAGCCGACATTCTGCTTGTTGCCGGCGGCTTCCTTGTCCATCACGACGGCAAAATCCATCCCAAAGCCAATGCCCGGCATATCTGGACCGTAGAGATCGACCGGGACCCCGGCATCAAGCACATTCTCACGCATTTTCAGAACGGTTTCAGACTGTAGCAGGCGCTCACCCTGATAAGCGCCTTCTCCCTGTAGCATCTGTGTGAAGGCCCAGTAATCAAGCGGGGTAGAAAAGAGGCCGCCGCTGCCCGACAAGAATTGCGGAACTTCATTCTGGAGGCGCTCCGGCATCATGCCGAGAGAACCATCCTCTTCATAATCATAGATCCGCGTCACGCGGTGTTGCTTGTCAGATGGGACCCAGAAGCCAGTATCGTCCATGCCGAGGGGCTCGAATATCCGTTCTTCGAAAAATTGATCCAATGACTGGCCTGACAGTTTTTCAACGATGTAAGCCTGCACATTGACGCTGGGACCGTAATCCCAGGCGGTTCCCGGCTGCGTCTCGAGTGGAAGCTGTGCCAATTTGTCGATCATGCCCTGAAGGTCGCTCTCAGAGAGATTTACGCCGTTATAGGTCGCTGACACGCCAAAACCCGCTGAGTGGGACATCAATTGCGCCATCGTCATGGGCGACGCCATGGGCTCAGTGCCGCCATCCGCCGTTTTGACTTCCAGATCTACGAATTCCGGGATGTATTTTGAAACCGGGTCATCGAGTTTCCATTTTCCCTCTTCCCACAGCATCATCATTGCAACGCCGGTGATGGGTTTGGTCATCGAGGCAATGCGGAAAATGGAATCCGGTTTGACCGGTTCTTGGGTTTCGTAGCTCAGAACGCCATGCGAATTGAGGGTAACGATTTTGCCATGGCGCGACACAAGCCAGACCAAGCCGGCCAGCTTTCCATCCTCGACGAGTGCTTGGTAATCGGCGTCTAGCGCCTGCAATCCTGCTGTCGAGAAACCAACTGATTCAGGGTCCGAAACATCAATGCCTGAAACAGCTTGTGGTTCGGGGGCTGAGGTCTCGGGTGTCGAAGAGGTGTCTGCTGCGGATTGTTCAGTGGCGCTGTCTTCGCTGGCTGGCGCACAGGCCGACGACAATAATAGAATTGCGGCAAACGAGGTGCCGGATACCAGGTGTTTAAGTGTCAATGTGATCTCCTCCCTGACGGGTTTATCCCGCATATTGTTGTTCTGAGTATGCGTATGGGACGGTTAGCAGGCAAGCCGCAGTTGACGCAGTTGGTCCGTGAGGCGCAGATAATCTGGTGCAGGGGAGTGCTGATATGAGCGATTCGATTTTTCTTGGCGGCGGTGGAGCCTCACAGAATGAGGCGCAGGAATTATTGCTCAGCCGGGCCAACCGGCATGGTCTCATCGCAGGCGCAACGGGCACAGGAAAGACGGTCACCTTGCAAATTCTGGCACAGGGGTTTTCGGATGCCGGTGTTCCGGTGTTTTGCGCCGACGTGAAGGGTGATCTGTCTGGTATCTCTCAGCCAGGCAGTGCGGATCACAAACTCCATGACAAACTTCATGCACGCGCGGAAACGATTGGTCTGAACCCCTACGAATATGGGGCTGCTCCGACAATTTTCTGGGATGTGTTTGGCGAAAAAGGACATCCGGTCCGGACCACAATGGCGGAGATGGGGCCGACCATTCTGGCGCGTCTTCTGGAACTGAATGAGGTTCAGGAAGGTATTCTTACAATCGCATTTGAGGTGGCAGACGATAACAATTTCCTGCTTCTGGACCTCAAAGACCTTCGCAAACTTCTGGTGTTTGTCGGTGAAAACCGCGCCGAAATCGGTCTTGAATATGGAAACGTCTCGACCGCCAGTCTTGGCGCAATACAGCGGCGATTGCTCGTTCTGGAGCGTGATGGGGGCGAGCTCTTTTTCGGTGAACCGGCGCTGAAACTCGACGATCTCCTGCGCACCTCCCGCGATGGCCGAGGCTATGTGAATGTGATGGACGCGACCCGGCTCATCAACAGTCCACGTCTTTATTGCACTTTCCTGCTCTGGCTCTTGTCCGAATTGTTTGAGGATCTTCCAGAGGTCGGTGATCCCGATAAACCCAAACTGGTGTTTTTCTTTGATGAAGCGCATCTTCTTTTTGACAGTGCGCCGAAAGCGCTGCTCGACAAAATTGATCAAGTGGTGAAGCTGATCCGGTCGAAAGGGGTGGGCGTCTATTTCGTGACCCAGAACCCGCGCGATATTCCAGACAGCGTCCTGGCGCAATTGGGCAATCGCATCCAGCATGCACTTCGGGCCTACACGCCCTCAGAACGCAAGGCTGTGAAGGCAGCAGCCGAGAGTTTCCGTGAGAATCCCGATTTTGACACCCAAGAGGTTATTACTGATCTCGGTGTCGGCGAGGCGCTGGTATCGACGCTTGATCGCAAAGGCGTTCCGAACGTTGTCGCTCGTACGCTCATCCGGCCACCGGCGTCGCGATTGGGGCCTGCGACTGAGAGCGAACGTCGGGATGTTATGTCGGACAGCCCGGTGGGGACGCAATATGATGACGCGCTCGACCGGGATTCCGCTTATGAAGAGCTTGAGCGCCGCGAAGACAAGGCTGCTAAAGAGGCCGAAGAGCTGGCCAGGGCAGAAGCGCGTGAGAAAGAAAAGAAAGCCAAGTCACGCTCTTCATCGCGGCGTCGGTCAAACCGTCAATCCGTCGGAGAGGCCGCGGTTAAATCCGGCGCACGCATGCTTTCGCGCGAGATTGTCAGGTATCTGCTGCGGGGCGTGCTCGGCGGCCGGCGACGCTAGCTTTCTGGCGTTTTCGGCGTTTCGCCAGCGTGGCGTTGATCAACGCACCAATGAGAAAGCAATTTGCGCAGGCGTAAAACCATAACAGCACATTCACGATGAAGCCCGGAGAGCCAACCCAATCGCGGTTTTCCACATTCAGCCGGAAATACATGGTGAGACCAATTGTGCTGATGATAATCAGGACGGCCGCGCTGACCGAGCCAAGCCAGCCGTGTATGGGAACGGTCTGGTGACCGATCAGGCTGGACGCATAAACACCGTTCAGAAAGCCGATCATGAGCAGTGTGACCACCAACCATAAAAGGGGCGAGATCAGCCAGGTCATGTGGATCGCTGAGGCGAAGGTGATGATCAGATAGCTCATCGCACCGATGATCACGGAAGATACGAACACCGAGAAGAAGATCGGGATCATGAAGAGAACCGACCGCATCACGATTCCAACAATGCCTATGCGATCATCCGCTCCGGCGATCTGACGGAAACTGAACAGCAGCGACCGAAGAGAGGAGCCTGCACTGAAGAGCAGAAGCGAGGAGTGGAACGCGACCATCAAAATGGAATTTCGCGTTGGAACGGAGGTTCTGAACTCCACCTCATTGTGAAGAAGCTCGGCAAAATCTGGCGGCAGAAACACTGAGAACCGGCCCATCAACAAATGTACTTCCCTTGGGCTTCCGGCGAGTGTTGTGACCCAGACGAGAATGGCGATGAAGGGGAAGATGGACATCAGGCCATATAGCGAGAGCGCAGCAGACCGATTGGCAATGTCATGATGAGTATAAGACAGCACGAGATCGTGCAGAAAACCTCCTTCAAATTTTGCCAGGAATGATTTCAGCATGTCAGGGCCTTGTTGCCATTGCTTGTCTTGCTTTGTCAGGAAAGGGTGGATCTCACAAGTTGGATAGGATCAAATCGGCGAGATAAGGCTGGACTGATGCAGCCGAATGCAAAAGAGCCGGGAAAAATCCCGGCTCTTTCGGCGTGACAGCGCAATCAGGTCATACGCACCTGTTACTAGTTCGTCCCCTTGCGCTGTTTCACGTCTTCTTCTTCCGCGATTGCGCGATCCGCTTCATTGAATTCAACGTCATCTGCGAGTTCCTGCGCATAGGCGCGGTTCTTCTTGGCCAGATTGTCCATGGTCTGACTCAGTCGGTCCTTAGAAACGGCCATTTGTCGCGACCGATCAACGCCGGCCGCATCGGCATCGCCAAAGCTGGCGAATTCTGCGCCCAGGAACACAACTTCCCAGCCCTTGTCTTCAACGCGAGACAGGGCAGACCGAACGCCTTCGCGACTAAACTCGCGGCTGGCATTTTCCTTGCCATCGGTCATGATCACAATCACGGCCTTTTCCGGCGCATCCGATTCAGCCATGGCGACAGTCCGGCCAATCGCGTCAAGCAACGGTGTCGTGCCGCGCGGATGGACCTCATCATTGGTCAGCGCCTTCCAGCCTTCGCCGGTGACGTTTCGCCGCAAAGTGTCGTACTGCAGGCCATCCTGTGCATCAAACACGGACAAGGTAATGTCATTATCGACTTGCGGGCCGTCATCTGGCTCAATCACGCTGCCGACATAGGCGTTTACTGAACTCAGCGCTTCATCCCAGAGATCAGACATCGAGCCTGTACGGTCGAGCAGGATATAAGTGTTCAGACGCACGGATTGTTTCTCATCCGGGATTTCTGCCGTTGCGGTGGTGCAGGCCCCGATTGCCAAAAGCGCACCCATAAGTGTTTTCGCAAGTTTCATGACTTCCTCCGTCAGCCCGCCAATATCGGACAAGGATAGGGTCGGCGCTAAATGTGGCCGCTCACAGGCGCTAAAAGGGCAATTCACTTGCGCGAATGTGGCGGATGGATATGGTGCGCGGCAAATCTGACCCAATTCGCCACAATTCCTGAAAGAGCAATCAAAGCTGATGTCTAAACATTCCGTTCCAAAGAAGGTCGTCCTCGCATATTCCGGCGGCCTGGATACATCGATCATCCTCAAATGGCTGCAGACGGAATTCGGATGTGAAGTTGTGACCTTCACTGCCGATCTTGGTCAGGGCGAGGAATTGGGGCCCGCGCGGGATAAAGCGCGACTGATGGGGATCAAGGAAGAGAACATCTATATTGAAGATGTACGCGAGGAATTCGTCCGCGATTTCGTCTTCCCGATGTTTCGTGCAAACGCGCTTTATGAAGGGACTTATCTTCTGGGCACGTCGATAGCGCGTCCTCTGATCACAAAACGTCTTGTCGAAATCGCCAGAGAAACCGGCGCGGACGCGATTGCCCATGGCGCGACAGGCAAGGGCAATGATCAAGTCCGGTTCGAATTATCAGCCTATGCGCTTAATCCGAACATCCGGGTTGTGGCGCCCTGGCGGGAATGGGAATTCAAAAGCCGCGAAGCTTTGCTGGAATTTGCTGAATCGCATCAGATTCCGATCGCAAAAGACAAACGTGGTGAGGCGCCGTTTTCTGTGGATGCGAACCTGCTTCACTCGTCTTCTGAAGGTAAGGTCCTGGAAGACCCTTGGGAGTCGGCGCCGGAATATGTGCATCAGCGGACCATCAGCCCGATGGATGCCCCAGATGAAGTGACTGAAATCACAATCGGCTTTGAGAAGGGCGATGCGGTTTCCCTCGATGGCAAACCCCTGACGGCAGCCGAGATGCTGACAGCGCTCAATACGCTCGGCCATGACAATGGAATTGGCCGCATCGATCTTGTCGAAAACCGGTTTGTCGGCATGAAATCCCGCGGTGTTTACGAGACACCGGGCGGCACCATTCTGCTCCACGCGCACCGTGCCATGGAATCCCTGACGCTCGATCGGGAGGCCGGTCACCTCAAGGATCAGCTTATGCCGAAATATGCGGAGCTGATTTATAATGGGTTCTGGTTCTCACCTGAGCGCGAAATGCTCCAGGCACTGATCGACAAGAGCCAGGAAAAGGTCTCAGGCGACGTCCGCCTGAAGCTCTATAAGGGCAATGTGATGGTTGCGGGTCGTCAGTCTCAACACTCACTTTATGACGACCTCCTTGTGACCTTCGAAGATGATAAAGGCGCTTATGATCAGAAGGATGCCGAAGGCTTCATTCGCCTGAACGCGCTGCGCTTGCGAACGCTCGCAGCACGGGATCAGGGTTGATCTATTTTGAGCAAATTTCCGGGAAATTTCAGGTTTCTCGGAAGGTATACACCCAAGACTGTAAAAACTGGAAATTTACCATTTGTTGCGCTTGCACAATGGCCATCGCCTCGTTAGACGAGGCGAACTTGCGTAATTCAGGGGACTGACATGGATCTTTCGAAAATCTCGAGCGGCAACAATCCGCCTTCTGACGTTAACGTTGTTATCGAAGTGCCGCTGGGGGGCGAGCCGATCAAATACGAGATCGACAAGGAGTCTGGCGCCATGTTTGTGGACCGCTTCCTTTACACCAGCATGCGGTATCCGTGTAATTATGGCTTTGTGCCCCACACGCTCAGCCTGGATGGCGACCCAATTGACGTGATGTGCGTTGGTCAGCGCGCGCTTGTCCCGGGATCAGTTCTGCGCGCCCGCCCGATTGGTGTGTTGATGATGGAAGATGATGGCGGTCAGGACGAGAAAATTCTCGCTGTCCCACATCAGAAACTGACCAGCTATTATGATAAAGTGCACACGACGGACGACCTGCCAGACATTCTGCTCGACCGGATCAAGCATTTCTTCGAGCACTATAAAGACCTTGAGCCGAACAAATGGGTGAAGGTTGAGGCGATTTATGGTGTCGACAAAGCGCATGAGCTCATTGAGATGTCGCTGAAGCGCTATAAGGGCGAGATCTAGGGGGCAGAGCTCCTCCTCCCCTTTACAGCTAGAGGAAACCGGGAAACGAGGAACGCATGGATATTGATCTGTGGGTTTCTCTTATTCTTTTGTTTGCGGCCGGTGGGCTTACGCCCGGACCGGCCGTTATGCTGATTCTCGCCTCCTCACTCCGCTATGGCTTGTTTTATGCGCTAATCGCAGCGCTTGGCGTTTGCGCGGCGAATGTCATCTGGATCAGCCTCGCGGCATCGGGCGCGGGCCTGTTGGCTCAGCAATTTCCAACCGCGTTTCTGATTGTGAAAATTGCAGGGCTTTGCTTCGTGCTCTGGCTGGCCTGGTCGACGGCCGTACAACCTGTCTCGACGCATTTTGAGGAAGATGTCAGCAAAGTTTTCGGAAAGAATGCGAAGTCTCCGCCAAAATACGGACGGGTGATCGCTCAGTTTTTCCGCGGGATGGGCCTGCAAATCAGCAACCCAAACGCGCTTGTCTGGTTTGGCGGACTGCTCCCGACCTTCTTTTCCACAGATCAATCCATCATGTTTCAGGTATTTGTGATGATCCTGACGGTCACATTTACAGAACTTTTCGGACTGGGTATTTATGCAACAGGTGCGCGTCTGCTCGCTCACAAATTCTCAGAGCCCGGATTCGCAAGAGCTTTTTATGTCTGCGCGGCGTTTATTATGGCGGCATCTGTGCTCTGGGCGTTTGCATCACAAATCCTTTAGGCCAGTTTAGGCAGTTAAATAGTCGGCAAAACCGGGCCCAGCTGTTAGGAAGGGTTAAGGGTCGCGGGGTTAAGTATGACCCGTGCCGATCATGCTGATCGGGGAGGTGGACTGATGGACCCGACACTCAAACAGCAGCCAGCAGCTTCTGAGGGACCCGCGCGACGCGAGGGACCAAAGCGGAGCGAAGCGTCGAAACAGGCGATCCTGAGCGCGGCACGCGAGGAGCTGGCTGAAAGTGGCTGGCGAAATTTCAGTCCTGACAGGCTCGCCAAACGGGCACGTGCCAGCAAACAGACGATTTACCGCTGGTGGCCATCAATTGCCACCATCGCCGTCGAAGCGGCCATTTCATTGATTGATGATCCGGTGATCGCCAGCGAAAAGCCGATCGATGTCCAGCTCTCACAATTCATAACGCCGATTGTTGAACTCGCGCGCGTTGGCGATGGCGCCCATCTGCTTCGCAGCGCCCTACTTGCTGCTGCTGATGATTCCCACGCAGGAGAGGTCTTTCGGGGCTGGTTCAATGGAAGTTTCCGAAAGCCTTTAAAGGCAACGCTGGCTCAGGCAGCTGTGCACGGCAAGATCAAGCGCGACTATGATATCGATGCGACTTGCGAAATGCTGTTCGGTCCGGTGTGGCACCGCATGGTGCTGATGCGTGGACCATTACCCGAAATCATTGCGCTGCGTTCGGCGCAATCTGTTCTGGCGGCACTGCGGCCATAAATCCCTCTCGGCAAGGCGCGTGACTGGGGTTAAACCGGGGCATGCCAAGATTGCCCGATCAACCTGAACTACATTGGAATGATGACCAGACACCCGTCGCAACGGGGTTCGACGATGTCTATTATTCTGTGGCCAACGGGCTCGAAGAAACACGTTCGGTCTTTCTGAAGGCCTGCGGCTTGCCGGAGCGCTGGCAAAACAGGTCTGTCTTCACCATAGCGGAACTGGGGTTTGGAACGGGACTTAATTTTCTGGCGACGATTGATCTCTGGCGAAAGTCGCAGCGCCATGATGCTGGCTGGCTGCACTTTCTCACGGTCGAGAAATTCCCGCTTTCGCAAAAAGATGCCGAACGATCGCTATCAAACTGGCCAGAACTCCCCACGGAAACCCTGATTGAGCGTTGGCCGGTGCGGACCCGGGGCGCCCAGCGCATTGTTTTTCCGGAGTGGAAAGCCAGTCTGACGCTCTATATCGGTGATGCTGAGGACTGGCTTAATACCTGTGATTTTCAGGCTGATGCGTGGTTTCTAGACGGCTTTTCGCCGGCCAAAAACGATGCCATGTGGTCGGATGCGGTGCTTGAACAGGTGGCGCAGCATTCGGCGCCTGGCTGCCGGGTTGGAACTTTTACCGTCGCCGGGCATGTGCGTCGCGGACTGGCCGCCGCTGGCTTTGAAGTGAGTAAACAGCCGGGCTATGGGCGTAAGCGGGAGCGCCTGGAAGCCGTTATGGGCCCGGTTTCCAGGCCGACCGAGCCGGATATCTATCTCACCTCACCTGAGGAGACAGCGTTCGACAAGGTTGAAATCATTGGGGCTGGCATCGCGGGTGCCAGCCTCGCGCGGGTCTTTGCGGAGCGGGGATTCCCGGTCCAGGTCACTGACACAAGCGATACTCCAGCCTCTGGCGCGAGCGGCAATCCTCTTGCGCTCGTGATGCCGAGACTGGATGTTGGCGACACGTCCCAGGCTCGCCTGCTCATTCAGAGTTATTTTCACGCGCTGCAATTCTATCGGTCTCGCGCGCCCTCTGCCTGCGAGGATGTGACAATCGAACAATTCGCGCAATCAGACGCCGAAACGCTGCGATTTGAGAAACTCCTCGAAGATCCGCCACTAGATGAGGACTGGCTCACGGGGCTCAGCGACAAGAGAGGTCTTCGGCATTCGGGCGCATTGATCTTACGGCCGCCTGAGCTGGTGCGGACTTTGCTCGATCATGAGCGCATTACGCGCTGCATGGGGCATACCGTTTCTCCAGATGATTTGGCGGAAGCTGACACGCTGGATGGTGTGCTTCGTATCGTGGCGTCGGGCCGCCTCAGTGCGGCGCTCTTGCCCGGCGCGCACTTGCCATTAGCCGGAAAGCTAGGACAGGTCGAATACGGCGAGACGACGGACAAGGTGGAGCCAGCGGCACGAGCGGGCGGAAATTATGTGCTGCGGCTTGGCGATGAGCTGGTCTGTGGGGCAACATTTGAAGCCATTCCAGATGACCGGGAGCCCGAAATCAGCGACGCGGCACGCAATCACAATCTGCATGCTCTGACAGGCCTGTCGCCCGATTGGGCTGACTGCTTGGATTTGGAGAGTTTGCGTTCACGGGCATCGGTGAGGGCAACGACACCGGACCGGCTACCAATTGCCGGAGTTGCGTTTCAGTCTGAATGTGCCGGAAAAATACTGGCCCCGATTTCGAAAGGGGCTGAGGTCGCTGAGCATGTTCCGCATCAGAATGGGGTTTATGTTCTATCGGGTCTGGGTGCGCGAGGATTTACGTTTGCACCGTTGATGGCTGATCTGATCTTGTCGATGGCTCGGGGTGAGGCCCTGCCCTTCGCCCGACCAGAAGCGGAGGCTGTGTCGCCGATCCGTTTCCTGGTCCGGGCCATCCGGAAGGGTCAGATCGAAGTTTAGCCGTTCTTCGTCATTGACCAGTTGAGTGCGAAGGCCGGGCAGCCAGCGCCCGGGCAGTCGGCACCATCAACTTTGATAACGAAGCCCTGTTCGGCGCGGGTCATCAGGCTGACATTCAGCCCTCCGGCCTGGACGCGCAGTTCCCCTGCAGCGACAGAGATCACGGCGAGTGCAACCATTCCACTGGTGGCGACGAGTGCCGCGTACAATCCGAAATGTGTCTGTTTCTGTCTCATAGCTAAGCCCCTTTAAGATCCTTCCTGCGGATTGGGTGTTAAGAGCGACCGCTTTCGAGGTCGCGGAATTGTTTGCGAAGGCGCCACTCATCTGAAGTGACAGAGCGTTCCATGCTTTGAAGTCGGTCTTCCAGATCCATGAATTTGTAGCGGATGTTGGAAAACGTAACGGATGGTTTGTCCGACACGCCACGCCAGAATGTATCTTCCTCATCACTGAGTGGACGCGCTGTACGAGGCCGTTTTGGGGTGACGATCCACATCACCATATAGGCGATGACCATGATCGGGCCGGCGAACAGAACCGTTGAAAGTGCGGTTGCCAACCGAACAAGTGTTGGCTCCCATCCAAAGCGTTCTGCGATACCGCCGCACACCCCACCCACGACGCGGTCTTCACTTGAACGGTACAACTTTTTGGGGTTGGGCGAACCGACATAATCATACGGCTCGTCATGGTCGCGACCTTCGTGGAACGTGTTACGCCACTTTTTGTAGTCGTCATCCCTGTGTCTGCGATGTGTCATTAGTTCTTCCTGTAAATGTCGTCGCGGTGGTTCTCGGAGCGGTGCGACCGCTCCGTTTCACCGTCGATAATGGCTTCGAGGCTTTCAATCCGGCGCTCCATGGCGCGGGCTGATCGCCAGAGATCCTCTAGCATCCGTTCGTCGTCTGGCTGGAGGCTTCTCTGTTTCCGCCACAGGGTGATGTAGTGGAACAGCGTCGCCGGAAAGCCGACAAAGAGGATGCTGACGATTACGATTGCAAAGATCTCATCAGGCATTCTGGGTGCCTTCCGTCAAAGCCTCTTCAGCCTTTTTCTTCCGGGCTTCGAGGTGTTGTGCGATCAGGCCAGGCGCGGTGAGCACACTCATAATGCCTGCGAGGACGAGAATTGGGAGTGCCATGTGAGATTACTCCTGTGTGTCAGAATGGGTTGTGGTCGGCGTTGCGGTGGTCGCCATACCTTTGCGACGCTTAAGGTCAGCCAGCTCTTTTTCGACAGCTTCTGACTTTTCGAGGTCAGCAAACTGAGATTCGAGCGAAGGTTCTGCGCCTTTGATGGTGTCCGCATAGGCTTCCATCTCGTCAACTTTGCGCTCAACGGCAGAATAACGAGCCAGGGCATCATCGACGCGGCTGTCATAAGTCCGCGACCGAGTGCGGATGCGATGCTCGGCGGCTTCACGGCGCATCATCAGGGCGCGATGCTTGGCTTTGGCTTCGTCGAGCTTGGCTTGCAGCTTTTCGAGATCGGCAGAGCGTTTCTCAAAAGCCTCTTCAGCGGCATCGAGACCTTGTTTACGGGCTTCAATTTCAGAAGCGGCCTTTTGCTTGGCCTGAAGGGCGCCACGCGCAAGATCTTCACGACCCTTATCGATAGCCATTTCAGCTTTCGCTTCCCATTCGCTGGCGACTTTTTCGAAATGCGCGATTTCGCGTTCCATTTCTTTCTTGTCTGCCATTGCTCGGGCCGCGCCTGAGCGAACCTCAATCAGCGTGTCTTCCATTTCCTGAATCATCAGGCGAGCGATTTTTTCTGGATCTTCCGCCTTGTCGAGCATGGCGTTGATGTTTGAATTTACGATGTCTCCGAAGCGGGAAAACAGTCCCATGGTCGGTACTCCTTATTGGTGTTCTTAGAAGAGAATGCGGGCGATGATCAGACCAGCGATGAAGAAGCCCCAGCTTTCCATCGGCCGACGTGACAGCCAGCGGACGAAGGCGTTAAATCGATCAGAGATCGATGGTCCTTCTTTTGGCTGGTCGTATGTCTCATAGTCTCTCATTCGCTTTCTCCGTTTGGTGCGGCCCCCTAAGCCGCTGAGCTGACCTAGCATTGCAATGGGTGTGCCAATTTGAAATTAATTTTATAGGTCACTGTATTTATTGAATTAATAAAATTTTTTGTGCTTTTCGCTAAATCAAAAAAGCTTAATTGACGAAATCAACTATAGCATTTTGACGAAAAAATTCGTAATATATGCAAATGATAGAACCCACTTCACCCATTGGCGAAAGCCCGGAATGGCTTGAGGCGCTGGAACAGGCATCAGGCGTCGCGGAGCTTGATCGGCCAATCCTTATTATCGGTGAGCGGGGGACGGGTAAGGAGCTGATTGGCGAGCGCCTGCACTTCCTGTCGCGCAGATGGAATGGTCCGTTCGTTAAGGTGAACTGCGCGGCTCTGAATGAGGAATTGCTCGACTCAGAGCTGTTTGGTCACGAAGTGGGCGCCTTTACGGGTGCAACCAAACGCCGGATCGGTCGATTTGAACAGGCTGACGGGGGGACGATCTTTCTCGACGAAATCGCCACCGCCTCCCAACGGGTTCAGGAAAAGCTGCTTCGGGTGATTGAATATGGTGAATTTCAACGGCTTGGCGGTGAAGATGTTTTGAACTGCGATGTCCGCGTATCAGCAGCGACCAATATTGATCTGCCCGGTGCCGTGGCGGATGGGAAATTTCGCGCAGACCTTCTGGATCGGCTGGCTTTTGATGTCGTGACTCTCCCGCCTTTACGCGTGCGACACGAGGACATTTCGCTTCTGGCCGATCATTTTGGTGCTGGCATGGCCCGCGAACTTGGCGCGGGCTTCCCCGGTTTTTCTGCCTCTGCCATTCTGGCCCTCGAGGCGCATGACTGGCCGGGCAATGTTCGTGAGCTGAAAAATGTCGCCGAACGACTGACATTTACAAGCCTGCGTCGGTCTTTGACCGAACCTGTCGAGTTCGCTGCAGAGGCGATTGACCCTTTTGACTCGCCTTATCGACCCGGCAGTCAGCCCCGCGCCAAGCCTCAATCTGCGACAGAAGACGATATTCGACTTGATCCACCGCCACTTGATGAAGGCGGGATCGATTTTGATTCAGAAATCAAATTCTATGAAGTGCGGCTGGTTGAGGCGGCGCTGAAGCAATCGCAGGGGCATCAGGGGCGTGCTGCGGAGTATCTTGGGCTCACATATCACCAGTTTCGCGGGCTTTTACGCAAACATGACATGGATTCGAAGAAGAAACGGGAGGCCGACCCTGCGCGCCCCATCCCCAGCATGTAGCGGTCTGGCTGACCCGTTATGGTTAGCCATATCCTAAAGGTTTTCTAAAGAGTTCGCGGTCTGACGATACCAGATATTGGCCTATTTCATGCATTCATAGGGCATGGGATATACAGCACTTACACTTCCTCCTGATTTGGCACTTGAAACCCGGGTTAACTTTATGGGCCTGGAGTTCGATGCTTTTGACACTAAGGGCACTGTTCAGGTGCTGCTAGAGATGGCCGACCGGACTCCGCCACTGACCTATCTGGTGACGCCGAATGTCGACCATATGGTCAGACTGGATAACGAACCCGATCTGAGACCGCTTTATGATCACGCCGGTTTGATTGTCTGCGACAGCCGTATTCTCGAACTGTTGGCGCGTCTTGACCGAAAGCCCTTGCCAGCCTCGCCGGGCGCGGACGTTGTTGAAAAACTCATTCTGGACCACATCGAACCCGGTGAGAAAATCGTCTTGATCGGCGGTGACGTCAATTTGGTCGAAGCCTTGGCGCGCGATCACGGAATAACCAATGTGGCCTGGCATGCCCCGCCTATGGGGTTGAGGCACAATCCTGACGCCGTGAAAAAGGCGGCTGAATTTGTCTGTCGGCACAATGAGCGGTTTGCTTTTGTCTGCGTGGGTTCACCTCAGCAGGAAATGATCGCCTATGAAGCCGCCAAAATGGGAACTGGCAAAGGCGTTGCACTGTGTTGCGGCGCGAGCCTCGATTTTCTGACAGGGAAGACCACACGCGCGCCAAAATGGATGCGTGAGGCTCGGTTGGAATGGCTCCACCGTCTGACGAGTGAGCCAAGGCGGTTATGGAAGCGATATCTGGTGGACGGACCGCGAATATTTCGCATCTGGATGAAAAGCCGTCAGGATTGACTGTTTCCGTAAATTGCAGCTAAGCTGTCTCCCATAAAGTATAAAAATCTGACGCGATTGCATTTTGGGACGCGTCAGAGAAATGAGGGGAGACCGCATGCATTTCACACTGAAACTGCCCGCAGTATTGGCGATAATGACAGCGCTTACAACATCATCCGCTCTGGCTGATGGTTGGGTGAAATCCTACGCGCTCGAAATGCAGCAACATGCTTTCTACTTTCCGGGTGATGGAACGGCTGAGGCGCCTGGGCCTGACTGTCCGAATGGCGCGCTTCCGGCAATAGACCGGCGAAAAGCGCTCAAAACGTCTTACCGAACCTGGGAGGAAGTCGACAAACTACTCGATCCGGAAAACCCGCAATGGGCGCGCATTGGCGGTATTCGCGGACCCAGCAAGGAAAATGTCTATGAAAAGCCGTGGAGTGTTCCCGATCCTGGCATGACGCCGGTTGAGGGAGACGTTGCTTACGGCTTTGACCTGGATGGTGATCCAAGCACCGGTTTCACCGGAACGGACGGAACGCCGGGCGTTGATCACACCTATTACTATATGGCGGGCTGCATGCTCGCCTATCGCGGGCGGCTGAAGAATGAAGCCGGTGAGAGTTTTGCAACAGAATATATGCTGAATGGCGCATTCGCAGTTCTGATGCTGGTGTCTGGCGAGGGAGATGACCCGGCGAATGACGACAGCGTGAAAATCGCGTTTTACCTCTCAGATGATGATCTGGTGAAAGATGCGAATGGCGATGTGACGCCAGATTATTCCTATCGCATCAACACCGATCCGCGATTTCAGTCCGTGATGAGCGGGCGGACCGAAAACGGAATGGTGATTGTGGATGAGCCGTCTCTGATCAAGCTTCATGCTCAGGTCAATGCCGGGTTCTTCCCGCCGCAACTCAAATTGTTCCGAGGCCAGCTTCGTCTCGAGCCGAATGAAGATTGTGGGCTTCACGGATTTATCGGCGGATATCGCGAAATTAAACCCTATTATGATGGCTGGGCGCGAGCGGGCACGATTCATGAGGCGGTCTCCCGCATCGATATTCCCGCCTATTGGTATGCTTTGCATCGCAATGCCGATTTCAAAGCCAATCCAGACGCTGAGCAGAATGATGCGATCTCTGTGACCTATTATATGCGCCTGGTTCCGGCGTTTGCGGTCGAACCTGACGGCAGAACCGCAATCACCCAGGCAAAATTATATGAAGGCGAGATCGAAGAACGTTTGTCTGCGCAGATCCGCCCAATCCGGGGAACATCCGGAAGTCAGTGATCTCCCAAGTGTGGCTTCCAGGCAAACTAAACCCCGGCCAGCGTTCTGGCCGGGGTCTCTTTTTTCAACAGACGGGACGGACTTAAAGTTTGCCGACCATGTCGTATTTTTCTGCGAGCAGGTAATAGAATGTGACGCGTGATTTATTGGACTTCTCGTCCTTCATCACCGTGCAGACTTCCTGGATCGCTGCATCGAGATCGGCGTCGGAATCACCAAGCTCGAATTTTTTCTTAAGCCATTTCTCACGCACGCGCTCAAGCTCTGCTGGATCAGAGCATGAAACGAGCGACGCATCGCGGCTTTGCAGCGCGATTCCAAGGTGATTGACGATTTTCTGAAGCGTTGCTTCATCATACTTGGCAGCAAACTTTTTCACATTGTCGACATAAGGTGCGATATCAGCCATCTGGATCCTCCTCCACTAGCCCGAACTCCATGAGCAGACTTGCCCGGGCCGACTGTAGCGAGCGTTTGGCCACAAGCAAAGACATGTTTTCAGTACATATTGTCGCCCATGTTTGCGCGCTCACGGACATGGATTCGGCTGAGCGGCATGAAGTGCATTTACCGCATTTTCCATTTCATCGGTCCAGCTCAGATCGAAACTGTCGATGCAGGTTCTGAGCTGCTCCATGGTGGTCGCGCCGATGATGGTTGAGGTCATGAAGCTGCGGCTGTCGCAGAATTTCAAGGCGAGCGCTGTTGGATCAACACCGAGGTCTGCAGCAAGATCCAGATAGGAATTAATCGCCGCATCGGCATGCGGTTTTTCATAGCGCTGAAGTCGCTCAAACAAGGCTTTCCTCGATTTGGGCGGCAATGCACCATCCCTGTATTTGCCAGTGAGATATCCCTGGGCGAGCGGCGAATAGGAGAGCAGACTGACATCCTCGTGCATGCAGACTTCTTCAAGGCCCTCTTCGAAGGTGCGGTTGACCAGATTATAGGCGTTCTGAATGGACTGAACCCGCGGAAGATCACTCGCTTCACTTGCGGCGAGGAATTTCATCACGCCAAACGGGGTTTCATTCGATACACCAACATGGCGAATATTGCCCTTCTCGACATGCTTGTTCAGCGCTGCGAGCACGTCCTCAAATTTTACATAGTCGATGTCGTAATGATGCGGTTTCAGCCGTGTGCCAAATGTGGGCGCAGGCCGGTCAGGCCAGTGTAGCTGATAAAGATCGATATAGTCGGTTTGAAGCCGTTTCAGGCTCTTCTCCACGGCTTCATCGATCTGATCTGGCGTCAGGCGACATTCGCTTACATCGTCATCCCGATACCATGTGTCTTTGGAGCGCCCGACAATCTTGGTGGCAAGAATGATTCTGTCGCGACTGCCCCGGGATTTGAACCAGCTGCCGACAATCCGTTCGGTTGAGCCTTGCGTCTCGGGCTTTGGAGGAATGGCGTAAAGCTCGGCCGTATCGAAAAAATTGACGCCGCGTTCAACGGCATAATCCATTTGCCGATGGCCTTCCGCTTCGGTGTTCTGCTCACCCCAGGTCATTGTGCCAAGGCAACAGCTCGACACCATAAGGTCAGTGCGGCCAAGTTTTTTCATTTCCATAATGTGTCTCCCAATGCCTCCAAGCTGGTGCGTCACGCCATGCGTCTCAAGTCAGCTCTTGCGATTTCGTGGCGCGGGCGGCGCCGCATTGGCTGGATCCTCTGGCCAGTCATGCTTTGGATAGCGGCCTTTCATATCCTTGCGCATATCGGCATACCCGCCCACCCAGAAACCGGGGAGGTCTTTAGTGATTGCGACAGGTCGCTGCGCAGGTGAAAGCAGCGAAATTGTAATCGGAACCCGCCCGTCGCAGATCGTGGGGTGAGATTTCAGGCCGTAAAAATCCTGTACCCGAGCCGAAACCAGCGGTGCCTTTTCATCGTCATAGTCGATCGCGAATGTTCGTCCGGAAGGGGCCTGCCATTTTGCGGGCATTGCGGCCTGAATAGTCTGGCGCAATTGCCAATCCAGCCCGTCTTCGAAGAATTTGCGCATTGGGCCAGCCTCAATGCCGTTCAGTCCCTTATCCGTGATCAGAACATGTAGCCAGCCGGATGCAGTTTCCAAAAGACCCGCTTCGAGCTCGGCCGCAGTCTGGCCGGTCGCAGGCGCATTCTCCGGATAAGTTCGGTAATAAAATGCCAGCCGAGACATGTGGGTCTTCAGGGCCTCATATCCTGGGAGAACAGACAGGCCATTTTCTTGCACTGCGCGCACGACGGCTTGTGCGATCACTGACTTATCTGGTTTGGTAAGAGGCGTTTCGGAAAGCACGATCTCTCCCAGCGTTTTTTGGCGACGCGCTCTCACCTTGCCGGATTTCGGATCGTAGTCAGCATAATCCCGCTTTGATTCTGACAGGATTTTTCGGACAAGGCGCTCATCCAGCGATCCCGCCAGACGGATGATCGGCTCATTGCTGGTCTGACCACCGGTCTCGCAAATGACAAGCCAGTCGCTGCCCTGATGGGAACTGTTCTCCGATAGGCGTGCACCACCCCCTGCGGCGAGCTGAAAGCGTTTCGGATCACCCTTGCGAGCGCGTGCGATCCGGTCAGGCCAGGCTTTAGCGAGAAGCATAGCAGGGTCTCCGGATGGCGTAGCGTTGACACCAGACCATTTTTTCGATTTTGCCTTCAAGGCATTAGCGCGTTTTGATCCGTCTCGTTCGAAACTTGAAACCCGTATAACCAAATCGTCTGAATTTCCGCCCATGCCCTGTTCAGACAACATTGCTGACATCTGTGCGGCCAAAGCTTTCTCGCCATCCGAGTCGGCGGCCACGATCAATGCGGACAGTCTGGGATGGAGCGGCATGCGCGCAGCTGCTCCACCCCTGTCAGTGAGCTGGTTCGGATTGTCCGCTTTGATATACCCAAGCGCGACCAACATATCGAAGGCGGCAGCAAAATGTCCCCTGGGTGGGAGATCCGGCAGGTTCAGATCCATGAGATCATAATCGCCCCACTCGATCAGTCGCAAAAGCGCGCCAGACAAATCGCTGTTTATGATCTCTGGTGTTGGCGACTTGGGAAGGCCGCGATTTTCCTCCTCATGCCATAGTCGGTAACACACGCCGGGCTCGGTTCTCCCAGCCCGTCCGCGTCTCTGGTCAACATTTGCGATCGAGGCTTTGACAGTGCTAAGCGCGGAGCCGAGACTGTTCGGCGAATAGACCGGCACCCGCGCCAACCCGCTATCGACGACCACTCTCACCCCCTCAATGGTAAGAGAGCTTTCCGCGATATCGGTGGAGAGGACGACCTTTCGCTGGCCGTCCGGCGCAGGCCTGATGGCATCATCCTGTTCCTTGGGCGGCAGGGCACCATAAAGCCTGCAAACCAATGTATCGGAAGGCAAATCACTCAGGCGTTCCGCAACCCGGTTGATTTCGGCGGCACCGGGCAAGAAGGCCAGAACGGAACCGGTTTCGGCGATCAACGCTTTATGGATCGCCCTGGCCATCTGATCTTCAAGTCGGTCTTGCGTGCGTCCGAGGTAACGCGTCTCAACAGGAAAGGCCCGGCCGTCGGACTGCACCACTCTTGCCTTCAGAAAGCCTGCAATCTTCTCGACATCGAGCGTGGCGGACATAACGACCATGCGTAGTTCATCATTGAGATAGTCCTGGGTCTCGCAAAGGAGGGCGAGCCCCAGATCCGCGTCGAGCGACCGCTCGTGAAACTCATCAAACAGGACCGCACCAATGCCGGGAAGCTCGGCGTTACGCGTGATGAGATTGGTAAAAACGCCTTCGGTCACGACTTCAATACGGGTTTGGGGTCCGACGCGTGTATCAAGCCGCGAACGCAGGCCGACCGTTTCGCCGACTTTCTCGCCCAGCAGGCTCGCCATACGTTCAGCGGCGCGACGGGCCGCAATTCGGCGCGGTTCCAGCATGATGATTTTCTTGCCGTCCAGCCAGGCCGCATCAAGCAGATGCAGGGGCACTTTGGTGGTTTTTCCCGCACCCGGAGGTGCGGCGAGCACAAGCCGGTTTCCGGTTTCCAGATGATGGCTGATCTCGTCGAGAACGTCATCAATGGGAAGAGCTGGGTTTTCGGGCACGGACTGACTTCCAAACTGGCGACTGAACAGAAAACACCTAATCCTGAGGTCGGGGTCTGTCCAACATCGAAACTGAGTTGCATTCGAACGTACAGGCTCTAGGGTCTTGTATTCAGTTGGCTAAGGGGTTGGCACATGAAAGCCTGGACACAAATCACACTTTGGAAACGGGTCATGTTGGGCCTGGTGCTCGGTCTCGCGGTCGGATTGGCTGTCCGATATGGTTTGGGCGCTGAAACAGCCACCTCCATTGGCGACACCTGGTTCAAACCCTTTGGTGATGGCTTTGTTCGTCTCATCAAAATGCTGGTGGTGCCGCTCATATTCACTACGCTTGTGGCCGGCGTCACGGCGATGGGTGATCCTTCAAAGCTCGGAAGTCTCGGCGGACGTGCGATTGCGCTCTATATGGGAACGACCTTTATCGCGGTCATCATCGGTCTGCTGATGGGCACGATTTTCCAGCCTGGAATTGGCGTTGAAATTCTGGCCGATGCCAGCGCACAAAGCGAAGTCAGTTCCAAGATCGCGGCGGGACAGGCAGCAGATGCATCCTTCGCGGACAAAATCCTCGCGATTATTCCAACAAACCCTGCTGAAGCCCTCGCGGCACAGGACGTTCTGGGCATTATCTTTTTTGCGATCATTTTTGGCGTGGGCTGCCTCATGGCGGGCGACAAGGCGAAGCCCGTCTCCTCTATGCTTGAGGCCGCAGCTGAAGTGATGATGAAAGTCACCGTGCTGGTGATGGAGCTGGCGCCGATTGGCGTGTTCTTCCTCATGGCCTGGGTGATGGCGACCAAAGGCATCGACATTCTGTTCAATCTCGGCCTGCTGACGATTGCGCTTTATCTCGCATGCGCGGTTCACATCATTCTGGTCTATGGCCTCGGCATCGTGAAAGGCATTCTGGGCCTTCCCGTGCTGCGCTTTTTCGGCGGTATTCGGGATGCTCAGGCCGTGGCTTATTCGACGGCATCATCGGCGGGTACGCTGCCGGTCACAATTGCCAACGTGTCTGAAAATCTCGGCGTAAAAAAATCAGTGGCCGCATCCGTTCTGCCGGTCGGTGCCACTGTTAACATGGATGGCACGGCGATTTATCTCGGTCTGGTCGCGCTTTTTGCGGCGCAGGCCCTCGGCATTGATATGACCCCGGCGATGTACTTGTCAGTGGCGCTTGGCGCGACGCTGACCTCAATCGGCGCAGCAGCAATCCCAAGTGCTGGTCTGCTCCTTGCCTCGGCGGTGCTGATTTCGATTGGCGTAACTGAAGAACAATCGCTTCTTGTGATCGCCATGATCTTCCCGTTTGACCGTCTGCTCGACATGATGCGGACCATGACAAACGTCACGGGCGATGCGGCGGTGGCCTGTACCGTGGCCAAATGGGAAGGCGAACTCGATGAAGCGACTTTCCGACACGAGGCGACGATCTAACTCACAGGGAAACCCGAAAGGTTTCACCATGATCCTTCTCTTGAGACTTGCACTTGTGATCGCGGCGGCCGTTTTGGTCGCCGCAATCGTCTGGGCCTTTGGTGCCGGACATTTCCTGAACGAATTTGGCAGTGTCGCGGCCATGCCCTGGGGCAAGGTCTCGCTGGTCGACCTGTATCTTGGCTTTGCGTTATTCGCGGTCGTGATTGCTCTTTATGAGCCGCTCAAACTCAGCATACCGCTCGTCATTGCCATGTTTCTGCTGGGCAATGTCATTGCTGCGCTCTGGCTGGCCTGGCGCCTGCCGCGTCTCTGGATAGCCCTTCGGGCACGAGGCCCGGCCTCTTGAGATCAGTTTTTGGCAAACAGCGTTTTCAATTCTGCGGCAACGATGCGGGCATCTTCCTCGCGCGAAGAGCCCGACCGCCAGGCCACGCCAATGGACCGACCGATGGCCGGCGGTGAGAACGGCCGGATTGAGACCTCCAACCCATTTCCAAGACCAGAATCTGCGGCGATACGTGGAATGAGCGACACGCCCAGCCCTCCATCCACCATCTGGATCAGTGTGTGGAGGCTGGTCGCACTCACCTCCCCGCCATCCCGGACGCTCGGCATCTTACAGACAGACAAGGCGTGATCGCGCAGGCAATGGCCATCTTCGAGTAATAGCACATCATGCGGGGCCAGATCTTCGGGCTTTAGTCGCCCTTCCTTGCCAAGTGGATGTCCCTTGGGCGCAGCCAGAAGAAATTCATCTTCAAACACGCTGACCGTCTCGATACCGACGGCCTCATAAGGCAGGGCAATGAGGGCCGCATCGAGACGTCTTGCGCGCAAATCATCCAGCAGCCGGGCCGTCTGCTCCTCGCGAAGATAGAGCGTCAGATTGGGATAATTGGATTTCAGATGCTTCAAAACACGCGGCAGAACAAAGGGGGCAATTGTCGGAATCGCGCCCAGTCGAAAGGTGCCAAAAAGCGGCTCGCTTGCCCCCTTCGCTGCCAGGACCAGATCTTCAGCATCGGAGAGCAAAGCTCTGGCGCGATTGACGACTTCCTGTCCTGTCGCCGTCAGGGTCGCGCCCCGCGCTTCGCGCTCAACCAGCTGAACATCCAGAATGCCTTCAAGCTCCCGAATGGCGGTCGACAAAGTCGGTTGGGTGACATGCATGCTTTCGGCGGCGCGGGAGAAGCTGCCTTCGCGCGCCAGGGCATCAAGAAACTGTAATTGTCGCAAGGATGGTAGGATCATTTTGCATTCATTCCGCGGGTTCAGGTGCCGGTGTTGGCATGGCCCGATCGTCACAGAAGTATCATAGAGTGATTTTATCGGAAGTATAAAAATTATAGATTGGATTTTTCCTTTCGAATGCGCACATAACGTAAGTGCCCAATCAAACAAAAGGGAAATTGACCATGGCGCTTATCAACACTGAGATCAAACCATTCAATGCGACGGCTTTCAAAGAAGGCGAATTCGTCGACATTTCTGACGCTGACGTCAAAGGCAAATGGGCGATCTTCTTCTTCTATCCAGCAGACTTCACATTCGTCTGCCCGACCGAGCTGGAAGACCTGGCCAATCTGTATGGTGAGTTCCAGTCTCTCGGCGTCGAGATTTTCTCTGTTTCTACCGACACGCATTTTTCCCACAAAGCGTGGCACGACACATCGCCTGCAATCGGCAAAATCAATTATTACATGGTGGGCGACCAGTCCGGCACGATCACGAACAATTTCGAAGTGATGCGCCCAGGCGTCGGCCTTGCTGACCGTGCGACATTCCTCGTCGATCCGGATGGCGTGATCCAGTTCATGGAAATCACTTCTGAAGGCGTTGGCCGGAACGCGTCTGAGCTCCTGCGCAAAACGAAAGCCGCTCAGTACGTTCGCAACAATCCGGGTGAAGTCTGCCCAGCGAAATGGGAAGAGGGCGAAAAAACGCTCGCACCATCTCTCGATCTCGTCGGCAAAATCTAAGCCGACCGACCAATGGCGCCGGCATGCCCCCTCCCCCACCCAACATGCCGGTTGCCATTGGCCTGATATCCGATCGTTCCGCGACCTGATTTCAGGCCAATGGCCCCAACCCAAACGACGTCTCCCCGGACGCCTGCCGCTTGAACTGGAGAACTCTGATGCTTGACGATGGCATGAAGACCCAACTGAAGACCTATATGGAAAATCTGCGCACGCCGATTGAGCTTGTTGCGTATACCAGCGGGTCTGCGAAATCTGACGAAATGGTCGAACTGCTGAAGGATATCGTTGAAACCTCTAGCATGGTTTCGATGAATATTGTCTCAGACAGCGATCGCGAATGGCTGCCAAGTTTCGATATCGTTCGCCAGAGCGATCCTGACACCCGCGTTACATTTGGTGGCATTCCGCTAGGCCACGAGTTCACATCTCTCGTCCTCGGCCTGCTCCATGTCGGTGGCCATCCGCCGAAAATCGACGACGAGGTGAAAGAACAGATCAAGGCGCTTGAGTTCGACGACGTCCAGGAGTTCACAACCTTTTTCTCGCTCTCCTGCCATAACTGCCCGGATGTGGTTCAGGCCCTCAATATGTCGGCTGTTCTGAACCCGAAAATCCGCCACACCTCCATTGATGGCGCCATCTTCAAGGAGGAGATGGAGCGACGTGAAGTGATGGCCGTGCCAACTGTTCTGCTCAATGGTCAGCCATTCGGCTCGGGTCGCATGGATCTGAACGAGCTGTTGGCCAAGATTGATACCGGTGCATCGAAACGTGACGCTGAGAAAATCGGCAAGAAAGACGCGTTCGATGTGCTGATCGTCGGAGGTGGCCCTGCCGGTGCGTCGTCTGCGATTTACGCGGCGCGTAAAGGCATCAAAACCGGAGTGATCTCTGAGCGCTTTGGTGGACAGGTCATGGACACGATGGGCATCGAGAACTTCATTTCTGTTCCCTACACTGAAGGCCCGAAACTGGGCGCTGCTCTTGAGCAGCATGTGAAGGACAATGATGTCGACGTGATGAATCTGCAAAAGGCGGCAAAACTGGTTCCGGCCTCCAAGCCTGGTGGCCTGATTGAAGTTGAGCTCGAAAATGGCGCGTCTGTGAAGTCGCGAACAATTATCCTGTCTACCGGCGCGCGCTGGAGAAAGATGAATATTCCGGGCGAAAACGAGTATGCCAATAAAGGCGTGGCTTATTGCCCGCACTGTGATGGCCCGCTCTTTAAGGGCAAGCGCGTTGCAGTTATCGGCGGGGGCAATTCCGGCGTTGAAGCGGCAATCGACCTCGCAGGCATCGTTGCCGAAGTAACGCTGATCGAGTTCATGCCAGAAATGCGCGCTGACGCCGTGCTGCAAAACAAGCTTCGTAGCCTGCCGAATGTGAAAGTGCTTCTGAACACCCAGACAACCGAAGTTGTCGGCGATGGCGCAAAAGTGACAGGTCTGGTCTGCAAGGATCGGACGACCGAGGAAGAAAGCACAATCGATCTTGAAGGCATCTTTGTTCAGATTGGCCTCGTGCCAAACACGGAATGGCTTAAAGACACGATCACTTTGTCTCCACGTGGTGAGATCGAAGTGAATGCGCGCGGAGAAACCTCGCTTCCCGGCGTGTTCGCGGCCGGCGACTGCACGACCGTACCTTATAAGCAGATCGTGATTGCCATGGGCGAAGGCTCGAAGGCGGCGCTTTCCGCCTTTGATCATCTGATCCGGACCTCTGTCCCGGAAGAGGAACTCGTTCCGGCCTGATCTGGCATCTTTATCGCCTTTAAGCGTGACCGAGCCCCTGTCAGACAAGCTCGGTCTCGCGTCTACATCTTAACCGTCCATAGTCCGGCTCGTCTCCGGGCACGCGCATCTTTTAGATGTATTTCCCAAGACACGACTGGCCAGCCATCCGGCAATTCCCCATGGAACGGCTGAAATCGTGAGCAATCCTTACCGATTCTGCTCTCGTTATCGGGTCTCATCGCTCCCCAATCTCCGGAACTGTTAATTTTCAAGACAACCACACGACGGATAACGCCCTGAAAACTCTCGCCTCGGGCGAAAGCCTTTGGAATGGGTTAATCGGTCGTTTACAAAGCAGATGGGGCACAAGAACTGCAAGTCATGCTCCGTCTGCGCCATGTTGGCACAGTTGAGCAAGTTGAGAGATGGCATGGCCTGTTTAGGTCAAAGGGGAATAGAGATGAAACAAGCAATTGGTCTGATGATCGCAGGTATGCTTGCCTCGACCGCTATGCCGGCTTGGGCCGGAAATGATGGTGGTGTTGGCGGTGTAGACTATTCGCAGATGTCTGGTGACGCCCGCGTTCTTACCCAGGAAGAAATTTTGGACCTGCTGGCGCGTTCGGGTCAGGCAAGTGCACAAATCGATCCGAACAGTGTTGAAGTCGTAGACATGGGCGAGCCGAGCGACATCGCTGTCGACTCCGAGCTGTGCTGTGAGAATGTCCAGGAAGTCGTCACTGAGCGCACCGAAGTCGATGAGACGACCACTTATGTGGACGCCGTCACCGAGCGTGAGATCATTCAGCCGGTCGAGCGTACGCTGATCCAGCCCGTCACCCGTCAGGTGATCAATGGTCGGACAGAAACTGTGACTGAGCCAGTTCAGTACGAAGAAGAAGTTCTGCCACTGATCGTCGAAGAAGATCCAGTGCCGCCGGTTTCTGAGCAAGTTATTCCAGAAGAGAGCTTTGAAACTCGCGAGCAGCGCACCGAGCGTGTTGAAGATGTGATCGCTCAGCGCGACATCATTCAGCCAATCGAACGGACAACGGTTGTTCCGGTTCTGCGTCGCATCGACCGCCCGGTCGTTGAGAACGTGACGGCTCCGCCCCAGTTTGAAACACGTACAGCTCCGGTTCAGGTCATTCCTGCGCCACAGCCTGTTGTGAATGAGTACACGACCGAAGAAATCACGGAAATTGTTCAGGAAGAGTATTCTGAAGAAGTGATCGACGTTGTGACACAGCGTGACATTGTTCAGCCAGTTGAGCGCACTATCGTTCAGCCGATTGAGCGTCGCATTCTGCGTCCACAAACCGAAACAATCACGGCTCCGACTGAGTATCGCGAAGAGTTCCTTCCAGGTGTGACCGAATACGGCCCACGTCCTGAAATTCAGGAAAACGTTATTCCACAGTACATCGACAAAACCGTTCTCGAAATCCAGAACGTCTATGTTGATCGCGTGACCCGCAACATCACTCAGCCTGTTGAGATCACCACGATCCAGCCGATTGAGCGTCAGCAAATCCGCGGTCGTACGGAAACCGTGACAGCGCCAACCCGCTACGAAACTGACTATCTGCCAGGTCGTGTGGTTGAAGCTCAGATCCCACAAACCCGTGTGAACTACATTCCACAGGTGAATGAGGTCCGTCGCGAAGATTACACTGAGACCTATTTCGATGCGGTTACCCGTCGCGAAATCGTCCAGCCGATCGTCACAACCCGCGTTCAGCCAGTCGAGTATGTTCGCTACAACGGCATCACTGAAACGGTTACAGCGCCAACCCAGTACGAAACAATTCGTGCAAACCAGGTTGTCCTGAATGTTGGCGGCGGCTGCGTCTGCGGATACTAATCGCACCTGACATGTTATGAAGAAGGGCGCTCAGATGGGCGCCCTTTTTGATTCAGACCTTAAGTCGCTCAGTCCTGAAGGGTCTTTTCCCGGTTTGGATAGACATCGTAGAATGTGCCATTCACCGAGATCGTCTCGGCCTTGAAATACCGTTCACCGTCTGTGCGGGATTTATGGCCGGTGAGCACGATGTTGTCTCCTGCCTCGGCGGCGCCGACGTCAAACCCGGCGCGACGCGCGCGGAACGGTGGGGCCAGATCCACTTCCCACTCGCCGTCATTGGTCAGAAGAACAAGATGCATGTGAGGATTGGTGAAACTGATTTCTTTGATCGTGCCTTCGAGTTTGCTTTCGACACCTTCAGTCGCGCTCCAGCCATGATGGGCCAAGGCGCCAGGACTAGCGGTCAGCAGTATGGCAATTAACCCGACACGGATTTGGGCTTGCAGGTTGTTCATCTGACTCTCCTCCAATGTCTGAACCTGTTTGGAGTGTCGCTCAGGTTCGGCGATGACACAAACTAACGCGGCTCAACGTCCGGAGTTCAATCCAGCGGCAGGCGTTCATTCAGGCCGGGAATGGCGTCAACGTGTGCCAGCAAGTCTTCAAGGGCTCCGGCCTTGGCCACGACCCGGCGCTTTTCGTCATAGAGATAGAAGCTGGTCCGGGATTTACACAGCCGAAACCGCCGCCAATTTGCCTTTTTACGAAAGATCCAGATTTCGTCATCGCGGTCGCCAGGGCGCGCCCATCCCGTCCAGACATGACCCATTGGACAGGCACGCCAAAGAGCATCTATCTGGTCCAGTTCGGATGGGGTAAAGACGATCATGGCTGATTCACAGGGCAAAATCTTCAGAAAACCAACGGCCCAGATCGAGGCCGCCATGTGGATGGTGATGTCCGGTGTGATGTTTACCGCCCATATGGCTTTGGGCAAGTTTCTTAGTGAATCCTATGAGCCAGGTCTTTTGGCATTCTTCAGGTCAGCCCTCGCCCTTGTCTGGGTGGCGCCCTTTGTCAGCCGGACTTCCCTTCATCGTTTCAAAACCCGTCATTTCGGCCTTATCCTGACGCGCAGCATCTTTGGTACGATCGGATTTTTGCTCGCATTTTATGCCTATTCAGCTGAGTTCGGTATTCCGCTATCGCAATTCAACGCGATCTCATTCTCCCGATCTTTATTCATAATTGTGCTCGCAGCGCTACTGCTCAAAGAATCCGTCGGGATCAGGCGCTGGGTCGCAACGGCAATCGGCTTTGTGGGTGTTCTGATTATGGTTCGCCCGTCCGGAGGTATGGAGCTGGGAAGTTTCCTGGCCCTCGGTTCGGCGCTGTGCTTTGGCGGTGCGATCATTCTGGTGAAATCACTCTCAAAGCATCATTCACCGCTTATTCTTTTGACCTATGCAAACCTCTTGTCGACCGTGCTCACCCTGCCCGTTGCTATCATGCAATGGAAAACGCCAGATAATCTTCGCGATGGCGGTACTATCGCGCTGATGGCGCTCGCCGGTGTGTTGGCACAGACCTGCTATATCACAGGGATGAGCAAGGGAGATGCGAGCTTCCTGTCCACAATCGACTATCTGAGGCTTCCTATGACGGCGAGTGTCGACTGGTTGTTCTTTCAGGAATTCCCCGGGCCGCTTGTCTGGCTTGGTGCGCTGATCATCGTGTCATCGACCCTCTACATCACCTTCCGGGAGGCAATGAAGAGCCAGAGAAAACCACCCTCGGGTCAGGTCAATTCGCGAGAGGATTCTTAAACAAGCGGCCAACGCCAGTTTTCAGAGATGCCACCAACTCTTCCTTGGAGGATGCAGATTCGCGCGCACCTCGACCAAACATTGTCAGCAAGCGTGTTGTCACCTGCGCCTCCGAAGACTTAATTCCAAGAAGTTCCAGGCGCGTTTGCAGCTGGGCTGCATAAGCAGTTTCTGTTTCCGACAAAAGGTCACGAACTGCCGGGTAGTTGGATTCCTCATACCAGGTTTTGTCGTCAGAACTTTCAGCCAGTTCAAATAGAAAGTTCTCTCGCAACAGGACGGCTTTCAGAACACCGGGGCGCTTGTTGTCGGATTCTTTCAACGCTTGTTCGATCCGATTGCGATTGCGCGTATGTAGGTATTTGTGCGTCGCCAGTACCAGATTCTTCTTTGAGGCAAAATAGTGGTAAAGAGCCGAACGAGACAGTCCAACGCTATTTGCGACTGTGTCCATCGTCATCTTTTTTTCGCCAAAGCGGGACAACAGGGTTTTCGCTGCATTAACGATGCGTTCTTCTCGTGCGTCCATTCAATTGTCTCGTTCTTGGTTGCTTCAGGCCAGCCCATTCGGTTGACACATTGGGGTTAAGTGTCAGTTCAGTTATTAGATGAAACAGGGCCGATTCATGATGGAAGATATAAGTGTACTTGTTACGGGTGCGTCCGGTTTTGTCGCAATGCGAACGATACACGACTTGCTCGAAACTGACTATCGCGTGCGGGGGAGCCTCAGATCCATCCAGAAAGCGGATAATCTGCGCGAGGCGCTTCGACCGCTTACGCCTATGGCAGACATGCTCGAATGTGTTGAGGCAGACCTTCTGTCTGAGCGCGGCTGGGACAATGCCTGCGATGGTATGGATTATGTCCTGCACATGGCGTCGCCCTTTCCTGCGCATATGCCGAAGAATGATAATGACGTTATTCGCCCGGCCGTCGAAGGCACGCTGAATGTGCTTCGTGCTGCCAATCGGTCAGGCGTGAAGCGGGTCGTCTTGACCTCTTCTGTTGCCTCCATCCTGTATGGATGGGGCAACAGCCTGCCGGACATGATGGATGAGTCTCATTGGTCAAACCCTGAAAACCTTAAGGACAACACCGCCTATACCCGGTCAAAAACGCTGGCCGAAAAAGCAGCCTGGCAGTTCATGAAGGACGAGGCGCGTGATGATCTCGAGTTATCTGTGGTGAATCCGGGATTAATTCTCGGTCCAATTATCGGAACGGAACGTTCCACTTCTCTTGAAATTGTCTCACAGCTGTTAACCAGACAGATTCCGGCGCTGCCCGACCTCAGTTTTCAGATTGTGGATGTGCGTGACGTCGCCCGCGCGCACATCATCGCCATGCGAAGACCCGAGGCTGAAAGCCAGCGCTTCATTCTGGCTGATCGTGCCTGTAGCCTCTGTGAAATCGCCGAAATCCTGCAAGCAGCCTTTCCGGACCGGGCTTCGTCCATTCCGACGCGGCCACTACCGAGCTGGCTTGTGCGCCTCATTGCGCCGCTTCGCCCGACCCTGAAACAAGTTCTGCCGGACCTCGGTAAACGCCGGAATGTTTCAAGCGAAAAAATGCGTACTGTTCTGGGGATTGATCCAATCCATACTGAGCAATCTGTGAAAGACACAGCCCAAAGCCTGATGGATGCAGGCTTTGTCTGAAAGACCTTTTCGTTTTGGCCATTTCATAATACCTTACAAAAAATAAGGTCTAAAAAGATCATGGGAGGAAGGCATGCAGGCGGAAATAACCACAGGCAGTCTGCCGGAAGTAAAAGAGATTGAGTTCACCCGCCCCCTCGCCTGGCTGGCTGGCGGCTGGTCAGATTTTCGGCGAGCCCTACTGCCCTGTCTGGCCTATGGCCTAGCGCTTGCCATCGTCAGCCTTGCTTTCATTTTGGGAATATTGTTCTCAGGCGCCGCGACGTGGCTCATGGTGTTTCTGGGCGGGTTTGTATTTCTGGCGCCGCTCATCGCGATGGGCCTTTATGAAGCCGGACGGCGACTTGAGGTCGGGCAAGTGCCGAGTCTGCCGCAGATGATCTTCGTGAAAACAGCGTCGGCGCGCGATCTCGCTTATCTTGGTCTGGCGCTCTGTATCATTTATTTCTTTTGGACGCGCATGGCGCAGCTTGTTTATGCGCTGTCGACATTCACCCTGCATGAGACCGTGCAGGATTTTCTGACCTTCATGCTCACAACAGATGGCGGTCGCATGATGGCGCTGACCGGAACCGGGATTGGCGCTATTATCGGCTTTATTGCCTACTGTCTTGTGGTGGTATCGGCACCCATGCTTCTCGAAAGGAAGTCAGACGTGTTTGTTGCTACGGTCACCAGCGTTCGGTCAGTGGCAAAAAACCCAGGCGCCATGGTGTTTTGGGCTGCTCTGATCGCCGGTTTGGTGGCCTTGGGACTCGTGACCGCAGGACTGGGACTGATCGTAATCTTTCCTGTAATCGGTCTGGCAAGCTGGCGGGCCTATCGCGATCTCGTGGAAGTGCCGCTCTAGAGAAAAGCGCGGAAATCTTCAGCGCTTACCTGTTTCTCAGCGGCAATTGCGGCGAGTTCTGCCAGCCTGTCTAGGTTGATCGGTTCATCGATAGGCTGGAGCGCGATCAACTCATGTTCCTCCACGCTCGTATCGTAGAAGTCAGATGCTTTATGCTTCTTGTCGTCGAGGTGCGGACGCTTATCCAGCGGCAAATCATACCGCTGAAAGGACAGAAGAGCATGTGCCATGCTTCCGTCTTCTGACTTCAAGCCCGATAGTCCCAGCAAGGATTGCTGATCGAAATCTCCCACTTCGCTATTGATCAGCCAGCTAAAGCGCGGGTGAGAAACCGATTGCATCAGTTTGAGGGCATAAAGCGAATTATCGGTTATCATGCACCGCAGGCTTTCGGCGGCATGTTTCAGATCGTTGATGTCGTCCTTCAGCTGACGCGAAAGAAACGGACTTACCCAGGACGGAAAGCGGATGCGATCCTTTCGGTTCACTGTGCTTCTGTGAATGCCGGTTCCAACCGAAATCATCAGAAGTTCTGAAGGCGACAGACTCCAATTGAGTTTATAGGGTGGCAAGCCGGCCATCAATAAAACCTGCATGGACGGATTATTGTGGGGCGAAACGCCACCATCGACGAAATCGCCGTTAATGACAATCTCGTCCCCCTTCTCATTGTTCTCCGCATGAATGTTCATCTCAGCGGCTGAAAAGAAGACCGGCGCCGCCGTGCTCGCCCTGATAATGGATTCTAGTTTGTAGTGTCGGTTACCCAGCCATTCTGACCCATCTTCCCAATACGGCATTCTGGGATTGTTGGAGAGCACCCAAACTGCGCCTGTATCAGTCCGCTTTGTGATGACGACGAGACCGATCTTAAGTTCGTCTGACTCCAGTGTTTCGTTTCTGACAATGCTCCGAACGCTGTTGGTGAGATGAGTCGCGTTGTATTTATTCATTTTGAAGAAACTTCGGCGCGACGAGAATATCTTCTTCGACAGAGCCATGAATTTGGCGTCCATTTCGTCAGTAGGCATACCCATTGCAACCATAGTGGCGAGCATCGATCCCACGGATGTGCCAGCGGCGAGATCAAAAAAATCGCTGAGGACGTAATCTTTTCGACCCGTTTCCTCGCGAAGCACGGTTTCCATACGTTTGAGAAACTGAAGTGTGATGACGCCCCGTGTACCGCCGCCATCCAGGGTCAGGCACTTCTTTTTACCTGGCTCAAACAACCGGCTTTCAACCTGAGAATTCCCCATTCGACGCCCCCATCAGAACTTCATTTCCCGTAATGAGAGAGTGGCCGGAACATCAGTCGACTTCAAGTGGAAATTGGGAGCTCAGCTCTGAATGTCTGTCTGTATGGACGGTTCCGGCAGACCAAGCAGGCGTCGAGCGGCACGTCGGTGCTGCGGTTGGATCTGGCCTCCGACAATGCTGAGCGCCGTGGCAAGCACGGTTGCATCATCGGTGAAGCCCAGCCCCATGATCACGTCTGGCAAAAGGTCAGTGGGAATTACGAAATAGCCAAGCGCGGCTAGCAGCACGAGCTTGACCTTCAGCGGCGTGTCCGGGTCCTGCGCACAATACCAGGATGCCGCAAGATCGTCAGCAAACGGGATTTTCCCGGCAACGCGCATAAGCTTGGGAAGCAGCCGAGCCCGGGAAACCCGTTGCGTCTTTTCGACGACGAGCGGCAGATTCTTCACCTCGTCCTCTGTGACTTCGCCCTTCGACAGCCGCAGAAGTGACTTCAGATTCCACATTGACCTTTGTCCATCTTTTGCACCTCTTTCTTGGATATCGGTACAGAGACGTCACGCATCAATAGTTGGCCGGGCGGCGAATAGCAGGTCCCAGATTCATAAGGACATCTTCGGCATTGTAGGCTTTCGGATCACGTGGCTTTGGACCCCGGCCCATCACAATCTCTGCAATCGCCCGGTACCGGGTCACTTCACGCAGGTCGCGATCATTATAGAAGGGATCGTAGAACGGGTCGTGATAATAGCGCCAACCCCATCTTGGGTGGAAGTATTGAACGGCAAACGGAGACCGCCCAAAACCCGTCGACTGAAAGCGGGTATCCTCGTCTAGTTTCCGGTCGACCATGATGAAATGGTCAAATCCCTGCTGATTGGTCAGTTCCGCCGCGCGATAAAGAAGATAGGTTTCAACCGTTTGCAGATCAGTCAGGGAATTACCTGAAAAAGTGACCTGCCAACGATTTTGCTCGATGCGCGTCTCGGCAAAACCATAGTCATAGCCCGGCGCTGCGGGGCCATACCCTGTTGAGGTCGTGCAAGCGGCCAGACCGGCGCTTCCCGCGAGGCACAGAGCTGCAAAAAGTTTTCGCATTTCAATCTCCTGATTGGTTCCCAGCATATTAGTGAATACCAGATGAACGCAATCCGAACGGCTCAGGTTCAAGTCGATGTGACAACAATTTTGCGACCGGGCTATTTCTTCGGTTGCACAAGTCGCTCAGGCCGCAACCGTTTGGCATCCTCGAACAGCGAATAGGTTCGGTTCACATAATTAGAGATATCGAGGATAGACGAAATATAGGTATTGAGCTCCTCGGTCGGTTCCTGTTCGACCAGGCGAACGCGAGCAGACGGGTTCTCCGTTTCAAAGTGGACGTAGAACCAGGGCTCGCCTCGCTTCAGAACCAGCGGCTGGGAGATATCATACCATTCAAAGCCCCAGCTGAGCGGACGCGGCCAGCTATGCACAGGGAACCGACCACCAATCTGAAGGCCAGGGCGGGGCGTCGGGAAATAATGCAGATAGGGCGGCGACTGGACCACATAGCACGGATCATCGGCAATAAAGACATAGGGCGCGATCATCTGGATCAGCGGGCGGTCCGGGCTGCGCCATTCATTCTGCGGGTGCAGAACCAGCATGTCGCGCAGTCCGGTAGGTCTCATGCCGGACTGTTCGCCGTCTCCGTCGACTATCTGCAGCTGTCCATTTGCCATGCGTTCGAATTTGAGCGTCAGATCGACCGGGCAGGGAATGACGAAATGCCGCCGGTCAAAATCGATTGCCGCCGGACAGGCCTGAACGGACTTGGCATGTCGGGCTTTCGGCTCGGAACGGGAAAAGGGTTGCGGGGGTTGCCAGAGGGCTTCAGCCTTTGGCGTTCTCACCATCCAGCCGACGGTTACGGTCCGCTTTTTACCGCGTGATTGCGCGCTTTCGTGTTGTTCGCGCTCATCGGCGAAATAATCGTCCCAACTCATAAACATTCAACTCCGATGAACCTTCCGACGAGTTGAACCGAAATATAGAACAAAAGAAAAGGCCGTATCGAGTGATACGGCCTGTTTCAATGAAAGTCTGGCAATTTGGTGATCAGGCGCCAGCGCCCATCATGGCTTTGATTTCGAGGAATTCGTCAAAGGCCAGAGGGCCCCATTCCCGACCAATGCCGGATTGTTTATAACCGCCGAACGGTGCCATCAGATCTGGCGCCGCGCCATTGAGGTGCACCATGCCGGTGCGGATCTGCTTGCCGATTTCAGCCGCTTTCTCGACGCTGCCTGCCGAAACATAACCCGACAGGCCGTAAACCGTGTCATTGGCGATACTCACAGCGTCTTCTTCATCCTCATAAGGGATCATGCAGAGCACAGGTCCGAAAATCTCTTCCTGTGCAATCGTCATGGAATTCGACACATTGGCGAAAACTGTCGGGCGAGCATAATAGCCGCGATTAAGGCCATCTGGTCGACCAACGCCGCCTGCAACCAGCGTCGCGCCTTCGTCAATGCCCTTTTGGATCAGTTCCTGAACCTTGTTAAACTGATTGGCGTTCGAAATTGGTCCCAGAGAGCCTTTCTCACCTGTGCCAACCTGAATGCTGCTCGCCACGGCTTTGGCGATTTCGGCAGCCTCATCATGCTGGTCTTTATGGACGAGCATACGGGAAGGCGCGTTACAGGATTGCCCCGTATTGGTCATCATGGACCGCACGCCGCCCTTCACGGCCGAGGCAAGATCGGCATCCGGCAGGATGATGTTCGGCGATTTGCCGCCCAGCTCCAGTGCGACACGTTTCACTGTTGGCGCTGACGCCTGCGACACCAGAACGCCCGCGCGGGTCGACCCGGTGAAGGACATCATGTCGATGTCAGGGTGAGACGACATGGACTGACCCACGCCAGGACCGTCACCATTCACAAGGTTGAACACGCCTGCAGGAACCCCGGCCTCATGCATGATTTCTGCAAGGATCATCGCATCAATTGGCGCGATTTCGGATGGCTTGAGAACCATTGTACAGCCGGTTGCAATCGCTGGTGCGACTTTGCAAGCAATCTGGTTCGCTGGCCAGTTCCATGGCGTAATGAAGCCGCAAACACCGATCGCTTCTTTGCGGATCAGCGTGGTGCCCTTCATTTCTTCAAATTCGTAAGAGCGCAGAACCTTGGCGGCGGTCGCAAAGTGACCCAGACCAGTTGGTGCCTGAACCGCCTGAGCGAGCCAGGTTGGTGCACCCATTTCCTTTTCGATGGCTTCGCCAATTTCCGGCATACGCGCCTTGAAGCCAGCCGTGATCTTGTCCAGCAGATCAGCGCGATATTCGACGGAGGTTTGAGAGAAAGACGGGAATGCGGCTTTGGCGGCAGCAACGGCCTTGTCGACATCGGCTTTGGAGCCAAGAGAAATGGTCGCAAAGCTCTCCTCAGTAGCCGGGTTCTCAACTTCGATGGTGCGCGGCTCTACCGGATCGACCCATTCGCCATTGATATAGAATTTTGTGTAGTCCTGCATTGCGTCGTTTCTCCCTCGTATAGGTCAGCCCAGACTATATAGGCGGCTCAATCCGGTTTGTCTTGGGTATCGTGGAGGGAACTATCGTGAACTTCGTACAAAATGGCCTGAAAAGAAAAAGCCGGCCCGGAATATCCGGGCCGGCCTTCTGATTTAGTGCTCTGAAATTTCAGATTAGTAAGTGTAACGCAGACCCAGTTTTGTCGTCCAGGAATAGGTCTCGAACTGCAGGAGACGATCCCGGTCCGGGCCTTTCTGGAAGGCAACATAGTCTTCGTCATTGATGTTGATGAAGTCTGCGAAGACCTGGAAGTTGTCATTGATGCGGTACTTGGCGCTCGCATCAATTTGCATGTGATCTTTCACATACCGATCTTCCTCCGGGCTGCCTTCGAGCTCGTCGAGATATTCGTCACGATAGGCTGCGGTCAGACGGAGTTCGAGGCCGCCTTTATCGTAACCGATCATCGCGTTCCATGTGCTTTTCGCAGCAGCTGGCAGTGTGATGTAACGCATACCACCATCGCCATCCGGCACTTCACCTTCCGTATCAGTGTAGGTGTAGTTGAAGCCAACCAGTGTACCGTCGAGAAGGCCTGGCAGGAATTCCAGCGGCTGCTGATAGTTGAATTCAAAACCAGTGATCGTCGCATCGCCACCATTGATGGAGTAAGACACTTCGTCGTCGTCACCTGTGAAGACGTAGCCCGCAAATGTCTGTGGACCTTCGACAGTCACATCTACCAGGAAGTCTTCGATTTGCTTATGGAAGGCGCCGGCCTGAATGACGCCGCCATTTTCGAAATAGTATTCGGCGCTGACGTCGAAGTTCCATGCGCGGTATGGATCGAGCTCCGGGTTACCGAATTCCGCTTCGACTTCATTGTCGTCGTTCTTTTCGATAATCTGGTTTGGTGCAATCCGGCTCATTTTCGGACGAACGATGGATTTGTACGCGCCCGCACGCAGAAGCAGATTTTCCGTGGCTTCAAGCTTGGCATTGAAGCTTGGCAGAATGTCTGTGTAATCCTTGGAATACATGACCGGGGTTACGAACACCATGTCGTCAGACAGGACCATGCCGTTATATGTGGCGTCTTCTTCGATCAGCTCGGCATAATTACCGCGCATATCTGTTTTGGTGTCTTCCACACGCAGACCGCCAACCAGGGTCAGCATATCGGTTTCATATGTGCCCTGAATGAAGGCAGCGATCACGTCTTCATCAACTTTAAAGAACGCCGCAGCAGATTCAAAATCTGCATCCAGTTGTTCAATTTCGAGATCGCCGGATGCAAACGCTGCGGCGTTTGCGGCCCGTGTGAGGCCCAGTTCCGGAACAAAACCGATATCGATCAGGCCATAGCTGCCTGGTCCTGCAACTGCACTGAGGTCGAAATTAGCACCCTCATAAGGCGCTTCGTTCAGATTGTAGCTTTTGGTCTTGAGACGAGCTTTGACGCCGGTCTTGAATTCAAACTTATCGCCATTTGCGAGGTCAAAACCACGCTCAATGTCGAATTTGCCAGACCATTCTTCGTCTTCTGCAAGGCCGTCAACCAGGGTGACTTTGTCGTACTCATATTCAGACGGATCGTTGAAGAGAGCAGCGCCCGAATCTACCATGAAAACTGGCATTTCGAAGTTTGCGTAATCGAATGTGATGCCAAAGCCTTCATCGTCGAATTCGCGAACGAATTCGGTCTGGTCCTGGGAGTCGAACTCATGCTCTTCCGCATGAGAGTAAGCGAGTTTGTAATCGAACTTCCAGTTATCGAGTTCGGTTTCACCACCAATTTGGTAAGACTGAATTTTCTGGCTTTCGAACCGGTCTTTAAGGTCGCGAACGACTTCAATCTCTTCGTCCGCATCGGAGAAGGATACCGTGTCGCCTGATGCGCCGACAATTGAATCCGCATCAAGTGCGAAGATCAGACGGCCGCGGGTCTCAAAGTCGTCAAACTGGCTGTAAACACCGCGAGCATAGAGCTCAGTTGTCGGGTGTGGGCGCCAGTCAAATGACAGGGATCCACTCATACGCTCACGTTCAACGTCATAGTCGCGATACTCGACGTCTTCGGCGAATACGACGCCGTCTTCGTCTTCCCAGCCCTCAGACTCAATATTGTCGGTTGAGGTTTTACGGTCGTAATAAGACAGACCACCAGAAACACCGAACGTGTCAGAAACGGGATAGACAAAGTCAAACGCGCCTTTTGGCGACGTTTCGCCGTTCAGGTCGTTGTAAGAGCCTTCCAGCGTCGCAGAGAAATATGGCTCATCGCGATCAAAACCTTTGGTGGTTTCGATGTCGATGGTCGCGCCGATTGTGTCCGCGTCCATATCCGGAGTGAGTGTCTTTTTGATCGAAACCGAGCTGATCAGTTCAGACGCGATCACGTCGAGTGCAACCGCGCGGCTGTCGGACTCAGGAGACGGCAGGTTCACGCCGTTCAGCGTAGATGAGTTCAGCTCAGGGTCAAGGCCACGAACAGAAACGAACCGGCCTTCGCCCTGATCGTTCAGGACGTTGATACCCGACAGGCGGCGAACAGATTCAGCAACGTTCTGATCCGGGAACTGGCCGATGTCGTCGCGGGTCAGAACACTTTCAATTGTGTCTGAATCGCGCTGTTGATTAATCGCGCTTTGGATCTGGTCGCGAAGACCGATCACGTTAATTGTGTCCATGCGCACTTCTTCGTCTGTTTCCTGAGCGATTGCAGGTGCAGACAGAGAGAGCGAAGTGAGTGCAGAAGTGACCAGAAGGGCACTTGTGCGAATGATCGTCCGGCTTGGTTTCATCAGACTTCCCCAATTTAGTGAAACTGGGCTTGTGCCTTATTCTTACCAAGTGACAGTTTGACGACGACTTCGCGACACCTTTGTTACAGCCCGTGAATGCAGGGCTGACGCGCATACTCTGTTCGCAGCTGTGCCAATTCAGCCACAAATTCTCCAGTCCTGACGCAACATCCAAGAGCCGAAACACGCCGGAATGAGTAGTCTGGCAAAATCTGGTGTTATGCGACTTACGGAACGGCGACGCCCCAATCTTTGCCATTGGCATTGATGGTGCCGCAAAATGGTCACAAAAATTTTGCGTGAACTTGCTTGAAAAAGGATCGTTATTCGATCATAAGGCGGTTTCGTTCAACGTGGAAACTAACAGATGACCTATCTGCCAAAAATTTTCCCATTATCGGTCCTGCGAGGTTGGCTCGAACAGGATGCGATGCCTTATGGAGGGCGATGGACGAACTAGGCCGACACTCGGCTGTATGACGAGGTGCAAGCTTGCGTCAGTTCACCAACCCTCCGCGTGCCGGAGGGTTTTTTCATGTCAGTCGACTTGATTTCACCTGACCCGTCGCGTGGAGTTTAACATGCGAAAGGAAGGTCTGTTTGACCTGAAAACAAATGAGCAATTTTGAAGTGATCGAAACCGCCCGGGGCGGAACGATCAAGGCCTGGGTGAAAGGGGTTCCTGTTGAACCTGTCGCCCGCGAACAGCTTGAAAACGTGGCGGGGCTGCCCTTTGTGCACTCTCACCTTGCTGTCATGCCCGACGTCCATTTCGGCCGGGGCGCGACCGTTGGTTCGGTGATCCCGACCAAAGGCGCGATCATCCCTGCCGCTGTGGGAGTGGACATTGGCTGCGGGATGATGGCGATACGGACCAGCCTTACCGGTAAGACGCTGCCAGACAATCTCGCGAAAGTCCGTAGCGAGATCGAACGGAAAGTGCCTGTCGGGAATGGCCGTGGCGGAAGTTTTGGCAATACGCCGGCAAGTGTCGTCACCCGTCTGCGGAATTCCGGGCTTGAGACACGTCTTGATCGGATCGTTGAGAAGCATGGCAAAATCACGCCGAACCATTTCTCAACCCAGCTCGGAACACTCGGTGGGGGAAATCACTTCATCGAGCTCTGTTTGGACGAGGAAGATCGGGTGTGGATCATGCTGCACTCAGGATCCCGGGGCACTGGAAACCGCATCGGAACCTATTTCATCCAGGAAGCTCGTAAGGCTCTGGAGAAGCGGGTTCTGGGCTATCATGTGCCGGATCGTGACCTGGCTTTCTTCGTGGAAGGTGAAGACCTCTTCACTGACTACACCGAAGCCGTGTCATGGGCGCAGGATTATGCCCGTCTCAATCGGGAAGCCATGATGGACCGCGTCCTCCAGGCTGTCCGTGAGACGCTGCGGGAGTTCACAACCGATAAGCATGCGGTCAACTGCCACCACAATTATGTGGAGCGGGAGACCCATTTCGGTGAGAGCGTCTGGGTCACCCGGAAGGGTGCGGTGAAAGCAGGCGAGGGCGATCTCGGAATTATTCCCGGATCAATGGGGGCGAAATCCTTCATTGTGCGCGGTAAAGGGAATGCCGAGAGCTTCTGTTCCTGTTCTCACGGCGCTGGCCGGAAAATGTCCCGGACGGCCGCAAAGGCCAAATTCACCCTGGATGACCACATCAAGGCGACCCGCGATGTGGAATGCCGGAAGGACAAGGGCGTGATCGACGAAACGCCCATGGCCTATAAGGATATCGACCAGGTGATGGCCGCACAAACTGACCTTGTGGATGTGGTTCACACCCTGAAGCAAGTGGTTTGCGTAAAAGGCTAGCCGGGTTCTCTGGCTAGCCAGCTCGGCTGTCATCCCGCACACGATGCAGCACGCAGTGGTGCGTCGTAGATGCGGGACCTTCTGTATTCACCGCCAGCAAGGTCCCGTGTCTGCAAAGCATAACATTTTTCGGTTGTTTCCGTTTTCCTCTGGCAAACCTGAAACGGGCTCAAGGCTGTGTTCTGCATTGCAAACGGGATGACATGGTTGGCACTTACACCGTAAGTCGCTTGGCCTAAATCTTACGCTTCTTTACCTGCTGAACGAGCGCCGCATATCCACGCAGGAGATCAGCCTTAACACTTTCCATTGAGCTTTGGTCTCCCTGCGCAATTCCTCGCCAGGCACCCAAAGCCAACCCAGCGCCGTTGACATACGCTGTAAGGATACGTGCTGATGTCAGAAGCTGATCCCCCCTCAGACCGCATTCCCCCATGCGTTCGAAGGCAGATGCTGCAAAAGCCTCCGCGTCAGAACTGGACCAAAGGCGCGTTGCCAGAAGTTTGAAGGCCTCCGGATAGTCGCAGGCAATTTCGATTAAGCTTACACCGTAAGATTCAAGGTAATCTCCGGTTTTTCCTTCAAGTCGTGTGCTGATAATGCCAAACAGCGTATCCATGATCGCGTCTTTGACCCCATCAATGCCTTCAACATGGTGATAGAGTGACATGGCCTCACAGCCAAGCGCCTCAGCCAGTCGCCGCATGCTCAGAGAATCGAGGCCGTTAGATTCAGCCAGCTCCAGTGCCGTCTGGCCAATCAGGTCGCGACTAAGTGGCGTACGCCCGGTCATGAAGAGAACCCTCGATATATCCCAATAAACTTATGGTGTAAGGGTTCGGCTCAATTAACAACTTACATTGTAAGATATTCTTGGACCTCAGCCAATCACATCGCAGTCTTTTAAGGGGATGCCCTCCCCTATACGCGTCTGATCTGGTCGATCTACATAAGACATCTTGCCTGTCTGTAGAAAGTGAGACCAGATAGCGCCATGCTGAAGAACATTCTCATTGTTGGTGGCGGGAGTGCAGGTTGGATCACGGCCAATCTGCTCAACCATTTCATTCAACGGTTCGAGCTGCCATGCCAGATCACTTTGGTCGAAAGCCCGGACATCCCGACCATTGGGGTGGGCGAGGCGACGGTTCCAAGTATCCGCCGAACCATGTCGCTTATCGGTATAGCTGAGGGCGACCTCATGGCGTCCTCAGAGGCCACATTCAAATGTCTCATCCGGTTTGAAAACTGGAACGATGGTCAGTCGTATGATCACCCGTTTGATCGACGTCACCGCACGCAGACAGATCCACTCGCAGAAGCCTGGACAGCACAAAACGGTAAAGACTTTGACCGGACGTTTTCGGTCCTGACAAATTTGGCCGATCATAACATCGCGCCGAAATCGCCCCAGACCCCTCAATACCTCGCGAATTTTCCGTATGCCTATCATCTCGATGCGATCAAAATGGCGTTGCGTCTCGCTGAGTTTGGGCGGTCGAAAGGCATTTTGCACAAACGCGCAAACATCACGGAAGCTAATGTCTCTCCGGAAGGCCTGATTGAATCGGTTGAAACCGATCAGGGAGAAACCCTGTCGGCTGATCTCTTCGTAGACTGCACTGGGTTTCGCAGCGTTCTGATGGGGGGCGCGCTGGGTGTGGGTGTAAAGGATTACTCTAAATATCTTCTTTGCGACCGCGCCGTCACCATGCGTGTGCCCTATGAGGTTCATAAGCCAGAGCGGATCGTCACCTATACGCGCTCCATCGCTCGTGATCATGGCTGGCAATGGGATATCAATCTTCACACACGGCGCGGGCTTGGCTATGTTTATTCCAGCCAGTTTCTGTCTGATGACGAAGCTGAAGCGTCCTTGCGCAAATTCGAGGGTCCGCACACTGATGGTCTTTCCGCGGGACGGCTCAAATTTGCGAGCATTCAGCGAAAACAAGCCTGGAAAGGTAATTGCGTTGCCATCGGACTTTCAGCGGGTTTTCTCGAGCCGCTTGAATCTTCCGGTCTCTATATGATTGAATTTGCCGCGCAAATGCTCGGCAACACACTGATCGACTACATTAATGCGCCTGCGGCCGCACAGAGAAATTTCAACCGGAATATGGATGATCTCTATGAAGAGGTGATGGGTTTTATCAATCTCCATTATGTGACCTCAACGCGCCGGGATACGGAGTTCTGGCGAGCAGCAACTTCTCAAGAGGCGATCTGGGACGGCTTGCAGGATAAGCTCGAAATCTGGCGAAACCGCAGCCCGATTGACTATGATTTTCACGGATCTCAGCGCCTCTTTGCGCTCGATAGTTTTGAGTTTGTACTTCACGGCATGAAATGGGTGAACCCGCCGCCGCGAGGCAATTACGCGCTGCCGGATCATTCCGAATTGCTCGCGCAGTGCCGACAAAAACTGCCCACGCACGAACAATTTCTCGAACTTTTGATCCGATCCGCCAGCCAGGCGCGTTGAAAAAACTTCAGTCTCGGACTTGGAAGCGTTGAGAAAGCGACGTCTATTGAGGTCTGTATAAGATAATTGGAGGAAGTATGCCCGATTTGAAAGCGGCCTTGATGGCGATGAGTGCGCTGAGCCTGTCCGGCATGGCATCGGCTGATGAAGTGTGGACTATCATGGGCGAAGAAGTGGTCTATGAAGAGGATCTTGCGAATGGCATGGCGGTCCTGGCGCATGGAGATGGTAAACTCTTCATCCAGGGTCTGGCGGGTCAGTATGAAGGCCGGGGTACATATGATGGCATCTTCATCGATAATAGTGAGTTTGACGTCTGCGATGTCGCCATCGTAAATCCGCAAACCGGAGAAAGCACATACAATTGGGGCCGTGTCCGAATGGTTTTCATTGATCCGGATTTTCCCTCGCGCTGGGTCGCGATGGGGTCTGAATGTTTCGGAAAACCAATCGAGGACCCGATTGTCGCCATGCCGGTGACGGGCGACCCGCCTTCAGGACATTAAAAAAGCCGATCGTCTGACCGGCTTTTTCCAATCTCGCCTGAGATTGGATTAACCCCGATTGCTTCCTTCAGCTGAAGCTTCCTGGGTCTCGACATCGATCATCTGGATCTTGCTGGTTTCGACCGTGATCTTGCCAATATCGTCAGTGTCGACGACCAGCTTCATCATCGTCATGGTGCCAGGGATCACTTCGGCGAAATACATTCGCATCGGGCCATCAATGCCTGAAAGGTTTTTACCTTTCTCGCCTTTTTCATATCCGGCAACGCGCTCCATGTTTACAAAGCACTCAATGCCTTTACCGCGCCAGGCTTCAGTCTTGATATCCGCTTCGCCCTGATAGGTCAGATTCAGATATGTCAGCTGCTTGCCATCAAACAATTTCATGGGCCCGCCGCACGGATTGGACGGATCACGCGGCTGAAATGCGATATCGATAATGCTGGACAATGGATCGAGCGCTTCCAGTTTCTGTGCCGGCGTGGCCGCTGGGTCACCCAGATCACCAAATCGCGGCGTCGCGGTCATGGCGACATCGTCCGCGCCATACGTCATCTCGACGCGGCGGTTCTTTTTGCCGTCATAATTCTGGCTGATGTAATTATAGGTCTCCAGGCCGTCATCCAACACATAACCACTGGCTGAGACACGCATGTCATAGCCGACAAACACATCGGCAAGGCCGGTTGTTTTGACGCGCGAATTGATCCGATAGGTATTGCCGGTCAGTGTGGTATCAAAGGTCGCTTTGCCCGTCACCGGTATGATGAACAGCCAGGCCTTGGCTTTCAGCTCATAGATGAAGCGTTTGTCCTGTCCGGCCTTTACATCCGCCAGAACCATATTTGCGGATGGCGCACTGCCATTCTGCGCGCTGACGATAGCAGGTGTTGAAACGCCAAGAGCCAACACAGACAGTCCGGCTAACATTTTCAGTTTCATCAGATTAAACCTCGAAAAACGTAATCAACCCGCCCACACTGCTCGATCTAACAAAACCAGACACAAGGGAAAATGAACAGGGGTTTCGTGAAATCACCTCATTTGTGCCAGGAATTGCCATGATTTCATTATGCCTGTTTGCAGATTAGGTTTCGAATCACGGTTGACGGATGCCGCTGAAAAGCGTAATGCCCGCGCTTCAAGTTTTCTGACAGATTAGACAAGAGGCGCTGCCATGTCGCGCGAATGTGAACTTTCTGGCAAATCTCCGATCGTTGGTCATCGGGTAAGCCACTCAAACATCAAATCAAAGCGCCGGTTCCTTCCGAACCTGGTGAACGTAACGCTGTATTCTGAAGTTCTCGACCGGAAGTTCAAAATGCGTATCGCTGCGTCAACTCTGCGTACGGTCGACAAGCATGGCGGCCTGGATGGATACCTGCTCAAGACAAAAAAATCGACGCTTCACCCAACAGCGCTGAAAATTCTGTCTGACATTGAGAAAAAGCAGACAGAAGCGACGGCTTAGTCGCTAGCTGGGTCTGAATTTAAAGAAGCGCCTTGCGGGGCGCTTTTTTTGTGCGCATTCCTAGGGGCTTAGAAGGAGTCTCTCTCAATGCGTCTGATTGTTCTCGCCATTAGCCTGCTCTCACTCGCTGCCTGCAGCGGGGAAGTGCCGATCCGGGCCGACGTGATCTATTCCGGTGGAACAATTTATACCGGCGTTGAGAGCGGCCAGACTGTCGACGTCGTCGCGGTCGGCGATGGGGTGATCGTCTATACTGGTGATATGGACGGCGCAATCAAGGCTGCAAAGTCTGGTGCGGAAATCATAAAACTGCCCGACCATGCCGTGATGTTCCCGGGCTTTACGGACTCCCACGTCCACCTTGCCGGTATTGGCGAGCGAGAGTTGACCCTCAATCTCGATCAGGTCTTGTCCATCGAAGAGCTGAAAACCGAACTCGCAGACTATCGTGCCGCACACCCCGACCTCGATCGCATTCGCGGGCGCGGATGGATTGAAACGCATTGGCCTGAAGGTCGCTTCCCGCACGCATCTGACATTGATGAAGTGGTCGGAGATATCCCGGTGGTTCTGACACGCGCCGATGGGCATGCCTCTGTTGCGAATTCTGCGGCCTTGTCAGCATCCGGCATAACCGCCGATACCGTACCACCCGAAGGCGGCGATATTCTGAAGGCCGAGGATGGCGCGCCCAATGGCATGTTGATCGACAATGCCATGGCCTTGACCTCAGGCCTGTTCACGGCACCGACTGTCGAACAGATGACCGAATTTGTTCGAACAGGATTCGATGTGTATGCCAGCCGAGGCTGGACCGGGCTTCACAATATGTCGGTCGGAGCAACAGAACTTGAAGCCCTGCGAGGATTGTCGCTCGAAGGGCAGATCAAGCTGCGTACCTACAATGCTGTGACGCCTGATCAGATGCAGTCGGCGATCGATCGCGTGCCGACGGGCCGGATCCTCACCACGCGTGCTGTGAAAATCTATATGGATGGCGCGCTTGGTTCGCGCGGTGCGCTGCTCGTGTCACCTTATACTGATGCACCGGACACGCGCGGCCTGGCGCTGCGCCAGAAGCCGGAATCAATCGAATTGTTTGAAACGGCCCTAGAGGGCGATGTTCAGCTGGCCATCCACGCAATTGGTGATCTTGGTAATAAGCGAGCTCTTGCCTGGATGGCCGAAGCCTTTGAGGGATATGAGGCGTCTCAGCCTGAGGCCGCAGCTGAAGGCGAAGAGGCAGACGCGTTCGATCCGCGCTGGCGCATTGAGCACGCGCAAATCGTTCAGACGACCGACCAGTCTCGTTTTTCCGAGATTGGGGTGATTGCCAGCATGCAGCCATCCCACGCCATCGGAGATTTGTTCTTCGCACCCTCGCGCCTGGGCTCTGAGCGTCTTGGGACGGCCTATGCGTGGCGAGATCTCACCAAAGAAGGGGCGATGATTGCAGGTGGGTCCGACGCGCCGGTTGAGGTTGGGGACCCTCTGATCGAGTTCTATGCGGCCTCCGTGCGCAAGAGCCTCGATGGCTTCGCGAATGAAGACTGGCATCGGGATCAGGCGCTGACACGTTTCGAAGCGCTCAAACTCTTTACGACCAACGCGGCCTATGCAGCCTTTATGGAAAACGATCTGGGGACAATCGAAGTCGGAAAACGCGGAGATTTTTCCGTGTTTGATCAGGACCTTCTCACGATTGCGGACGAAGACATTCTCAAAACCAAACCGATGATGACGATTGTGGAAGGTGACATTGTCTGGAGGTCAGAGATGGCGAAGGAGCTGGAATAGCCGTTCGGCTCTGGCCGGGATTTGCGATTTAGTGTTCGTGTTCGAATACCGCCAAGAGTGTTTTCTGGCGTGATGAAAAATTATTGTCAGAGATAATCAGGATCTGGTCGTGGGTCTCAGAGATCGAGCGCGCGGTGATCCCCTCGAAATTGTCCACCATCACCTCTGTTCCCCAGAGCGCGAGCTGCTCCATCTCGCCAATGGGCCCAGTGTCATCGAATGCGACGGCTCCGATAGCGATCCTGTTGCCCCGAATAGGGTCATACGACCGGAACACTGCATAAAGTCGGTCCGGTCCCCCTTCAACAGGGACAATATCCAGCCCGGTCAGCATTGTAATCTCTGGTGATGGCAGACGGAGCGCAAAGTCACGCGCGTCTGGACCGCTGAATATGCCGATCGGGGAACCGTCTGAATTGGTTTCCAGCCCGGCAATCAATTCGCTTCCTTCTCGCTGCGCCAGAGCTTCCATGCCGCGATTTTCATGAATGGCCTTGCCAAGCCCAAATCCATCTGGCGCAAAACTCAGAACAGGAATACCACGTGCTGCCGACCCACAGCCTTCAATATCATAGGCAAGAATGCGGTGGTTTCTCTCCATGCTGACAAAGAGGGTTTCACCATTCCAGGCGAGGCCCTCTGAATCCGCATCGAGTTTACCGTCAATCATGCCGCCCGTTTCATCTCGCAGTCCCGCAATATAAGCGATGTCAGAGGGAATCAGCGTGTCAGGATCAAAATCAAGCCAGATCAGCGATCCATCATCGGCGGTCATGATCAGCGTGTCGTCATCCAGCAAATCCATACCGGACAGGCCGCCAAAACGAGAATCGTCACTGTTGAGTTCAAACAGCGCTTTTGGAATTAAAGACCCCAGCGCTTTCGTCGTTTTCTCTGGTGTCTCGCTCCAGTCGAGCGAAGTCGCTGAAACAGAGATCTTTTCCGGCAGGATGTAGCCGACATCCTCCGGGCAGGAGGCCGCGATGGCATCGGATAACGCATCTGGGGCGAGTTTGGAAACCGGCGCGGCCGGTTCATTGGAGGCGCATCCGACGAGCAAAGCGAGGCCAGACAGACCCGCCAGAGTTTTATGATTTAAGCGCACGCGAGACATCCCTCAAATTTGCCTGCTTCACAGGCTGTCCTGAATAGACCGCTAACCCCTCATCACGACCTTTCCGTGACGGTTTCGAGGTTTGCTTACTCGGAACGGGATTTTCCTTCTCGTCGAACAGCGACGCCAATTGTTCGGTCATCGCGCCGCCCAATTGCTCGGCATCCACAATCGTCACTGCGCGTTTGTAATAGCGGGTCACATCATGGCCAATGCCGATGGCGATCAGTTCGACGTCGGACTTGTTCTCGATGTAATCGATCACATCTCGCAAATGCCGCTCGAGATAATTGCCAACATTGACCGAAAGTGTGGAATCATCCACGGGCGCGCCATCGGAAATCACCATCAGAATACGGCGTTGTTCGGGGCGGCCCATCAGGCGTTCATGCGCCCAGATCAGCGCTTCGCCGTCAATATTCTCTTTCAGCAAGCCTTCGCGCATCATCAGGCCGAGACTGCGCCGCGCACGTCGCCACGGGCTGTCGGCAGGTTTGTAGACGATATGCCGGAGATCATTCAGGCGACCAGGTGCGGCCGGCTTTCCAGCATCAACCCAGGCTTCGCGGGACAGGCCACCTTTCCAGGCGCGCGTGGTAAAGCCCAAAATTTCGACCTTAACCCCACACCGTTCGAGTGTGCGGGCCAGAATATCGGCGCAGAGCGCCGCAACCATGATGGGCCGACCGCGCATAGAACCCGAATTGTCCATCAGAAGGGTCACGACCGTATCCCGGAAATCGGACTCATCTTCCTGTTTGAATGACAAGGGCGAGGTTGGATCCGTCACAACGCGCGTCAGGCGGGCGGTATCCAGCACCCCTTCCTCCAGATCAAACGTCCAACTGCGGCTTTGCTGGGCCATCAGACGGCGCTGAAGTTTGTTGGCAAGTCGCGACACCGCACCCTGCAGATTTGAAAGCTGCTGGTCCAGTTGTCCGCGCAGCCGGGTCAGTTCTTCGGGGTCGCAAAGTGTATCTGCGTGCACGACCTCGTCATGCTCTTTGGTGAAAACCTTATAGCGAAGCTCGCGATTATCATCGTTGGGCTGATAATTCGGACGCATGGGTTGCGAGCCGTCTTCCACGTCTTCAGGGTCTTCCCCCGAATCCATATCCGCATCAGCTTCCATGGTCATATTGGCGTCTTCGTTCTCGTCGCCCTCCATGTCAGACGCGTCGATTTCTTCCATCGACCCGCCCATACTGTCTTCAGCTTCAGCGTCGCCGTCATCGCCCTGTTCAGTCGAGGCTTCCTCGTCTTCGAGTGAGTCGTCTTCCTCCTCGTCGAAATCTTCACCATCCTGGACATCGCCTTCAGTCAGGTCGCGAATAATGTCCTTCAGCGCTTTGGCAAAAGCGGTCTGGTCATCCAGAAGACTAACAAGACGATCGAGGCCATCGCCCGTCGATTTCTCAACATCCTCCCGATAAAGGTCTGCAACGCCTTCTGCGATCGGGGGAAGTTGGCGACCGGAGAGCTTCTCGCGCAAAAGAAACTCGACCGCCTCAGACAAGGGGACGCTCTGGCGGTCCTGCGCTGACGAATATCCCGCCCGTTCGCATCGTTCGACAAGGACGGCATCAAGATTATCGGCAATCCCATCCATATGGGCAGCGCCAATACTTTCCACGCGCGCGCGTTCGGCGGCTTCAAAAACTGCGCGTGCCTCGACCCCCTTGGGTGCATTGCGTGTGTGCGCAACAGGGTCGTGATGGGCCAGCTTCAACGCGGCAGCATCAGCCTCACCGCGAATTCGTGCAGCGACTTCCGGGTCGATCAGGCGCGGCGGTGACTTGATCTGAATCTTCTTGCCAGATGCGGCTGTCCCGTCAGGTGAAAAATTCACCTCGACCTCATCCGTTGCCGAGAGCGCCTTGGTCGTGATGCTCAGCGCCTCGCGGAAGGCTTCGTCAGGAGAGGATTTTGTATTGGCCATAGGAGAGATATAGCGGGTGAGGCGGTGTCAGGCCAGTGGAATGGCCTCACGGCCAGTCCTTTAGGCCACCTGAATCATCAGCGCGCTTTCGGGAAGCTCCTCGCCGAAACAGCGCTGATAGAATTCAGCAACAATTGGTCGCTCAAGTTCATCACATTTGTTGAGGAAGCTCATCCGGAAAGCCTGACCAATATCGCCAAAAATGGCCGCATTTTCTGCCCAGGTAATCACGGTCCGTGGGCTCATAACGGTCGACAGATCGCCATTCATGAAGGCGTTCCGCGTCAGATCCGCCAGACGCACCATTTTGTCGAGCTGGTCTTTGTCGAAATCGGGGAGTTTTGACCCGACGATTTCGACCTCCGCGTCATGCTCGAGATAATTCAGCGTCGTCACGATCGACCAGCGGTCCATCTGACCCTGGTTGAGTTGTTGGGTGCCATGATAGAGGCCCGTTGTGTCGCCCAGGCCAACCGTATTGGTGGTGGCGAACAGACGGAAATAAGGGTTCGGCGCAATCACGCGGTTCTGGTCGAGCAGGGTGAGGCGACCCGACGCCTCGAGAATGCGCTGGATCACGAACATGACGTCCGGCCGACCAGCGTCATACTCGTCAAATACAATGGCGACCGGGCGTTGGAGCGCCCATGGTAGAATCCCTTCCCGGAATTCGGTCACTTGCTGCCCGTCTTTCAGAACAATGGCGTCCTTACCGACCAGATCAATTCGGGAGACATGGCTATCAAGGTTCACGCGGATGAGCGGCCAGTTCAGGCGCGCGGCCACTTGCTCAATATGTGTGGATTTACCCGTTCCGTGATAGCCCTGCACCATCACCCGGCGATTGTACTGAAAGCCTGCCAGGATCGCCATGGTTGTCTGCGGATCAAAGCGATAGCTCTCATCCACTTCAGGGACATATTCGGTTTTACCGGAAAACGCGTCGACCTTCAGATCGGAGTCAATTCCGAACACGTCGCGGACGCTGACCTTCTGATCCGGGATCAGAGAATCCAAATCGGCAGAGGCTGAAATGACGGACATACGAAGTTTTCCTCAACAGGTTGAAAGCCTGTTCTAACTTGGACTTTACAGAAGTCCATTCCAATGGGGCATGAGAAGACAATGCACCGCAGATTTATGAAAGTCTGAGACGGGATTAATCGTCCTGCGTAAGGCCGGCAGCCTTCAGTGTTTTGAAGGCTTTGATGACGCGGGCAAGTTTATGCTCGGATGAGCGATCACCGCCATTTGCATCCGGGTGGAATTTCTTGACGTATTCCGAATAGCGCTCGCGAATTTCGTGTGCGGTTGCCGCCTCGGGCAAATCGAGGTCAGCCAGAGCGCGCACCTGGAGTCGTGTCCGGGCGTTTTGCTTTCTGGACGCCTGAATTGCGGCCTCATTCACGCCGTCAATGCCCGCCCAGATGCGTGGATCGCCCGATCTCAGTTTCGATTTCGAGCCAACAGGGCCGGTGCCAAACTTCCAAGTTTTGCGATGACCGTATTCCGCCGACTTTGAGAAAGCCTTGGCTTCAGATTCGGTCATGCCATCAAAGAAGTTCCACTTCTTATTATACTCTGCTGCATGACGCTGGCAGAAATTGTGATACCCACCGCCATGTTTGGGAGACTTGAATTCTCCCGGCGAGTCACAACCCTTATGATCACAGATCGTGGTCTCGGGTTCGGCGGATGCGCCCCTCTTGCGTTTAGACTTCGATGCACCGATCGAGATGTCTTTTTTAAATTTGGGGCGGTGTTCATAAGCTGACGACATGGCGTAATAATGGTTCGATCTGACGAAAGAGGCAAGAATTGACAAACAGGCAAAATCGAATAGAGGATCAACTCCTTTTGGCGTTTTCCCCAGAAAGTCTGAAAGTCGTTGATGAATCGCATCTCCATGCGGGGCATGCGGGCGCCAGTCCGGCTGGTGAAACCCACTATTTTGTAGAAATTATATCAGAAGCTTTCGCTGGCAAATCCCGCGTAGAGTCGCACCGCCTGGTGAATTCCGCTCTCACCCCAGAATTCGAGAGCGGTCTCCACGCCTTGCGTTTGAAAGTCTCAGCCCTCTGATCCATCCTTCAGGCTTGCCGCATAGGCTTCTGCCTCGGCCAGCAGGCGCAGTACATTACCGCCCATGATTTTCTGAATATCGTCCCAGCTATATCCATCATCGCGCAGACGTTGCGTGATCGCCGGATAGTCAGATACATCTTCAAGGCCGATCACGCCGCCGCCACCATCCCAGTCGGGGCCGATCCCGACATGGTCCGGACCAATCAGACGTAGCGCATGCGTCAGCTGATCATAAAAGTCTTCGAATTCGGCCATGGCTGGCGGATATTTTGCGTCAATCTCATTCCGTGCGGCAAGATATTCGTCATACTGCTCCGACGTCATGTCACCCGGATTGGAATAGGTCTGGCGTAGCGCCATCAATTCTTCCGTGCGTTCCGGGTTAGCGGGTAGTTCGCGCAAATAGGCACCAAGAGCGTTCATCTGGATGACGCCACCACTGTCCGCCAGCATTTTGAGGTGCTCATCATCAATATTCCGCGGGTGCATGTAGACGGCGCTGGTGCCTGAGTGAGACAGAACCACGGGCGTTTTGGAGGCCGAAATCATATCCGCCAGCGATTTCTGGCTGGCATGCGACCCATCGACGACCATGCCCAGACGGTTCGCCTCTTCGACCAGCTCATAACCAAGTGGCGAGAGCCCGTCATGCACAGTCTCGATCTCCGTCGCGCTATCGGCAAACTGGTTATTGCGAGAATGGACCGGGCCGATCATCCGAACACCCAGTTTGTAAAACGTTTCGACAAGCGACAGATCCGTGCCCAGCGGATAGCTGTTCTCGATGCTCATAATGACGACTTTTTTGCCACTACGCCCAATGCGCCAGGCGTCATCGGCGGTCTTCGCAATCTCGAATTCTTCAGGATTGGCAGCGACCATTTTCTGTACTGACATGGCGCGCAGTAAGGCGACATCGCGCGTGGCCTCATAGGCGTCTTCGGTGAGTGGTCCCTGCGGGGTGTAAAGCACCCAAAAACCGCCATCGAGCCCCCCTTCGTCCATGCGCGGCAGGTCAACCTGAGTGTAGTCCGTGAAATAATCATGCCGCTCGGTGATGTCGAACCACGGCTGAACGAGCAGAGCGGGCGTATCCAGGTGTGTATCCAGAATGACCAGCGCCTGATGGTTCGCGTCGAAGGGCGACTGCATCGGCGTCGGATCAACCGTGGTTGTGGTCTCGCAAGCCGAAAGCGCGAGTGCGGCTAACGCGGTCAGACTGATCTGACTGATTTTGTTTGGAAACTTCATGAAACCCTCCTGTCGCCCATATGCGTAAATAGTAAGCGTACTCCCGGCAAACCGTCCAGTATGGAAATGATCGTGTTGTTCGGAATTGAGTAAAAGTATTCGGCCAGTCAGATATTCTGACATCTCAAGTCGATATTTTCTCAGAATGGTAGTTTTGCAATTTCAAATAGTTGAATTCTTATTGGTTACCAAAAAGTAACCATAAGATTCTGTGTTCACTAGCACGTGAACGCAGACATATGTTCAATATTTAAGCAAATAAATGCCGAATACATAATATTTAGTCTCGAATTCTGATTTGCATCACAAGTTGGACGCGGGAGTTGCGCAGGAACTCCCGGCGCAGAACCTTCTCATCAGGTGTTTAGCCAATCGAGAGGGGAATGATTATGTTGAAACTCCGAAACCTGTTGCGACCTGTGAGCATAATGGCCATTGCGGCTTCCTGTTCATTGTATGGCGGAATATCCTGGGCGCAGGACGATGAAGAAACCGCGACAATGGACACGGTCTATGTAGAGGGCCGACGCGTCTCCCAGACGGATGAAGCCATTGGCCTGGATGAAGCCACCAACACCGTTGCGGTGACGCGCGATCAGCTTCTCTCGGCTCCCGGCGGCATTTCTGGTCTGAAAATGCTGGAATCTCTTCCCGGCTTCAACGTGCAGACAGATGGTGCGCTTGGCCTTTACGAGTTCGGCAACTCTGTCACGGTCCGGGCTTTCAACCTCCAGCAAATCGGTTTTGTGCTGGATGGCGTGCCAATGGGCCGCTCTGATGCCTTCGGTGGGTCGCCCATCTTCCGCTATGTTGATAATGAAAACCTCGGCGCCGTGGTTGCTTCGCCAGGTGCCGGCGATGTCTCTCTGCCTAGCTATGCCTCGCTTGGTCCGATCGTGTCCTACAATACGACGCCGACCGCCGACGAGTTCGGCGGTGTGCTCTCCTACACAATGGGCGATGATGATCTGGAGCGGAGCTTCGTTCGTCTCGACACAGGCGATCTGAATGGTCTTTCAGCCTATATCAGCCGATCTAAGACCGATAGCGGTCTGTGGCGCGGTGCCGGGTCAATCGACCGTGAGCATATTGAAGGCAAGATCGTCTATGAATGGGATGCTGACACCTATATCCAGGCTGGATATGTCGCGAACGAATTCTTTGACTATGACTCCCCGTCTGGTCCTGCAGCCACGTTCGAGAACGACTATTTCTACGGCTATTCCGGCACGATTCCTGACGGTTGTATCATGCCTTACACCGATGCCGGCGGTAATCTCATCTATCCGTGGGATTATAACGGAGATGGCGTCGCAGACAGCAATGACTTCTCACCGACCTATATTGGCGGCAACTGTACCTCTTACTTTGAAGACCGCATCAACATTCGTCAGGATGCGCTCTACAATGTGACCTTTGCCACCGATGTGACCGAAGATCTGGACGTGAAGGCGACCTATTATTTCGAGGACAAAGACGGGTTTGGCGTTTCGCCGGACGGCTTCTCGAACACGCTGGGCCGGTTCATGGATCAGAATAATGTCGGCTTGGACGTCGTGTTCCCGCGCGGCGTTCAATACGGTATCTCGACCGTTGGCGGCGAACGTGAGGGACTGGTCGCGGGCGCGGAATATCGTGTGGCAAACCACACGATCAAGGCGGGCTTCTGGATTGAGGACGAAACCTATAACCGGACGCAACAACGCCTGAACAAGGTTGGTGGCAGTCAGGATGGCGCGGTGCTGTTCGATGAAGTGGCCTATTACCGTCGCGATTACACCACCGTGCGCGAGACCACACAGCTGTATCTCTCCGATACGATCAGCCTTCTGGACGACCGGCTGAATGTGGAAGTCGGCCTGAAAACCCTCAATATCGACTATTCCCTCGATGGGTATCGGGACTTCAACGACTATGCCATTCGCGATGCCAGTGCACCGGGCGGCAGTCTGCCGGGTTATGGCCCGCAATACATCACGGCTGACTTCGAAAGCGATATCCTGCCGATGATCGGGGCGGTTTATGACCTGAACGACTCAGATCAGATCTTTGGCTCCTGGTCGCAGAACTTCGCACTGCCCCGCGGCACAGATGATTTGTTCGACAATACCGGCTCTGATCTGGCTGATCCGCCAAAAGGCGAGGAAGCGGAGAATTTCGAGCTCGGTATCCGGACCAATCGCAACCAGTTCTTCGGCGCGGCGACGGTCTACTACACCTCGTTTGACAACCAGCTTTTCCAGAGCTCCGTCATCAATCCGGCCACGGGTCAGCCTGAATCCGCGGCCTTCAATGGCGGGTCAGTGGATTCTGTCGGTGTTGAACTATCTGGCGTCTATCAGCCGGATGTTTTTGAAGATAAAGTCTATATCAACGGCAATGTCACCTATAACAAAACCGAAGATGCGAATGGCTTTACTCTGGCCGACAGCCCGGAATGGTTGATTACGGGCGGCGTCACCTATGAACCGACTGAGTGGCTGGTTGCGAACCTGTCAGGCAAGTATACGGGCGAGCGGTATTCGACCTTCGTTGAGACTGCAGAAGTCGAAGCCTTCACCGTGTTTGACGGCTATGTAGACCTTGGCGGACCGAATGGGTTCGGTGTGCCGGAAAACATCTCGCTGCGGTTCAACCTCAACAATGTGTTTGATGAGCGCGTGCCAACCGCCTTCATGTTCGCAGGCTCAGCCTTCTATCGCCCGCTCAACCCGCGCACATTCCAGGCAACCCTGACAGCGCGTTTCTAGATTTCCCCAGGGGAGGGAAGCCAAATGACAGAAAGCCCCGGTTCCGGCCGGGGCTTTTTTTGCGTTTCGAATCTGATGTTATCCCGGACTTGATCCGGAACCCGATCGCCTAAACTTCTTCATCCTTCTTCACGCGAAGGGCGGTGATCTGGTTTCGGGATTTGCGCAGCACATCGAACTGATAGCCAAGAAACGCAAAGCGCTGGCCGGGCTCGGGGATGGTCTGTGCTTCGTGGATCACCAGACCGGCTACAGTGACGGCTTCTTCATCCGGTAAATTCCACCCCATGGCCCGGTTGAGATCGCGGATGGTGACAACGCCATCGACATTGACCGAGCCGTCTGGCTGCGGGCGAACGCCTTGTACGGGGATGTCATGCTCATCACGGATATCGCCGACAATCTCTTCGAGAATGTCCTCGAGCGTAATCAGACCTTCCAGCGCACCAAACTCATCGACCACGAGCGCAAAATGGCTTCGTTTTTTCAGAAAGCCGTCCAGCTGTTCCTGAACAGACAGTGTTTCGGGCACAAACCAGGGCGGGCGCATGATGGCTTCAATATCGAGCTTGGAGAGGTCGCCATGCATGGGCGCAACGGCCCGTAACAGGTCTTTGGCGTGCAGCACGCCGATAACTTCGTCCGGCGTTCCGCGATAGAGCGGCAGGCGCGTGTGCTGGCTCGACAGGGCCTCCATCACAATGTCTCGCGCGGGCTGATCCGCATCAATCATGTTGATGCTTTTACGGTGGATCATGAGATCACTGATGGCCAGTTCTTTAAGATCCAGCGCCCCAACCAGCATATGACGGTCAGCCGCAGCCACGCCCCCTTCGGAGTGATGCAGATCGATTGCGCCGCGGATTTCCTCTTCGGCGGAGACCATGCCCTCGTCAGTTCTCACACCGAACAGGCGCAGCGTGAAACTGACAATAGCCTGAACGATATAGACCACCCAGGACAGACCTTTCACCAGCCAGGTGATCGGGCGCGAGACCGCCATCGCCATATTATCGGAATTCGAAATAGCATAGGTTTTCGGGAGAACTTCAGCAAAAACAAGGACAAGAACCGTCATCACGGCAGTCGCCGCGCCGACGCCTGCTTCCCCGAACCAATTGACGAACGTTACCGTCGCAATCGAAGTGGCGAGGATATTGACGAGGTTATTGCCGAGCAGAATGGCGCCGATCAGACTTTCGCGATCAGCGAGCAAACGGTTCACCCGGGCGGCTCGGCTGTCTCCGTCTCGCTCAAGACTGTGCATTCGCGCACGAGACGCGGCGGTGAGTGCGGTCTCTGAACCGGAGAAAAATCCGGACATGCAGAGCAGCATAATAACGACTAGAAATGGCCACGCTGTGTCCATCAGAGTTTTACTTCAGCCTCCAGAAAAGCTTTCAGATGAGTAGGATCAGCCCCTTTTTGCACGAATGCCTTACCAATCCCTTTTGCAAGAATGAGTGTCAGCGCGCCAGATTCAACCTTTTTGTCCTGAAACATATGGCTGAGAAGCTCATCGGCGGAAAAGTCGCCCGTCTTCAAAGCGCTAAGCGTCGGGGCGAGGCCGGCGGCAGCGATCAGGCGTTCGGCCCGCACAACGTCCTGCCCCGGACACAGCTCGAGATCGCGTGAATACCGGTAAGCCATGCACATTCCGGTTGCGACAGCCTCGCCATGAAGGACACGGCCATCAAACCCTCGCGCTTTTTCGATGGCATGGCCGAAGGTGTGGCCAAGATTGAGGAGTGCCCGGCGTCCGCGTTCGGTTTCGTCAGCGGCGACAACGTCCGCTTTGGATTCGCACGAGGTTTTCACAGCCTCGCTGAGCGCCGACAGATCGCCGGACAAGATATCGGAGGTCCGCGCTTCCAGCGTTTCAAAGAAATCCGGACGATCAATCAGCCCATATTTGATGACTTCCGCATATCCGGCCCGCCATTCACGCGGTGGCAGTGTCGACAGAAGCGACATATCCGCAAGCACAAGCGCAGGCTGATTGAACAGGCCAATCAGATTCTTGCCATGCTTTGAGTTGATCGCTGTTTTCCCGCCGACCGAAGAGTCGACCTGGCTGAGGAGGGTGGTCGGGATCTGAACAAAGGGCATGCCGCGCTTCATCAGCCCGGCGGCCAGGCCCGCGAGATCGCCAATCACCCCACCACCAAATGCGAGCAGCACATCATTGCGTTCGGCTTCGTGAGAGATGAGCCATTCCAGAACGAATTGCAGATTCTCAAAGGATTTGGTCGCTTCACCAGCAGGCAAAACGTGAACGATGGGGGTCTGGCCGATATTCTGGGCAAGGGTTTGCAGCGCACCGCCATGATGAGACCAGACATTTTCATCTGTCAGGACAAAAATCCGCTTTGTCCCCGGCTTCAGAATAGCTTTAAGACGCCCCGCACTTTCGGTCAGCGCCTGGCTTCCGATGACAATGTCATAGCTTCGCGAGCCCAGTTCGACCCGAACGACTGAGTGAGTCATGAGAGAAGCGCCTGGTCCTTCAATACCTGCAGAATTGCATTTACGGCCGTTTGATGAGGCCCTTCGCGGCTGTCTACCACAAACTCGGCCTCCGCATAGGTCGATTGGCGCGCTTCCAGCAATTCTCTCAGCCGGTCCTTCGGATTCGCAGTTTTCAGAAGCGGGCGACCATCGCGGCGGCTAACGCGGCGCCAAAGCGTTTCCAGATCGGCCCGCAGCCAGATAGTGACCGCTTCGCGCTTCATCAGGGCGCGGGTGTCGGCATTCATGAAGGCGCCGCCCCCCGTGGCCAGAACGATTTGCGGCCCCGTTAGCAGACGTTCGATGACGCGCTGTTCGCCGCGTCGGAATTCCTCTTCGCCATGAATGGAGAAGATGTCCGAAACTGAGAGACCTGCCGCCTGTTCGATTTCGTCATCGCTGTCATAAAACGGAAGAGACAGACTGTCGGCCAGCCGACGTCCAATGGAAGATTTTCCAGCGCCCATCAGCCCAACAAGTGCGATTGATTTTCCTTTTGCCACTTTCGGGCCAGAATTATCGTTATCTGTAGTCACTGAACTTACGCATCACACTTTGCGCCTCCACAAGAAAGGCGATTATACATAAAGGTGTGACCCGGCAAACATGTTGCAAGCTGTTAAAGGAATAAGATGCGCCGCTTCCTGATCTTTCTCGCCCTTGTCATCTTATTAGCCGGAGGCGCGGTCTTCTGGCTCGCCGATCAGGCGAACAAAAATCCACCAAACACGGGTGAACAGCGGATTGAGGTCGAACTTGATGTTTAGTCGCTGGCTGATCGGCGCCATCGCCTGCGTCGGACTGAGTGTACACTCTTGTGCTGCGTCAGCACAGGGCGCGCTTGAAAGCACAGGTCTTGGCGACATCGATCCCTGGGGTGTCGGGCGGTTATCTCGTGCGGAAGGTGCTTTGCCGGTGACCCTCTGGCAGGGCAGCTCGGTGGACTCCCTTATGCCCCTGCTTGGCCGTCTTGGCGTTTATCAACTCAGCCCGACAACGCGCGACCTTTTGCAGCGGGTTCTCCTCTCGCCCGGGCGTGCACCGGCGGGCGAAGACAGCGATCGATTGCTCGCCCAGCGCATGCGACTAATCTGGGATTTAGGCAAGCTCGAGGCCTATGCAGAGCTTGCCAGGAACATGCCGGACGCGGAAGGGATCAAATCTTCGACGGAAGCTATGGTTGAACTCCAGTTTGTCAGAGGCAATGAAGCTTCAGCCTGTTCAGTTGTGCGCTCGTCGATTGAGGTGAGCCCGTATCTGTTTCAGGCGCGCGCCGTATGCTTTGCGCTGGAGGGCAATTTTGCATCTGCAAATCTCGCCATTGAGCTGGGGCTCGAACAGGACGCACATGATCCCTGGATCCAGACGGCCATAAATGCGCTGGAAACCATGCCGGAAGATGACGAGGCGCGGGCCGAGGCGGAACTGCCAGAGGCGAACTTTAAATCCGGCCTGACGACCGCGCTCAGTTTTGCCGGCGAATTTCCACTTCCCGAATCTGTTTATTCGGCGGTCAATCCGGGCTTTGCGCGGGAAATTTCCCTTCGTACCGATATCGAACGGCCCATGCGCATTGGTATGGCACGACGCGCGGCATTCAATGGTTTAATGATCGCAGACGAATTGCGGGAGGCCTATCGTCGGGATCCCGAGCCCGAGCCTGAAGTTGAAGACGTCTCTGAAAGTGAAGATGAAGATGTCGAAGACGCTGCTGAGGCAGACGCCGAGGCACAAAGCGAAGAAGACGAGACTGATCTCGACGGCGAGGACTGGGCCGACCCTCTCGATCGCGCACTCTATGTTCTGGAAGACGAGACGACGAGTGAAGAAAATAAAGTGGCTTCGATCCGCCGCGCTCTGATTTGGGCGAGATCTGAACCAGAACGCTTCGCTATACTGGCAGGCGTTTTGCGCCCGTACATCGCCGAAATCAACGACTTTGAGGCGATTGGCGCAAACGCAGAATTTTTCGCCATCGCGATGCTGGCGGCTGGTGATCAGGGACAGGCCAATCGGTTTCAGCGCATGGCCAGCGTTGAGGGCGGGCCGGAGGAGGATGCATTTCTACAGGCCTGGCTAGATGGCGTGCGGGTGGTCAGTGGCGCGGATAGATCGTCTGCCTCGCCGCGCGTGGTTTCCCGCCGTCTCGCCGACACGGCAGATGAGGCAACCCAGTCACAAACCGCCAGAATGCTCCATCATTTCCTGGTATTTGATGGCGCGCTTGCGCCCGAAGCGGTTGAATTTCTGTCGGGCGATGCCGGTGATACGCTGTCGTCCGGAACTGAGCTCAGTGTGAAGGATCAGATTCTGGTTCGATCGAATCTCAATTCAGGTTCGGTTGGCGAAGCGCTTCTGCGCATAGTGAGTGCATTGGGCAGAGACCCGGACAGGACCCAATCGGCTGATCTGGCTGAAATTCTGGAATTACTGTCAACGCATGGCTATGAGCCTGAAGCGCGACGCCTGGCACTCGAAGCTCTGAATTATCAACGCGTCGGGGATTAATGTGAACCGGGCCGACATTCGGGAACGCATAAATGCTTTTCTCGAAATGCAGGCGGTCGAACGCGCGGCCTCAGACAATACTTTGGCCGCTTATCGTCGCGATCTGAATCATGCTGCAGACAGTCTGTCAGAATCGGGCTGCGATCTGGTCGCGGCCACCCGTTCAGATCTCGCCGCTTATCAGCAGTCTTTGTCAGATCTCGGCCTGGCGGCATCGACGATCGCGCGGCGCATCTCCGCCTTGCGTCAGTTTTATCGGTTCGAGCTTGAAGACGGTATGCGCGACACAAATCCCGCGCAGGGCCTGACGCCGCCGGATGCAAACCGCAAAGTGCCCGATGTGCTTAGCCGCGAAGAAACGGGGGCTTTGCTCAGGGCATGCGAAGGCGACGGCGATAAAGATATCCGTGACCTTGCCATTCTGGAGCTTGTCTATTCCGCCGGATTGCGCGCCAGTGAGGTCTGCAGCCTTCCGATGACGGCCCTCCACACCGTGACGGACGGATATATCCGTATACTGGGCAAGGGTCAGAAGGAGCGGCTCTGCCCTGTGGGTGGCCCGGCCCAGTCAGCGCTTTCGGACTGGCTGGCGACACGACCGAGCGCGTTGCCTCAGAAAAACCGCGCACTGGCAGACAAATTTGTCTTTCCCTCCGGTGGTACAGAGGGACACATCAATCGCCGAACCCTTCAGAACATCATCCGCGAACGGGCGCTGAAAGCGGGGCTCGATCCGGCGCGAATTTCACCGCACTCATTGCGTCATGCATTTGCGACACACATGTTGCAAGGCGGCGCGGATCTTCGAACCGTTCAGGTACTGCTCGGCCATGCCGATATCTCGACGACGCAGATATACACCCATCTCCTCACAGATGACCTCGCCGACATGTTGGTTGCCGCCCATCCGCTGGCTCAGAAAGGGCGGAAATAGGGCTTTACGTTGCAGTGCAGCAAGCCTAGTTTCGCGCCCAGATAAAAACTCACCGGGGATTGAGACATATGTCAGCGACTAAGCCGCCACAGCTTTTCTACAAATCACTTGCCATCGGCGCTCCTGCGCCATTGCGCGAACAGCCCGTCAATGTCGAGCGCATGATCCATTTTGTGCCGCCGCATCTGGACAAGGTTCGCGCAAAAGTGCCGGACATGGCGAAGAAGGTCGATGTGATCCTCGCCAACCTTGAAGACGCCATCCCGGCAGACGCAAAAGACGCAGCCCGTGCGGGCGCGGTCGAAATGGGCAAGTCGGTCGATTTCAAAGCCTCGAATACCGGCTTTTGGTCGCGAGTGAATTGCCTCAACTCGCCATGGTTTCTGGAAGACGTCACCACGCTGCTCGCTGAAGTCGGCGATGCGCTGGACGTTTTGATGATCCCTAAGGTCGAAGGCCCGTGGGACATTCACTATGTCGACCAGCTCCTCGCCCAGCTCGAAGCTAAACATGGCATCAAGAAGCCGATCGGCATTCACGCCATTCTGGAGACCGCTGAAGGCGTCAAAAACGTCGAGCAGATCGCGCTCGCCTCTCCGCGTATGCACGGCATCTGCCTCGGCCCGGCGGACCTTGCGGCTTCCCGTAAGATGAAAACCACCCGCGTCGGCGGCGGTCATCCCTTCTATCGCGTCATCGAAGACCCGGTCGAAGGCCGTGAGCGCATGAATGCCCAGCAAGACCCTTGGCACTACACAATTGCCCGCATGGTCGATGCCTGCGCGTCGGCCGGTATAAAGGCCATGTATGGTCCGTTCGGCGATATCTCAGACCTCGACGCCTGCGAACAGCAATTCCGAAATGCCTTCCTTCTGGGGTGTGATGGCGCCTGGTCGCTCCACCCGAACCAGATCGACATTGCGAAGAAGGTCTTTTCACCTGATCCCGACGAAGTGAAATTCGCCGCCCGCATTCTCGAAGCCATGCCGGATGGTACGGGCGTTGTGATGCTTGACGGTAAAATGCAGGACGATGCGACCTGGAAACAGGCGAAGGTGATCGTCGACCTCGCCAAACTCATCGCGCAAAAAGACCCTGAATATAAAGAAGCGTATGGGTTTTAATTGGCCGGCGCGTCGCCTGATTTAATCTTAAGGCTCAAGCGCGCCTTCGAAGTTTGGATGTTTCCAGTCTTCGTAAGGCGCTTTGCGCTGCCCGAACACTGGCAAGCGTCAACTCAATCCATCGGCTTGGGTAGTGACAAAGGCATGTGGGAGTCGCGTGTGGTTCGTGAAGGCGGATTTGCAAACGTCATAACGGAATTGAAATACGGCTCAAAATTCGGCCTGTGTCTCATGGGGGCGCTGATGCCGATCATGACTATCGGCGTGTTCTTCACCTCGTCGGACCTATTTACTACTTTTGCTATCATTCCTGTCGATCTGGGGCTTGGATTTCCCTTGCGAATTCGGGGCTCATTCGCCCATGATTCCGCCGTAGGACAAGCCCGTCAGCTATTCAAGTTGAAAGCATAGGGCCTGAATTGCCAGTGGAGGCGGGATTCAAATCGGCTTGACCCGACATTTCCAAGGCTGACATTCTTTCTTCATGATCACTGGAGCCTGTAATTGCGGCGGCGTGGCCTTTGAGATCCGCGCCGAAACAGACAGCATTTATTGCTGTCATTGCTCTATCTGTCAGAAATGGAGCGGAGCGGGCGATGTCGCCGTCATCGTCTTTCCGAAAACCGCCCTTAAATGGCTGAGGGGCGAACATCTGATCAGCCATTGGAAAAAGCCAGATGCCGATTGGGAAAGCTGGTTTTGCTCGACCTGCGGCTCACCCGTGCCGGGCAAGAATGGCGAGGACAGCATGTTCGCGCCTGCAGGCATCATCACTTCAGGCGGCGAAAACCTGAAAGTCGCCCACCATATCTTTGTCGGCTCGAAAGCCTCTTGGGACGTCATCGGAGACGATGGCCAGCAGCATCATGGGCGGATCACATAAGCCCGCACTCGATCTGATCTTGCTAGTCAGCTAATTCGCCGGCTCATCTAAGAAACGAATATTGCAATACTGATCAAAGCAATAGCCTTTGAACCGTGCGTCCTCCGCGATCGGTGACAGCAATTCGAACGACAATTCATCGCCCGAAAGCCCGAGCAGACGAATCTTGGCGCCATACATGTCAACCTCAACAGGATAGTCCAAAGGCCCTTTGAGCTCGACATAACCCGGCTTCGCCATTTTGAGGGCTTTGCCCGAACCCTTAATCCCGTAAATCAATGAAACGCCCGCCTTTCCGTGACGATCAAAACGAATATAGGCCGGGTTCGGCGGCATACTTTCGACAGGAATTGTTTCGTAAGGCACAGGCTCGGAAAGAAGGTCTGGTCCGATGATAAACCGTGGCTGATAATTTTCCGGTGAATAGGGGACGTATTGGTGCCAGTAAAGCTGGTCGAATTCGCCGTCATTGTCGGAGTCGGCGAGGCAATTCGACAGGGCGTTTGCTTCCTCTTCGTGACCCGTCCAGTTTTCTGTTGGAATCGAGCCGCAGAAGACCTGAACCGCCCCGGACAATGTGACCTGGTAAAGCGGTACGTCCTTTCGGAATTCGGCTGACCTCCGCCCATTGACTTTAAGGTCGGGAGAAAAATCTGCTAACACCCGGCGTCCGGCCACGGGCATGAGATTCTGAGTCAGAAGGTATTCACCTGAGGCAACTGTGCCATTGGGACTGACTTCAAACTCTTGCGATGGTCGCAGGAAAGCTTCGTTGCGTGAGTCAACGGTTCCTGGACCCGTGGCACACGCGGCCAGAATCCCGGCCAGAACAAATGGAAATGCCCGCAAAAACACTGTTTTCCCTCCCGAAATGATTTTGAATAAACCATAGGTCAGGCTGATCCATTCCGACAACCAGAATTTGATGGCAGCTCAGGATAATGTGTCAGCCATGTGGGCGATCTCTGGGTCAGCGATTTTGGGACGCTGATCCGGGGCAGCATCGGCTGAGCGACGAAACTCTTGCCGATAATGACAATCAGCGACTATCTGCTTCCATGACATCATCCAGCACAACCCGTTTCTTCGAGCTCGATCTCACTGACGATCCGCACAAATTTACGCTCGACGTCAATTATGGCCTGTCGGTTGGGCCCCCGAAGCAGAAATTCCTCTTTGGCGGCGTGGGGTTGGCGTCGGCGGTTCGGGCGCTTGAGCTTTCAACCGACCGGCCCCTGATCTGGGCGACGGCGCAATATCTCTCCTTTGCTCTGCCGGGTGAAACGGTCGAGGTGGACGTGCGCGCGGCAACCGAAGGCAAATCGGTCACGCAGGCGCGGGTGCTCGGGCATGTCGGAGACCGCGAAATCTACACGGTGAACGCCGCCTGCGGCACGCGCGGACAGGATCTCGACCATCAATGGGGCGAGATGCCGGACGTGCCCGGCCCGGAAGCGTGTGATCCGCGACCTCAGATGCGACCAACCACTGAAGGCGAACCTGAAGATCTCGCAAATCGGATAGATACCCGCGTCGCGCTCGGCCGGTATGGCAAAAAGCGCGGCGAAGGCGGACTTTCGGCAGATGGCCGGGCCATTCTCTGGGCACGTCCGGATGACCCGTCCACACAAATCGATGCGATTATGCTTGCCGTCATCGCCGATTATGTGCCCGGTGCCACTGGCAGTGCGCTGGGCATGCATGCCGGGTCAAATTCGCTAGATAATACGCTGCGCATTCGAAAGATCGTGCCAACCGACTGGGTCTGCATCGATATCCAGATCCATGGCATTCACGATGGCTTCGTGCATGGCACCGCCAGGCTCTGGGCGCAGGACGGAACACTTATGGCGATTGCCTCCCAGTCCGGCATTGTGCGGATCTGGGATTTCGACGCCAAACGGTTTCGCTAGAGCCTCTTGCCCGTCAGCCCGCCACTTTATCATTCGATGGCGTGCCATCATCGGCAACGAGATCGGTTGTCGGGATATCGGCCTCACGACGTGACAGTTTGCGCGCCACAATGGCCGACGCGGCATACAGGATTGCGCATCCGAAATAGAGGAAAGCGCCTGCGGTCATACCGAGGGTCAGACCGCAGACAGACGTGCTCTGACAATCTGCCAGGGTGAAGGCGGTCACCCATTCGGCGAGTTTTCCGCCAGGGCAGGTCGCTGCATACTCTGCGGCTGACAATCCCATGGCGCCAGAGGCAACAATATCGCTGATCATACCGACCATAACCGGTCCGATAGAGCCGGGAACGGTGATGAAAAACATGAACAGCGCAGCGCCCGTCGCACGTGTGCGTAAATCGACCACATTCTGAACGGTGGCCATCGTGGTGCCGACAATCCAGCCGCCGAAGAAGGAGCCGGTCGACCAGACAGCCATGGAGAGCCAGGTGTTCTCGACATAGAGCGAGCTGGCATAAAGCGAGCCGCAAAGGAGTGACCCGAGCGCTGGTACATGATGTAGTCATGGCCTTTTCCGCTATCCACCTTGTCTGACAACAACCCGCCAGCCAAAGTTCCCACCATGCCGACAAGGCCTTTGGCGAGAAGAATTGTGCTGCCGACCGTGGCCATATCGAGCTCATGGGCTCGGATATAGAAAGATGCTGCGAAGGATGAGGTCGCGTGAGCTGCGTTTCCAGTAAAAAAGGCACCGCAAAGCAGAAGAACAAATACCGGGTTTTTAAGAAGAACCTTGGTGGCATCCCAGAAACCAAGCGGTGTTAGATCGGCATTCTTGACGTCCGCGCGGCGTGGCGCCTCATAAATAAATTTCATGCCGAGAAGGCAGATCAGTATGCCTGGCAGGCCGATGGCAGCAAAGGTCAGGCGCCAATCTAAAAAGCCGGCAATAATCCCGCCGCCTGTGCCGCCCACCATCACGCCGATTGGCACGCCCAGCGCCAGAACAGACATGGCGCGCGCCCGTGCTTTGCGGGAGAAATAGTCTGCGACGAGCGATTGCGCGGCTGGCGGAGCGGCTGCTTCTGCGGCGCCGACGCCCATACGAAGAAAGGCGAGGGTCACGAAATTGGTGGCCAGACCACAGAGCGCTGTGAATGATGACCAGATGAACACCCCGGTCAGAACAATGCGCTTGCGGTTTGTGCGTTCTGCCAGTCTTGCCAATGGTATTCCAGCCACGCCATAGAGCAGCGCAAACACCGGCCCGGCGAGTAATCCGAGCTGCGTATCCGTCAGGTGCAGGTCGGCTTTGATATCTTCCTGAAGAACGGACAGAACGGCTCTGTCTGCGTAACTCGCTGTATAGACCAGAAACAGGACGATAATCGCCCAGATGGCCGGGTTCTTCAGATTCTTAGTCCATGACTCCTGGCCACCAGTGTCTTGTATTATCGTATTCCTCCCTGGAATGTGCGGTTTGCCCGCTTTATCCCGACACACCATCTTTTGGGCGCGCTCCATATTTATTAGTCGATCGATCGATCAATTACAATCAATCCTCATCGTCGAACACGTTTGGTCGTTTTGTGTTCGTGTTCAGAAACATAACTCCCGATATAAACAGACAAACTTTCTGATGGCAGATCGCATTTTCGTGTTCACCACGTGACCGCGGTTAGATTGCATATACTTCACAAAACATGCGAAGCGATCAGAAAGAATAAAATACAGGGGAGGGGCGTTTATGCGCCATCTGAAATACGCAATGGGCTTTGCGGCCCTTGGGGCTGTGCTGTCGCTTGATGCAACGGCCCAGACCGAGCCCGACGAAATTGCCGCCGCTCGCTCAGTGGAAGGGGTTCGGACCTTCCACGCAGATTATTTCGAACAATACAATCCCATTACCGCGTTTGATATGGTGTCCCGCGTTCCGGGATTTGAAATCGACAATGGCGAAAACCGGCGCGGCTTCGGCGGCACGGCCGGCAATATTCTCGTAAATGGTGATCGTCCGTCGTCGAAGGATGATGTGTCCGAGCAGCTGAAACGCATTCCAGCTGGATCCGTCGACTTGATTGAGCTGATCTCAGGCAGTTCGGCGAATGTGGATATTCGCGGCCAGACCCAGATTGTAAATGTTATTCTGAGGGATGACATTGAGGGCGGATCGCCGACCACATGGGTGTTCGAACTACGCGATATTCAATACTCTGAACGTCCCGGCTGGACCGTTCAGCTCACCAAGACATTCGCCCTTGGCGATACTGCAGATCTAACGCTCGACTTTCAAACACCCAATTTACGGGGGCGTTCGGAGAGCTTTGAAGAAGTGCGTGCCGCAGATGGCACGCTTCTCAACACGCGTGAGGTGTTCGGGCAGCCCAATCAGATCGGTTGGCGTGGGTCAGGTGTGCTGAATTGGAAGCCCACAGAAACCGATACGGTCAATTTCAACGCGCGCTATCAGCTCAATACCGACACACAAAATATTGGTGTTATAGTCGAAGACCCGTCCGGAAATTTCCTGGCCGCAACGGCTGGATCGGTCGAATGGCCGACGAAAACGGATCTCGAAATTGGTGGCGATTGGGAGCACCGGTTTTCTGACACACTGTCTGCGAAACTCATTGGCCTTGCCAGTTTCAATATGAACGAAAAAAACGAGATTTACGAAACCTATCTGTCGACCGGACTGAGCAATATTCAGACGATTGATGAAACGGTGGATCGTGGCGAGCGCGTGGCCAGAGGATTTGTATCCTGGCAACCGGCTGATCGTCATTCTCTGGATTTTGGCCTGGAGGGTGCATTCAATTATCGCGACATCACTCTGGATATTGCAAATGATTCCGGAGCCGGTCCCGTCCCCGTCATGCTCAGCGTCGCCGATACGCGGGTTGAAGAAGTCCGCCTCGAACCCTTCATCACGCATGTTTGGAACATGACCGAGAGTGTTACCCTGGAGTCTGGCTTCGTCTTCGAGGTTTCACGGATCACACAGACTGGCGATGAGGAAAAGGAGCGGGATTTCAGCTATCCGAAACCGCGCCTGGTCGGCACCTGGCAAGCGAGTGAAGATGATCAGATTCGGCTCAGCGTCGAACGCGATATTGCGCAGTTGGACTTCGGTCAGTTTGCTACATCCCTGAATGTCGTCGACTCCTTTTCGGTTGTCGGCAATCCGGATCTGGAGCCCGAGAAAACGTGGAAATACAGAGCAGAATACGAACGTCGCTTCGGCAATAGAGGTGCTGTGACCCTGTCTGCCTTTCATCACCAAGTGGACGATGTGCAGGATTTCATCGTCATTGGAACGAATGATGCGTTCGGCAATCTCGGCGATGGCACCCGGTTGGGATTTGAGCTTCAGGGCACCACCAAGTTCGACTTCATTCCGAATTCCGAGCTTCGGTATTCCGCCGAGTGGAAAGAAACAAAGGTGACAGACCCGGTGACGGGGACTGAACGCCGTTTCACCCGCGAAGACAATTGGAAGTATGATGTCTCCTATCGCCAGGACCTCCCGGACTGGAAATCGGCCTGGGGTGGATCAGTGTCCCGCGGATCAGAAAGGGAGTTTTTCCGGCGCAAAGAGCAGATCTTCAATGAAACGCCAAACCACAATGTTGGGGTGTTCTTTGAAACAACTGCTTTTTTTGGCGTTACGATGAAGCTCGAAGCGACAAATATTTTCCACACCAATAATTATCGCACTCGGACGTTTTTTGCGGATGATCCGAATGATCCATTGGCCGCCCCCCGTGGCACGGGCGTGGTCAGCAGCACTTATTTCAGAAAGCAAAAAGGCGGCCCAACCGGAACTCAAGTCTTTAAATTTCGGGTGAGTGGGACGTTCTGATTAAGCGTCAGCTTTCATAGGTGTTGTCGATGGCGCGAATCAGGCTGCCATCGGGATCACTCAGGTAAAACAGGCGAATGCCATGAGGTTCGGTTTTGATGTTACCAAACCGCATGGCCGGTTTCAGCTCTTCTGGAACTGGGGCTTTGGCAAAATCGGCGCGCAGCTTATCCAGGTCATCCACGCGGAAACAGACGCTGAACCAGCTCTCTGTCGGGTCAATCTTCATTGGAAAGAATTCAATGATGAGGTCACCGCGCTTAAGGATCATCCAGCCCTGATCGCGATACCGCGTTTCAAACCCCAGTGAGCCGTAAAACGCTTCAGTCCGGTCGAAGTCGTTACTGGGCAGATTAGGCGTGGCGATATTGGTCATGGTCGATAGTTTTTCTCGGGAATCCAGCCTTCATCGGTTCTGACTTGGCAGCCTTTTAGCCATTTGTAGCGAACGGTAACTTCGCTATCTTGCCACCTTCGTTCGCAGGCTGGCGGCCCGTGGAAAAAATATCAGACGCCGATCAAGATCAATCCGCCGAAGATCCCAACGATGTTTCCCCAATCGTCGTCACTCATTTGCGTCGCCAATCACCTTCTGCCTTCGCCGTCAGCTCTTCCTTCCGGCGTTCGCTTGCGCGCTGTTTGACGCTTTCAGATCGCAGCTGGCCACAAGCGGCCAGAATGTCCCGGCCACGCGGCGTGCGGATTGGCGAGGAATAGCCCGCCCGGTTCAGCACTTCGGCGAAATTCTCGATGGTTTCCCAGTCCGAGCACTCATATTGCGATCCCGGCCATGGGTTGAACGGAATGAGATTGATCTTGGCAGGCACGCCTTTCAGGAGGCGCATCAGATCCTTCGCCTCGGCGATGGAGTCGTTCACGCCTTTCAGCATGACGTATTCAAATGTCACCTTCTTGGAATTGCCGAGGTCCGGATAGTCCCGGATGGCTTCAAACAGCTCTTTCAGCGGATATTTCTTGTTGAGCGGTACGAGCTCATTGCGCAGATCATCGTTCGTCGCGTGCAGAGAGATGGCCAGCATGGCTTTCGTCCGCTCGCCGAGCTCACGGATCTTCGGCGCCACGCCCGCCGTCGAAACCGTGATGCGGCGACGACCAAAGGAAATGCCTTCATTATGGCTGATCGTGTCGATCGCATCGGCCACATTGTCGAGATTATAAAGCGGCTCACCCATACCCATGAAAACGATATTGGTCAGCTTGCGGTTCTCGTTAGAAGTTGGCCATTCATCCAGCGCATCGCGGGCAATCATCACCTGACGCACGATCTCGGCAGATGTCAGATTGCGCACCAGTTTTTGCGTGCCTGTATGGCAGAAGGTGCAATTAAGCGTGCAACCAACCTGAGAAGAGACACACAATGCACCTGCCCGGCCGACATCAGGAATAAACACTGTCTCGGCCTCAGTGTTGGGGCCATACTCGATCAGCCATTTCCGCGTGCCGTCGACAGATTTCAGCGCTTCGGTGATATTGGGGCGCTCAAGCTCAAACCATTCGGCAAAATCGGCGCGTTGCTCTTTGGCGATATCGGTCATACCCGAGAAATCGCGTACGCCATAATGATAGACCCAGCGCCAGAGCTGACGGGCGCGCATATTCACCTTTTTCGGTTCGACGCCGCGATCGGTCAGAATTTCGCGCAAGGTTTCAAACCCCATTCCTGCAAGATTGGTCGGGGGGAAAACGGGTGCGCGCTCGGCCTGAGCCGCATGTGAAAGATCAAGGCGGGTCGTCATTGTCTGGTGCTCCGGGATCGCGCCGTGTATCACAAATGGCAGTTAAGGGACAATAGGACGTGACGGCAGCACAAACGAACGCAAACAGGCCTGGCGCGCCAGAGGGGCAAATGCCCGTCTACATTCTGGGTGCAGCCCTCATCGGACTATTAAGCGGTGTGACCTTGCCGATCGCGCTCGCCAGCCTTCAATCAGGCTATGACCCGGCATTGCAGTATATCAGCGAACTCGGTGCCGATAAGGCGCCAAATGCAGCCATCGCCAACTGGTTTGGTTTTCTTCCCGCCGCGCTCAGCGTATTTGTGGTTATGGGTTATTTTGTCCTGTCGCGCGGCCAGAAACTGCTGATTCGGATCGGGGCGTTTCTATGCCTTGGGATTGGCATTGGCTATCTCGGCGCATTCGTCTTCCCATGTGATGCGGGGTGCCCGGCCATCGGCAGCTTCAGTCAGGCCATGCATAATCTCAGCGGCTTATTTGAATATGGCGGCGCGATTTTTGGCCTTCCGCTGATTGCGCTGGGCCTGTTTCAATCCGGCTCAAAACTGAGAGCAGGGCTCACAGCGCTCGCATTCTTTTGTGTTCTGGCAGGCTTTCTGATGATGATGGGCGCAGACGCAAATACGCCAATCGGCCTTTGGCAGCGCCTCTGTGATTTCACGCTGTTTGTCTGGATGTTCCTGCTGGTCTATTTCAGCTGGCGCTATCCGTCTCAGCTACAAAGCGATTGAGCCTTGTCGATTGCATTGGCTGAACCCGACAGTGAGAAATGATAGGCCACCATTGTATTGCGCTCTGACATGGCTTCGACCTTCAGCTCTGATCCTCTTTTCAGAGCATTGGCAATAGACCGTTCGTCGCTGTCATCGGCAAACGCCTCGTTCCTGACGGTGAACAGCTTCCAGGAGTTGCGGGACACAATCGCCTTGGCGGGCAGATCTTCGCGAAGGTTGAAGGCCAGCCGAACGCTGTTCTGCGGTGTGCGCTGGCTCCGGTAATAAGTGACGTAGAACGTCACTTCACCATGCTGCGCAGATTTGGGGGCCTTATCATTGGCTTCGGTTGTCGCGTAACAGACGGCCTCACCATTCACAGTGTCTTTATACACGGCCCAGTCATTGAACTTGCCAACATAATCGTAAGCGTTTGCCGCCGGACTGCTCGCCAGCAAAACAGAAGTGATGAACATCAACCGCTTCATTCTGAACCAATCCTTCTTCAGGTTTTAACGCGAAACTACAATACTGAGCCTTCTGGTTAAGATGGCCCTAAATCCCGACTTTTCTATGAAGATCGGCGATTCTTCCAATGAAAAATACAGTCTACCATGAAAGATGTGAACGCGTCCCGACCCGCTTTGGATTGCTTCGGATATAAGAGCTGATAGTGTCCGCCAAGAGTTGATTGGGAGACGGTATCTTGCTCAAATCCCCCCTCATGACTTCTGGGACTGGTATGACTGAGCGAGAAAAATTCAGCCGTGCACTTGAAGCGATTGCGGAAAAGCAATGCCGAGAGTCCTTTACGGAATTGTTCGGGTTTTTCGCGCCACGTATAAAAAGCTATCTCATGCGCCTTGGGTCTGATGATGTGCAAGCTGAGGAGCTGGCCCAGGAAGTCATGATCACGGTCTGGCGCAAAGCTGGCCAGTTCGATCCGAAACAGGCGTCTCCCTCGACCTGGATTTTCCGAATTGCGCGAAACCGACGGATTGATGCCTTTCGTCGAACCAAGAATCTGGATGTCGAAGCGGACGAACCGGCCCTTTCGCCTGCACCCCTGCCACAGCCGCAAGAGCAGATGGAGCTGATCGAAACCGAGGAAATCGTTCGCGATGCGGTGTCTGAGTTACCGGACGATCAGAGGAAACTTTTAAAGGCTGCTTTCTTTGATGGCCTGTCTCATGTCGAGATCGCAACGCGGTTCAAACTGCCTTTGGGGACAGTAAAATCACGCATTCGACTCGCCTTTCAGAAACTTCGAACCAAGTTGGATTATGAAGAGGGCGAATAATGCGTGTTTTTGTATGCGTTTTTTCGCGAGTGTCGGGAAAAGTATAAGAGTTTCGGAGCATTAAAGTGTCAGAAGAACACGATTTCGGAGAAGAGTTTTACAGCGCCTATGCTGCCGGGTCCTTGGACCCGGCGCTGACGCTGCTCATTGAGACACAGGCGAGCCTCAAAGCAGACGTTCGCAAGGAATTGTTGATTGCTGACGCTGTTGCGGGCACGTTTCTGGAATCAGAGGCGCCTGCGCCCATGTCATTTCGTGCGGCAGAGCGCGCGCTTGAGGCGATTGACGCTCTACAGGCGCAGCCAGCGATCGAGCGGAAAGCCTCCAGAATGGCAAGCCGCATGGTGGACGAGCTCATTCGCCTGCCTGAACCACTCCAGGAAATCGCGCTTCAGAACAGCGTTCAATCAGGCTGGAAATATGCCGGCAAGGGATTGCGCGTCCTCCCCATCGATGTCAGCGCGGACGTGACAACGGAACTCCTTCGCATTGAGCCTGGATGTGGCGCGCCATCACACACGCACGAAGGGTCTGAATACACACTTGTTGTTTCAGGTGGGTTTACTGACGAGTTCGGCGCTTACGGGCCCGGTGATGTGTCTATCGTTGGCAGCGACCATACGCACAGGCCGGTCGCAGACGAGGGCGAGATCTGTTTCGCGCTTGCGGTGCGTGACGGAAATCTGAAGTTTGATGGTCTTTTGGGTGTTCTGCAGAAATTCTTTGGGTAAAACGGTCTTCCGTTCGACACCAAATGGAGTGCCTGCATGCACGTCGCCACATACCTCATGTTTGAAGGCTACGCTGAAGAGGCGCTGAATCTCTACCGCCAGGCCTTCCCGGATGTTTCAGTCAGTGTGATCAATCGCTATCCCGAAGAGGCGGGTGAGATGGCGGGGAAGCTCCTGCCTACGCGCATTACCATTGGCGAACACGAACTTATGTTGGCCGACAGCCCGTCCGCGCATGAATTCACCTTCACGCCATCAACATCGATCTTTGTCAGTTTTGAATCCGAAGAAGACCTCATTCAGGTTCATGACATTCTCTGCCATGACGGCGATGTCCTCATGCCCCTTGATGATTACGGTTTCAGTGAGCAGTTTGCTTGGGTGAATGACCGGTTTGGCGTCTCCTGGCAGCTCAATCTGCCCTGATCGTCAGGTCTTTTTCCGGCCTTGAATCAAATTCAGTTCCCGAGCAGAAACCGGACGGCCGGGCGTGACAGGCCGTTCGGCGAACCGGCCCATTGAAATCATCCGGTCATACATGACCAGCGCGCCGGCCACGGACACATTTACGCAGAACTTGGTCGGAATTTTTACGGTGTAGGCGCACTTCTCGATCATTTCCGATGAGAGGCTGCCGCGCTCGCGCCCCAGAATATAGGCCGCTGCTGTCGGATGCCTGAATTCAGGAAGTTCCTCGGCCTCATCCGTCAGTTCCACGCCGACAAGCGTGCATCCGCGCGGGAGTGCCATGTCGTCTTTGGTGTCCCATTGGTAATAAGGCACGTGTTCAAAGGTCTTCGACGTGTCGGACCGATAGACATGCCGGATCTTTTCTGCCGCGCCGACTGAAAAGACGAAGCTCGCCCCGAAGGCATGTGAGGTGCGCATGAGCGCGCCTAAATTCATGGGCTTTGAGATGCCTTCGGCACCGATTGCGAAATAGCCGCGCATGCTCACTCAGAACACCTTCACTTCAAGGTCGCCACGCCAGGTGGCAAAGGCGCGTTTCATGGAGATCGTATTGAACGGCATAGTTACACGGCCCAGTCGGTCAATGGCAATAAGTCCGCCTTGCCCCCCAAGATAGGAAATGTCTTCCAACACACAGGCAGCAGCATCCGTGAGATCGCTTTTCTTATAGCGGATGCGCGCTGACAAATCGGCTGCGGCGGCGCACCGGATAAAATATTCGCCCTGGCCCGTACAGGAGACAGCAACCCGCTCATCTGCCCAGGTTCCAGCACCAATCAGCGGCGTATCGCCAATCCGTCCGGGCTGTTTGTTCAGAAGTCCACCGGTCGAAGTGGCGGCGGCCAGGCGTCCATCACTGTCCAGCGCCACAGCACCGACCGTTCCGTGTTGCAGTGCTCCTGTTTCGATCGGAAGATCGATCGCTGGCTTGTAATAGCGGGAGGGATTCTGAACGCGCTCAAGCTTCCGCTTCTTCAGAAAACGCGTTGCACCTTTTCCAACAAGGAAAAGGTGGGGTGACTCTGCGAGCACGGTACGGGCGCAATCAATCGGGCTTTTAAAGCCGCGCAAGGCGCCAACCGCGCCCGCTTCCCGGGTGACGCCATCCATAATGGCTGCATCCAGTTCCCATTTGCCATCCTTGTTCGGGGACGACCCCCGACCGGCGATATGATGTCCGCTTTCTTCCAGTGATCGTACGGCTGTCTGGATCACATTGATGGCAGACTCTCCGGCGATCAGTGCCTGTTTTGCATCCTCGATCACATTTCGCATGTGTTTGGTTTCGTCCGAATAATCGGATTTGTGTGCGGGACCGGCTCCGCCATGGATTGCGATCGCCCAAACTGGATCAGACATAAATCAAACTACACTCAAATATGTTGCGATGCACAAGCTTCACAGATGCAGGGCAGTCAGCTACCGTCCGCGACGAAAAAGGCAAGCGCCAATGACAGAGGGAGAGAGAACTGATGAGAGCTGTGGTTTCAAAACAACCAGGTGGTCCGGATTCGCTGGAGATCGTCGAACTTGAGCCGTCAACACCGGGACCAAAAGATGTTGTGCTCGAAGTCAAAGCCATTGGCGTGAATTTTCCGGACTTTCTGATCATTCAGGACAAATATCAGTTCAAACCTGAACGGCCGTTTTCACCAGGCGGTGAAGTTTCAGGTATTGTGAAATCTGTTGGTTCTGATGTCAGCGATTTGAAAGTCGGTGATCGCGTGATCGGGTCTTGTGGCTGGGGCGGTTATCGCGACGAGCTCGTGATCGAAGCGTCGCGTTGCATTCCGATCCCGGATGCCATGCCATTTGACGAAGCCTCGGCGTTCATTCTGACTTACGGGACGTCCTATTACGGCCTTAAGCGGCGCGGCAGCCCGAAACCGGGTGATTCGCTGTTCATCCTGGGCGCGGCTGGCGGCGTTGGCGTCGCGGCTATCGAACTCGGCAAGGCTATGGACCTCAAAGTCATTGCGGCTGTTTCCACCCAGGATAAGCTCGATTTCTGTTTGTCCAAGGGTGCTGATACGGGACTCGTTTACCCGACAGGCGAGCTGGATCGCGACCAGCAGAAAGAGCTCTCCAATCAGATCAAAACGGTCTCTGACGGGGGTGTTGATATCATTTATGACGCCGTGGGCGGTGCCTATGCAGAGCCAAGCCTTCGCGCCATGAATTGGGAAGGTCGCTATCTCGTGGTTGGCTTTCCGGCAGGTATCCCGAAAATCCCGCTCAACCTCACCCTTCTCAAATCCTGCGATATTCGCGGCGTTTTCTGGGGCGCCTGGGCGCGACAATTCCCCGATCAGTACGAGAATGATGTGAAAGAGCTTTTTGAGTTCTACCTTGCGGGCAAAATCAAGCCGCATATCTCGGCTAAATTCCCACTTGAGGAATCAGCCGAGGCGATCAAACACCTCTCCGAGCGTAAAGCGACGGGGAAAGTGGTCATCACGACCTGATCCGCCCACTCAGGGCTGGTTTGCATTGAATTCCATAATGGCGGCGAGCGTAATGCGCATGGCATCTTCGTCCGCCGTCGGGACAGAGGCGCGAAGTTTGGTGAACCAATCATTGCGGGTCAGCATGGTGACATACTCCCGCATGGACCCGCTCTCATTTTCCAGAACAATGCAATTTGCGCCGGGGTTTGGCCGAACAGCAGAAATAGATCCTGCGCAAGTTGAGGTCGGAAGTTGGGTGATGCGCGCATCTCGAGAATCTTCGATGCTCGCCACACTTGCCCGCATTTCGTCGGTCTGCGACAAGCCTTCTGTCAGATAGAAATACGTCGTGATGCTCGCGCCAATGTCGGAATTTCCATACCGGCAGATTCCGTCAAACCGTTCACCACCGTTGAGGCCATTGAGTGCAATTGTGGAGTATTCAGTCCGGTCAAACGTGCCCAGCCGCGCGGGACAAAGGCCATCCGAAGGAGAATGCAGCGCCGCACCATTCAGGCCGGGAAGCCAGGGATTTTCCGCTGTTGGTGCAGGTTCCGTAGGCATGGTTGCATCAGGCGTAGAACCGCACGCTGAAAGAAATGCGACACTCAGCCCAATAAGGGCGCATCTCAGCAAAGTCATGAATTCAATCCCTCCCACCAGAAAACACGGCACCCGACGGCGTTCTTCCTTGCCGAGCCAATACTGAGAAGCTGATCGGGCTGACTTTCCGCCCAGCCTCAACCACCCGTTCTCCGAACACCATGGCATACTGTAACTGGTCGGCAAGTCCATATCCCTTGCCGATTGTCAAAGTTGGGAGAAAAAGGGGAAATCTCTTAAACGGATGGGCCGGTGAACTGGGCTGCGTGAAAGCGGGCTGAGACTTCAACCATGTGTGATGCATCAGGCTGGCTATCCAGCGGCAGCGAATTGATGGTCGAAACATACCAGTCGCCGGTTGATTGCGTGCTTATCACCCAGAGCGAGTCGTCTGTTTCCAGAACAAGGCAACGCAGATCATCGTCGACCTCATAATCATTTACGGTCATGGCGAGGTCTGAAATCAGATTGTCACCCTCGCGGGCGGCGGCGAGATTGCCTTCACACCCCACGCTCTGAGACACACTCACAACAGCGCTCCGATCTTCGAAATGCGCGAGCGTCCGCTTCATTTCGGCTTCAAGTGATGGCTGAGATTGCTTGTAGAATTGCACGGTCAGCTCTGTGCCGACCGAGGCGCTCGTATAGGCGCAGTAGCCAAATTCACTATTGGCTTTGATATCGCCACGGACGTAATCAGAAAGATCTGTCGGGCAATAAACGCCCGAGGCATCATGGATCACGCCATTATTGGTCTGCTCCACCCAAGGATTGTATTCGGTGGCTTCGGCGGATGACGGGCTTGCCAGAATTGAAAGACTGACAAGCGCGGTCGTAACAAGAATATCAAGCGGTCTGGTCATGTTCATTGCCCCATTATTGAAACCTTAACGACTCCAATGACGCGAAAGTTCCGGCGCGAATTGATTCTTTTGACCGGTCCCGACTTTTCTGGTATCGCCCTTTCAAAATCGAGATGACCGCGCATTCCTGCACAGGCAGGCGTGCACCCCGCCCAGCGAATTATCGCCCGGCGGGGCTTTTTGCTTTAGAGGCTGTTCCCATATTGTATGGGTTCAGAATGGAAGGATGACGCATGTTTGATGCTTTGACGGATAAGCTGACGAATGTGTTCGACGGCCTGACGGGTCGCGGCGCATTGTCAGAAAAAGACGTCAGTGCGGCCATGCGCGAGATCCGAGTCGCCCTTCTTGAGGCCGACGTGGCGCTTCCGGTCGTCAAAGATTTTATTGGCAAGGTCAAAGAACAGGCTGTTGGCGAGGCGGTGATCAAATCGGTCACGCCGGGCCAGATGGTCATCAAGATTGTCCATGATGCTCTGATCGAGATGTTGGGCGGTGAGGATGAAGCCGGCCCCAAGCTGAAAATCGACAGCCCGCCAGCCGTGATCATGATGGCCGGTCTTCAGGGCTCCGGTAAAACCACCACGACCGGCAAACTCGCCAGGCGTTTGAAAGAGAAGGAGCGGAAGAAAGTTCTGCTTGCCTCTCTCGATATTCGCCGTCCGGCTGCCATGGACCAGCTTGCCATTCTGGCTGAGCAGGCTGGCGTCGATTCTCTGCCTATCGTGAAAGGCCAATTGCCGGTCGACATCACAAAACGCGCTCTGCAGGCGGCAAAACTGCAGGGCTATGACGTTGTCATTCTGGATACCGCGGGTCGGACGACCCTCGACGAACAGATGATGGGCGAAGCCGAAGAGGTCGCCAAATTTGCCAATCCATCGGAAACCCTGCTTGTCGCTGACGCCCTCACTGGTCAGGACGCCGTTGAAACCGCGAAACGCTTTAATGAGCGCCTGCCGCTCACCGGTCTCGTCCTCACCCGAATGGATGGTGATGGCCGCGGTGGTGCCGCGCTGTCCATGCGTGCGGTCACCGGTCTGCCCATCAAATTCCTCGGTGTTGGCGAAAAGCTTGACGGGCTTGATGTCTTTGAGGCCAAGCGTGTTGCGGGCCGCATTCTCGGTCGTGGCGACATTGTTTCTCTGGTCGAAAAAGCCGGCGAGCAGATGGATGCCGAAAAGGCAGAGCGTCTCGCGAAGAAAATGGCCAAGGGCCAGTTCGATCTGGACGACCTTGCGGGCCAGCTGCGCCAGATGCAGCAAATGGGCGGTCTGGGCGGCATTATGGGCATGCTTCCCGGCGCTAAGAAAGCCAAACAGGCTATGGCGGGCATGAATGTCGATGACAAAATGCTCAAGCGTCAGGAATCCATCATCTATTCCATGACAAAAAAAGAGCGCGCCAAGCCTGCGCTGCTCAATGCGTCGCGTCGCAAGCGGATTGCAGCAGGCGCCGGTGTTGAGGTGTCAGACGTCAACAAAGTGCTGAAAATGCACCAGCAAATGTCCACCATGATGAAGAAGATGGGCAAGGGCGGCATGAAAGGCCTTATGGGCGCTATGGGCGGCATGGGGGTCAATCAGGCAGATCTTGCGAAAATGGCGGCGCGGAACAAATCCGGAGGCATGGACGGTGACGCTGGCGGTTTGCCGGGTCTTGGCGGCCCAGGTGCGCCGGGCGGTCTGCCCGGCTTGGGCGGCGGCTCCCTTCCGGGCGGTCTGCCTGGTCTTCCGGGGACGAAAAAGAAATGACCGAATTCGCGGACGTTCTGAATATCGAAAATACGGCCAACACTCCCAAACTGGTCTTCATAGAGCCATGGATTGAAGAATTGACGGTCCCGGCCGGGTCGATATTGAAGATCATTGGCGAAAGTTCTATTGCCGGAACTTTCGAATATGATCGCGACACGGGTACCGTGTGGGGTTGGCCTGGCTCGAACGTAACAGCATTCATTGGTGATCGCGCCATCTGGGCTTCCGAGATGGAATGTCCCGGCTTGCCAAACGGCGTAACGCTCCGGAGCTTCACTGGAACTATGGGATGGCAAGACACATGACCTCCCCCATGGATCAACTCCTCGATTTGCGCGCCAGCATCGACAATCTCGATGCCGTGCTCCTGCACACACTGGCGGAGCGTTTCAAGCTCACCCAGCAGGTTGGCGTGCTGAAGGCCGAAAATGACCTTCCGCCTGCCGACAAGGACCGTGAAGCAAAACAGATTGCAAGATTGCGAGAAATGGCGGATACCGCCGGGCTTGATCCGGAATTCGCCGAAAAATTTCTGAATTTCATCGTGGCCGAAGTTATTCGCCACCACGAAAAAATCCGGTCGGAGGGGACGGACTAAACCCCCACCAAAACGGGCCTTCCAATGTGGTCGGCCTAAAATCAGAAGCCATAAGACACTTAAGGAGATACACCATGGCTCTCAAAATCCGGCTCGCCCGCGGCGGCTCGAAAAAACGTCCATTCTACCGTGTTGTCGTCGCTGACAGCCGCGCGCCACGTGATGGCCGTTACATTGAAAAGATCGGGACTTATGACCCGCGTCTCGCGAAAGATTCTGAAAACCGCGTCCAGATCGACGCTGAGAAAGCTGCTGACTGGGTCAAAAAAGGCGCAAAGCCGACTGATCGTGTCGCGCGCTTCCTGAGCCAGATCGAAGTCGACGGCAAGCCGGTTTACGCCTGGGAGCATGGCAACAACCCGAACAAGGGTGAGCCAGGCACGAAAGCAAAAGAACGCGTCGAAGAGAAAAAAGAAAAAGAAGAAGCCAAGAAGGCTGCAGCCGCTGAAGCGGAAGAAGCGGCAAAAGCAGCAGCTGAAGCTCCTGCTGAAGACGAAGCTCCAGCGGAAGAAGCTGAAGCAAGCGAAGAAGAGAAAGCCGAGTAGGCCCCTCTTTTCGAAGATGATTTTCCTGAAAAGGCCTCCGCCCTGTGCGAGGGCCTTTTTTGTATCTGTCCGCATGCCGGGGGAACAATACAAGCCAACAAGCGGTTATCTGACGTTCAGGCGCCCTGCGCTAACTTGCAGAAAACCGGAGTCTTTTCCGGAGTTTGGAGAAAGACGACATGAAACTTGGATTGTTCACATCAACGCTTCTTGCTGGCGCCGCTTCCCTTGCGATGACGGCCATGCCCGCAAACGCTCAAACTTATGGCCGCGGTTATGATAACTACCGTGGCTCAGGTGATCTTGTTCTGTATGAGCACGGTGATTTCCGCGGTCGCACACTGCCCCTTAACGGTGATGCGCCAAACCTCGGTCAATTACGCTTTAATGACGCAACCAGCTCGATCGAAGTTCGTCGGGGCCGCTGGGAAGTCTGCACCGATGGATATTTCCGCGGATCCTGCCGCATTCTCGATACGAGTGTTCCAAACCTGAGCTATCTCCGCATGAATGACTCGATTTCATCTATCCGCCGCGTCGGCAATCATGCTGGCGGTTATGGACGCGATCGCGACTGGGATCGTGGCCGTGGCTGGGGACGCGGAGATGATCGTCATGACCGAGGACGTGGCTGGGGCCGTAATGACAGACATGGCGGCGGCTATGGTCATCAACGCGGAAGCCTTGTGGTCTTCGAGCACGGTAATTTTGGCGGTTGGTCAGTGCCGGTGAACGGCGATATCTATGACCTTCGCCAGCTTCGTATCGATAACCAGATCAGTTCCATGCAAGTGACGTCAGGTCGCTGGCAGGTTTGTTCGGGTACGAATTTCACGGGCCGTTGTGAGGTGATCTCCCGATCGCTCAACTCTGCCAATGTCATCCGTATGAATGACCAAATTTCGTCCATTCGTCGGGTCGGATAAAATCCGATATCCGTCTTACCAGAAACCAAACCCCTCGCGATTGCGGGGGGTTTTTGTTTGAACCTGTCTAAAAAATCAGGCCTTTCAGTCTGTTATCGTGTGTTCAGACTGGTTAGGCTAAATTGGTGGAAACTCGGGGTAATCGCGGAGAACGAGACATGAAATACGCGAACACATCCATGCTGGCGATGGCCACGGTACTTCTGGTCGGGGGGTGCACGACCTTACCATCGACGGCCTATCCAGAGCCACAATCGGCGAACTATCCGAATTCAGGACCGGCTCCAACATCGCATCAGCCCGGATACAGACATGATTGGTCTGAACTGGTGCTGTTTGACGGGTCGGACTTTTATGGCCTCGCTCAGGTCTTGGATGCGCCAGAACCATCCCTCGATTATGTCCACTTTAACGATCGCGCAGCGTCGCTTGAAATTCGCGGCGGTATGGGCTGGCTCGTCTGTAAGGATGCCGATTTTGAGGGCCCCTGTCTTGTGGCGCGCGAAACGATCGATGACCTCGATGACTATGGCATGGGCGACAAAATCTCGTCGGTCCGTCCGCTCGATCCGCGCAATCCTTATCCTCATGGTACGATTTTCGGCACCAATTATTACGGTGAGATGGTGTTCTATGAGGCAGACTTCTTCGGAAATCTGTCCGAAATGGACCCGTATGACGCCTGGGGCTATTCGGCCTATGATTATGGCTATGCCGACACCTATCAAACGGGTCGCTATGGGGATTACGGCCGGTATGGCCGGTATAACCCTTACAATCCTTATCGTGATTACGGGTATGGCGACCGCGACTGGCGCGGATATCGCGGCCCGACTGACGCCGATATCGTGCTCTATCGCGACCACAATTTCTCTGGCTCAGCCTATGGTTTGCGCCATTCGGCCTGGGATCTGGGATCGTTCTATTTCAACGACGAAATCAGCTCGATCGAGATCCGCCGTGGACGTTGGGAAATTTGTACAGACTCCAATTTCCGGGGTCATTGCGAAATCATCGACGCGAGCGTGAGCTCACTTGGCTCCTACCGCCTGAACGACACGATTTCGTCTATTCGTCGTGTTGGCCGAAATGAAGGTCGCGGTGGTGGTCGTGGCGATCATGCAGGTCGCGGTAATCATGGCGGGCGCGATGGCGGTTACGGCCGTGGCCGAGGTGACCGCGACAGCCGGAATGGTGATATCGTTCTGTTCGAACATGGCAATTATCAGGGCCGCGCCGTTGGGGTGCGCACGGATATTGCGAATGTCGGCACCCTCGGTCTGAATGATCAGATCAGTTCACTCGAATTGCGCTCAGGCACCTGGGAAGTGTGCACGGACGTCAATTTCGGCGGTGTGTGCCGCACGATTGATGCATCGTCCGGCAATCTCGGACTAATCCGCATGAACGACAATATCTCCTCGCTGCGCCGGATTTCCGGGGGTGGCCGTGGCTCTGGTGGAAACCGGGGCGGTGGCCGCGATAACGACGACAATTCCGGACGTCGCGATCGGGATGACGACCGAAATACAGGTCGGAATCGCGGAGACCAGAATGATCAGGGGCGAGGTCGCGGCAATCAGAACCGTGACCGTGGCGAAATCCAACCTCCCGTTAGCCCGCCGCCGCCACGCAATCCGGATCTTCTCGGTGGTCCGACTGCGGATGAAACGTCGCTTCCGCCAGGTATTCGCGCCGTCAGACGCCAGCAACGCGAAGAGCAAGAGGCTCGCCAACGTGACGAGCGCGAACAGCGCCGGAATCGTGATGCTCAGCAGAATGAACGTCGCGGACAGGAAATGCGTCGCCTGGCTGCTGAGCGTCAGCGAGAAGAAGCGGAAGCTCGACAACGTCAGGAACGTGCTGAAGCTGAACGTCAACGACAGCAAGTCGAAGACCGCCAGCGGCAGATGCGCGAACAACAGGCGGAACGCGAACGGGCTCAACGCGCGCAGGCCGAGGCACAACGCCGTCAGGTTGAAGCACAACAGCGCCGCGCCGCTGAGGCTCAGGCAGAACGCCAGCGCATTCAGGAGCAGCGAGCACGACAAGAGGCAGACCTTGCCCAACGACGTGCTCAGTTTCAGCAGGAGCGGCAGCGTCGCGAGCAGGCACAACAGCCTGTTGCCTCGCCACCTCCACCGCCACCGCCGCCGCCTCCACCTCCGGCACCGCGAAACCGGAATGAAGGCTCAAAACAACAGCGCCTGATCCGGAATTTGCAGGAACGCTAGTCCTGAGCCTCTTGCCGAACGCTCCGATCACTGGAAGAAGACAGACTTTCTTTCAGGGTCGGGTCGTTGGGTCATGACGTCAGAGCAAGCGCTAGTCTGCATCGGAGCCATTGGTGGCGCGCACGGTGTTCAGGGTGAAGTGAGAGTTCGAAGCTTCACTTTAGTCCCGGAGGATTGCTTCGCCTATGGACCTCTCCTGGACGAGAACGGCCAGGAAGTCATCCAGCCCAAAACCGTTCGGCCCGCAAAGAACCATTTTGTTGTCGTTCCAAAATCCACAAAAACCCGGGAAGACTGGGAGGCGATGAAGGGGACGAAGCTCTATGTTCCAAAGTCCGCCTTACCGCCGCCCGAGGAAGACGAGTACTACTATGACGATCTGGTTGGTCTGACCGTGCTTCACACCGATGGCCGAGATCTGGGGCAGGTGAAAGCGGTGCAGAATTTCGGCGCGGACGATCTCCTCGAAATCATCGCGCCGGATCGCCGCTCAGCCTATTACCTGCCCTTCACGAATGACGTCATTCCCGTCGTCCGGTTGGAGGAAAAGGAAATTCTGGCCGAACCAGACGAGAGCTATTTGCCCGAAAGCCTGCAAATCGCATCTGAAGCCGAAGATTAGTCCTTCAGGCGCGGATCATCGCTTTCGGCTGCGATGCCGTAACCGCCACGACGCACCAGCCACATCATTCCAAGCAGATCAAATATCCCGGCAAACAGACGGTCAAAAAAGCCGTATTTCGATTGGCCATGCCAGCGCTTGCGATCGTTCACCGGCTCTTCAATCACGTCCCAGCCAGCCCGTTTGATCAGCGCCGGAAGAAACCGGTGCATGCTGGCAAAATAAGGAAGGTCTCTGAAGGCGCGCGTGCGAAGAAGTTTGAAACCGCAGCCGGTGTCTTTCACATCATCCTTCAGGCAAAATCGGCGAACGCCATTGGCAACACGCGATTGCAGCCATTTAAACCCGGAATCATTCCGACTAGTTCGCCGGCCGGCTATCAGTCCCAATCTTTCAGGAGCCCCATTTGCTAGGTGCGTGTCATAGAGCCGTCGACAATCGGCCGGATCATTCTGGCCGTCACCATCCAGCAATTGCACCCAGAGACCGTCCACCACTCTGAGGCCTGTGAAAAGCGCCGCTGACTTTCCGCAGCGATCCACATGGCTCATCACTTTCACCCGGTCTGGCCAATTTGTTCTTGCTTCCGCCAGTTCTTCGGCAGTCTTGTCGTCGGAGGCATCATTCACGCAGACGATTTCAAAGTTCAGCCCGTCAAGCGACTGGGTGACTTCCTCCAGCAAGGGCAGAACATTTCCTTCTTCATTGAAGAAGGGTATCAGCACGCTGATGTCGCGAGTGGGGGAGTGAGCAGAAATGAACAGGGCTCCTTTCGAGTGAACTAGGGCTAGATCAGATGCGCCAAAATGGCGAGGGGGTAAAATGGATATTTATCATGTGTGGTGTGATCTCCAGCCAGGACAGTCCGATCGCGAGTTTGCGACACAGCTTTCCGCCTTCCTCGATGGTCTGAAATCCGATGGCCGAATTGCGAACTGGCGTTTATTCCGTTGCAAGCTCGGCCTCTCACCTGATGGCATGCCCGAATTTCATGTAATGATTGAAACCGAGAATTTGGATCAACTTGATCGCGCGTTCAGGTCGCTTGCACCGAAAACCGGTGAAGACCATGAGCGTCATTTTTCAGCAAACAACATGGTTCAAAACCTGAAATTTGCGCTTTACAGAGATTGGCCGGATCAGTTCTGACTTCAGACTTGATGCGTGAAAGCTTTGGCAGTTTTTGCGGCGGGAGTTTCAAAACCCGGGGTCGGATTATTGGCTGAATTTACACATCGAATCGCGACAGAGGCAGATATGCCGGCCATTCTGGATCTGATGGGCGCGAGCATTGAGCACAATATGCGGGACTTTCTGAGCGAGGCCGAGATTGCGTCTGCTCGGGAATCCATGGGGTTGGATCAAAGCCTCATTCGCGACGGCACCTATTTTGTCATCGAAACCGAAAAGGACGGTCAGACTGTCATGGTCGCCTGCGGGGGGTGGGGTAAACGTCGGACACTCTTCGGCGGCGATGCGACGGAAGGTCGGGATGACAGACTGTCAGACCCGGCCACCGAACCGGCCCGTATTCGCGCTATGTATACGCATCCCGCCTGGGTTCGCCGCGGTCTGGGCACCTTGCTCCTGGAGCTAGGCGAGCAGGCCGCTCGTGACGCCGGGTTTCAGACGATTGAACTCGGATCAACCATTCCGGGCCAGCCGCTTTACGAAGTCCGCGGCTATGACGCTTTCCACACGGAAATCAGGACTGGCGCAAATGGCGAGTCCAACACCATCATCCACATGCGCAAGTCGCTTGTCGATTAGCTCGACTTAGCGTTCACCCCATCCCATTTTGGCGCCGAAGGGCTGGTTCATCAGGAAGGCGTCAATCACCATGACCTGACCATTGTCGACCTTGAACAACTCATAGAGGAACAGGGTTCTTGGCAGGCGGCGACCTTCCGGCGTGATTTCAAACGGCTTGCCGCGAATCATCACCGTTTTGGTCTGCTCAATCATGTCAAAAGCCGTAATGCCGAGCACAATTCCGCGCTCTGTATCGATGACGGGGATCTCCGTTGGGCGATAGCTGTGCATATAGACAAAAGGATAGAGATCCGCGCAGCTGCGCATCATACGAGGCGGATTATTCGTGGTCTGGAAGCCATTTTCCTGACGGTTACAGTCCGGGTGAAATTTCAGCCGCGACGGGTCTCCATTGGCAAGGCCCCAGAAATAGTTCTCGGCAATCTCGGCCAGCTCCTCGCGCGTGTTCCGGCGTTCTTCTGGCACATATTGATACCAGAGCGGACGCGCCCGGGTCATGCCGGTTTCGAACAGCGGAAACTCGCCCTCGCGCACAACCAGCGCTTCGCTCTCGGTGATTTCTTGCCCCTCGACTTTCAGGCGCAGAGCGATAATAAGGTCCGCTGCGTCTTTTGTCTGAGCCACGCCGAAAACGCCGATGCCGCCCTGTTCAGGGTCAACAAAGGTATGGCGGTAAGACCAGGCTGACGTTTCAGTCCACACGCCGCCTGTCGTGTCCACATCGACACCGTTTTCGGTCATCCGGACGTCATCTGAGAATGGCACGCTTTGGGGATATTGATCGACCACATTGTCCATGAACGTGCCAGCGAGCTGATAGAGGCAGGTCTCATCGCAGTCGGCTTTGGTCTCCTGGGCTGAAACACTGGCGCAGGCGCCGAGCATAATTCCGGCTAGCACGGCCAAAGGCTTCCAGTTCAATCCGGTCATTTTACGATCCTCCCCTTATTGGTCAGACCTGACTGTAAATGCTTCCATCTGTTTGTCAGCCCGAAAGCCAGAGGCGCTTCATCACAAGTTTAGCAGAATTGCTTCAGTCGGAACGGTTCCTGGTTTATGCAGAAGCCATTGAATGATCGAACAGCCACTGGGAGGCCTCAAATGAAGGTGAATTCACTTCTCGAAACAATCGGCAGCACGCCACACGTCCGGATCAACCGGTTGTTCGGAGATGCAGAGGTCTGGATCAAGTCAGAGCGTTCAAACCCCGGCGGATCGATCAAAGATCGCATCGCCCTCTCAATGATCGAAGACGCTGAAGCCAAAGGCATTCTCAGCCCGGGCGGCACAATTATCGAGCCAACCAGCGGCAATACCGGCATTGGCCTGGCCATGGTGGCGGCCGTCAAAGGCTATAAGCTGATCCTTGTCATGCCAGAGAGCATGTCGCTTGAACGTCGCCGCCTCATGCTGGCCTATGGCGCTGAATTCGTGCTCACGCCGAAGGAAAAAGGGATGAAGGGCGCGCTCGAAAAAGCGCAAGAGCTGATTTCCTCCACACCCAGCTCCTGGATGCCGCAACAGTTCGAAAACCCGGCCAATATCGATGCCCACATTCAGGCGACAGCGCAGGAAATTCTGGTCGACTTCAAAGTCACACCGCCCGATGTGATGATTACGGGCGTCGGCACAGGCGGTCACATCACGGGCTGTGCACGAGTACTCAAAAAACATTGGCCAGATCTTGAGGTTTATGCTGTTGAGCCGGTCGGCTCGCCGGTTATCTCAGGCGGAGAACCTGGCCCGCACCCGATTCAGGGCATTGGCGCTGGCTTCATTCCCAAAAACCTTGATACCTCGTTATTGTCCGGGGCGATTACCGTTGAGCCGGAAGATGCCAAACGCTATGCGCGAGAGTGCGCGCGACTTGAAGGCATGCTGGTTGGGATTTCGTCTGGCGCGACCCTCGCAGCCATCGCAAAGAAACTTCCGGATCTTCCGCCGAACGCTCGCGTGATCGGCTTTAATTACGACACAGGCGAACGCTATCTCTCCGTCCCGGATTTCCTTCCTGAAGGCTAAACGAAAAAAGCCCCGGCGAGCCGGGGCTTTTTCTTTATGTCTTTGGTGTTCAGGCGAGATGGGTCTCGAACAGAGCGAGAAGACGTGACCAGGCTTTCTCGGCCTGTTCTTCATTGTAGACCGCCGAATCTGGCGGGCACCAGCCATGCATTGCGCCTTCATAGACTTCGACTTCAGCCGGAACGTCATTCGCAGCAAACGCATCCTTCAGAATGGTCTTCACTTGCGGTGCCTGTTCGTCATCATTCTCGGCAATCGCAATCAGCATGCCCGCTTCCATATTCGGAATGAGGAGGTGAGGGCTGTCCTCGCCTTCTGTCGCAAGGCCGCCGCCATGGAAGCTGCCGCCTGCGCCGATCCGCTCAGGAATATTGCCTGCGGTGCGCATGACATATGGTCCGCCCATGCAATAGCCGGTCGTGCCGATTTTCTTCGACGTGTCGACTTCGTCCTGGGCATCGAGCCAGTCAACAAAGGCTTTGGCATCTGAAACCATGCCTTCAGTTGAAACCGCACGGCGATAACCAACCAGCTTTGTCCGCACATCCGGGTCGCGGAAAGACTGACCCGGCTCGATGACGGGCGCCTTGGCTGAGCGGTAGAACGGGTTCACAGTCAGGACCGCATAGCCAGATTCTGCGAGACGCTTGCCCATCATGCGGAAAGCAGGGCGCAAACCCATAATGTCGGGCCAGACCAGCACAGCTGCGTGTGCGCCCTGTGCGGGGAAAGCAAAATGCGCATCGCAGTCACCGTCCGGCGTGGTGATCACGACGTCGCGCTCGGTCACGCCGGCCTCAACAACATCCTGAGATGGACTGGCACAAGCCGGTAACATGGCAACAAAACCCGCTCCGATGCCGAGCCGGGCCACATCCCGACGCGAAATGCCCTTGCGAGCGAAATAGGCTTCATTTTCCTTTTCGGTACGTTCATCGCACATTGGCGTCTCCTCCCAAGAGATGTTCCTGTGCGCGATACTATAGTACGCACCTTGGTTATGGCGAGAGCTAAGGCCGAAAGAGCAGGGTCACATTCCTGCGACCGTCTCAGACATTGGGGTGCGAGACGTCTGAGCTCACAAGCGTGGCCTATTTCACCAGCATCAGCGCGAAGCCATCATAGCCTTTACTGCCTACGGTTTGCAGGGCGGTCGTCTCAAGACGCGGATGGCTTTTCAGAAGATCGAGAAAGCGCCGGACACCACGAATGGAGGGGTCTTTACCGCTGTCATCCAGCACGCGGCCATCGCGGATCACATTGTCTGCGATGATCAGCGTACCGGGGCGCGACAGATCAATCACCTGCTCCAGATAGATCGGGTAATTAATTTTGTCGGAATCCATGAAGATGAGATCAAAGGGCGGAACGCCGTCATTGATCATGATATTCATCTGTTTTTCGGCTTCACCGCGCCGGATCTCGATCAGATGCGATAGCCCGGCCTCATTGATATTGGTCTGAGCGAGCTCGGCATTCACATGCTGAAGCTCTAAGGTGATCAGTTTTCCGTCCTCGGGCAGCGCCCGGGCCAGCCAGATCGTCGAATAACCCGCAAATGTTCCGAGCTCCAGAATGCGTCTGGCGCCTATCGATTTCGCTATGATCTGAAGAAACGCACCCTGAAGCGGCGAGACGGCCATGGGGGGCAGACCCGCGGCATTCTGGCGATCCAGAGTCTCATCGAGCACCGGATCATCGCTAAGCAGGCGTGTTTCAAGATAGGTGTCGACCTGGTTTTGAAGCGTTTGATCAGGCATGGGTCAGCTCGTAAAAGACCGGAGAAGAAGTCGAACGGCGACGAACAGAATAAGGGCGGCAGTCATCCCTTTCACAACGCGTTCCGGAAACATTCCCAACATGAAACGATGGCCGAAAAAGCTCCCAATGATCACCGCTGGAATCAGGGGCCAGAACTCCAGCAGAACGGATTTATCGACCTCAGCCGGAATGGAAAGGTATTTTCCGGCGAAGCCGGCGAACGAATTTGCGGCAATATAGGCGCTTGCCAGCGCGGCGATCTTTCGAGGTGAGGTCCAACCGACCAGATGCAGTATCGGCGCGAGAAATATACCACCGCCAATGCCGACGACACCCGAAAGATAGCCGACTGCGGTTCCGATGACGGGCGCGGCGAATGTCGGTACCCTGCGTTTGATCTCGGCATCGGGGGATTTCACGTTCAGTGTTATCCAACCCAGCTGAAGCCCTGCAACAAGCAAAGCCCCTCCGAGCAGTAATACCAGCATCTCTCGGCTTACTGGGGTGATCCCGCCAAGAAAGGCTGCCGGGACTGAAAACACCAGAATGTTGAATACCCCTGAATTCTTGAATAGCCCTGCGCGCGTCGACTTCCAGACGCCTGCGCTGGTGACGGTCAGATTGCAGACCAAAGACACAATCGGGATGAGGAAAATATCCAGCCCCGAAAACAGCAGCAGCGCCGTGTAAGTCGACCCGCCGCCAAAGCCTACGCTCGAATAGATCAAGGCGACGACGGTAAATCCAATAGCAAGCAATATCGTCACGAAAGACTCTCTGAACACGCAGGCGAACTCTACCTGCCTAGAGCCCGACGCGGCGTCTGCCAAGCCAGGCCGCACATACCCTTTCTCTCTGTGTGGATAAAGTGTCGCATTCCCACACACAATGTATGGTCATAATACTATACAAAATAGCGATTATCTCGCTCGCCATGTCTGGGAGGACTCCATGCTCGAAACACTGTCGGAACCGATTGTTTTTGATCCTTACTCACCGGAACTGGATGCCAATCCGTTCCCCATTTATCAGCGTCTTCGTGAGGAAGCGCCGTGCTTCTGGAGTGACAAAGCGAATATGTGGGTACTCAGCCGTCATGAGGATATCATGAATGCGCTGAAGGACTGGCAGACATATTCTTCGGCCTCCGGAAACCTTATGGATGAGTTGCCAAACCGTGCCGGTGCCACACTTGGTACAACCGACCCGCCACGTCACAATCGACTGCGTGCCCTCATTCAGCATGCTTTCATGCGGCGCAGCCTCAGTTATCTGGAAGACGATATTCGCACGAATTCCAACGCGATCCTCGACACGCTTGAGGGGCAGGATCAGTTCGATTTCGTCGCTGACTTTTCCGCCAAGGTTACTGTCGCAACCTTATTCAAGCTTCTTGGGCTCCCCGACGCGGACAATGATGAAGTGCGCGAAAAAGCGGTGCTTATGGTTCAGTCCGACCCTGAATTGCGCGGTAAGGGGCCCCAGCACATCGCCGCCTATGAATGGATGCAGAAATTCGCCGCGAGCGTCATTGCTGAGCGTCGTAAAAATCCAACGGGCGACCTGATCTCCCAGTTTGCCATAGCCGAAATCGATGGCGATAAGCTCGATGAACGCGAAGTCCTGCTGACAACCACCACGCTCATCATGGCTGGCATTGAAAGCCTTGGCGGTTTCCTGGCCATGTTCGCGCTGAACCTTGCAGACTTCCCTGAGGCCCGCGCGCGTCTCGTGGCTGACACCTCCCTCATTCCGCAATGCATTGATGAAAGCCTCCGGTTTAACACCTCAGCGCAACGGTTCAGACGGCGCCTCCAGAAAGACGTTGAACTGCATGGCCAGACCATGAAGGAAGGGGATTTTGTCTGCCTCGCCTATGGCTCGGGCAATCGTGACCACCGGAAATTCCCAAATCCGGATGTTTATGATGTCGATCGCAAACCGCTTGGTCATCTCGGCTTTGGCGGCGGCGTTCATGCCTGCCTCGGCGCGCCGATCGCCAAACTTGGCACACAGCTCATCTTCGAAGAATTCCTCAAACGCATCCCGAATTTCACACGTGTGGATGAAACGCTGGAATGGATGCCATCCTCCACATTCCGTAGCCCGACCCGCTTAGTTCTGGCTCGAGGTTAAGGGGACAAATCATGTCGGCTAAACACGCTATTCCCGGCACCCCTGTTTTCGATGGGGATGCGGCTCGCAAAGGCTATCAGCTGAACGCCATGTGCTTTTCATTCAATCATCAGGCCAATCGGGAGGCCTTCCTGGCAGATGAAGAGGCCTATATGCGACGGTTCAGGCTGACCCCTGAACAGACAGAGGCGGTGAGATCCCGCAATGTGCTTCAGCTGATCGAAGCGGGTGGGAACATTTATTATCTCGCCAAGCTGGCCGGTATTCTGGGCCTAAGCGTTCAGGATATCGGAGCGCAGCAAACCGGCACGACGGTCGACGCCTTCAAAGACAAACTTGCAGCCTACGCAGAAGGGATCTGATCATGGCAAACGTTATCGGTGGCATTTTTGCCAGCCAGTCCCGGCGATTGGTGGAGCGATCGCGAAAGGTCTGCAGGAGGACCCTTATTGGAAGCCCTTCTTTGATGGGTTCAAGCCCATCCAGGCCTGGCTGCAGGCGAACAAGCCCGACATTATTTTGGCCTTTTACAATGATCATGGGCTCAATTTCTTTCTCGACAAAATGCCGACCTTTGCCGTTGGCGCTGCCGCAGAATATCACAATGCCGATGAGGGTTGGGGGCTTCCCGTTATCCAGCCTGTCGGGGGCGTGCCGGATCTTTCCTGGCACATTATCGAGCAATTGGTCGCCGACGAGTTCGACGTCACCACCTGCCAGGATATGCTGGTCGACCATGCGTTGTTCGTGCCTTTCCAGCTTTGCTGGCCGGGCGCTGAGACATGGCCGGTGAAGATTGTTCCGATTACGATCAACACCGTCCAGCATCCGCTGCCAAGCCCAAAACGATGTCTGGCACTTGGTCGCTCAGTGGCGCGTGCGCTGAAGTCGGCCCCGGGTGATGCGCGCATCGCGGTGATGGGCACGGGCGGTCTGTCGCACCAGCTCGATGGCGAACGTGCCGGCCATATGAATGTCGACTATGACAAATTCTGCATGGATAATCTCGTCGGTTCGCCCGAAGCGCTGATCAATCATTCATCGCTCGATATTGTTGATCTCGCCGGAAGCCAGGGTGTTGAGATTCTGAACTGGATCGCTGCGCGCGGCGCCATGAGTGAAGCCGCAGGCGTCGCGGAAATCTCGCGGAATTACCATATCCCGATTTCCAACACCGCTGCGGCCAGCATGTTGCTCGAAGCCAGCTGAAGCTGGACAGAAACTGTCAGCAGTATGAGCTGAACAAATTTACCTCTCCGCTTCCTCATGGCACAAACGAGGCCAATTGCGGAGACGGGGAGGGGTATCATGCTGATCCAGCATTGCGCGCTCAAGGGAGAGGACGGCCAGTTTCAGGGGGTCCTTCGCCCCGAATGGGAAATCTGGGGGCCGAATGGCGGATATTTATCTGCCATGGCTATGAATGCCGTCGCCCAGGTTTCGCCCTTTGAACAGCCCATCAGCTATTATGGAATGTATCTGGCGGCACGCAATTGATCTGCCGTCCGATGCCGCAGAGCTTCAAGTCGAAAGACTCGCCGCCCTGAGACGCAGACGGTGGGTGTTTATTCCGTGAGCCCCAATTTTGCGGCCTGCAGCGCAGCTTCGGCGCGCGAGGATATCCCAAGCTTGGAATAGATCGATTTAATGTGGGTCGAGACCGTGCCTTCGGATAATCCTAGCGCCTGCGCGGCTTCGGCATTGCGTAATCCGCGTCCGATCAGGGCGAGCACTTCGCGTTCGCGCGGTGTCAGATTGTTTTCGGGTGCGGCGGGCTGAACTGTTCGCGCAAAATGATCGAGAATTCGCCGGGCAATGGACGGCGAAAGTGCGGGAATGCCCTGTTCGATCTGTTTCAGCTGGCGCTCGAACACATCGCGAGGAGAATCCTTCAAAAGGTATCCACTGGCGCCGGCCGAAAGCGCCGCGACAACTGACGCATCATCTCCCATCACAGTCGCGACAACGGTGACTGTGCCAATATTCTTGTCCGCGAGTGCTGTCACCACATCAATGCCGTTTCCATCTGGAAGGCCGAGATCGACCAGCGCCAGATCGAAATCCGTTCGCTTGACCTGAAACAGCGCCTCACGAACATTTTTGACTTCATAGATCTCGCAGTCGGGGAAGGCTTGCCGGGTGACTTCGCACAGCCAGTCCCTCGTTTCAGCAACATCTTCGACGATCAGGGCCTGTTTCATGACACATTCGCTTTCATGGGTAGAGTTGCGACCAGATTTGCGCCTTTGCCCTGTTCGCCGGCTTTGAGTACAAAGTCTCCGCCAAGACTTTCAATGCGCGCTTTCATATTATTCAATCCATGCCCAAGCGTCACGGCGTCAGGATCAAACCCGGTGCCGTCGTCCGAAATCCGCAGCTCAATTGACGCTCCGTTCGAACAGATATCGACGCTGAGAACCTTGGCGCCGGCATGCTTCAGCGTATTGCTGATTGCCTCCCGGATGACCGAGCGGATCGCATGAACCATGGAGGCGCTGAGTGTGTTGTCTTCATCGCTGCGCAGCGCCCATTTGAGAGTCACGCCTTGCGCATCAAGTCGCTCAGCGGTTTCGGCCCGCAGATCGGCCAGAACATTTTCGAGCGGGAGATCTGTGCCCTGGGCATTGTTGATCACGTCGCGCAGGTCTGACAGCGTCTCCCGGATCATCGTGTCCTTCCGGTCATCGCGCTGAGAATGAAGCGCCCGCATCAATTGCGCGCTGATATTGTCGTGAATGTCGCGCGCAATCCGTGTGCGTTCTTCAGCAACGCCGCGGTCATAAGCATGACGACTTTCTCGCGCATGCCGGGCGATGCTGATCATTTGCTCGGCGAGAACAACATCCTCTTTTGAGAAGAGAGACCGCCCATTATTCGGATATGTTAACTCAAAGGCGTGCGCGTCTCCGGCCGGCGGGATGTAAAGCGATAAGCTCTCTCTGCTCATCTCAACACCATCCCCACGCGCTGCGACAATTTCATGTTGCAGCGGTTCGAAATGATCCATGAAGATCTTCTGCCAGTTCTGACGGCGGCTCTCGACAGTCGGCTGCAACGCGGCATCCAATACCTTATGCATCAGATTCTGATTGGTTTTCCGCTGCGCATGGAGAATGCGTCGCCAGAGAATGTCCCGAAGCGGCAGGTAAATGATTGCCACGGCAAACAGCGAAATACCGATCGCCTGGCCTTGATCCAGCGCCAGAACAGTCACCAATGCCAGATCGAGCAGGATCATCACAATGGCAGCCGACACATAGAAGGCGAGCCGATAGGCCCAGGTACCGAGATCGAATAAACGATATCGCAGCAGACCAATCGCAAGCCCGACATAAATGATCAGGAAGAAGGCGAAGGCATAGCTCGGTTCCATCAGGGGCGGGAAACCAAAACTGATTGGCGCAGCAACTGTCGCGATGAAGCCGCCTGACCCGATAATCGTTGAAACCCCAAGAAAGTTGGCAATCGCAAAACGACGAGGTTCTGACCTTGAAGCCAGAACCTGCCAGATGACCACCACAATGATCGCGATCATTTCGCAGAAGGTGATCAGCTGTACAACCGCCAGGTTTTGCTGTGGTCCAAAGGCACTGATCAGGGTCCAGCCACCAAAACCCAGCACATTGGCAACAACCAGAAATCTCCAGAATGGAAGCTTGCCCGGATAGATCAGAAACAGGCAGGGCATGATGATGCCGAACGCAGACGCTGTCAGTGCGTTTGTGACCATCATCGACATCAGGGTGCTCTGAGAAAGCGGCACGGCCAGATCGAACCCGATTGATGCAAAACAGAATCCCAGCGTCATCAGTCCGCTTGCCGCGAAAAGAATGGCAGGGGGATCATCGGGCTTGAGTGCCCAGATCCAGGCTGAGATCAGATAGGCCAGAAACCCGGTGAACAAGGAGGCCCAGATCGTGCCAGGCGTGTCCGTAACACTGCGCCAATCCGCCGGATTGAAACTGATACCATCGGCGGATTGCAGGGCAAAGAAAGTCGATCCAATAAAGGCAGCAATGCCCAGACCGATCAGAACGGTCAGCCGCAGATAGGGCGGGACATATATGGAAGTCTGAGCCATCTTGCCTCTGTCAGTCGTCCGCGATGACGCGCGGATTACCTTTTGTTTTTTAGAACATTCCCGGTTTTCTTGCAGACAGACAATCCCCTGAATGGGTGAGCGTTATCAGAGAATTAGGGGCCTCCGACCTTTTCTGACAATGGGTGCTTGATCTCCCCCGTTTCGGGGATGGCGGAGGGTATACACCTTTGGCACTGATCGTGCGGAAGGCTGATTGCAGTGGGGACGCATGCATTGGCTTTCGGCGCGACTACCGAGAGCGCCGCACCGGGACTGGCTCCTGCCCAAGAGGCAGTCCCGGATCTTCCCCGAAAAACGCGTTTCAAACACCTGATGATCCGTAGTCCTGGCCTGGATTCAGAGACTGCAGATCCGTTTTTCCGCTATCGTCATTCCCAACCAGGTCGGGCATGACCTAAAAATCGAGCAGGAAGCTTTGATGTTGGAATGGTAGCGCAGATCCATTCTCAGATGACTTACAGGCCGGGTCCCGGCACAGCCGCGCACGCTTCGCCATACATTGCGCCCTGATCGATACAGAAAAATGTCCATTCTCCGGGCGTTTCGGGCTTATCACCCACATTGTCACCCAGATATGCAATCACTTCGACATTCTCATAGCCTTGTGCGGCCAGCATTCCTGGTACGATGTCGTAACGCGCATCCTTCTTGTTGGCGCCATCGGGTCGCGCGCGGGTGAGAAGAATACGGAAGTCATCATGTCGGGTGAGACCCAACGCAGCGAGATTTTCCTCAGTTGCCAGCTGTTCTGAATCCGACCGGTTGGTGACAAAGGCGACGAAGCCACCCGCTTCATTCACCGCATTCAGAAACGCTTCTACGCCGGGAACCAGCGTTGCTTCCTTGCGCTGCGTCCAGTCATACCAGCTCTCTGACGTATAGCTTTCGCCGATCGTCTCGCGCTCGACCTGATACTGGACATTGTTCATTACAGTTTCGTCGAGATCGAGTACAACCGCCCAACTCTTTGCGGGTCGTTGGGCGGCCTCGGCAAGAATGTATTCCGTGGCTTCGGTGTAAACCGCTTCAGCTTCTTCAGCCCAGCCAGCACCTTCCATCACCCAGGCCGTCCCCGGAGTGAATTCGACCTGCGAAGGCGGCGGGGACGTTGTGCAAGCTGCCGCCAAAACAACGAAAGCGAGACTGGAATACTTCATCATCGTCATCTCCTTCCGCGGATGTCTAATGGCTGGATCAACCCTTTTTCTTATAAGCTTCCAGCGCTTCTATCTTGGCTTTGTCGCCAATAAAGACCGGCACTTTCTGGTGTAGCTTTTCGACTGGCAAATCCAGAATGCACGTGTCGCCATTGGTTGAAGATCCGCCCATGGCATGGATCAAGAACGCCATCGGGATGGCTTCATACACGAGACGCAACTTTCCGCTTTCATAGCCTTTGAAGTTCGCGCTCGGATAGGCAAACAGACCGCCCTGCAGCACCATGCGCTTCATGTCGGACACCATGCTCGCAAACCAGCGCATATTGTGCGGTTTCTTGCCATCGGTCGCGTCGACCGCATCATTGATATAATCCTGCAGCCATTTGTCCCAGACTTTCTGCATCTGGCCGTTAATGGCGATAATATCTGCAGACGGCATCGGATCTGCGATCGGCAGCACGGTCCAGGTGCCTGTCAGCGGATCTTTCTGGCCTTTATAAACTTTGCCACCATCAGCAAAATAGACTTCGAGGGTCATACCGAAGACGAAAAAACCACCCGCGAGAATGTTACCGCCGTGAAAGTCAGCGGCTGAATCGGCGTCTTTCCAGATGCCGAAAATCGCGCCGCACGGAATGCCGATCAGCGCAGATTTAGACCCGTCAATAGGGTCCAGCGCGACACTGTAGGGACCATCAGACACTTTATTCATGTCCGGACGTTCTTCAGACACCACATAACGGACATTCGGATCCTGGCTCAGCGTGTCATAAAAGGCATTGTCGGCAATCACATCGAGTTCGATCTGGTCGTCTCCGGACTCGTTTGATGAGGTTGCGAATTTGAGCCCCTCTCCCTTTTGCAACACGGCGTAAATGGTCTCTGCAGCCGTAAACAGCGCAGAATAAATGCCATCCATGTTTTCGAGCTGACTTTTGAATCCGATCGCCATGTGCAATTCCCCCGAATAACTCTACCTTCGCCACAATCCCTATCTCATGATTGCGCCCTGACAAGAGTGCATGGTGACGAAAAGGGCAGATTCCCAATAAGTGCGCAGTTGTGTACGTTCACGTCCAGTGTTGGCCTTGTGTTTATACGACTTTCAGCGCAGACAAATCCCGGATTGTCTTTCAGTCGCACTCGCGCTTCAATGTCCTTACCGATAATCAGGTTAAAGTAGAGCCCGAAATATATGTCTCTCCCGGAACGTGTAATTCAGCCCAGAACGACGGATTATCCATTTCAGATCGGCGAAACGCCGCTGACGGGCTTTCATGTCGAAGTGAATGGTCATCAGCATCGTTTGTATCTGAAGGAAGAGCGGTTCAACGAATTCGGTTCTGTGAAAGACCGGGTCGCCTGGTACATTCTTTCACGACGACTGGAAGAAGCCAGAACAGTCGGCCATATCGTGGATGCGTCATCGGGGAATTACGGCTATGCGCTGTCTCGTATCGGCGAGCGCCTGGGGCTTCGCGTGACAATCGTGTCTTCGCCGTCCATCAGCCGCTATAATGCGCAAGGCATTCGCGATGCAGGAGCCAACCTCATCATCGCTGAACCTGAACCGGGTGAATCTTCGAATGCAGCCCGCATGCGTATAGCGGGTGAGGTTGCGAACCGGGATGGTGCTGTTTTTCTTGACCAATATCGAAATCAGGACAATCCGGCCTGTCACAGAGATTGGACCGCGCCTGAAGTGCTGGCCAAGGATGAGTTTGATGCCTGCTTTGTGGCGGCCTCATCGGGCGGAACGGCGCGCGGGTTTGCCGATTATCTGAAATCTCATGAACTTGAGACGCAACTTTTCCTGGTCGATCCGTTCGGGTCCTGCGCTTTTGTGGAGCCAGATGCGGATTGCAAAACCAAACTCTTTATTCCGGGCTATGGCAGTGGCCGGAAATCCACCTTCGCCGATATGCCGAAGCCAGCAGATATCCGGGTGGATGAGGCTCAGGTATTGGCTGCCTTTGAATTTTTACGGAGCCGCGATCTCTGCGCCATTGGCCTTTCCAGCACAGGCGTGATGCTTGGAGCGCTCGACTGGCTTTCAACGGCGACGGGGCCGATGAGTGTGGTATGCATCTGCGCTGATGGCTCCGAACGTTATGATGACGAGCTGGAATGCCGGTATATGTCGTCTGTTTCAGAAAGCGCGATGACTGCAGCTCGCGCCATTGTCTCAGAAAAGCTCTCCAGGTTTGCACCTATGGAATTTTCACCCCGGATTGCCGGATCATCAGAAGCGACCCTAGGGTTTAGGCGCGCTGCTACGGATTAACGCGATAATCGAGCGGTGGCTCGCGATCGCCAAGCAGGGAGGAGTATTCATAATCCTCTCCGCGTGCTGCGTCGAAAGCGGCTTTGGCTTCTGCTCTTAAATCCTCATTTTCATAAAGCTCAATCGCCGTCAGAGCGATGGTTTTGGCCGCGAGTTGCGTGCCCTTCATGCCGATCGTGGTGTCACCTGCCGCGACCGCCTGCCAGGAATGGGCCGGTGTACCGGGCACCCAGGTCGCCGTTCTGACGCCCACGGTTGGCGTTGCGTAGGAGACGTCGCCCACATCGGTCGACCCGAAACTCAGAGAGGCCGAATAAGGCTGAATTTTCTCTTGCGAACCGAGTTCCAAGCTTGGGCTGTCGAGTGTTGCATACAGCTCTTCGGCGAAGGCCTGTTCTTCTTCCGTATAGGAAAATCCGCCCAGCGATTCGAGCTTATCCAGCATGGCAAGCGCCAAAGGTTCGTTGATCAGAAGTGGGTTGTTGCCGTGAATCACCTCCCAATCGACGCTGGTTCCCGTCCCAAGGGCAGCTCCGCGGGCGGTATCCTCCACGCGTTTCCAGATGTCTTCGACCTGATCGGGGAAAGGATGACGCACATAATAGAACACTTCGGCAAAATCCGGCACGACATTTGGCGCAAGACCGCCAGCTGTGATGACGTAATGAATCCGGGACTCCTGCGGAATGTGCTCGCGCAGCATGTTCACCATCATATTCATGGCCTCGACACCATCGAGCGCGGATCGCCCCTTATCCGGAGCGGCAGCTGCGTGCGCCGAAACGCCTTTAAACCGGAACTTTGCAGATCGATTGGCGAGCGTGGCAGTTGCCATCACGCCATTCGCATCGGCCGGGTGCCAATGGATGGAAAAGTCGACATCATCGAACAAACCGGCGCGAACCATATAAACCTTACCGCTGCCGCCCTCTTCCGCGGGAGTGCCGTAAAACCGGATTTCGCCGGGCGTGCCTGTTTCCTCCAGCCAGTCTTTAATTGCAATCACGGCTGACATCGACCCCGCACCAAACATGTGATGTCCGCACGCATGTCCGCTGAGTCGACCGGGCAGAGGTGAACGAAACGGTTTTGCCGCCTGGCTGAAGCCCGGTAGGGCGTCATACTCGCCGAGCACCGCAATCACGGGTCCATCTCCCTGTTTATAGCTGGCAATGAAGGCGGTCGGGATCTCGGCGACTCCGCGCTCAATTGAGAAGCCAGCGGCCTCTAATTCGCTGGCGAGCAAATTTGAGGACTTTGTTTCCTGATAACCGGGCTCTGCCCATTTCCAGATCTGATGCGCGACGTCTGAGGTTTGGTCGTAGCGGGCATCGATGTCGGCCAGTACGGCGTCTGTCTGGGGGTTGGCAACTGCCATTGGCAGCGTAACTAAAATAGAGCTCAGAAACAGCGCGGAGAAACGGATCAAGGCAGACACCTCATGACTGGAGAAGCGGTACACGACCCGATCGTCGCGTTTGCTAAATCGTCGCCCATCCTGACCTCGAATTCAACCGAAGTGTCAGTCTACTCCCACTCAATTGTGCGCTGACCTCATCGGGCCCAACACGTTGAAAAGAGGTGTATGATGAAAAGCTTCAAGTATTCATGAAGTTGCTGGCGCCAGTCGGGCTCAGATTCCCCTGTTCAAAAGATGGAAGTAATATTTTAAAAGCAGACGAAAGTTTGAATGTGATCATCTTAAATTGTGTATCACTGACCAGTTCGCATTTTTTGAAATTATGTTTTCTCCGCAAGTGCTGAAGTGGTCTCCATCTCGCCAAATGAGACAGTCTTCGAATACAACTTCTGCGGGGATTCTGTAAAAATCGTCAAACTCAATGTAAGAAAAACTTGAATATTCTTCTATCCTTTCTGTCAGGTCCTTTTCTAAATTATTAAATACAGAGAAATTATTTTTTGGAATATCTTGGAAATATATGTGAGTAAGGTTGGATCTATATTCAACAAAAGGGCCGAGCCAGACAACCTTTATTCCAAGTGATGAAATTTCATTTAAGTATTCAGTCACTTTAACGACATTGTTGGGGTCAAAGAAAACTGGTTTGTCCAGAGGCGGTTCATAGTCGCCTGAATCGTCTTTTAAGAAGTACGAGCCTGACTGATGGTAAATGACGAATGGTCGTAAAGACTTGTCAGCGGTAAAATATTCTAAGAAACTCTCGTAGTGGCACGAGCTTATAGGAGTATGGGGTCGGCAACCACCTTGAGCAATCCCTATCACAAATTCAAATTCATCGGATCGTGCTACCACATTATAAATATTCATGGCGTGACTGTCGCCCAAAACCAATACTGGCGCCCCGAACTTTTCTAAGCAGTTTCCAAGTGAGTGAGGGTTCAGATGCTGAATATCGCGAGCCCAAAATTTGCATTCTGCTGAATGCATGCGTTCGTACATGTCGTACCCAGTGCTTTCATTAAGTAGTTCGTATTTGTATCTTTGAGTTTCATTCAGTGTAGCAAGCTTCAGATCTTCGAAGCCATTTGTTTGCACAAATATTACACCTGCGAGTGCCGAAGCTAAAACTCCAGAAGCGCCCAAACTTAATGTCGAGTTTCGACTTATTCTTTTTCTGTTTCTGAAGGGCGCTTCGACGAATTTCCAGCTGAAAAATGCAAGAACAAGTGACAGCACGGACAGACCGAGCATGAGCGTGTGAGACGGCTCCAGCAGGCTTCGGAGGCGGGCAAACGCAAAAATTGGCTGATGCCATAGGTAGGCGCTGTAAGAGATAAGTCCGATGCCAACCATCGGCTTCAGGCTTAAAAGCGCTCCGGTCAAAGTGTTTTTTCCGGCAAACAATATAATTAGCGCAGTCCCGACTGTGGGTACCAAGGCATACAGGCTCGGGAATGGCGTGCTCCCATCAAAAAAGACAATGGAATAGATGATCAGGCAAATGCCAGACAGCCCGAGCAGTTGTGATAGTGTTGAAGCCGCTGGTAATGCCCTTTTCTGGAGCCAGAACGCACAGACGGATCCGATAAGTAGCTCCCAAGCCCGTGTTGGCAGCAGGAAGAAATTGGCATCCGGCTTATTGTAGGCAGCCCAGTGTGACATACCAAGGCTAACGATGAATGCGAGAGCGAACAGGCCAATCAAGAATCGTTTACCAAACCGCCAGAAAACCATGAGCGCGAGCGGGAAAAAAATGTAGAACTGCTCTTCAACGGCAAGGCTCCAAGTGTGGAGCAGTGGCTTCAACTCGCTCGCGGTGGCAAAATAATCAGAGTCCATCCAAAAATAGATGTTCGAGCTGAACAGGGCGGTCGCAAGAAGGCTCTTCCCGAAATCGATCAAGTCATCGGGCAGGAGCCACATCCAAGCAAACGGCAAACAGCAGAGAATCACGAAGAGCAAAGCAGGCAGGATCCGCCTTGCCCGACGCTCATAGAAGTTTATCAGCGAAAAGCGGCCTTCATCATGTTCAGTGATCAGTATCGTAGTAATCAGATATCCGCTGATGACGAAAAAGACGTCAACACCGACATATCCGCCAGAGAATAACTCAAACCCGGCATGAAAGAGGATAACCGGAACAACCGCGAGTGTTCGCAGGCCATCGATTTCTGGACGATACTTCACGCTACTCCCCCGTGCACCCCAAAACACACAGTGA
>NZLU01000016.1 GCA_002692725.1 Ponticaulis sp. | reverse complement strand
TGTCAGCCATGACATTCCATCCCGTTTCAATATCGACACGACGCGCACGGTCTGGGCTGACGCGCGGATCGGTGCAGCCGTCCAGATCATCGAGGATCAGACCCGGACGCGCGGCTGGGTGACGGCGAAACCTGACTGGCATGCGCAATCCAAACTAACAGCCATGCCAGCTTTTCAGGAAGGAGTTGCTGATGCCCTTTCGCGCTTCGTGACGCTGCGGGCGGAACTCGCAACCTCAGGGGCACCGCCCGACGAAGGTCTGACCCTGGCGTCTTCCCTGTTAAATCAGTCTTCATCTCCAGACGGGCTGGATAAGCTGAGTGCGGTCCTTCAGGCGCTTCGCCGTTTTGATGGTTTGAAAGCCCGTTCTGTCTTTGCTGATATGGAGGAAACCGAGCTCCTCGCAGCGGAAACCGCCTTGTACCAGCAAATTCTCGCTGACGCTCATGATGATCTCAGACGGATTGCAGAAGCCGGGAAGCGGTCACCTATCCATTTCGAGCGCACCGCGCTGTATTACCGGATCAAGGGCAGGATCTATGTGATTGGTGTGATGCTTGGCGCAATTGATCCGGACGATGTCATTCAACCAGGGTTCCGGAATGCGCTGGAGGATACTCAGCATTTGCTGGAGCGCGCCTATCGCCCGTCGCCCGTAATGGTCTCAAACCCGGTTCCTGGTGGGTTTTCGTTTTCAGGCAGTGATATTGTTGAGCTTGCCTATCTCATCGATGAAGTTGAAGAAGCGCTCAGCACGCTGTCAGGTATTCTGGACGAAAACCTCGCAGTCCCGGAACCTGAATCGCCGACAGAGAGTTGATTTCGGAGTGGATGAGGTCCATCTCAGCCGCTCAAAGGAGCCCATCTGATGTTCATCCAGACCGAAGCGACGCCAAACCCGGATACACTCAAATTCCTGCCCGGAATGCCGGTGCTGAACGAAGGAACGCTGGAATACGCCACACCGGAAGCGACCGAAGCCTCGCCTCTGGCTGCACGTCTGTTTGTTGTGCAGGGCGTTGATCGCGTTTTTCTGGGCGCTGACTTTGTGTCGGTGACGAAAACACCAGACTCTGACTGGAAACATGTGAAGACCATGGCGCTGGCGGCCATTATGGATCATTTCATGTCCGGCATGCCAGTGGTCCATGACGGGGTCGCGGCCGCGCCAGCCGAAGAAAGCGAAATCGTCTATGAAGGCGACGCCGCTGAAATCGTTGAGGAAATCAAAGAACTTATCGAAACGCGCGTTCGTCCTGCTGTCGCGCAGGATGGCGGCGATATTCAGTTCGACCGGTTCGACCCGGAGACGGGCCTCGTGACGCTTCATATGCGCGGCGCCTGTGCGGGCTGCCCGTCATCCACCATGACCCTCAAACAGGGTATTGAGAACATGCTCCGGCACTATGTGCCGGAAGTCACCGCTGTTGAAGCAGCACTCTGATCACCCGAACAATGGCGGAATCCATGAAAGACAGTCTTCCAGACCTCTCGCTCGACCAGCTTTTTCGTGAAGCGCGGACCTATAATGAGTTCACCGAAGCGGAGGTTCCGGAAACTCTGATCCGGGCAACCTACGACCTGATGAAATGGGGCTCGACGAGCGCAAATTGCTGTCCTGCAAGGTTTGTATTCATTTCATCCGCCGAAGGTAAGGAACGCCTGAAACCATTTCTGTCAGAGGGTAATCTGGACAAGACAATGAAAGCGCCTTGGACCGTGATCATCGCGCATGACCTCGATTTTCCGGAGAAGATCCCAGAGCTTTTTCCGCATAATCCGGGCGCCAAGGACTGGTTCAAGGATCCAATGAACCGCGCCGAAACCGCCTTCCGCAATGGATCGCTGCAAGGTGCTTATTTCATGATGGCGGCCCGCGCCATGGGGCTCGATTGTGGACCGATGTCTGGTTTTGATCGCGCTGGTGTCGACAAGGAATTCTTCCAGGGCGACCCGGAAACGGAGAACTGGACAGCGAATTTCCTCTGCAATGTCGGTTTTGGTGTGGAAGGTTCTCCGCATCCGCGTTCACCGCGCTTGAAATTCGAAGACGCGTGCAAAGTGCTCTGAGGCCTGATTGATACGGCTCGGCATTCATACAGCAGGAAGTTTCTGCGGCGCATCCATCCTGAAAGACGGTGTGGTCGCCTCTTCCATCGCGCGCGAAATGAAACGCGGTCACGACCAGTTCCTGCCGGAAGTGTGCGCCGAGGCCGCGAACGGGGCCGGGGTCAGTCTCTCAGAACTTGGTGGCATTTCAGTGTGTGTTGGCCCTGGTAGTTTTACGGGTTTGCGCATCGGTGTCGCCTTCGCGCGTGGACTTGCGCTTTCAAATGATCTTGTGGCTGACGGCGTGACCAGCCTTGAAGCGCTGCTCGGCAAACCACCAGAGAGCCCAACGCTCGTGCTTCTACCAGCTAAACGGCGACTTCCGGATATCAGCTTCTGGGCGCAGATCATCCGTCCGGACAGCGTCGGCGAAGCCTTCGAGCTCGAGGCGAAACTTCTGCCGGATCATCTGGATGAGGTATCTGACATTCTGACAGATACTGATGGGTCGGGACTTCTCGAAAGCGTTGCGCCAGATCTGAAACCCATCATTAAAAACGCCTCCCCTGAATCTGTTGCGCTCTGGAGCCAGTACAGCGGGGCGTTTCCGTCGCGCGCGCCGTCACCCGTTTATGTCAGAGAGCCGGATGCCATCCCCGCAAAATCCCTCATTCGCTGACTTCTCGGAACTGGACGCCTCCAGCGCGCCAGCTCTCCATCAACTGCACAGAGCTTGCTTTTCGCAAGATGAAGTCTGGACCGAAGGCGCGTTTCAGGCGGCGATAGAAGAACCGTCCCATTGGGGCGTCGTGCAGTTCGACCAGCAGAAGTCAGCGTTGGGTCTCAGCGTGATGAGAACAATCGCAGACGAATGCGAACTTCTCACCATTGCCGTTCACCCGGAAAACCGGGGCGAAGGTCTCGCGGCCGGAATGTTGGCGCAGGTGATCCACGAGGCTGCGGCCGCGGGATTGATGGCCATTCACCTCGAGGTCGCCGAGGATAACCCTGGCGCCCTCCGCCTCTATGAAAACGGAGGTTTTCAGAAGGCGGGACGTCGTCCGGGATACTACCGCCGCAGCAAAGATCAGTTTGTCGACGCAATCCTGATGACAAAAACCCTGTAATCCGGTCGGAATACTGGACGTTCTCCGACAATCGCGCCATATGTGAACAGGATATGGGAAGACGACTATGAGCCGTATTGAACAACTCTGTCAGAAGAACGGGCTGCGCCTCACCGAGCAGCGACGGGTAATTGCCCGTATACTTTCGGACGCCGACGATCACCCGGATGCAGAGGAACTGCACCGCAGGGCAGCGGACGTGGATCGGAACATCTCTCTGGCGACTGTCTACCGGACCGTGAAGCTCTTTGAAGAAGCTGGTATTATCGAACGCCACGACTTTCGCGACGGCCGGTCCCGCTTCGAAGAAGCGACAGACGATCACCATGATCACCTCATTGACATTCGGTCCGGCGAAGTTGTCGAATTCATGAATGAAGAGATTGAGCGGCTGCAAGTTGAGATCGCTCGTAAATTGGGGTACAAGCTCGTCGATCACCGACTGGAGCTTTATGCTGTTCCGCTCGATGACACGGAAAAATCCTGAATAAACGAGCTGAAATGACCGCGGCGACCAAACGCCTCTTTATAAAAACCTATGGCTGTCAGATGAACGTCTACGATTCCGAAAGGATGAAGGATGTTCTGGCTCCGCTGGGCTATACCAGTGTCGAGACCCCTGATGATGCCGATCTGGTTCTCCTCAACACCTGTCACATCCGTGAGAAGGCGACGGAGAAGGTGTTTTCTGAGCTGGGCCAGCTTAAGCGTCTGAAACAGGCCTCCGGCGGAAAAATGCTGCTTGGCGTTACGGGCTGTGTCGCGCAGGCCGAAGGCGAAGAGATCATGCGCCGCCAACCGGCTGTTGATCTCGTGCTCGGCCCGCAGGCTTATCACAAACTCCCTGAAATGATCGCGCGTGTTCACCGCGCCGCAGGTGAGCGCCTTGAAACCGATTTCGACGTCGAGGAAAAATTCGACGCCCTGCCGCTCGACCGCCAGGTCGACGGCCCATCAGCCTTCCTTTCTGTTCAGGAAGGTTGCGATAAGTTCTGTACGTTCTGCGTTGTGCCTTACACGCGCGGCGCGGAATTTTCCCGCAGCGCAGACGCGATTGTCGCCGAGGCCCGCGCCCTCGTTCACAAGGGCGTTCGCGAGATCAACCTGCTCGGCCAGAACGTAAACGCCTATCATGGCGCCGCGCCAAAGCTCGAAGGCGGCGATGACTGGACGCTTGGCCAGCTCATCCGTCACCTTGCAAAGATTGATGGTCTGGACCGTATCCGGTTCACCACCTCGCATCCGCGCGACATGGATGATGACCTGATCGAAGCCTTCGCTGACACAGAAAAGCTGATGCCGTATCTGCATCTTCCGGTTCAGGCAGGCTCGGATGCCATCCTGAAAGCGATGAATCGCGGCCATACAGCTGATCGTTATGTCGAGATCATTGATCGCCTTCGCGCTCTGCGTCCCGACATGGCCATTACATCGGACTTCATTGTCGGCTTCCCCGGTGAACGCGACGAAGACTTCGAAGACACAATGGCAATCGTCGAGCGTATCGACTATGCGGCGGCCTATTCCTTCAAATATTCCCGTCGCCCGGGCACCCCGGCTGCCGATATGTTCGCGCAAGTCCCTGAAGAGGTGAAAGACGAACGTCTGCAGCGCCTGCAGGCTCTGCTGCGCGACCAGCAGACGCGGTTCAACACCTCTCAGATCGGTAAAACCATTCCGGTTCTCGTCACGGGTAAGGCCCGTAATCCCGGTCAGATGGCAGGACGTACGCCTTATCTGCAAGCCACTCACTTTGAAGGGCCGGAAGACCTCTACGGCAAGATCGTCAATGTGAAGATCAATGCGGCAACCCTGAACTCTGTTGGTGGAGAGCTGGTCGATGCTGCGGAGCCGGCGCTTTGAGCCCGAAACCCCTGTCGCCGGCTGCGCCTGTCAGCCGGATATTCCCGGTACGTAATTCTGATCTTCTCCATGCGCTTTGCGGACCGCATCACGCGAACCTTGCGCGCCTTGAAGCGCGGTTTGAAGATTATGGCCTGCGCGCAGAGAGCCAGGGCGGCGGCATAATGCTGTTCGGCGTCGCGGAAGGCGTTGCAACCGCAGAAGCCGCACTTGGCGCTTATCTGCAGAAGCTGACGCAGGGCGTAACACCCAGCGAAATGGAGTTTGAAGGCGCTGTGAACACTGCGTTCAACATCACCATGCGCGCGGGACGACCCGTAAAAGGGCTGAAATCCAGCGTTCAGCCGCAAACTGCTGGTCAGACCGCTTATCTGTCAGCACTTCAGGATGAGAGCGCCGGTCTGGTCTTTGGTGTTGGCCCGGCCGGTACAGGTAAAACCTATCTTGCGGTCGCTGTCGGTGCAGCGGAACTTGCAACGGGCAGACGCGATCGCCTGATTGTGGCGCGGCCCGCTGTCGGAGCC
>NZLU01000015.1 GCA_002692725.1 Ponticaulis sp. | reverse complement strand
GCCTGGCGGGGGCGGCTTGTTTTCAATGTTCTGCGAGCCGATGGGGCGAGCTCGCTCGTCGATGCGAGGACAGCCGAGGTTATCACACCAATCACAAGGGACACGGCGATTGCCGTCGCCAGCAGTGACTATGCCGGCGAGCCTGAGATCGAGGCTGTCGAGTACTTCGAGGAGCCGACATGGGAATATCAGCGTGCCGGGCCCGCATGGCGCATAAGCTTCGCGGACGGCGAGGGCACCAGGATCTATGTGTCACCCGATACCGGTCTGGTGACGGACAGAAGAAATGACAGGTGGCGTTTCTTCGATTTCTTCTGGATGCTCCACATCATGGACTATGAGGAGCGCGAGGATTTCAACACGTTGCACTTGCAGGTCTTCGCGGTTCTGGCGCTCATCTCCGTACTCGCGGGCCTCGTGCTTCTCGTTATCCGCATGCAGCGCCTGGTCCGGATGGAGTTGGCGAAGCGCAAGAGTCTTAGGGCTTGAGAGCAATCTGGCCAGACCTGACGCACCCTGCAGGTTGGCGACACGCCCCGAGCGCTGCTGGCGCGGAATTTCAATTGCGGTGGAATACTCGGAAAAGCAGGGCGTAGAGCACTGCGCCATACCAGCCGTAGAGATAGGCGCCGATAGCGCCGAAGAGGACGCCGCGAGGCGTGAGCCACTCGAACCCGGGGAGGAGAGGGGCCCACGCCTCATACATCCGGAAGGTGTCAGGGACGAGCAAACCAAACAGGATGCAGAGGGCATATGTGACAAGCATGAAGCTTGAAAGTGTCAGACCGAGAGGCACGACGCGGACCGTCGCAAGGGGGGGGGACTTGTCCATCATGTTCGCCTCCCGGTCATAACATTGGGATTACGCGGAACCAGCGCGCGCCCCTCAAAAAAAATACATGAGAGGAATCGGGGCGCCGTGAGCCGGTAGTGCACCAAGAAGAGCAAGTCACCCGCTTATCGCCGGTTTGAGCCCAGCGCGGCCATGCGTTGCGTCGTCGGCGGGCCCGCGCCGCGTGCCCACCCAGGCCCGGTTTTCTGGGCCCAATCCGGTCGCATTTCAGCGAGGAGTCGGTGAGAGTCCTCGTGGCCCGGTCGAAAGCCCCTTAATGGTTTGGTTGGTCGCCGGCGATATTTTTTGAGGGGAGCGTCAATTCATCGCGTAATCCTTGGAGCTTTGGGGAGGGCGTCGACATCCGAACCGACAAAACGATTGGTCAAGCCTATACGGGGCGGGATAACCGGCTCACCCCGATCCGCTTTGTTCTGGCCTCCGCGGTCTTGGCGGAGCATGCGATTATTGTAACGCAAGGTCCTCTGCCGCCACCACCACTGGCGATAAATGGCTGGTCCCTGAGTTATGTCGCAGTGAATGCCTTTTTCATTTTGAGTGGTTTTCTGATCGCGGACAGCCTTGAACGGCGAGCCGATATTTTCACCTATGCCGCTTCGCGTGCACTTCGAATCTTTCCCGCACTGGTATTCCTGTCGTTCGCGGCGGTTTTCATTTTCGGGCCAGTCTTCACCCAATTGTCGATGGCCGAGTACTGGACCAGCGGCCAGACTTGGTTATTCCCGATACAGGTTTTGGGGTTTCTGGACACATCGCAGGGTCCCGCCGGAATATTCGCTGACTTGCCGTGGGCGGGGGAGTTCTCCGCGACGCTGTGGACGTTGCGGTACGAAATGATCGCCTACATGGCTGCGGCAGTAATATTTTTCTCTCCAATTCCCTGGAACAGGCTGACCCATGTCGCGTTGTTCGGAATTACGAGCGGAGCGTATTTGGCGCTGAGCGTTTTCTGGAGCGACGCGCCAGCGTTGATCATGAGTTCCGCTCGGCTGTCAGCCGCGTTCACCCTAGGCATGGTCGTACATGGGTGGCGGCACTCCTTGCCAAACCTGCCTTGGGCTGTGCTTCCGGCGGTGCCGCTATGGCTGATCTCAGGGGCATACCCTTGGGCTGAGTGGTTCCTCAATATCGCGCTCGCAGCCGGCATATTCTGGTTTGCCTTCGCGGCGATCGGGGGCTTGCCGACGTGGTCGCGTATTCCGGACTGGTCCTACGGAATCTATATCTGGCACTACCCGATCATGCAGGCCATCTTGTATTTTGATGCCAATTCTCCACCTTTGTTGGTGGCCGTGGTTTCCTTGCCGCTATCTTTCGCGCTCGCGGCTTTCTCCTGGTCCTTCATCGAAAAGCCTAGCCTTGAGTTGAAGGGAAGGGCGGGCGAGGGCTTGCGGTCGATGTTCACGCGAGGGAACAAACCCCACGCCTCCCCAGATCCCTAGAAATTCGCGCTGAAGGGTCCCGAATGAGGGCAAGGCCTTTCCGGTGCGTAACCGACACAGGGGCTGCGCCCCCTTACAGCGTGTGGTGCCCTGGCAGGAGGGAAAATGTTTGATCGTCGCAAGTTCATGCTGAAGTCGCTCTTGGCGCTGGTGGGTGTAAACAGCCTCACGGCGGCCGCCACTGCAGACGACATTGAAATCCTCGTCTACAAGTCTCCGACGTGTGGTTGCTGCAATGCCTGGATCGAGCATTTGCGGGGTGCTGGATTTGTTGTTCGGCAGCGGAATGTCGCGGATGTATCCCCGATCAAGAATCGCCACGGTGTGCCGATCCAATTGTGGTCGTGCCACACTGCGGTCATTGGCGGATATGTGATCGAAGGGCACGTGCCAGCGCATGACATACGCCGGTTGCTGGACGAAGCACCCGATGTAGACGGGCTCGCCGTACCGGGAATGCCCGCAGGCTCGCCGGGAATGGAGGCAGGCGATTACCGCGAAGCGTTCAACGTGTGGACGTTTGGGGGCGATGAACTTGAGGCCTACGCTCGATACACAGACCGGGGGTAGGGATGAGAAGGGCGAACTCTCGTGACAAGCGGTCCGGTGGGCGAAATGCCACGGCGGTGGATCAGCATGTCGGCCTTCGTCTCCGGATCCGGCGAAGTGAACTCGGTTTGAGTCAGTCTGACCTGGGGGGAAGGTTGGGGGTCACTTTCCGGCAGATCCAGAAGTGAACCGCCCCGGGTTTTCCGGAGGCTCCGACTTGTGAGAAGTAGGAGCCATTATGGAACGACACACGACACGATATCCAGCGGAGGTTCGCGAGCGGGCCGTCCGACTGGTTTTGGACCATCAGGACGATCATGCCTCGCAATGGGAGGCGATCTGTTCGGTTTCAGGCAAGATCGGCTGTACGCCAGAGATGCTACGGCGTTGGGTTCGTCAGGCTGAGCGCGACAGTGGGGCCCGGCCTGGGCCGACGAGCGAGGAGCGCGAGCGCATCCGGACGCTGGAGCGGGAGGTTCGCGAGCTCAGACAGGCCAACGAGATCCTGCGCAAGGCCAGCGCGTATTTTGCCCAGGCGGAGCTCGACCGCCCGTTGAAGCGATGAACGCGTTTATCGATGAGCATCGCGGGGCCTACGGGGTCGAGCCGATCTGCCGGGTCTTGCCGATCGCCCCGTCGACCTATCGTGAGCATGCGGCGCGGCAGCGTGATCCGTCCCGACGCCCGGCGCGGGCCAGACGCGATGAGGTCCTCAAGGTCGAGATCCGGCGAGTGTTCGAGGCGAACTTTTCCGTCTACGGCGTGCGCAAGGTGTGGCGGCAGATGCAGCGCGAGGGCGTCGATATTGCCCGCTGCACGGTGGAACGGCTGATGCGCCAGATGGGGCTTGAAGGCGCGATCCGCGGCAAGCCGGTGAAGACCACGAAGAGCGACAGGTGCGCACCCTGTCCACTCGACCGGGTGAACCGCCAGTTCCAGGCCCCGGCGCCGAACCGGCTCTGGGTGAGTGATTTTGCCTATGTGGCCACTTGGTCCGGCTTCGTCTACGTCGCCTTTGTCATCGACACCTTCGCCCGGCGCATCGTTGGCTGGCGGGTCAGCCGCACGGCTCACGCCAGCTTTGTTCTCGATGCCCTCGAGCAGGCCATCCACGCCCGGCGACCGCTCGGGCAGGACGGGCTGGTTCACCACTCCGACCGTGGCAGCCAGTATGTCTCGATCAAGTATACCGAACGCCTGGCTGAGGCCGGGATCGAGCCATCCGTGGGCAGCGTCGGCGACAGTTATGACAACGCCCTGGCGGAAACCATCAACGGTCTCTACAAGGCCGAGCTCATCCACCGGCAGGGCCCGTGGCGCACGTTCGAAGATGTCGAATACGCCACGCTGGAATGGGTCGACTGGTTCAACAACCGCCGCCTGCTCGACCCCATAGGCAATATCCCGCCGGCCGAAGCCGAGGCGCAATACTACGCCAAACTTGAACAGGCCGACTTGGCCGCATAAAACTCAAACGAAATGGCCTCCGGGAAAACCGGGGCGGTTCAATTCGGACGAAGATGTGCGTCGTCTCAAGTTTTTGATGCGCGCACGGGATCTCGGCTTCGGTATCGCCGAAGTGCAAACCCTCCTTAGCTTGGTGGACAGCAACACATACAGCTGTGGCGAGGTTCGAGATATGACTCTCGGCCAGTTGGCGTCTGTGCGGAAGAAGATCGAAGATCTGAAACGTCTTGAGAGCGTTCTTAGCGACATGGCGTCACAGTGTGACGGCGGTGTGGTTCCGGAATGCCCTATCGTCGATGCTCTCTACGATTTTGCGCCAGAGGACTCGTCAGTCTCGACCTGAAGAAGAATGTCCAGGACGTGACACTGTGCGGCCGGGTCCGTTGAGCACTTTTTCGCGGCCGCACGAAGAGTGGACGCGACACCCTTCAGCTCAGCGATACGCCGTTCTACGACTTCGATATGGGAATGGATCTGCTTTGAAACTGCTTGGCATTGGCCAGAGTGATCATGTTCCAAACTCAACAAGCCACGACATTGGGCCAACGAGAAGCCGAGATCTCGAAATTGTATGATGAAGTTTAGGATCGCGATGTGGCGGCGATCATAGTGGCGGTAGCCGTTCTCAGCGCGGCGCGGCGCGGGCAGCACACCCCGCGCTTCATAGTAGCGGATTGTTTCTGCGTTGCATCCGGTGAGACGCGCAAGTTCGCCTCTGGTCAGCGCGCTCACAGTAGCGTGTGTTTTCGTGTTCATTTTCTCCTTGAGTCTGTAGTTACTACAGGGATTAGCCTAGTTGAAAATCTAGGTATGAGCAAGAAAACGAATGACCGATATCCAACAACCTGGTGACCACAATCCCGAACCAAATCGGAGAAAGAACTGGCTCGCAGCAGGCGGCATAATCGGCGCGATCGTAGCGTCATCCTGCTGCATCTTGCCGTTGGTCTTGGTTTTGGCTGGCGTCAGCGGCGCTTGGATCGGGTCCCTCACGGCACTCGACCCATACAAACCGTATTTTATCATCGTGACGCTCGGCTTTATCGGCGCGGGATTTTGGCACGTCTATTTCAAGACCGAGCCACCGTGCGAAGACGGCTCATATTGCGCCAAACCTCAATCCAGCATCATCACCCAAATCGCTTTGTGGGTAGGGCTTGTGATCGTCCTACTCGCCGCCACCATCGATTGGTGGGCACCATTTTTCTATTAGGAGACAAACAATGAAACGAACATCAGCCCTAATTCTTTCGGTCGTCCTGCTTGGCGCCACAGGCGTTGGCTTGTCGGCGTTTAATCGTGCGCCGTCGGAAACTTCAGAACAGTCGAATTCGGCCGTCGCTCAAACAGAGACCGTGACTTTCGAAATCGAAAATATGACGTGCGCGACCTGCCCAATCACCGTTCGAACAGCGATGAGCCGCGTCGACGGCGTGGATTCGGTTGAGGTCGACTACGAGACCAAAACCGCCGTCGTTCATTTTGATCCAAACGTCACCACCGCTGCACTTGTCGGCCAGGCCTCCACCGACGCTGGCTACCCGGCACAGGTTGCGAGTCACCAAGACGCGGATCATTCCGAAGCTGAACATCAACACTAGTCGCGGCGAGCCACTACTCAGACGGAGAATTTTCCAATGAAAGATTGCTGCTCAGGTGGGAACAACGGCGAGTATGACATCGCCGTTGTTGGTGCTGGATCCGCAGGCTTCTCGGCGGCGATCACCGCAGCTGAAGCCGGAGCGCGGGTGGCTATCATTGGTCACGGAACAATTGGCGGCACTTGCGTCAATGTTGGGTGTGTTCCGTCGAAGGCCGTAATACGAGCCATGGAATCTGCGCATGCGGGAGTCGCTGCACGCCGGTTTGCCGGCGTGCATGTTGAGTCCAAAGTCGACGACTGGTCGGCGCTCCAATCGCAAAAAAATGCACTCGTATCTGAACTTCGTGACAAAAAGTACGAAGCGCTTCTGCCTGAGTACGAAAATATCGACTACCTCGAAACGAACACTCCAGCTCGTTTGATAGACGGCGGTGTGACTTTTGATGGTCAAACGGTTCGAGCGTCGAAGACTATCATCGCCACGGGTTCTTCCAGCAGCACCCCGCCCATCCCCGGGATAGAAAACGTTGAGACGCTGGATTCGACAAGCGCGCTCGAACTTGAGCGCTTACCTGAATCCATGGTGGTCATAGGCGGTGGCGTGATTGGGTGCGAACTTGGGCAGATGTTCGCGCGGGCCGGCGTACGAGTGACGATCTGTTGTCGCTCCCGTCTAATCCCCGAAGCCGAACCGGAAATCAGCGCTGCCCTTCAGGCCTCATTTGAGGCTGAGGGAATTACCGTCTGTTCCGGTGTTGCATACCAGCACATCGAACAGACGCAAACCGGAGTTGCCCTGCACTGTGAGACGGATAAGGGCACCGAGGTCGTAAACGCCAAGAGAGTTCTGGTTGCGACCGGTCGACGCCCAAATACTCAACATCTCGGCCTAGATGAAATTGGTGTAGATACAGACGCGCGCGGCGGCATTTTGGTCGACGACCATATGCGAAGCAGCAACCGGTCAATCTATGCGGCCGGTGACGTTACTGGACGGGATCAGTTCGTCTACATGGCGGCGTATGGCGCGAAGCTGGCTGCAAAACACGCAACGGATCAATCCGTCAAACCCTACGAGAACAGCGCAATGCCTTGGGTCGTGTTTAGCGACCCGCAGGTCGCTGGTGTGGGCCTCACCGCTTCAGCAGCTGAGGCGAAAGGCTATGACGTGAAGACGTCCATCGCACCGCTGGATCTAGTGCCTCGCGCCCTGGCCGCAGCCGACACACGCGGGCTTATCAAGCTCGTTGCCGACCGCAAAACTGACAAGCTTCTCGGCGCGCAGATCATGGCGCCCGAGGGTGCAGACAGCATCCAAACCCTGGTTTTAGCCCTCAAGTTTGGCATGACCACAAAAGAGCTAGGCGAGACGATTTTCCCGTACCTCACAACGGTTGAGGGCTTCAAACTAGCCGCGCAGGGATTCGACAAAGACGTTGCTAAGCTCTCGTGTTGCGCGGGGTAGGCTTCTCTTGATCGAAATCAAGTTGAATAGGTTTCGGCAATCCAGTCCGCGAGGATCAAGTCGATCTTATCGCGAGCGTCGGCGAACCGTCGGCGCATCTCTACCGGAGTAAGGCCAGGGTCGTCGCTTCCAGGGTCAGAAATTGGCCAGTGCAGTCGCTTTGTTTTGCCTGGCAAGACAGGGCAAACTTCTTCGTAACCGTCCGGTGAACCTGTCAATTACCCACAAGTCTGTGTTGACAGCGTTGAGCCCAGTAGGACGTCACTCAGCCGGCGCCATCCTCTCCAGATGACCATGCTTCCCGGCGGCGGGTCGTGGGCCCGGGCGAGATAACCACCCAGGCGGGCAAGTTCGAGGAGGTGCTCGGCGAGACTTTCAGCCGGCTTCCGGCCTCGGGCCTGTCGCAGCCGGCTGATTGTGTCGATTTCCTCCGGCGTCAGCGCGAGCTGCGGCGACCCTTCCGGAGCGATCCGGTTGATCATGGTGAGCCAGAATTCGCGCCAACCGACAACGCAGGAGACTGCGATGAGATTGACCAGGCGATCGGCGGTCCGCAGCCGCGCCTGCTCCGCGCGGCACCCGGACTTCAGGATTTTGTGGAACAGCTCAAGTTTCCAGCGCTGGGCGTACCAGTTCAGCTTCTCAATCGCGGCCTCGGGCGTTTCGACGGGCAGGTCGGTGATCGGCTTCCAATCGATGCGTGGTCGATCTTCTGGCTCGTCTCGTTCGCATGCATGAAGGACGGTGAGGGTCAGATCGGGATAGCGCTTGCGCTTGCCGATGGGCGGCCGGACACGGATGCGCTTGTATCTCAACTCCAGCTCCGCGACGTCCCCCTCGCCTGAACCAAAGGCGATGCGATGAAGGCCTTTCACTGGCACTTCGCCCATTTTGTCCGCGATTGTATGCTTCCCATCGTCGGCGAGCCGATCGACGCAGCTGCGCACGAGAAAATGGGTTCCCGCCGCACGGGCCGCACAGAAAAACTCGTAGATATCGTTTTCACGATCACCGATCTGGACAAGCCGATCGGGGCGCCCCAGGCACGCGCAGGACTGATTCATGTTCTCCAGCCAGCGGATGCTCTCCTTCTCTTCGATCGTGATGCGCGTCGGATTGACCTGCCGCTTGAGGGCGTTGGTTCCCTTGAACTTCGCTCGGGACCAGAATTTGATCGCCGACAGACCGAGCGGTAATCCCTCTGTCGTCACAACGAGGCTGGCATGCATCAGTAAACCGCAGACCGTGTGCATCCGAAAACGCCCATTGGCCTCACGCCGGCCCGGAACGACAGTGGTGGACCCGATTTTCTCCGGGCTCTTTCGCCGATAGGAAAACTCCGTGGTGTCCTGGAGGACGAGAACCGGGCCATCGACCGCGGCAACCCGTCCGGCTGTCGCCTGAAAATGGCCGGCCAGGATCTCGCCCTCGCTCACCGTGTCATTGGAGAAGAACCGATAGGCCGCCTTCGTGTTCGCCCAATCCTGGCATGCGGCCGGGATCGGATCGCCAATAGCGCCGGACATCTGCCCAAGAAGCATGCGAAGCCGACTGGCCAATCGCTTGTCCCCAAACGCTTCGGGATCAACGTCGTGATCGGCCCAGTCACCAGGACCAGTTCCAGACGACATCATCGCGCACCTTGAACGACAAATCAGGTGCTCGACAACGAATCACAAGCGATTCCACCAAGGCAAGAGGAACCAATCACGGACTTGTGGGTAATTGACAGGTTCACCGGACGGTTACGTAGGACCAGACATGCCCGCGTTACTGCGGTCTGAGCCGCACGCAGGAGCCGTCATTGAGCCATAACCGGCCTCGTTTGGGTTGCTTCATTGGCACTTTGAGCCCCTTGCGCCGCCAGATGCGGTAGACCCGGTTCACGTTCACTGACCAGCGCTGCTCTCGCCCCGGCTCTGGCGCACTTCCACCTCCCGCAAATGCGCGATGATCTCCTCGGCCTTGTAAGTCTTGCGGCCCATTCTCGAACTCCTCAGTTGGAGCCAAACCCTAACTCACAAAACGGGCCACTTTGCGGGGAGCAGTCCACCACTCCAACAAGCGGATGGAAATGGATGGACAAATGGATGCTGCCTCTGATACTGTAAATGGATGAAAACGGATGCCAAATTGGGCGGAGTGCTGAACATCACTACGCTGACGATCACGCCGGACTTGCTCGGCCTGATCGCCGAACTTGATGAATTCAAGGGTGCGTGGCGCGCGATTGGACGGATCGCGCCGGAACGGCTGTCCTCACTGCGGCGTGTCGCCACCATCGAGAGCGTCGGTTCGTCCACGCGGATTGAGGGGGCGAAGCTGTCCGACCGCGATGTCGAAGCCCTGCTCCGCAATATCGAGATCAAATCCTTCAGCAGCCGCGACGAACAGGAAGTCGCCGGATATGCCGAAGCGATGGAAACGATCTTCGCCAATTTCGCAGAGATCGATTTGACGGAGAACCATATCCGCCAGCTTCACCGCGACCTCCTTGCCCATTCGGACAAGGACGAGCGCCATAGAGGCAGCTACAAAACCCTTCCCAATCATGTCGAGGCCTTCGATGCCGATGGTAAGAGCGTCGGCGTTGTTTTCGAAACCGCCACGCCCTTTGACACACCCCGCCGCATGGAAGAATTGCTGCGCTGGACGCGCGGGCAGATCGAACAAAAGAGCCTTCATCCGCTGTTGATCATCGCGGTCTTCGTCGTCGTGTTTTTGGAGATTCACCCGTTCCAGGACGGCAATGGACGCTTGTCGCGAGTACTGACCACGCTTCTTTTGCTGCGGGCCGGATATGGCTATGTGCCTTACAGCTCACTCGAACATGTCATCGAACAGAGCAAGGACGCCTATTATCTGGCCCTGCGCAAAACCCAGGTGACAATCCGCACCGATGCGCCGGACTGGCAAGCCTGGACCCTCTACTTCCTGCGAGCGCTGGCGCGGCAGAAGCAGCGGCTTGAAACCAAGATGGAGCGGGAGACCCAACTCCTCGGGGCATTGCCGGAGCTTTCTGCGCAGATTGTTGAAATCGCGCGCGAGCATGGCCGCGTGTCCGTGGCGGACGCTGCCAAGGCGACCGGTGCCAACCGCAACACGATCAAGGATCATATCAAACTGCTGGTGGATCGGCAGCTTCTGGAACGTCACGGCGCGGGTCGGGGCACGTGGTATTCTGCGGGTTAGAGTATCCGTTTTGATCAAGAGAGGGATTTTTTCCAGGTTCTGTCGTTTTTGATGAGAGTGTTTGCGAGGACGATGAGTTTTCGCATGATGAACCGCACCGGTTTTCCCGGAGGCCATTTTGTTTGAGTCTTATGCGGCCATGTTGGCCTGTTCAAGTTTGGCGTAGTATTGCGCCTCGGCTTCGGCGGGCGGCATAAACCAAGCCCCTGTTTTGATCGACGATGGCGTCGGGCGAAACATGTTCGACGATGCCGTCGAGATGACCGTATCGCATGAAGGGAAAGGCCTCGAGCTTTACCCGAACATCATCGCCCACGGCGACGAAGCCAACATCCCGGTTGAGAATAAATGCTTCAACAAAGAGCTCACGGCCAGCCGGCACGAGCGTGATTACGGGCTCCCCTGGCTCGGCCACTTCGCCAATGGTTGTGACGTTGATCGCATTAATGATTCCATCCACCGGGGCGGTCAGGGTTTGGAGATCTGCGCGAGCTTCGGCTTTCTCAAGGATCTCGGTCCGCGTGGCGATGATCGACTCCGCTTCAGAGAGCTCACCGGCTGCCGTAGCGCGGAAGTTTTCACGAGAGGCAGCAATGTCGGCGTCAATCATTGACGCTTCAGCGCGCGAACGACGGATCGACTCCGTTTCCGCCGCGATCTGTGCGCGCATCGTCGTCAAACGGTCTCGCAGTTCCGTAACACGCTGGCGCGGAGCAAACCCATCAACCGCCAGGGCTGATTGAGCCTCAAACTGCCTTCTGACCAAAGGAAGCGTGGCGTTGATGCCGTTGAGCGTCGCTCGGCTTTCTGCCAGCGCCACCTTCGCCTTAAACTCGGGCGAATGCTGCTTGCGTTTCGACATCTCTGATCTCCTTCTCGTCGAAGATCAGCAGACAGAAAATCATAGCTTACGTCAGTGTCCGATTTTTGGGGAGCAGCTCAGGGTGAGCCTTTTGGCTGGCGGCTGTCTTGCGAGAGAATAGTGCGGTCTGGCTGTGTTGTACCAGTCCAGATATCGGGCGAGATCGCGGTTTCTGCTTTCGGAAGATCGGTAGGGTAGGGCGTAGGCCCATCCCCTTTAAGAGATACGGATAAACCCGGTGTTCCGGATGCAGTTTGGACGTCTTCGGTGCCCGGTAGATTGCTTGCAATCCCATCAGCTGCATCAGCCGGCGCATCCGGTGCCGGCCGACGCGAAGCCCTTCCGTGCGAGATGCCGCACGATCGCTGCGTATCTGCGTCGGGAGGCGATCATCGTCGGGCCTGATCCAGCCCGTTTGTTAGTCGAGGCTGTTCGCCTTCTGGTCCGCAAGCACTTGAGGTTTCAAAATCTCTGTTTCCCCCAAGAACCATTCCTAGTCTTTTTCGAGGTTCTTGTACCATCGATAAACTTCGATCGGCGGGGCATGTGTAACGAAGGCGAGATTTGCGAAATCCGCCGGCGACATTCCACGCCTAAGCCACTTTTTTACGCATGGAGCTGATGCCTCAATCAGTACTTTCCGAATGTCAAATTATCCTAGACACATGCCCAGGCCAATGAAACATCCAAATCCGCCAACTGGCGCTTTTGCTGCGGGGATTGCGCCGCCCATTCCGAGGTGCAAAATCCCGCCGACCAGGGCACCGAAGGTGCGGGTCGATCGCAACCCAATCCGACGACATCGGAGCTTTCTTGCATGGCGGTGACGAAGCGCCAGGCTTCCTCGGAGTAGGCCTCGTCCCAGCAGACCATGGCCCCGGTGATTACGCCATCCGTGCCCGGCTTCCTCAAGAAGTAGATAAGCGCACCTTCCTCGATCTTCCCCGGATCTTCCGGGTGATGCGGCCGCTCCACGACCAATTCGACGGCCGGCATGCCAAGTTCCGCGCCGCCGGCAAGGATGGCAGAACGCATGAACTCAAGCTCCTGGCTGGACACGGCAGACGCGGGGATCATGGCGGTTTGGCCGGTCGCTAGAGAAACGAATTCGATCTGGTTCATGCTCGGTCTCCTGGATGATCAAATTGATGGTTTCGTTCCTCACCCTATTCACCAGCCCAACTCAAGCCCCCCCCGGGGGGAGAAAAGGCGGGGTGGAAGGCGTGAATGCTCACGCCTGAGAGGACCGCGTCATGAAAACCGAACAGCTTCGCGAACTGATCACCGCCAAAATCATCAAAGCACTCAAGGACGGCGTAAAGCCCTGGACGGCCGGTTGGGATCGCCAGGCCTCGCTCTCGCGTCCTTTGCGGCACAACGGTACGCCGTATCGCGGCATCAATGTTCTGATGTTGTGGATGGTTGCCGCCGACCGGGGCTTTGAAAGCCCGTATTGGATGACCTACAAGCAGGCGCAATCGCTCGGCGGGCAAGTGCGGAAGGGCTCGAAGTCCACCGCGGTTCTTGTCTACAAGTCCCTCGACCCGAAAGAGGAGGGTTCTCCGAGCGATGCTGGCGAGACGCTGGCCGGCCGCCGCATCTTTTCTCGTGCCTACAACGTCTTCAATGCTGACCAGATCGATGGCCTCGACGCTCCCTATGTCAGCGCACCGCCGCCCGAGCCGCGCGCGCACGACGCCCTGGGCGCTTATGACGCATTGATGGAGGTCCATGCGCCTCAATTCGAGGTTGGCCCGCAGCCCTGCTATGTTCCTGCGCGTGACGTGGTGCGCTGGCCGGAGGTCGGGACGTTTCATTCGCCGGAGGACCACCTCGCCACGACCTGCCACGAGCTCGCCCATTGGTCCGGCGCCGGGCATCGCCTGGCCCGCGACGGGGTCACCAAGCCCTACAACAAGCTGCGCTATGCCTATGAGGAGCTTGTCGCAGAGCTCTCGGCGGCCTTCATGGGCGGCACGTTCGGGATTGTCGGGCATCAGATCGATGATCACGCGGCCTACATCGACCATTGGATCCAGCTTCTCGATGATCCGACGATCATCTGCAAAGCTGCTGCGGAGGCAGAAAAGGCCTGTGACTTCTTGATCACTCAGCCTGTGCTGGACGCTCTCGACCGTCGATCCCTTCCGCTCGCGGCTTGATCGTCGGCGGGGTTTCAGCTCTAACTGTCTAAACAATGTAAACACCTACGAACACTGGAGACCCGCATGCGCCGCGTCGCTATTCTTTCTGCCGCCCTTGCCGCCACCGTTCTGGCCGGGTGCGCGACGAGTTCACTCACCCCGACTGTTGAAACCCGCCAGTCGATCGTCAGCTACGATATTCAGGGTCTGGCGTATCAAGGCGCAGCGGAGCGTATCGTCGCGACGCACCGTGAAGTCATGAGCTCGGCCCGCATCGAGCGCACCTTCGCGCCGGATCCGCTTCCGGCCTCTCCCGGTCAAATCCGGATGGACAACCCATTCGCCGGTACGAGCATGGCGGGTATGGCGCGCATGGGCGGCAGTCAGTTCCTGATGCCTCAGTGTGACGGCGCTCAACTCGTCATCACCGCCGACGACACGAGCTTTGGCCGCTACGGTGAAACGACGCGATATACCTCTTGCGTGTGGGCTTACGCCGAAGGGGTTCATCTTGAGGTCTATTCCGCCTTTACGCAGCGCAGCGGCGCCAGCGCCGATCTCATCGGTCGGCAGGTCGCCCAGGCGGTCCTCAATCGCGATAGTTCCGAATTCATCGCCCGGACGCATGAGCGCATCGTCGGTGATCTTGTATCGGCGGGTGCCAGAGTTGAGCAGCTTTCGTCTCGCGAAAGCTAGCGTCCTGAGTTCATAAATCATCGTGCCGCCGGTGCTTTGGGGTTGCTCCATTGGCCGGCGGTTCTATTTTGGCATCAAGTGGGAGACGAATAATGACGGCACGCCGTGCAACCGAGCTGGATGAGTATATTGGGACGCGTCTGCGACTGCGCCGGTCCTTGCTGAATATGAGCCAGGGCCAGCTTGGAAAGCGGCTCGGCGTGACGTTTCAGCAGATTCAAAAATATGAGCGCGGAAACAACCGCATCGGTGCAGGTCGGCTTTATGAGATTGCAGCCGTCCTCGATGTGCCGATCACCTATTTTTATGAAGGTCTGGACCCCATAAATCCGCAAGCTGGCTCTGGCATTGACCAGGTCGTCCTCGATTTCCTCAAGTCACCGGAGGGCCCTGAGGTCGCCTGTGAATTTGCGGCTTTGCGCACCGCTCAGCAACGGCACGCCGTTCGTTCGATGATGCGCGTCCTGGTCGCGGATGAAGTAAGCGTTCGGTGAACCCGCCCTTGTCTAGATTTCCGGTATCGCGAGTCTATGGGCTCGCGGTCGGGTGGTATTGCCCACTAGCGTTCATCGTGGGCATTATCGGAGAGGGACATGGCGGGAGTTACGGG
>NZLU01000014.1 GCA_002692725.1 Ponticaulis sp. | reverse complement strand
TTGCAGCCTGTCATCGTCGATGCCGGGCTGGTACCTGTCAGTTTCCGCAAAAGGCCAGCTGACCGGCTGGATGTGGCCATTGTACGCGAGGCGATGCGGGAACGAAGGAAAATGTATCTCGACTATGAGGACGAGAAGGGCGCTGTCTCCGAGCGGGTGATCTGGCCGTTTCTCATTGCCTATTCGGAAGATACGCGGATGATCTGCGCCTGGTGTGAATTACGTCAGGACTTCAGGCACTTCCGGACAGACCGCGTGCGTAAAGCCGGTCTGCTGGATGAGAAAATTCCTGAACGGATCGCGCTCTTGAGACGACGCTGGGAAGAGCGTCGCCGTCAGGAGCGGGAAGTCTGTACGGAGAACGCTCCGGATGCAGAGACCTGAGCGTCCGGCCTCAGGCCTCAGGCAGGAAGTTCGCCATGCACTGGGCCATGGATTGCGGCGTTTCTGTCGGCAGGAAGAAGGATTTCAGCTCCCAGTTTTCATCCATCAGATAGATCGCCGTTGTGTGGTCGAAGGAATACTCCATCGCGCTGTCCCGCATCTCCATCCGGTGATAGATCGCCTGAAACTCTTCTGCGGCGGCAGAGATCTGCTCGTCGCTGCCTGTCAGGCCGACCATATCGTCCGGGAAAAACTCGTTCGAGACATACTGTTTCAGTTGTTCCGGCGTGTCACGTTCCGGGTCGAAAGAGATCATCATGGCGCGGGGCTCCTGCAGGTTTTCCGGCAGGGAATCAAAGGCATAGATCATGCGTTCCATAATGATCGGGCAGGCGTCGGGGCATGAGGTAAAACCGAAGAACATCAGGGTGTAACGACCCTTATAGTCATCCTGCGTGACCGTGTTGCCGTCCTGATCAACCAGAGTGAACGGACCGCCCCAGTCGAGCTCCCCCCGGCTATAGCAGGTCTCCTGAACGCCGGAGGAGGAAGCAATCCCCGTCGGCTCCTGCTGGCCACATGCGGCAAGCAGAGCCAGGGAAGAAATAAATGCGCGTTTCAACATGAAGGATTTCCTGCGGCATGGACTGGTCGTGATCTTACCGATCAGATAGGACAGAAGCAGGCTGTTTGGAACAGGCAAGGGTGGGTATGCCAGATCGGCTCGATCATCATGAGACACTGTTTTCCCTTCCGAAAGAAGGGCTTGGCGGCGTTGGCTCGGCGTTTGGCCGGCTGCGGGTGCGCACCTTTGTCGCGACTCGCTGGCTGGCTATTGCCGGACAGGCGATCTCAGTTCTGTTCGTCTATTTCGGTCTGGGGTTTGAGCTGCCGCTGGGTCTTTGCCTTGGCGCGATCGCGGTCTCATCCTGGCTGAATGTGTTCCTGATGCTGGCCCTGCCAAGCCAGCGACTCGCCTCCACGCCTGAAGCCATCGCGCAATTTGCCTTCGATATTCTGCAGGTCTCTTTCCTGATTGCAGTGACGGGCGGGCTGGAAAATCCGTTCGTTCTCATGGTGATGGCGCCCGTGACCCTCGCATCCGTCAGCCTTGATTCCCGGATAGCGGTCAGCCTCGCCTTACTGGCGCTTGTCTGTACCGCGGCCATGTCCATCCTGCATCTGCCATTGCCATCACCCCCGGGCGAGGTGTGGGAGACGCCTGAGTTATTGCAGATCGGCCAGTTCTGTGCGGTCGCGATCGGCGTGGCGTTCTTCTCGATCTCCTCCATCCGTGTGACGCGCGATGAGGAACGCCTTGTCCGTGCGCTGGATGCCGCCCAAGTGGTGATCGCGCGGGAACAAAAGCTTTCCGCGCTTGGGGCACTGGCGGCAGCAACGGCGCATGAGCTGGGCACTCCGCTTGCCACGATCCATCTGGTTGCAAGGGAAATGGCGGCGGATCTGGATGATGACAGCCCGCAAAAGGCTGACGCTATTCTGCTCGCGGAGCAGGCCGACAGGTGCCGGTCTATCTTGCGACGTCTGGCACAGGAACGCGAAGCCGGTGACATGCTTCACGCCCGTATGCCGCTCAATGCCCTGGTGGAAGAGGCCGCGCGTCCGCACAAGGGCAGGGAGAAGCTGGTCGAAGTGCGTACCTATGCGCACGCCACGGCGACAGATCAGTCGACGCCTATGCTGCGCCGCTCACCGGAAATCCTTCACGCGCTCGGCGCCTATATCGAGAATGCTGTCTCGTTTGCAGACTCTTACGTCACCGTGGATGCCGTCTGGAGCGACGGGGTTATCACGATCACAGTTTCGGATGACGGGCCCGGTTTTTCCGCGTCTGTCTTGCCTAAGTTGGGCGAGCCTTATATTTCGGAAAGAAGCCAGAAACACGCTGGCGGCGGAGATATGGGACTGGGGTTCTTTATCGCCAAGACTCTGATCGAACAGAGTGGCGGCGAAGTTGCAACCTTCAACCAACCCGATCCGGAGTCCGGTGCCGTCGTGCGTCTGAGATGGCCTCGCACGGCGCTGGAAGCAGATAAAAGCTGGTCCGCGCATGATGCAGGGCTAAGTGATACAGAGCCGGAAACGGTTCAGGACTGACAGGTGAAAGAATATGAGCGCTGACATCGACATCCATAAGGCCCTGGAAGAACTGACAGACCGCACCATGCTGGTTCTGGATGACGATGCACCGTTTCGAACCCGCATGGCGCAGGCACTGACCCGACGCGGCTTTACAGTTTCAGCTGTTGGCACAGTCGCCGAGGCCAAGGATATTGCACGGCTCAATCCTCCGGCCTTCGCAGTGCTTGATCTTCGCCTTGAAGACGGGTCCGGCCTTGAGGTTGTGGAAGTCCTGCACCAGTCGCGCGAAGATGCCCGCGCGATCATGCTGACCGGCTATGGCGCACTTGCAACGGCTGTTGCCGCGGTGAAAGCAGGCGCGGTGGATTATCTCTCCAAGCCTGCAGACGTTGAAGACATCATCAAGGCTTTGGTTGCCGCGAAGGATGAAGCCCCTGAGCCGCCAGAAAACCCGATGTCAGCCGACCGGGTTCGCTGGGAGCATATCCAGCGCGTTTATGAGCTCTGCAATCACAATGTCTCTGAGACCGCGCGTCGACTGAACATGCACCGTCGCACCCTGCAGCGTATTCTCGCGAAACGCGCCCCGCGCTAAAAGAGGCGCGGGAGCAGGAACAGCGCCCACATGGCGTAAATCGCCAGCCAGTTCACCGTGAAGACAAGGCCTCTCCGGATAATATTCGAGGAGAGCGTTGCGACGAGCAGATGCCAGATGCGTCCGGCGATGAAGACACCGCCGAGCGCGACATAAGCCCAGTTGACGAGATCTTCCGCCCAGAGCATGGCGACCAGCGCGTAGAACAGAATCGGCGCTTCGAACTGGTTGCGGAGATTGGCGCTGATGCGGGCCTCCAGCGCCTCAACCGGCTTTCCGTCGCGCTTCCATTTGCGCACGACCGAAAGCCAGCAATATAGAAAGAACAGGATGGCGAGATGTGCCGCAACCGGCCAGAGAATTAGGTCTCTGTTGATGGTTTCGAACATCTCACTGCGCTCCTGTTTGTCTGCCCCCTAGACCGGGTCGTATGGGAAGACGCTGGTCGTGGGACCCAAGTCTTCCATATCCGAACTCATCGCCGGAAGACATGTGTCAAGAATGCTCTCGGGCGTCCAACCGGTGAGGTTTGCCATGGTTTTCACCGGGCGCGGCTGGCTGAAGAGAATGATCTCATTGCCGCGAACCGAGAAGATCTGACCGGACGTGTCACAGCTGTCAGCACAGAGGGCGAGGGAGAGGTTAGAAACCTGCTCCGGGCGCATGGCGTTCTTCATCCGCTCGACGCGGATACGGCTGGCTTCATCTGTCAACGGGATAGACGCAATCATCCGTGTCCAGGCAAAAGGCGCGATGACGTTGGAACGGATATTCTTGCGCGCACCTTCCATGGCCATAATGCGGGACAGGCCCACAATACCGAGCTTCGCCGCGGCATAGTTCGCCTGACCGATATTGCCGATCAGGCCGGTTGTTGAAGTGAAGAAGACATAGTTTCCGGCTTCTTTGTCGCGGAAATATTCGACCGACGCGCGGGCGACATTGAACGAGCCGCGAAGGTGGACCGCGATCACCGCGTCCCAGTCATCCTCGCTCATTTTGTGGAACATTTTATCGCGAAGAATGCCCGCCGGATTGATCACCGAATCGAGCCCGCCGAATTCCTTTTTCGCGGTTTCGATCATTTCCTGAACCGCTTCATAATCGGTGACGCTGTCAGAGTTTGATATGGCCGAGCCACCCGCCGCGCGGATCTCTGCAGCAACGGCTTCGGCCGGGCCTGCATCGCCTGCGTCATCGCCGGTCAGCGTGCCACCAAGGTCGTTCACCACGACATTCGCGCCCATTTGCCCGGCCATAAGCGCTGTCGCCTTGCCGATGCCATTGCCACCGCCAGTGATAAGAATTGTCTTGCCGTCCAGAAGGCCCATTTTTTCTCTCCCTCATTGATTTGAAACCGAGTTTTAGCAGGCCGCCCCGCGAAAGAAAGTCATCTCGCTAAGTCAGTCAGGGCTTGAGTGTGAGACCAATGGGTTCTAGACGCGCGCGATGATCGAATATGTGTGTGAAACGCCGAAAGCCCATGGCCGGGCCATTGAACGACTCTTTGATGCGACCTTCGGGCCGGGCCACTTTGCCAAAACCGCTGAGCGGGTGCGTGAGTATTCAAGCTCGCTGCCAGAGATTACACGTGTGGGGCTGCTGGACGGGCGTCTCATCGCTGTCTGCCGTGTCTGGCCGATCTTTATCGGCAAGAC
>NZLU01000013.1 GCA_002692725.1 Ponticaulis sp. | reverse complement strand
GGACCTTCTTCGAGCCCTCTCACACAAGGTCCCGGATCAGCATTGCACAACTCCGTTATGCAACGCATCCGGGATGACACCGCCCTCCATTCACAGCGTCACAATCAACGCGCAGGCGCAGATTGCCGGAGTTATGCTCCTGAGAGCCCGACCGGGCGACGGGCGAGAGCCCGCCTCATCGGAGCCGTGAGCGTAGCGAACGGGCGTGAGATCAGATAAATATGCTCACAAGCGACCGCAAAGCCGCATGGGTTCGGAAGACTAAAGATCGATCCAGTGAATCGATCTTCTGACGAACGAGCCGCAGGCGAAAATCGAGCCCGAGCAAATACACAATAGACGCCCAGAGATCTCTCTGCGGCGATACACTTGCATCCGGAAATGTTGCAGAGGTCCGCTCCTGGTCCTCACGCCGTTCGTCGCTTCAGCCAAACGACCGCCCGATATCCCAAAAGCAGAACAAACAGCGCGACGTAGAGCATTTGTTCTGCGGACAGCACCTTCGTGCCCATGATCATGTGGATCATTCCTAAAATGGCGACGGTATAGACCAGACCATGAAGCCGTTTCCAATTCTTGCGAAGCTTGCGGATTGCCCAATTGAATGAGGTGAGGGCGAGCGGGATCAGGAGGATCAGCGCCAGCATTCCGAAAATGATGAAGGGTCGTTTGGTGATGTCGCTGATGATTTCGGGCATTCTGAGTGCCTGATCCAGCGTCAGATAGACAATGAAGTGAAAGAGGACATACCAGAAGGTCAGCAGGCCCAGCGCACGCCGGTATCTGATCAGATTGATCCTGAACAGTTCACGCAGAGGTGTGATGACGAGAGTCAGGAGCAGAAAGCGGATCGCCCAGAAGCCAAGATAATGCTCAAAGGCTTTGACGGGATCTGTGCCCATCTGATCCGTCGCGCCGAGATAGAAGCCCCAGATCGCCGGAATAAAGCCAATGATGTAGAGGCCCCAGACCGGCAATTGCCGTTTGAGCTGTGAGGGTTTGCTTGACATGACCGGATCAGAAGTTTCGCTTCAGGTCCATGCCGGCATACAGGCCCGCCACTTCATCGGCATAGCCGTTAAACATCAGCGTATCTTTTCGTCCGCTACCGCCAAAAAAGCCGCCCGTCGACGCGCCAATAATGCGCTCGCTTTTCTGACTCCAGCGCGGGTGGTCCACATTCGGGTTCACATTGGCATAAAAGCCATATTCGTTCGGTGCCTGAAGATTCCAGGTATTCTTTGGCTGGGTTTCGGTGAGGGTGATTTTCACAATGGATTTGATGCCTTTGAAGCCATACTTCCACGGCACGACAAGCCGTAGTGGCGCGCCATTCTGATTGGGAAGCGTTTCGCCATAAAGCCCGACGGCCATCAGTGTCAGCGGGTGCATGGCCTCATCGAGGCGCAGACCTTCCACGTAAGGCCAGTCGAGGGACTGGAAAAAGCCGCGCTGACCGGGCATCTCATCGGGCCGAACCACCGTTTCAAAGGCAACATATTTCGCACTTCCAAGCGGCTCAGCCATTTTGAGAAGTGCAGAAAGTGGGAAGCCATTCCATGGGATGACCATCGACCAGGCTTCAACACAGCGCATGCGATAGATGCGCTCCTCTATGGTCTGACTGGCAAGCAGATCTTCGATGGAAACGGTTGTCGGCTTGCTTACAAGGCCGTCGATTTCTACGGTCCAGGGCCGCGGGTTAAAGTCGCCGGATTTCGATTTCGGGTCAGACTTCTGGAGGCCAAATTCGTAGAAATTATTGTAACTGGTGACATCGGATTTGGGCGTCAGATCGTCTTTGACGGTATAGTCCGTTTCGACGGTGTTCAGCGTTTCAGCGAAGACGCCCGGTGCAAGCAATCCGGCTCCGGCGAGCCCGGCGGAGGCGATGATTTGTCGCCGGTTCAGCCAATGCTTTTTCGGCGTAATCTCGGAGGAAGGAATGTGTGGCGGGCGGTAAACAGCCATAGTCTGACCTCGTTGTATCCGGCCTGACGTTGATCGTCAGGTTTTCCTATACAGTGTCAGAAAATAGCGCTTACGCCTCTCAAGTCAAAACCAACTAAATGTGTAAGCTTTGAGAGAATGTGTTCCAGGTGTCGGGCACAAAAAAGGCCCGCCAGAGCGAGCCTTTTTCAATTGGGAGCTGACGGGAGACCTTAGTTAAAGGTCTCGCCTTTTTCCGCTTTCTCACGAAGCAGTGGAGAAATCGTGACGCTGTCGCCGAATTTGTCCTGATGCTTTTCGAGGCCAGCGAGGATCTCTTTGAGGCCAACAGTATCGGCCCAGAACATTGGACCACCTGTGTAAGGCGGCCAGCCATAGCCGTTCATCCAGACCACATCCACGTCAGAGGCACGTTGCGCCATGCCTTCTTCGAGAATTTTGGCACCTTCATTGACCATCGGATAGAGGCAGCGCTCCAGAATTTCCTGATCATCAATCTGACGTGGCTCTTTGCCGGATTTGGCGATGAAGTCAGCAATGACTTTCTCGGTTTCCGGAGATGGAGAGCCACGACGGGCTTCGTCATAATCATAGAAACCTTTGCCGGTTTTCTGACCGCGACGGCCCATCTCACACAGAACTTCACGCACGGTGGAAGACGAGGTTTTCTCCGGATCCCAGCCAATGTCGAGACCGGCAAGGTCAGCCATCTGGAACGGGCCCATAGGTAGACCAAATTCAGTGAGAACCCGGTCGATATCCCACGGCTTTGCGCCTTCCAGGATCATCTGCTGCGCCTGTTCCTGACGCTTTGCGAGGATCCGGTTGCCGATAAAGCCATGGCAAACGCCGGACACAACAGCGACTTTGCCGATCTTCTTGGCCAGAGCCATGGAAGTGGCCAGAACCGTGTCGGAGGTTTTCTCGCCGCGAACAACTTCAAGCAGTTTCATGATGTTGGCAGGTGAGAAGAAGTGGAGACCAATCACATCTTCAGGACGTGAGGTACAGGCGGCAATCTCATCGACGTTCAGGTATGAGGTGTTTGACGCGAGGATCGCACCTTTCTTCACGGTCTTGTCGAGATTGCCGAAGACGTCTTTCTTGATCGACATGAGTTCGAAGACGGCTTCAATCACAAGATCACAGTCTGCAAGATCGTTCAGTTCAAGCGTTGGCGTGAGAAGCGACATGGCTTTCTCGACCTGCTCTTCGGTCATACGGCCGCGCTTGGCTGTGTTCTCGTAGTTTTTGCGGATAATGCCGACGCCGCGCTCAAGCGCAGCTTCTTCGCGCTCCAGAATGGTGACGGGGATGCCGGCAGACAGGAAGTTCATGGCGATGCCGCCACCCATTGTGCCGGCGCCCAGAATGCCGACCTTTTTGATGTCGATCAGCGGGGTGTCTTTTGGAATGTCGTCGACTTTCGCAGCAGCCCGTTCAGCAAAGAAGGCATGGCGCAGCGCAGCGGACTGAGTGCCAGAGACAAGCTTCATGAACAGCTCGCGCTCTTTCTTGAGGCCTTCTTCAAGCGGCAGTTCGACGGCAGCTTTCACAGCTTCAACGCAAGCGATTGGCGCTTCATAGCCGCGCATTTTGCGGCCATTTTTTTCCATGAAGTTTGAGAACACGCTTGGGTCTGCAACCGCGTCTTTAATCTTGTCCGTGCGCTGGCCGGAGCGTGGAAGGTCGGTTGTGCCGACTACAGATTTGGCGAAGGCGATCGCTTCGGCTTCGAGAGAGCCCTCGTCAACGATTTTGTCGACCAGGCCAATGCTCTCAGCCTTCTTCATATTGATCGGCTTACCAGTCACAATCATTGGCAGGGCTTCGGCAACGCCAACAACACGGGGAAGGCGCTGAGTGCCGCCAGCGCCTGGCAGAATACCGAGATTGACTTCCGGCAGGCCGACTTTCGCACTTGGAACGGCGACGCGGTAATGCGCGCCAAGAGCGACTTCGAGGCCGCCACCCAAAGCTGTGCCGTGAATGGCCGCGACGACAGGTTTGCTGCAGGCTTCGATCTGCTCAATGACTTCCGGAAGAGACGGACCCACCGGTGGCTTGCCGAACTCGGTGATGTCTGCGCCAGCATGGAAAGTGCGGCCTTCGCAGCGGATCACGACCGCTTTGACACTGTCGTCAGACAGGGCTTCTTCGATTCCGGCTTTGAGGCCAGCGCGGACAGCCTGGCCCAGCGCATTGACTGGTGGATTGTCGGAAACGATTACGAGGACTTCGCCATCCTTATAGGTCGAGACAACACTCATTCGGGTTCTCCTGTTTCTGTTGGTTTCCGTTTTTGATGAGCTTATTGGCGCTCACCAGCGGAAATCTCCCCAAGTAAATCAGGTCGTTGCTATCCCCCTGGGCGTCACAAATAAAGCCATAATTTAAAGATGAGAGTGTTTTTGATGAGCTGGGATGGGTTTCCTCAAAGTCCGAGGACAGTTTTCGCCATGATGTTTCTCTGAATCTCGTTCGATCCGCCATAGATCGTCGCCGCACGATTGTTGAGATAACTCGGGAAAATAACCAGCATGTCTGGCGGTCCGATGGCGGGGGCGTTCCAGGATGGTGACAAGGCTTCAGGTTGTTTTGGAGCGGTGAGCTGGCCTGCGATATTCATGGCCAGTTCGTCGAGCTTTTGAGTGATTTCCGTCCGTTGTATTTTCAACAAAGGGGCAGCCGGGCCAGGGGACGCGCCCACTGAAATGTCTGACAGGACGCGCAATTCGGTGAACTTGATCGCTTCGAGTTCGATCTCGGCTTTTGAGATTCGCTGACCCAGTGCAGGATCGATATCAACGAAAGACTTGCACAGACATTTGAGATAATCGAGCTTCACCTCGAGCCCCACGGATGAGCCTGATCCGCGTTCGAGCTCGAGCAGATGTTTTGCAACGGTCCATCCTTTATTCTCGTCTCCCAGGAGTGCGGTTTGAGGGATACGGACATTCTCAAAGAAAACCTGATTAACTTCATGCTCCCCTGAAGCCGACAATATAGGTTCGACTGAAATACCCGGCATATCCATTTCAAACAGCAGGAATGAAATGCCCGTTTGCGGCTTGCCTTCGAAGCGGGTTCGGACGAGACAAAACATGCGATTGGCGAAGTGCGCATGTGTGGTCCAGATTTTCGATCCGTTGAGGATGAAATCCGTTCCATCTCGCACACACTTCATGCTGAGGCTCGCCAGATCTGATCCCGCTTCGGGTTCTGAATAGCCCTGACACCAATAGTCTTCACCGGATAATATGCGCGGAAGATAATAGGCTTTCGGCTCGGCCGTGCCAAACTTGATGATGCAGGGGCCCACCATGTTGATGCTCATCGGGGCGAGTAGCGGTGCATGCGCGCGGGCACATTCGGTTCAAAAATGTAACGTTTGACTTCATTCCAGCCGGGGCCACCATATTCGACTGGCCAGCTGGGCGCGACCCACCCCTTATTGTGTAGAATTCTCTGCCATTCCAGGCTGTATTTCGGGTCACAGAATAAACTCGTGGCCAGCTGCCCGGCCCGTCGAAGCGTCTCTGTGAGATTTTGTCTCAAAAATGATCTCACCTCATCTCGAAAGGCGAGGTCATTTTCGGAAAGTTGTAGATTCATGTGACCCCACTCTTCAGTGCTGGCGCGGGGGATTTAGGGGCAATCTGATCGTCAAATTTTCCCTCTATGAACTGATCGCGAAGCTGGAACTTCTGAATTTTTCCGGATCCAGTCATCGGCCATTCGTCGACCCAGATCCAATAGCTCGGAGACTTCTGGGGAGATAATTGGCTGCGTATGAAGGTTTTCAGGTCATCGGCGCTGGGACGTTGATCAGTTCTGCTCGTCAGAAAACAGGCGACTTTTTCTCCGAATTGTGGGTCGGGCACACCGACAACGGCGCATTCGTGAATGGAGGGATGTTCCAGAACCGCGTTTTCGATTTCAACGGGGAAAAGGTTTTCGCCGCCGCGAATGATCATCTCTTTCTTGCGGCCGGTGATGCGCAAATAGCCGCGCGCATCCATCGTGCCGAGATCACCAGTGTGTAGCCAGCCATCCGGACCGATAGTTTCGGCCGTTGCCTCAGGATTGTTGTTAAAGCCGGTCATGACATTGTATCCGCGACAACAAACCTCTCCTTGTTGTCCCACGGGCAGAACGGCATCGGTGTCGACATCCCGGATAGATACTTCGATAAAGGGAACAGGTTGCCCGATTGTATCGGTCAGATCTGTCGGGCTGTCATCGGACCAGGTCTGTGAAATGGCTGGCGACGTTTCCGTCAGGCCGTAAGCGATCTGCACAGTGGCGCCGAAAACATCGCGGGCCTTGCGACACAATTGTGGGGAGACCATCGCGCCACCCGAAATCATGTGACGAACGAATGATACATCGTGATTGGTTCGTTCGAATTCGGCAATCAACGCTGTGAGCATTGTTGGAACGCCCGAAACAAAGTCAGTGCGTTCTCGCGCGATGACGTTCGCGATCATCACCGGATCAAAAGCCGGGGCAACCAATGGTGTGAAACAATGGCATGTGATGAACGTATGATGTTGTCTCATCCATCCCGACACGGGCCGTGGTCTCAATGGCATTTCTTACCAGGCCGTTGTGATGCAGGAGCGCGCCCTTGGGGAAACCCGTCGTGCCAGAAGTGTACTGAATCTGTGCGGTATCACTAGGGTGAACTGTCCTGGAAACGGGTGTCTCGTGACCCGAAAGACGATGGATGGATTTAGCTTTTGAATATCCTCATATCCTGCGCCAAGGCGAGACATGCCGCCGCGCGCCCGGTTTTCGAACAGAATTTCAGCCTTCTGAACCAGATCGAGAAAGACTTTCAGACTTTCCGGTTTCTTGAGGTCGAGAGTGATGCTCTCAATGCCTCTAAGTCGCTGATATGACGGCAGTCTAATATCATCTTCATGTTTTCGCAGCATGCTGATACCGTCTTTTCCCAGGAAGGGCGGTGTATTACGGTTCAGCGGAATGTCATCGTCAGGGCCGGGCATTTCAATCCTGATGACGCGTGTGCGCCCATGCTGGGCAGCAGAAAAGTCCCATACGGACCTGCCAGACCGGCCGTTACGTCAATCACGATTGTTCCCGACAAGGGGCCTGATTTCTCCGCCATGTCTTCCTCCCTCATTGAATTATTAACCAGAAGTATGCATTATAGACTGATCGATCGATATATCATACGTTAAAATCGTTCGGTTGAAGGACTGATTAGTCGCTGCGCAAACAGTGTTTTTTTTGTGTGGCCACAGCGTTTCAGCCATTGAGTACCTACGCTGACCGATCTATGCCTCCCGCAATTCTGCTTTGTAAAAAGCGGCACAATTAACTGGAAGATCGGATGGCAGAGTCAGGCAAAAAAACAGAAGTCGATACCCAGCCCAAGAAAAAGGGCGCGACCACTCCACGTAAGGGGAAGGCCAAGCAGGATCGAGGCGATAACAAGACCTATGAGCGCATCAAAGTTGCAGCGCTCGGCTTGTTTGCGGTCAAAGGCGTTGAGCCGACGAGTATCCGGGACATTGGCGCGAAGGCGAACGTTCCGACGTCTCTACTCTATCATTATGCGCCATCTAAATATCAGCTCGTTTATGAAATCATGTCAGACGGCATGGATCGCTATCTTGCGAGTGCCCGCGATGCTGAAGCGGCTGGGGTGACGCCGGAGGACAAACTGGCTGGTCTGATTTCTGCGCATATCATTATGCATTGCCGGAACCGGCAATTGGCAAAGGTCATTGAGCACGGATGGCGCCCACTTCCCAAGGCGGAAAAAGACATCATTCTGAAGGTACGCGATAAGTATAGTTACGTCTGGGATGGTGTTTTTGATGCGGGCATCAATGACGGCGTGTTCAAGATTGAAGAGCCGAGGCTGGCGCGACTGGCGTTCATCCAGATGTGTAGTATCTCGACCTGGTATTCGCCGAATGGCCCTCATGAAACAGAGGATCTGGTTCAACATTTCGGCGAATTGATCTTCCGAGCTATCAGCGCAGAACGAACTGGAAAACCAATCCATTTCAAAGATATCACGGCCCTCACTTTTGCTGACGCGCTCGGTATTGTTGAGAAGCATCATACCGGCGCTGTGTTTGGAAAGAAGCGCTGACCCGTAAGGGTCATCTGTCCAGATAGGGCTGTATCAGTCAGCTCACAGCCGATGGGACAGTGATTTTCGAGGGTTTGCGCGCCAAAAAGGCCTGAGGACTGGTCAGTGTCGGCTTTTGGTCAAAGAAATCTGAGCGGAACGGAGATTGGTCCGATTTCCGGCCAGCGGCTCATTTTTATCTGGCCGGAGACCTCAAATCCGTTTGGCGTCGCCTTCAGAAGCTCTGCAAGGGCGACTTTCAGTTCCATCCGCGCGATGTGCAGCCCGGGGCAATTATGCGGCCCTCGACCAAAAGCCAAACTGTCTGAAATGTTTGCGCGATTGAGAACAAACTCGTTTGGCGACGGGAAGACCGACGCATCCCGGTTTGCAGAGCAATAGAGCAACGCTATGGCCTCATCTTTCTTGATCGGGCACCCTTGGATTTCAACATCCTCTGTCGGAGTTCGGGCGAAGCCACGATACGGCGAATAGAGGCGCAGAAACTCCTCTACGGCATCCGGGATGAGTTCCGGAGAGGCTCTGAGCTGGTCTTGCAAATCTTTATGGCGCGACAGGTGAACCGACACGCTTCCGACCATCACCAGCGGCGCAACAATACCGACCACGAGCACCTGACGGACCGTCCCGACAATCATATCCTCAGGCAGTGGTTCGCCATTCTGCCGGGCCGCGAGCAGGGCGCTTGTCGGGTCTGTCGCCGGGTCGAGTGGCTTGTCTTTGCGGAGCGCAATCAAGTTGCGGGCCATGTCATACAGTCTAAGACTAGTGGACTTCATGGTCTCCGGCTCATTCATGTGAACGGAGAGCACAAAGGCTCGCCCCGCTTCATGCAGCGTGTCGAGCCATTCTTCCGGCAATTTCATCCATTCACCGAACACCTGGACCGGTAAAAAGGATGAAAAATCGACACAGATGTCACCTCCTCCGGCGTCAATCATCGGCGCGAGCAAACCCGAAGCATATTCGCGGGTCTTATCTTCCAGCGCATCGGCGTGTTCCGGCTTCAGGAGCGGGTTCAGCGCCCGACGATAGGCGGTGTGTTCCGGTGGGTCGAGGTGGAGCGGTGGACGACGACCTGTGAAAGCGACTTTGGGAACGACGTTCTGAACGCCTGTTGTAAATCTGGCAAAGTCAGAGGCAGCGGCCTTCACGTCCTCATATCGGGATAGCGCCCAGAATCCTCCGAGTTCTTTCGTATAAGCCACGGGACATTCATTGCGAAGCCGCTCATATTCTCGATGAGGACTGTCAAAATCTTCAGCGAGTTCGGGGTCAAAGTCGTTTCGGGCATAAGTCATACGCGTGAATTGCACGACTTAATGAAAGCTGCAAGCGCTTGCATCATGCGAGGTTTCGCTTTTTTTGACGGCTGCACAAAAACGTGTGCTTCAAGTGGAAACTGATGGCTATAGCGCTGAGGTGTGTTTCGCAATTGGTGGTTCGACAAGGAAATTATCCGAAAAGCCCGCAATGCTCTGGTCTGCAGGTCATATCCTTCATACAAACGCACATATCCTGCCCAGGCATGTAAAGATCTGAGAGACCGTGAACGAGACTGAAGCCGCTCTGATAAAACAGGAAGCCCTGCGCCTCAAGTCCGAAGGCGTACCCGCAGAATCTGGTCGATTGCTCGACTTGTTCGATTATCTCGTTGAGCGGACACTTGCGGGCGCACCGCCGAAAGAAGCAGAGATCGCGGCTGTTGTATTTGAACGTGAGATCGTTGCTGACGGTGATGATTCCAGTGTTCGGGTTTATATCCACCGCCTCAGGAAGAGGCTCGAAGACTATTATCTTCGCAATCCAGAACTTGCCCAAACCCAGCTCAAATTACCCCGTGGCGATTACCAGTTCGTGCTCTCCGACGGGGCCATGAACAGAGAAAACACTCAGACCCAGACCGTTGAAACAACACCCAAATACAAATGGCAGCCAGCGCTTTGGGCAAAAATACTGGCCGGTCTCGCAGTACTGAATCTTGCCGGCTGGCTTGTTTTCATGCTTCTCAACCAGACTTTTGGCGCGGCCCAGAAAATTCCGGACGTCTGGACCGAGCTAATCGAAAGTGATCGTGAACTCGCTGTGGTGCTGGGCGATTATTACATTTTTGGTGAGTTCGAAGATGGTTTGTTTCTTCAGCGCCTGATCCGGGATTTTGAGATCAACTCGGCCGACGATCTGAGAGCGCGGCTGCAGGCAGAACCTGACCTTATTGATCGTTATAATGATATATCTCTTGAATACCTTCCAGTCTCTTCTGCCTTTGCTATGGATGATCTGTCGCCGCTCATCAGTTTGAAGCGGAAGCGGATTGTACAAGCGTCTCAACTCGATCCCGAAACCATGAAATGTTGCGATATATTGTATATCGGTCTTACCAGCGGACTCGGATCGCTTGAACAGCAAATCCTTAGAGACGGCCGCTTCAGACTTGGCGATACGTATGACGAAATTGTGGATACCGAGACGGATGAGCTTTATGTCAGCGAGGCCTTTCTGAGCGCTCCCGGTGAGACAGTTTACCGAGACTATGCCATTTTTTCTGTCTATGAAGGGCCTGCTGGAACGACGATTTGGTCCATTGCCGGGACACGTGACACAGGCCTAATCGGTCTGTCTGAGTGGCTCATGTCCCCTGAAAAAGCAGGCGCCCTGGAATTAAGCGGCAACGAGATGACGCCAGGATATTCGGCTTTGTTCGAAATCACCGGTCAAAAACATTTGAACCTCGGAACCAAACTGATCGCTGAAAATGATCCGACTACGAATTAGTTGAGTTGAGATGAAATACATCGACAGGTCGAAAAAAGTGAACATGATCAGTATGTCAGCTATATAGGGTCACAATCCGGACTATGGCTAATCACGAGTTAACTAGCCGGTAAGACATTTCAGGATCACTTGAAAAGAATCTTATCTCCTCGTGACTATACAGTTTCTGTTGAAATATCAGCAGGGGCTGTAAATGCGTATCTCACCCGCAATAACTCTCGTCGCGTCGATCGCGATCGGCATCACTGCTTTGATCGCTGCCAGGGGGTGGCTTCAACCCTCTCAGGCAGATGCGACCTCGGCGGAGCTGATCTCAGAAAAAGCCGAACCTGAAACCCGTTCAGTCGTTGTTGCACGTCGCGCCATTCCGAGAGGTGGTGCCATCGATGTTGAGCGTCTGGGAGTTGAAGATTGGCCGGTGAGCTCCATTCCTGAAGACGCCTTTATGACGCTCGATGAGGTTGGTTCAACCGAGTTTGCTGTTCGACGCGCTCTTCTGCCAATTTCGCCCGGTCAGGCGATTGTCGAGTCCGCGCTCACCGATGCAGGTGTTCGGCCAACGCTGGCGGCGCGCCTCGAGCCAGGCTATCGCGCATTCACGCTCCGTATGACGGATGTGACCGGTGTCGGTGGGTTTGTGTTACCGGGAGACCGGATCGACGTGTTGTTCACATGGGATCAGACGCCGGACAGCAAACAACAGGTTCTGATAACCGAGGTTCTGTTGCAGGATGTCGAGGTTCTGGGTCTCGATCTGAATGATGATCTGGCAAATGAAGACCCGTCTGTTTTCCAGACCGCGACGATCGCAGTGTCCGTGACGGATGCGCAGAAGCTATCGCTAGCTGCCCAGACCGGTACGTTAGCCTTCGTTCTCAGGGGTATTGAGGACCGGGAAATAAAAGAGTTCAAAGCCGAGCGCCTGTCGACCGCCCCCATAGCGCCTTCAACATCTCCCAAACCTGTTACGCGGACGCAGCCTCGCAATACAAGCAATGGCCCGGCCCGAGTCGATGTGCTCACGCCAGCGCAGACGCTTGCCTTTAATGTCCCACGGAGCTGATCAGATGCGCTGTATAGTTTTTTCTGCAATTCTTGCTTCGGTTGTTACCGCTACCGCTTCGGCGCAAAATGCTCCGGCAGACCTCGTCTCAGTCCAAACCATTCAGCATTTGCCAGAGGCTCATCAGAGCGAGCTCGCACTCGCTGTCGGCCGCTCAGAGCCCGTCTTCAGCAATGTTTCATTCAACAAAGTTGCGGTTTCTGATGATGAAGTCGTCGAAGTCACGCCGATGAGTGACCGGCAATTGCTGATCCGTGGCAAAAGCGTCGGCCGGACAAATGTCATCGTCTATGAAGACGGCACTCTGGTGAAGATGATCAATGTCGAAGTCACACAGGACCTCGACAGTATTGAGGCGGATCTGAAGGCCCTGTTTCCGGAACATGAGTTTAAGCTGCGCCGTGTCGCCGAGAAGATCTACATTGAAGGTGAGATTGAAGACACGACGATTGAGGAGCGTGTCATCAATGTCGTGGAAAGCTACGCGCCCGACAAGGTGATCAATGCGCTCACGGTGAAAAGCCCACGTCAGGTGGCGCTTAAGGTTCGCTTTCTTGAAGCCAGCCGCGATGACATCAAGCAATTGGGGCTCGGCAATTTCATTGCTCGTGCGGGCGACTTTGCGTTCTCGTCTCCCGCTGCGCTGGTGTCTGGTCTTGCGCCGAACACCAATGGCATTATCTATGGTGGGTCTGACCGGACCACACTCGATGTGCTGATCCAGGCACTTGAAGAAAAGGGCACCATTCGGACGCTCGCGGAGCCGAATCTTGTCGCGACATCCGGCCAGCCAGCCTCCTTCCTTGCGGGTGGTGAGTTTCCTGTGCCGATCGCAGCTGAAGACAATCGCATCACGATTGAATTTCGTGAGTTTGGTGTAAGCCTCGATTTCGAGCCTGAGGTGCTGTCGAAAGACCGAGTGAATCTGAAAGTTAAGCCGGAAGTCAGTCAGGTCGATCAGCGAAATTCTATCCGCCTGTCCGGATTTGAAATTCCCTCTCTGATCGTGCGCAAGGCCGACACAAATGTTGAGCTGACCAGCGGGCAGACTTTTGCGATCGCCGGATTGCTTCAAAACAGCTATGACAACAACGTTGTACAGACACCTTTCATCGGAGATGTCCCGATTATTGGCTCCCTGTTTCGATCCACGCGTTTCCGCGAGCGTGAGACTGAGCTGATCATCCTTGTGACTCCTGTTCTGATCAATGCTGCCGAACAGATTTCAGCTGAGAAAGAGGTGCTTCCGGATGTTCAGAAGCCGTCAGAAGCCGAACTGTTTCTGCTCGGGGATGTCTCTCGCAATCTGCAGCAATATTCTGCGGAATAATTCATGTCTGACAAAGTCGCGTCCTGGAATAATTGGCTGAATGATCGCAGAGGCGGAATGCTCACCTGGTTTGCGCTGATAACGCCGGCTCTGGTGAGCGTTGCGGCGCTGGCGATTGATATTGGCCGGATTTATGCGCTGGAGAACGACCTGCAGCTCGCAGCGGATTCTTATGCCAGAGCCGCAGCCTTCGAGCTGGACCGACAACCAGACGCGATCGCGCGTGCAAGCCAGGCCGCCAATGATCTGCTCCACAATGATCAGCGGTTCGGGCAGGGCGGAAGCTCAGACGTCACGGTGGCTAACCTTCGGTTTCTGAAAGACATTCCATCATCCGACACGGCAGATATCACTTCGGACTTCGATACCTCAGTAAGCGCGGATGCGCGTTATGTTGAAATCACTGTGTCGCCGAAAACGATTTCAACGCTCCTGCCGACCGACATGGTTTCAGGCGTGTTGTCGATCGAACTGGAAGCCAAGGCTGTGGCGGGTGCGAGCAGGGGTGTCTGCAATATGGCCCCGATGTTCGTGTGCAACCCTGTCGAAGACACGGGCGGAAATTTGTTTGCGCTTGGCAAAACACGCAGTTTTCAGCGTCGTCAGGTTCTCCTTCTGGAAAAGGGAAACGGCAAGGATTCAACCTATTTTCCGGGCAACTTCGGATATCTGGAAGTTGGTGGGTCAGGTGCAAGTGATTTGAAGGACGCGATGTCTCTGGCCAAGCCGAATAATTGTGTCTCACAGGATGGGGTGGAGCTGCGCACCGGTGCGGTGGCGTCTGTCGTCGATGGCTTCAATACCCGCTTTGACATCTATGAGGGCAGCTACAAGAAAGAATCCAACAATCCGGCCTACGCGCCAGCGGAGAATGTGACCCGTGGCGTCAGCGGCAAAGCCTGCAAGGAATCTGCAGACCCGAACGCCATGGGATTGCCGCGCGATGCCTGCCATCTGACTGGCACCTGCACGGATGCGGATGGTCGTTTGGGTGATGGAGACTGGGACTTCCCGACTTATCTGGAGGTCAATCATGGCGCGCCGGTCTCCGTTACGATCAACGGAACCAATTTCACCATCAATTACGCAACTCGCAAGGTCTCGCCGGAGCTTCCATCGCGCTATGAAGTCTATCGCTGGGAAATCGAAACCAACCGTATTCCGGGATCTGTTGGCTATGGCGCGTCGACAACCCCTGAAAATGGTGAACCTGCCTGCTATTCCGGAGGAACAGCTGCGGGTGTGGACCGGCGCGTCGTCCGGGTCGCCGTGCTGGATTGTCTCGCACTCGACGAGCAATATGGCATAAACGGCTCCTCGGCTCCGCCGCTTCCTGCCAAGGCATTCTGGCAATTCTTCATCACCGAGCCGATCGGCAGCACCAGCGACATGCAAATCTGGGGCGAGATGATTGGTCCGGTGACAAATGAGACCGACGAGCTTGCGGTCGAGACGGCGAGGGTCGTCCGATGATCCGCAGGCTTCGCAAATTCAGTTTTTGCCAATCCGGTATGGCCGCGCTTGAAACGGCTCTCATCCTCCCAATTCTGGCCGCGCTGGGGCTGGCCGCCACGGACGCCGGAATGATGATGCTGACGCTCCACAAGATGGAGACGGGCCTGGCCGCTGGTGGCAGTTTTCTGGCGCGCAGCCGGGACCTGATCAACGACCAGCAGGCCGCAAAAAATGTCGCCGTCACCGGACACAACGCCAGCGGGTATGATCCCGTTGTGGCGGGATGGTCGGCATCTGACGTCTCTGTTTATATCGTAGACGTGCCGAATGCGGGTGGTGATCAGTCGCTTGTTCTGAGAGGCGGGGACGGGCTGAAAATCGCCCGGTTTGAAAGCAGCATCTCCTATAAGGGGCTGGGTTTTCTCAGCATGATGAATACCGGCGCGATCACGCTGAAAGCGCGTCATGAAGAGCGGATTTTCGGGGGGCTCTCATGACCCTTCTGAAACGCTGGCGTCAGAACCGATCAGGCGCGACCATGGTGGAAGTCGGCCTGCTTGCGCCGATTGTTCTTCTTATCCTCGTTGCAATTGTCGAGCTGTCTATCTTTGTCTGGCAGTGGAACAGTCTGCAGCGCACGGTCCGGACTGGCGTGCGTCTGGCAACGATGTCTGCGCCTGTTCCGTCAGAGCTGTCATCTCTGGTTTCGAGCTCTGTCGGCACCTCGGTGGGTGACTATGTCATCAGCTGTGACGGATCCACGCGGACATGCTCCTCCGGTAATTATGATACCACAGCCATGAACCGCATTCTCACCGGCGGGGATGGCATATGCGCCAGTCAGACCAATGTCAGCCGACGCGGGCTGTGTGACATGATGCCCGGAATTCAGGAGCAGAACATCTATATTGAGTACCGGTCGTCGCTCAATGAAGTGTCTGGTGCTCCGGGCGGGCTTCAACCAATCGTTACTCTTAAGGTTAAAAATGTTGGCCTTAGTTACACGCTGCTTTCAGCGTTTAATGGTGCACTGAATTCGCTCCCTTCCACCAGCGCAACAGCGATGGGGCAGGACTTGTCAGAGGGCGCGTTCAAATAATGACACCAAACCAGACCAGACAGACACATCTTATCCGGCTGCTCCTCATTACGCCGGACCCGGAGACCCCCTTGGCGACCGCTTTCGATGCGGATCGTCTGTTTCATTCTTTCGTGCGTCAGACAATCACCCGAGACGACCTGCAGGAGTTCAGGCCCGATGTGGTGGTGATTGCTTCGTCGGAAGAGCAGAGACTCTCTGAAGTGTTTCAGTCTCTGAAATCGATGTCGTGGGCGCCGTCCTTCATTACCGTAGGGGATATCCACGTTACTGATCTTCGTTCGTTGATCAGTTATCCGCGCGCCCACACGCTGCCAACCGATGCTGCGCCCATGGAGGTTGTGTCGCTTGCGCTGCGCGTAAAAATGGAAGCCGCGTTGGAGCCGCAAACAGACACGAACGGTCAGTGCTGGGCCGTAACCGGTGCCGTTGGCGGGGCAGGGGCGTCTCTGATAGCCATAGAGATTGCCTATCAGCTGATGAAACGCACCAAGAACGCGCCAAGCGTGTGTCTGATCGACCTTAATTTTGAGGACGGAAGCCTCGCAACCTATCTGGATTTGTCTCCGGGTCTGGATGTGTCCGTCATGTGCGCGGCGCCTGAACGGATTGATGCGTCCCTGCTTGATGCGTTTGTCAGCGAGCATGAAAGTGGTCTGAAGCTTCTGGCGGCACCGCGGGGCGCGCGCTTCAAGGCCAAGATCAGCCCGGACGTCATTCTTCGGCTGCTCGAAATCTCCTGTGAAATGTACGACTATATCGTCGTTGATATTCCGCGCTGGCGCCAACCCTGGACAGAGGCTCTGGCACAGGGCGCAGACAAGTTTCTGGTCGTCAGCGAGCTCACCGTTCCGGCTTTGCGCGCTGCGCGGAACCTTTGCGCGGATCTCGAAGTCATTTCGCGGAATGTGCTTGAGCCAACCATCATTCTGAACCGCATGGCAAAGCGCATGTTCGGCCACTCCATTTCGGTCGACAAAGCCGAAACGGCGCTTGGCCGGAAGGCGCTGGCATCGGTGTCTTCTGACTGGGACGCGGCCCAGGCAGCAGTGAATATGGGCATGCCGATCTCGATGGCGAACCCGGGCGCGAAAATGGCCAAGGATATCACTGGCATCATCGACAAACTCTCTGGCACTGCGAAAGCCAAAAAAGAAAAAGAGGCGGCGTGATGGGACGGTTTCTGTTCTCCGGTTCGAAAAGCGATGTTCTAGAGGTTGAAGACCCATCCGAAGAATGGGTGGCCACCGATCCGGAAAAAGTCTCTGTGCAGATTGACGATAAGCCGGACCCGGTACCTGAATCAAAACCAGTTGAGTCTGGGTTTGATCTGCTGGACGCCAAATTGCGCGTTCATTCCCGACTGATTGATGAGATTGATCTTTCGCTTCTGGAAAAGCTCGACGAAGAAGATCTGAAAGCGCAGGTCACACGTCTGGTTCGCGATATTGTGCGCGAAGAGCGCATCGCGATGAACGCTGTGGAAGTCGCGGAATTTGCATCGTCAGTTTTTGACGAAATGACGGGTCTGGGGCCAATTGAGCCCTTGTTGAAGGATGAATCCGTCTCTGACATCCTGATCAACGGCTACCAACAAGTCTATGTTGAGCGTAAAGGCGAGCTCGAACTCGCTAATGTGCGCTTTCTGGACAATGACCATCTCCTCAGAATTGTGAACCGCATTGTTGCGGCAGTCGGGCGGCGCGTGGATGAATCCCAGCCGCTTGTGGATGCGCGTCTGCTTGACGGCTCGCGGGTGAACGCCGCGATCTCTCCGATTGCGGTGGATGGCCCGCTCGTGTCCATTCGGAAATTTTCAAAAAGCCCGCTCACTCTTGAGAAACTTGTCAGCTATCGTGCCATGCCGCAAGAGGTTGCAGACTTTCTGTTCGGCGCCGTCCGGGCCCGGACCACGACACTGATCTCGGGGGGGACAGGGTCAGGTAAAACAACGCTTCTGAACGCGCTGTCAGTGGCGATCAGTCCGAAGGAACGTCTGATCACAATCGAGGATGCCGCCGAGCTTCAGCTTCAGCAGCCGCACGTTGCGCGGATGGAGACCCGCCCGCCCAACATTGAAGGCAAGGGTGAAATCAGACAGCGTGAACTCGTCAAGAACGCCCTTCGTATGCGCCCGGACCGCGTTATTCTGGGTGAGGTGCGATCAGGCGAAGCCTTTGACATGCTTCAGGCCATGAACACCGGACACGAAGGATCGATGGCGACGATCCACGCAAACAATCCGCGCGAGGCGATCAGTCGTCTTGAGCAGATGGTCGCCATGGCGAGCATGGGGATGAGCCAGGACTCCATCAGAGGGCAGATTGCCTCAGCGGTTCATCTCATCGTTCAGGCGCAACGACTTTCCGATGGCTCACGTCGAGTGGTCTCCATCGGCGAGATCACTGGCATGGAAGGTTCAGTCGTTCAGCTTCAGGAATTGTTCGTTTTCAAACGGCTTCACACGGAAGAAGACGGACGTGTGATCGGCGAATTCCGCGCAACCGGGCTTCGCCCGAAATGTCTGGACGAAATGCAGCGTCGCGGGTGCGGCGTCCCCATGGAAATCTTTGATCCGTCTCGCGTACTGGCGCACAGTCATGCCTGATTTCTTCGACGAAAACCTTCCCTATTATCTGATGATTTTCGGTTCGGTCGTGATGGCCGTGCAGTCGACCTTTGGCATGTTGCGCCAGAGCGGAAACACGCGGAAAGTCAATCATCGCCTGAAAGTGTCAGACGGCAGTAAGTCTATCTCTGAGGTCATCTTACGGTTGCGGCGCGAGCGCGGCCTGACCGAGGATGGCGAAATTCAGAGCGGATTTGAGTATTTCAACCGGCTGATCACCCGGTCCGGCATGGCGATCAAGCTTTATCATCTCGGGATATTTGCCGCTCTCGTGGCGGCCGTCGTGGGCGGCGCTGTTTTCTATTTCGCAGAAAGCATTCTTTTTGGCGCGACGGCTGGTGTGATTGTCGGTCCGCTCGTAGTGCTCTTCTTCATGAAGTCCAAGGTCGCCGGGCGGAACAAGAAACTCGGACGCCAATTGCCAGATGCGCTCGAAGTGATCACACGCAGTCTGGAAGCTGGCCATCCCGTGCCGGTGGCTGTTGCGCTGGTCGGTCGCGAAATGCCGGATCCGATCGGTTCGGAATTTGGGCTTGCCGCTGACGAAATTGCGTATGGCTCCAGCTTGCCGGAGGCAATCCGGAAGATGGCCATTCGGGTTCAGCATCCGGATATCGACCTCTTTGCCGCTACGGTGCGTGTGCAGGAAAAAACCGGTGGCAATTTATCGGGTCTGTTGCGGGCCAATGCTGACACGATCCGCGCACGCCAGAAAATGCGCCTGAAGGTGAAAGCGGCATCCTCTGAGGGACGCGCATCGGCCATGATTCTGACGTCTGCGCCGTTTCTAGTGGGTATCTCACTTCATCTGCTTACGCCGCATTTTTACGGTGAGGTGATTGGTGAGCCGATGATCCAGATGGGATTGGGCGGCTTTTTTCTCTGGATGGTGATTGGCAATCTCGTCATGCGCCAGATGATCAATTTCAAGGTGTAGCATGCAGGATCTGATCAACGCCGCGTCCAGCACACCGCCGCTCTATTACGCTATCGCCCTTATCATCATGCTGGCGGGCGGAACAGTCGCTTTCCTCCAATCCCGGACCAGTGCCGCGCGCATTCAGGGGCGGCTTGACGGAGACACAGGCGCAGGGGCCAAAATGAAGACGGCGAAACCGTTCTTACCCGGGTTTCTGGAAAACCTCGGCAAAAAGACGGCGGGTGTTTTGCTGACCTCGGAAGAAGCCAAGAGCGCGCTTCGCAAACGTCTGATCATGGCGGGTTATTTTTCAAAGTCCGCGCCGTACTGGTATACCGGCGCGCGTATTTTCTGCCTGATCATGCCGCAGGCCGTGCTGTTGATGGTGTGGCCGGGATTCTTTGGTCATCTGGCCACCAATTATCTGGTCTATGCGTCACTGGGCCTCGCGATTATCGGGTTTATCGGACCCAGCTTCTATCTCGATAAGTGCATTTCCTCCCGTCAGGATGAATATCGAGATGGCTTTCCGGATATGATGGATTTGCTTGTTGCGTGCGTTGAGGCGGGGCTCAGTCTCGATGCGGCCGTCGGGCGTGTCGCTGAAGAGCTCACCAATCGCTATCCCAATCTTGCGGACCATCTGAAGATTCTGACTCTGGAGCTGCGAGCGGGGCGGTCACGACAGGACGCCTGGTCCAGTCTGGCTGAACGGTTGGGGCTGGAAGAGGCCCGTTCGTTGTCGACAATGCTCAGGCAGTCAGAGGAGCTCGGCACCTCTATTGGTCAGACGCTGAAAGTTTTCTCAGATGAAATGCGCGAAAAACGTATGCTGACGGCGGAAGAAAAGGCGCTGGCACTGCCTGCGAAACTGGTTGTGCCGCTGATTGTCTTCGTCTTTCCGTCGCTTCTGGGCGTCCTGTTACTACCAGCAGTCATTCGTATGATGTGGGTCATGGCGGCGAGCTAGCTTAGATCGCTTCCGGAATCCGCCTCAGGATCTCCAATGCGTCAGTTTTTCCTTTATGAAACGTGTAGCAAAGCGTAGATAGGCTTTGAATTGCTGACAGAAATCGGCTTCGAGTTGCGCAAAGCCGTCCAGATCAGCCGCTGGCCTTCAATAATGGGGAGTGGAACCACCTGCCTGATAATCCGAAACCGACAAGACCGACAGAAATGTGCGGTCGGGCGCTTTGAGGTTGACTCTCTTGCATGATTGGCAGGCCCTGATGGTTTAAACTTGCGCTATTATTAGGACATTTCATGCGAAGAAGTCCCATACTTATCTTTTATGCTGCTGTGAAATCTGGTTATTTGATTTTGGGAACAAACGATGTCCTTAGTTCGCTAGTAATGGTGACGAAGCCGACATCATCGACAGCTTGAACCGCGTTGTTAGCTTTGGCTGGCGACAGGTTTATTTTCTGGGGACGCAGTGAGTTTTCATGGCAAAATTTGTACCCGTTGAGCCTTTCAATCTGGTCATTTTTGGGGGGACTGGAGATCTGTCCCGGCGCAAATTATTGCCCGCCCTCTTTCATCGGTATCTGGACGATCAGATTCGAGGCGATACCCGGATTATCGCCACAGCTCGCTCGGAGATGAGCGATGAAGATTTTGTCGAAATGGCTCGCGAGGCCTGTCGGGCGTCCACATCAGACGATCTCTGGACAGATGACGCATGGAGCTACTTTTCCGAGATGCTGAGTTACGCTCCGCTAGACATCGCAGCGCCGCCTGAAGAGTGGAATAACCTGGCCGACAAAGTTGGGAAGTCCGACCACACCGTCATCTATTATCTGGCAACGTCTCCATCGCTTTATGTCAAAACCTGTGGCGGGCTGGAAGCCGCAGGCATGGTGAATGAAAATTGCCGGGTCGTCCTGGAAAAACCGATTGGTCATGATTTGTCATCTGCGCAGGAAATCAATGACGGCGTTTGCGCGATCTTCAACGAAGATCAGATTTACCGGATTGATCACTATCTTGGAAAAGAGGCTGTCCAGAACCTGATGGTATTGAGGTTCTCCAACTCCTTGTTTGAGCCGCTCTGGTCTCGCAATCACATCGATCACATTCAGATCACTGTTTCAGAGAATCTCGGTTTGGAAGGGCGTGCGGGCTATTATGATGGGTCGGGCGCGCTACGCGATATGGTGCAGAACCATTTGCTCCAGCTCCTTTGCCTGATTGCTATGGAGCCGCCGAACTCGATGGATGCAGACGACATCAGGACGGAAAAAATCAAGGTTTTGCGTGCGTTAAAGCCGGTCGATCACACATCAGCGAACCGGAACACTGTTCGGGGGCAATATGAAGAGGGGGTTGTCGGCGGTAAAATGGTTCGCGGCTATACCGATGAACTTGGTGCCGACGATTCGAATACTGAGACTTTTGTCGCGCTGAAGGCAGAGATCGAAAACTGGCGCTGGGCTGGCGTACCATTGTATTTGCGAACGGGTAAGCGGATGAGCCGTCGCAGTTCAGAGGTGATGATCCAGTTCAAGCCGGTGGCGCACTCGATCTTCACAACGCCTCGGAATGAACCGAACCGCCTCGTGATCAAACTGCAACCGGATGAGGGGGTGCGGCTGTTTTTGCACATCAAAGAACCGGGGCCGGGCGGGCTGCAGATCAAATCCCTGCCGTTGAACCTGTCTTATGCGGACAATTTTACGGTCCGGTATCCTGATGCTTATGAACGGCTTTTGATGGAAGTGGCGCGCGGCAATCTTGCGCTGTTCATGCGGCGCGATGAGGTTGAGGCGGCCTGGAGATGGGTGGATGGAATCATTGAAGCCTGGCAAGCGCTGGATTCCAAACCCGAACGCTATTCGGCCGGCACAGATGGTCCGCTCTCAGCGGCGATGATGCTCGATCGTGATGGCCGGGTCTGGCACAAACCGGTGACATCATGAATATGCCAGAATTGGAAGTGTACGCATCCAGGGATGAGGCGTTGATGGTGTTGGCGGAGGCCATTGAGCAGGGCATTCAAAACGTTCTGTTGGCGAAGCCTGAAGCCAGGATTCTGCTGTCAGGCGGCTCTACACCTGCACCTGCTTATCGGGCGCTTGCAGCGCGAGATATTGATTGGTCGTCTGTGACGATCGGACTTGTCGACGACAGATGGGTGCCGCCAGATCACCCAGCATCCAATGAGAAGCTCATTCGCGAAAATCTGCTTGCCGCTGGCGCATCCGAAGCAAATTTTGTTCCGATGAAATCGCCGGAGGCTTTGCCTCAGGGCAGTATGAATGAGGTTTCGGCAGCCTATGAGATCTTTATGCAGGCCGATGTCGTTGTGCTGGGAATGGGGCCGGATGGGCACACGGCCAGCTGGTTCCCGCGGGCAAAAGGTCTGGACGGCGCCCTCTCAGAATCGACGACCCAGCCGGTGGTTGCGATCGATGCATCGGGCAGTCCGGTTGCCGGTGACTATCCCTTGCGTGCCACTGTGACATTGCCGGTCATCAAAAATGCAAAACAGGTGATTTTGCTCATAACCGGCGAAGAGAAGCGCGAGGTCTGGCAGAACGCAGAGGCAGGTCTCCCAATTCACCAGGCCTATAAAGTACGAAAAAATGACATCCGGAGCATCTGGGCACCATGACAGACTTGCACCCCGAAATTCGCCGCATAACCGAACGTATTCGTGACCGCTCTGTTGAAAGCCGTCAGGAGTATCTGGATCTCATTCGGTCATACAAACCCGATGGGTTTGCGAGAACCCGCCTGACGGAAGGCAATCAGGCGCATGCGAGTGCCGGGTGCGCCGTGATGGACAAGGTTCAGCTTCTGGGCGGAAGCTGGCCTAATATCGGTATCGTCACGGCCTATAATGATATGCTGTCTGCGCACCAGCCTTATGAGATCTATCCGGAAATCATCCGGAACGCCGCGCGTGAAGCCGGGGCAACAGCTCAGGTTGCGGGTGGTGTGCCAGCCATGTGCGATGGCGTCACACAAGGCCAGGACGGAATGGAGCTTTCTCTTTTCTCCCGGGACGTGATCGCCATGGCGGCTGGAATTGCGCTCAGTCACAATACTTTTGATGCGGCGATGTATCTTGGTGTGTGTGACAAGATTGTTCCGGGTCTGCTGGTCGCGGCAATGCGGTTTGGTTGGCTGCCAGCGGTGTTCGTGCCTGCCGGGCCAATGCCGTCTGGACTTCCCAATCCGGAGAAAGCGCGTATCCGGCAGGAATTTGCGCGCGGTGTCGTTGGGCGGGACAAGCTTCTGGAAGCGGAAGCGGCAAGTTATCACTCGCCTGGAACCTGCACATTCTATGGGACAGCCAATTCGAACCAAATGGTCATGGAGATGGTGGGCCTTCATCTGCCCGGATCTGCTTTTGTGCAGCCAGGGGATGACCTCCGCGCCGCACTGACGTCTGAAGCAACGCGAAAGGCCGCTGCGCTGTCCATTGCAGGGGATTATCTGCCGGTCGGCGAGATGATTGATGAACGATCCGTCGTCAACGCCGTGGTCGGTCTTATGGCAACCGGTGGCTCGACAAATCTTGTGTTGCATCTGGTCAGTTTCGCGGCCTCAGCCGGCATCAAGCTGACACCTGAGGATATGGCGGATCTGTCCGCAGTCACACCATTGCTTTGCAAAATTTATCCCAACTCTGCCGCCGATGTGAACCATTTCCATGCGGCTGGCGGTATGGGATTTCTGATCCGGGAATTGATTCAGGGGGGGCTGGTGCACGCAGATGCGAGGACCATCTCTGGGACGCTAAAAGACCAGATGATGGAGCCGGTTCTGTCTGAGAATGGCGAGCTCAACTGGCGAGAGCCACCTTCTGAAAGTGGTGACCTTGACATCTTGCGCCCGGTGTCCGATCCGTTCGACCCGGAAGGTGGCCTCAAATTGCTTACAGGCAATCTGGGGGAGGGGGTCACCAAGATTTCTGCCATCAAGGAAGAGCACCAGTATGTTGAAGCACCGGCCCGTGTTTTCGACACACAGGCGCAGGTCACGGCAGCTTACAAGTCAGGTGAATTGAACCGCGATGTGATAATTGTCGTGCGTTTTCAGGGACCAGCAGCCAATGGTATGCCAGAGCTCCACGGTCTGACGCCCATTCTAGGATCGCTTCAGGATGAAGGGTATAAAGTCGCTCTTGTCACCGATGGACGGATGTCCGGCGCCAGCGGAAAAATTCCCAATGCCATTCATCTGTCACCGGAAGGGGCACGCGGAGGGCCGATTGCGACATTGCGCGATGGCGATGTTGTCAAACTCGATTGTAAAACAGGCCAATTGTCCTTCGTGGGTGATGAGGCTGAATTTGCGACGCGCGAGCCAGACGTGTTTCGACCAAATCGAAGCGATGTCGGTCTGGGGCGTGAGCTCTTTGGTGTGATGCGAACGCAAGCTGGTGACGCGTCTTCGGGCGCCAGCTTTTTCAGCTTTCCAGGCATGGCGTCGACATGAGCGCGACGGTATTGGTGGGTGATGTTGGCGGGACGAATGTTCGGCTCGCAAAGGCGACCGGCTCGATCGGAAGTATCGCCCTTCAGGACGTTCAGATCTATACTGACCCGGCGATCGTCAGCCTTGACGATGCCATTGCGCGATATGCTGATGAGCAGGGCGGGTTGCCAGACAGAGCTCTTTTTGCGCTTGCTGGTCCGATTTCATCCAGCGGATCGATAAAACTGACAAATCGGGACTGGCCGCAGGTAAACCCCGACCTTCTCCGCAGCAAGTTCAAAATGTCTGCAACGTCGGTGGTCAATGATTTTGCGGCCATGGCCCGCGGTATACCGGAAATTCCACAATCGAGCTTCGAGACGGTGATTGAGGGCCGAGGCCAGTGTGAGCAAGGGTCAGACCAGACCGTTCTGGTCACCGGCCCCGGAACCGGGATGGGAGTCTCGACGCTTCGTCGAACGAGAGGAAAGGGCTGGCAGGTCATTACGGGCGAAGGCGGGCATGTGGCGTTTGCGCCGAGAAATGAGCGCGAAATGGCTATTCGGGACATTATTAGCCGCACACATGGCTTTGTCTCCGTTGAGATGATCGTCTCTGGGCGCTGGTTACGTCCTGTCTATGAAGCGATTTGCGAACTGCATGGGGCAGGTCCTGAAGATCTTAGCCCGCAATCCATTCTCGACCGTGCGGACAAAGGTGATGCCATCTGCACGGACGTCTGTACCTTCCGCGCGAATGCCCTGATGGGTGCTGTGGGGGATGCCGCCATGATTACCGGCGCGACATCCGGGGTGGTCATGACCGGCGGAGTCGCGAAAAGAATGGTCAAATGGCTTCGACTCACCGAAGCCATTGATCGCTTTCGTGCTCGCGGTCTAATGTCTTTTTATCTCGGGGAGACGCCGCTTAGTGTACTGAAAAACGATGAGGCACCGCTGATTGGAGCGGCCGCCCTTGCCCTTGAAATGGAGTCTCAGTCCTGATGTCCGCTATTCCGCATGAAATACTGAACCGCGTTCGTGACTGTAAAATTGTCCCGGTGATCACGCTCAGTGACGTGGATCACGCGCTACCGCTCGCGGATGCTTTGATGGCGGGCGGTGTCGATTTTCTCGAGGTCACGCTCCGGACGTCATCAGCACTTGCTTGTATCGAAAAAATGGCCAGCAGCGGTGTCGACGCCATGGTTGGTGCAGGGACGATTACGCGACCTGAGGATGTGACGGCTGCGAAAAATGCTGGCGCGAGATTTCTGGTCTCGCCAGGTGCGACGCCTGCGCTTATTCCTGAATTGCAGGCTTTTGACGGCCCCGTCTTTCCGGGCGTTGCGAGTGTCTCTGAGGCCATGATCATGCGCGATCACGGCTTTACGGTTCAGAAATTCTTCCCGGCCGAGCCAGCAGGGGGACCGGGCTTTCTGAAGTCGATCGCTGGTCCGATGCCGGACATCCGGTTCATTCCCACAGGTGGAATTTCTCAAGCCAATGCGCCCGGCTATCTGGAGCTGGAGAACGTGATCGCTGTTGGTGGCTCCTGGATTGTTCCAAACGCTCTGATTGCAGAGAAAGACTGGGCGGGCATCACAAAGCTCTGTCTGGATGCGCGCCAAAGACTTGAATCAGTGGCTTAATTCGGGATTGGGTCGACAAGGCCACCGCAGCGGATCTGAAACACGCCAGTCAAGTTTGGGATCCGTAAGTCAGCCTCAGAATGCGGCCTGGATCTGCAGTCCGATCGTGCGCGGCGTTCCGAGTTCAACACTATAGAACCCTCCTGACCGAACATATTCCTCGTCGGTCAGGTTCTGACCTGTCAGGGCGATGCTCCAGTTGTCGAAGCGATAACCCGCGTTCAGATCGACCAGCAGGCGCTCATCATTGTTGAGATAGCCAGGATAGACGGAATTTCCGTTGTTCGTGAAGGAGGAACCTTCATACGTCATTCCCAGAAATCCGAACCATCCTTTATCGGAGACATAGCTCAGGCGCGCCGAGCCGTTCCAATTCGGCGCATACTGAAACTCAAGGCCAGACAAGAAAGACAAGTCCGAGGCAAGGTTTGCAGGAGGTTGTTGATTTTGAGCTCGGATGACGGCGTTCGCCAGAGCGACGTCGAATTGTTCGAATTCTGTTTTTGTGTATCCAAGACTGGTGTCGAGCGCCCAGTAACGGTTCATCTGCCAGTTCGACTCGAGTTCGAAGCCATAGAGATTTGAGCTTCCGACATTGAACCCCAATTCGTCCTGAGGCAGCTCAGAAAGCCCGATAATCACCTGCTGGTCTGTCCAGTCTGTGTAAAACAGATTGGCATTCACACGCAGAGAATTATTCAACCAGAGTGACCGATAGGCCAGCTCATAGGTCCAGGTGTATTCGGGATCAAATTGCGACACGAATTGCCGTGGGATATTCAGGTCAGAGCCGCCAGATCGATATCCGCGCCGGACGAAGAAACCCAAAGATTGATCCTCGTCCAGATCATAAGTCACCGAGGCTGAGGGCAGTATGGCATCATACTCCTGTTCAGCTTTAGTGCTCGCTTCCTGTAGCGCATTTTCGAAATAGGCGTTTGAATAAACCACTGCCTGATCGATAAAGGGTTCAAAACCGGCAAGCTGGGGGAGGTAATACAGCGAGCTTGCATCGGGCAGGCCCAGTGATTCACCGCTGACCGTGAGGCCGGTGGTATGCAATTCATGGTCATATCGGACGCCGGCAGACAGGTGAATTTTCGAGGTAAGGTCAAAATCACCCTCGAAAAAAATGGCCTTGTTCTTGATATCCAGAGGTTCGCTTGTGAGCGCGTAATAGCCGCCGGTTTCAGGGTAATTGAGAGCCGCGTTCCACGAAATTCCATCAGTGTAGGTCGCAACCAACTCATCAAATCCGGGCGTTCCGGAGAGCGGAGCCAGATAATTGCGAACTTCGGCTTCAACTGTCGGATAAAGTCCATTGTAAACGGTGCCTTGTAAGCCGTTTACCCGGTCCATGTCAAAATTGTATTCGTCTTCTTTCGAGCTAGCATAAAACAAGCCGAACTGCCCTCTGAAACGTTCATTGACGTCGAGGTCCAGAAGAAATTCCTGAGTGAAAATTGCCTGTTTCTCCCGCTGGGTCGCGGAAGGGTCGAAGGTCAGACGGCCTTCGGGAACATAAGGTATGGAAAACGGGTTCTGAATGACAAAACTGACATTTGGATAATAGGCGGGATTGATCCCGTGGCGATGGTCCAGCCGGACAAAGTCTTCAGCAAAACTGTAAGAGGTCGTCGACTTGACACCAATCCGATCAGATACCGCCCAATCGGCCTGTAACGCGTAATTCGCGCTTTCTAGCGAATGATCATCGGGAGAGGTCGAATAGTTCAGACGCTCAGCTTCTGTTCCGGGCGTGATATCAAACGGAAGAACAAATCCGGTGCCATCCTCAGTGCGCCTGTCCGTCAATCCGCCACCGAAATCAACCTGCTTTTGTTCGACAGAAAACAGGACAGACAAATCCGGATCAGGTTCAAAGAGCAGCTTGCCCCGAACCATATGCGAATCTTTGAAATCGACATAGTTTCCAGTGAAAACGTTCCGCGTATATCCCTCACGCTCGACGAGTTCAGCCGATATCCGGAATGCCAGAACATCGTCCAGAATTGGGCCGCCGAAAGCGATAGAGCTTGAGACATTGTCCCCATACTCTGAGGTGAGGTATCGCACGCGTCCTTTTGCGTCCCACTGAAACTGAGGGTCCATCGTTGTGATGACGACTGCGCCGGCCAAAGCATTTCGGCCCTGGTAAGTCGACTGGGCACCACGCAGGATCTCGATCTGATCAACATCCCAGATACTGTCGGTCGCAATGCGGGCAGCCTTATCGCCAAGAGTGGCGCCATCGACGTAAATTTGTGCCAATGGCGTCGTTGAAGCACCAAGAAGATCATCAGAGGGCATGCCGCGGATGACAAACTCGCCATCAGCGCTTCCGAGATTGACATTGGCTGTATACCGGAAGCTGTCCGATAATTGTGCCAAACCCGCATCTTCAAGATCCTGACCAGTGTGCACGGCAACTGAGGACACAGTATCCTGCAGGCTCTGATCGGAATTTTCACCCTTCACATAGATGGTCGGTAGGACCACCTGAGGATCCACATTCGCAGACTCCTCGGTCTCCCCAACCGGTTCCGCTGCTGCACAAAAACCAGCTGTGATGCTCCACAGCAAGGCTGAACGTGTTAATATTTGAAACACTGTATACCCCAGCTAAACCGGCATCCCCAAAACAGCGGGTTTTGCTCCTCTGAATACAGTACTCTCCTTATTAGAAAAAGTAAGAAATCCCGAAAAAACAGAAATCAAAGGTCAGAAATTTATGAAATATTCCATTTGATCAGCCGCTCATGATTATATGATAGAGATCGATATTGCTCATGCTTTGAAGACTCAAAAGGTCAATTCCGGTTTGCGCCTGAAGCTCACCGATCACCGATTGTCGAATATCCGTTGCAGTGTATTGAGAGAGCTCCGTATCGCTGACTCTCTCGCCGTTGCGGAGATAGGAAACAAGCAGGCCGAGACCAGCTAATGCCTGATTGTCGAGCTCATCCCATTGGTGCGCATCATCGCGTGTTCGGTTCGCCAACTCGTCAATCAAGGCCACACGCCAGTCGGATTGTGTCATGCGGGTAAGTTCGTCAGGAGATCGAAAGCCGCCTTGTATCAATGCGCCCCGGATCAGGCTGTGTTCAGTCAATGCAACGCAAAGCGAAGAATTGAGATGCCGGTGGTCAGATTCATACACTACACAGTTGTTTCCCGGGCCTCCGAGGGAGGCGTAGCCCGACAAGCGAGCAAACTCCCAATCCGACAACAGATTGCAGACCTCCTGCAAATTGTTACGGGCAAACCCCACAGACATCAGTCGATGATCGGCCGGGCAATTGGTTTCACCTTGATATTTGAGATAACTATGAGTGTCTTCGGGCGCGTCAAAGGCTGATGCACTACCTGCCAGCAATAGGATCAAGAGAGAAAATTGCATGTCGTTCCGGGCTCAAACAGCACAATATCAGCCATCACTCCGAGGCAATTAACCCAGAGAGTTGTCTGAAAGAATTGACTGATTGTTGCCGGGAATAGCGTGAAAACTGAACTCTATTACCGACCCGTTCGGGCTGTACGATCGTATAGGGACGCAGTGTGGAAAGTCAGAGTTTGGTCTCGTCGATCAGCCCGTTTCGTATGGCGATAGCAGTGGCTTCAGCACGGTTGGAGACACCCAATTTCGTCAATATCGCGCTTACATGATAACGGGCCGTCGTCGTAGAAAATCCGAGATGAGCGGCAATCTCGGGATTCGTGAACCCCTTGGTCAACAGCATGAGGACCTTTTGTTGCTGTGTTCCGAGAACCACGTCTGCAAACTCGGACGAATCGACGGAATCGGGTTTTGCGGCTGAGGCCTCAATGTCGGACGCGATCACCGTCTCGCCCTGGTCAACCTTGCGTATGGCTGATTCAAGTTCTTCGGTTGTGATATTCTTCAACAGATAGCCGCAAGCTCCAGCATCGAGCATAGCACGCACCGTTTCCGGCGCTGAAAACGTCGAGAGCGCAATTGTCTTCACTCCAGGATGGTGTTGTTTCAGACTTCGGACGGCCGAAATACCTCCCATGCCCTCCATCTGGACATCCATGAGGATCAGGTCGGGTTTAAGTTTCTGGCATAAAAACAGGGCCTCTTCTCCGTTTTCAGCCTGTCCAACGACCTCAATTCCGTCGAGGCGTTGAAGCATCTCAGCGAGACCAGTTCTCACAAGCTGATGGTCATCAGTAACGATGATCCGGATTGGATTAGTCATCCTGTTCCTCCAGCCAGATTGCTGAAATTCTGGTTCCCTCATTCGGGTGGCTGTCGATTTCCAGCGCGGCGCCAATCTTTCTCAACCGCTCTTCCATAATTTTAAGTCCCATATGTCCCTCAGGTACCCCATCTGTCGAAAAGCCTTGCCCATCATCTTCTATTTTCAACAGGGCCTGCGTATCTTTCAAGCAGTCAAAATAGACATGAACCCGAGACGCGTTTGCATGCTTGGCTATGTTGCTGAGGCTTTCCTGAGCGACGCGATAAAAGGCAATCTGAATATCTTCCGGTAAAATACCATCATTCTCGACTTCGATGCTGAAAGAGATTTGATGCCTGTCCTGAAACGTCTGCCCAAGTGTACCGATCAGCTTGCCAAGTGGTTTCTCAACCAATTGCCGAGGCTGCAACTCGAGAAGTAGAAAACGCATTTCGTTCAGTGCGTTTTGATTTAAAGTCCTGAGCTCGTTCAAACGCTTCAGGACAATATCAGGGTCTTTCTTCAGTTCATGTGGCAGGTTTTCCGTCAGGAGTACGGATGAAAAGAGTGTTTGGCTTACAGCGTCGTGCAAATCCTGGGACAGTCGGTTGCGTTCCTCCAGCCGCGCATTTTTCGACGCAATCCGAGAGACCTCTTCAGTACGTTCGGCGACCCTGTCTTCGAGCGTGTTGATCAGGTTTTTTTGGGTCTCGGCCATGGATGTGAAGGACTGTGTCAGAAAGCCAATTTCATCGGAATAAACCGGCTTGAGTTCCTTTTTGAGTTCTCCCTTTTCAAAACTGGTCACGCCATCCAGGAGTGACTTCAGCGGAACCATCAGGTTTTGTCGGAAAAAGAGTGGAAACAAGATCAGGGTAAGCGCCGAAGTGAACAGAACAAACCAGGCAATTGGTTCGTAGATTTCATCGAGATAGGCGAGGTAGTCCAGACGATAATCGTCGATAACGCCCTCCCAGCCAGACCCGACGAAAGGAAGATCAGTCTGAAAATCGACTCGGCGTGAACCTCCAGCCTGGGTGCCCGGTGTAATGCCGGAGAACATCGGATTATAGTGATGGCCAAACATGGTGTGTCTATACACATCGGGGAGTTGCTCATACGAGAATTCAACGACGCCCTTCGGATAGAGCGTCGCCTGAAACGTGTAGATCATCGACCAGTCAAAGTGCGCCGGCAAACGCCACCAGGTAAAGACGACCTTTTCCGGCGAACTCTTCATGTAAAGGCCGTGCTCGGCGTTAGGCTCATAGGCTTTACCTATGTTCAAATCGACTGCAAGCGGAGCAATATTTGGCATCGGGCCAAAGCGATGATTGATGTCACGCCATCTTGGCCAACCGTAAAAGGTCAGTTCACCATCTTCTTTTGGGAATAACTCATCGACCTCGAACCCGAATATTTTGAACATAAACGGCAGTTTGATCGGAATTTGTTCGTCGAGCCTGACCCCCAAATCATAGTCAAAACGATAAACGGTTCTCGCCACGGTATACCCATCGTCATCAGTAGGTTCGAAGCGATAGGACTTCTCTTGCAGATTAAGGGGTCTTTTCGAAAACTCGGCCGAATAAATCGGGCCGATCAACCAGGACACGCCCCCCAGAACTCCAAGAATTGTCGCCAGTGTGATGCCAGAGATCTTGATCAGAAAAGAGCTTCGTTGCGGCAGATAGTTCAGGAACATCAATGCAAAGCCGACCAGAGTGGCGAGTACAAAAAAGGTCACTCCAATCTCTGTTGTGACTTCATCTCCCAGCCCGAAGGAGCGGCGTGCCAGCAGGAGAGTCACTCCAAGTGGAAACAGGATGACGAGCAAGAACGTGATTGCAGCGGCCTTGCCTTGCCGCGGTGTCAGTCCGCCGGCAAGGTTGGTTTCGATATCGTTTTCCGACTCCGTTTCAGACGCTCGCTTACCAAGATGACGGGCGTGAAAATACTGTCGAACAATGTTCACAACCGCCCAGCTTGCTGACAGGATATAACTCACGTCCAGAATGCTCGGCCGGTAATTGATAAATCCATAAGTCAGATAAAAAACGCGCTGATAGAGGAAATAGCCCTCTGATCCGATGACGATACAAAGAAATAGTATGAGGGCGGCTACTTCGTATCGGCTTCGCGGCAGACGAAATGGAAAATGGTAGGAGAATTGTATGAGTGAAATCAGCGCCATAACGGCGGCGATTGGAATGTACGGTAGGAACAGAGATGCATAGTCAGGATGCAACGCGAAGTTCAGAAGATTCAACAAGATGTAAATCGAGAAGGAAAAGAACGTCGCGGCAATCCAGACGTATTGTCGCCTGAGCAGGCTCTTAGATGGAGATTTGATGAGCTGCCAGATCAGAAATGCCGTGATGATAACGCCCAGAACAAGTTGACTGAGCTGACCGATCGCTATCGGATTCCAATAGAACAAGCTCATTCCCGTACCCCAACCCCGAACCGATCTTTCTGCGCTCTGCGCCAGCCTGCGAGCTGTTTTTTGATGCTCAATTCAGTCCGTTTTCTCAACCAGCAGCTTGCCGCGGACTTACGATTTTCCGGCTTAAAAATTGAGCCAACCAGTTTCAGCCTAAACAAAACATAAAGTACAGCGACCAAATTACCTTCCGTGTCGGCCCAGTTCCTTCACGTCAAAATGCTATCTCTTTTCAAGTGCCTAGAATGGAGCATTCAGATGAAGAAAAGCGTTGTGTGCGCCGCGATTGCGACCAGCCTCATAGCGGCTCCTTGCGGAAGTGCGAGCCTCGGTTCGGTCAATCCATCTCAGTTCTCGATCACGCTTCGTGGTCATGTGACCGTCGTATGCCGGACGCAGTTCACGTCCAGCCCAATGACGACTGAAACCGGGTTCCAATCCCTGGGACTGGTCAACGAGTTCTGTAATTCTTCTCGAGGCTATCCGGATTATAGGCGCCGTAAAAATCGGTTGGAGCGCTGATCGGACTTCCCGGAGTAAAGAGGCTCGAATCATAGTTGACGTTGAATGAAGTACCGATCGATGACGAAGGCGTGGTAGAGGTCATAATCAGGTCGAACAGGACCCCCGAAGGCTCAGTCCCTTTACTGGCTTTCAGAAGATAGTGCGTTCGCCCTGCGGCGCGCGCATGGGAGTTCAGTGGCATAGACGTCGCACTAAACGCTAATGTTGTCGGCGACAAAGACAAAGGGTTGTAAGTCACTGACGCAAGGTTCGAATCCAGTCTCGTGCATGCTTCAGCGGAGGTACAGATCGCCGCTTCGAGCCGGTATTTTGCCAGATCAAGTCCGCAGGATCCGAAGATCTCCTGATCCACTTCGGAGAAGTCGAGGCTTTCGGAGGCTTTGTCTGCCTCGGTTTTGGGCCAGGACAGGCAGGCATTGAATTTAAGATAGGACATCCGCGCCTGTTCACCCGGTTCCAGATCGGAGAGGCCGAAATCTTCGATTTTCAGCCACCCAATTCCATCATCTGGGCCGGGCGGCGTACCCGCCGCACGCGGCGACAACACAAAGGCGCGCATGTGCTGAGGGGCATTTACCTCACCCGTGTTTGGTCCGGTATTGTCTGCATCACGAAAGTGCCAGCCATAAATTTCGCGTGGATTGGGACCGCGCAGAGGCGGCGTACCGGCGGTCACATCGGTCTCGTCATCAAAAACCGCGATCTGCCAGCCCCATCTGGCAGCTGACAGAACGAATACCCAGCCATTATCCAGTTCCTGCATGAAATTGTGATTGCCGTAGATTTCAGGCGCTACATTTGTGTTCAACCGACCCTGAGAATCCGTCCCTGCGATTTTGACGGCGTGCTTGTCTTGTGTTTCCTCGCAGGTCTGCGCGATGGCGGGCAGTGCAAGGCCGGAGAATGCGAGTGCAATGAGAGTTCGCAGGATCATTCGCCGTCCTCGACCTGAAGATATGTGCCTTCATACCAGAGATTGGTGACCATGACGGCTTGCGCGATTAATGCCGCGACCTCATCGGGTTTCATGCGCGCTTCTGTTTCATCGTCCATATAGGCTTTCATGACGGTGTTGATCTGGTCTGTCGTTCTCGAGATGTAGTCGGGCCAGGGCTTGCCGCCTTCTGGCGTGGCGCCTTCCGCCTGTAGTACAGCGAGTTTGGCATCAATCGCTGAAACGACCGGCCTTGTGTCAAGCGTCACAGCATTCATGGTGAACACGAGCGGTCGCTCATCCATCTCAGCAATTGTCTTGTAGGTCAGAAGAAATCCCGGCAACATTTCGCCCTGCATGTTCGGCTTTGACCCGTCAATCCAGCCGGTGACAACAGGCGTATCGCAATCCGCTTCAGCGATCTTCTTGTGCGCTTCATCGGCCGCAGCATGTCGCCGGTCGAGAGGCCAGCCAGACATTTCCTGCTCCATCATGGCGCGAATGGCCGCGACTTCCCAAGGGGCAAGCAAGTCACATTCGGCGCCAATGGTGGTTATGGTCTGCAGCAAAACCACAGACTGATCCCGATTGGGTAAGCCATTATTCTGAGCGAATGAAGGTCCGTTGATCAGCGCAGCTGTACAGCCTAGCAGCGCCGCAGCTATCAGCTGTCTGAAGAATCCGAAATTTAAGACCATTGTTTTGCGTCACCCCTCATATGAGGTCGCGATATTGCCCGGGTCAGCCAGAGGACAACACCCGGTCAGATGTACGAGTTCCCACCATTGCGTTCAACGGTTTCGCTGACTTCTCAGCCCGCGTAGAGAGCAGTGCAATCATGGGTGAAAGAAGCGCGCGGCTGAAAACAACCGCTCACGAACCCTTCTTCGCAGCCTTCAACTCTTCCAGAGCTGCCTGTGTCGAAAGGACATAATCCTCCCGATTGCCACGTTCGGCATAGTCGATCGCAATCTCATATTCCGAAATGGCTTCAGGCGTGCGGCCCATAATCTCAAGCGATTCCGCTTTTCGTTTGTGAAGCATATAGCCGAACCGGGGGTGCACTTCGAAATACTGCCCATACTCAGCCTCAAGGTCATCAAACCGGCTAAGGTCGGCGCTCTCTCCCGCCAGTCTCACATCCTCACGGGCGATATTGGTCAGTGTTGAAAACCCGAGTTCGCTTGGCGAGCGGTCGTAGGTGACAAATAATGGGTAGGCTTCTTCCAGATAATGTTTTGCTTCCAAGGGGCGCTCTGAGCGCGCATGCAGCATTCCCTGCATAAGCAGACGGTTCGCTAAGGCAACCGAAGGACCATAGAGCTCGCGGGCCTCGTCGATAATCTCCTCATTCAGGTCCAGTGCTTCATCAATCATGTCGAGATTTGAGTAGGCGCCGACAAGTGCAAAAGCGATGTCTCCGTCATCCAGCACTTTCGGGCCTTCAATTCTGCGGTTCAGTTCCAGCGCCTTTTCGGAATAGGGTATCGAACCTTCCATATCGCCTCCCAGAATGGAGAGATAGGCGGCAAGGTCGAACATATTGACCGCATTGTTCTGAGCGATTGTGTCACCATCTTTCAGACGTTCAGCCATGCGTCCCAGCTTTTCAACAATGGCAAGTTTGTCTTCCGGGTCGGGCGATATCATCGAAATATAGGCCTCCGCCTCCAGGCGATCATAGGCGAACATTTCGGGGTGGGGTTGTCGGTCTATGATCGCAATCGCACGCTCGAATGCGGGGCGCGAGCGATCGTACAGGTCTGAATCCATCGCATAAAGGCCATAGGTGATCAGCGCCTGAGCCGTAACAAAGTCATCGCGATCTTCGGTCTCATAAAAGGGGGCGAGTGTTTCCAGAACCGCGGACAAATCCGCACGACCGTCATGAATGGCTGAGATCGTATACAGCGTCATGCGGGCGCTGGCTGGCGCATCCTTGAGCTCCGTCATAGCGTTTGCCTGCATATCGTTGAGTGCGTTGAGGATGTCATTTGACCCTGACGCCTCCTGTTGGGAAATCGCATCCGCGGTGATGTTGATGAGCAAATTCTTGGCCTCAGTCGAGAGAGCCGCTCTGTTTTCGGCCTCCATCCGGGCAATGCTTTCCCGCTCTACAGAGTTCTGCAGCTGCAATGCAAACGCCGAAACCGTAGCCAGACCAACCAAAAGACTCACGACCAGGCCAGCTGACAAGGCGACGGCTGCTGGATTGCGGCGTGCGAACAAGCCGAAATTATATGCCGGTGTCGCCGGACGAGCCGAGACGGGTTTGCGCGTCAGATAATGGTTAATGTCTTCTCGAAGCTTGGTCACAGCTTCATAGCGGTCTTCCGGAGCGATAGAGATTGCCATTTCAATTATGGCGACCAGATCTGCAGGCAGAGCGCGATAGTCGGCTTCGAAGCGCTCCATGGTGGGAAGCGTCCCCGTCAGCCATTCGGCAAGCGTCAGACCGAGGCTGTAGATATCAGTTTGCACACTGCTCGACTGGCCTTCAATCTGCTCAGGTGCCGCATAGGCGAGCGTCATGGGCGCTTTGTCTGCATCTACGTCTTCCCGCATCAGACTGGCCACACCGAAATCAAACAGTTTCAACTCGCCGGTCTCTGAGATCATCACATTGGACGGTTTTATGTCTCCATGAACAATCAGGCGTTGATGCGCATATTCGACAGCACGACAAAGCGTCATGAAGTGCTGCAGACGAGCTCTTTGCGGGAGCTCCTTGAGTGCGCCATCAGCCGTCGACGTGCCGCTCACAAGTTCCATCACCAGAAACGGTCGGCCATCATTCGTCATCCCACCATCCAGCAAACGCGCGATATTGGCGTGTTCAAGGTCGGCGAGAATTTGACGTTCGCGGGTAAACCGGTTCCAGATTTTATCAGACGCTGACGACATCAGCTTGAGGGCTGCGACTTTTTCGAAATGACCGTCCGCGCGGCTCACTTCGTAAACCTCACCCATGCCTCCCATGCCTAGCGTGCCCTGAACCTGCCAGGCACCGACAATCTCGCCGGAGTTCAACAGGTCACCGTGTACATTGAGCGCCTGTCCGGTTTCCAGAAAGCCGGTCGTCAGGTCGGAACTTTGCAAGGCGCGTCTTGCGGCTTGTAACAAGTCTTTATCCCCGAGCGTCGATTGGGTCAGGAATTGATCGCGGTCTTCGGGTGCCTGCTGCAGTGCGCGACTGACCAGACGTTTTACTTCATTCGCATCGATCTGCATGTTGTCCCCCTTCACATGAGATAGGTTTTGTCAGCCCTCTGAATTCAATTTTTCCCGAAGCCAGCTCTGCGCTTTCTTCCAGTCCCTGCGCACAGTTGTTTCATCTACGCGAATGAGTTGGGCGGTTTCAGCGGTTGAAAACCCTGCGAAGAAACGACAATCAACAATTCTGGCTTGCCGCGCATCCTGTTGTGCCAGTTCATCCATCAATTGATGGATTGCCAGCGTCAGAACCGCGTCCTGTTCATCAGCCTCGGCAACATCCTTGGCGAACTCATAATCCACCTGTACATCTTTTCCGCCACGTTTGGCAGCCAGACGCTTTCGGGCACGATCAACGGCGATATGGCGCATGGCCAGAACAACACTCGCTTTGAAGTGATGATGATCTTCAAAGCTGTGTTTTTCGCGAAGTTTCAGAAATGCTTCATGCAGCAAATCGTCCGTCTGCAGCGTGTTCGACATCTTATGTTGTCGTCGCAACGCCCGGGCGATGTCGATCAGGTCGTCATAGTATTCGGTGAACAGTTCTTCCGAACTTTGTTCGACATTATCAGACCAGGCCAAGACATTCCCCACCACAAAACGCGATTGAAAGATTAAATCAAGCTTTGAGGAAGGGAGCAATGATCCGCGTTTAATTCTTTGATTTATTGAGGTTTATGGTGGCGGACCAGGCGGCTGCCCGGTCCTTGGCGGCAAATTATATGAAAAAATATCCGTCTTTCCTGCCCGAAATGCGATTGCCATTGCGTCTTTACCTCTGATCGAAGGAATCGGGGATGACAAATGCTTTGGACTAAGATCCGGAAGACCAGACGGAACAGGATGCAGGCATGCAAGCCCGAGCGTGCTGCATCCGGTGTGCTGAAACAGCTCTGTCTGTCTGGTCTTCTGGTGTTGACTGTGTCCGTCCCATCTGAGGCAACCGAGGATCTGCTCTTCGCCTCCGCCAAAATGATGACACCCGTCGACATCGTTGGAGAGGGCGATCTGGCCTTTGGTACCGTTGCGATTCCGCGGACAGAAACCTGCGTTTATGAACTTACGCCACGCAGTGAAACTCTGTCATCAAAATCGGACGAGTGCCGCTTTCTCTCAGGCAGTCCAATCGCGGCTGAATTCAGTGTGGCCTGCAGCCCATCCCAGCCCGTGACATTCGAAGCCATTTTCACCAACAGCGCGCCGACAGGCACAAGTTTCGGCGCGGGAACAAACTCACTCGAAATCGACGGACTGGGGGCAGGGGATATCCTGCAGGTTCAATCTTGCGACAAGGACGGGTTCAGCGAGGTGCGCGTGGGTGGGCGCCTCTCTGTCACGCCGAACGCTCCGGAAGGGTTTTCCGGAGAGGTCGGCACCATTCGTCTTGAAGCCAATTACTGACGCACGCGGAGGCACAACACCAATGGGGATAAAAGATATGCATAAGACGATCCGCCTGGCAGCACTATCGGCGCTTGCACTGACAGGCGCACAAGCCTGGGCAGTTTCTGATACGGTCGATGCTACAGCGCAACTCGAGAAAGAAGCCTTGCCGCTGTCGGTCACAGCGAAAACCGCGCTGAGTTTTGGAACGATCAATGTTCCGAATGGCTCAGAGGCCGGACACAAGTGCCGGTATAATCTCGCGATTTTCGGCGAAACCGGTTCGCAAGCCCTTGCTGAGGTGAACGCAGAGGGCACAGTGGTTGATACCACAGCCCCGACAGCCTCAGCCTGTGATTGGGGAAGCTCAGGTGTTCCGGCAACTGAGTACGGCCGGTTTCAGGTCGACTGCAACCCTGCGAGCGAAGTCAATTATTCGGCCAGCTTTGCCTCCGATGGCATTGGCGGGGTGACGCTCGCGCCGGCCTGGACGGGCAGCCGAATGGCGGCCTTCACAAGCGGCACAACCACGACACTCGAAGCCAGCCAGACTACGAGCATGACACATGCCTGCCCAGTGAGTGGCGCCGTGGATATCGGTATCGGCGCGTCGATCAGTGTCGAAGAAACGGCGAAGGTGACCGAAGCAGAAATCAGAATCGGCACCATCACGCTCGAAGCCAGTTATTAAGGGGACAAAAATGAAGACCAGTATCTTATTCACAACAGCCGCGCTGACTTTCATATCGAGCAATCTTCCAGCCTTTGCGGAAGACACAGCCAGCGTGGATGCAGTCGCAGAGCTTCTTAAAGACGAGACTGCACCGTCGATTCTAGAGTTCATTGTATATAATCAGAATTTCGAAGTCGGTAAGATCCAAATTCCGAATGGTACGCAACCTGGCAGTCGATGCCACTATGTTCTGGGAATTGCTCCTTCGGGCGATAGCTCAGAAATTGTGAAAACCTATTACGAACAGAATGAAGGCAATGTACTTGGGACAGATGAACCAACACCATCGGCCTGTGGGTGGGCCGCTGTCGATGGTGGAGGGTCGGCATATCCTGCTATCTTCGGCCTGAGATGTGATTTTGGTCGTGAAGTCTCATTTCTGTTGAGTTACTCCAGCAACAAGCCCGGCGTATTTTTCAGCGGAACGTCAGAAACTGGCGGGTTTGCAGAAGTTGTAAAATCAAACGGAGATTTTATCAGCTTATCGGATGCGCCTAATTTCGCCGAAACGTGCGCGGACCGCCCTAACGATGAGGGTGGTTACCTGGCGGTTATCGCCGGTGGTAAACTCGTTGTCTCCGAAGATGCAGAGATAACTGACGGTGAAACCACCATCGGCACCATTTCGCTTGATGCCAGCTATTGAGGTTCGCCATGTTGAAACACTTTCTCATACTTGGTGGCCTGATGGCATGTGTGGCTGGCACTGCTATTACAGCATCCGCTCAGGAAACGGGTTCTGTTTCCGCGGAAGCCTTCCTGAAAATGACGGATCCGAAGGCTGTCGATGGGTTAGGTGTCAAGGCTGGCTCGTCCATGCAGTTTGGAACGATCTATATCCCGAATGGAGAACTGCCAGGCAGCACGTGCGCTTACAGGCTGACACTTTCAGCCAATTTAGGTGAGAATATTCGGCAGTATTGGGAAGTTGATCGCGACGGAAACGTTTCCGAACGCAACTCGCCCTCTACATCCGGATGCGCCTGGGATCAGGTCGACGATGGACTGAGCAGCATTGGCGAAGGCAGTTTTTCAATAGCTTGCGAACCGGAGCGCTCGGTGAACATCAAGCTCACCTATGATGATGCATCAGGCAATGTCGGAACGCGCTTTCAGGCGCCGTCAGAAGGTGTTTTTGCGCGCGTTACAGCGCCGGATAATGGCGCACTGATCCACATGTCGGATGACGCAAACTTCAACGCACAATGCATCGCCGGAGATGATGCCGGAGCGCTGATTGTGACAGTTGGCGGAGAGCTTCATGTGAGGGAGTCAGCGCAACCGTCTTCCGGCGCTTTCGGTGAAGACGTCGGCACAATCACAATGGAAGCAAGCTATTAAGGGGACTGAAAATGAGCATTTGTGTAAAATCGATTCTACTGGCCGGACTTGGCAGCATCTGTATGGCGTCGGCCAATATTGCATTCGCGGAAGAAACCTCGATCAGCGCAACAGGATATTTTGAGAAAGCTGACGGTGGCGAAATTCCCATTTTGGCTAAAATGCAACACGCGCTGCATTTCGGGAAAATCAAAGCTCCAAACGGCCGGATTCCCGGTGCGCAGTGCACATATTACTACTCAACATTTGAGTACCCCTACCTGGCAACGCTCTTTGAGGTTGATAGCGAAGCCAATGTCACAAATGCAAAGGATACAGGTGGCGTAACACCCTCAGGTTGTGAATGGGACGTGGAGCAAGGAACCGCCAACGATGAGGGACTGGGACAGATTGAAGTGACCTGCGACCCGGAAAGGGAATTGTCAGTGTCTTGGCGGCTTTCCGGAACTGAGGACGACGGCATTTCGCTTTTTTACACTGCCACACCAGATCAAGTCGGTATCCATAATCCGTTTGAGCCGGGTGTTTTTTCGGAGACCAAGCGGGACAGGGAGTTTACCACCAGCTGTTTTCAGGACCCTGATAATCCACGTGGGGCGGGAAAGTTGGAGCTTTTTTTCGCGGCATCGCTTTCGATCGACGACGATGCTGAAATTAGCGAAGGATTCAAACAGGTTGGCGAAGTCCTCGTCGATGTAAACTATTGAGGGAGGAGATGATGAAACTCTCTCTTATATTTGCGCTGACCGGGATTCTGATATCTCCATCTGCGGCGCAGGACAGTCTGGAGATCCCGGTCTCCGTGGAAATCCTGGAGCCGGAAGACCTCGTCTCGATTGAGCTACTTCGTGAGGGGCGACTGTCGAAAATAGCCAAGCCGCGCTCAGGTGTTTGCTTTTATCAGCATCGGGGAGCGGACCAGGCATTCCGGATTTACGATTCAGAAGCGGGGGTGGAGGCGGACACGCCCGGAGGTACGCCGTCAGGTTGCGCGCAATATGGGGACGTTGTCAGGCCGTCCTTGACCGTGACCTGCATAGCCGGGACGACAGTCTCCCTCGATATTCCTGCGGACAGGACCTTTCGAAACGCGGTCTTCGGAGTGAGTTCGGTTCTGTTCAACGATGTCTGGACTGGCGGAACCCCGCGCGGAGACGGCATTGATTACCGGTTTGACCTGGATTGTCCGGCAAGTGAGCGGGGCGAGCCTCAGGATCACATACTCGAACTTGGTATTTTTGCGCGGGTGGGTTCGGTCGCTGATCCGCCGGACGGCGAGTTTGAAGCCCTCATCCCGGTTGAAGTGATTTACTAGGACCAAAGCCATGAAACCCATGATCTACTGGTTCGCCTTGTCAGGCGTTCACGTCCTCCTCATGCCAAACGCCCTGGCTCAGTCGGCGCTCGCGCCCCTGCAGGCCGAGATCGTTTCGGCGGCAGAGATCAGCACCACAGCCGTGGATGTGACCGAAGGACAATTCGGACGTTTGAGCGTCCCCGGAACGGGGTTTTGCGAATACCGGTTCGATGCACAGGGCAAGCTGATCATCAGGGATTCGACCGGCGAGTATGGGGCGGGTGAGCCCACGCCGGATGGCTGTTTTGCCCCTGACAATGCCGAACCTGCGTCATTCGAGCTTCAATGTGCCGAAGGCGAAGGACTTGAATTCAGGATCGATGTTCAGCCTGGAGCGAACGGCGTTGACCTGCAGGCGGGACTTCCGGAGGCAGAGGGCGGACGGATCGAGGCCGCCGGAACGGGTTTTCGCCTGGTCTGTGAAAGTGACACGGGCATCGTCACGCTCCGCTTCGCCACCAGCTTCACCTTTACGCCTGAGACCAAACCCGGAGACGGGGCACTCGGTACGCTCGAACTACAGACAGAATACTAGACTTCAGGAGAGACCAAATGAGACATTTTCTTCATGCAATTGCGGGCTTTGGAATGCTTGCTTCGACGGCATCCGCTGTGGCGGCTCAGGATTCCCCACTCGCAGCTGATGGACCCGCGACTTTTGATGCTATTCCAGCTGACGCTGTGTCTCCTTTTGGTGGGCTCTCGCTGACGCCAACCCGGGTAGATCTTCAGCCCGGTAGCGGCGTTCAGACAGTGACGCTCTTTAATTCCGGCCAGCAAACCGTCACCTATCGGATAGATTCGGTTGAGCTGGAAGCGCTCGAGGCGGGCGGGTATGCGCCACTTGAGGAAGGCGAAACGCCGGACTGGTCGGCGAGCCGCTATATCCGCTTCGCGCCGCGACAAGTCACACTGAAGGGCGGTGAACGTCAGGTCATCAAGGTCATCTCCCGCGCACCACGCGACCTCGACGCAGCCGAGTTTCGCAGCCATATGCGTTTTTCTTCCATTCCGACCGTGGCGCCCGTTGATGAGGATGAGACGTCTGATCAGACAGAAACTTCGGACAGCGTCGAAGTTTCCGTGGGCCTTGAATACCGCATCACCATTCCAGTGGTGCTTCGAACCGGGCAGGGCGAAGCGGGCACGAACATCCGCACAGCCGAACTCGTTTACGACGCGGAAAGTGATCAGACCAAAGTCGAGATTGAACTCGAAAAGACGGGCGTCTGGTCAAACGTCGGGACCGTTCGCGTCCTGGATGCTGCAGGAGAAGAGCTCGCTCTGCAACGCGGCGTCACGATTCATACCCCGCTGCAATCCCGCCGTATCAGCCTACCTCTAGAGGCCGAAACGGCCGAGCCTGCGCGTGTTGTCTTTGAAGCCGAAAATGAGGATGGCGTCATCCTCGCCCAGGCTGACCTTCTCTGATCCGCGACGGGATAGAAACCAATGTGTCCGAGGCGGCCATCTATTGCATTCAGCGTTGCCGGTTCGCTCGCCCTTGCGACAGGTCTGGCCAGCATGAACATCGCCTCGGCCGCGCCCCGGGAAATGACCGAATCGGACCTGATGAATCTTCAGATCATTGAGTTGCGACTTCGCTCGCGTCAGGTGTTGATGGCAGATATGCTTGCCTATCAGCTTGGCGACCGCCTCTACATCCCAATGGAAGACCTGATCTACGAGTTAGGCTTTCAGATCGAATTTGATCCTGTCACTGGCAATGGGTCGGGATGGTTTCTGAGGGAAACTCAGACTTTCGAACTCGACATAGACGCGAACCAATTGGTGGTCGCCGGTCAGCTTATGCCGCTGGACGACGGCACCATCCGAAAAGACGGGCCCATTCTCTATGTTGACGCAGCGCAGATCTCACGCTGGTTTCAGCTCAATCTTGACTGGAACGCCCGCGACCAGAGGCTCAACCTGTCTCCTGACTATTTGTTGCCCGCTGAAGAATATTCCCGCCGCTCCCGGAAAATCGGTGCTGGAGCCCGTCGCACATCCCGGTTGGATATCGATCATCTGGACCGGATCGAGACAGGCTTTGACTACATCAGTGCGCCACACGGTGTTGCTGATTTATCGGCTAGCTGGTCGAGCGAAGACAGCGCGGCGAACTTTGTCTCTGGCAATATCGCGCTTAAGGGAGATCTCCTTAAAATGTCGGCCGAATTCTTCGGTACGGCCAATTCAGAAGGTCCGAAATCAGCGCGGCTAACACTCGGGCGACGCGACCCGACCGGGCAATTGCTCTCTTCTATATTGGGGGAACACGGCGCGACCGACATTCGCTTGGGTGATCTCACTCCGGTGACCTCTACGCTGGTGCCGGGCGCCGGTTCAGGTCTTGGCGTATCGATTTCAAGAACGGACAATCGACGAAGTACGGAGTTCGACACAACGCGGATTGACGGCAGCGCTTATCCGGGTTGGCAGGCCGAGCTTTATCGCGATGGCGCGCTTCTTGGGTTTGTAGAGGTCAGTAGTTCCGGGCAATACGCTTTCGAAAATGTGCCGCTTCGCTTTGGTTTGAACCGGTTTCGGATTGAACTTTACGGACCGGCAGGCGAACGCGAAACTGTTGACCGCACAATCGACATCTCAAATGCCTTCGTGCAGCAGGGGCGGCTCGCCTATGATTTTCGCGCAATGGCGGTCGGTCGCGGTGTCTTCCGTAATCCTCTCAGCATCACCGAGCAGGATTTCGATGCGGAACCGGGAAACGATTTGGATGAGTCGGGAATCGCAACCCAAAAAGGCACGCTTCTCCAGGGCGATGTGACCATGGGCCTGACTGAGACGATCTCGGCCGGAGCCGGGCTGAATTATCGCCGGGTCGATCAGGGAGAGGATCAGGTCACTGGCACACTGTCACTGGCGCGTCGGGCCGGAGGCCAAATCATGACCGCCCGCCTCGCAGGCCAGGAAGACGGAGGATATGCCGGGCAGTTTGGCTATTCGACGGAATTGCGGGACATTTCCATTACGGCACAGGCGCTGCACTATTCCGATGCTTACAGCTTCACGCTGGACGATGATGGCGACGACGATGCCTCTCGCCTGACGCATCAGTTCGAAACGAGATTGGATGGTCGGCTTGAGCCCGCCTTTCTCTCACAGGCGGCGAGTTGGTCAGCAGGTCTCAGACAAAGCTGGATGTCTGACGGTACGAACAGCCTGGATGCTCAGGCGCGGATTTCTGCGACGTTTCAGGGCATATCTATCAGTCAGGGTGTGCTCTGGCGGCAGGACGGGCGTCAATCTGAAAGCTCAGATCAGCTTTCCCTCTCAACCAGTCTATCCGGCAGTTTTAATGGATGGCGGTATCGGGGGGGCTGGATACGCGGCTGTCGCCGGAGACCGAGTTTCGAAACCTTCGGTTTGACGTCGCTCGCCGTTATGGCGACTGGTATGGTCGGATTGGATATAGCCGTGATATCTCCAGCAAGACGTCAGGCTGGGCTGGTGGCCTTTCGCGCGATTTCAATGGCGTTCGCCTCGGGCTGGATGTGCGCCACGACCCGGACTCCTCTGATACGGAAGCTCTGTTCACAATTGGTTTTGATTTTGACCGGTCGCCGTCAGGTCGTGGCATGCGGTTCGGCCGGGATGCGCGCTCGGACAGAGGCATTGCGAAAGTGCGCGTTTATGAAGACGTCGATCTGGATGGCCGCTATTCCGACGCTGACCGGGTGATCCCGAATGCAGGGTTGATCGTCGAGCCGCGCGCCCGCGTTCAGGCCGGTGAGATGGCCATGTTTGTCGATGATCTCTCAAATGATCAGCTGACGGGCATCGCAGTCGATAAAGACCAGTTGGCAGATCCTTACCTTGTTCCGGCGAGTGAGGGTGCGAGTTTCATTTCGCGTCCTGCAGGTCAAGTTGAGGTCGACCTGCCTGTCGTCATGAGTGGTGAGGTCGAAGTCCGTATCCGGGATGACGCCAACGAACCGGTTGAAGGCATGATTGCAGAGATGACGACCTGCCCATCAGCCAGTGCAAACAATGATCGGCTGAGGGAGCGCTCCGCATTTGATGGCTATGTTTTCTTCCAGTTTGTAACGCCGGGATGCTACGAACTTGTGGTGCCCGGGTATGAAAACGTGACTCTGAATGTTGAGCCCGGCGCAATCTTGCGCCCCGATCTGAAACGCTTAGCTGACTTCTAGCGTGCCGTGTGATTTCCAATGGAAGGCCTGTCGGCTGTTTCGTGGATAAAGACGAGCATTCTGGGCGGGGGGATGGTTTACTTGCGTATCTATCTGGCGGAGAGAGAGGGAGTTATATCGAACTCTCTCTTCGAAGAATTTCTGGACTGGGAAGCCCAGTTACAATGTCTCTATGAGGATTATCCCGAACACTTCCACAAGCCGTTCGGGCCACCGGGTCACGAAATTGACGGACCTGACCTTGATGGAGGTTCGGCATGATCTACCAGAATTTCAATTCTGCCAGCGCCAAGAAGAAAGAGACGGACTATGTGCCGTTCTCACTTCGTCTTTCTGCGGATGAACGCGCTATGTTGAAGGCGCGCGCCAAGAGTAAAAGCGTCAGTGCATATATCCGCGAGCAATTGTTCGGCGAGAAACAAACACCGCGGCAATACGAGCTGCGGCGTCCCGATGAGAGCATGCAGCTTCTGGCAAAATCCATGGGCGAACTGGGCAAGTCCCGCCTTGCCTCGAACCTCAATCAGATTGCCAAAGCTGCCAACATGGGCACGCTTCCGGTTTCGCCGGAACTGGAAGACGAACTTTCTGCTGCTTGTGACGCAATTCAGGATATGCGCGATTTGCTTGTGAAAGCTCTCGGTCTGAAGCCAAAGTCCAGAACGGCATGATCCTCAAGGGGTCGCAGCGCGGCGGTGCTGCTGATCTTGCAAACCACCTCATGAAGGACGAGAACGATCACGTTCTCGTCCACGAGGTTTCAGGCTTTGCGAGTGATAATCTTCATGATGCTTTCAAAGAAGCGGACGCGCTCAGTCGTGGCACACGATGCAAGCAATTCCTGTTCAGCCTGAGTATCAATCCACCAGCAGATAAAAACCTAAGCACGGAGCAATTCATCGCGGCAATCGACAAGGCGGAAGCAAAGCTCGGTCTAATTGGTCAGCCGCGAGCAATCGTATTCCACGAGAAGCTCACAGCGGAGAATACTGAACAGGACGCTGTTAACCGTAGACACGCGCATGCCGTCTGGAGCCGCATAGATACCGATGAGATGAAAGCGATCCGGCTGTCGCATTCCAAGCTCAAACTGCTTGAAGTCTCTCGCGAGCTGCACATCGAGCATGGCATTAAAATGCCAGACGGGCTTGCTGATCGGTCCAAGTCCGACACAAAGGCCTTCACCTTTGAAGAGTGGCAACAAGCGCAGCGCTTCGGACATGATCCTCGTGAGCGTAAAGCGGCCATTCAGGATGCCTGGGCGATCTCGGACAACAAAGAAGCCTTCACCCATGCGTTGGAAGAGCGCGGCTATGTCCTCGCCAAGGGCGATAAGCGTAGCTTCGTTGTGCTGGATCGTGACATGGAGGTTCACTCTTTGGCGCGGCAGATCGGCATTAAAGCCAAGGACGTCAAAGCACGGCTCGGTGATCCTGAAGGGTATCAGGGTGTTGACGATGCCAAGGCGATTGTTGCGAGCCGGATGATCGAAACGGTATCACGCATTGAAACCGAACGCGAAAATCAGGAAAAGAAGCGCATTGAGGAACAAAGGCTGGCGCGTCAAAAGCTAGTGGAGGAACAGCGTTTATTGCGCGCTGATGCCTTCAAGCGTATGGAAGAAGAGCAGCGGCGCGCTGCGAATGATCGTCAGGCGCGTTTCAGAGGCGGTGTTGGCGGCCTGTGGGACAAGATGAGCGGCGAACACATGCGCATTCAACAGCTCAATGAGCGGGAAGCGTGGGACGCTTTACAGCGAGATCAAAAGCGCCGTGATGAGTTGATCTTATCCCAGCAGGAAGAGCGTGAGCGGCTGCGAGCGGAGCATCAGCGAGCAAAGGATGCTCAGGCGCAGCAAATGACAAAACTCGAAGAGTTGAAAGCCCGTTATGCCTCCGAACAGGGCAAGCTAACAGAAATGCGCGAGCGTAATACGCGAGCACAGAATGTTGGCTTGCCGAAAAGTCGTGATGGACCAGACCGCGAGCGTTAAGAGAAAATATTTTGAAATACATTAGATGTTTCGAAATAAAGCCAGATCTTTGATGCATCAAGCTATGACTTAAATACCGCAACTGATTGCACTACGCTTGAGCAAAGCAAGAACAGCATTCCCGTTTTGGCATCTGAGTGCACAATTTTTCGCCAATAAGATATCAGTTTAACATCTGTAGACTGATAGGCTTCTTCTTTTAAACTAAGTAGAAATGATGCGCTCAGAAACGTAAGCATGATCGCTAAAATTGAGAGCAACTTTGCTGATCCCCAAAATGAAATCACTGGAACAAACACCAAGGTGATGATGATAACCAGCGATCTATAATCACGTAAACGGTGTGGTTTCATCAGTGTTCAGATCAAGAATGCTCTCCAAGGCGATAGCAAGCCCCCGAGCGGAAAAGGTATGATGACGCAGAGACATTGCTAGTTCTGCGTGTATTCGAAACTTAAAACGGTCACGCAATGTATTGGTTTGTTCCACATATACCTGTCGAACTTTCGGTGCACGAATTTCTTCGAGCTGCATGTTCCAAGCGAGCTCAACATTGAACATACAAAACGAAAGTCCCAGCCATTCATTTAACGGGAAGTCAGAATAACTTGCGACTTTGCTTTCTTGGATTTGATAATCACGAGCATTGTAATCATCCTGAGAGAGATCGCTATCGACGTCAAAGCTCGGACCGTTGGCCATGAATGCCCATTCTTTCAGAATTTGCATGTTTTCGCCAGGCGGAGCTATTCTGAAAGGCTTAAGCCTAGCTGTCCAGTAAGATAAATGCGCTAACTCTTTGAAATGATTCAAATTGTCGGGAGGTATATTGTGAAATCTCGCAGTCTCGGAAGCGCAATAATACACCTGCAGCAACAAAGACTCTTTCATTGAAATCCGCAAACCGGACTGATCAACGAATGCGTTTACGCATTTCGCACAATCAGAATAGAAGGCTTGGAAGCCTTCTGTTTCATCTTCGAAAAACATGAAAAATTTACTTTGGGCCGGACTTCAATTGGTCAGCTGCTTCAAGAATATTGGGCTTCACCCGATCCCAAGTGGCATCGCCAAATTTCTCGCGGGCTTTCCGCAAGTCAACGGATTTTCTGTTTTCTATCGGAGTTTTTGCTCTCGCCTTGATCCTGTCACGATCAATATCTCCTTCGTCTTCAACAACGAAGCGAGGGCCAAAAATTTTTCGACTGCGTTCGCTCATTTTCATCATTCCGTCACAAATATAGGCGAACTAGCCGACACAATCAACCTATATGACCTATCTCATACATACGTCAACTAGATTAATGACAGCTGAATCCCCCCCCGGGTCGATCCATAATTTTAGTCATATTTTGTTAACATTTTTTTTCAAGTGGAACGTATGCAGAACAATGGTAAAAAGAACTTTTTAGTTTAGCTACTTTACGTCGCATGAATCAATCATCAGCCTCAGGTACCAATCTTGGCTCGTTAATCGCATACCATTCAGCTGTAAAAATGCGGTAGTTTTGATTTCTGCCCACGCGGACGCGATCAGGCTCAGAAAAGAATCCGCTATCGAGGTAACGCAGCATTGTAGTTCTGGCGATACCAAGCCGTTCGCAAGCCTCTTTCATTCCATCAAATGTTTGATTTCCCTTGCGAATCGGCAACGTTGTCTCCAATTTGTCACAAATTTCAAGCGGTGGTGTATATGTGAGTTATCTGACATATGTCAAACGATTCTTCGATGATTCGGACACTTTGGGAAATCAATGCATTAGCCCCACCCAAAGTTGCGTTCTTGAAAAAGAAGATCTTGGATTGTTTGCGAAAAGTATTCTTACCACTCCGCTGACAGCGCACGCTCATCTAACCAGCTTAAAATGCAGTCCGTAACATTGTCGAATTCAGCTTCAACGCTTCCTATCGGAATATGGTGTGAGAGATAGCCTGTCGGCGTGATCGGCAAAGGCGCTCGAACTGGTTCGATAGCTTCGATCTCAACGTGAGAAATGACTTTCCATTTAACAGGGGCATAACGTACGAAAACTCTTATCCCCTGCCATTCTATTTCGTGTGTATGGTAGCTCATCTTATCGGCTCCAGAAGACGTGGATTTCGTCAAAGCCAAGCTCGATGGCCAGAACATCATTTACGGCAAGATCACGCGCCATGCGCTCATAATCGATGTAATATTGCAGCGAGTCCGGAATTTGCGTGGTCTGCTCGGTTAGCTCTTCCGCAAACTCGGCCAGAGATTTGTAGACGCCAGCATAATCGTCTTCGAGCGCTTTGCGCGCTGTCTCCATATCACCGTAGTAAGTGATCAGCTCCGCGCCCAAGCGGCCATGCTCTTCGATGAATTCTGCCTTTTCGACGACACTTTGAATACCTTCGTATTCAGAGATGTTCAGCCCTTCAAAGCCTTCATAGTCATGGATTGCCCATTCTTCCGCATCTGGTATGGGTGAGGTTTTCAAAACCTCGTTAATCTGATCCCAGATTACGTCTTCGCCGAGCGTGGCATCAATCCACTGCTCGTGCAAATAGCCGTTATTATAGGCTGCGAGACAGGCCACATAAATTCTGATTTCTCCTTCGTTTTTCATCTTAAAACCTCCGCAAGGTATGGGTTGCACATGCAACCTTGGCCTTCGCCGAGAACGGGGTGTGCAAACGGAGATGAAAATCGACGGCGGGCGCAGCAGGCTTGCCAGCGAGCCTCGGGAGACCGTCTATTTTAAGCGAAGTGCGCTAAGGGGCTGGCCCCTAAGCCCTACGCAAGGGATCGAAGCCGGATGGCCTAGACAACTGCGAGGCAAGTTCGGTTCACGAGAGCTCGGCCCGAAGGGTGCGACTAAAAAACTCACAATGCTGTGAGTCTATTGTTGGATGGGGTTGATAAATGCGTGCATTTGTTCTTGTTATGTGCTGATCTGGTGATATGGCTAAAAAGATCACACAAAGTCAGATGCTCGGAGAGCGTGGAGAATCTGCGGTCCGAACGAGATTCCTTAGCATGAATTTTCAGTTTGATGGTCGATCACGGCTTGAAGCTGGAATCGATGGCATTGCCGAGATTATGATTGATGGTGAGCCACAAGCGAGAATGATCGCTGTGCAAATCAAAACAACAGAAAGCGTCAAATATACAGCTGAAACCGAACATGGTTTCACATATCTACTTGAAGGCGATGATCTCGCTTATTGGCATGTATCAAACCTTCCCGTGATAATTGTACTTTATCGTGTTTCTGATGAAACATACTATTGGAAGGACGTCTCGTTAGGTGTCGGAGAAGGCTCACGCAAGCTTTCGTTTAGTAAATTTGATGACGTCTTAGACCACACGGCGGTAGACAGACTTGCTGCACTTACGGTTCCTAAACACGGCGCTGGCTATTATGTGCCGCCCTTGGGTGGTGGTGAAGATGCTCTCGTAAATATGCTTCCGATCAAACTGCCGAATGAGATTTTCGTAGCCTCAACATCATTTGATGGAAAGAAAGCAACGTCCGTGTTGCTGGATTCAAGTGATTCACCCCGGTTTGACTGGGCAATCAAGGGCGGGAGCTTTTGGTCATTTCATGACCCCAGAGAGGAAGTGACACGCGAAATTGTTGATCTGGATCAGGTCGAAGCGATCGATACGGCAAGCATTGCGTTTCATGAAGATATTCACGAGATGCATAACTTTGCGTTCCTGCTTAGAAATACATTGCAGCATCAGTTTCGCGATGAATTACGCTGGGACAAGGCGAAGAAGCTTTTCCACTTCTTGGCAAAAGAGAAGAACACGTCCCGCGCGTTCACCTACGACTCAGCCAAAAAGAGAGCAACGACAACCGTCGTCAATGTGGTGCAAAAAAAGGCGAATCCAGAGCGTGTAGCTTTTGTTCGCCATCATGCATTTGTCCCAAGGTTCGAGTGCTTTGGCGATGAGTGGAACCTGATCATAACGCCAACATATCACTTCACGACGAATGGGTTTATTCCGCACTCATACCCTGATGCCCTCTTGTCAGGCAAAAAGCGTCTGGACAACAACGCCTCGCTCCGCGGCCAGTTGATTATGTGGAACCGACTGCTTTCACGAGCGGCAAACGAAGTTCGGGGCTTATTTGACGAGGAGAGTAGCGAAGTTCCGATACTTGCTTTTGGCGGGCCGCCGGTTCTGACATTACCGACGACTGTGCCTGAAGATGCATGGGGCAGGCCCAAGGTGGTGAGTGAGCAAGAGGATTCTCAGCAGGCGGAGCTTTGGAAAGATGCAGTTTGAGAGCAAAGTCTTTGACGAACCGCTTCTGGAGTTTGGCGACAAGCATAGCCACCCTGATCCGCGCTTGGGCCTCATAGAGGCTGGCCCTCTCCAAACTCACCTTGGCGAGGTAATAAAGGTTGGTGTCGTAGGCAGTGCAGCAACTATTGAGTATACCGAGACGTTCTTGAGCGAGGCGGCAAACGGGTTCGAAAGTCAGTCAGAGAACCTGCCGAACCTTCACCCAGATTTTCCTGGTCTCAAGAACAGGAATCCGTTCCGGTGCAATTTTTCGATCTTTTCTGAGGCCACCTCAGCACTTTCAAAGTCCGAAATCGACCGCATCGTCAAAGAGCCTGATGACGGTAAGGCTGTCACAATGGCCGTGGACGCAATTTGTCGAAATCTGCAAGCGCTTGATGATGGAGGAAGCCGTCCCGAGGTTGCTATTGTGGCGTTACCTGTAAATCTCATAGAGCGCGTGTGGGTTGCGCATGTCAGCGGTAAGGGGACGACTGAAAAGGACGATAGCGGCGGTTCGGACGCGCCGAATTTCAGGGGCCTATTGAAGGCCCGCACCATGAACATGAACTTCCCCATTCAAATTGTCTGGGAAGACGTCATCAACGAAGGAGCTAAGATACCAAGAAAGATCAAGGAAAGCAGTGATCGGAAGATTCAGGATCGTGCGGGCCGCGCATGGAATTTGCTGACGACGCTTTACTACAAGGGCAGCGGTCGTGTCCCGTGGCGGCGTCTGCCCCGCGAGGGCGAGTTCAAGGCGTGCTATATCGGCATCAGCTTCTATCGCGACGTGAGCGGGCAACAGCTATGGACCAGTTCCGCCCAGATGTTTGACGAGCGGGGGCGTGGTTTCATCCTCAAGGGCCGACGCGCGCAGACTGAGACACGAGGTCGCCACCCCTACATGGCTAAGCAGGATGCATTCGATCTGATCCGAACCGTTCTTGGAGCCTATCGAGATCATCACAAGCACTCTCCTGCACGTGTAATCGTCATGAAGACCTCTCGGTTTCGAGATGAGGAAGCGGAAGGTATCATCGAGGCATTGGAGGAATGCCAAGCTGAGCTGCGCGATCTTGTTTGGGTACAGGAGTCTTATGATGTTCGCGTCTTGAGAGACGGCGACTATCCGGTCTTGAGAGGAACCTTTGTCGATCTTGACGGAAAAGGCCTCCTCTACACGAATGGAAGCATTCCGTATTACGGTACATATCCAGGCGTCTATGTTCCTAACCCTTTACTACTTTGTCCCCACCAAAGCAGCGACAGCACAATCGCTCAAATTGCTGAGGAAGTTTTTTCACTGACGAAGATCAATTGGAACTCAACACAGATGAATCAGAGGCTGCCGATCCCCATCAGGGCGTCACGAAAAGTGGGAGAAGTGTTGAAATATGTCACAAATGATCAGTCTATAAGCACGGATTACCGACGCTACATATAATGTTGCTGACGAGTTTATCTGAATACATTGTCCAATATCTGGATCGCAGCGACAGCATAGATTGGAATGTTTCAGCTGCGGTAGAGGGTGCACGGGAGAGCGTAGCGTCTCCCTGCCAAGAGGCCTTTTGTGCATGAAATGCACTACAAGGCACACTCTTGCACACAGTCCTTCAGGACACACTACTTCACACAGGCGCTGCAGCGCACTACCTCGCACACAGTCCTTCAGGACACACTACTTCACACAGGCGCTGCAGCGCACTACCTCGCTTGAATAGATTCACGGATCTAAAGTCTCTTGACCTTTTCTAATGCCTTTACCGCTGCTGAGCATTATCTGTAGCTCAATTACGATTGAGAGTGGATAGTATTTCAATCTTTAGAAGGGTTTTGCAGAACGAGCGCCAAAAAGGTTCACTCCTGGGAAGCTCGTTAGCGACTTTGTATAACATTTTGAGGTGTGCATCGATATTCTGTCCAGCCTCTGCAGAGGCTAAAACTTCTTTGAGCTTTTGTTTCTTTTTGCGCCGAGAAGCATTTAGAAAAATTGCAACTTCATCGGGTTCGGCCCGGTCACAATCTTGCTCGGCTTCGTTGTGAACTTTTTTATTCAATACGGCTTTTTGGGCAATCAACACAGCTACTGTGACTACAAAAAGCACAGCAACGACCAAACCCCAAATTATGCTCGATTCATCCGTGGCAGATAATGATTCATCCGTGGCAGATAATACAGCACTACCCAGTCCAAGAATTACCCCAATGATCAGTGAAATTAACAGCGAGAGGACATAACCCGCAAGCAAAATACCTAGCGAAATGAATGTGTCTTCATATAGTTTTGGCAGTGTCATTTTTTTGCGGAAAAAAGACCATCCTACTAACATCGCTCGCAATAAAACAACGGTAAAAAGTATCGTAAGGAAATAATTCAAGACTGAGTTTATTCCGGGCAAGTTGATAATAGAGAAGTAAGAAGAGAAAACTCTTCCGATTAACATTGCTAGTGATTCGAATGACTGGAGGAAGGTATGTACAAAGAACTTTCCCATGGGTGGGGCGAGCCAGAATAAAAAAATCACGAAGTAAGAAATGGCTAGCGGCAAAGCGAATAAGTAGCACCACAATGCAATAAATCGACCGCACATCTGTCGAAAATTTACTCCTCCGTACCGTGCTTCGATGGTCACCATGCACGAACTTACCGCAGAGAGTACGCAGCAAGCTAAGAGTAAATAATCCAGCCATCTTGGAAGAAATGGGAAGTCTGGAGCATTTGATCCAATCCAGAAAATGATAATGCCAGAAGTGTGTGCAATCGCATTCCATAAAGGTGGTCTGCCCCACTGCGGTGGTCCACCGTTTATGTTAGTCCGGCGGTTTCCACGTAGCAGCGATCATGCTGCTACCTCCACATGGTAAGG
>NZLU01000007.1 GCA_002692725.1 Ponticaulis sp. | reverse complement strand
GATTCGTCCCGAACTGGATGTTGCGGCCTCTGTCATGGCCCTCTCAGAGGGGGCGCTCTCGATCGAAAGTCGCCTGACAGGCGAAACAACTTCTGCGCCAGTGCCTGAGCCGACCATTGCGCCGGCGCTGCTCGCCGCGAACAGTAATGCTGATGAACTGATGGAAGAGGTCGAAGAGATTTCCGAAACCGAAGCCGTTGTCGAAGAGACATCAGAGGATGCGGTAGAGACTGAAGAGGCTGAAACCTCCGAAAGCGAAACGACGGAGGACGTCTCCGAAGACGAAGCTGAAACGCTCGCCTCAGAGGCTGAGCCGGTTCTCGAAGAAACCATTGAAGACGCCGCAGAAGAAGTGGTCGAAGAGACTGTCGCTGATGTCGTTGTTGAGACGGTGGAGGACGCAGCTGAAGAGTCTGTCGAAGCAGTTGAAGAGGTCGCTGGTTCTATCTGGGACGCCGCCGACGAAGCTGATTATGACGAGCTGGCGGAAGACGACACCACAGACGAAGAAGAAGCAGCGATCGCTGAAGCCGAGGCTGAAGCAGAAAGCGCTGATGTTGACGACACGCTTCTCGCTGCCGCCATTGCTGCCTCAAGTCTGAGCCAGTTCTCCGGTGGTGACGCTGACGAAGACGACGCTGACGAAGACGACACGGGCGAAGCGGATGAGACCGCGAAGCTTGCTCCTCTTCTGGATATCTCCGAACCAGAAGACGAAACAACTGAAGTTTCCGAAGCGGTTGAGCTCGTCAGTGACGATGAAGCCGTCGAAGCGGCAGTGGAACACCTCTCTGATGCGGTCGCTGTAAAAGCGGTGTCTGAAGAGACACTGGAAGACGTGTCTGACGCGATGGCTCAGGACACTGGTTCTGAGGAGACAGCTGAAGAGTCTTCAGAGTCCGAAACCGCTGAAGCGATCCTGGCTGAGCTTGATGAAGCCGCAGATGAAGCCCCTCTCATCGAAGAGGTGACCGTCGACGCGGTTGAAGACACCATCGCCGATGACGCTGAAACTCTGTCTGATGATGCCGCAGAGCCGCTGATCGGGGAAACGGCAGAAGAAATCGCTTCTGAAATCACTGAAGCGGAAGGCCTGGAACCTGTCGAAGAGGCAGAGACCGAAACGTCTGAACCACTCACCGGAACTTTCGAAGAGCCAGTCACAGAACCAGCTGACGAAACGCCTGCCGACGTCGTCGAAGATGCTGCTGAAGAAGCAGTGGCTTTTGCCGGCCTTGAAGACGCGGTCATTGAAGAAGACGACCTCACCGCAACAGAAGGCGCCGAAACTCTCGACGATGATGCGTCTGACATTGATGAGCTTTCTGCGGCAGACGTCGAAGAAGACGAAGATCTGGACGAGGTCGTAGAAGAAATTCAGTCGGACGAAGAGATCGGCGAAATCTGGCAGAACGCATCTTCTGAGCCTGATGACGTCAGCGACCGCGCACGCAAGTGCATTGTGGACCCGCTGGTTGCTGAGCACTATCCGGAAGAAGTTGCGGCGCAGGAAGCTGCAGACGCTGCGGACAAGGAACTTTCAGGTGGTCGCCGGTCGGCGGGCCATTTCTGGTTTGGCGTGCTGCCTTTCGCGCTGCTGACACTTCTCGGTGCTGGCATGTGCGCGTTTGGCGCGCTGGACTGGTGGGGGCTTGTGAGTTCTGAAGAACCCGTGCCGGAGAGCCAGCTTTATGCCGGGCCATTCCTCACGCTTATAGGTGGGTTCGGCTTTGTCTTCGGGCTCTATTTTCTGATCCGCAAACTGATGGGCGCCGACGATTGATCGGCGCTTTTCTATTCAGCTTATGTTTCAGGCGGGGGCGCTGATCATCTGCAGGGGGAGCTGAAATTCAGCCCGCAAGCCGCCCGCCCCGGACCGTCCCAGTATGATATCCCCGCCATGGCTTCGCGCCACATCGCGGGCAAGTGCCAGCCCTAACCCCACACCTTTCTGGTTCTGGTTTCGCGCGGCATCCAGTCTCACAAAAGGCTTGAACACATCATCACGATGGTTCTCATCAATGCCGGGGCCGTCATCCTCGACAATCACGCAGGCCATATCATCTTTCTGATGCACGCTCAGTTGGACGATATCGCCATAGTCAGTGGCGTTGTTCATGAGGTTGGATAGGGCGCGCTTCACGGCCAGCGGTCTCAGGCGGACTTTTAGCCCGGGCAGGGCGGTGACAGACACCTGCGCCCTGTCGGCAAAGGAGAGGGCAATCTCGCTCGCCAGCCCGCCGAGATCCACGTCCTGATACTGCTCGCCTTCCTCGCCTTTGGCGAAAGCGAGATATTCGTCCAGCATGGCTGACATGTCGTCCAGATCCTTGCGCGCAGCCTTAAGGTCATCGGACGGCGGCAGCAGGGCGAGCTGAAGCTTCAGCCGGGTGAGGGGGGTACGCAGATCATGGCTCACACCCGCCAGCATGGCCGTGCGCTGGTCCACATGGGCCAGAATACGCTCACGCATCAGCGTGATGGCGCGGGCCGCCTGACGGACTTCGGTCGCACCGGAAGGCTTGAGCGGGCTTGTATGCTCGCCGCGTCCCCAGGCATCAGCCGTTGCGGCGAGCCGGAGCACAGAGCGCACCTGATTGCGCAGAAAGCCGATGGCAATGGCGATGAGAAGCACGGAAAACAGAATGACCCAGACGATAAAATTGTGGCCGGTCGTCGCAAAAGCGCGCTTCCGGTCGACGAAAATCTGCAGGGTCTCGTCCGGTTCCGGTCCTGCCTTTACCCGCACCTCAATCTGCGAATCCAAACTTTGCGTGTTCATCCAGAACGGCATGCCATTCAGGCTGATGCCCAGCTCATGGCGCAGAATTTCATCCTGATTTGCCTGCCAGAAGGGAACGTTCAGGCGCGGCGGAAGTTCCGGCGTGTCGAGTATGTTCACATCTATTCGAAGATAATCGCTGATGGATTGTTCGCGTTCCTGCAGCGAGCGGGTATCGGTGTCCGTCGTCATGATGCGCACCGCCTCGGCCACCTCACCAGAGACCGATTGAGACATTTTCCGGCTGACCTGTCCGATATGGGAATCGTAAAACAGCCAGGTCATGCCGATCAGCAACAGGACGAGCGGCAGGAGCACGATCAGCAGGCTGCGCGCATAAAAGCCTCTCGGCGTGAAATCGCGAAAACGGAACATGGGCTCAGGCGTCCGGCATCAGGCGGTATCCAATCCCGCGTACGGTCTGAATGTGGATGGGTTCTTTCGGATCCGGTTCGATCTTGCGGCGAAGCCGCGTGATCTGCACATCGACAGACCGGTCAGCGCCCGCGCTGGTGCCCGATGCGAGCGCCTCCCGGCTCACCGGTTCACCTGCATTCTCGGCGAGGATTTTCAGCAATTGTGTTTCGCCATCGGTCAGGCGAACATAGCGGTCACCGTCTTTCAGCTCCTCGCGGGCAATATTGAAGATAAGGCCGGACATTTCGACCTCTTCCACAGGCTCTTCGACCACCACGCGGCGGAGAATAGCTGCGATCCTTAAGGCCAGTTCTTCCGGCTCAAACGGCTTGGGCACATAATCATCCGCGCCGATCTTAAGCCCTTCAATCCGGTCTGCGCTGTCGCCCCGTGCCGTGAGCAGAATGACCGGAGTGGTCTGGTCGGTGGCCCGGATGGATTTTAACAGCTCAAACCCGTCCATGCGCGGCATCATCACATCCAGAATGACAAGATCAAACACGAGCTGATCGAGTAAATGCCGCGCGCGCACCCCGTCCTCAGCGGTCGAGATATGATAACCCAGCCCCTGCAGATAGCGCCGGGTGAGGTCGCGGATACGGTCGTCATCATCAACGACAAGAATATGGCTGGGCGCTCTGTTCATCATATATCCGTATCGTCAGAAATCCGCGTGACATAGTCCAGAAGATCGAGCGCCCCTGTGACAGATGGCTCTCCCGATTGGCGATAGACATGCATCATGTCGCGTCGGACGCCGTTCAGCCCCTGGTCGATGATCTTCTGTCCATTCTCGGATAGCCGGAGCGCGCGCTTGCGACCATCACTCGCCGCTTTCGGGCGCTCGATAAGATCCGCTTTTTCCAACCCGGCCAGAACGCGCGCAATGGTCGGCGTTGTTCCGCCCAGCCGGTCCCGCAGGCCTGCGACATCAAGACCCGGGTGCTGGGCGATCTCTAACAGCATGGAAAGCTCCACCGGGGAAAGCTTGTGCTCTTCCAGCGCCTTTCGGATACGCACTTCCATGCGCCGCGCCGCCGCGATCAGGGTGAGTGTGCCCCGGTCGAGATTCTCTTCAGTAAGAAACAGCCGTCCGTCCGTTCTCTCGGGCCGTGGCTTTCCGGGTG
>NZLU01000005.1 GCA_002692725.1 Ponticaulis sp. | reverse complement strand
GGCGGTCAGAGCCACCATGATCCAGCTGAAAGCGACCCAGATTTCTCCGGTCGAACTTGCAGGCTGTGCACAGAGGATAAGATGGACAAGCGCAGGCAGGGAGACAAAGCCAACAGCGGCCAGAACAAAGCCCGTTGTGCCGCCCGTCAGAATGCCGACAACGCCAATCGCGATACAGAGAACAATCCAGAAGACACTCGCAGACACAGGTGTCACCAACCCGAAACGACGGGGTGATGGTTTGTCTGAGGTGATCATTCTGTTTGTAAACACTCCGTAACCTCTGTTAACAGTTATTAAAGCAGGAATAAGGCATCTTTGGGTGAAATTGCCACAAAGGCCTGAATTTCCGAGTTGAGTATCGGGAGAGTCGTGCGTGACGTTAAGAACTGTTTTTGCAAGCCTTCTCTCCGGCGCGTGCCTGATGGCCTTTCCTGCCGCCTATTCCACTGACACAGAACAGTCCGGAACTCAGCCCGATACAACCACCACCACTCCTGACTCCACAGCACTTCGCCTGCCTTTGTTCAGTGCTCCACAGGAAACCGTTAATACATCCACAGCGCCCGAAGCCCTCGAAACCGTGGTCGATCCGGTGACCGGCGAAATAACAGTCGTCACCGCCGAACCGGCGCCGCCGCGGCCAGACGTGCTGGCTGAGTCTGCCATCGCTTATGGCAGCTATCAGAATGACGTCTCCACGTTCAAACGCGATCTGGAGTCGACCCAGGATATCGAAGCCGCGATGACGGTTCTCGGCACGCACAATCCGGAACGCCTTGCTGCAGGCTGGCTCTCCTATTCTGCCCTCCTTGCCGCACAGTCTGATGAATTCCGTGAAGGCGTTGAGGACACGGCGAACTATCATGGCCGGGAACGCCTGTTCCGCGGCATGCGCAATGATCCGGCCTATACGCTGAGCCTCGACGGCGCAGACGATGCATTGGCGCGCGCGCTTGCAGCCAGCGATGCAGACGCGCGCCGTCTGGATCTGGTCGGCGAAGATATCAAGGATCAGGCCTATTCCCTGCAGAGCCTTGGCTGGGCGCGTGCCCCGCTGTCCGGTCGCGCCGCAGACCATGCTCAGACGCTCCGCAACGCAGCCGAAATCGGTCGCCCGCTTGACCTGTCGATTCGCACACTCTTCGAAGGCGAAGAGACCACTGAAACGCTGACAACGGCGCAACGCCTCGGTGCGCGGACCTCACTCTGGGACCAGCTTCAGTCCACCGGCTCCGAGCTTCGCCTGCCCGGCCTTCCGGGACTTCAGCTCGCATCTGCACCAGCCCCTGCGCCGCTCCCGCGTCCTGTCGATCCAAACCTCGAAATCAGCAACGCGCACCGGATCACCGCTGGCAATATTGCGACGCTCGCAGCACTTCACATTCTGGACGAAACCGAAGAGACGACGCCCTATGTCAGCGCCGCACTGAATGACCGCCAGACACAGGGCTGTTTCGAACAGGCGCAGCTGAACCTGCTGCAATGCGTCAGCGCTTCTCACAATGTGTTCGAGCGTCCGTTCTGTATCGGCGTGCACGCCCTGAAGGATATCGGCGAGTGCGTTGGCGAGATTACTGAATAATCCGCACGGTTTTCCCTTCACATCTGACCCGATCTGTCCCATTTCACCGGCATGAGTGTTACCGAACAAGCCGACGCCTTACGCGATACCTTTGCCTTCCTGGATGACTGGGAAGCGCGCTACGAACATATCATTGATCTGGGGCGCGCTCTGCCGGCCATTCCGGAAACGGATATGACTGAAGCGAACAAGGTTCGCGGCTGTGCGAGCCAGGTCTGGATCGTGCCGGATGACGGCAATGGCGAGGGCGGGCTTGTCCGCTTCCGTGCGCAATCCGACGCCATTCTCGTTTCCGGGCTGATCGCCGTCGTGTCCGACCTCTTCAATGGCCAGCCCAGCGACGACATTCTGGGCTTCGACGCTGAGGCCTTTTTCGAAGAGATCGGCCTCAAGGATGCCTTAAGCGCGCAGCGCGCCAATGGCCTTCGATCCATGCTTCAACGCATCCACCAGCTGGCCTCTGCCACCTCTTCAGCGTAACGACGCGACCGTCGGCTGATCATCCTGTCTGTTCCACATGCCGGACAGCAGCGTTGACGTATTTGGCGTCAGACGCACCATCACATCCACGGCCTCTTCCAGCCCACACATCCAGTCATCGAACTCTGCATCATCGCGCAGATCTTCGATCGCGTGCACGGCATGGCCAACCGTGGATTTATCCCGCCCGAACAACAACCCCACACGCGCCAGGCTGTAAGAGCAGCAGATATGCGCGAGATACATGGAAACCTGCCGGGCGCGCACAACCGGTGTCACCCCTCTCGCCTTTCCGAACATCGCTTCGCTGGTATTGCCGGTCAGCCCGCCCACGAATTCAGAGATCATCCGTGCCATTTGTTGGTCTGCAGTCAGTGTCATGTCCCATCACCTCATTTGTCTTTGAGGCACAGTTTATCGCGCCTTGATTGGCGTAGGATTATTTTCCTTTAATATGACAATTGTCAAGAATTTGGACACGCATGCTCAACCGGCTTTGACGCCGTCGCGGTCTTTATCCTGAGGGGGGGGTGATTACGCTGCGGACTGATGAAACAGTTGAGAGCGTCGGATAAGATCGGCCGTCACGAACATGGTTTCGCGCCGAGGGCCGTCATCATGGTCGTCGAAACCGATACGGTCATAGCAGAGAACAGGCTGGCGACCGTCATCCGTTGGCTGAAGTGGCAGTCTCATCCAGGAATGCGTCCGGCGGTGTCCGATTGGCGTGCTGCCGAAGACCGGAGCTTTGGTGGACTGGCAGCGTTTCAGCGCCTCGCACCACGGGATCTCCTTGCCGCATTCCTGTGACACCAGCCGCCCCCTGCATTCTTCGCCAAGAATGTCTTTCAGAGAGGAGGCTGTGAGACGGAAAGTGAATTCACCAGAGGTCTGATGTTCGACAATGGAAATGTTGGGAAGACAGAAGATAAGGTCAGCAGGGCTGACAGCACGCCGCTGGGGCAGACTGTCAGCCTGGCATTTGCCGATCCAGTACTTCAGTAACTTTGCCTGGTCCTGTGACAGGACCTGCCTCAGCTTCTGTTCCATGATGCGCCCGTTTGCTGACCAATATGGTTAACATCGGTTAATTCGAATCACTCGCCAAGCCTGAATACAACTTTTATTCAACAATATTGTGATTTTCTTGTTTCGGTACCGAAACAACTTTCCAATACTGAATCTATATTATGCCTTTGATTGGCCGAGTCCCATCTTCTTGGCAAGCTCGGACCGTTGCTTGGCGTAGTTGGGCGCGACCATCGGATAGTCGGACGGAAGCCCCCATTTCTCGCGATATTCTTCCGGAGACAGATTGTACTTGGAGCGAAGGTGACGCTTCAGGGACTTGAAGCGTTTTCCGTCTTCCAGACAGATCAGATAATCCGGTGTGATGGACTTTCGGACCGAGACGGCAGGTGTCGTTTCCTTGGGCGCTTCTTCCGGCATGGTGTAAGACAGATCACGGATCGTCGCGTGAACCCGCTCAATCACGTTTGGCAGGTCATTCGCCTGTACCGGATTATTACTGACATACGCTGCAACAACGTCGGATGTCATCTGAATTAGCTGCGCCTGGGTTTCAAGATCCAAGTCTTTATTGAGTGTTGGTGCCATGGCATCCTCCCCTAAGCCCTTATTCTGAGCCTTGTTCTTTGTTTATATATGTCACTCTATACGACTTATAATTATCGAAAAAGAGTTGAAATCAAGATCAAAGATATAAAAGAAGCGCGTCAACTGTTAGAAACGATATACATGACGGTTATTGACGCCTTTATTGCGGCGCACAATATTTTTACAGATATCAATACTTGAACCGGAAAAATATATCACTGACCTCTACGTCAGGTCCGTCCGAACGCTCAAACTGGCAGTATCCGGAACATTCATGTTGCTATGCACAAAACGAATACTCGATATATCTGAGAGATATATAACCTGAAAACCCCGTGAAATACAGCGTTTTCTGTATTCAGAACGCCATAAGAGGAAATCCGGCGATGAAAGCCAGCCGGATTATGCGGCAACGCAACAGAAATCGGGAGGACCGGAGGTCGCCTCCGGTCCATCGGGTCGTGCTTACGGACCAGCGAAGAGCGCCAGCACCATGACNAAGGCGAGAACAATACTCGTCCAGATCGCCATGCCNGCTGACAGAGGCCCCCGGCTGAGNTCGCCCTGCGGNCTGAANGCCGCTTCGATCTGATCGTAGATTCGGCGCNACAGTTTCTGGATAGAGCCCGTCATNGCCGGACCGACCTTCTCCCAGACCGCACCGAACCAGGTCACGGACTGGAACATCGGACGGCGATAGATCCAGTCGGTGTCGAGCACGGTCGCGCGCTTCTCCGGCGGATAGAGCTTCACGCGGTTCAGAACGATAAAGGCAAGCGCCGCAAAGACGAGCAGCTGCATCTGGGTGAGAACGTGGTCTGTCGTCCACAAATCCTGTTCCAGATAGACCAGCGCCTTCTCCTGATACGGCAACAGGCCATAGAGGAAGTCGATACCGCCGAGCCATGGGAAGCCGAGCCAGACACAGAACACCGCCGCAATCACCATTGCGAGGATCATGTTGAACGGCGCTTCCTTGGGCCGCTTACCGCTGTCATGCCCAAAGAAGGCAAAATACGGGATCTTGATACCGGAGTGCTCCAGAACGCCCGCAGAGGCGAAGAGCAGCATCATCCAGATGATCGCCATATTCTCATAGCCGACCGCACTCATGGTGAGCGACTTCGCCGCAAAACCGGAGAAGAGCGGGAAGGCCGAAATCGACGCCGCGCCAATCAGACAGCAGATCGCAGTGATCGGCATGGTCCGGTAAAGCCCGCCAAGCTCCGTCGCCTTGGTCGTGCCCGTCCGGTACATCACCGCGCCCATGCTCATGAAGAGAAGGCCCTTATAGATGATGTGACAGAAGGCGTGCGCCGCCGCGCCATTAAGAGCGAGCGGTGTGCCAATACCAATGGCACAGACCATGAAGCCGACCTGGTTGTTCAGCGAGTAAGCCAGAACCTTGCGCAGATCGTTCTCGATGACGGCGAAGAAGACCGGGAAGACGGTCATGATCGCACCGATCCAGATCAGCGACTCCTCGCCCGGGAAGAACCGCCAGAGCGCATAGACAGCCAGCTTGGTCGTGAAGGCAGAAAGCACCACAGCGCCCGTATGCGTCGCCTTCGGATAGCTGTCCTGCAGCCAGTTGTGCATCAGCGGGAACGCTGCCTTGATGCCCAGCGCGATGAAGAGGAACATCGCACCCGGCGTCTCGCCAAGCTTCAGCCCCTGCCCTTCGCTGAGGAAAGCGTCAAACTCCAGCGTGCCGAACTCGCCCATGATGAAGGCCGAGCCCATCAGGAGGAGCACACCGGAGAAGATCTGAATGCCCAGATAGCGCATGCTCGCCTTATAGGCTTCGGGCGTACCGGACTTCAGGATCAGGAACACCGAAGACACCGCCGTCAGCTCCCAGAAGACGAAGACCGTCATCAGATCGCCCGCAAAGGTCGCGGCAATCGCGGCGCCCGCATAGATGAGCGCCATGGAATCCTGCAGCGGATCCTTGTTATGCAGCGCATAGATCGAATTCACCGCCGCCGCGATAAGGAAGGCAAAGCCGAAAACCACTGAGACACGTTCGACCTGATAAAGGACGAGCGTCAGATCCAGCATGCGTAGGGTCGCCAGCGGCTCACCCTGCGCGCTGTGCAGGAGTAGCGCCAGCATGCCGAGAAGCGGGCCACCAATGGTGACGATACCGCGCGCAATGTCCTGACGGGCAAAATACGCGATCACACCGGCCAGGATAACGATGAAACCCGGGTTCGTGTGTGCGAACAGAGACTGGAGACCATCAATCATTGGAGGACTCCTCTGCTTCCGGCTCGTAATAGTTTTCCGGACGGCCCAGAAGCTTACGCAGCGGCCAGCCGCTCAACACCACGCCGCCGAATGCTACAAACCCGAACACGGCGTAGAAGATCGGCAGTTCAGCCAGGTGGATGTATTCGTGACGATGGACGACAAAGTCCGCCGCGATGAGGCCTGCGGCCAGCACCAGAATGAAGATGAACACATAAAGCCCCGCCTTCGGATGACTGGTCCAGCCGAAGATTTTCTCGCCCGGGAATGGCCCGTTGTGCGTTTGCTCGTGTTCAGATTGGGAGGTCTCGCTCATGGCAGCGCTCCGAATACAGGTGAAATGAAGTCCGAAATCACATTGACGCCGAAGAACAGGACAAAACAGCCCGTAGCCGTGATTGCGAGAGGAATGACTGTCAGTGCTGGTGCACCGCCCGGTCGCTTGAAGCCTGCCACTTCAACCTGCCCCGGATTTGGCGGCATCAGCCCCAGAATGGCAATCGGCAGAAGATAGGCGACGTTCAGCAATGTCGAGGCAATCAGCACGAAGACGACATAGACCTTGTCCGCATCGATCGCGCCCTGCATCAGCTCATATTTCGCCCAGGAACCGCCGAGCGGCGGAACACCGATGACG
>NZLU01000001.1 GCA_002692725.1 Ponticaulis sp. | reverse complement strand
TCCATGCCCATCATCTGAGGCTGTTCATAGTTCCCGCCGGTAATCTCGATGAAATCGACCTTTTCCGTGTTCAGCCAATCCACGACATCCAGACAGTCATCATGGGTAAACCCGCCCTGCTGAAAATCGGCGGCATTCAGTTTCACGCCAATCGCGAACGATGGCGAAACCATCTGACGCGTCTGCCGGATGATCTCCATCAGCAATCGAGACCGGTTCTCTAACGACCCGCCCCATTTGTCGGTCCGTCGGTTTGCTTTCGGCGAAAGGAATTGAGAGAGGAGATACCCATGCGCCGCGTGGATCTGAACGCCATCAAAGCCGGTCTCTTCTGCCGTTCTGCAGACAAAGACAAACCGCTTGATCACATCATCCACTTCTTCGGATGTGAGCGCTCTTGGGTGACCGAATGGCATCAGCGCCCGGCCCGGCATCTCCAGCGGCACATCTGATGGCGCGACGGGACGCTCGCAAATCGTTCCGGGCGTCTGACGTCCAGCATGGCTAACCTGCATGATGACCTTGCCGCCGCCTGACCTTGCTGCCTCAGCCCATTCGCGAAGCGCAGCCTTCGCCTCGTCGCCAATACCTTCTTCGATCACGACATTGCCGGGCGCTTCCAGATATCGCCGGTCCACCAGCACATTTCCGGTCAGCTGCAACCCTGCTCCACCCTGCCCCCAGATCTGGTATAACCGGGTCAATCTGGCCGTGGCACGGTTATCTCCATCTGCCAGACCTTCTGTCATTGCAGCCTTCACCAGCCTGTTTGGCAGGATTAGTCCACAGGGAAGTGTCAAAGGCTGCGCAAGAAGCGTTGTCATCAGTGTTCTCCCCAGTCTTCAATAGTCGTTCTTCGCGACTCATATATGGTAACGCAATGTCGACAGGATCAAACGCTCAACGTCAGGAGACTGACAATTATTCCGCCAAGGATATCGAAGTCCTTGAGGGGCTGGAGCCTGTTCGCCGTCGTCCCGGCATGTATATCGGCGGCACTGACGAGCGCGCGCTCCATCACCTGTTCGCGGAAATCCTCGACAACTCGATGGATGAGGCGGTCGCGGGCCATGCCACCTGGATTGATGTCTCGCTTGCTGCAGACGGCTTTCTGACTGTCACGGATAATGGCCGCGGAATGCCGATCGACCCGCACCCGAAATTCCCGGACAAATCCGCGCTCGAAATCATCATGACGGTGCTTCACGCCGGCGGTAAATTTAAAGCCGGGGCCTATCAGACCTCAGGCGGCCTTCATGGCGTCGGCAGCTCGGTGGTGAATGCCTTGTCCGAGCGTATCGAAGTCGAAGTCGCAAAGAACAAGCAACTCTACCGTCAGTGCTTTGAGCGCGGCGCGCCCGTCACAAAGCTGGAGTCGCTCGGACCAACGAACAACCGTCGCGGCACGTCGGTTCGCTTCAGACCAGACCCTCAGATCTTTGGTGAGAAGGCGGCATTCAGACCGAAGCGCCTGTTCCAGATGTCGAAGTCCAAGGCCTATCTGCAGAGCGGCGTTGAAATCCGCTGGCATTGTGCGCCTGAGCTTCTTCCTAATGATGACAGCGTTCCGGCTGAAACCGTTCTGCACTATCCGAACGGTCTCGCTGATCAGCTGGGCGAGTGGATTACCTCCAAAACCCTGATCACGGACCAGCCATTCACCGGCAAGGTGGATGCCGGGAAGTCTGGCAAGGTTGAATGGGCGCTCTGCTGGACCAGCCAGGGCTTTGGCGAGGCGGACAGTCAGGTCCGGTCTTTCTGTAACACCATCCCGACAGCTGACGGCGGCACGCACGAAGCCGGCCTTCGCTCTGCGCTCACCAAGGGCCTTCGCGCCTATGGAGAGCTGAAGGGCAATAAAAAGATGAACCAGGTGACGGCCGATGATGTGCTCGGTACCACCGGCACGCTTCTCTCTGTGTTTGTGCCCGAGCCTGAATTCGTCGGTCAGACCAAAGACAAGCTCTCCACGACGTCGGCCTTCCGTCTCGTGGAGAATGCCGTCCGCGACCGGTTCGATCACTGGCTCGCAGCCTCCCCGCGTGAAGCCGATAAGCTGCTCGACTGGGTCGTTCAGCAATCTGATGACCGGCTCCGTAAGCGCCGGGAGAAAGAAGTCTCGCGCCAGTCCGCAACGCGAAAGCTTCGCTTGCCAGGCAAACTCGCCGACTGTTCCAGCAAAGACCCGGAAGGCACCGAGATCTTTCTCGTCGAGGGTGACTCGGCTGGCGGCTCTGCGAAACAGGCGCGCAACCGGGCAACGCAGGCCATTCTCCCGCTACGCGGTAAGATCCTCAACGTTGCCAATGCGAGCTCCGACAAACTGGCGAAGAACCAGGAATTGACAGACCTCGCGCTCGCGCTGGGGAGCGGTCAGGGAAAGAAGTTCGATCTGGATGCGCTTCGCTATGAGCGGGTCATCATCATGACTGACGCTGACGTTGACGGCGCGCACATCGCTGCGCTCCTCATCACATTTTTCTTCCGGCAAATGCCTGACCTCGTAACTTCCGGGCGCCTCTATCTCGCTATGCCGCCGCTCTATCGCCTGACAGCGGGCGGAAAAACCGTCTATGCGATGGATGACGCCCATAAGGATGAGCTGATTGAAGCCCATTTCAAAAACCGGAAAGTCGAGATCGGTCGCTTTAAGGGTCTGGGTGAAATGATGCCGGCTCAGCTCAAAGAGACGACAATGAACCCGGATACGCGGACCCTCGCGCGTATCACCATTCCGGAAGACGCCGATGTTTCACCCGACGATCTGGTGGAAACTCTCATGGGCAAAAAAGCGGAACTGAGATTTCGTTTTATTCAGGAAAACGCACAGTTTGTCGAAGAACTTGATATCTGATATACATCACATGTTCTGACTGATTTCGTGTTGTCGGGTCTCTTTTATTTGACTTGAGAATAGCCATCAGTATTTTCGCGCAAAACTCATCTGCCGTTCCGGAAATGATTCCGGGCGCATGACTATATGGATCGATTACCTGTAATGACATTCGAGCAACTTGGACTGAGCGAAGAATTGCTCAACGCCGTCACTTCAGCCGGCTATAGCGAACCAACGCCCATCCAGGCTCAGGCCATCCCGACCGTCCTTTCCATGCGGGATGTGACCGGGATTGCTCAGACAGGTACAGGTAAGACAGCCGCGTTCGTCCTGCCGATGATCGACCGCCTGGCTCAAGGGCGCTCCAAGGCGCGCATGCCGCGCAGCCTCGTCATCGCTCCGACGCGTGAGCTTGCAGCGCAGGTTGCCGAAAACTTCGAAAAGTATGGCGTCAATCACAAGCTCTCTATGGCGCTTCTCATTGGCGGCGTGTCTTTCGGAGATCAGGACAAGGCTCTCATGCAGGGCGTGGACGTTCTCATCGCGACACCGGGACGCCTGATCGACCAGTTTGAACGCGGAAAGCTACTGCTGACCGGCGTGGAAATGCTTGTTATCGACGAAGCCGACCGCATGCTCGACATGGGCTTCATCCCGGACATTGAGAAAATCTGCAAACTTCTGCCGCCGCGCCGTCAGACTCTGCTGTTCTCAGCAACCATGCCGCCGGAAATCGCCAAGCTCGCAGCAACGTTCCAGTCGGACCCGAAACGCATCGAGATCTCTCGCCCGGCTCAGACTGCAGACACGATCACGCAATACATGGTTCCGATGACGTCCAGCGATCATAAGGCCCGCCGCACAGCGCTTCGTCGCGTGATCGAAAGCCGTGAAGTGAAGAACGGTATCGTCTTCTGCAACCGCAAATCCGAAGTTGATATCGTCGCCAAGTCCCTTTCAAAGCATGGACACGACGCCGCCGCGATCCATGGCGACCTGCCGCAATCTTACCGNACCCAGACNCTGGAAANATTCCGCGCAGGCGANCTGAAGCTTCTCGTCGCAAGTGANGTCGCCGCCCGCGGTCTCGACATNCCGGATGTCGGCCATGTTTTCAACTATTCCCCACCGCCGAATTCTGATGACTATGTTCACCGGATCGGCCGGACGGGCCGCGCAGGTCGCACCGGCGAATCCTTCACCATCGTCTGCCCGGATGACGGGAAGCTCTGGGATGCCTTGAAAAAACGCGTCCAGAAGGATATCGAAACCTACATGCCCGAAGGCCTCGAAGACGAACTGAAAGAGCTCGTCCCGGAAAAAGGATCGGGCTCACGCAAATCCGGATCTTCCAGATCCCGCAACAAGTCACCGCGCCCGGAAAAAGAGAAATCCTCATCTTCGGGCAGCCGTAATTCGCGCGACCGCGATGACAGAGAACTGCTTCCGCCCGCGCCCGCTGGTCCGGTCAAAGGTCTCGGAGACCACGTTCCGGCGTTTCTTCAGCGTCCGATCTGAACTTCAGTTTCTCACGCCCGTCATGGACAAGAAGGCTTGAAGGTTGCCGGCCCCATTTCCATCTCTCGTTGATTTTTTCGCAACCCACAGCGTTTGAATTAACAGAAGAAATTATTCGATTAACCGAATAGTTGTTTTCGGTTTTTCATTACCTTTACCTTTTTGATGTTTAGTTCTTTTCGTGAATTCGAAGGAACCGGACGCTCGACATGAAAGTTGAAGATCTCTCAGGCCAAAAGGGCCGCGACACGGGCCACAAGGCAATCGATGGCATCATCGATCACAAGCTGTCGGCGTCGCCACAGAACTATGAGCTCTGGCTGAACTATCAGATGCAGTCCGTTCCGGGCCTGAACGAAGAAATAAACACCACAATTGCCGAGAACGGAGAGTTCAGCGAGCACCATAGCGAGCTGCTCTACGACAAATATTTCAACTCCAGCAAACTCGGCACTCATGTCGTTCAGACCGGCGCGAAACTCGCTGCCGAACTTACCGCAGCGCTGCAACTCCTCAATCGCGCTGGCGACACTACCGATGCGTTCAGCGAAAGCCTTGATGACGCCGCCAATGAGCTGAAGAATGACAGCATCGACTCCAACCGTCTGCTCTCAATTGTTTCCTCGCTGTCAAAGGCCACACAGGAAATGTCGAGCCAGAACTCCGAGCTCAGCAAGCGCCTGGAAGAATCTTCAAGTGAGATCAATGAGCTGCGGACGCATCTGCAGACGATCCGGACCGAGGCACTTACCGATTCCCTCACCGGCGTCGCGAATCGCAAACAGTTCGACAACATGCTGCGTTACCGCATTCAGGAAGCGCGCAATCTGGACTATCCGCTGACGCTCACTATTTGCGACATCGACTTCTTCAAAAAGTTCAATGACACCTGGGGTCACCAGACCGGCGACCAGGTCATTCGCTTCGTTGCGGCCACGCTTGAGCGTCTGGCCTTGAAGGATCACCTCGTTGCCCGTTATGGCGGTGAGGAATTCGCGATCATCATGCCGCGCGTAAACACACATGAGGCCGTGCCGGTACTCGAACGCATGCGACGCGCGATTGAAGTGAAAAAACTCAAGCGGAAATCCACTGGCGATTCGCTCGGAAACGTCACCATGTCCTTTGGCGCCGCCGAGCTGACGGAAGAAGATTCATGCTCTTCACTCATTCGTCGGGCCGATGAGCGCCTCTACGTCGCGAAACGCAATGGACGAAACCAGGTCTCCGCCGATCTGAACACCGCAACCCGGGCCGCTTGACCTAAAGACACCATTTCCTCCGCGATTTTGAGCGTCTAGATTGCGCTCGCGGAGGAAACAAAATGTCTTTTTCTAAAATCTCTTATTCAGTCGAAAACGATATCGCGACGATTGCCTTTAACGATCCGGCGACAATGAATGCTGCCGGTATTGATACCGCGCTGGAAATTCTGCTGGCGCTGGAAATGGCCGAGGACGAAGCACGCGCGAC
>NZLU01000004.1 GCA_002692725.1 Ponticaulis sp. | reverse complement strand
GCCTTGCCGAGCGACTGAACATCGCCGCCCACATCAAGCCCCTGACGACACGCAATGAGCGCGACGATCAGGCCGAATACCGGCGTTTTGGCCATGCCCACCCAGAAATTGTTGATAACCACAATTTCCTGAATGCGGCTGATGAAGAGGATTGGCGAGATATCCAGCATCGACCATGAGATAATCAGGCCGCCAAACAGGCCTGCCATGGTCGCGCCAAACGCCAGAAATGGCGTCATGATCAGCATTGCGATTACGCGCGGCACAACAAGCGTTTCGATCGGATCGAGGCCGAGCGTTTTCATCGCGTCGACCTCCTGTCGCATTTTCATCGAACCGATCTGCGCGGTGAACGAGCTGTTCGTTCGCCCCGCCAGCAATATGCCTGTGAGAACGACCCCGAACTCCCGCATCATGGCCCAGCCGACGAGCTCCACCGTGAAGACAGTCGAACCCAGCGTCTGCTGAAGCATGGTCGCGCCGATGAAAGCGATCACGACACCAACGAAGAACGACAGGAAGGAGATAATCGGCAAGGCGTCGAGCCCCGCCTCCTCCATCACCGCGACAACACTCGTCCAGCGAATCTTGTGCGGCTGGAGCAGGAGCTTACCGGTTGTGAATGTCGCCTGACCAATGAAGCTGAAGGTTTCATAGGCCTCGGACCAGAAATCCACTGCCGCATGTCCCATGCGGGCCAGCACGTCCACGACTGTGGTACGATGTGGCTCATCATCATCGCAGGGTTCTGATTGTGATGTGACCAGAGCAAGCAGGTCACGCGCCTGCGCATGCTCGCCCTGAAATTCGTACTGGATCGCGCCCTGAGCGCAGCTCTCGCGTACGGTCCGGTCGATAAGATATGCGCCTGCCGTATCGAGCAGCTGCAACTGCTGAACGTCCAGAATGACGGGAAGCGGTGGAAGCTCCAACGCGCGAAGGGGCTCATCAAGCGCGCCGACGGTCCGGATCGTCCAGTCGCCGGTCAGGGTCAGAACGGTGGCACCGTCCCTTTCTTCAAGAAAGAATTCGCTCAACTCTGTATCCCGCACCGCACTCAGCCTGCTGAAATTACGGGAATCAGCTCTCTTCCGCCACCCCTTCACTGAAATCGGGCATTGCGGGCATGCGTTCCGCCGCAGACTGTAGCAAATATGCCAGAATACGCTGAACCATCTGACCCGATGTTTCGTCCGTCTGTTCGTCCAGCCATGTGTGCAGACGGATCAGAAGGCGAGAGAGATCGTCGTGAATCTCATTCAACGTTGAAATCTTATAGTCCGCAGGCGGTTGCCCGGTCCCCGCAGTCACAAGGTCCGATGACAGGGAAGCATCTGATATGTGCGACGCGGCTTCCGCAAATATCGCGCGCATGCTCTCAATCTCACGCAGACGGATGTCGACCGCGCTGTCGATGGAACCCGCAGCCATGTCGATCATGATACTGATCATGCCGACGCTGCCGCCTGCATAATCGCCCTCAAGTGCCGGCGCGACTTTTTCACGAAGCGTCGCCGCCAGACCATTCATGATTGTTGGAAGTTCAGGTCTCATGCGGTGACACCTTTCAGGGCTGCAAGCCGGTGGGCAAGAATGAGATTGTGTGCGGCAGTCGTAAACCAGCCGGACCATGCAAGGATGGGGTCCGGGTTTTTCCCTTCATTCCAGGTGTGGGCAGACGTCACCCAGATGCCCATACCTTTGACTGAAGAAAAGAGCGACCACCAGGCGAAAGCGGCAGGGTCGAATGTGCACCCGGAATGCTCTTGCCAGATGGCGATTGCTTCCGGCCATGGCAGCAGAGCAGCCGCGTTCTCTTCATCACCCAGCGACCAGAGCGGATCTGTCGCCCAGGCCAGATCTTCATAAGGGTCACCGATATGCGCCATTTCCCAGTCGAGGATCGCGGTGACACCGCCCTTCTCATCATGCAGGAAATTNCCTGTGNGATAGTCACCATGGACAATGGACNGTTTCTGCGCCGGTGGCGGCGGATTGGCCTTCAGATGCCGGATCGCNGCGCGAACAATGGGNTGTGGCTCCAGCTCATGCTGATNNATCTCNTTTTCCCAATAAGCGAGCTCTTTCGCCCAGGCCTGATCTGCTGCAGGCGTCTCCGCCACTTCGCTGATCGGAGAACCCGCCGGATCGACCTTCGCGATACGTCCCAGATGTTCGAAGAACTGTTCTCCAATGGCGCGCTGATGTTCACCAAACGCACCCGGCTCAAACGGATTGCCGGGAATGCCGACATCAATCCGTTCCATCACAAAAAATGGCGCTCCGAGCGCAGATTTGTCCGTCTCCAGAAACAGCGCCCGCGGAATGGGAATGCCCGCCTCCGTCATGGACCGGAACGCCGCGAACTCGATCTCGCGCTCGGTGTTGATCAGACTGGCTTCCGGATCACGCCTCAGAATCACGCCGAGGCTTTCCGTTTCATCGCCCCGTTTGCAGGTGAGATCGATATTATAGGTCTGCCGGGACGCACCGCCATGGATGCGCTTCATGCCGGTCACAGAGATCAGATCGAACTCCGGCCATTGCTTCAGGGCATAGGCTTCGAATTTTGCCGCCAGATCGGCATCATCAATCGCTGGTACATGCATGGTCATGACGCCGGATCCAGTACGTCTTTGAAGCCTGACGGCGCATGCGGTCCCATGAAGAGCTGTTCGAAACTGCCAATGCCTTCATGCTGCGTCCCGTCCGGGTCGGTCAGCACCGCTTTTGAGATCGCCTGAATATGAAGATTGGTCGGGTCAGCCCAGTTCATGTCGGCTGGCACGAAATCTTCCCGCATGGTTGCGAGCTGATCACCGCGAAAGGCCCCATGTCCCCATTCAGGGTGACCATAGCCAATGCCCTTCATCTGGAACGTGCTCAGAGGCGTCATTTCCACGGTCGACGTCCCGCCTTTCTCATCTACGATACGAATCGTGCCAGAGGCCGCCCGGCGTGTGCCCGGCGTGTAGACCACGTCGCATTTGCAGGCCGACATATGCTCCAGCTCGTCATTGGTCGCACCTTCGCGGGCAACCACTGCCCGCGTGTTCCAGGCCGCGCCAAGAGCATCATCATTCACGTGGAAGAACACCGCACGGTCCTCGAAATTGAGCGGCGTCCAGATCCAGTAAAACTGCGGGAAACGGGCGGGGATGATCGGCTGCGGGTCAGCGGCGCCGATCGGACGCACACCCCAGCTTCGGTCGCGCGTCCCATACCAGTTTTCATGGGAGACCTCGACCGTCTCTCCATCCAGGCTGAGGCTACCCTGCCAGCGACCATTCTGCGTCATGCGCGTGCAGTCGATCAGCATGCGCGGACCCTGGCGATAGGTGAAACGTGGTTCCTCGATCGGGAAAGCACGGCCCGTAAACTCAAGATCCAGTGAAACACCTTCTGTTTCTTCGAGCTTGAGACGGACCCGGCTCAGCGGCTTGATAACTTCCACGCTGAGCGGTCCCACACGCGTATCCATGCGCTCCATATTGAGCGGACGTGAAAGGTGGACACTTGTCTGTTTGCCATTCTTCAGAATGGAAACCGCGCCATCCATAATGTTGATATGAGGATACACACCAAACGATGCTGCGAAGAAGGTCTCGCCATCCTTCGAATAACCATTGAAGAAATACCGGTCATAGAAATTCCGGTCAGAACCGGAATATGCAATTGGCTCCGGCGTCTGGTGAACCGGATACTCATCACCTGCTGTCAGCATGACGATTCCTCCCCATTTTTGAGGGCGGTTCGGGGCGTGCTGTCCTGCTTTGAATGCGACGCAGAAAGCACTGCTGAGCAGTGGCTGTATTGCATGATTTTTTCCTCCCGGAAGCGACCGTAATCTTATCGTTACGGCATCTGTATCTTCGACAATTTCAGAGTATCGTGCACACAAATCAAATCAATGCGGGAGGCGCCGGAAATGGCATCAAAAGTAACAGTTTCTGAGCTGAATTCGTTCTTTTCTGAGGCTTTCCCAGGGGAAGGTACACGCCCTGAAATCGTTGACCTAGAGGAAGGTATGGCGCGAGTGAGGCTGGGTTACAGCGACCGTTTTCTGCGCCCCGGAGGGGTGATTTCCGGGCCCACTCAGATGTCTCTCGCGGACACGGCAACCTATGCGGCGATCTTCACTCTGGAAGGTATCACCCCCTATGCCGTGACCTCCAATCTCAACATGAATTTCCTGAATGCGTGCAAGGCCGGAACCGTCTATGCGACCGCGAAAATTCTGAAAGCGGGAAAACGTCTCATTGTGGCGGAAGTCGATATAAGGGAAGAGAGCATGACTGAACCGGCGAGCCACGCCATTGTGACTTATGCCCTGCCCTCCAAACCCAAGACCTGAGGATTAAAATCATGCCAGTATTGTTTGCCGGTGCGCTCTGCGGATTTCTGGCTGTGGCACTGGGAGCTTTCGGCGCGCACGGCCTGAAAGACAGATTCACACCTGAGAGTGAGGGCTGGTGGCAGACAGCAACGCTGTACGCATTGGTCCACGCAGCTGTCCTGACGGCTATCGGGTTGACCAAACGCGCAGGTGCATCCGGCTTCGACGCAGCAGGCGTCGCTTTCTTCATCGGAATTCTGATTT
>NZLU01000003.1 GCA_002692725.1 Ponticaulis sp. | reverse complement strand
TCGCGCTCGGCGCGGCCATGGCCGCGCGGCAAGACGCCCGGCATGACAAAGCCGCCCAGGTTTGGAAAGCAATAAGGCTGCATGGTCACATCGGCTAATCGGGAGGGCTCCCACCATCCAATCGACAGGCCGACCCGCAGGAAAAGTGGCGGCGGCGCCGGACACGTACATAAGGGACTTGAAGGGTTCTCCGTATCTGGCCTTGAAGACGGCACGACCGGGATGGAGCCGACCGTGATCGGGAACATGCAATCCCAGCAGACATCTGTGATCGGATTGATCATCCGGCCTGAGCAAATCGCTTCAGACACCTCGCCAAGGGCGCTGGAGCCGCCCTCCTGGGCATGCGCCGGGCTCAAGAATAATGCGAGGCTGGCCGCTAGAATGGCGGCGAGACGTGAGATCAGCGGTGTCATGGCGCCACCTCTTCGACCCGAAGCATTCTGCCCTCCTGACGGATCCGCGCGGGCACAGATGTGACCCCGAACTTGGCGGTGATGAGCCCGCGCTGATCGAAATAGACTGGCTGCTGGATCTCTTGCTCCAGCTCGAACGGCGCGCCACTCACCAGAATAAGCTTCGCGCCCCAAATGGAGGCGTCCGCTTGGGCGAGCGCCCAGTCCACTTGTTCGCGGTCATCGCCATCGACCAAAAGCAAAGGTGTACGCATGGCCACAGCATCGAGCGGATTGACGCTTTGGCCTGCCGCGATGATGAGGCGGCCTTCGGTATCGGTGATGTCTTCCGGCGCGGTCCAGGACGGGTCATAGGTCCAGGATCGTGGTTCTACGGTGCGGGTGATCCCCGGCACCGGATCGGGTCTGATGATCTTGGCTTTGGCGCGGTCGACAAATTCGTGTTCGAGCCGGTCCAATTCGCCGCTGGCGCGCATCTCTCCAAGACGGCGCTGGATCTGGTGCAGCAGGTCTTCTTCTGTAATCTCGAAGGTCTCGCCATAGACGCCGAGATCTTCCGCACTCGCGCTCCAGCTAAAGGAGAGGGCGAGCGCGGCCAATAATGCGGCCCTGCCCAACATAACCAATCTCCTTATATCTTGAATCGAAACTGTCCGGGCTCGGCGACCAGACGAAGAACAACCCCTCTGGCACGGTGCCGGGATCGACTGGCGTGACATTGGGATTTGCGCCGGTCAGCGCCTTATTGGGTCCCAGCCGCTCGCCATTGATCGCAAGGTCCACCCCTTCATGGGTCACCATGTCCCCGCCGACGCCGCGCACGATTTTTACAAAAGCGATATCCTCTGGATAATAAGGGTTCGGGCCCGGCGTGAACGCCACCATATCGCCCTTGCCGGGCAACACGCCTTTCTCGACAATAAACGCCCAATGCGGCAGTGACTGGGTTTGATTGATCAGAATGTAATGGGTCTGGCTCCAGGCATAGATGGCCTTCAGCACCCCGAGCGCGAGAATGACCGCGCAGACGATCAGCCATTTGCGCAAGGGGGGCCGCGAGCGCTGCGCAGAGGTGGAAACGGCGGTCATTCTTCACCCTCCATGTCTGCGATCAGGGCGTCGCCAAAGCTTTCCGGGCGTGCGGTCGCTTCAGGAGCGTTCACCCCCAAAGCGACCGATTGAGCGCCCGTGCTTCGTGAGACCGGGTCAGAGGACCGTTCTCGCGCGCCCAAACTTGCTCGGACCGTCTCTGTGAGGTCCGGGATATCACCTGCCAGCACCGCTTCTTTCACGACAACGATGTAGCCTTGCGCCTCAAGCGCCTGAAGCGAGGTTTCAATCTCGGTCGCGACTGTGTCGATCCAGACTGATGCGCTCGTCTCGCTCGCATTTTGTGCGAGCAACCAATCGCGCTCTTCTTCAATCAGTGTCTTCACCGAGACCGAGACGAGCTTGGGTTGAGCGCTCCATGTCCGAAGCGACGCGGCTAAAGCGATCACAGCCAGGCAAAGCGCGACGCCTGCCGTTATTTCCGCGAGCGAGACAGACCGGCTCATGACACCCGCTCCCGCTCGGCGGCGCGCATCGCGAAGAAGGCCGGCAGTCTTAAGAGGCAGACAATGACAAATAGTCCGAACAGAGCGAGCCATAAGCCGTCCAGAAGCGCGTCACGGTTCTCGCGCCAGATTACGTGGTCGATGAAGTTCTCGATGGTCATCAGGCCATCGCGAAGATCAAAACCGCGATAGAGGAGCGGGATGGCGACAAGTGCACCGAGCGCGACGAGAGCATTCTCGAACGCCCACGCGGCCGACTTCATGGCAAGACGGAACCGTTTATGCGTGAGCCATCTCAAGCGGGAAAGACTTGCTTGTTTCATGCGATGTCTCCTTTGCTCGCGATCAGTGTGACGGCGTCAGCGATCGGCACATTCATTTCCGCCAGACGTTTGAATTCGGCGAAGACTTCTGGGTCGGATGAATAGGCAACAAGGCTGCTGGCATCGAGCGCCAGGCGCCCAAGGCAGCGAAACCCGCCCGCGCCTCGGATGAGCGCTTCGGAAAACGCGCCTTTCACGGTTTTGAGGGATTTGATCGCCGCCTCAAGACCGGGATCGAGTTCCACCAGGCTCGCGGCGCGCAATTGTTCGACCGCGTCATCCTTCATGCGCATGAAGATGGTCCAGTCAGAGTTCTGGAAAGCGAGCTTGGCGCCTTCAGACTTGTTGACGTCTTCAATCGACTGGGTCGCGGTAATGAGGGCGGCATTATACTTCCGACAGCGCCGGGCAAAGCCTTCGATAAATCCGGCAGCTTCGCCATCACCAAGAATTTGCCAGGCTTCATCCATCATAAGGATTTTGCGCTGGGACCGATTGGTGCGCATGGTCGCGTCGACCAACAAAAGTAGGCAGTAAATGACGAGGCGGCGCAGCTGTTTGTCGGTGCCAAGTTCGGAGAGCTCATAGACGGTGAAAGGATTGTCGATGCGGATGCTTGCGGGCCGCGCAAAGAAGTCGCCATAGGCCCCGTCTGAGCGAAACGGCGCCAAGGCTTGCGCCATATCCGCGCCGCGCTCTCCATGGGATTTGAGGCGCTCAACCACATGGTCAGGTGAGCCGGCGCCGCGATGATCGGCCCAGACGCTTTCAACGACCTCCATCATCAGACCGCGCTCAGCGGGATCGGGTTTCTCTCCCTGAAAGGCTGCTTCCAGCATGAAGCCGGTAATGCCGACTTTGGCGTCGCGCTCGCCGTCGGAATCCAGCCCATCGCCGAACAGGCTGAACGGGTTGAGCGAGACCTTTTTCTCCGTTGAAAACGTCACGCATTTGCCGCCCTGTAGCCGCGCGGACTGAGCAAAAGAATAACCATCATCCAGCACGACCACGACATCGCCAGTGGCGGCATGGGCGCTCGCGAGTTCCTGCAGCAAAACAGACTTGCCAGAGCCTGACGCGCCGAAGATGCCGGCATTGTGGTTGCCTTCCCCGACATTCTGGAAGGGCGACCACATCCAGGGCTGGCCGCGGCGGCCAACCATGAGCAGAACCGGTTGATCAGAGCCGCGCGACTCGCCATGCAGCGGGGCCAGCGCGATTGCGGTCTGGGCCACCATGCGCCGGGTCAGTTGCAGTGTCTTGAGATCTTTGATCGCGCCGTCCCCGCCATTCATCGGCATACAGGCGGCGAGGAGCGGTCTCTGGATGCGGCTGCCTTTGGCGATGTCGAGGCCGAGATTCTTATAGATCGAGCGCACCGACCGGTCGGCTTTCTCAATGTCTTCAGCTGGCGCGAGCACGCCGACGGTATGGGCGGCGCGCACAAGCCGATCGCCGGATTGAAGCTCGCTCACCACATCGCGCCAATCCTGGGCTTTTTCTCCGAGCGATGGATCGATTTTCGCCATCGGGCCTTCAGCAGAGCGGACCGAAGAGGCAAGCTTGGTCGACGCATAGGAATTCGTAAGATCTGCGCCGCCAAAGCTGAGGGTCATGCAGGAGAGCACTGAGCCGGAATGGCGCAGCGTGTCCGTGGTCGGATGGCCGATCAGGAGCGGCGCGGTCCAGCTGGAAATTAGCTGCGGATAGGCGCGGATCTGAAACATGCGCCATTCAAAAGCATCGCGCTCAACTTCCAGGGATCTCGGATTAAGCGTCTCGGTTTTAACGCCGAGCCCGCTGGATCCGACGGCATATTCGGTATCATCGCGAACGCATTGAACATCCAACATGCGTTTCTCATCGAAGCGCGCTTCAGTGCCCCATGCGCCGCGTCTTGGATTGAGCACATCATCCATGAGGGCGACGAGGCCTGAGCCATCGAGGCGGCCATGCGCCACGCGCGCGGTCCCGAGCGTGCCCTCCAGTTTATCGCGCAAAGCCTGAAGCTCGAACACATCCGCGGCGCTTGGTTTGCCGGGAAAGGACAGCGCCACGAAGGCGCGCCATTCGCGCACCAGAAAAGGCGATGCATTGGTGAGGCTCGTCCAGGCGGCTTTTTCAAGTAGCTCAGCGCGCGCGTCGGCAATTGCGCCGTAAACACCGCCGCGCGCCCGGCGCGGGGCCGCCCAGTCTTCAATGATGGGCGCAATACGTGGGGAAGACCAATTGATGAACTGAACCACGCCCCGCGTCATTGAGTCTTCGGTCGCCCACTCTTTTAAGAGCGAGATGAAGCTGTCATCGCCATTTGCGACCGGGGCGAGTTCAACAATCCACCCGGTCGAGGCGCGATTGTGAAAGAGCATGGTTTCTGGATCATACATGCGGTAAGGCAACATCGCGCTCAGCCGGTCGCGATGTTCCAACTCCCGGAAGCTCTCAACAAACCCGTCCGCCCCGAGAAGCCCGCCGCCGATCCGTCCGAGCCAGGCTGAAGCGCGTTCCAGAACACCGCCAATCTTGGCCTTATCGGGCGCGTAGCCTTCTTCGCGCGCAGCGGCGTCTGCGTGATGGTGATCATACGCCATCAGTCGAGCACCCAGTCGGCAGGTTCAACTTCGAGCCAGATGATTTTGCGTTCATGGAAAACGCCGCGAGCATCAACAAAGGCCGAAATCACCACAGGTTGAATTTTTGCAGCTTTTCGCCGCGGGCCGGTCTCGGCAGCCTCGACGAAGGCTGGTATTGGGTCGCTTGTGATCTCTTCCTTCGACGGCGAGACCCGGCGCGTGGCTTCACTCACAGCAGATGCGGTGATGACGGTGGTTGTTTCAGCCCCGCCCTTTAGCGCGGTCGGCACCCCGCGGAAGGGGTCCACAAGTTCGGTCACCCGCTCGTCAGGCGGTATCTCGACGCCGTTATGGCTGACTATGGTCCGAGTTACCCGTCCAGCGGTCAATGACGCAGCGCTGATCACAGTTTCCTTGAACTCTGAAACATCAGAGTTTGCGTCTAAAGCCTTGACGTCGCTGAGCGCAGAGACGTTCAGAGCGTCGCTTAAGCGCTCACCGCCCGTATCAACGGATGCGGTTAGCAGCGGCGCGGGCTCTGGGGCCGGCTCGTCGGATATGCCGGTTTCTATCACATCGCCAAGCCTGTCGCGCAGAACGGCAAACTGCGCGCTGGCGGCAGCTTCTGGAAAGGCGGATAAAAAGGGATCATCTTCCCGGGCACTGTTGGCGTCCGATCTGCCCGACATCATCGCATCAATGCTGAAGGCGCTTGGACCGCCGAGCACGGCGCTGGCGGCAAGCGCCTGCTCGTCTGCAAAGCTCGTCTCAAGGAAGGGGCGCCCCTGCTCAATCTCGCTTTCGAAAAAGTCCCGGTCCAAGGGGCGCACATCTTGTAATAGCTCCGGCGTTGCCGAGAGCGGCAGCGTCTCGATTGGATATCCTGATACGGGGCCGGCCTCTGCCGGATCGCCGCCAAGTTCGGTGATGGTGATCTGATCGATCGTATCGGTGCGGGCGCAGACCCCGTCCTGGCGCTGACAGCTCCAGTCTTGAAACCATGTTGTTTCTGATGAGAGGACACCGCCAAAACTTGAACAGCCTCCAAGGGAGAAGAGCGTAAAGAAGAGAATAGACAGACGCATGGGTTTGGCTCCTTGGAAGGCTCAGCTCATCAAATTTGCCGTGCTTGAAACGGCGACGGCGGATGAGAGCGTTTGAGAGAGGGCGAAGGCGACCGCAGTACTTAAGGCTGCGAGGTAGACACCGATGCTGTGCTGCCGGGTAGCAAAAGCGCGGATGGCGGCAACAGCGAGGCTTCCTGCAATCAGCGCGGCGGCGGCGAGGTATATCGTATCGACACCAGCGCTCCGGTGCATGAAAGCAAAGCTCGCTGCGAGCGTTCCGATCACCATCATGATCAGATTGTATGTATAGGCAGAGGCCGGTTCACGGTCGCGGCTGACCGCAAACCCCGTCATCGAGCCGCCCATACAGGCCCCTGCGGCCAAGAGTTCGAGACTTCCAAGCATTATTCAGCTCCTTTCAGCCAGGCATCGAGTTCTTCCGGCGGCAACATGCCGTAGCGAATGGCGCCGTCGTCTCGGATAAGAATTGGCGTGCCCGACAGGCCGAGCTGGCGCGCCGCGCGTTCGTTGCGCGCAACGGCCATGGCGCGTTCGCATGAGGCTCCGGGCTGGAGCGCACGCATATAGGCTTGATAGAGCGCGGTTTCGGGATCACGCGCACAATAGACCGCTTCTGGGATGGCGCGCCCGCCCACCGTGCCGACCAGATAGACGTCGGCCTGGACATCGCCGAGCGCAATTACGGCGTCCGCGAGCTGCGCGCAGTAAGGGCAGCCAGGATCGGCGAGAACCGAAAGATGACGTGGCCCCTCGCCTGTTACAATTGCATCTTCCGGCCGAAAGGCCTGGCCGAGGCCGCCGGGTAAAGCCTGCGGCGGCCGGCTTGCAACCGAAGCGGTGCGAACCGACGCTTGCCCGCCATCCAGAGCATCAAGGCGGTCATCGGTCAGCGAACGTCCAAGCTGTAAGTCAAAGACCCGTCCAATCACCATGATGCGCGCATCGGGCGTGGTGTAGAAGACCGATTTTCCCGCCACCACTTCGCAAAGCGGCGCGGCCAGCGCGCAATCGACGGTCTGGATCGCCGTGTTTGGAAACGCCGCGCGAATGACAGCTTCGTCGCCATGTGCCGACATGCTGAAAGCCGCGAGACTGAGAGATAAGAGCGCGCGCCGGATCATGGCTGACCTCCCGCATCATGGACATCGCGCACCGTTGATCCTGAGACAAAGACAAGCTCAACGGCGACACCGGCGGGAAGCTCAATGACGCTGTCATAATCTTCTGCCTGCTCGATCAGGAAATCGGCGATCCTGTCGGACGCTGATGACAGCCCGCCCCCGACACCGCCGCGGATCAGTTCTTCCGGGCTGAGGCTTCGGTCTTCTGTGCCTGTATAAGGCGTGTAGGCGAGCTGCGTATTCGCGCCAAGCGCGTCGCCAAAACCGCCCACAAAGGAGGCGAGCAGCGCCTGTTTGATGAAGGCGCCCTCGCGGCGAATAACCCGGCCGCGCACACCGACTTTGCCAAATTGCGCGACATAACCTTCGACTGCGGTCTCAACGACCTCTCCGCTCTCGCGCAGACATGTCATTTTCTGAAGACGGATAAGAACGCGTTCAGAGGAGAGATCCGGCGTTGCCGCACCATTCACCTGGCATCCTGTGAGATTGGTCTCCAGCGGGGCGCCATCTTCCAGGACAGATTTAGCGGGCCCCGTGATGCGGAGAAGGACGGGGAGCGGATCGCTTGTGTCTTCCGATCCGGCGGGCATATCGACCGTAACCAGGAAAGTCGCTGGCGCATAAGCATTGGTCGGCACCCAGTCGGCAACATCGCCGCGGGTGAGACCAAGCGTCGTTTCCATTGGAGGGCGCGCAAACGCCTCCATCTGCGTTGCGACAGCTGATCGATACGCAATCGGTTCAGCGGCGAGGTCGCCGTCGCTCGGCTCAAACCTTTCGATCTGAACCGAGCGGCGGCGCCGGATTTGAGGAGCAGCGGGTGCTGACGCCGCGAGCTCCCCATCCGGTGTGGCAGTGGCTGGAGAAACGGGTGGGCGCGCGACGCTCAAACGGCGTGTCAGATCATCATTCGAGCGTTGAAGGCGCAGCATCTCAGCCCGAAGGTCTTCGATTTCGCGGGCGGTTTCGGGCGTGATGCCTGCGTCAGGTTGAGCGACCTGGCTGCTAATGGCTGCCAATTGCTCTTCTACGAATTTGAGCCGGGCTTCGCCGCCGGTCACCCATTGCGCTTCTGCATCGCGTGGATCGACGGACGACAATCTTGTCTTGCTGGCCGCTTCGCGGGCCCTGTCTTCCGGGTTGGACGGGGCCATCAGCACATAAGCGAGGCCGCCTGCGAACAATATCCCGATCAGGCCGAATGCGAGGAAACGTTGGCGATTGGCGAACCTTTTATTCGCGTGAATATCAGTGTCTGAAAATTCGCTCATGGCTGACCTCCTTTAACGACGAGGAAGATTTGAGCGGTTTGTCGGCGCGCTACAGGGTCTTGATCGCCGGTTGCAGCGACCACGTTGAACACGGCGAGACGCCCATAATTGATGCGTGTTGGCGCGGTGGCTTCATTGCGAACGGTGACGGCGTAGCCGGTGGCGCCATTCCCGGCCCATTCAATTACGCCGCGTTGCGAAAAGCCCTGGGCTGAAAGCGGGCCTTCAAGCCAATCGAGCCGGCGATAGCGCCTTGTTTCAAAGCCAGTCACCCGCGCACCTGAATACATGGCTCGGATCAAAACCGATGACAGATCGACAACAGGGGTTTCGACGGGCCCGATAGAAGCCGTGGAGCCCATCGAAAGGTTTGCAGCGAGGACATTTTCGCCCCGCTCAAGCGAGGGATCATTATTTTGAGGCGCTGCGATCTCCACCTGCAAGGTAGGCACATCACGCACGCCCATCATGACCTGATAGGTTTGCCCGCCTTCTGTGGTGACGAAAAAGGACAGGTTTCCCAGGGCGTTCTCGCCGATGACAACGTAAAGATCGCCGGTCGCCATATCTTTGGTGGCTGAGAAGTCACCTTCAGGATCGCCTTCCGCGATCTTTTGGACGGATGCGGCGCGGTCATCCTCGAACGCGATCCGGGTCATACCCGTCCGCGACGCGTCGAGCGTAACGACGCCATTCGGCGCTGGCTCGATCACCTGTTGCGCATTTGCAGACAGTATAATGGCCGGTATGACGGCTGCGGCGAGCAATAATCTATTGAGCATCGGTCATCGCCTCGGCGCGAACACGGGCGCCAAGCCCTTCTTGTGGTGTGATTTCTTTGATGTCCTGGAGGTAAAGCGAGTAGCCTTCTTGGAAGAACTGCATGGCGAGCGTCATTTGTCGCTGATCGACAAGCTTCATCCCGACAAAGGTTCTGAGTTCTCCGGTGACCTCGACATAGAGGGTCTTTGGATCCTCATAGACATCGCGCGGATACCAGGCGCGTGATGAGGATCCATCCTGCCAGCGTTCCACGGTTTCCTGCAGACCTGCCGAAATCCGTCCTCTTGCCGAGGGGTGGGTCACCGACAGGATGCGCTCTTCGAAATACTCAGCCGTTTCTGGCGTGATGTTCTCAAAGAAGTAACTGATTGTGATCGCGGTTTCGCGCAGATAATCGCGGCGGACTTTGCCAGCCTCAACCGTCATCGGGTGATTGGTCAGCGGCACCAGAATGATCTGGTCTTTCTTAGCTGTCACCGACAAGGACAGAATGACAATCGCGACAAGCGCAACGAGCAACAGGACAAAGGCGACGTTTCGCTGTCGGCCAACCGTGCCGAGTTGAACAAGGGCGTTATCGGGCGTCATGTCCGTCACCCCGCCAAGATGCGTTCATGGGACGGCGGAATTGCTTTCCAGCGCATCACCGTGTCGGGCAGGATCCAATAGAGCCAATGCAGAAGCTTGGCAGAGTTCTCTCCGCCTTTAAACTTGCGCATGCCCACAACGACCAGTGCAGCTGTCGGCATGGCGATCCAGATTTCAGAGAACATGATCAGAGCGCCAGCGACCCCGACAAAGGCGAGAAACTCGTCAACGGTGAACACCAGAATCTTTTCTGGAAGATCGAGCCATCGGGGGACTTTGTAAGTTCGCTCACTCATCGAGGGCTCCATGCGATAAAGAAGTTGGGTTGAAACGGCCCCGGCTTGAGGGAGAGGCTGCCAGCGGCGAAGTCGGAGGCTTCAAGACGCCAGATGGACCGGGACCGTTTCATCTCTCAGGACGCCTCAAGAGGTAGAGACGCCGCATCTACAGTTTGGATTTGCGCTTCGATTTGCGCGGGCGCGTCTGGAAGCTCGGCCGCGACAGCGGTGAGGACAATCGGCCCGCCAATGCCAACCAAGAGCCCGATACCTGCTGGCACAAGGATTGTTCCAATCGACATACGCGCGATTGCGCCGGCGGCGGCATAACCAAGCGCGATAAGCGTGATGATCCGCCCACCCGAACCAGCCAGCCAATCGCCAAGCTGGGTTTCGGCCGCTGCGAATGTCGTGTCGCCGCCCGCCATAGCGACCCCGGCCAGCACGGTGCCCGCAAGCGCTGCTGCGCCTAGCGCACCGACAGCGCCGAGCCCTCGACTAAAAGAAAACTTAAGAATAGAACCAAACGCCATTTGCGTAACTCCAGGTTTAAGGAAGACGCGGTCTTCACGAAGCCTGGAAATTAACGGGTGCTATTCATCATTCGTCAATATTCGCCAATTTTCGGCAAATATTCTGCAAGTGTTTCAAAAAANTGATTTCAGAATGAATTATTCTCAGAATGAATATTTNANTCCTGAGGTGATTTATAAATCATGGGNGACGATATTAAAACTGCGTCAAACGGNGNCGAAAAAGAGCAACTGCGACAGCTTGTCGCNATTNGTCATCCTCAAATACAGTCTGTTTTTCGCCNAAGCGGAGAATAATATAGCCNAAATAAATCGATTCATTTCAAAGACAAGTTGCGTAACTAGTTATGGTCAGCTAGCGTTCACTTGAGGNGGAAGCTGTAGAGTNCCTATGGCGGAAAAGGAGACGGAGACAGAAGAAAGGGGGGACAAGAATGTCCATCCAACTTGCTCCTAGGGAGCTCGTGCACGTTACGAGCATTGACGACACCCAGAGAAAACTGGGACGTCTTATACGTATAAACAGAAGAGCCTTGGAACTAACTCAAACAGGGCTTGGTGCTCGTGTGGGGCTAAATCAGTCGCAAATCTGCAAGTTTGAGCAGAACGGAGCAACAAGTTTCGAGATTTTCTTGAAAGCGTCTCGAGGTTTGGATCTGCCAGCCTGGGTCCTCTTGAAGGTCGCTGAAGACCCCGACGCGTTCGAAGAGGTCTGCAGCGTCAAATCAAAGTTTCGATCTGCCTTCTGAAGCCCAACACTTGTGGCCCACAATTAGTCAGAACGACTAGATTTGGCCCTTTTTTGCCATAGGCGAGGGTCGATATGGGCGACTTAAAACGCCCTATAAAGGTCGCTCAAAGTGTTACGGTCAGATGTAAGGCTTTGCATTTTTTCGACTTTGTTCCATGGTCCCCTAAGGAATGAGATTGGGGATTAGAATGCTACTCCGCCGCATCACAAAGCACGTCAAAGAACAAAACTGGTTCGCGGTCGGGATCGATTTCGTCATCGTTGTGATTGGTGTTTTCATCGGTATTCAAGTTGCAAACTGGAATGATGGACGGGCGGAAGTTGCCGAAGGTGCCCGGTATATTGAGCAATTGTCAGACGAATATGCGGTCATAGAGGAAACGATCGAGGATCAAGTTGATTCCTATGTCGAATTTTCGAATGCTGCACAGGAAGCGCTTCGATTACTGACGGCGGACATTGCGCCTACATCTTCAGAATTGACGCCCCTCATTGATGTTTTGATGGGGGGGCGAATACCGCCGGGTGAGCCAGCAGCGCTGCGTGAATTGATCTCTGCGGGCAAGCTCGACCTGATCAATCAGAAAGAGCTGCGCACAAATTTGATGCTGGCGCAAAATGATGCCGAGGTCATGGCACAGGCCTTTCAATTACTGCGCACCGACCTCCTCGGGGCAAATCATGCCCTCGTCAAATACATGAATTTTGATCTGTCTGCTGACCTCACTGATCCTCAGTATTTCATTGGATCGACCGCACTTACCTCGGTCGATGTTGAAGGTTTGCGCAACGACCCGGACGCAATTGTCGCAGTAAAAACCTATCTGAATTCACAATTGAACATGTTGGGAATTCAGCGGCTCTATCTTGAGCGCATTCGTAGCATGAATGAAGCCCTCGCCGCGGCTTCCGCGGAGCAACAATAGCCTGCCTGATACGCGAGTTTTCCAGTTTTCCGGCTAGCTGTTGTTCAGCGCGTGTTTCGTGCGCCTTGAGACCGTATCCGTACAGATCCTGAACGCCAGGCTCGAAACGTTGAAGCCGGGATCGGCCTATGGCGGATCACCGAACACGCCAAAGCGCAGAACGGGTTTGTGGTTGGGATCGGTGTGGGAGCCTGCGATGAATAGAAACGTCGTGACTCGGTCAGTGGCTTAAACTCGCCCCATATAAGCCGCTCGTCATTTCTGAAATGCGAGCAAAAGCGGTCATTAGCTCAGCGGCAAAGAACGCCCTAAAACGGTCGCTCATGACTTCGTCCCCCAAGCCAATGGAACGCACGGGCCGAAAAGTGTTCTTGTGTGAGCAGGAATACTGATCAGTGATCGAGTGGATATTAGTCGAATGATTTAAAACCACATTTTTGTTGCCGGGATCGGATGCGATCCGTAAGCCTATTTCAATCACGCGTTCTCGGAGACTTGTATTGCCGCAAAATAATGACACCGAGATCCCGCTCCACATTTCGCTCTTTGGGGCAATTCGGGTTGCGACACAGTCCGGAACATCCATCGACATAACTAACCAGCGTGCGCGCATCATTCTTGCTATTCTGAGTATAAATCCGGGACAAAGCATCAGCCGAGATTTAGTGAGCAAGCTGCTATGGGCGGGCCGTTTCAAACCTCAGGCGCGCGCTAGTCTGAGACAATGCTTACATGATCTGAAGCGCGAACTTCAGAGGTTTGATCTGGATATTCTCGAGGCCTCCAATACGCAGCTCGCCGTCAAACCGGATTTTATCAACACCGACCTTAACGCGTTAGAAACGGCAATCATTGAGCGCGATGATGAGCAGGCAACGCAGCTTTTGCTCGAGTTCACTGGCAAACCTCTGCTTGCGGATATCGACTTGGGGGGCGACCTGAAAGAATGGCTCGCCAGCCAGCGCGGCCAAGTCGAAAACCGTCTTCGCGTATCTACCCAGCACCTATTGTCGACTTTGAGAGCAAACGGCCTAAACGAGCGCCACGATGCCTTGGAAGAAGCCTGGCAGGGATGGAGCGGCGTCTCTCGACTACGTCAGCGTAGTGGGCTCGCGATCCTACCCTTGAAGCAAATCGATGAGGTTGGCGGAGAATGGTTTCTCGCCGACGCGGTCGTTGATGAACTCTCGTCTCGCCTTGGCGCGTTCAGCGGTCTCGCTTTAGTGGGTCAAACATCCGTGGAGGCGGTGGCGGGCGCTTCACTCACGCTTCCAGAGATGGCCGAGAGGCTTGGTGTAACACACTTTATTGAGGGGGCGGTCCATCGATCCACGAGCGCCGTAAGGCTCTCGATGAGACTGATTGAGGGCGCTTCCGGTAAACAGATTTGGTCCGATCAGATCATAGAGCCCGAAACATATTTCTTCGACCAACGTAAGCTGATCGGCGAAAACGCCGTTGCAGGTTTGAGCCAAGCCATGGGCCTTAAGCAAAATTCGCAACTGGTTCGTACAATGACAAGCAGCCGTGAGGCTTATGCGCTTTACTTACAAGGGCGTACCTTGACCAAGCGAGTAACGTTGCAAGGTGGTTTGCCAAAAGCGGTTGAGCTACTTGAACAGGCGCTCGAAATTGATCCCAATTTTGCAGAGTGCTGGACAGCCCTTGCAGAGGCACACATTCATGTGGCTGTTTATACGCCATCTATTGAACGTGTTGCACTTTCTGAAAAAGCGGCTTCGTGCGCACGGCGCGCGTTGGAGCTCGATCCCAATCAAGGCTATGCCTTCGCAATCCTCAGCATCCATGAGTGGACGTGTTTCAATCCTGCAGGTGCATTGGAATATGCTGTGGAGGCTTATCGGCTGGAACCTAATAATGCCGATGTAACGCTGAGACTCGGCTCCACCTTGTTGTACCTGGGTCGTACCCGCGAAGCATTGCCCTATGTCGAAGCTGCGATTGAGCAGGACCCGGTCTATGGTCGGAACTATGTGATGCTCTGCGTGGCGCACTTAAACCTTAGAAATCTTGAAGCTGCAGAGCGTGCCGGACAAAGGATGGTCGATCTTGGGACGCCAGGCTTTCATCTGGGCGTTGCGCAAGCGGCTGCGGGCGAGCATGAAAAAGCCGTCGAAACCTATTACGAAACGCGGCGCTATGTCGGAACGATGGTCATGACGCCGCCGGGCGCAACCGACATTTCAGACGAAGCGCGCGATTTCTATTTAAAAACCGCCGCAGAAGGGATTTGTAGCGGAAACGAAGAGGCCCGCCAAACCTATTGCAACCTGATTGATATGCTGCACCAAACCTTGCTCGAACCGTACGATCAAACCGTTGCCTGGCCAGCGATTTGGATGGGGCATTCTGACTTAGTGATGAAAGTTTTTCGTGAGAAGATCCACCCCGCCAACATGCCGGGGCTAATGAGCCTCTGGACCGATATCGACCCAATCGGTCGAACGCTCGATCATCCAGATTTCATGTCTTTCGCCGAAGATATTGGAATGGTGGAAGCGTGGGAGAAATATGGTTGGCCAGATCTGATCCCCGCCGACCCAAGATAAACTTAGGAAGAATTGACGTTTTTTTGACGCCTTTCGGAATTGACGGTGGCGGCACAAAAAAACCATCCTTGGCCTACCCAAAAAGGTAATCAGGGAGAGACATAATGAAACGAATTTTTGGTTTGGTATTGATGGTATTGTCGATCGGGCTCGCACCAGCTCAGGCTCAGTTGGAGCCATACACGGACTATGACATTAGCGAAGCAGTCTGGGAAATCGGCACCGTGAAAGTAAAGACCAACGCTGGCGATCACTATCTAGAAGGCCTCAAGGCAACATGGGTACGTGGCCAGGAAATCAGCAAAGAGCTCGGTTATATCGAGGATTATGCGATTTACTCGAGCATTACACCCGAGAGCGGCGATTTTAACCTGTTGCTTGTGACGAAATATTCAAGCCTCGCAGCGATGGCGCCGTCTAAGGAAAAGTATGACGCGTTCATGGGCGCGCTCGGTCAGGAGCAAGCTGAAGCTGGGTCGAAGCGTGCATTGGAGACCTATCCAGAGCTGCGGGAAATCACGGGTAGCTACATCGTGCATGAGATCGACCTCAAATAGAGGTTTCGGCAAGCTTTGCCACGACTTCAAGGCCCCCCGCTTCTCGGTAAGCCTACCGCAAGCAGGGGGCCGGTTTCCTTCCCCATATGTCCAAGACTCTGCGGAGTGCGGGAATACTATCAGTCGAATTGACACTTTTTTGACGCGTGCTCCGCTTGACGGATCCCGTCAATTTCAGCCACGTGGGCGTCCAATTAAATCAACAAAAACAGCATGCTGCTGAGCCTCCGACTACTCCAACGGAGAGCGCCGGCGCAGCTGTGCCAGCCGGAGGCGTCTGAATGCCAAATTCTCTCTCACAAGCACCAGAGGCCTCCGGCGTACGCGAGAACCGGCGTGACGTGAGGCAAGTCTCAGTCCTGTTTGCGTGGGGATCAATGATATGACCGATACCGCGAATGCCGGTCTAAGTGTCGAAGCTTCGAAGCTGCCAGCTTACACCGAAAACGCACGATTGCGCCTCGCCACCGGGACACTGCTCTATCTGGCGCAAGGCCTGGCCCAAGGATTGTTCTTCGTCGCAATTCCAAGTTGGCTCGCGGTCAACGGTCAGCCCGTTGGAGCAATCGGATCGTTCGTCGCAGCAATTTCTTTGCCATGGAGTCTCAAGTTTTTTATCGGGGCCGTCGTAGACCGGTATGCCTTTCTGCCGATGGGGCGTCGGCGTGCATGGCTTGTTGGCGCACAAGCCTGCTTGATCATTTCGCTCGTAGTGTTCGCCATTCGGAGTCCACTACCGAGTGAGCTCACAACCATCATCATTTTTGGCACAGCCTTATCGGCAATGACGGCGGTACAAGATGTAGCGTTAGATGCGATGATCATAGATCTAACCCCCAAGCACGAACTCGGAAAAATTAATGCGTTCATGCTCGGCGGAAAGTCAGCAGGCTTGGCTGGCGGCGCGGCATTGGTCGCGTATTTCCTCGAGTTTCAGAGCTTCGCGATCGCGATGATCGCAACGGCTTGTCTATTCGCGATACCGGCCTTTGCTGCAATCTTGATTCGGGAGCGACCGGGAGAAAAGCTTTTTCCGTGGAATGAGGGACAGACGTCGGATGAGAGCCGCGACGCTAAACCAGAAGCCTGGTGGCCCGTGCTGCGTGAAACGCTCCGTGTCTTGTTTCGGCGCGACCCACTTTTGATCATCGGCCTGTGTATCTTTTACGGCATGCACCAAGGAATCTTCGAAGCAACCATGCCGGCATTCGCGGCTCAAGAAATGCAGTGGGGCGAGACGCGATATGCTTCGTTGGCTGGAATTGGATATCTGATCTCCGGCGCTGCTGGATTTTTAGTTGGCGGTTGGGCAACCGACAAATTGGGACCAGTGAAACTCGGATATTGGACTTCGGGTATAGTCGCTTGCATCATCGCATCGTTCATCTTTGTGGCGCTCGCGTCGACAACCGACTTGTTTTTCTCAAGTTGGTATCTGTTCTATGGCACGATTGTTTTCGGGTTTTATCTCTGCATGGTGACGCTGGGTATGCGGGTTTGCGAAGAACATGTGGCCGCCACATCTTATGCTTTAATGATGGGATCGATGGCGCTTGGCCTGATGCTCGGAGCGGCCAGCGTGGGGTTTCTAGATCAGATCGGTGGTTATGAGGCCCTGCTATCCGCGATGATCGTTACTATTTTAGTGTCAGCCGCCATGGGTTTGGGGCTTAGCCCATCAACGGGTGGACCAGCTGTGCCCAAACCAGCTTTATAAGAACTGGACATACAGCAACATAGGAACGGGGCTGAGTGTAGTTCAGACGTATACGGCCCTAGGGAAAAGACCAATATGAAAATGATTTCCATTCCAGCCGTTCTGGTCGCGATAACGCTCGCGGCCTGTCAGCCCACTGCAATAGCGATCACCGAAGAAGATCGCTTGGCGATAGAAGCATCTTCAAGGCATTGGGTCGAAACCTATAACCGAAATGATTGGGACACGCTTTCTAACTTGTTCACGCCTGACGCGATCTTGATGCCGCCGAATGGGCCAGCTGTAATCGGTCGCTCGGCCATTGCCGAATGGGAACAGACGAATGAAGCAGGCTTTCGTATCGCATTTGATCTCCAGTCAATCGACGGCGCTGGTGACACCGCTTACGTTCGTGGTCGATCGTGCGTTTTTATCCCCGATGGAGCGGGTAAGTATGGCGTGGATGTGGGCAAGTTTCTCGAAGTACGTAAACGCCAGTCCGATGGAACATGGCTGATAAAAGCTGATATCTTCAACTCGGATTTGAGCGTGGGGGGTGACCTACTTGCCGCCTGTCCGTTCGATAGTTCGCAAATTCAATACGATTGATCCTGCGTGTTACCGCTCAAATCGGGTTTTGCTGCCGACGATCTATTTCAGTGGCTTAAAATCGCCCCAAGTAGGACACTGGTGGAGATCACATCGATGACCGCAAATGGCGAATTTCAGTCGTTCTAATCGGAGTCCCCCCTAGTTCGAACCGCCTCGCAAATATTCTCCCCAGTCCGCCATCATTGGCCTTCGCTTTTCGACCTGCGACATGCGTTTGTAAGCGAGTTCAGTGTCGGAGCCCTGCTTGTGCGCGATCGCAATTTCGGCAAGTTCACCGGGATAGTCTGTAAGCTCTGCGACCCAGTCTCTAAAAGTAGATCGCAGACCATGGGGTACAGCCCTTTTTCCCGTCTGCTGATCCAGGAAACCTGAGCGACCAAGATTCACTTCATCGTTATGGATCTCCCGCATGATCTTTGAGATAGTGCTGTCACTCATGGGCCCGCCGTTCACGCCAGGAAAAACATAATCGCTGAAGCGGATATCTTCGGCATCACGCAGCAGCTTCATCATTGGGGCCGTGAGCGGGACGGTATGATGTCGTGTCTTCAGCTTGGTCCCCTCGCGGTTTGGTGGAATTGTCCAGACCTCAGAATCGAAGTCGATTTCTTTCCACGTCAGAAACCTCACATCCCCTGACCGCACCGCCGTGAGGCAAAGAAATTCCAACGCGCGCGCAGATATGGGCTCTTTCTGTCGGAGCAGCGAGAACCAAGTCGGGGCTTGAACAAAAGGAACCGCTGGCCTGTGTTGCGTGACCTTATCGCGACCAAGCGGATTCAAAATGGGCTTGAGATCAGCCCATTTTGCGGGGCTATCATCTGTCCGGTACCCCTTTGCCTTCAGCCAAACAAATATTTTATCGAGCCTGATGCGAAGCTTCTTCGCCATTTCGCGCTTTTCAATCCAAAGAGGCTTCATCACCTCGGCGACTTGTAAGGAGGTGATTGTGTTGACGTCTCGTTTTCCAAGCCAAGGTATAATGTGGGTGTTCAGCGAGCTGCGCCAGGCTTTTCGTTCCTTCTCTTTGACATCTTGGAGCTCCAACTCAGAAAACAGGTCGACGGCATCCGCAAAATTGATCCTACGTTCTTCGACAGCCTTCTTACTAGCGATCGGATCGATCCCCTCAGCGATAAGCTTTTTCCAGGCTTTTGCTTTTTCACGCGCCTCTGCGAGCGTGACGAATCTTGCTGAGCCCAGTCCAAAATGACGTCGACGTCCGTTCAGCATCGCGCGAAACAGCCAAGACCGGGAGCCAGTTTCATAAATCACGAGGTATAAACCGTCGACAACGCCGACTGGGTGCATGGTCTTTCTGCCCACCCCATTGTGTTGTAAAGATTGGACGGACTTGGCTGAAAGTGGGGTAACGATCTTCGGCATCTGAGTTCGACTCCGCAATGTGGAGCCAGTCTCGCCCCACCAACCTACCCACCAAAAGGAATTTGATTAAGGGGGTATATGATGGAACACGAGAGCACAAGAAAATTCTTTGAACACTCTGATTAAATTGCATTTTTCGTCGAAATGGAACGGCGTGAAATACGGTGAAATCGGCCAAAATTTCCTACTCGCGGAGCCACTCCCCCAATAATCACATCTATTGCCGTTCCCCTCGCACCTATGCGAGAAAATGCTCTGTCATCTGAAGCAGTTGCGAAGGAGTTCGGGATGTCAGGGTTTCATGCCGCCTGTGTACAGCTGACAACCGGTGTCGACCCGGCCAGCAATCTGTCCCGAATCAAGCCGCTTATCACTGACGCCGCCCAAAATGGGGCTTCGCTTATCGCCACACCCGAAATGACCGGCGCACTGGACATACGATCGGGCGGAACGCGACGCTTCGCGACCCTCGAATCCGAAGACATTGTGCTGGCGGCTCTGCGTCAGCAGGCCGCCGAGCTGAACATCTGGCTCCTTATCGGCTCCCTTGCGATTCGCATGGAGGATACCGACCAGTTTGCAAACCGGAGCTATCTGATCGACCCCAACGGAGAGATCGTCACACACTATGACAAGATCCACATGTTCGACGTGGAAGTCGGCGATGGTCAGAGCTATCACGAATCAAAAAGCTATCGCGCCGGAACACAGTTGGGTCTCGCCAGCACGCCTCATGGCACGTTTGGGCTGTCGATTTGCTATGACGTCCGCTTTCCTCACCTCTATCGTCGCCTCGCTCAGAGCGGCGCCCAGATCCTCACCTGCCCTGCCGCTTTCACAAAAGTCACCGGTCAGGCGCACTGGCATGTTCTGCTAAGAGCGCGCGCCATTGAAACCGGCTGTTATGTCATTGCCCCCGCGCAGGCTGGCAAGCACGAAGATGGACGGGAAACCTTTGGCCATTCGCTGATCATCTCTCCCTGGGGCGAAGTGCTGGCTGAGGGAAAAGCTGAAGGGGAAGACATTGTTATGGCCGAAATCGACCTCAGCCAGGTTGAAAAAGCGCGCGGCCGCATCCCTTCCCTGACTAACGATCAGAATTTCGAATAAAAAAAGCCGCGCTTTGGGGGACGGCTTTTTCTGTTGTGTCGCTATGGCCCTTAATGGGTGGTTGGCGTTCCACCAGGGTTTTGCGGGTTCTGATTGATCAGACTTGCCTGAAGCGCCGCCTGCTCTTTCTCACCCCACTCAATTTCCTGAATGGACCGGCGCAGCGCCCGGGCCAGAACTTCATTGATGTCACTCACCGGAATGATCTCGAGGTTGGACTTCACGTTCTCAGGGATGTCCGCCAGATCCTTCTCATTCTCCTGTGGGATCAGAACCGTCCGGATCCCACCGCGAAGTGCCGCAAGAAGCTTCTCTTTCAGACCACCAATCGGCAACACACGTCCGCGAAGCGTGACCTCGCCGGTCATCGCCACATCCTTACAGACAGGGTTGCCTGACAAAAGTGAGACAATCGCTGTCGTCATCGCAATACCGGCCGAAGGACCATCCTTTGGCGTTGCACCTTCCGGCACGTGTACGTGGATGTCGGTTGTATTGAACACGTCAGGGCGAATGCCGAACGACACAGCCCGAGAGCGTACAAGACTGTTCGCCGCCGAGATCGACTCCTTCATGACGTCCTTAAGATTACCCGTGACCGTCATTTTACCACGACCCGGCATCTGAACTGCCTCAATCGTCAGCAGATCACCACCGGACTCAGTCCAGGCCAGTCCCGTCACGGCACCGATCTGATCTTCACGATCGGCCAGACCATATCGGAACTGACGTACGCCGGCATAATCTGACAGATTGTCAGGATTGATGGTGATCTGACTAAACTCAGACTGTTCAATCTTACGAACCGACTTACGAGCCAGCTTGGCCAGCTCCCGTTCGAGGTTCCGCACACCCGCTTCGCGGGTGTAATATCGGATCTCATCCCGGAGCGCACTGTCTTCGACAGCCCATTCCTCGTCTTTCAGACCGTGGTTTTCAGCAATCTTCGGAATGAGGTGGCGCTTGGCGATCTCGACTTTTTCATCCTCGGTGTATCCGGCGATGCGAATGATTTCCATCCGGTCCAGAAGTGGCTGAGGCATGTTTAGCGAGTTCGCCGTTGTCACGAACATGATATTCGAAAGGTCGTAATCGACTTCGAGATAATGGTCGTTGAACGTCGCATTTTGCTCAGGATCAAGCACCTCAAGCAGAGCCGACGCAGGATCACCACGATAATCCATACCGAGCTTGTCGATCTCATCCAGCAGGAAGAGCGGGTTGCTCGTCTTTGCCTTCTTGAGCGACTGGATAATACGTCCTGGCATAGACCCGATATAAGTCCGTCTGTGACCACGAATTTCGGCTTCATCCCGCACGCCACCGAGAGACACACGAACGAATTCGCGTCCTGTCGCCTCAGCAATCGAGCGTCCAAGCGAGGTTTTACCCACACCCGGAGGGCCTACGAGACACAAAATCGGGCCTTTGACCTTATTCGTCCGCGTCTGCACGGCGAGGTATTCGAGAATGCGTTCTTTGACTTTCTCCAGGCCATAATGGTCGTTGTTGAGAACGTCCTCAGCCTTTTCGAGATTGGTGTCGGTCTCCTTCTCCTCGTTCCATGGCAATGCCAGGAGCCAGTCGAGATAATTCCGGACCACCGTCGATTCCGCAGACATCGGGCTCATATGGCGAAGCTTTTTCAGCTCCTGCTCAGCTTTGGCCCGCGCTTCTTCGCTGAGCGGCTTCTCAGCGATTTTTTGTTCAAGCTCAGCCAGCTCGTCACGGCCTTCTTCGGGATCACCCAGCTCCTTCTGAATTGCCTTCATCTGCTCATTCAGATAATACTCGCGCTGAGTTTTCTCCATCTGGCGTTTGACGCGGTTTTTGATCTTCCGCTCCATCTGGAGCATGCCGATCTCGCCTTCCATCAGCGCAAACACACGCTCCAGACGCTCGCTTACATCAAGCAACTCCAGCAGTGACTGTTTTTCACTGATTTTCACGGACAACTGCGCAGCCACAGAGTCAGCCAGACGGTTCGCTTCCGTGATTTCCGAAATGCTGGACACCGACTCGGGCGGAATTTTGCGGTTGAGTTTTACATATCCCTCAAACTGCTCAATGACGGCACGCGTGAGTGTCTCAACATCAGACGACTCGCTTTCGGCTTCGTCGAGAGTTTCGACTTCCGCTTCGAAAAAGTCGCCGCGATCTTCCAGCGAAAGCATACGCCCACGCGTTTTGCCTTCGACCAGCACCTTCACAGTGCCATCAGGCAATTTCAGCAATTGAAGAATGGTCGCCACAGTACCGATTGAATACAGATCGGAATCTTCTGGCTCGTCGACGGTCGCATCACGCTGGGCGATCAGCATGATTTCGTTCTCACCGTCCTCAACGACATCCAGCGCCCGCACTGATTTTTCCCGACCCACGAACAATGGTGCAACCATGTTCGGAAAGACGACAATGTCTCTCAGCGGCAGTACCGGCAGCTTTTTTGTTTCAGACATTTATTTCTCCGGTTGTTCCGAATGCAATATTTCGAGACCAGAATGCACGGATTCTGGTCGCGTCTCGAGATTAGATGTGGCGGTGGTATGCCCTCTGTTCAAGCAGAGGTATGTCAGATCACTGCGTCAGACGCAGAACGCCCTGAACTAGGACGCTTCTCCCTGATCTTTGTCGCGTTCAGAGTGAACATAGAGCGGAGACCCACCGAGCTCGACAGCTTCCGCATTGACGACAACTTCAGCGACGCCGTGCAGGTTTGGCAGCTCAAACATGGTGTCGAGCAAAATGCTCTCCATGATCGAACGCAAGCCACGTGCACCGGTTTTCCGCTCAATCGCGCGCTTCGCAATCGCAGACAACGCATCGTCACGGAATGTCAGCTCGACACTCTCCATGTCAAACAGGCGCTGATATTGTTTCACAAGCGCGTTTTTCGGCTGCGTCAGAATAGTAATCAGCGCATCTTCGTCGAGATCTTCCAGTGTTGCCACGACAGGCAAACGACCAATGAATTCCGGGATCAGACCGAAGCGCTGAAGGTCTTCAGGTTCACATTCCCGTAGAATTGCGCCCATTCGACGGTCGTCAGGCGCCTTCACATTAGCGCCGAAACCAATGGAGGTTTTCTCGCCGCGGTCAGAGATTATCTTGTCCAGTCCAGCGAAAGCACCGCCACAGATGAACAGGATATTGGTGGTATCCACTTGCAGGAATTCCTGTTGTGGATGTTTGCGGCCACCTTGCGGCGGAACGGATGCAACCGTGCCTTCCATAATCTTCAGAAGGGCCTGCTGAACGCCCTCACCGGACACATCGCGCGTTATGGATGGGTTGTCGGACTTTCGGCTGATCTTGTCGATCTCGTCGATATAGACAATACCGCGCTGAGCGCGTTCGACATTATAATCGGCAGACTGGAGCAGTTTCAGAACAATGTTCTCAACATCCTCACCGACATAACCGGCTTCGGTCAGGGTCGTTGCATCAGCCATTGTAAACGGCACATCGAGAATACGCGCCAAAGTCTGGGCCAGAAGCGTTTTACCGCACCCGGTCGGGCCAACGAGCAGAATGTTCGATTTCGAAAGCTCAACATCGCTGTTTTTGGAGCCGTGCGACAAACGTTTGTAGTGGTTGTGCACAGCAACGGAGAGCACGCGCTTGGCCTGATCCTGTCCGATGACATAATCATCAAGCACATCGCAAATCTCTTGCGGTGTCGGAACGCCTTCACGAGAGCGCACCATGGCGGACTTGTTCTCTTCACGGATGATATCCATGCAGAGTTCGACGCACTCATCGCAAATGAAGACTGTCGGACCAGCAATGAGCTTCTTCACCTCATGCTGGCTCTTACCGCAGAAAGAACAATAGAGCGTATTTTTGCTGTCTGTAGATTGCGGTGGTTTATTCATCTGACCTTTGTGGAGACTTTAGCCCCATCCTCATTCGAACTGTAAGCGTCACAATAATTTTGTATATACGCAAGAGGGTTTACGAGACGTTCTCTCAATACACTTACTCGAGCATAAGCATGGAACACCTGCAAGACCTCTTTCAGCGGACCTTGCAAAATCGAAGCCGTCCCATGCCACGGCATATATTTATTCAGCCTCTCCGTCGGCTTCGCGGCGTTCAAAGACTTTGTCGACAATCCCGAAATCACGGGCCTCTTCTGCTGTCATGAAGGAATCACGATCGAGTTTCTTTTCAATCGTGTCATAATCCTGACCTGTATGTTTCACATAGATTTCATTCAGGCGTCGTTTCAATTCAATGATCTCTTCAGCGTGGCGCTCAATGTCTGAGGCGACACCCCGGAACCCGCCAGAAGGCTGGTGAACCATGACGCGAGAATTCGGCAGAGCAATCCGGCTGTCTTTGTCGCCCGCCGCGAGGAGCAGTGAGCCCATGCTTGCCGCCTGACCGATACAAACAGTCGTAATCGGGCAGCGTATGTATTGCATCGTGTCGTAAATCGCGAGGCCTGAAGACACGATGCCGCCCGGCGAATTGATGTACATTGCGATGTCTTTTTTCGGGTTCTCAGACTCGAGAAACAATAGTTGCGCCGTCACGATCGTCGCCATGCTGTCTTCGATTGGACCACTTACGAAAACGATACGCTCTTTCAGAAGTCGGGAAAAAATGTCGTAAGCGCGTTCTCCACGACTACTCTGTTCAACGACACTGGGTATAAGGTTTAAAGCGGTTTCCGGCGAATAGGTCATGCCTGTATCTTTCTCGTTTTCGTCAGCTCTCTATTATCTGAGTGACAATTGCCCCAGCGCAAGAGTTCTCTACAGGTTTTCTGTTCAAACTGTGAACGAAGCCTGAATGTCCAACAGACATACTCTGATGAGTCGATAAATTCCAAAACTAATGCGTTCAGCGCGTAAAAAAGGCGGCACGAGGCCGCCTTTCGATTTCGGTGGTCTGAAGATCGTCTAGTCGTCTTCGACTTCCAATTCCTCACGCGTGACCGTTTTATCAGTCACAGTCGCGCGCTCGAGGATGTAGTCAACGACTTTTTCCTCATAGATTGGTGCACGGATCTGCGCGAGTGCGCCAGGTGTCTTTTGGTAGAATTCGATGATCTGGCGCTCCTGACCAGGATAGCGGGATGCCTCCTGGTTCAGGGCACGAGCGACTTCTTCTTCTGTCACCTGAACTTCGGCTTTCTGGCCAAGTTCAGCGAGCACAAGTCCCAGACGCACGCGGCGCTCGGCGATTTTGCGGTATTCTTCTTTCAGCTCATCGTCTGATTTGTCTTTGTCATCATCATCCAGACGACCAGCTTCTTTTTCACGCTCGAACTGCGTCCAGATCTGATTGAACTCCGCGTCCACCATGCCGGCTGGCAGTTCAAAGCTGTACTGCTCGTCCAGACGGTCGAGAAGCACGCGCTTCACTTTGTTACGAGAGAGTGATGTGTGCTCGGACTCTATCTGCTCACGAATGACGTTTTTCAGCGCTTCAAGATCATCAAGGCCGAAATTCTTGGCAAAGTCATCATCCACCTCTGGCGTTTCGGGTGCACGAACTTCGTGGACTTTGATTTCAAAGACAGCGTCTTTGCCCTTCAGGTCTTCCGACGGGTAGTCTTCTGGGAAGGTGACGTTGATTTCAGTTTCGTCATCTTCTTTTACGCCAACCAATTGTTCTTCAAAGCCGGGGATGAAGCGCCCCTCACCGATAACGATTGTCTGTGATTCAGCAGACCCGCCTTCGAACGCGACATCATCAATCTTGCCGACAAAGTCGAGTACGACCGCATCGCCGTCTTTCGCTTTGGAACCTTTTTTGCGTGGCTCATACTTTTTGTTGTTCTCTGCAAGACGCGAAATCGCTTCAGAAACCTGCTCATCGCTGACCTCAGCGACCGGACGCTCGAGCTCGAGCTCAGAAACATCATGCGTTTCGAAAACCGGCATGATCTCAACTTCCATGGAGTAGGCGAGATCTTCGTCGCCGGCAGCGACTTTCTCAATGTCACAATCAACTTTGATATCTGGCTGCTGAGCTGGACGCAGCTCGCGCTCGTCGAGTGCTTCCTGGCTTGTAGACGTCACCACTTCCTGGATGATGTCACCCATGATGGACTTGCCGTACATGCGCTTGACGTGAGATGCAGGCACTTTGCCCGGACGAAACCCTTTAAGCTTCATCTGCGGAAGAATCTCTGCAATCTTTGTATCGAGCTTCTCAGAAAGCGCAGTCGCCGGGATGCGGACTGAAAAAGCGCGGCTAAGGCCTTCAGATTTCGTCTCTGTGACTTCCATGGTATTCCTCAAATCGGCCGTTTCCTGGCCTCTTCTTCAATTTCGGAAAGCATTTAAAACACCAAACCGGCATTCCTAATGCGAAGATCAGCGGCGGTGTATGTCACAAGCTTTCCGCGCTGTCCACGCCCCCGATTGAACTCTCTTTCACGAACAGAGAATTTCGGCTGTCTCTCGGCAATCTGGACAATTCCGATTGGATAATAGAGACCACTGCAATGATTGAAGGCCCAACATCGCATACCTATTTCTCGCAACGCCTCAGACTGCATTATGTGGACTGGGGAAATTCCGAAGCGCCTCCGCTTCTGCTCATTCATGGCGGACGCGATCATTGTCGCAGTTGGGACTGGGTTGCAGAGAAATTTCGAAAGGATTGGCACGTCATCGCACCTGACCTCAGGGGTCATGGCGACAGTGAATGGTCAGCCGATGGAGAATACTCGCTGCGCGCCTGTCTCTACGACCTCGCCCAGCTCATCCATCAGAAAAATCTGGCACCCGTGACAATCGTTGCGCACTCCTATGGCGGCAATCTCTCGCTTCGCTATACCGGCACCTTCCCTGAAACAGTCAGAAAACTCGTGGTGATTGAAGGGCTTGGGCCCTCCCCTGAACTCCTCGCCAAACGTGCTGACATTCCGATTGATGAGCGCATTCGGAAATGGATTGATGAGAAACGCGGGCTCGCCGCGCGTCTGCCCAAGAAATACACCAGCCTTGAAGAGGCGATGGACCGGATGAAGGAAGCAAACGCCTATCTCTCCGAAAAGCAGGCCAGACACCTAACCGTGCATGGCACGCATCAGAATGAAGATGGCACCTGGTCCTGGAAGTTCGACAATTACATGCGGTCCATGCCGCCTTATGAAATCGAGCAAAGCGATCTGCACCATCTCTGGTCACGCATTACCTGCCCGACCCTTCTATTATACGGCGCCGACAGCTGGGCATCCAACCCTGCAAAAGATGGCAGAGGCGATCATTTCGAAAATGCAGAAGTCCTAGAATATCAGAATGCGGGTCACTGGCTCCATCACGATCAATTTGATCGATTTGTCTCAGACGTCGGCGCATTCATCAAATAGCTGAAAAAGAAAGAGGCGGCCGAAGCCGCCTCATCTATCATCATCCAAATGGCGCGAGTGACGGGGCTCGAACCCGCGACCCCCGGCGTGACAGGCCGGTACTCTAACCAACTGAGCTACACCCGCTCACCAATTGGAGAGCGGTGAGATACGGGCTTCCAAAACCAACGTCAAGCACTAATCTCAATTTCCTGCGCAAACTTTCCAATGTCATTTTCCAGCCGTGTTTTGTATCTATAAATCTGGGTTGGTAACCAACGGGATCAGAATGAAAAAATTCATTGTCGGCGCGGCAGCTGTGGTGCTTGTCCTCATTATCGGACTTTGCGTTCTGCCATTTCTAATTCCCTCCTCCACCTATGCGCGTGTTGCGGAAAACAAGCTGGAGGAAGCGCTCGGTCGCGATGTAACACTAGGGTCGGATACCAGAATCACCATTTTGCCGAATCTCGGGGCGCGGATCACATCGGTCGAAATTGCGAATGCCGAAGGATTCGATGATCCCTATTTCGCCAAGGCAGAAGCACTGAATGTCGCGGTCAAATGGCTGCCCCTTCTGACCCAAAAAGTTGAAATCGCATCTCTGAAATTCGAAGGCGCGGACGTCTTACTCCAGCAAAAGTCTGCGACTGAAAACAACTGGACCTTCACTCCGGTGACGGAACCCACAGACGAAGACACAGAGACCACACCCACAGAAGCGCCGGCGTTTGACGCTGTTGTCCCGAAAGCGGAGCTGATCAATTCCCGGCTCGTCTTTCGCGATGACGTCTCGGAACAGACCTATCGCGTTGATCCGATCAACCTCACAGCCCGACTTGAAGGCCTGGACGCCCCAGCTCAACTGAATGGCGATATCACCGTCAACGATCTCAAGTTTGACATCGCTGCGCGCGTCTCATCCCTCATGGCGTTGGGCGGGCCCGAGCCCGTCACGACAGAATTCCAGATCGATTCAGATCCCGCTGATGTGAGCTTTAACGGCACGGTTCTGTTGGGCGAGATTCCCGAGATCGATGGAGCCTTTAAAGCGGACCTTCGCGACGCCGAACAACTCATCACATTTGCGAATCTCGAGATTGAGCAAGATTTATCCCTGCTGGGCACTTTGTCTGCAGAAGGAAAAATCGCAGGCCCGCTGGATCAGCTGAAGCTCGAAGGTGTGAAAGCGCAGCAAAACGGCCCGTCATCCAAAGCCCGCTTTGAGGGCGACATGGCACTGACAGAAACACCAGCCATCAATGGTCGGTTGGAATTCGACACCGACCAACTCGGAAACATTCTTAAAGCGCTGGCCATCGAACCCGCGCAGGATCTCAACTCACTTGGGGATATTTCTGTTACGGCAAACCTCTCTGGTACGCCAGAAAATATTCGCGCTACGGACCTGAACGCCCGCGTTGAGGGACGAAATCTGACCGCCTCCATGCTGGGCGAAGCGTCCTATGCTAATGGCCGACCGGTTGTTTCAGGCCAGGTGAAAGCGAACTCCAGCAATTTGCGCCGTTTATTCACTGACCTCGGCGTGGAACTCACCGCCCCCTCAGACGACGCATTCAAATCCTTCAATGCAGACCTGACCTTATCACCGGCTAGGACTCAGACGCTTGCGGAGATCAATGCCCTCACGCTCGACGAGCTGTCTCTTGAGGGGTCAGCCAGTGTTGAGCTGTCAAACGAAATCCCTGAGATCAGCGCAAATCTGAATATGATCAAGGCCGATCTTTCGCCCTATCTGGCAGATTCACCAGCCCCCTCACAGAATTCCAACGCGCCTCAGAAATGGAGCGACGAACCTGTTGATCTGTCCGCCCTTAAACTCGTGAATGGCGACGTTGAACTGTTTATTGGCGAGCTGACTGATGGCCGTGCAATCGTTCGGGACCTGAAAATCACGGGCGACCTGCAGAACGGCACTTTTAACGGCACGCTCTCCTCAGCTGAACCTGAAGGCGGGCGCTCGGGCACTCCGTCATCGCTTGAGCCACTCTACAACGGCTCCATGGCGGTCGCGACGCGTGTGAGTACGCTAGACGACGGAAGCTCAACAATTCGTGCCACCTCGCAAGGCTCAGGAATCGCGACGGCAGCTCTGATCAAGATGTTCACCGGTATGGACGTTTTGCAGGGCGTTGCCTCTCTAGACGCGGAAATTCAGACCAGCGGGATGAGTGTCGCCTCCTATGTCAGAAATCTGGACGGCAATTATCAGGCGGACATTGTTGATGGCGCCATTTTCGGCATCAATCTCCCTCAGCTCGTTCGCGCCGCTCAGGATTTTCTGTCTGCCGGCCAACTTCCTTCTGCCCTGTCGCCATCTGAAAAAACTGACTTTTCATCGCTGAGCATTCGCGGAGGCATCACTAAAGGCATTGCCAATATTGAGACGTTTCAATTGCAAGCGCCGTATGTGCGCGCCAATGCGAGCGGCACAATCGATCTCGTGAATCGCACGCTTGATATCAGAATTCTTCCGAGAGCCGTCACAACAGCAGAGGGACAGAGCAGCGAAGCAACGCTGAACGGGTTTGGAATTCCGCTCAAAGTGTTCGGAAACTGGACTTCAGTGAGCGGCAGCCTCGACACCGAATTCATCACCGACCTGGCCAGACGCGCGGCGACGGACAAGATATCTGATGAGCTGAGATCTCGCGTCGGCGGAGATTTGGGGTCCGTGCTCGACTCGGCGCTGGGCATTAAACGTGAACAATCCCCTCCTGAAAGTGCGCCGAACACTCCAGAGGTGGCTGAAACACCGGACGCCGAAGATTCTTCAGAGGAAGCCGAACCTGAAGACATCGCGAAATCTCTCTTGAGAGATTTGATCACCAGACCACGCGATTAGACAATATTTCAGGGATAATTTCTCTGGTCGGAGCGAGAGGATTCGAACCTCCGACCCCCGGTCCCCCAGACCGGTGCGCTAACCGGGCTGCGCCACGCTCCGCCAGAGAGGNCGCAGGTATAAGCTAACCCTCTCCTCGCTTGCAAGCCAGAAACTTGAAATCAGGCCGCGTCTTTTACGAGAACTGCATCGAGACGAGCCTTCACAGAATCAAGTTCCTCGAGAAGGCTGCTCAGTCGATCAGATTTTTTGCCCTCAGTCTGCGTAAAGACGCCAGATTCAACGACATCATTCACCGTCTGCTGCAATTGCTGTACGGGATTTGCGGCCGGGCTTTCAAACCTGGAAGCATCAATCACTTCCTGGATCGGCGCACCAATGCGAACTTCTCCGCGGATAACCGTTTCCACACCCTGCTCTTTCAGAACCTTCTGGGCACCTTTAATGGTCAGCCCCTGCCCATGGAGCAGGCTTTGAATGGCGCGGGCCGCAGACATGTCTTCCGGGCGATACAAACGACGACCGTCACGACGCTTTGTCGGTTTCAACACAGAAAATTTGGTTTCCCAAAATCGCAGAACATGAGTTTGAAGCCCAAGCTCGCTGGCCGCTTCACCGATAGACCGGAAAGCTGCGTCTGATTTTCCTGGTGCCGAAACCGCGGTGGTCATCTGATGTATCCCTTATTCTTTGTTTAAAGACTTATCCACACGCTGTTTGAGAAGGGGAGACGGCCTGAACGCGACGACACGGCGCGCAGAAATCTCTGCAGACACGCGCGTTTTGGGATTACGTCCCATCCTCGCATTCTTGCTACGCACGACGAAATTACCGAAACGGGCCAATTTGACCGTGTTTCCTTCCGTCAGATCTTCAGAAATGAGCTCGAGTACTCGCTCCAGAAGTTCGCCAGAATCCTGACGGGTCAATCCAACTTCACGAACGAGAGAATCCATGATCTCGGCTCGGGTGACGGCTCTATCGTGCTGCACTCCCACCTCCTTAACAGCCTTAACAGAAGACAACCAAAGTGTTAACGAAACTCTTACAAACGGAAAAGGTTCGCACCCCAGGCAAATCCTCCTCCCATGGCTTCAGTAAGGATCAGGTGACCTTGTTTAATTCTGCCATCATCAATTGCTTCTGATAGCGCTAAAGGCACTGATGCTGCTGAAGTATTTCCATGTTTACCTACAGTAGACACAATTTTCGCAGAGTCCACGGACAATCTTTTCGCAACTCCATCAAGGATGCGTTGATTGGCCTGATGCGGAACGAACCAATCCACAGAATCATGGTCGACCTGAGCGTTCTCCAGCAGTGATTTTACGGCACCGGAGATGTTGACCACTGCATGTTTGAACACCTGATTCCCAACCATGCGAAGGTGACCAACAGTCTGTGTCGCAGACGGTCCGCCATCAACATAGAGTAGCTCTTTGTGCGCGCCATCGGTTCGCAAATGATGGCCGAGCAGGCCAATCTGGACATCGTCGTCCACCTGATCGGCCTCAAGAACAATTGCGCCCGCTCCGTCGCCAAACAGCACGCACGTGGTCCGGTCAGACCAGTCCAGAATGCGAGAAAACGTTTCCGCTCCGATCACGAGAGCTTTCTTGAAGCCCGAATTGCGCATAAGCCCGTCTGCCGTCGCCAGGGCAAAAACAAACCCCGAGCACACAGCGCCCACATCGAACGCCGCGCCCTGCCGCATACCTATTTTTTCCTGAACCATGGTCGCGGTCGCTGGAAAGGTCAGGTCCGGCGTCGCAGTTGCGAGCACAATAAGATCAATATCATCTGAAGTCAGGCCGGCTGACTTCAGGGCGTTTTCCGCCGCAATTTTTGCGAGATCCGAGGTTGTCTCGCCATCTGCTGCGATATGTCGGCTGCGAATGCCCGTGCGCGCATGAATCCATTCGTCATTCGTGTCGACCATTCGAGACAGATCGTCATTGGTGAGAATTCTTTCCGGCAGATAACGCCCTACACCGGTGACGCGGATGACTGTTTTCATGAAACGATGGTTTCCCGGGTATCTGTCTGAGACGCCTTAAACAGGGTAAGGCTCTCTTCCACATCCCTGATAAATGTACTGTTTCCGACGCTATAAGCTATTCTGAGGGCTGTGGCAAAACCTTCAGCTGTCGCGCCACCATGACTTTTAAGCACGATTCCATTCACCCCAAGAAGCACACCGCCATTGATTTTATTGGGATCGATGCGGTCCTTCAGCTTGCTGAGGCTCGAACGCGCAAGCAAACCACCCGCCATCGAGACCGGTGAGCTCTTTAAGGCATCCCGCATCAGGCCACCAATGAACTTCGCCGTGCCCTCTGCTGTTTTGAGCGCGATATTTCCGGTATAACCATCGGTGACAACAACGTCTGTTGTCCCTAGCGAGATATCGTTACCTTCGACAAATCCCTTGTAATTGAGACCAATATCAAGATTCCGGAGCAATTCTGCCGCGCCTTTGACGGTTTCAATGCCCTTCATTTCTTCAGAGCCAATATTCAGCAGACCGATAGTCGGGCGCTCAAGGCCATTGATCGCGCGCGCATAGGCAGAGCCCATAATCGCAAATTCAACCAATTGCTCAGCGTCAACTTCGACATTCGCACCGACGTCCAGCACGACACTGGAGCCGCGAACAGTAGGCCAGAGCGCGGTCAGTGCAGGTCTGTGAACCCCGGGCATCCGCTTGAGCACAAAGGTCGACATCGCCATGAGTGCGCCGGTATTGCCCGCAGACACAGCAACGCTGGCTTCACCTGTTTTGACGCTCTCAAGCATGTTGCACATGCTTGTGTCCTTACGCCCCTTCAGCGCCTGACTCGGCTTGGCGTCCATTGCCACGGCTTTGTCGGTGTGGCGAATTTCGCAGGCAGCCTTCAACTCGGCATGTTGATCTATAAAGGATGACAGTTTCGACGCGTCGCCATGCACCAGCGCACGCGCATTGGGGTGCGCCCTCACAAATGTGAGCAGTCCTTCCAGTACAATGCCGGGCGCGTTGTCACCGCCCATTGCATCGACGGAGAGAACCAGATCATTTGAAGACATTTCTGCTCCAGTGCATTCCAACGTCACAGCCATCCAATTTTGATCGATCAATCAGGGCAAGGCGTCCGGTCGTTCAGGATGTTAAAAACTCTGACGGCTCAGGCCAGTCTATTTGGCCCCTCAATAGGGACTCATCCGTCTGTTTGGCAAGACATTCATCGGCATGCCTGATATACTCTGCCATACCGGCCTCATTCACTCCCGATCGTCCCTCGAACAAATTGCGATTCAGCACATCTTCTAGGGTCCCAACAGATTGCTCGAGCGCGTCATCGTAGGCTTTGATTCGGCCGATATAGCTTTCACCCAACTTGCGCATCTTTTTGCCGACCAGCAGATCTCCCGTTCCAATCTCCCGATAGGCGTGATCGAAGCTCGAAAAAACGATTTCGCCGTACTGGTCGTATAATGGCTTGCCGTCAGGCGTGATTTGCCTCAGTCGTCGCATCAACAATGCCGAGTGCAAAGTAATCGCTTCGAATCTGCCCTCGAAACTGTCTGATATGCCATCGGACAGATAGAGGTCAGGTCGCCTGGACTGAGCGGTGACAGCGTCAAAAAGCTGCCTTGCCCTGCTTTTGCGATCTGCTTTACCGCGAAACAGACGTGACAATTTCATCAGAAAAGCGCTCTCTTCTTGCAAAACCCGATCACTACTCGTAGGTCAGGTGTGTTCTAAGGAGAAGACATATGTCGCGTAATTTGTTGATGATCCTGGCTTCAGCCGCTGTTCTCTCCTCATGTGCGAGCGCGAGCCGGGACTATCAAGGCTATGTCGCAGATGAAACGGCCCCTGCCGATGTCAAACCGGGTGAAGACACCCGGTCTACCGTTCTGGCGACTCTCGGTTCACCCTCCACCTCCAGTCTGTTCAATGACGACACCTGGATCTATCTGAGCGCAACACGCGAACGGTTTGCTTTTTATCATCCCCGCGTCGTTTCCCGCGAGATCACAGCCATTCGCTTCAATGAAGAAGATGTCGTTGAAGAAGTTCTTCAGTACGATGAAACCGACGGCCGTGTGATTCAATACGCGTCTCGCGAAACAGCGACCCGCGGTCGCCAACTCGGATTGCTCGAGCAGATTTTCGGCAATGTGGGCCGGGTTGCCCTGCCTGCACAACGTCAGGGCCCTGGCGACATCGGCAACTAAGTCACCTTCCCGACAATAGACACAAAAAAAGCCCGGCAGTGCCGGGCTTTTCTGTTTGTATCCTTTGGGCGGGCAATCAGTGCGCGCTCCAGTGCGCAATGATAGCCAGCAGCAACAGCGCCACAATGTTCGTGATCTTGATCATCGGGTTCACTGCCGGACCCGACGTGTCCTTATAAGGATCACCAACGGTGTCACCTGTGACAGAGGCCTTATGCGCATCTGAGCCTTTCAAATGCTTGACGCCATCCTTGTCGACAAAGCCGTCTTCGAAGGATTTTTTGGCATTGTCCCACGCTCCACCGCCAGACGTCATCGAAATCGCGACGAACAGGCCGGTGACAATCACCCCGAGCAGCATGGCACCGAGTGCTGAGAATGCAGCACCTTTACCCGCAATCAGAAGAATCACACCGAACAAAGCCAGCGGCGACAGCACCGGCAGCAAGGACGGCGCAATCATCTCGCGAATGGCGGCCTGAGTAAGAATATCGACTGCTCGTCCATAATCCGGACGCTGTTCGAAAGTCATGATCCCCGGCATTTCGCGGAACTGGCGACGCACCTCTTCCACCACATCCTGTGCGGCCCGGCCAACGGACATCATCGACATCCCGCCGAACAGGAATGGCAGAAGTCCACCAAACAACAGACCCACAACCACATAAGGGTTGGAGAGCGAGAAGTCGGCAACCACGCCATTAAAGAATGACCCCTCGCCTGCAGTCGACGTGAAGAATTTCAGATCCTCTGTGTATGCGGCGAACAGAACTAGCGCACCCAGACCCGCGGACCCAATGGCATAGCCCTTTGTCACGGCTTTGGTCGTGTTACCAACTGCATCCAGCGTATCCGTCGTGGTCCGAACGGAATCATCGAGACCTGCCATTTCAGCAATGCCACCAGCATTGTCTGTTACCGGTCCGAACGCGTCCAGCGCCACAACCATACCGGCTAGAGCCAGCATAGTGGTTGTCGCAATCGCAATACCGAACAGTCCGGCGAGGTTAAAAGTAACAATAATGCCCGCAATGATCACCAGTGCTGGCAGAGCACACGCCTCAAGCGAGACAGCAAGGCCCTGAATCACGTTCGTGCCGTGCCCGGAGACGGACGCCTGAGCCACCGAACGCACTGGCCGGTAATCCGTGCCGGTATAATATTCAGTGATCCAGACAATCAGACCCGTAACCAGCAAACCCGTCAGGCCACAGAGCATCAGATCCGTCGCGCTCATCACGAGCCCCGCACTGGTCTCAACGGTCGCACCGAAATCTCCCATAAGAAGGAAGATAACGGCTGCAACGCCAATGGCCGAGAACAACGCAGTGGCGACAAACCCTTTATAGAGTGCCCCCATCACATTGTTGTCCTTGCCGAGACGCACAAAGAACGTCCCGATGATCGAACCGAAAATACAGACGCCACCAATGGCAAGTGGCAGGAGCATCATGGTCGTCGCCGCACCACCCGTGAAGAAAATGGACGCCAGAACCATGGTCGCGACCAGTGTCACGGCATAGGTTTCAAACAAGTCAGCCGCCATGCCCGCACAATCGCCAACATTGTCGCCGACATTGTCAGCAATCGTTGCAGCGTTTCGCGGATCATCTTCCGGAATTCCGGCTTCAACCTTGCCGACCATGTCCCCGCCAACGTCGGCACCTTTGGTGAAGATACCGCCGCCCAGACGCGCAAAAATCGAGATCAGAGACGCGCCGAAACCCAGGGCAACGAGCCCGTCAACCAGCGTTCGGTCGCTGCCATCGAGCCCAATCGCCGTCAGAATGCCGTAATACCCGGCCGTTCCGAGCAGAGCGAGACCAACAACCAGAAGGCCGGTTACGGCACCTGATTTGAAGGCCATGTCCAGTCCGGCGGCAAGTCCGCCAGTTTGCGACGCTTCCGTTGTTCGGACGTTCGCCTGAACGGAAACCTTCATTCCAATGAAACCGGCCGCACCAGACAAAACAGCGCCCAGGATAAAACCGACGACAATAATGATGCTGCCCTGAAAGGCGGCAAGCAACGCAATAGCAATGCCGACGCCGACAATGCCGATTGTCTTGTACTGGCGAGACAAATAAGCATCTGCGCCTTCCTGAATGGCCTTGGCAATTTCCTGCATCCGCTCATTGCCTGCTGACGCACGCATAATGGAGCGGCTCTGTACGAAGCCGAATGCAATCGCAGCCAAAGCGGCCACGACGACAAGGACAACTACAATGGTTGGGTCCATGACTTTCCTCACTAGATTTTTTATTATTGGCGCTGCCCACAGCCCGGACAGGATATCCAGACCACAGCCCCCGTTTTTTTATTCTGCATTGTTGCCAAATGCGGGGAACGTACGCAAGCGTCGTCAACGAACAGGTGAAATTCTGCTCGTAAACTCTGTTTTTTTGGAATTATTTTAGCTGTGACACAGGCTGTTCGGGGGAGGCTCTGGTCTTCAGCCTTCTATGAAAATATTCAGTGAGTCACTGGCAAGTATCTCGATCGATGCAATGGAATGTGGACCCACTTCGCGATCAAAAACCGTATCCAGCATCTTGCGGAACTTCACTTTGTCCAGTTCCATTGGGTGGTTTTCGAGCCCAACAGTTTGCTTGTGCGCTTCTTTGAGAATTTCATCTCTCAGAATGTGCGCTTCTTCCCGCAGCTTCCAATGATCATTGCCATCAGCGACCGTGATAATCACACTCACAAACAGATAGTTGATCAGCTTCCCATCATCTTCCACAGGAAGAACGAGGTTCGAAAGATCCAGTGTTTTATTGGAACCGGACGAAGTTTCTTCTTCGCCTCCAGCCGCATAGGCAGAATTAACAGGTGTCATGAGGGCGACACATGTGATCAGAAATACGGACAGAAGCAGGCGAAGAGAGTTAGTCATGGACGCCATAATGGCAGAAAAATCATGACAACTTGTTATGAGTTCGTCTCATGTTGCCAGCCGCCGTTTACGATTCTTAAAGGCTGACCGTCTGCACCCAGCAAGCTAACCCCCTGACCTTCAAGAACCTTGCCTATCCTGGACAGGCGAATTGCGTTCTCGCTTGCCCAGGAAAGAATGACTGGTCGCACCGATTGTGGCGCGGTGAACAGGCATTGATAGTCATCTCCGAAGCCGAGCAGGTCTTCCTTTCGGAGGGTCGCTTCTGATCGGTCCAGATATCGGTCTGCAGCGTCGGAAACAGGAATATCTGACAGGCTGATTTGCGCTCGGACGCCAGAACACTCAACGATATGCGTCAGATCCGCTACCAAGCCGTCAGAGACGTCCACCGAACTATTGGCATAGAGAGAAATACACTCTGCGATCTGACTATCCGGAACCGACGGAACCAGATACGCTTGAAGGAGATCAGGAAATACTGAGACTTCAGCCGGGGGCAGTCTCAGCCCGAGCCCCGAATCACCAATTGTGCCCGTCACCCAGATATCATCCCCGACACAGGCACCGGACCGCCTGACAGGCGCGCCTTCCGCACATTCGCCGATCACGGTCAGAGACACGACGAGGTCTGTAGGCGATGATGTTGTATCTCCGCCAATGAGAGACATTTCGAAATAAGTCAGGTCGGCGCTGACACCACCCATTATATCTCTGATTTGCTGATCACTCATGGAATTGGGAAGCGTCAAATTCAGCAAGGCGAATTTCGGTTTGGCCCCTTTTGCGAGGCAGTCCGATACATTCACCCGAACAAGCTTTTGACCGACGGAATAGAGCGGATCAGCGGAACGAAAATGGACATTTTCGACCAAAGTGTCGGTCGTAATAACCGCTGCACCGTCAAATCTTGGCAGCAAACTGACATCATCGGTCAAACCGTCTGCACCATCAAACCGAACCAATGGCGCTATCAGATTCTGGATGAGATCGAATTCCTTCAACTGTCGGCAAACCCCACAGGAATTCCATTTGGCCGCACATCCGCCGCCACCTTATCCAAGAGGCCATTCACAAACTTCGGCTCATCCCCATCGAAAAAGGCGTGCGCAATCCCGACATATTCTTCGATGATTACAGCATTCGACAGATCGGCCCGCGTTGCCAGCTCCTGTACGGCGCAGCGCAAGATCGCTCGGGTCGTCGAATCAATCCGGTCCAGACGCCAGTTTTTTGCAAGTCGGCCGCGGATCGCATCATCGATCAGAGACTGTTTCTCAACGACGCCATTGACGATGCCTTTGAACAGATCAGGGTCGGCATCCTCAACGGGGTTTCCTTCATCATCCAGACCGAGACGGTCCTCCATGAATTCGCGGATCACGCCACCCGCGCCGCGATCGGTCATTTCCAGTAGATAGAGCGCCTGCACGGCTGCAAGCCGGGCGCCAGATCGACGCAACCGAACAATATCGTGGGGCAGCTTTTGTGAGGATGTCATCCGCGTAATAAGTCCTTGCGAAAGGCGATCATGGACAACATGGCATTGGCTGCGTCCGCACCTTTGTTTTTCTGTTTCCGGTCCGCGCGAACCCAGGCCTGATCCTGATTTTCAACAGTCAGAATGCCATAACCGATCGCGAGCCGCCGCCCAACCGATAAGTCCATCAGGCCGCGCGCCGATTCTCCACAAACATAGTCATAATGTGTGGTTTCGCCGCGAACAACACAGCCCAGCGTGACATAACCATCATACAGGTCACTGTCTGCGGCCATCGCCACAGCGGCCGGAATCTCAAATGCACCTGGCACAAGTTTGACGGTCGTTGTCGCGCCCGCTGCGTCCAACACTTCATGCGCTCCAGCTTCCAGCTCCAGTGCGATCCGCTCATAGTAGCGGGACGTGATCATCAGAATTCTAGGGGACATAAATTTATACTTCTTTTAGCAGCCGCCAGCCTTCGAGGCTGAGGCCATAACCATCAAGACCTGCAACGCGGGATGGCTTCTGCGTCGTCAGGATGATCATCTTGCGGATACCGAGATCCTTCATGATCTGCGCGCCAACGCCGTATTCCCGCAGAGGCAAAGTCGGATCGGCCGGTTTTTCGCTGGCCGCGCCAAGGCTCTCTGCCAGGCTGTCATTGCGAGCAGAATTGATCAGAATGACAACACCGGGCTCATCGGCCTCAGCAATTGTCTTCATCGCCGACTCAACAAGGCCAGACCGCTTGCCCTTTTCAGACAGAACATCACTCATGAAGTTCACCCGGTGAACGCGTGTCAGCACCGGCTCTTCTGGACTGATTTTGCCATGAACCAATGCCAGATGCTCTGTGCCATCGAGTGTGTTCTTGAATACGATAGCGCGAAACCCGTCTGCATGTTCTGACTGGAACGGCACATCAATTCGCCGCTCAAGAAACCGATCATTCCGGCGCCGATAAGCAATCAAATCCGCAATCGTTCCGATTTTCAGATTATGACGCTGAGCGAAGCCCACCAGATCAGGCAGACGGGCCATACTGCCATCTTCATTCATGATCTCGCAAATGACGCCGGCCGGATACAGCCCGGCCATTCTGGAGATATCGACAGCCGCTTCCGTATGCCCTGCCCGAACGAGCACACCGCCATCCTTGGCCATGAGCGGGAACACATGTCCCGGGGTCACAATATCATGTCGGGTTTTGGTCGGATCTATCGCCACGGCCACAGTGCGTGCGCGATCATGCGCCGAAATACCCGTCGTGACGCCCTCTTTGGCCTCAATCGAAACAGTAAAGGCTGTGCCCATGCTTTCCTGATTGTCCCGTGTCATCGGCTCGAGGTTCAGGATGTTCGCCCGCTCCGCCGTCATCGCCAGACAAATCAGACCGCGGCCATGTGTTGCCATGAAGTTTACAGCTGTTGGCGTTGCAAACTGAGCCGGGATGATCAGATCACCTTCATTCTCGCGGTCCTCCGCGTCGACCAGAATATACATCCGGCCATTCCGCGCCTCGTCAATGATTTCTTCGATGGATGAAATCGCGTGATGGAAATCATCGGAATCCGCCAGTGAGGACATCTTCTCAGCACTGAGCGACGCCGCCTGAATTTGGTTGCGGGACAACCCCAACCCCTGAGTTTCAGACAGGTCAAAAACGGTTGAAACGACGGAGGATGGCAATCCGCCTTTCTCAATCCAATACTGGACAGTCGAAGGCGGCTTATTGAGCGCTCTGGCAAACGGTCGGAGCCCGCCAAATGCCTCAAGAATGTGACTTAGATCAGACATGAAAGCGTATGTACGATTTTTTCGTACATACTCAACCCCTCATTTCGTAAATTCGAGTTGCCGCGCCACATAACGGGCCAGCATATCAGCCTCGAGATTGACACTGTCGCCCACACCACACTGCCCCAACGAGGTAACGCTCCATGTGTGCGGAATAACGGCGATTTCAAAGCCCGTTTCCGTCAGACCGGCGACTGTCAGCGAGATTCCGTCGACGCAAACCGATCCTTTCATTGCGATCATAGGACGCAACGCCGCAGGCGCATCGATCGTGACGCGATGGCTCTCACCCTCTTGTTTGATTGCGACAATTTCACCCACACCATCGACATGCCCGAAAACAAGATGTCCGCCGAGCTCGTCACCCAGCCGCAGACTTGGCTCAAGATTGAGCCGATCGCCCTCCTGTTTCTGCGCAAGACTGGTTTTGTCGAGCGTTTCCTGAACAGCCTCAACCACCCAGACGGATGTGTCGCCTTCGGTTTTGGCGTCGACAACGGTCAGACACACGCCTGAATGCGCCACAGAAGCGCCTTCGGTCAGATCTCGCGCATCCAGCTTTCCACGGATGTGAAACCGTCTCAGACCAGACTTGTCTTCGATTTTTTCGATTTGCCCTAAATCACGTACCAGGCCGGTGAACATGCCATATCACTCCTTTTCGTACGTTTCCCATATATCGCGCCCAACACTTCGTACAGATTTTCGTACAAACTTGTGCGCATCATCGAGCGCGGAAACGCCAAGATGGCCAATCGCCGATAATCCGTCATTGCCAATAATCATCGGCGCGCGGAACCATTCGAGACGATGGACTAGCCCGCTTTTAAGAAAACTCGTTGCGATGGACGATCCCGCCTCAACCATAACGGACTGCACGCCCCGGTCTGAGAGCGCGCTCAAAACGGCCGGAAGGCTCAAACCGGGCTCACTGACACCAACCTCAACACAGATCGCGCCGGTCGACTGAATAACGGAAATCCGCCCATAATCTTGGGAAGGCGCATGAAACACCATTACCAATTCACCCGTCGATTTCAGGATCTTCGCATCAGGCGGCAGCCTGAGAGATGAATCCAGGATTACCCGCGCAGGCTGACCATTAGGCAGATCCACATCTCGCGCTGTCATTTGCGGATTGTCCGCGAGCACCGTACCGATACCGGTTAGAACAGCGTCATGCGCCGCGCGCATTCTGTGAACTTCCCGCCGCGATTCAGGACCTGTAATCCACTGGCTGTGTCTCGTGGACGTCGCAATCTTGCCGTCGAGTGAGGTCGCCAGTTTAAGCGTGATGCGCGGCGTCACAATCAATCTGCTTCCGGCAAATCCTCAGGATCGCCACTACCCGACGCATAGCGTTCGATAAAGTGTGCGAAATCACTCGGATCTTTGAAATCCCGATAAACAGAAGCATAGCGCACATAAGCCACAGGATCGAGCTCAGCGAGCGCCTCCATGACATACCCGCCAATCTCTCCGGATTCGACTTCATTCTCGCCCGAACTTTCAAGTCGCCTAATGATCCCGGAGACCAGTTGATCCATCTGTTCCGGCTCAAATGGGCGCTTGCGCAGGGCGATCATCACCGACCGAAGAAGTTTTTCCCGAACAAACGGCGTCCGTTTCCCGTCGCGTTTAACAACGGTAATCTCACGGAGCTGAACCCGCTCAAATGTGGTAAACCGACCGCCGCAATTGCCACAGGACCGTCTTCTGCGGACGACCGTATTATCCTCTGCGGGCCGGGAATCCCGGACCGCTGTATCTTCAGATCCGCAGAATGGGCACCTCAACTCAGACCGCCTCGACGTCCGGATAGATTGGATAATCCTTGGTGAGTTTCTTCACTTCACCCCGGACTTTCGCCTCAACCGCATCCATGTCGCCGCCCGCAGACAGCGCGTCAACGATTTCGCAGATCCATTGACCGATTTGACGGAACTCTTCCTGACCAAACCCGCGGCTGGTTCCCGCAGGAGAGCCAACACGAATGCCCGAAGTGATGGCTGGCTTTTCTGGGTCGGATGGCACGCCATTCTTGTTACAGGTGATGAAGGCGCGGCCGAGCGCCTCTTCAGTCGCATTGCCCTTCACGCCTTTCGGACGCAGATCTATCAGCATGACATGGCTGTCAGTCCCGCCGGACACGACATCCAGGCCGCCCTCCATAACCGACGCCGCCAGCGCTTGTGCATTCTCAACAACGCGTTTTGAATAGGCCGCGAATTCCGGCTTCAGCGCTTCACCAAATGCCACTGCCTTGCCTGCAATAACATGCATTAGCGGGCCACCCTGAAGCCCCGGGAATACCGCCGAATTGATCTTTTTCGCCAGCTTTTCGTCATTGGTCAGGACCAACCCACCACGAGGCCCGCGCAAAGTCTTGTGCGTCGTGGTCGTGACAACATGCGCATGATCCACCGGGTTCGGATAAACACCACCCGCAACAAGACCGGAGAAGTGCGCCATATCCACCATGAGATAGGCGCCGATTTCATCGGCGATTTCACGGAATGTCTTGAAATCAATAATCCGGGAATAAGCTGACCCGCCCGCAATGATGACCTTGGGCTGATGCGCTTTCGCAACGTCTCTGACCTGATCGAAGTCGATGCGATGCGTCACCGGATCCACGCCATAATGCACGGGCTGAAACCATTTGCCGGATTGATTCACCGTCGCGCCATGCGTCAGGTGTCCACCTTCAGCCAGGCTCATCCCCATAAATGTGTCGCCCGGCTTCATCATCGACATAAATGCCGCCTGGTTGGCCTGGCTGCCGGAATGCGGCTGAACATTCGCAAACTGGCATTTATAAATCTGCTTCACGCGATCAATGGCAATGCGCTCGATTTCATCGACATGCTCACAGCCACCATAATAGCGACGGCCCGGATAACCTTCGGCGTATTTGTTGGTCAGGACAGACCCCTGCGCCTCCCGCACCGCTGCCGACACGATATTCTCAGATGCGATGAGCTCGATTTTCTCCGCCTGCCGCACGCCCTCATTCTTGATGTGACCCGCGATTTCGGGGTCAGACTCCGATAAGCTTGTTGAAAAGAATTCGTTCGTCTGCGACATATGCTCGAAGGCTCCGGCCATAATTTCTCTCCAGATTCTTTCCGCAATCTTTAAAGCTGGCTACGTCCCGGCGCAAGATGAACAACCTTCATTTGCAAGTTCATTATTTCAAATATTTCAACAGTGCTTTGAATATTTAATACTTGATTTATATTGAACTCATTGTATCACACGAGCTCTTTTAAACGAATTTCGAGGAAAAAATGATTTCTGAAAACACCAACTCCTCGCTCGAAGCAGACGAAATCATGCGAATGACAACAGATATTGTTGCATCATTCGTGGCAAACAATCCAGTTCCATCCGATTCATTACCTGATCTTATTGCATCCGTGCACAAGACTGTAACAAATCTATCGTCCAAAGAGGCTGCGCAAACCCAGGAACGTCCGAAGCCGGCTGTTCCGATCAGCCGCTCTATTACGGACGATCACATCATCTGCCTGGAAGACGGCAAAAAGCTGAAAATGCTGAAGCGCTATCTCCGCTCTCATTACGGCATGACACCGGAAGAATATCGCAAACGCTGGGGTCTGCCGGCTGATTATCCGATGGTGGCACCAAGCTACACGAAGAAACGCTCCGACTTCGCCAAGCAAATTGGTCTGGGTAAAGTCAGCGGCCGCCGAAGCTGATTACTGCTGCAAAATCAAATCAAGAGCCCTGGACGATTGTCCGGGGCTTTTTTGTTTGGGTCGTTTCAGGCCCTCACGGCGTTTGTCGCAGAACTTGCTTTCTCCAAACCCACTTTAGTCTTAAAACAATCCCATGTTGTCTATCGCTTTGAGATCTTTTGCCGCCAGCTTATTCGTACTTGGCCTCGTGTGCTCACCGGCTTCAAGTTATGCCCAATCCTCGCAGGCTTATCAGAACAATCTGTTAGAACTTTCAGAAACACTTGGACGGATCCACTCCATTCGCGTCACCTGCAATGGCCAAAGCGATCAGTACTGGCGTCGGTTCATGATGAATTTCCTCGATCTTGAGGCACCTGAACCGGGCTATCTGAGATCCCAAATGGTGGACCGCTTCAATTCAGCCTTCACATCCGAATCCAGTCGCTTTCCGAAATGCTCCGTCGAAGCGACGCGGGCCGAACAGGAACTGACTCAATACGGTGAGCAGCTCACAGACAGGCTTTCAGCCGAAATTGCGGGCTATTGAAAACCTGATTGCATTCTCATCCCGGCATGTGCGCTGCAATTAGGCTTGGCCCATCTTCCGCCATTGCGCGCGCCAGAGCATCATCAAACTCTTCAGCGGTTTTTGCGTTCTCGGCACGAACACCCTGTCCCTGGGCGAGTGACACCCAGTCAATCTCTGGCGTTCCGATATTGAGCATGTTTTGCGCTGCCGGCCCTGGGTTCCCAGCTCCCGTGCGCTTCAGCTCAATATTCAGAATGCGATAGGAATGATTGACCACCACAATCGTCACAATGTTGAGGTTCTCACGCGCCATCGTCCACAGGGCCTGATTTGTGTACATGGCCGAGCCATCGCCAGTGAGGCAGATCGTTTTCGCATCCGGGTTCGCAACTGCCGCACCTACGGCCAGCGGCAGGCCTTGCCCGATCGCACCACCTGTCAGCATCATCCAGTCATGCGGCTCAGCTGTCTGCGTCGCCATGAAGGCCGGAAGGCTTGCCGTCACGCCATCGTCAGAGACCTGAGCGCCTGCGGGCAAATGACGACAGAGTGAACTGCCCAGCGTATTGGGCTTCAAATCGCCTTTAGGTTTGTCTGGAACTAAACGCTCTGCGAACGCGGCTTTTTCGATCGCGCCAAGCGCGTCGGACAGTCTCGTCAGGCAGTCTGTGACATCAATCTCGTATCCGCCCAAGTTCAGCGTCTCACACCCGTCCGGCACCAGAAGGCTTGGCTTGCCCGGATAAGCAAAAAACGCCACCGGCTCCTGTGTCCCAGCAATCAGCATGAGATCCGTGCCCTCGAGATCTTCCATCGCCATTTCGGCAAAATACTGCATGCGGTCTGGAACAAACCGGCCCGCGCCGCGCGCCTGTTTCCACACAAAAGTATCCGTCATCACACGAATACCAGCGGCCTGAAGTCGCGCCGCCTCGGCCAGTCCCGTCTCGGATAAGGCGTCCCCATTGATCAGGATCATCGGCTTTTTCGCAGACTTCACAGCCTCTGCCGCACCATTGATAGACTCCGACGACACCTTACGTCGATCTGGTCGGATAGATGGCGTGTGAACCACCCCGCCTTCATTCCACGCTGCATCCGCTGGAAGGATCAGGGAAACAGGCCCACGAGCGCCGCAGAAACTCGCTTGAAACGCCTCGGCCGCCAGCTCACCAGCTGAGGCGGCATCCTTCACCGATTTGATCCAGGTCGAGTTTGGCCCGGCCAGCCCCAGAATATTCGATGTCAGGGGCGCATCATACCGCACATGATAGGAGGCATGATCGCCGATTACATTGACCATCGGCGTATGGGCCCGGCGCGCATTGTGAATATTGGCTCCACCATTCATATAGCCCGCGCCGAGATGAAGAAGCGTCATCGCTGGACAACCACTGACACGGGAAAACCCATCGGCCGCACCTGTGGCCACACCTTCAAATAGGCAGAGCACAGACTTGATGCGCGTCTCGCGATCCAATGCGGTCACCAGATTCATCTCTGATGTGCCGGGGTTTGCAAAACACGCCGTAACGCCGCACTCAGCCAAAGTTGAAACGAGCGCGTCGGCGCCAGTCATAGCCTGATCGGACATGCCGAACTCCTTGTTTTAGAAAATCAGCACATCTTCATCGTCCGTCGCGCGGAAGAGTCGTTCGACATCATCCGCACGAAGAGACTGAGCTTTGCTCTGATTGATATAGCCTTTTTCAGTAATTTCTCCCCGATCCGCACTCGGCAAATCGGGCTGAATGATACAGGCGCAAATTTTGGAAGACGCATTAGGATGTTTGCGATTGTAAGCCTCAATGCCGGCTCTGACGGCCGAAATGATTTCCGGGTTTCGGGCGAACACTTCAATGGAAAGATCACCGGCAAGCCGCTTGCAATAATTCGGATTGACGAAAGCCAGAATGCCGATCCGGTTCTCGTTCAATCCGCAGATCACAGCGTCAGACAAAACGCCATCCACTTCAGCCACAGCATTCACGCGCACAGCTCCGGCAGAGACCCAAGTGCCGTTCGCGAGTTTGAATTCCTCGGCAATGCGCCCGTCAAAGGCGAGGCCTTTCTCCGGATTGTCGGGGTCTGCGAACCGAACCGCGTCGCCCATTTTGTAGAAACCTTCCTCATCAAAGGCCTCTTTGGTCTTCTCTGGATTCTTGAAATAGCCCGGCGTGATGTGATCGCCTTTGATCCGCAATTCGAATTTGTCGCCAACAGGCGCCATTTTGAAAACGCAGCCCGGCAGCGGCAAACCAATCAGCCCCATGGTCTCGTTCGGCCAGTGAACGTTCGACGTCGTCGGCGACGTTTCGGTTGAGCCATAACCCGCTGACAGCGAGACCCTCTGCCCCGTTACCTCAATGGCGATGCGCTGTATCCGCTCATAAATATCCTGCCCCATCGCAGCGCCGCCATAAGCCATAACAAGAAGCCGCTTGAAGAAGGTTTCGGCCAGTTCCGGATCGTTTTCCAATTCGGTCGCAATAGACGCCCAGGCCGCAGGAACCGTGGTGTGTTGCGTTGTTGGTATCTCCTTCAGATTGCGGATCATTTCCGGCAGCCGCGCCGGGGTTGGTGCCCCCCAGTCGATATAGAGTGCGCCACCCCAATCGAGCATAGAATGCAAAATCGCATTCGCGCCATAAGTATGGCTCCACGGCAGGAAATTCACCATCACCTGCTGGCCGTCCGAGGCCGTGTGCAATTTCTCAACATCCCAGACAGACCGGATCATCTTCACCATGGATGAGATCATGCGGTGCGTATTGATCACCGCCTTTGGTTCGCCGGTCGAGCCCGAGGTAAGCATATATTTGGCTACGCCATCCGGACTGATCCGGTCATAGGCCAGATCGACCCTGAAATCAGGCTCGGTCCACAGATCATCAAGCGAGACCGACTTGTCGACAGACGGCGCGTTGCGAGCATAAATCACGGTTCGCCCCTCAAGCGCCATGCCGTCCAGGCCGCGCTGATATTCCCCGCCATCTTCAACATAGATGAATTTCGGCTCGGTCAGCCGATCAACATAGTTCAGGCGCTCAAAATCCTGGCTCAGCAACGCATAGGCCGGCGTGACGGGCACAACCGGGCTACCAGCCCACATCGCGGCATACATGATGAGCGCATGCTCGATCGCGTTTCGGGACAGAATCATCAAAGGCGCATCCGGCCCGGCGCCCAGTTCGAGCAAGCCTTTCGTAAGGCCTCGCACACGCTCCAGCGCGTCGCCATAGGTCAGCTCGATCCAGCCATCCTTCTCAGGGGCTACGGGATCGCGCTGCGCCAGCCAGATCCGCTCCGGATCATTCGCCGCCCAATACACCAATGGTGCCAGCATATGCGGATGAGGCGGACGAAGCGGCTGGCCGTTTTCCAAAAGAATGGACCCGTCATCCCGATGCGTCACATTCAGCTTTTGCGGGAGATACGGAATGTCTCGAAACGGCAGGTCCGATTGCGTATTCTTCTCGGTCTGCAAGCCATCCATGTCGACACTCCCCTCAGAGACTGATTTAATTCTGTCTGTTTTTGAGCAGCATAAATGGTCCGTCGTCATGGGACAATCTAAGACACTCGCCTCATTGATGGTTTTATGCCTGCTTTCGGCCTGTTCGGGCACTGGCGCACCACCAAACTTATGCGACGACAATCCGGACTGCCTTGCTGGTTCGGCCCGTGCCATGCGGGCGGTGGACGGTGACACCTATGAAATCAACGGTCAGCGAATTCGTCTCATGGGCTGGGATAGCCCGGAAACCGCACCCGCTGCCGCCTGCCTCAAGGAAAGCGATCTGGGCGTTAAAACGGAACTCGAAGTCAGACGCATGTTCCGAGACGGCGACCGCGTCCAGATTCTTGTCAAAGGTCGCGATGAATACGGCCGCTCACGCGCACATATTTATCTCGATGGCGAGCATGTCGGCTACACGCTCTCCAGGAAGGGACTCGCCCGCGAATGGCGAGAGGATCGCGGCGATGCCAGACCGGATTGGTGCGAATAGATACCGCTATAATTGCCCGCGCGTCGGCAGCTTTATCATCTCACCACAATGCTTACAGTGCACAGCATCGGGTTCGTGCCGCATCAGGCCGCATTTGGTGCACTCATGCTTCAGCTTTGAAGGCCGCACAATTGCCTGTGCAAGCCGCAGGAAAAGCGTAATCCCAAGCACCATGATGACGATGGACAGGAATTTCCCCACCGGCCCAACGGGCAGAATATCCCCATAACCCGTCGTCGTCAGCGTCGTGACGGTGAAATAGAGCGCATCAAAATAATTGTTGATGTTTTCGTTCTGGGTGACCTGAGTTGAATAGACAAGCGCCGTCATGATCAGGATGAAAACCACCAGATTCACGATCCGGTCTATGATTTCGGCGTGTTGCCTCAGATAGCCCGACACATTCTGCAGCCTGCGCAAGAAGGTAAAAGCCCGCACAAGCCGCAAAGCCCGCAGGATCCGCAACGCCCCCAGATTGTTGAAGAACATCGGCAGGATCAGCGTCACCAGCACGACAATGTCTGCCAGATTCAGCGGGTTCATCAGAAACTTGTGGCGCGGTCGGGAAATCCACATGCGCGCGCCGAAATCGAGCGCGATGAACAAGGCGATTGAAAGGTCGATCAGATAGAACGCGCCACTGCGATCCTGAAACGGCGCCCATAAAAAGAACGCCACAGACGCAGCGTCCAGCGCCAGAAGGACCCAGCGAAAGATATAAGGCCCCGTCCCAAACCCCTCATAAAGCCAAAACAGGATCCGTTCGAGGCCCTTACGTTCGCTCATCAAACTCTCCTTACGACCCGACCGGATACAAGGTCACACCGCCTGTGGCTCCAGCGTTTCCTGAAACTTCACAGGCTTGCCCTGCCCCTTCTGGAGGATTTCATTTTCCTGCATGATCACCTCGCCGCGGATGATCGTCGCCACCGGCCAGCCCGTGACCTCCATGCCATCAAATGGCGTCCAGCCGGATTTTGTTGCCGACCAGGCATCGGTGATGGTCTCAGTCCGTTTCAGATCAACGACCGTGAAATCAGCATCATAGCCTTCGGCAATCCGTCCCTTGCCGATAATGCCAAACACGCGCTGCGGGCCATAGGCCGTCAGCTCAACAAAGCGCTGCAGAGTCAGCTTGCCATTCGCCACATGGTTTAACATGACAGGCACCAGCGTCTGCACACCCGGCATACCTGATGGACTGGCTGGATAAGGCCGGGCCTTTTCTTCCAGTGTATGCGGCGCATGGTCCGATCCCATGACATCCACAATCCCGGCATTCAGCGCCCGCCACAGCCCGTCCACATGGTGCTGCTCACGAATGGGCGGATTCATCTGCGCCCGGCCCTTCAGCGTCTGATAGGCTTCCGGCGCGACCAGCGTCAGATGCTGTGGCGTCACTTCCACGCTCGCCACATCCTTTGCCGCCGCCAAAAGCTCCATCTCGTCCGCCGTCGTAATGTGCAGCACATGAATGCGCTTGCCGGTCTTCCGCGCCAGCCTTAACAGCCGCGTCGTCGACTGAATCGCCGCCTGCGGATCCCGTACTTCCGGGTGGCTCGTCCAATCACCCTGTCGAGCAATCCCGCGCCGATCTGCCAGACGATACTCATCCTCAGAGTGGAACGCCGCCCGGCGTTTGATCGCTTTCAGAACAGCCTCAACCCCTTCATCATCCTGCACCAGAAGGTCGCCAGTCGACGCCCCCATAAAGACCTTCACACCGCAGCAGCCCGGCATGGCTTCCATCTCACCCAGCAAATGCGTGTTGTCATGCGTCGCGCCCGCATAGAATGCGTGATCGACATCCATCCGGTTTGCCGCGCGGTTCAGCTTGTCCTGCAACAGATCCGGCGTGATGGTCGACGGATTGGTGTTCGGCATTTCAAACACACACGTTACCCCGCCCAGCGCAGCAGACCGCGCACCGCTCTCAAGATCTTCCTTATACTCCAGCCCCGGCTCACGAAAATGCACCTGGCTGTCAATCACGCCCGGCAGAATCGTCAGGCCCGTCGCATCAAACACCTTCCCGGCATTTTTAGGCGCAATTGTCCCGATATGCGCGATCTTCCCATTCGACACACCGACATCAGCAGCCACAAGACCACCCGGGGTCATCACCTGCCCATTACGGAGTACGAGCTCATACATGGGATATCCTTCCAATTCCGGAGCGAGTTCAGACCCGTTATTTCTGAGTGCGGCCCGGCAAACAAGTGCCTCATGCCAAATTCCGGACTCTGCAAACCGCACATCACCTCCTATCTAGAGGCAATGACGAACACGATTTTCCATCTCGCCCACCGCAAAGTCCTGTCTGCCACCGGTTCAGACGTTCTGAGCTTCCTCAACCGTGTCCTCACTTGTCGGCTCGATAATCTTAGCAACGGTGACGTCCGCTATGGCGCGCTCCTCACCCCGCAAGGCAAAATCATGACAGACATGTTCGTCTATCATGCGGGTGACCTCATCTATCTCGATCTGCCCGAGAGCACGCTCGACTCCATGGTCAAACGGCTCACCCTTCTGAATCTCCGGGCGGATGCCGCCTTCAAAGCAGAGCCGGACCTCACGGTCATTCAGTCCGGTGAAGCCATAGAGGGTGTCCACACCAGCGCACGCGACCTGCGCTATTCGGACGAGACCTTCCGCTCAATTCTTCAGGCAGACTCTCTCCCCGCGAACGCCGAAACAGCGCTCACCTCGCCCGTCTGGCAGACAGATCGCATCGCCGCGAATATCCCGGCCTTCGGGCTCGACTATGGCGACAGCCAGGTCTTCCCGTCAGACGTCAACCTCGACCTCCTCGGGGGCGTGGACTATAAAAAAGGCTGTTTTATCGGACAGGAAGTCGTTAGCCGCATGAAGCGCAAGACCGAAGTCCGCAAGCGCACGCTCCGCCTCGATGACCTGCCCGAAACCGCCCATCCCGGCATGGAGGTGAAAGGCGGAGAAATGACACTCGGCACCCTGACCTCTCAATTCGGACCGTCAGGTCTCGCCCTCATGCGTCTCGACCGGCTGTCGAACGCTGCTGACAAGAATCTGCCCCCAACTCTGGACAATGTGCCCGTCAAACCCGCCTCACTGCCGGAAGCCCTAAATGTCTGAACCAATCGAATGCTGCCTCTGGGCGCCCATGAATGATCCCGTCTATCGGGCGTATCACGACACCGAATGGGGCGTGCCCGAATATGATAGCCGCGCCCTTTGGGAGAAGCTCCAGCTCGATGGCTTTCAGGCGGGTCTTTCCTGGCGCACCATCCTCTATAAGCGCGACAATTTCCGTGAAGAATTTGAAGGTTTTAATCCGGCCGCCATAGCGCAATGGGATCAGGCCCGCGTGGACAAAGCCCTGCAGAACCCCGGCATCATCCGCTCTCCCTCCAAGATCAACGCGCTGATCGGCAATGCCAAAGCCTATCTCGCCTTTGAAGAACGCGGTGAGGATTTCTCGGACTGGATGTGGAGCTATGTGGGCGGCAACCCGATCCAGAATTCATGGGATGAATTCCGTGAGGCCCCCACCAAATCCCCTGAATCCGAAGCCCTCTCCAAAGACCTCAAAAAGCTCGGCTTCAAATTCTGCGGACCAGTCATCGTCTATGCCTTCATGCAGGCGGTCGGCATGATCAATGACCACGAAACCCGCTGCCCACGGCATAAGCACGTGCAGACTATGGTGCGTTAAATCGTAGGGTGGATTAGCCCAAACCTGATTTAAGATCCATGCCTGAGACAACACCGCTCAATTCTAAGAGTGGCGAAGATCCACCGAACTCGGGACCGTTTCTCCATCCCGCGTGAACACCAGATAGCCATCATCCACCGGGTCCTTTTTCATCCGGCGGCGATCCTTCAGATAGTCCTGGCTCATCTGCCACGGCATTTCTGCGGCCTGTAAGGGAGTCTTATCCTTGCTCCGCTGAACATACCCGGAGGAAAAATCGAGAAGCTCACTCAGAGTTAAGTCAGCATTCTGGTTTACCGGGGTCGCCGCGCTCGCGCCCTTCCTGTCAACTTCCTTTATCAGGCGGCACAAATATCGCGCAGCGAGGTCTGCTTTCAAGGTCCAGGAGGCGTTGATATACCCAAAAATGCTGATCAGGTTCGGCACGCCTGCATACATGAAGCCTTTATAAGTCAACAGCTCGTTTGGAGTCCGAACTTTGCCATCCACATCCAACTGGATATTACCGAGAAACTGCAATTCCAGCCCGGTAGCGGTCACCACGATATCTGCGTTGAGTGTGTCGCCTGATTTCAGACGAAGTCCCTCCGGAACAAAACGCTCGATCTCATCAGTGACAACCTTTGCCCTGCCCTCATTCAGCGCCTCCCAAAGGTCGCCATCGGGAATGAGACACAGCCGTTGATCCCAGGGATTGTAACTCGGCGTGAAATGCGTATCGACATCAATGCTCGGATCGAGCTGCTTCTTAGACATCCCGATGAGTCGGCTTTTCACCAGATCGGGCTTCCGGCGGGCCAGCTTGTAGAAATAATCCTGCAGGAGCACATTCTTCCAGCGCGTCGCTCTATAGGCGATCTTGGATGGCAGAACCTTTCGAAGCTTGTTGGCAATTTTGTCCTCAGCGGGCCGCGCAACAATGTAAGTCGGTGACCGTTGGAGCATGGTGACGCTCGAGGCTGTTTTGGCGAGTTCAGGAACCAGTGTGACAGATGTCGCGCCACTGCCGATGACGACGATATTCTTCTCAGAATAATCGAGGTCTTCCGGCCAGTGCTGTGGGTGAATAATCTGCCCGTTGAAGGTCTCAATTCCCTCAAAGTCGGGCGTATAACCCGCCTCATAGCGGTAATAACCTGAGCACATGGCAAGGTATTGGCAGCGATATTCCGCGCCATCTTCTGCACGTACAATCCAGCTGGATTTGTCAGACTGCCAGCTGGCAGAAACGACCTTTTGCTGAAATTTGATGTGATCAGCGACCTTGTAGTCCTCGGCCGTCTCTTTGATATAGTCGAGAATGCTCGGCCCGTCGGCAATGGCTTTGGCATTCGTCCAGGGTTTGAAGGAATAGCCCAGAGTATGCATGTCGGAGTCAGACCGGATGCCGGGATATCTGAACAAATCCCAGGTCCCGCCCATATTGTCCCGCGCCTCCAGTATGGTGAAGGATTTATCCGGCATTTCGGTCTTGAGGTGGCAGGCCAGTCCGATACCCGAGAGCCCCGCACCGACAATCAGGACATCAAAATTATGCTGTTCTGCTGCTGTCATATTGCCATCCGTTCAAAAAAAAATGCCCGGCGCCTGGCCGGGCATTCTTCATCAGGTTTGGATCAGATGTCCATGATGGCTTCGATGTCTTTCGGCATCGGTTTCGGCTTTTCAATGTAGGAAATGCCGATGAACACGATCATCGAGATCAGCATGGAGATGAACCCGCCATCCATGCCAAACGGCATCGCGATACCGAAGAGCTTGATGCTGAAGTTGAACACCAGAGACAACACGATGGCGACGATGGCCGCATTCGCTGTTGCACGCTTCCAGTTCAAGCCAAGCGCCACAACCGGGAAGATCGCAGCCGCGAACGTACCCCAGCCAAACGCGCCGAGCAGAGCAACAAGCTCACCGCTATTATAGCGCGCATAGAGGGCAAAGCCGGTTGCGAATACGCAGAGAATAACCGTCGCAATGCGTGCCCACCACAACTCATTCTTGAGCGGCTTACCGCGAACAGCTTTTGGCAAATCGTGAATGATCGCCGCGGCACCAATGTTCAGGAAGCCGTCCGCCGTCGACATGATCGCAGCGAACAGTCCGGCAAACACGACACCAGCAAGAAGTGGGTTCGCATAGGCTGTGAGGAATTCCGGAGCGGCATCATCTGGAAGACCGAGCGGCTCATGGCTGCCCTGAAGAACCAGAGCACGCATGACCAGACCAACCGAAATCCACAGCATGGCGGCAACCGCATAACCGGCAATCGAAAGTGGCAGAATGACCTTGGTATCCTTCACCGTCTTGTTCATCATGAGCTTGGTAATGAGGTGCGGCTGTCCCGCAATACCCACACCGAACATGAAGGCCCAGGCAATCGCCGCAAACATGCCGCCCGATCCGAATGGCATAATCGCTTCGGCATCGTCTGCCATCAGCTCGCTTGAGGCTGCAGTAAAGCCGCCATCAATCGCCATGGAGGCAGCCACAACAACCAGAAGGCCGCAGACCATCATGATGAGACCCTGAACAAGGTCGGTATAAACCGATGCCAGAATACCACCCGTCACAGCGTAGAAGATGAGAACGCTGACCGAAATAACAGCACAGGTAATCAGGCTGATCCCGCGGAACATCTCTGTATTGCCAAGAATGGACTGAAGAACCGTCGACATGGCGAGGATTTGTGTCGCCAGATAACCGAGCACGCCGAGGATTACGACAACGGCCATCCAGCCGCCAGCCGCTTTGCTCGAATACCGTGCTGCAACGATATCTGGCAGCGAGATTGAATCACGGACTTCCGCCATCACACGCATACGCTTGGCAAGCATGTAGAAGACGATCGCATAACCGAGGGTGGAAACAATCACCATCCAGACCGACGTCATGCCCATATTGTAGACAAGACCGGGACCGCCTACAAAGCCGAAGCCGGACAGTGTCGAGGAGAAAACCGCAAGGCCAACCACAACCGGGCCAAGGCCCTTACCGGCAATGAAGAAGTCTGACGCCGAATGCGTTTTCCGCATGGCCCAGATGCCGACGAGAATACATATTACAAAATAAACGCCGATACAGGCGAGAATAATTGGTTCACGCAACGCTTCCATGACTTACGCCTCCCCGGAATTTTCAGATTTTGCGGCGATAAGTTCTTCGAAACGCTTTTCGTCTTCAGGCGTGAAGATGAATGAGCTGAAACCGACAATATAGATCACAGTGTAGAGGGTTGCTGTGCCCCAGCAACCGTAGAGCATCATGGCTGTTGGTGCCGGGAAGCCCAGCAACATGAAGGTCGAACCGGTGTTCAGGTAATCGACATAGAAATAGATCAAGAGGAATGCGAAGACCATATTCATCGCCGTCACAGCGCCCATGTAGGTCCAGAACTTCTTGTTTCTGTTATGCTCGGCAACGCCAAACGCCATGAACATTGGCGCCATCAGAAACGTTGCGAAATAGAGGATCAGCCCCTCAATCCACAACCCGTCCAGACGGGCCATGCCATCGCCACCAATACTCATGCCCGAATATTCCGGATGTGGCCCGCCATTTGCCATTTCCGGTGTCCCGCCCATCACTGCAACCACAGTTGTGATTGCCATAATGATCAGGATCCCAAACATCCATTTCATCATGGATTGTTCCTCCCCGTTTAATTGTAGTCAGCTGTACTGAAGTAGGCTTTCAGACCTTACTTTGAATGGCAAGTCAATCGCTGACCAGCCCTATCAACTTTACTTTATCAAAGAGGCGGCGAGACCGCTATTCCTCATCATGTCGGTCATCAGGTGCCGTCAATTTGTTTGTTTTCCTGATCTGTGGAAATAGAACAGCCCAGCCAGCAGCTATACCAGCCGCAGCGAGACCTCCGCCCACCACCGTAACGACGGGCCCGAAAAAGGCTGCCATGAAACCGGCTCGGGCTTCGCCTAACTCATTGGACGCACCGAGAAAGATGGAATTGACGGCATTTACGCGCCCACGAACCCGGTCTGGTGTCCAGAGCTGAAGAAGAACCTCGCGAATGAAAACCGAAACCATGTCGAACGCGCCGATCAGAACCAGCATAAGAATGGAGAACCAGACAATCGTAGAGGCCCCGAATGCGGCAGTCGTCAGTCCGAACAGTGCGACGGACACGAACAAAATCACGCCGGCATTCTTTTTGATCGGAAACAACGTAATCACGCCCATCATCAGCACTGCACCAACGCCCGGCGCCGCACGCAAGATACCGAACCCTTTTTCGTCCATGTGAAGAATATCGTGCGCATAAACCGGTAACAGAGCGACAGCGCCCCCGAGAAGGACGGCAAATAAATCCAGTGAGATGGCCCCCAGCACCACTTTTTCTTTCCAGACATAATCAAATCCACCAAGCAGAGTGGAAAGCCGCGTCGGCTCCGTATTGGTCAATTGCTTTGGCTTGGGGATTGAAAAAATCAGAACCGCTGCCAGCAGAAATAGCGACATTGACGTCGAGTATGCCACTTCATTTGAAATTGACTGCAACAAGCCACCGATTGCGGGACCAACAATAGATGCAGACTGCCATGACAGTGCGGAGAAGCCTGCCGCGTTTGCGAAATCTTTCTTCGGAACGAGGTTCACCGCCAGACTGGACGATGCAGGCGCGAAAAAGGCTCTCGCGCAGCCAAAAATCGTGAACAGCACCAGCACAATCATGGGATCGAACTGATTTGTGACCGCCATAAACAGGATTGAGGCGGCACAAAACGTTTCTACCAGAATTGCGCAGCCCATGACCAGGCGACGCCCCAGCCGATCCGCGGCCAGACCTGTCACCAGTACAAGCCCCAATGCCGGCAGAAATTGCACCAGCCCAATCCAGCCAAGCAAAGCCGGATTGCGCGTTTCCACGTAAATCTGCCAGGCGACAGACATGGAAAGGATTTGCGCAGCCAGAGCTGTACAGAAACGCGCTCCGAAATAGCGCTGATAATTAGAGTGCTTGAAAGCGGCAAAACGACCAGACATAGCCCGCTCTTACACCGTTTTATCGACGTGCACAGTCGGAAATCAGATTAATCCGGCCAGTGGCGAACTCGGGTCCGCATACCGCTTCTTCGGCATTCGCCCTGCCAAATAAGATTGACGCCCGGCAATCACAGCATGCTTCATCGCGCTGGCCATGAGGATCGGATCTTTTGCCTCTGCGATCGCGGTGTTCATGAGGACACCATCACATCCGAGTTCCATGGCCACAGCCGCATCCGAAGCCGTACCAACACCGGCATCAACGATAACCGGCACACGGGATTGCTCCACAATCAGCCGGATATTCACGGGGTTCATAATACCAAGACCAGACCCGATCAGCGAGCCCAATGGCATGATGGCGCAACATCCAGCTTCCTCAAGACGGCGCGCATAAACCGGATCATCAGAACAATACACCATCACCTCAAAGCCCTCTTTGATGAGCAATTCGGCGGCTTTCAGGGTTTCGCTCATATCCGGGTAGAGCGTTTTCTGATCTGACAACACTTCAAGTTTGACGAGTGACCAGCCGCCGGCTTCCCGCGCAAGACGTAGCGTGCGGATGGCGTCGTCTGCTGTGAAACACCCGGCCGTGTTTGGCAGGAATGTGTATTCCTGCGGAGACACATGATCCGTCAGTCGGGGTTGGCTGGCATCTGACAGATTCACCCGACGAATCGCGACCGTGACCATGTCGACGTTCGCAGCCTCTGCCGCACGGGCGTTTTCTTCATAGCTGGCGTATTTGCCCGTGCCGATGATCAGTCTTGAGGAAAATTCCCGGCCGGCAATTACCAGCTTGTCATCATTCGATACAACGTCCAGCGCCATTAGCCGCCTCCAACAAATTCTACAATTTCGATCCGATCGCCTTCAGTCAGAACCGTGTCTGAGTGAAGAGATTTCGGCACAATCTCCAGATTGCGTTCGACCGCAACCCCTTTCGGGTTCAACTCCAGTGTTTGAATAAGTTCGGAGATGGTCATGTCGTTCTTGACCTCCTTCTCCGCGCCGTTCAATCTTATGATCAAGCTCAAACCCTCACCGTCCGATATTCGTATGGTTTATTAGGATAGGTGTGCTAAGCGTCCGCTCCAACATGACAAGACTTATTTCCTGCATAAACGGTCCAACGCTGAATCTCCTCGGCGATCGAGAGCCCGAAATCTACGGGACGATGACTCTCGAGGATATCGGTGTTCAACTCAGTGAGATTGGCCAAGCACACGGTCTCTCAGTTGAGATGAAACAGAGCAATAGCGAAGGCCAGATTGTCGACTGGATCCAGATCGCCCGAAAAAATTCGGCTGGCGTCATTCTGAATGCAGCAGCCTACACACACACCTCGATTGCCATCCATGATGCTTTACGCACTCTGTCGATCCCGGTAATTGAAGTGCATCTGTCCAATCCCGCAGCCCGTGAAGACTTTCGATCTGTCAATTATGTGACCCCAGTTGTTACAGGATCGATTGCCGGACTGGGCCCAACAGGTTATGTGCTGGCGCTTCAAGCCCTGGCCACACTGATTCCATCGAGCTGAAAGGCGAGACTCAATGGCAAATGATAAACATACAGTCGATCCGGCACTGGTTCGAGAACTCGCAGCGATTCTCAGAGAAGCCGATCTTGGCGAAATCGAAGTTGAGCAAGGAGAGCTTAAAATCCGGGTCAGCAAACCCGCAGCTCCTGCTCCGGCAGCGATTTCTTACGCCGCTCCACCTGCACCGGCGCCAGCCGCTGCTTCAGCTCCTGCTCCGGCAGCAGCGCCCGCAGCTGAGTCGGCTCCGTCAGCGCTCGCAGCCGACGAACACATCGTCACGTCACCGATGATCGGGACGTTCTATAGCAGTCCGTCACCGGATGCAGACCCGTTTGTCGAAAAAGGGACAGACGTCACAAACTCATCCGTGATCTGCATCATCGAAGCGATGAAAGTCATGAACGAAATCAAATCCGACGTATCCGGCAAGATTATCGAAATCCTCGTTCAGGACGCTGAGGCGGTCGAATTTGGTCAGCCATTGTTCAAAGTTAAACGAGCCTAGGTTCAAATCATGTTCGACAAGGTTCTGATAGCAAATCGTGGGGAAATCGCACTTCGGATTCACCGTGCCTGTAAGGAAATGGGGCTTTCCACTGTCGCCGTTCACTCCACGGCTGATCGTGACGCCATGCATGTACGTCTTGCAGATGAAAGCGTGTGTATCGGACCTCCCTCTGCGTCTGAGAGCTATCTCAAATTTGCAGCCATTATGGCAGCCGCTGAGATTACAGGCGCGCAGGCTATCCACCCGGGCTATGGCTTTTTGTCTGAGAATGCGCGCTTCGTGGATGTTGTGGCGGCTCACGGGATTACCTTTATCGGACCAACGGCTGATCATATCCGTCTGATGGGCGATAAAATTGCAGCCAAAGCTGCCGTGAAGGACGTTGGAATTCCTGTTGTGCCAGGGTCTGACGGTGGTGTTGCAACCGCCGAAGAGGCTGTGAAGCTCGGCAATGAAATCGGCTATCCCGCCCTCGTCAAAGCCGCCTCCGGCGGTGGTGGTCGCGGAATGAAGGTCGCCAAGAACGCCGAGGAAATGGCGAAAGCCTTCAACACAGCGCGGACAGAAGCCAAGGCCGCCTTTGGCGATGACGCTGTTTATATTGAAAAATATCTGGGCAAACCGCGTCACATCGAAATTCAGGTGATTGCCGACAGCCACGGCAATGTGGTCCATCTCGGTGAACGGGATTGCTCCTTGCAGCGCCGTCACCAGAAGGTGTTTGAGGAAGCCCCATCGCCGGTCATTACGGAAGCAATACGGAGCGAAATTGGCGAAGTTGTCGTCAAAGCGATCAAGCGGCTCGGTTATCTCGGTGTCGGAACGATCGAGTTTCTCTATGAGGACGGCGAATTCTATTTCATCGAGATGAATACGCGACTGCAGGTCGAGCATCCCGTGACGGAACAGATCACCCGCATTGACCTGGTGAAGGAGCAGATCCGGATCGCTCAGGGTGAACCTCTGAGCTTCAAACAGGAAGACGTGCCCTTCATCGGTCATGCGATTGAATGCCGGATCAATGCTGAACACCCGGAAACCTTCGCCCCATCACCGGGGACTATTGAAGACTTCCATGCGCCGGGTGGGCTGGGCGTTCGTCTCGATTCGGCCGCTTATGCCGGTTATAAAATTCCGCCCTATTACGACAGTCTGATCGGCAAGCTGATCGTTCATGGCGTGACCCGGGAAGAATGTCTCCTTCGTCTGCGCCGTGCCCTCGGTGAGATGGTTGTTTCGGGTGTCGAAACCACCCTGCCCCTGCATCAACGCCTTGTCGACGCAGCAGACGTGAATTCCGGTGAATATGACATTCACTGGCTCGAACGGTTCCTTGCTAACTCGGAGTCATGAGCGCCAGTCTGACGCCAGAAGATCTTCTGGTTTACTATCAGCATGGGGTCTTCCCCATGGCCGAACATCGGGATGATCCGGATCTCTTTATCGTCGATCCGGACATTCGCGGCATCCTGCCTCTGAATGAGTTTCACATTCCGAGAAAGCTTCGGAAAATCGTGCGGTCGGAGCCGTTTGAATTGCGCGCCAACACGGCCTTCACCCGTGTAATAGAAGCCTGCGCAACACCGACACGAGACCGGCCATCGACCTGGATCAACTCCACAATCCTTAACCTTTACAGCGAACTACACCGTCGCGGGCATGCGCATTGTGTCGAATGCTGGTTGGATGGCAAGCTGGTGGGTGGGCTTTATGGCGTTTCGATTGGCGGCGCCTTTTTTGGTGAAAGCATGTTCTCCCGCGTCAGTGAGGCCTCAAAAGTGGCGCTGGTGCATCTTGTGGATCGGCTGCGGCTGGGCGGATATCGATTATTAGACGCGCAATTCACTAATCCGCATCTCGAACAGTTTGGAATTCGCGAAATCCCGAGAGACAGCTTTCATCCGATCCTGAAACAGGCACTCGCGATCCGCGCAGACTTTGACGCCTATAACGCGCTGCCTTCATCAGAGCGAACAGGCGCTTCGGCCATGCAGCGAATCACCCAGACATCATAAATCGGGTGTTCCAGACCGTTCAGGCCAGGAGACGACGCAAACATCCAGCCATTAAAGACGCGACGTTCAAGATCGATTTCCTGTGGAAGTTCAGGAGTGTCCTGCAGCGCGAAGCCATAATCCTCGACTTCAATATAGGCAACGGATTCAGGGGCTTCTGTTGGCGGCGTCTGGTGGCAGGCTTTGACCGTGACCCGCAAGCCGCCGAACAGAACGTCAGAGTCGACACCGACTTCCAGATCGGTCGAGCGGCCTGAAATCTTGTCGAGCCCCCGCAGCATCACGGCAGGACGCTCGACATACTCAAGATTTTGCAGTTCAGCCTCAGACGCCTCATCTTCTTCTGTGTCTGCAGCATCGTCGACGTCGTCTTCTTCTGAGGCTGGCGCATCTGACTGCTCGTCCACCGGCGCAAACGGATCGACCTCTTCTGCGTCCTCGTCTTCGGATGGCGGACGAATGATATAATCTTCTGGATCATAGTCTGGGGCAAAAATGGGCGCGATTCGGGGAAACTGGATTTCGTCTTCCTGCGAGAACTCGTTCAGCCCGGGCTCGGTCATCGGCAAACCCGTTTCAGGGTCAATCTCCGGAACAGGTTCCTCAAACTCCATCGCATCATTCGTTCGAGTCTCGGCTTGCGGCGTGTCAGCCAAATCAGCGAGCGGATCTTGCGGATCCAGCTGGGGTAAGGCAAACGCCGACAGCCCCAGTGCAGCGCTAAACGCGGCTGAGACGAACAATGCTGAACGGAGCGATGGTGTCATCGGGTCTAGTCCTCGCCTGAATCGCTCAGTCCGCCGACGGCATTGGCAAACAACGTAATGATGTCGACATTTCCGCGCGTGTACTGAATTTCAGCCGAGCCATCAGTGGCGAGTGTGTCCAGGCTTCCGCCCATTTCGACCGCGACGAACGCACCACCCAGAAGTCCGTCAGAGACAATCTTCGCGTCACTGTCCTCTGGCAATTCGATGTCATTACGCATAGTCATTTTCAAGCCGGCTTCTGCCGTCTCAGCGTCGAATTCCATACTCAATACGCGACCGACCTTCACACCGGCCATGCGCACATCACTCCCCGGCTCAATACCAACCGCGTTATTGAACCGGGCGTAGATCTGATAACTGTCCCCAGAACCAGAACTTCCGGTCGAAGACAGCGCAAAAACAAGAAACAAGCCAGCCGCTGCGACAACCACAGCGCCGAGAACAGTTTCAAATACCGAATTACGCATCAGGGCTCCAGGCTTCGTAGTCACTGTCTGATTCGCGACGAACACCGCTATTGGCCAGACTACCTTTCGGACGATAAGCGTAAATCGTACCGGTCAGGTTTGGTGTATGATCAGTCTCAAACGGCTTTCTGACCAGTGGCTTGTCTGTCGGCGGCTCGGCATAGGTATAGTGCAGCCAGCCATGCCAGTCGGCCGGCACCTTGGATGGCTCAGCCAGGCCTTTATATAGCACGTAACGACGATGGCGTCCGTCGAAGCTCGACTTCCGGTCCTGAAAATAGCGATTGCCATATTCATCTTCGCCGACGAAATCGGAACGCCGTTTGACGTCAAAGATTGTGTTCACGGTCCAGCCGCTCCACCAGGTGAAAATCTTGTCTAACACGTGAGTCGGTATCCCTGCTTAATATGGCGCGAATATGGTTCACGCTGGGCATTAGGTCCAGTCCCTGATTTCAGAGTATTCTTCAAGATAATGATCAGTTTTTCCCATAAAAGCTAAAAACATGTGTGGCTTGCACTTGGCAGAACCTCATGACCTCTGATAACGAGGCTTTTCTTTCGCGGAGAGGTGGCCGAGTGGCTGAAGGCGCTCCCCTGCTAAGGGAGTATACGTTAACGCGTATCGAGGGTTCGAATCCCTTCCTCTCCGCCATTTTACCATCACACATATTTTCTCCTTTCATGATGTTGAAAACATTGGAAGTTTTCGGGGTTCGAAGTCCGCTTTCGCGGCTATATTGAAGTCTGTCTGAAAGCACCAATCTGAGTACTGTTTGCTTCTCGGTAAGACCTCCATTTTTCCAAATATTACAGGGACTTGCGATAAACCGCATAGTGAGTTCGAACATCTCCTCAAAGGGGCGTTTTGGTTTACCGGAATTTTGCAGTTTCTCGCCGAGCACCAGCTTCCGGCGCTCAAGTCCTTCAATGCGTTGTTCATAGGCCTGAATCACGCGCTCGCTCGTGGCATCAACAATCCGGTCAACCAATCCTTCGATTTGCTTTTCGAGCTTCAGCATGTCGCTGCGCATACTCTTGGCGAGCGCCTGAGCATGCTGCTGTTGTTGATTCCATGCATCAGCGAACATTTCGCGGATCATCCCAAACATGGCCTGACTAGGCGTTAGACGTTCAAGCATCGCTTCCACAGCGCTCTCCAGATCATCGCGCTTGATGGATTTGCGGTAAGAAGCGCAACCTTTGTGATGACAGAGATAATATGGGTGACGCGCACCCGTTTTGCTCTTAGAAAAGCAGGACGTGAGGGCATGACCGCAGTCCGCGCATTCTACTGCCCCGCGAACAGGGAACGCTTCATTGATATCGGCTCTGGCAGGTGCGTACGCTTTGCCTGCAAGCCGCGCCTGTACTTTCTCAAAAGTTTGATACGATATCAGGCCTTCATGTTTGCCTTCGCGCCTAGAGACGCCCCAGTCGGCGTGCTCGACCATTCCCGCATATAGTACGCGGGTCAGGATATCAGAGACTTGTTGATTGCGAACGAGGCCGCTCTCATTTTTAGGGAACTCGGGACGCGACTCAAAAAATCGCTTCACTTCAGCCTGAGTCTGAAACCGCCCGGAGGCATAACCCTCAAGGCCTTCCTGAATAATCGTTGCAAGCGGTTCGTCCCTCACTAGAACTTTCCCGTGGCCTTCGCGCTTTTCACGCTTGAAGCCCATACACGCCCAAAATGGCCAGTAGCCCGAGCGAAGACGGGCTTCCATGCGGTTACGGGTTTGTTCGGCGTTTTTTACACGTTGATGCTGAGAAACCGACGCAAGCAAGTGCTCAATCAGCTGTGAATCGCTATCTTCACCGAACTCAATCGACGGACTTTCCAGCACACCGCCAGCTTTGGCGATTTCGGCGCGGAGCGCCAAATGCGCCTCCAACCCGCGAGCAAGGCGGCTGATGTCGTCGATCAGTACACGGATGTTTTCCTTGCGATGTTTGCGGAGGAAGGCGAGCAGCTCTTTCATTGCAGGACGCTCGACCAGCGAACCCGAAACGGCCTTGTCAGCAAATGTTCTGACTACCGTGTAGCCTTTCATTCTGGCGAACTCTTCACACCTTGCCGCCTGGCTCTCCGCGCCTTGTCCCTTGGCTACCTGCGCGGCAGACGAGACGCGCACATAGGTAACTGCTTTTATTGATCCACCATCCATTTCAAACCTCGACTCCTTCCCCAAGAGCGCTGTTTGGAAGCGCTGCTTTCTCATTCAGTTTTCGGGTTTTCCTGCGCTCTGATTGTACCATACTGGAGGCATCAGATACGAGCTTTTCAGGCACTTTTGATTGGGTTTCTTGGGACAATTCGGAGCCATCCAATGCAAAGTCCGCTGACGTAACACCCCATCCCATACGAACGAAACTCAGCACGATGTCCCAGAAGAGCTGAAGTTGCTCTTCTTTCTGAGTTTCGGACAAATTCTGCCCCTCTAAAAAGTGGGCGTATTTCACAAAATCGACTTCCATGCGTGGGCCTGTCGTCGCTTTGTGAGTGTGGGTTTCGCGTGTTTTGTTCTCCATGGTAACCTTTCAATTTCTAGGAATGTTATCCTATAATTCCAAATCTGTCATGCGAGCGGCGTCATGCACATTATCGTGTGTGGCCGCCTCTCATTTTTGTTTTCACGGCGGCGCGATGGATCGACCCTTTGGCCTGGTTCAGACTTTGCTGAAGCTGACGCAGGCGGCTTTGGTCCTGATACTGAAGGTGCGTATCGACCTGCGCGGCGTCCGCGCCCTTGGGGCGCAACTCGTGCACTGGCGAGGGTTTAACTCTCTTACGCAGTTGATCGAGCTGCGCTCTTGTTTTGATATCAACAGCGGGAATAGCCTTAGCCTGAGTAAACGCAGGGCGGCTGGATTTAGGGGCGCTCATTCACCATGCCCCCGATCTACACGAGGTGCTTTGTAGGCGGTCCCATTACGGATATCCTGCAAGCGCTCCTTAGTCGGCCTGATCGTTCCGTTCACGCCGTTATTGAGACGGAAAAACATGCCGTGATGGTCACTGTGATCAAAGGCTTCACCAATGACGCCGTCTCGGGCATTTCCATTCGCATCTTTCACCTTTCCAAAGATTTCATGGGTCGCTGTTTCGCTGCGTTTGAAGTCACTCATTGGAAGTCTCCAAAATTTTTAAATCGGGAAGTGTTCGACGTATCGCATGAGACCGCTCCGGAACTGGGGGAAATGGCTGTATTTATCGGGGACTGGCGCTTCGATAATTCGAAGCCATTCCGGCCCATAAGGACTCATGACCTGAACCCTGTCAGACGGTCCGTGATAAGGATTGTTGAGAAACTTTCCCGCCATCTCTGGCCGCCTGAAATAAGCGTACTTGTTCGCGTTGATTGGCTTTAAATTCATGCCCGAGACGAATAGAATTTGTTTGTCCTCGGGCATTGAGAGGATTTCATCAGGCGTACGCACGTAGCGTGTCTGCTTTGACTTACGCGCCGAGGCTTCGCCGTAATGATGGAACTCAAAGGCTCTGGCGAATGGGTCTGCGCCGCCAAAGGCATTTCTCAATACATCGAGACGATATCTTCGCGCTTCTTCCTGATAACGGTGGTCATCATACTCAAGTGTCTGCTGCCCCAGCATGTCACTTACAAGCTTGGCGGTTTCATAATCACGTACACCGAAGAACTGCCTGACCTGGCTCGATCCGATCAGACTGGCAATTGCAGACTCTCCAAGATTGCGTCTGATCTGCCCGACATCCTGCCAGAGCGTCCAGCAGCGAATTCCCGCGCCGCGCCCAAAAGTAACGGCCCGTAAAATCGCGTCGAAATTTCCAAGCTGTCCGCACTCATCGATAACAAGATTTACGCGCCGCGCTTGAGGTGATCGGCTTTTATAGAGCATGGCGACGATGAAGAAGATTTTGATGACGCCCGACCAGACACCCATATATTCAGCCGGAATATTGAGATGAATACGGCAGGTCCGATCAGAGCGCACCAGATCGCCAATCGAAAAATCTCCGCCTTCCAGCGCCGCACACAATGCCGGATCAGCCAAAAAGGATGTGTGTGCGTATATCTCGCCCAATACAGAACCAAACTCGCGCGGCGAATCTGTTTGTTTGTTAAGAATTTCGGAAGCGCAGCGGCGAACGTCTGGAAACTGTGATTTTAGCATGCGCTCCAAGCGGTCCGCCCAAGCTTCACCATCACCCTCAATCAGATTGATTGTGCGATAAAGCGCCGGAAGTGATGCTTTCCCGTCATGTTCGACCAGATCCTTTATCAGACAGGTTACCCATTCACGCGCCCGCATTCCGAAATAAGGCTCTTTGGCCGACGGAGGCACTGGGATCAGCCCATCGGAAATGAACTTACAATTCGTATGAAAGGCCGGATCATCGAGACGCAGAATATCCAAAATATTGCAGCTATGCTGCGGCAATCCGGCAAGCCCGACCGGATTGAAATAATAACCATGGACTCCCTGCGGCGCGAGCCTATGCAAGCTGATCGCCGCCAATTCACCGCGCGGATCATTGATCAACATTGGTCCCGGATCACGTCCGCACACAACATATCCAAGAAGATCGCGTGTTTTTCCTGAACCCGCCCCGCAGATCGATATGGTTGAGGCGTCAGTTTCAACGCCGAGCGGGTTTTCGTCCAAAAACCCATGCTGAAGACCCTCGCCGTACAATAGCCCCGCACCTTCGATCTCTGGACGAGTTGAAAAGCGCCCAGAGCCAAAACGGTGTTCTTCATTAAATTCTTCAAAACCATGCACTTGAATATCTCCTTCAGGCACAAAAAAGCCGCTACGGTTTCCCGCAGCGGCCTGTTTGTCTTTCTTTCGTACTAGCCGCCGCAGGCGGCGAGCAGGAACAGGATCACACCTGCAAGGAAGACCCATCCCACCCAGGAATTGTCCGGCTCAGGCTCTTTTTCCAAGAGGTGAATGGACCCTTTGTGACGATATCTAACCATAGTAATTTCCTTTCGGTTTTTTGGCTGAAACGATTTTCTGGCTGTAGAGGACGCCAAGCGCTGTGGTGCCAGTGGCAATCAAGAGGCGGGAGGCGAAGAACAGTCCTACCGCAAGCAAAATCCCCCAAAGGAAGACCGCCATTCCGGCAAGGTCATAGCCGTAATTACTGCGCGTGAAATTCGCGATCATCCCGTCAGTGGCGTTGTACAATACAGGTGTCAGGAAGAACGCCAGAACCCCGCCGCCGATATTCGCCATCCACTTTGTTGAATGAGCGAACACGGTTTCAGGCGTGGTCGTTTTGGCCGAGGCCGTAGTCTGCATGATTATTCTCCTGTCGGCTCGGTTTGCTGCGAAAGTGCGCTGAACCGACGAAGACAAATTACGCCCGTTGCGGAGTGGAACCGGTGGAAATGGGAGAATTTATTTGTTTCGACATCAAAACGAATTAACAAAACCTTAATAAATTCAATCTATAATTGCTGTATTGTGAGCAGTATAAAATATTTGGAGAATTTTGATTTCAGGGCTGGTGGGACAAAGGGGCGAGCTTTCGTCAATGTTGTTTCAGTCAGCATTGACGGCTGGGCTGTAGACCAGCGCCGCTTCGATGATCGGAGTCAGCCATGAGCGGTCCTGGCGATGATATCACCGTACTTGACGGCGAACGTGGAAAGTCCCGTGATCAGATCATCTTGGAAGACATCGCCAAAGAACGCGCAGGTGCCAGCACTCGCATTACTCGTTTCACCGACACCGAAGACAATCCCGAGCTAAAGGAAAAGAAAAAGCGCGAAGCGCAAATCCGCCGCGTTTTAACCGCGCTCCAGAAACGACTTCTCGATCCTGAGTACAAACGTCTATTCGACAAAGCAAACGCCTCGGTCAACCGCGCACAGGATACTCTCAACCAAGCCATTGATAACAATGAAGCTCATATCGCAGACCTTGAACGCCGCGCTGTAAAACTCACCGATGGCCGAATGGTGTTTATCTGTGAAGATGGTTCAGGACAGACCAAAGACGGAGATACGGTCACCCGGGTAGATATGGCCCGTCTTTATGTGCCCGATGATGCAACAACGCTGAAAGAATATAGCGCAGCAACCAAACGCCGCTCCGATCTTGCAAAATCAGCCGATCAAATCGAAGCCGCGAGGACCGAAATCAATGATCGCGACAATCCTGCCTCAAAGGAAAGGCTCACAGAAATTGAGCGTGACATGCGAGACAAGCGCCGACAGTTAGAAGAAACACCGATCATGCGAAACACATTTTCGGATGTTGCGACCAGCAAATCGCGGGTTGGAAAACTTGATCTCTCAACGGTGCCTCAGCTGCAATAACCTATACATTTGGGCAGGCTTCTTTTGCTACCGCGTGAATTACGGCATACACAGGCTCCGACTTGTAGTCGTGTAAATATCCGTGCAGGATTTCTAGACCATTTCCTTGTAAAAAAGCCCAGTCGGTAAGGCATCCGCTGGTATCCTGATCAAAGCTCGCGTAGCTGCTGATCATCAACGTCAATGCGCCATGCAACCAAGCTGTTCGCTCGATCTCGGGCAAAGCCAGTATATCCTTGCTCAGCACATTGCGCGGGGGCTTCTTGCCCAAAACCGGATGCAGCTCTTCTTTCGCAGAGGCTCCTCCACATGACACCAGCAATGGCAGCATTGCCAGAGTGCATACACCTGCATGCAATCGTCCCAAAACCGTTCCGTATAGAGATGATCGCGTATAAACTGGTTCATAACGCAAAACTGCCGATTTTAGGCAGGAAATCGGAGATGCGGATCATGTCTAAAAAGCGAACCCTTTCGAGACATTAAAACGCAGTCTCACAGCGCTTTTTTACAAGTATAGGAGGCTTGGCATGGCGCATTACGGCTATGCTCGTTGCAGCCTCACTTCGCAAAACATTTCCATGCAGGTTGAACAGCTGAAGCGTGCCGGATGCGAGCGCGTGTTTGTGGATGAAGGCGTGAGCGGCGCGAAGTCTGAGCGCCCTGGCTATAACGAACTTCTAAGAGTGTTGAAGCCGGATGACACTCTGACTGTCTACAAGCTTGATAGGTTAGCGCGCTCTACTCGGGACTTGCTCGATAAGATCGATCATCTCACCAAGTTAGGTGTTCGCTTCAAATCTCTCACAGAGCATATCGATCTCGATACGGCGGCGGGTGAACTCATGATGCATTTGCTGGGGTCGTTTGCGAGCTTCGAACGCCAGCTTTTGATTGAGCGTACCAAGGCTGGCATGGCGTCCGCAAAATCGGCAGGAAAGCATATCGGCAGGCCTGCAGTGATGGATGCGCCTAAAATAGACAGAGCTACGAAGTTGCTATCTGAAGGGTCCTCGGTTGCGGTTGTTGCTTCTGTTCTCGGCGTGGGTCGCTCAACGCTCTATAGGCATCTAAAAGCAGGGCTCGTTCCTGTGGATTGACCCGCTGTGATCACCGTGACGAGATAAATCGATCAATCATGTCGCTTGTGACATCTCGCGGATAGCATAGCGGACTGGCTCCGCCTGGCCGGGAATACGCGCTTCTGGCACCACAACGACGCGCGCCACGATCAACATTGTTCGGGCATGGGCAAGAGCCGCTATAGCTGGATTGACTCTTCGCCATCAGGATTGTGACGATCGACGCTCTGGATAGTGTTGATCGGGATAGTCCGCCACCAGCAACACAGGTCTCTTTGAGATATCTCGTTGCTACATATCCAGTGATGTTGAGAGACGCGACGTTAACGCGCGACCAGCCGTCAGTCTCTGCGTAGGCGTAGACGATTTCCCCTTTGGGCAATGTCACAAGCACATCTGCATAGGTGCTAGGCCAACTCCGTAAATTCACGTCCGCCGAAGCATAGCGCTTGTTTTGCCTTGCTTCAGGAGCGGAACAATCATGCGTCTGCGCATTGATCGGCGCGCAGAATACCGTCGCCATTATCAAAACAATAATTGTGATGAACCCACGCAGCATCACTGAGCACCCAGCCAATTTAGCTCACCATCTTAAAATAGAATACGTTGGGTTTTGGTTTTCAGGGTTGATCAAATTTCCTACTTGTCCGCCGCTAATTTTAGAAATTGTCGAGATTGCCCAAGAGGTAAAGGCCGGGGATGACCATTTTATCCTACTATATGAATTTGATCCTATTATGAGCGCTGCAGCACAATTTTGCGCTGCGGTTTTGTCAATTAAAACTATTTACAGTTGTATTTCTGTGATGGTTATTGTTTGGCACAATTACAGGAGAATTGAATGAGTTCTAAAATCACACTAACCGAGCTTCAGGCCATCTTGAATGGAACTGTCACACCGCCAAACGAAGCGGAGCTAAAGCAAAAGCTGTTTGACAAGTTGTTCGCCAAAGCAATTTGGACGATGCAACAGCATGGCATTGTTGAAGCGGATCAGCTCGATTTCGCAATTGAAGTTTCGATGGATCCGATCTCCGAAGAAGAGACCTCCAAATCTCAAACTGAAGGCCTGACCCCTGGTATGAATGTGACGCTTCAATGTTGTACCGGCGCAGGATGCGGCGCCTGTAACTCGACTTCGATTTAGCGGCGCATTGCGCCGATAATGGGAGTTTTGGTCTGCTCCCCGAAAAGTGGTCCATTATTTGAGTTAGTACCGGCTTCAGATATGGAGCTGAACTATGGGCAA
>NZLU01000002.1 GCA_002692725.1 Ponticaulis sp. | reverse complement strand
TCCGAGCGGTTTCAGATCGCAAGATGTGAACCCGCTCAGAGACCGAAGAGATACCAGACCACGCCCGCCGAAATGGCGACGCCAATGACCAGACGGATGATCGAAACCTTCACGACGGGAATCGCCTCATCCGCAGGTTCGGACTTTCGGCTTCCGGTGATCATCGGAATGATCAGATTGGCGCGCAGAACAATTGTATAGAGCGCCACGGCAACGAGATGGAGCCCGATCAGCCAGAGAAGAACGTTGAAACCCGTCTCATGCAGCTCGGCGAACATGCGCCCGGTATCGAAATCCACAAAACGGGACAGTGGACCGGATTCCAGCCCATCCGTATCTACAGCAAAGAGGCCAGCGGTCAGCTGAAACATGACCGCCAGCAGAAGCGCAATCACGCTCAGCGCGCCCAGCGGATTGTGCCCGAAATCCGGCACATAGGGTTTTGTTGTCAGCTTTTTGAAATAGGCCAGAATGGCCTTTGGTCCCCGCACAAAGGACGAAAATCGCGCGGTCGTACTTCCAAATACGCCCCAATAAAGTCGGAATACGACGAGCCCGACCAGCACCATGCCGATCCGGCGGTGCCAGTCCATGGCGTGATTTTCAGCCGTCCACCACATGGCGACAATCATCGCCGCCATGGACCAGTGAAAGAGGCGGATGGCCCCGTCCCAGACCTTTACAGACGAGGACGGAAGGGCAGTTTCAGGATTAGTCATCGTCAGCGCGGAAGCTGTCATGACAGCCACCACATGAACCACCCGTCGGACGGAAAGCTGCACCAACAGCTGCGGCATCGCCGCTTTCAGCCGCTGTACTCAATGCGAGAGCTGCGACCTGAAAGCGCTCAACCGCCGCCGCGAACTCATCTGGCTGTTCCCAGATAGCAGGGAGCGCGTCAGTTTCGAGCCCCGACTCAGGCCCCGTGCCTTCAGGAAACCAGGTACCGATATTCTCAGAATGGCCCTTAAGCGTCACAGCCGCTGCCTGAATAGCAGCCATGTCTGGCGAGCCCGACCGGACGTTATCGCTCACCGTCTTCAGAGCACCACCCATGCCTTTGAGGTTTTCCTGACGTGTCGAAATCGTTTCGGCGACCGTCATGCCATTTGCCAGAACGACCGGTTCTGTTTCCGCGACGTCCGTCTCAACCGCGTCCGGTACCGCGTCAGCTGTGACGCCCGGTTCTTCAGCGCCGCCGCACGCGGCAACTGCCAGTATTGCGCCTGAAAGCGCGAGAGCTACAACAAACTTCATGAAAACCCCTCCTGCTTGCAATCCATTGAATGCTAACGGACTTTACCTCCACGGGCAAAGTGTTCCTGCCGCCTGGGCAATCAATATTTCGTGGGCTCACCCTTCGGTGCGCCCATGAAGCCGGACGTTATCGTCCGCCAGCTGGCACGGCTCGTTGCTCGTAGAGCATGTCCCGGGTGATGGTCGGCGGAATGATTTCCGCGTCCGGCCCGGCATAGATCATCCCATTGCTGTCGGCGACAATCCCGTCAAACACCCGGAAACTCGTGGCGCGTGGTTGAGGAGGCATCGGCCCGGCTTCGTCTCTGAAAGACTGCGCCATATCCACCGTTTGAGAGGCGTCATTCAACATGACATAGGCCGGAACAGCGCTCACGCGCATCGCAAATGAAATATGTGTTCTCTCGCCATCCGCGCCGTCGGGGCTGTAGTCAGCATTGCGTTGCAAGGCGTACCACAGCGCCGGAAGCTCGATCCATGTCAGCGATTCAATCACCGACCCACGCGCATCAACGAGCATGTCATGAACCGGCTGCCATGGGCGATATCCGCCGACCAGTCCCGTCAGCGATCCATCCTCATTCATGGTCAGTTCGAGTTGCGCCTGCAGGAGTTGAAGCTCCTTGGTGTAGCTCGCATCGCGGAACCAGACCTCTTCCATCGGATGGGTGGAGATGATTTTTCCGTTCTCAGTGCGCGCGTCGAAAATCGCTTCAAACTTGGCACTCGGTGCGACGGTGAAGGTGTAATCCCACGCGATATCTCCCATGCCGTCCTTCACCAGCGGATCTTCGCTGTCATAGAAGGCGACCTGAACNCTGTCGTCGTTGAGCGGGTCATCGCCNTNGCCNGACACGACAATCGCAATGGTCCATGACCCTTCGCGCATGCGGTCNTTCCANGATTCNGCGATATAGCTGCGACGCTCTGGACCGCGATAGTATTTCCAGCAGCCGGTGGTGCGATAGAACTGATTGTCGATACCGGTCTGTCCAGCAGGGCTCACAAAGCCATTTGTCGGATCGCCATCGAGGTCAAACCCCTCACTGACCATGCCGGAGACTTCCGTCAGGCCCGGGTCAGGATAGGTCCAGGGCTGAGTGTAGACATTGGCGCGGTTTTCGCCGCGAAACGCCATCTGGTTCTGGCCATGGTTCGGAACACGATAGCCATGCTCCGGATGGCGCAGCCAGCGCGCTTCTTCTTCGGTATAGCCGGACCGGGTGAGCACTTCGACCCTGTCGATTTCAGGGTTGGTACCTGCGGGGCAATCTGTTCCCGGATCGATGATTCCAGTCTCAGCGCCATAATAATGCGCCGGTTCGTTCCATTCGATGACATAGCTACGCGACCAGTCCGCCGCGGCGGTCCCGGCCATCATCAGCCCTGCGTATGCCGTCAATGCTGCTTTGCGTATCATGCTCATCCTCCCGCATGAAAGACGCCGGACATGCCGGCGCCAGTCTTCAATTCACGAGTCAGCCCGTCTTCCGGGGCTGATCATCGTCCTCCCGCGGCACTGCCGAGCCCTAACCGGGCTTTCAGCTCTTCGCGCGTCACGGTCGGCGGGACGATAGGCGCATCGGGGCCCGCCAGAATGATGCCGTCACGGTCCGGGACGATCCCATCGACCGTAAAGCTTCGCTGCGGACGTTCCGCATCCGCAGGGTCAGCGAGCGAAACATAGGACACGATCTCTGCAACTTCGTTCGTGGCATCCGGGACCATGACATAGGCCGGTATCGCTTCGACACGCATGGCGAAAGAGATGTGGGTTTTCTCACCATCTGCGCCGTCCGGGCTGTAGTCGGCATTACGCTTCAGCGCGTACCAGACGCCCGGCAGGTTCACCCAGGTCAGCGATTCGATCACCGTACCGCGCGCGCGAACCCAGCCCTCATAGACCGGCTCCCATGGACGATAGCCCGCAAACACACCTGTCAGCGTACCATCTTCATTCATGTTCAGATCGACCTGTGCCTCAAGAAGCTGGAGATCACGGGAATAGCTCGGATCACGGAACCAGACCTCCTCTGACGGACGGGTCGACCGGATACGGCCATTTTCCGTGCGCGCCTCGAAAATGGCCTCATACTTTGCGTGCGGTGACACCGCAAAAGTATAATCCCAGGCAATCTCGCCCATGCCGTCTTTCACGAGCGCATCTTTACTGTCGTAAAAGGCGACCGTGACGTTCTCGTCATTCATCGGATCATCACCCTCGCCGGAAACGACGATAGCGACCGTCCATGAGCCCTCACGCATGGAGTCGTTGAAGGTCATTGCACCGCTGGAGAGACGGTCCGGGCCGCGATAGGTTTTCCAGCACCCAACGGTCCGGTAGAACTCATTGTCGATGCCTTGCTCACCATCCGGGCTCACAAAACCGTTTGTGGCGTCACCATCAAGATTGATCCCCTGAGAGACCTCGCCGGTCACAGGCGTCAGGCCCGGATCCGGATAAGTCCATGGTTGTGTATAGACATTCGCGCGGTTTTCGCCCCGGAAAGCCATCTGGTTCGAACCATGGTTTGGCAGGCGATAAGGGTGTTCCTGATCGCGCAGCCATTCTGCTTCCTGCTGGGTGTATCCCGCGTCGGTCAGAACCTTGATATAATCAATCTCGGGGTTTGAGCCCGCCGGGCAATCCGTACCAGCGTCAACAATGCCGGTCTCTGCACCGTAATAGTGCGCAGGTTCATACCATTCGATGACATAACTACGGGTCCAGTCCGCCGCAGCGATGCCCGTCCCAGCCGTCACACAGGCGATGCCGCCGATGAGCGTGCGTGCAAGCTTAGCTACCATTGGTACCTCCTGATGCCATGACTTCCTCAACCGGACGGGATGTTTTCATCGCGCCCTGACCAAACTCACCGGCAGAAACGCCAGCCAGTTCCATAGCCGTGAGAGAGAGGCGGCTGATCGGCTCACCGGCAGACGCAATGTGCTGACCGGCAAGGTGACGTCCGCCTGCACCGCCCGCGAAGAACACCGGAATATTCTCAAGCGAGTGGATTTTCGCATAACCGGTGTCGGAGAAGGCCATGACCAGGCTGTTGTCGAGCAAGGTCCGGTCACCTTCCTGAACAGCGTCGAGTTCTTCGAGGAATGCGCCAAAGCCTTCCATGACGAGACCTGCGAGCTTGCTGGTTTCCGGCTGATATCCGAGTACCGCGTCGGTCGGTTCGTCGTGCGTGATCTGGTGATATGTCTTGGCTTCACC